>CAVOHB010000001.1:0-273734 GCA_963695705.1 uncultured Actinomycetota bacterium
CGATGGGTGAGGTCGCCCAGCACGACGGCCGGTCAGGATGAGCTCATGACCGGCGCGCACGGGGAGGACTCAATCGATCGGGCGGTTGCGGCGGGAGGGACGCCGCAGGCGCCGTCGAGCAGCGCCGGGGTGCAATCGGGGGCGGATGTGCGCCCGACCCGGGCGCAGGTGTGGCTGGCCCGGGCCGCGTTCGGCGCGGCCTTCGCCGCGGTGGCCGTGTTGGTGGGATTCGCCGGGCTGCGGAGCCTGTCGATGGTGCTCGTCGGCGTCGTCGGCGTCGTCGTCTTTGTGGCGGCGGCGTACTGGTTCCTGGCGAGGCGAGGGGTGCTCAGGTGGGCCGCGGCGGTGGTGGCCGTGGCCGCGCCGATCGTCGTGCTGGTGCTCTACCTCCGGGCGCGGCTGGTGTGGGTCGCCGTTGCTGTCACTCGCCTTTGCCGTGCTCGCGGGCGTGGCCGGCCGGGCGGCGCTGAGCGTCGTCGCCCGGGACCAGAGCATGCCCACCTATCCGGCCCGCCCGGTGAAGCATCCGTTCCTGGTGATGAACCCGCGGTCGGGCGGCGGGAAGGTGACCAAGTTCGGGCTCAAGGAGAAGGCCGAGGCGATGGGTGCCGAGGTCGCGCTGCTGGACGGCCCGGGCATCGTCGACGTCGCCGCCCTCGCCCGGGACGCGGTGGCCCGCGGCGCCGACCTGCTGGGCGTTGCCGGCGGGGACGGCACCCAGGCGCTCGTCGCCGGCATCGCGGCCGAGCACGACCTGCCGTTCCTGGTCATCAGCGCGGGTACCCGCAACCACTTCGCGCTGGACCTCGGGCTCGATCGCGACGACCCGGCCACGTGCCTCGACGGCCTGACCGACGGGGTCGAGCTGCGGGTCGACCTGGGAGTGATCGGCGGTCGCACGTTCGTCAACAACGCCTCGTTCGGCGCGTACGCGGAGATCGTGCAGAGCCCGGCGTACCGGGACGACAAGACCGGCACGACGCTGAACATGCTTCCCGACCTGATCGCCGGGCACCGCGGCACGCGGCTGGTGGTCCACGCGTCGCGGCGCCACGGTCGACGGGCCGCAGGCGGTGCTGGTGAGCAGCGGGCCGTACGGGACCGGCGACGTCGCCGGGTCTCGGGCGCCGGGCCCGCGCTCGACTACGGCGTGCTCGGCATCGTCGTGGTCTCCGTCGCCACCGCCGGGCAGGCGGTCGGCCTGCTGCGCCGCAACCACCGGCGCGGCCTGGCCCTGCTCACCGCCGGCGAGGTGGTGGTCGACGCCGACGAGCCCGAGATCGCGGTCGGGGTCGACGGCGAGGCGATCGTGCTGCCCACGCCGGTGCGGTGCACCGCGCTGCCGAAGGCACTGCGGGTACGGGTGCCGCGGAACCGTCCCGGGGTGCCTGCGCCGCGACCGGCGATGGACTGGGTGCGTCTGCGCCACCTGGCAGCCGGCCGTGGCTAGCCGCGGCGGTTCGCTGGATGCTTAGGCGTTCAGGTCCCCTCGCCTGCTCTCCGCCTCGACGTGCCCCCGACGTGTTATCGGGTGGTGAGGGGTCTGACGTCCCCGCTCTCCTGGACGTGCGCTCGACCGGCGGCGTTATCGTCAGTGCATCATGACCGAGGTCCGCAGCGCCTGCCCGGCCGGCTCCGCGGCGCTCGATGTCGAGGCCCTGCACGACCTGCTGGCCTCGTCCTTCGAGGTGTCGCGCGGCAGAGCGCGCGTGGTGCGGTGCGCGGTGCTCGACACGTTCGATCGGCGCCTGGAAGGTGCCGGTCAGCGGCTGCAGCTTGTCGCCGAGGCCGGCGAGGAGCGGCTTGAGCTGGTGCAGAGCGGGGAGACCCTGGTGAGCGTGCTGGCCGGTACCGGGCCGCGGTGGCCGGCGATGGCGGACGCGCTGCCGGAGGGGACGCTGAGGGACCACGTCGCGCGGCTGGCCGGGATCCGCGCCCTGCTCGTCGTCGACGAGCGGCGACGGCTGGTGCACCGGGCCGAGCTGCGCAACGCGGACGGCAAGATCGTTGTGCGCCTCGACGTCGACGAGCCCGCCGGCGGTGGCGCCGTGCCGCCGCCGGTGGTCACCGTCCGGCCGTTGCGCGGCTACCAGAAGGAGGCCGACCGGGCGTGGCGGTTGGTCACGACCCTGCTCGGGCCCGCCAGGGAGGAGCCGGTCGCGCCCCGGGCCGCGAGTCGCGCGGTGGCCGACCCCGAGTCGCCGGCGCGTGCGCTGCTCGCTGCCGAGCTGACCGACTTCCTGCAGGAGGTGCGCGACAACCTGCCGGGCACGATCGGCGACGTTGACACCGAGTTCCTCCACGACGTCCGGGTAGCGGTCCGGCGGACGCGCTCGTTGCTCAAGCTCGGCCGGCCGGCGCTCCCGGCACACGTCCGGGAGGCGTGGGAGCCGCAGTTCAAGTGGCTCGGCGACCTCACCACCCCGGTCCGCGACCTCGACGTGTACCAGCTCGGCCTGCCCGGGATGGCCGGTTGGCTGGTGGCCGCCTCGGCCGCCGACCTCGAGCCGTTCCAGGCGCACCTCGCGCGCCGGCGGGCCGCCGATCGTCGCACCCTCCTGCGGGCGCTGCGCGGGGCCCGGCTGCGGCGGCTGCTCGACGACTGGGCGGGGGAGTTGTCCGCGCTGGCCGACTCGGCGCGCTCCGCGGATGGCGCCGCGTGGTCGGCCGGCGCGCTGGCCCGGGCCACCGTCGCGCGGGCGTACCGGCGGGTCGTCCGCGGTGGCACCGCGATCTCCGACTCCTCGGCACCGGAAGAGCTGCACGTGCTGCGGAAGCGGGGCAAGGAGCTGCGCTACGCGCTGGAGATGTTCGCGCCGGTGCTCGACGACGCCCAGGTGGGTAAGGCGATCAAGGACCTCAAGAGCCTTCAGGACGTGCTCGGCCGGTTCCAAGACTCGGAGGTGCAGCGGATGACGCTGCATGGGTTCGCGCAGGAGATGGTCGCGGACGGCGCCCCGGCCGAGGCCCTGCTCGCCATGGGAGAGCTCATGGGTCACCTCTACGCCGAGCAGCAGCGCGCCCGCGCCGAGTTCGCCACCGCCTTCGCGTCCTACGTTCGGCCGGCCAGCCACCGGCGGATGGCGCGCCTCCTCGGCAGCGGTGGGAAGGCGGCCGGGTGAAGGTCTACGCGACGTACAACATCAAGGGCGGGGTCGGGAAGACGACGACCGCGGTCAACCTCGCCTACCTGGCGGCTGCGTCCGGCCGCCGCGCGCTGCTCTGGGACCTCGACCCGCAGGGCGCGGCGACCTACCTGTTCCGGGTCAAGCCGCGGGTGAAGGGCGGCGGCCGTGGTCTGGTCTCGGGCAAGCGTCCGGTCGACGACGCGGTGAAGGCGACCGACTTCGACAACCTGGACCTGCTGCCCGCGGACTTCTCCTACCGCAACATGGACCTTGAGCTCGACGACGCGAAGAAGCGGACCCGCCGCCTCGACCAGCTGCTGTCCGGTGTGGCCGACGACTACGACGTCGCCTTCCTCGACTGCCCGCCCAGCGTGTCGCTGGTGTCGGAGAACGTGCTTCGCGCGGCCGACGTCCTGCTCGTGCCGCTCATCCCCGCGACGCTGTCCCTGCGCACGTACGCCCAGCTGACCCGTTTCGTCGCGGACGCGCCGCGACCGCGGCCGGAGGTCGTGGCCTTCTTCTCGATGGCCGACCGGCGCAAGCGGCTGCACCGCGAGGTCATCGACGCCATCCCGCGCGACCGCGGCCGGATCGCCGACACCGTCATCCCGTCGATGGCACTCATCGAGCAGATGGCCGAGCGGCGCGCGCCGGTCCCCGTCTTCGCACCGACGAGCAGGGCAGCCAAGTACTACGAGCAGCTGTGGGCGGAGGTCGGCGATGGCTCGTGAGGGGGGCGTGGTCCGTCGTCCGGCGTGCGATGCTCGAGCGATCAGAGCGGTCGACCGTTGGCCTCAGCGGTCGGGCCAGACGGCGTGGGGAGTCCGGGTCGGACGACCGGCGGCTCGATCCGATGGCGGGCCGGTTTGCCCGGCGTGCGCGACCCGCCGCCCTCTGATGACGCACGACCCAATTCGAGGCCAACGCGGAATCTGGCACGTTCGCAAGCTGCGCGGCCTCAGCGGTCGGGGTGTGCACGGCTGTTGTTCGACGGTGTCAGTGTGTTCGACGGGTCACGGTGTGGTCGTGGGACGCGGGTCCCGCTGGTCTCGGAGGGTGAGGTATCGCCGCCTCCGTCCTCGGTGGTTGTGCGCGCTGGGTTGGGTGCGAGTTCTGCGCCGCGCGCGCAGGCGCTTCCAGGCGAAGTCGAGGATGACGGCGAGGATGACGATCACGAGCATCGCGGCCACGGATACGGGGTCGTTGACGATGAGGTCGAGCAGGAACGCGACGAGGGCGATCCCGGCCGTGGTGACCGCGAGGATGAGCAGGGACAGCCGCGCGCCGGTCTCGGACCGGACCCGGAAGTGCGCGACGGTGCACATGCCGAAGACCAGCAGAGCGACCGCGCTGCCGATCGAGGCGATCGCGTTCAGGGCGAACCCGATGGCCAGTATCAGGCTCAGGGCCGCGGCGACCAGGAGCCCGACGGACACCCGCTGGGCGATCCGGCGGCCCAGCACGGGTGGGAACGTGCCGTTTGCGGCGAGTTGGTCGCAGAGCCCGATGGCGGGGTAGAGCCCGGCGTTGGTGGCCCCGGCGGTGGCGAACAGGGCGGTGATGCTCATGAGCAGGTAGCCCGCGTCACCGAGGGTGGGCTGGGCGGCCACGGCGAGCGCGGTCCCGCCGGAGGCGATCACCTCCTGGACGGGCAGGGTGCCGAACACGCCGAGTGCGATGGCGACGTAGATGACGGTGGCGATGGACGAGCGCGAGGGTCATCGCGCGGGGGAGTTGACGGGACGGTTCGCGGAGGTCTTTCGCGGTGAAGGTGATGATGCCGAAGCCGAGGAAGGCGAAGAAGGTCAGGGCGACGCTGGCGATGATGTCGCGCAGCGGCGGGTATCCGGACGGGGCGAGCAGCGCGGGTTTGAGGGTGGCGAGGGTGACGATGGCGAACAGGACGAGGATGCCCAGGACGACGTAGACGATGACGGTTTGTGCTTTGGCGACCAGTTGCGAGCCGACGATGTTGACCCCGGTCATGACGACGAGGATGAGGGCGGCGAAGATCTTCGCCCAGGTCGGGTTTCCGTGGGTGAACAGCGCGCTGGCGTAGCTGCCGAAGGACACGGCCACCATGGCGGTGATGATGGCGTTGGTCACGTAGGTCAGCCATGCGGTGACGCCGGTGAGGTGGCCCTCGCCGAATCCGCGGCGGAGGTATTCGAACAGCCCCGCGGCCGGAGGGGTAGCGGGCGCCGAACTTGGCGAACGAGTAGCCCTGCAGCCCGGCGACCGCGCCGGCGATGAGGAAGGAGAGCCACACCGCGGCACCGGCCACCGCACCCGCCGCGCCGAGCAGCGCGAAGATGCCGGCGCCCACCATGGCGCCGACCCCGATGAATGCCGCCTGCCGCACCGACAGATACTGGTCAGTCGGTCGTGCGTGGTCATGTCAACCACCTCCCCGATCGCCGCCTGGCGGGGTGACGCAGTCCGATAGCGATCGCCGGCGGCGACAACGATGTGCGAGTGGGCCGGGCGTGGGCACATTCTGCCGTTCGGCCGGTCCGGGTATCCGGGCCGATGATTCGAGACGACCGACGCCGCACCACGACCACCACCGGCCTTATGGCGAGTTCTGGGCTCATCGGCCCGGGTCCGCGGGACGATGTTCGTGCCTGCGGTGCCCGCGACGATTCCGGGGATGTCGGCGAGGGAGCCGATGGCCGCTCGTCGGCCGGTCTTCGCGACGAAGCGGACCGCGGCGTCCACCTTCGGGCCCATGGATCCGGCCGGGAACTCGCGGCCGATCAGATCCTCGGGGGTCACCTCGCCCAGCCTGCGCTGGGCGGGTGTGCCCCAGTCGAGGTAGACGCCGTCCACGTCGGTGGCCATGACGAACAGGTCCGCGCCGACGTTCTCGGACAGCAGCTCGCCGGCCAGGTCTTTGTCGATGACGGCTTCGACGCCGGACAGCTCGCCTGCGGCCGTGGAGGAGCGCATCGTGGGGATGCCTCCGCCGCCTGCGCAGACCACCACCGATCCCGCGCTCGAGCAGCCAGGTGATCGGCTCGATCTCGATGATCTGTTGCGGCTCGGGGGAGGGCACCACGCGGCGCCACGCCGCGCCGTCCTGGCCGGAATGCCCAGGCCTTGTCCCTGCGCGAGCGCGTCGGCGTCCGCCTGGGAGTAGGTGGGCCCGACGAACTTGGTCGGGTTGGTGAACGCCGGGTCGTCCGGATCGACCGTGATCATGGTGAGGACCGTCACCACCGGCCGGTCCGGGGGGAGAACGCGCCGCAGCTCCTGCTGCACGAGGTAGCCGATCATGCCTTGGGTTCCGGCGTCCAGGACGTCGAGGGGGTACGGCTCGGCTCCTCGGTAGGACTCGGCCTGCAAGGACAGCAGGCCCACCTGTGGTCCGTTGCCGTGCACGACGATGAGGCTGTGCTCCGCGGCCAGCGGTGCGAGCGCCTGCGCCGCGATCCTGATGTTGCGCCGCTGTACCGCGGTGGTCATCGGGTCCGAACGCCGCAGCAGTGCGTTCCCGCCCAGTGCGACCACGATCCGCATATCCAGCCTCCAGCTTCGGCGAGCGACCGTCCTCAACGCAGCGGCGGTACGGGCTCGGGTTGGCTCATCTTGCTGCGCTGTGCTCGGTAGACCGGTACACCGAGCAACAGCGCTACGGCGGCCAGGAGGAACGGGGCCCAGTACAGCCAGAAGGGCTGGCCGGTGTTGCGCGAGTACCAGATGAACAGGATGGAGAACACCAACGAGAGGACGGCGACGACCATGTCCCGGACGAAGCGACCGGCTTCCATTCTGTGGCGGTCGGCCCGGCACCACTTGAGCTGCGCGAGTGCCGAGAAGGCGTACGGGATGGCTGCGGTGATCCCGGTCATGAGCACGAGCGTGGTGAAGACGTCCGCGCCGCTGGCCCCCAGGTAGTTGATGATCACGGCGATGGACGCCAGCACGGTGGAGATCACGACGCCGAACGTCGGCACCCCGGTGCCGGAGAGCCGCTTGAACCGTTCCGGGAACAGACCGTCCTTGGCCGCGGCGAGGGGCATCTCGGCACAGATCATGGTCCAGCCGTGAGGGCGCCGAAGCCGGAGATGATGACGGCGATGGCCATCAGGTCGCCCGCCCAGGTACCGCCGAACATGGCGTTCGCCGCGTCGGAGAACGGCGCGTTCGCGGAGGCAAGTTGCGAGGTGGGAAGGATGCCGAACACGGCGGTGAGGGAGAGCATGTAGACGACCGCGGTGGCGAGGGTGCCCAGGATGGTGGCCCGGGGGATGTTCCGGTCGGGATCGCGCACCTTCGCGGCCGCGACGGCGGCGGTCTCGACGCCGAGGTAGCTGAACAGCGCGATGGCCATGCCGCCGCCGATCGCGGCGATGGCGCTCTCGCCGCTGACGTTGAACGGAACGTAGTTCGCGGCCTGGATGAAGAACAGGCCGACCGTCGCCATGAACGCCAGCACGACGAACTTCACGATCGTCGTCACGACCTGGACCGTCCCCATGTTCTTCACACCGGACAGGTTGATCGCTGCGGGAATCCACAGTCCGACCAGCACGAGCAGCACCGAGAAGACCGGGTTGTGGCCGGTGTTGATGAAGTGCTCGACGTACAGGACCCAGCCGACCGCGATCGCGGCGTTGCCCGCCCACGCGGTGATCCAGTAGGACCAGGCGTTGGTGAACCCCCACGCGTTGCCGAAAGCGGCCCGCGCGTACGCGTACGGCCCCCCATCGGCCGGTAGCCGCCGCGACAGCGCAGCGAACAACACCGCCAGCGCGAGCGCACCGACCGTGGTGAGGGCCATCGAGACGAGACTGATCGGACCGTAGACCGCGAGCGAGGTCGGCAGGTTGAAGATGCCGACGCCCACGATGGTGCCGATGATCAGCGCGGTGGCCGACGTGAGGCCGAACTGCGGCGGTGCCGTGGTGGACACCGGCGTCGTCCACCGGCTGTCCCGATGCGGGGCGCCTGTCGACGGGATCCGACATGACTCACCTCCGAGGTGCGCCACGAGCGACGTGCGAGGTCCGCCACGGGCGATGTGTGAGCGGAGTCGGCGACACACCGCTCGTTGGTCAGTGTCGGCGGCGCGCCGGCGCGGAACATCACCCGGGGAGGGTGACCGCCGCGGACCCGTTGCATTCCCTTTGAGACGCGGAGACGGCTGGTTCGATCGCGGTTTGCCTGTTGTTCACGGATCGTTCGCCGTCGGGGGGTGAGAAGTGCTCTGCTTCACCCTCCTCGGGTGTGGACGTGCCGGCAACGAGCGCGTTGAGTCGGCCGGAGCGTCTGCTGGCCCGAGTCGAGGAGGCGACGATGGCGCTCGGAGTGCATTCTGAGGTCGGGAAACTCCGCAAGGTGCTGATCCACCGGCCGGGACTGGAGCATACGCGTCTCACGCCGTCGAATGCGGAAGAGTTGCTCTTCGACGACGTGCTGTGGGTGAAGAAGGCCAAGGACGAACACGACGCGTTCGCCGAGGTGATGCGCGAGCGGGGGGTCGAGGTCTACCACGCCGAACACCTGCTCGCCGAGGCGATCGTCAAGCCGGAGGTCAAGGACTGGGCTTGTGAGCACATCCTGAACGAGCGGGAGGTCGGCATCACGGCGGCGCAGCGGGCCCGCGAGTGGGTGCAGACGGCGGACCCGACTCTCGTGGCCGAGTTCCTGATCGGGGGGATCACGAGGGCCGATGTCGCACGGAATGTCGGGCTGGAGTGGGAGTCGGCCGACCCGACGAGCATGCTGCTGCCGCCGCTGCCCAACTTCCTGTTCCAGCGCGACCCGTCCTGCTGGATCTACGACGGGGTCACGCTGAACCCGATGACGAAACCCGCGCGGAAGCCGGAAACGATGATCATGGAGATCATCTATCGGTTCCACCCGATGTTCGCCGCGGCGCAGTTCCCGGTCTGGCTGGGCGGCGCCGACGAGAACTGGGGACGCGCGCACGTCGAAGGCGGTGACGTGCAGCCGATCGGCAACGGCTCCGTCATGATCGGCATGGGAGAACGCACCACGCCTCAGGCGGTGCAGTGGATCGCGCGGGCCCTGTTCCGCGCCGGATCGGCCCGCCAGGTGCTCGCCGTCCACCTGCCCAAGTCCCGCAGCTACATGCACCTCGACACCGTGATCACGATGTGCGACCGGGACCTGGTCACGATGTTCCCGCCGGTCATCGCCGGAGCACGGACCTGGGCGATACGGCCCGGGCAGTCGGCCGACGACCTGGTGATCGAGGAGCAGCGGGGCACGCTGCCCGAGCACATGGCGCGCGCCCTGGGCGTGCAACACATGCGGGTGATCGAGACCGGCGGAGACACATTCGAGGCCGAGCGCGAGCAATGGGACGACGGCAACAACGTCGTCGCCCTCGAACCCGGCGTCGTCGTCTCCTACGAGCGCAACACCGGAACCAACACCGCCCTGCGCAAGGCGGGCATCGAGGTGATCACCATCGAGGGCTTCGAACTCGGTCGCGGCCGCGGCGGCTCACACTGCATGACGTGCCCGATCGAACGCGATGCCGCGTTCTGACCACCTGGCGTTCTGACTTCTTGGGGTCTCCATGGCATTCAACCTGAACGGTCGCAGTTTCCTGAAGGAGATGGACTTCACCCCGGTCGAGCTGCGCTATCTCCTGCGTCTGGCCGAGGCGCTCAAGTTGGCGAAGTACGCGGGCACCGAGGTCAAGCGTCTCGACGGCAAGGAGATCGCGCTCATCTTCGAGAAGACGTCCACGCGCACGCGTTCGGCCTTCGAGGTCGCGGCGTACGACCAGGGTGCGCACGTGACCTACCTCGATCCGTCGGGCTCACAGATGGGCCACAAGGAATCGGTCGCCGACACCGCCTCGGTGCTCGGCCGCATGTACGACGCGATCGAGTACCGGGGCAACCGCCAGGCGGACGTCGAAGCCCTCGCCGCCCATGCCGGCGTGCCGGTGTACAACGGGCTGACCGACGAGTGGCACCCCACCCAGATGCTCGCGGACTTCCTCACCATGCACGAGGCGAGCAACAAACCCTTCGACCGCATCGCCTACGCGTTCGTCGGTGACTGCCGGTTCAACATGGGCCGCTCCCTGCTGGTGATGGGTGCGCTGATGGGCAGCGACGTGCGGCTCGCGGGCCCCGAGGAGTTGCACCCACCCAAGGATGTCGTCGATCTGGCGGTCGACATCGCTGGCCGCACGGGCGCGCGGATCACCGTGACCGACAACCCCGCCGATGCCGTGTCCGGCGTCGACTTCATCCACACCGACGTCTGGGTGTCGATGGGGGAGCCCAAGGACGTCTGGACGGACCGGGTGCGGATCCTGACGCCCTACCAGGTGAATGCCGCCCTGCTGGACAAGGCGGGCAACCCGGCGGTCAAGTTCATGCACTGCCTGCCCGCGTTCCACGACACCAACACCGTCGTCGGCCGCGAGATCATGGACCACACCGGCATGACGTCCGGGCTCGAGGTGACCGGCGAGGTGTTCACCTCACCGGCCAGCATCGTGTTCGACCAGGCCGAGAACCGGCTGCACACCATCAAGGCCGTGCTCGTCGCCACCCTCGGCTAGGGACTGAATCGCTCCGGTGGGAGGCGCTCATGGCCAGCAGAACCGACACAGTCACACAGCCGGGGCTCGACACACCCGAGCCGCGGGAGCCCTGGTTCGCCCAGGACGCCGATCGCGTGGTCGCTGCGATGGAGACCGACGCCGAGCGCGGCTTGAGCCGGTCCGAGGCAGGCGCCCGGTTGTCCCGGTACGGGCCGAACCAGATCGCAGCCGAGAAGCCGCCATCGCTGTGGGCGGTCGCCCTGCAGCAGCTCCGCGACCCGATGAACATCATGCTGGTGGCCGTCGTCGCGGTGAGTCTGCTCATCGGCCAGGTTTCGACGGCTGTCATCGTGGGTCTGCTGGTCGTGCTCAACATCGTCCTGGGCGCCCGGCAGGAGCTCACGGCCAGGGCCAGCGTCGACGCGCTGTCGAAGATGCAGGTGCCGCAGGCGAAGGCGCTTCGCGACGGCGAGGTCGCCCTGGTTGCGGCGTCCGAACTGGTTCCCGGCGACATCGTGGCGCTGGAGGCGGGGGACATCGTCCCGGTCGACGGTCGGATCATCCGTTCGGCGACGCTGGAGGTTCAGGAGGCGGCGCTCACCGGGGAGAGCGCCCCGGTGGCCAAGGACGCGCGGACGCTGCCCGCTGGTGACGTCGCGATCGGCGACCGGTCGAACATGCTGTTCCAGAACACCTCGGTCACGAGGGGTACCGCGGTGATGGTCGCCACCGACACCGGCATGCAGACCCAAATGGGTCGGATCGCGACGATGTTGACCTCGGTGACCCGGACCCGATCGCCGTTGCAGAAGGAGCTCGGGACGCTGACGAAGGTTCTCGGGATCATCGCGTGGAGCGCGGTCGCGTTCATCGTGGTCGTGGGCCTCATCCGAGGCGTGGGGTTCACCCAGCTGCTGTTGCTCGGTACCGCAATGGCGATCTCCGCCATCCCCACGGGCATGCCGGCGTTCGTGTCCGGCCTGCTGTCCTACGGCGCCAAGCAGCTCGCCCAGGCGAAGGCGATCGTCAAGAACCTCACCGACGTGGAGACGCTGGGCTCGACGAGCGCCATCAACACCGACAAGACCGGCACCCTCACGATGAACCAGATGATGGTCTCGACCCTGTTCATCAACGGGGCGTGGTTCGCGGTGGAGGGCGCGGGCTACCGCAAGTCCGGCGCGATCACCTCCGTCGCGGGGGCCGAGGTGCCCGACTTCACCCGCCTCGCGCTCGGCCTGGTCCTGGACAGCGACGCCACCGTCGCCGACGACGGCAGCGTGGTCGGCGATCCGACCGAGGCCGCCCTCGTCGTGCTGGCGGCCAAGCTCGGCGTGGACGCGGAGGAGACCCGCCGGGCCTACCCGCGACTGGCCGAAGTGCCGTTCGACTCCGACTACAAGTTCATGGCCACCTTCCACCGCTACCAGGTCGGCGGGGTCGACCGGGTCATCGAGCTCGTGAAAGGGGCGCCGGACGTGGTGCTGGCCCGGTGCAGCCTGTCGGGAGGCTCGCTGACCGGGGCGCAGACGCCCGTCGCGCAGGTCAAGGCCGACATCGACGCCGCGAATGCGCGCATGGGTCAGAAGGGTCTGCGGGTGCTCGCCTTCGCGGCCCGGTTCGTCGAGGAACACGAGATCCCCACGATGACGAGCGACCCGATGGCGTTGACGCAGGATCTGACGTTCGTCGGCATGGCGGGCATCATCGACCCGCTGCGGGCCGAGGCCAAGAGCGCGGTCCGGACCGCGCTGGGAGCGGGGATCGACGTCCGGATGATCACCGGCGACCATGCCGTCACGGCCGAGGCGATCGGCGAGATGTTGGCTCTGGGACCGGGCGTGATCAGCGGCCCGGAGCTGCAGGCGCTGCCGGACGAGGAGCTGGCGCGTCGGCTGCCGCAGCTGCACGTGTTCGGCCGGGTGTCGCCCGAGGACAAGCTGCGCCTGGCCCGCTCGATGCAGCAGCAGGGATTGATCGTCGCGATGACGGGTGACGCCGTCAACGACGCCGCCGCGTTGAAGCAGGCCGACATCGGGGTGGCGATGGGCAGCGGCAGCGAGGTCACCAAGCAGGCCGCCCGCATGATCCTCACCGACGACAACTTCGGCACGCTCGTGCACGCGGTCGAGATCGGCCGCCGCGTGTACGAGAAGGTGGTCGCCTACGTCCGCTACCAGATGACCCAGCTGCTGTCGTTGGTCATGCTGTTCGTCGCCGCCACCGCCTTCAACATCAATCAGGGTGTCGCGCTCACCCCGTCGATGGTGCTCTACCTGCTGTTCTTCGTCACCGTGGCCGGGGTCGTGGTGATCGCGGTGGACCCCGGGGATCCCGACGTCATGCACCGACCTCCCAGGGATCCGAAGGTTCCGATCACCAACCGCACGGCGGTCCTGTTCTGGCTGCTCTACGCCGTGGTGCTCTTCCTCGCCGCGGTGACACCGCTCGTCGTCGGGCCCGACCAGCCCAGCCCGGACCGGCCGAGCGCGTCGATGACCATGGCGTTCGTCGTGATGGGTCTCGGCACCGTCTTCAACGCGCTGACCAACCGGCGGGACCCGGCGAGCGGGCTCACCCCGCCGATCCTGCAGGCCGTGGCCATCTCGGTCGTTCCGGTCGCGCTCCTCGTGTTCGGCCACCGAGATCGGCTTCCTGCAGCGGAGCCTGCTGACCCAAGAGCTCACCGGCATGCAGTGGTTGGCCTGTATCGGTCTCGCGCTCGCGCTTCCGGTCGTGATCGAAGCCAGCAAGTGGATCCGTCGATCGCGCGCGCCCAAGCCCCCCGCGATCGACCCGACGCGAGCGGTCACACCCGCACGCGCCCTCGCCGCCGGTCGATAGCGAAGGCGGGTCGGGGCGATCGGAATCGGAGACTGGCCATGCAGACCGACCTTTCGGTGGGCGTCGAGATGAAGAGGGGGTGGTGCAGTTCCTGCGGGCGGTCGTGCCCGCTGTGGGTCTCTTGCTCCTCTGGGAGCTGGGCAAGCTGATCGCACGACGGGCGGCACGGGCGTCGAGCGCGGCCTCGTCCGGCGTGCGGTAACCAAGCGGAGGGCGGTGTTCCGACGCCGACCTCGATCGCGAACCTGATCGTGGCGCAGCTCGTGCGACACCACTCCGGGTGGATCGAGAAGGTGCCGGCGGCCAGCAGGTTGGGCTCGTGTCCGTCGCTCGACCGATCGTCGCGACAGCAGCAGTCATACATTTGCTGGAGGCGCCTTTGGGGCCGAAAGACGGAGCCGCCCACACGGGCGATTGGCGACAAACGAGAGAGGACACCGATGGCAGATCACAGGAAGCACAAGAAGCACAAGAAGGCGACGACGTCACAAGCGCACGACGATGCCGCTCCGGCGCCGCCGACCGCCGAACCGAAGCCCAGAATGAAGCGGAAGGAATACGAACGCGAAATGCGCCACCTGCATGGCGAACTCGTCGCATTGCAGGAGTGGGTGAAGGCAACCGGCGCGAAGATCTGCATCGTGTTCGAAGGCCGTGACACGGCCGGCAAGGGCGGCACCATCAAGCGGATCACCGAGCGGGTCAGTCCGCGCGTGTTCCGGGTCGTCGCGCTCCCGGCCCCGACGGAACGCGAGAAGTCGCAGATGTACATCCAACGCTACGTCCCGCACTTCCCCGCAGCCGGAGAGGTCGTGATCTTCGACCGGAGTTGGTACAACCGGGCGGGTGTCGAGCGCGTGATGGGCTTCTGCACCGAGGACGAGACGAAACGCTTCCTCGAACTCGTCCCCGGCGTGGAACGGGCCATGGTCGACTCGGGGATCGTCCTCATCAAGTACTGGCTCGAGGTCGGCAGCGAGGAGCAAACCCGCCGGCTCGAAAGCCGCATCGACGACCCCCGCAAGATCTGGAAGCTGTCGGACCTCGACCTGATGTCCTACAGCCGGTGGTACGACTACTCGCGGGCTCGCGACGACATGCTCACCACCACCGACACCGGGTGGGCGCCCTGGTACCTCGCCCACACCGACGACAAGAAGCGCGCCCGCCTCAACATCATCACCCACCTCCTCGGTCAGGTGCCCTACGAACCCATCCGCCGGAAGAAGATCACCTTGCCCGACCGCGACGAGCCCGGGGACTACGCCGAGCCCCACGCACCGCGCCGCTACATCCCCACGCCGTTCTGATTGGAATCTGCGGGTAACCGTGACCCGAACCGCCTACAGCGCGATCGCCGCGAGCAGTTCGATACCGAAGAGCGGAAGAGCGCGTTGATCCCCCCGAGCAGGCCCGTCCGTCACGCCCATGATCAGGATGGCGCCCCAGCCGGCCCCCGGCCTGGCAGGTCCGGGGTTGCCCCAGCAGATCGACCGGATTTGCACGGAGCTCGATAGGACGGGGTAGCTCGCCCTGATGGGCGCGCTCGTCTGGACCGGCAGTAGACGTCGCCGTGGCGGAGGTTGACGATCGGGCCGAGCCGACCGAGCCGGAGGTCACCATGACCGAACACTCGGTGCCGCACGACCACTTCACATCTCACGAGCCGTACCCGGACCCGACCGCGGCGTCCTACAGGACCAGGTAGGCGACGTCGCGGCCTGCGGACCACTCCGCCGCGCGGTCCGGCCGGGCCGACGCCGGCCCGCGTACCCTCCCGCTCCCGCCTGTCGAGCCGGTGACGATGCGGGTCGGGGTGGCTCACTTCCGAAAGCACGGTCGCTGGCGCTGGGCCGGTTGCCTGACTAGTGCGTTGACCATGAACGTTCACCGGGTCATGCCGCTCGTGGTCGGCCCCAGCGTTGGTGGCGTTCGCTGCGGATCCGGGCCCGTTCTCGGCGTTGTGCGGCGAGGACGTCGGGGTGGCGGGCGTGGGTGTTGCGCCAGCGCAGGTAGGCCTGCAGCCGACGCGCCAGCGCCGGGTGGTTGGGGTGGTCCGAGGCGCCCATGGTGAAGGTGCGCAACGGCCCGAACTGGGCCTCGATCGGGTTCGCCCACGACGCCGAGGTCGGGGTCAGACACAGCTCGACCTTGTTGCGGACCGCCCAGGCCCGGATGGCGGGGGTCTTGTTCGCCGACAGGTTGTCCATGATCACGTAGATCGGTGCGCCGTCGGGGCGGGCGGCCCGGATCGACTTGAGCGCGGACAGCGAGTGGTCCCCGCCTTTGCGGCGCCGGTTGACACCCCACAGCTGGTCATCGCCGAGGCTGTAGCAGCCGTGGAAGTAGCGGATGCCGTGCGTGCGGTGATACGTCGCGGGCAGCCGGATCGGCTTGGACTCCGGCGCCCAGGTCGAGCCGTGGCAGGGCCGGATCGACAGCGGCCCGAACTGGTCGAACGCGAAGCAGCGCATCGGGAAGTGGCTGGTCACGTAGTCGATCCGGTCGAGCTTGGCGTCCTTGTCCGGGTCGGTGGATTCCTTCCACGTCCGGGTGCGCTGGAAGCTGATGTGGTGCTCGCGCAGGATCAGGCGCAGCCGTTCGCGCCCGACTTGACCCGCCGATCGTGGTCGCGGGCGAGGTAGGCGACCAGTTTGCGCACGCTCCAGTGCGTGAACGGGCAGCCCAGCGGCGCCGGGTCGGGTGGTGGCCGTCGTGACGATGAACGCGATGTCGTCGTCACTGATCAGGCGGGGACGGCCTCCCGCCCACTGAGGGTCCAGCGCGGCCAGCCCCCGTTGCGTTGAAGGCGTGGATCACATCGCGCACGGTGTCCTCGTCCGCGGCGACCAGCCGGGCGATCGCCGCGACCGGAGTCCCCGACGCCGACGCCATGATCATGGTGGCGCGGCGGACCCGGATCGAGCTGCCGCGTCCACGACGCACGATCTGGGTCAGCGTCTGGCCCTCGTGATCGGATAATCGTCGTGCTCTGACCGGGTCTGCCATCCGCGCCGCACCTCGTGATCTCGTCGGATGTCGAGATCAAGACTGGGAGCAGCAGCGCTCACCGTGGGACGCCGGCGGCGTGTCGCCAAACCGGTGAACGTAAGTGGTCACCGCACTAGCGGCTCTACCTGCCCGCCGAACAACTCGAGGACCCCGACCGCCGGACCGCGCTCGGCATCCCCACCAACGTGGTGTTCCGGACGAAACCCCAGCTGGCCATCGACATCATCACCGACGCCCTCGCCGATCAGACGATGCCCCGTGGTGCGCCGGCGACGAGGTCTACGGCCGCTCCGGCCAGCTGCGCCAGCATCTGGAGGACGACCAGATCGGCGACGTGCTGCGCGTGGGCTGCGCGTTCACCATCGAGCTCAACCCGGTCACCCGGCTCCGCGCCGACACCCTCGCCGCCACCCACCTGGCCGCCGACCGGCACTGGCAGACCATGACCGTTCCCGGCTCCAAGGGCGAGCGCAGCTACGCCTGGGCCTGGGTGGGCACCACCAGCCCGCAGCATTTCCTGCTCATCCGCCGCCACCACCTCTCCGGTGAGCTGGCCTACCACTTTCATCAGCAGGATCGCCGTCGACGGACTGAGCTCGCTCGGCTTCAGCACGAACGTGTTGCCGGCCGCGAGCGCGGGAGCGACCTTCCACGACGTCTGCAGCAGAGGGTAGTTCCACGGCGTGATGAGGCCGCAGACCCCGACCGGCTCGTAGACGATCCGGCTGACGACGCCGGGGTTGCCGGCGTCCACGACGTGCCCGGGGCTGCTGTCCGCGACGCCGCCGTAGTAGCGGAAGACGTTTGTCACGTCGTCGACGTCGTACTCGCTCTCGACCAGACGCTTGCCGGTGTCCAGCGACTCCGCGCGCGCGATCGCTGCCTTGTCCCGTTGCAGGATGGCCGCCACCCGGACCAGCAGATCGCCGCGCTCGCGGGCCGGGAGCCCGCGCCACGGTCCGTTGTCGAACGCCTCGCGTGCGGCCGCGATCGCCCGCTCGGTGTCGACGCGCGCGCCCTCGTCAACCGAGGTGAACACCCGGCCGTCCGCAGGGCACCGCAGCCCACGCTGCTCGCCGGACTCGGCGCCGGTCCACTCACCCCCGATGAACAGGTCAGGCACTTCGCGCTCCACCTCCGTGTGCGGGATTCATCCCACCCGGTTGTTCTGTGTTGCCTGATACGCAACGATGGCGTGACTTACGCAACAGCATGGTTCTGCTTGAACTGTTCGTCAAGGCTAGTCAGCCGAGCCAGCCAAGACGGCGCGACACGTCACGGGCCGCCTGACGTACCGCCGCCACGACCTGGTTGCGGTGTTGCCCGGCCAGCCTGAATCCCGGACCCGACGCGCTCATCGACGCGACGCACTCCCCGGAGGCGTTGAGCACTGGCGCGGCGATCGCCGTCAGGCCCACCTCGAGCTCGTCCTCTGCGGTCGCGTACCCCTGTGCCCGGACCCGATCGAGCTCGAGCTCCAGCGAGCGCATCGTGGTCAGCGTCTGGCTGGTGAACCGTCGCAACGGCGGCTTGAGCAGATCCGCCAGCCGCTCCCCCGGCGCCCGATGGGCGAGCAGCACCTTCCCGTTCGAGGTGGCGTGCAACGGCACCCGCTGCCCCACCCAGTTGTGCAGCTGGAGCGCGGAAGCTCCCGCCACCTGGTCGAGGTACAGGGCTGCACCGTCGGAGAGCACGGCGACGTTGACCGTCTCACCGGTGACGACCGCAAGCCGTCGGCAGACCGGGCGGCTCTCCTGGATCAGGTCGAGGCGCGCCGTCGTCGCCCCGGCCAGCCGCAGAATCCCGACACCGAGGCGGTACTTGCCCCTCTCGGAGTTCTGCTCGACCAGGTTGCGGGCCTCCAGGGCGGCGACCAGCCGGAACGCCGTCGACTTGTGGACGCCGATCTCGATGGCGATGTCAGTGACCCCCACCTCGCCGTCCCGGGCCAGGATCTCCAGCACCGTCACGGCCCGGTCGACCGACTGGACCGTAGCGGTCTCGGAGCGGCCGGAAGCGGTCCTCTTGTCGGCCGAGCTGTTGCTCATGGCGGAACCCTAGTGCTCATGACGCAATCTTGACGACCCACGATCGTCGGTCAGGCTGTTGAGTACTGTTGCACAGGGTTGCGCAGTGAACGTCTCAGTTGTGTGCCACGCAACACGCTAGCGGCACTGGGAGGTGCGAATGGCTCCGGGAGACTCTGCCGAGTTCGTGCTGACGATCGCGTGTCCTGACCGACCAGGCATCGTCTTCGCGGTATCGAGCTTCCTGGTCGAGCATTCGGGCAACATCGTCGACTCGCAGCAGTTCGACGACCGCCTCGACACGCGGTTCTTCATGCGCGTGCACTTCGAGACGCTCGATCCGACGGTGACGCTGGAGCAGCTGCGCTCGGCCTTCGGCTCCGTGGCGACTGGCTTCGGCATGACCTGGCAGCTGCACGAGGCGGGGGCGAGGTTCCGGACGTTGATCCTGGTGTCGAAATCGGGCCACTGCCTCAATGATCTGCTGTTCCGCTGGCAGACCCGGACCCTGCAGATCGACGTCGCGGCAATCGTGTCCAACCACACCGACTTCGCCGACCTGGCCCGAACGTACGGAGTGCCGTTCCACCACATCCCGGTGACCGCGGACACCAAGGACGCGGCCGAACGACAGCTGTTGTCGATGGTGGACGAGCTCGACATCCACCTGGTCGTGCTGGCCCGTTACATGCAGGTCCTCTCCGATGCCGTCTGTATGCGTCTGGAGGCCAGGGCCATCAACATCCATCACTCGTTCCTGCCGAGCTTCAAGGGAGCGCGCCCCTACCACCAGGCGTACGCACGCGGGGTCAAGCAGATCGGCGCGACCGCGCACTATGTCACGCCAGACCTCGACGAGGGCCCGGTGATCGAGCAGGACGTGATCCGGGTGGACCATCGGTATGGTCCTGACGAGCTGGTGGCCGCCGGACGCGACGTCGAGAGCTATGTGCTGTCCAGGGCGGTCAAGTGGCACGCCGAGCAGCGGGTGCTGGTCAACGGACGTCGTACGGTCGTCTTCCGCTGAGGACGAAACCCGCAGCGTTGACTGCTTGTGTCACCGGGGCGACAGTCAGCACGCACTGGGCGTGAGACCTTGGAGGTACTCGTACCACGCGAGTCGATGACGGAGGACACCATGACCGAGCAGGCCACCCCGACCAGCCCAGGCGACGACGACCTGGCGCCACGCCGGGCGGCGGACGCATCCGACCCCGGGAATGACACCGAAGGTCACCGGCTCCTGTCGTTCGCGGACGGGGAGCGGGCCGAGGGCAGCGACACCGAGGGCCACCGGATGTACCGGGCAGACGCGGAACAGGCTGAGGGCGAGGACACCGAGGCGCATGTCTACGTCGAGGAGACGCGAAACGACGGTCTCCGCCCCGACTGACCCGCCGCTGCTCGAGGGTCCCCCGCTTGCGTCATGCAACGCCTGGAGCGCCGGCAACGACTCGTCAGCCGGCCACCTGGGTCGCGACGTCCGACGCGATCAGCGCGATGTGGTCGAGGTCGTCGAGGTCGAGCACCTGCGCGTACACCCGGCTGACTCCGAGCTCGGAGAATGCGCCGATCTTGTCGACCACCTCTGCCGGCGTTCCTGCCAAGCCGGCCTGTCGCAGTTCGTCCACGTCCATCCCGATCGCGTCCGCGCGGCGTCGCACCTCCGCCTGGTCTCGGCCGACGCACACCGTCTGTGCGACCGAGAGCCGTAGCGATCCGGCCTCGCGCCCATGTTCCTCACAGGCCGTGAGCACGCGAGCGAGGATCGTCCGGGTCGTTTCGAGATCGTCGAACGCGTTGAACTCGTCCGCGTACTGCACCGTCAGCGCGGCCGCACGGCGCTTTCCGGACCCGCCGATGATCACCGGCGGGCGAGGTTGCTGCACCGGCTTGGGCAAGGCAGGTGAGTCCTCGAGCCGGTAGTGACGACCGTGGTACGAGAACGTCTTACCCAGTGGTGTCTCCCACAGACCGGTCACGACGGCGAGCTGTTCCTCGAGGCGGTCGAACCGTTCGGCCACCGGCGGGAACTCGATGCCGTACGCCCGATGCTCCTCCTCGTACCACCCGGCACCGATGCCTAGCTCGACGCGGCCACCGCTCATCTGGTCCACCTGCGCGACCGTGATCGCCAGCGGCCCGGGGAGCCGGAAGGTCGCCGGCGTCACCAACGTCCCCAGCCGGATCCTCGACGTGTCACGGGCCAGCGCGGCGAGCGTGGCCCACGCATCGGTCGGCCCGGGACCGCCGTCGCCGCCGAAGTGCCGGTAGTGGTCGGAGCGGAAGAACGCATCGAAGCCGAGGTCCTCGGTCGCCCGAGCGACACGCAGCAGGTCGTCGTAGGTGGCGCCCTGTTGTGGTTCGGTGAACACGCGTATCTGCATCGGACCATTCTGGGTCCGCCCGCTCAGCTGCGCAGTGGAGATGGTTCGTGGTCGAGTGGGCCGGCAGGATGATCCTGACGACGCCGGCAGGCATCTGTGGAGGATGTTCGGTCACCACAGACGTAACATCCTCCGCAAACCCGCCTGGGGCGGTCGCCGGTCAGTCGCCGAGCTCCTTGCGGCGCCGGTTGACGTAGTCCTCGAGCTCGGCGCGGATCGACTCGTCGAGTGGCGGTTGCTCGTACTCGTCGAGCTTGGCCTGGTAGATCCTGGTCGCGCGGGCCGCGGTGTCGTGAGCCCCGGTACGCATCCACTTCTCGTAGTTGTCCGACGACGACACGAACGGCCGGTAGAAGCAGGTGCGGAACCGCTCCATCGTGTGCTCGGCGCCGAGGAAGTGACCGCCATGCCCGACCTCCAGATGGGCACCGAAGGCGAGTGACTCCTCGTCGATCTCCAGCGGAGTGAACTCCACCTGCAGCATCTTCAGCAGCTCGACGTCGATGATGAACTGCTCGTAGCACGACACCAGCCCGCCGTCGAGCCAGCCGGCGGTGTGCATCACCCAGTTCGTGCCCGCCAGGAACGTCGGCAGCATCGTCATGAGTGCCTCGTACGCCGCCTGCGCGTCGGGCACCTGACTCGACGTCAGCGCGCCACCGGACCGGAACGGCAGCCCGAAACGGCGGGCTATCTGCCCGGTGCACAGCAGCCCGATCGCCGACTCCGGTGTCCCGAACATCGGCGACCCCGACTGCATGTCGATGTTGGACAGGAACGAGCCGAAGATCACCGGGCAGCCCGGCCGGATCAGCTGCGCGAGCGCGATGCCGGAGAGCGCCTCGGCCATCTGCTGCACCAGCGTCGCCGGGATCGCCACCGGGGACATGGCTCCCATCAGCAGGAACGGTGTCATCACGACCGCCTGGTTCGCGGCGCAGTACTCGAACTGCGCGTCGAGCATCCGGTCGTCCCAGCGCAGCGGCGAGTTGCAGTTGATCAGCGAGATCGTCGCGGGCGTCTGCTCGATCGACTCCCGGCTGCCGAACATGATCTCGGTCATCCTGATCGTGTCCGCGGCGTTGACCGCCGAGACGACATTGCCCATGTGCACCTTGTCGGTCAGTGTCTGCAGCGCATAGATCATGTCCAGGTGCCGCGAGTCCAATGGAGTGTCGTTGGGCTCGCAGATCACCCCGCCGGCCGAGTCGAGCTCGGGAAACACCTGGGCCAGCTTGGTGAACCGGCGGAAGTCGTCCATGGTCGCGTCCCGGCGGACCTCGCCCTCGCGGACGAACGGCGGCCCGTACACGCAGCCGAAGGCCATCGAGTCGCCGCCGATGTGGATGCTGTTGAGCGGGTTGCGCGCCTGGACGTCGAACTCCTTCGGCGCCTTGGCGACCTGCTCGAGGACGAACTCCGGGTCGAGCTTGACCGTGTTGCCCTCGATCGTCTGCCCGGCGGCACGAAACAGCTCCACCGCCCGGTCGGCCATGAACTCCACGCCGATCTCGCTGACGATCCGCCGCCAGCCCTTGTCCAGAACGGCCATCGCCTGCTCGGACAGGATCTCGTAGCGCGGCATCTGGTTGTGGAACATCCGACCTCCAAGACAGCACCGGCGCACCGCCGGCGAACACCGAACGCGTCCTGACGAATCCGCTTGACGCCCCGTCGCGGTAGATCCTACGCTCATCATATGGAACACTGGTTCCATACTGTAGAACTCTCACCGACCACCCTAGGCACTGGACGGCACCGTGGCCTCACAGCATGGCACGCAGTCGGTCGACCGTGCCGCGGAGCTGTTGCGGCTGGTGGTCGAGGCGGACAGCGCGATGTCGTTCACCGGCCTCACCAACGAGATCGGGTTGGCGAAGTCCACGACCTCGCGGCTGCTCCAGGCCCTCGAGCGCAACCGGCTCGTCACCCGCGACCGGTTGGGCACGTTCGTCGCCGGACCGCTGTTCACGGTGTACGCCGCCCGGCACGACCCGGTCGACGAGCTCGTGCAGCTCGCCCGGCCGAGCCTGGAGTGTCTCGGCGAGCAGACCGGTGAGACCGTCAACCTCTCGGTGCCCCGCGGCAACAGCGTGGTCCAGGTCGCGCAGATCGAGTCGAGCTACCTGCTCGGCTCGACCAACTGGGTCGGCGTCGACGTCCCCGCGCACTGCTCGGCGCTCGGCAAGGTCTTCTACGCCTACGGCACCATCGAGCCCCCGACCGGGCCGCTGGAGCGACGTACGCCACGCACGATCACCAGCACGGAGGCGCTGCAGCGCGACCTCGAAGCCGTCCGGCGCGCGGGTTACGGCCTCAGCGACGAGGAGCTCGAACCCGGCCTGGTCGCCATCGCCGCACCCATCCGGTTCCCCGACGGCAGGGTGTCCGCGGCGATCTCCCTCTCCGGTCCGGCCACACGGCTCAAGCCCCAGCTCGGCAAGCTGGCCACGCTGTTGACCAGCAAGGCTCGCGACCTCTCGGCACTACTCGGCTACCCGGCACGAAAGGACGGCGCGGCATGACGCCCGACGAAATTCTCCAGGGACTGTACGACCAGACGCTGGTCGGCAACAAACCCGCGGTTCTCGACCTCACAAACGCCGGCCTGGCCAACGGCATGACGCCCGAGACCATGCTGTTCGACGCGCTGATCCCGTCGCTGGAGGAGGTCGGCGCCCGGTTCGAGCGCGGCGACTTCTTCGTGCCCGAGATGCTCATCGCCGGCAAGGCCATGAGCGGGGCGCTCGACATCCTGCGCCCGCTGCTGGCCGAGACCGGCGCCGAGACCGTCGGCACGTTCGTGATGGGCACCGTCAAGGGTGACGTTCACGACATCGGCAAGAACCTCGTCAACATCATGCTCGAGGGCGCCGGCTTCCACGTCATCGACCTCGGCGTGCAGGTCGCACCGGAGAAGTTCATCGAGGCGATCAAGGAGTACAAGCCGGAGATCGTCGGCTTCTCGGCGTTCCTCACCACCACGATGCCGATGTTCAAGGCCAACATGAACGCGTTGCAGAAGGCCGGCATGCGCGACCAGGTGAAGGTCATGGTCGGCGGCGCCCCGGTCACCCAGGAGTACGCCGACGCGGTCGGCGCCGACGGCTACGCCCCCGATGCCTCGGCGACCGTCAAGCTCGCCAAGGAGCTGGTTCGCCAGCACCGGGCCCCCATCCACGTCTGACCCTCGACTTCTTGTTTGGAGCTCCGCATGCACACCGTCTTGTCGTCGGCCAGCAGGTCCCTGACGATCGGCCACGACCAGCCGTTCTGCATCATCGGCGAGCGGATCAACCCCACCGGCCGCAAGCGGTTCCAGGAGCAGTTGCGCGCCGGTGACCTCTCCGCGATCGAGGTCGACGTCAGGTCTCAGGTCGAGGGCGGGGCGATGGTGCTCGACATCAACATGGGTGTGCCGCTGACCGACGAGGCCGACCTGCTGGCCCGGGCCATCAAGCTCGTCCAGTCCGTCACCGACCTGCCGATCTGCATCGACTCCTCGGTGGTCGAGGCGCTCGACGCCGGTCTGGCGGCCTACGAGGGCAAGGCGCTCGTCAACTCGATCACCGCCGAGGACGAACGGATGGAGGCGATCCTGCCGCTGGTCAAGCGCTACGGCGCCGCCGTCATCGCGCTGCCCAACGACGAGGACGAGATCCCGATGGAGGCCGACAAGCGCCTGGAGCTGACGCGCAAGATCATCGACACCGCCACCGGGAAGTACGGCATGGCGATCGAGGACATCCTCATCGACCCGCTGGCGATGCCGATCGGCGCCGACACGTCGGTGGTCAACGCGACCCTCGAGACGATCTCGCGGATCCGGGCGGAGTACGGCGTCAACATGACGCTCGGCGCCTCCAACGTTTCCTTCGGCATGCCGGGCCGGCACGCGCTCGGCGCGTCGTTCCTGCCGATGGCGATGGCGGCCGGACTCACCAGCGCGATCATGGACGCTCGCACCCCGCAGATCACCGAGGCCGTCAAGGCGGCCGACCTGCTGCTCGGCAACGACGAGTGGGGCGCGGCGTGGATCGCGGCGTTCCGGGCCCGACAGGCGACATGACCCAATCCTCGTCCTCGGGCGCTTCCTCCTCGGGCCATTCCGCCGGGGAGCACGTCGTCGCGGACATCGACGGGCTCGCCCGCGAGGGTCTGCTCGCCAGCCTCCCGCCCTCGTCCGGCCCGGCAGTACGCGAGGACGCCCATGACGGGACCGGACGCGTACGGCTCCGGTTCACACCCGCCGACCGGGAGGTCAGCGTTCCACCAGGCGTCAGCGTCTTCGATGCGGCGAGCTGGCACGGAATCGCGATCGACTCCACCTGCGGCGGCCATGGCACCTGCAAGAAGTGCAAGGTGCGGGTCGTGAGCGGCCCGATGCCGGTGTCGCGGCTCGACGTGCGTGCGTTCAGCGGCGACCAGCTCAAGTCGGGCTGGCGGCTGGCGTGCCTCGCGCAGGCCACGCACGACCTCGAGATCGACGTTCCGCCGCTGCTCACCCGGCCCAAGGCCGCCACCGTCGGCGTCGGCCGACAGGTGATCCTGCGCCCAGCGATCCAGAAACGCTACGTCGAGCTGTCCGAGCCGTCCCTGCGCGACCAGGCGAGCGACCTCGAGCGGCTGCTCGCCGCGGTCGACGACCTGGAGCTGCGCTGTGACGTGCACGCGCTGCGCCGCCTGCCCACCGTGCTGCGCCGCAGCGACTGGAAGGTCACCGCGGTGATCGTCGACGACGTGCTCATCGACGTCGAGGACGGCGACACCACCGAGCGCCGCTACGCGATCGGCTTCGACCTCGGCACCACCACGGTGGTTGCGACCCTGCTCGACACGGGCACCGGTACACCGATGGCGGTCCGCTCGACGCTGAACAAGCAGCAGCCGTTCGGCGGCGACGTGATCACCCGGATCAGTGCGACGATGCTCGATCCGACGGCGCTGGGCCGACTCAGCGAGCTCGCCCAGCAGACGCTGAACGAGCTCGCCGCGGAGGTCTGCGCCGAGGCCGAGGTCGATCCCGCGGAGGTCTACGAGATCGCGATGGCGGGAAACGCCACGATGACCCAGCTGGTGCTCGGCATCGATCCCGAACCGCTCGGCGTCGCCCCGTTCATCATGGCCGCGCGCACGATGCCCGAGACCCTGGCCACCGACCTCGGGGTGCACGTGCACCCACGCGCCCGGGCGGTGCTGTTCCCGGCACTGGGCGCGTACGTCGGCGGAGACATCGTGGCCGGCATGCTCGCCTCCGGCATGGACCGCGACAAGCGGTTGCGGCTGTTCATCGACGTCGGCACCAACTGCGAGATCGTTCTCGGCGACGGGGAGCGCATCCTGTCCACCGCGGCACCCGCGGGGCCGGCGTTCGAGGGTGCGGCGATCCGCTGCGGGATGCGTGCGGCCGAGGGCGCGATCGAGGTGGTCAAGCTCGTCGACGGCGACGTCGAGCTCCAGGTGATCGGCGACATCGAACCGGTGGGTCTGTGCGGCTCCGGACTCGTCGACGCGGTGGCCGAGCTCTGGGGAGCCAGGCTGCTCGACGCGTCCGGCCGGTTCGTGACACCGGACCAGGCGATGTCGATCGCGCCCAAGCTGGCGGAGCGGTTCACCGACATCGAGGGCGAGCGCATCTTCGTCCTGCACTGGCGTGGCGACCCGCGCGACTCGGTCTACCTCTCCCAGCGCGACGTCCGGGAGCTGCAGTTCGCCAAGGCCGCCATCGCGACCGGATGGGCGACGTTGCTGGAGGACTTCGGCGCGGGTCCGCGCGACGTGCAGCAGGTGCTGCTGGCGGGTTCTTTCGGGAGCTATCTGTCGCCGGCCAGCGCGATCAGGATCGGTCTGGTCCCCAAGCTGCCGGTGCTGCGGATCGTGAGCGCCGGCAACGTGGCGGGCGAGGGCGCGAAGATGGTGCTGCTGAGCCTGCGTGAGCGCGCCGGTGCCCAGGCGCTGCTGGAGGAGGTGACCTATGTCGAGCTCTCCGACCGACCTGACTTCAACGACCGTTTCATCGACCAGCTCTCCTTCCCCGACTGACGAGACCTCCCCGACTGACGAGACTTCCCCGGCTGACGAGATGACGCTTGCCGTGGTCGCCTGCGGCGCGATCGCGCAGCCCCTCGAGGACATCGCCCGGCGCCGCGGCTGGCCGGTGTCGGTGCACCCCCTGCCGCCGCTGCTGCACAACCATCCCGAGCGGATCGCCGGCGAGGTCGAGAACCTGCTGACGTCGCTGCGCCAGCGGTTCCGGCACGTCGCCATCGGCTATGCCGACTGCGGCACCTACGGCGCGCTCGACGAGGTCTGCCGCCGGTCCGGTGCGCCGCGGCTGGGCGGGTCGCACTGCTATGACGTCTACGCCGGCGTCGCCGCCATGCAGGCCACGTTCGCCGCCGAACCCGGCACGTACGTCCTGACCGACTTCCTCGTCCGCTCGTTCCGGCGTTCGGTGGTCGTCGAGCTCGGGCTCGACCGGTTCCCGCAGCTGCGCGACGACTACTTCGGCAACTACCGGCGGGTGGTCTGGCTGGCGCAGCACCCGACCGAGGAGCTGAGCGCGCTGGCGCGGAGCGCCGCGGAGTCGCTGGGCCTGCCGCTGGAGATCCTGCCGGTCGGCGACATCGGGCTCGAGCGCGAGCTCGAGCGCCTGCTCACCCAGGCCGGACTGCTCACACCGGCTTGACGGTGGCCAGCAGCCGCTGGCGCCACTGCTCGGTCTTGGCGACCTGGTTGAACGTGAAGATGTGCAGTCCCGTCACCGCGGCCTGCGGTGTTCCCGTCGTCGAGCCGATCCGCTGCAGCATCCGCTCCGGGCTGTAGCCACCCGGCGCGGTCAGCCGCATGAACCACGATGCGTGCTTTCTGAGGAACTTCGTGGAGTCCCCCACACCGACCTTGGTCGCCATCGACAGCAGCTTGGTCGGGTCGACTGGGCCGGCCAGGCCGATCCGGATCGGCAGCGTGATGCCACGGGCTCGGACCCGTCGCACCCAGCCGGTGAGTGTTGCGGCGTCGAAGCAGAGGTTGCTCACGATGTAGGTCCCGTGCTCGCGCTTGTCCCACATCGACTGGATCGTGATGTCGTCGTCGATGAGGGGGTGGCTCTCCGGGTAGCCGGTGATGCCGATGTGCGCGAACGGCCGTCCCATGGCGGTGAGCTCCGCGAGCAGGCTGACCGCCGAGTGGTACTTCCCCGCCGGTGGGTCGGCGTCCCCGGCCGGCACGAAGACGTCGTCGACACCGAGATCGAGGGCCTGCTGGACAAGGTACTTCAGGTGGATCTCGTCGCGGACGAGCCGGGCGGACAGATGGGGCACCACGCGGTAGCCGTGAGCGACGAGCCGTCCGGCGAGGTCCATCGTGGTGTCGATGCCCTTGCTCGGCGAGGCGGTGATCGTGATCGGGATCGTCGTCGGCACGGACTCCACGACGGCCTGCTCGATCGTCTTGGTCGGCATGACCTCGTAGCGGATGTCCGCCAGCAGGTCCGCTGCGCCGCGGCTGATCGCCTTGTTGCGCACTGGGCAACTCATCTCGTATTACGCACCACTGAGTGCCTGAGCGTAGCCCGGCCGACTCCCGACCGGCAACTCACCCGCCCTGGGTGCTGGCAGGCGGGTTTGCGGAGGATGTTACGTCTGTGGTGACCGAACATCCTCCACAGATCCCTGCTCCCCGCGACCCGACACTGACGGCGCAGCGATCCGACAGCTCAGTGGAAGAAGTGGCGGGTCCCGGTGACGTACATGGAGATGCCGGCCGAGCGAGCCGCGTCGACCACCTCCGCATCGCGCATCGAACCTCCCGGCTGCACCACCGCTCGCACGCCCCCCTCGGCGAGGGCGGTCAGCCCGTCGGCGAAGGGGAAGAACGCATCCGACGCAGCCATCGATCCCACCGCGCGGTCACCGGCTCGCGAGAGCGCCAGCCGGGCGGAGTCCACCCGGTTCACCTGACCCATGCCGACGCCCACCGTCGCGCGGTCCTGGGCCAGCACGATCGCGTTCGACTTCACCGCGCGGCATGCCCGCCAGGCGAACTCCAGATCCGCCATCTCCTCCTCGGTCACCGGGTCCCCCGCGGCGAGTGTCCAGGAGTCGACCGCGTCCCCGTCGGCGTCGATCCCGTCGCGGGTCTGCAACAGCATCCCGCCGGTGATGCTCCGCCACTCGGTGCCGCCCGGCGCCGCCGGTTCGCAGACCAGCAGCCGGATGTTCTTCCTCGCCGACAGCTTCGCCACGGCCCGCTCGGCGAAGGCGGGGGCGACGACCACCTCGGTGAAGATGTCGGCGAGCTGATCGGCCAGCGCTTCGGTGACCGGCGCATTGGTCGCCACGACGCCGCCGAAGGCCGAGACGGGGTTGCAGGCATGCGCCTTGCGGTGCGCCTCGGCGATGTCGGAGCCGAGCGCGATACCGCACGGGTTGGAATGTTTGATGATCGCCACGGCCGGCTCGGTGAAGTCGTACGCCGCCCGGCGGGCAGCGTCCGCGTCGACGTAGTTGTTGTACGACATCTCCTTGCCGTGCAGCTGATGCGCCTGGGCGAGTCCGGGTACGGGCACGAAGCCGTTGACGTACAGCGCCGCCCGCTGGTGCGGGTTCTCGCCGTAGCGCAGCTGCGCCGCCCGGTCCCAGGTGGCTCCGATCCAGGCTGGGAAGCCGCTCCCATCGGAGGTGTCGACCAGGACGTTCCCGATCCACGACGCCACGCTCACGTCGTAGTTCGCCGTGTGGACGAACGCCTCCGCGGCGAGCCGCCGGCGTTCCGCCAGCGTGAATCCCCCGGCGACAACTGCCTCGAGCACTCGCTCGTACTGTCCGGGCGACACGACGACCGCCACACTGGCGTGGTTCTTCGCCGCGGCGCGCACCATCGACGGACCACCGATGTCGATCTGCTCGACGACCTCGTTGTTCGTGCCGCCCGACATCACCGTCGCGACGAACGGGTACAGGTTGCTCACGACCAGGTCGAAGGGCTCGATGCCCAGCCGGGCGAGCTCAGCGCGGTGCGCCTCGATCCGCTGGTCGGCCAGGATGCCCGCGTGCACGCGCGGGTGCAGGGTCTTGACCCTCCCGTCGAGGCACTCGGGGAAACCGGTCAGGTCCTCGACCGTCGTGACCGGCACCCCCGCGTCGAGCAGCCGGGCCGCCGTCGAACCCGTCGACACGAGGGTGACGCCGGCCTCATGCAGGCCGCGGCCCAGATCGGCCAGCCCGGTCTTGTCGAACACCGAGACCAGCGCACGCCGGATCGGACGACGCGCAGGGTCGGGGTCTGTAGTCACGAGCCGAACCGTACCTTCCTGCCGGTGATGCGGAAGCCTTCACGGACCATGCGCCCGACTGTGTCGACGAGCAGGGCGCGCTCGGCGACCTTGATGCGCTCATGCAGGCTGTCCACATCGTCGTCATCGTGCAGCGGCACGGCCTGCTGGGCGACGATCGGGCCGGTGTCGATGCCCTCGTCGACGACGAACAGCGTGCACCCGGTCACCTTGACGCCGTAGTCGAGCGCCTCCCGCGGTCCGTCCATGCCGGGGAACGAGGGCAGCAGGGCGGGATGCGTGTTGACCGTACGACCGGAGTGACGAGCCAGAAATGTCGGACCCGTGAGCTTCATGAACCCGGCGAGCACGATGAGGTCGGGATCGTGGGAGTCGCACGCGGCCGCCAGAGCGGCGTCCCAGTCGCCGCGACTGGCGAAGTCCTTGACCCGCAGCACGAACGTGGGGACACCTGCCCGCCGCGCTCTGGCCAGGCCCTCGATCCCGTCTCGGTCGGCACCGACCGCCACCACGGTCGCGCCGTAGCGCGGATCCCGGCAGGCGTCGAGCAAAGCCTGGAGGTTGGTGCCGGCACCCGACACCAGGACAACCAAGCGGGCGGACATCTGGTCGCTCCCTCGTCAGGATGCGGGAGGATGCGGGCGCTGACTCCGGCGCATCAGCGGCGGTCGCCTCCCGGCCCGCGGACACCTTACCGACCGGCGGGCGTCACCCTGTCACGGCGCGGTCGGAGCGCCGCGAGACCAGCCGGCAGACGACCCCTGCGACCAGTCCGCCAAGCCCCATCGCGACGGCACAGACCGCGACCGTGCTCCAGACGTCGACACCGACATCGGTCATCCGCCCGGGGCCGATCGCGCCCCCGCCGAGACCGGTCAGCAGGCCGAAGACCACCCCGGCGGAGACACCGGCGAAACCTCCGCGCAGCGACGCGACGTCGATCCCGTAGACCGGGTAGCGCCGTACGGCCAGTGTGCCGGCGACGGCGCCGGCCAGCATCGGAACGGTCACCAGCGCGGCGATCCACCATGGTTGCGTACCGTCACTCGGCAGCGCCGCCAGGAGCGGGAACGCGGGCACGGCGCCCAGATGGACGCCACTCGGCGCGACGACGGTGCCGGTCCCCAGCGTGAAGCCGGGGCCGGCGGCGAAGGCGCCGGCGAACAGCGCCGCGTTCGGCAAAGCCGCGATGCCGGCCAGCAGCAGCACGGCGCCTCCCACCACGCCGGGGTGCAACGAGTCCATGACCGAGCGGGCGGTGGTGAAGTCCGCCAGCAGCGAGACCGACACCAGCAGGGCGCCGACTCCCAGCATCGCCGCCGTTCCGGCAGCCGCGCCGGTCGCGGCGACGCGGAGCCACTCCGGGGCTGCCCGCCAGAGCGGACCGGCCTGCCCGGAACCGCGCGCCATGCCGAGGCCCCCGAACGCCGAAGCGAGCATGAACGAGCCGACAGCGGTACGAGGAGTGCTCGGCGCCAGCGCCGCCGTCGACGACAGCACCGAGACGGCACTGGCGATGACCGCGTACACGCCGGCGAGCACCCCTGCCCCGATCAGGCAGGACCGGGAATCGGTGACCGCCGACGTCGCGCCGGCCCATGCCGCCGCCCGGTAGAGGAGGGCCGCCCAGGCGATCGAGAGCCCGAGCGGGACAGCGGTGACGCTGACCGTGGCCAGCCCCAGCCCGCTGCCGTGGCCGAGCAGCCAGGCCAGCGCACCCGCGCGGATCCCGTCGCCCACCTCGCCGCTCGATCCGGCGAACCACGCCAGCACCGCCACCGCAACGCACGAGAGCAGCCCCACGACGGCGGCCCAGCCCGCGGCGATCGCCGCTCCCAGCCAGGCCGGCCGGGCCGGTTCGTCTGTCTGGGGCTCGACGCGCAGCAGCGAGCTGGACAGGAGAGCGGTCATCGGTTCCATCGTCGCCTACCGGTGAGTACGAAACGGCCGCTGACACGCCGCCCGACCCACTCGGCGGCCCTGGACGGTCCCCTAGGTGAGCCCGGCCGACTGCGTTCGGATTCGCCCGGCCGCGACTCGTCGCGTACCGTCGAAACATCGAGATCGGGCGGGGATAGTGACGATGCAGGCGTGACGAGGTGACGTGATGGCGCGAGTCGACGAGTTCGACGCGTTCTATTACGCACATCGCCGGGCGCTGCTGCAGCAGACGTATGCGGTGACCGGCGACCTCGAGTCCGCCAGGCTCAGCGTCCGCGAGGCGTACGTCCGCGCCTGGCAGCGCTGGCGCTGGGTAGCGGCGCGTGACGACCCCGACGCGTGGGTACGCACCGAGGCCTGGCGGATCGCCTCCCGGGAAGGGCCGGACGGGGCCAACGGCCATGCGCCACCGGCCGAGCTCGACGACCTGACGTCGATGAGTCCCGCCCAACGGCGCGCCGTCGTGCTCCGGGACCTGGTTCACCTCAGCGACGACCAGATCGCGAAGGAGACCAGGACATCGCCCGCATCGGTCGCCGAGCTGCTCGACCAGGCACAGGCGGTGATGCCGGACACCGCAGCCGACGGGATCGGCGGCAGGCTGGCGGCGCTGCGATCGACGGCTGACACGACCCCCATGTCCCGGGCTCCGTCGGTACGACGAGACGGCGACCGGCGGCGAAGGCGCCGGCTCACCGGCTGGCTCGTCGCCGCCGCGGTGCTGGTCGCCGCCGGCACCGCGGGTGCGGTCTACCTGGCGGGCGACTCCGACAGTGACGCCACCGCGACCTCCCCGACGTCACCGGTCGCCACGGACACCACCCCGACCAGCCCTCAGGTGAGGGTGTCGCGAGGTGAGCTCCTCGACGCGGCCGCGGTCACCCGCCTGCAACCGGACCAGACGTGGGCGGTCGACTCCACGACGGCCACATCAGAGCCGACCCGGCGGGTGTACGGCTGTCCGCCGTCGCCGCTGCCGCCCCCCGTACCCACCCAGGCCTGGACGCGAGACTTCACCGGCGGCGGTCCGCAGAGCGTTGCCACGCAGACCGTCGAGCTCGCCGACTCCGAGAACAGCGCCGACAGCGCCTACACCGAGATGGCCGGTTGGGCCGCGGCGTGCCGGATCCCGCGCACCACGCTGCTGAGGAGCTACGACCTGCCGGGCATCGGAGACGAAGCCTCGGTGCTGGTGCTCCGCCAGAGCCCTCCGTCGGCCCCCGAGACAGTGGTCGCCGTCGGGCTCGCCAGGACCGGGACGGTCACGACGAGCATCGTCGAGGTGACACCAGCGCCCGTCCCGGTCCGGGTGGGTGCAGTGGCCGGAGCGCTCGGCGCGTCGGTGGCCGAGCTCTGCGCGGACGGCGGAGGATCGTGCGCCGCGGATCCCTCGCTGCAGCTGGTCGGACCCCCCGAGTACGGCGACGCGACCGGTTTCCTGGCCCCGGTCGACCTCACGCCGGTACCGGGGACCATCGGCGGCTGGGTCGGTACGACGCCCGCGCCGGCGCGGGACAACATCTCCGCGACGCTGTGCGACCAGGCGGACTTCAGCGGCACCCGGAACGCCGAGTGGCGGACGTTCGTGGTGCCCGCCGCGAAGAACCTCCCGCTGCGGTTCGGCCTGACCGAGACCGTCGGAACACTCCCCAGCGCGTCGGCGGCAACCCGCTTCGTCGACCAGGTCAAGCAGAACGTCGCCGGCTGCGAGACACGCGAGCTGAGCGCGAGCGTCCTCGACTCCAGCGCCGCCGACGCACCACCGGTGCACGCGTCGATCTGGAGGTTCGAGTTCGAGATCAACAACCAGGCTGAGACGGTGGCCTACCGGGTCGCGGTCCTGCGCCGCCACAACCAGGTCGCCGAGGTGACGATGTTCCCCGGGCAGGGCTTCGATGTGACCGACGCCGATTTCACCGCGATGGTCGTACGCGCGGGCGAACGACTGCACGAGCGGGACTAGGCGTGACGGGGGTGCCGCGGTGACCGACACGTCGGCGGGCGCGTTCACCCGTGAGGACGCCCTCGCCCTCGACCGGGCCGATCCGCTCGGTGGCTGCAGGTCCCGCTTCCGGCTGTCGCACGACGTCATCTACCTGGACGGGAACTCGCTGGGCGCGCTGCCCGTCGGAGTTGCCGCCCGAGTGAGCCGGCTGATCGAGCACGAGTGGGGCCAGGGGCTGATCGGCTCATGGAACACCGCGGGGTGGATCGACCTGCCCCAGCGGGTGGCCGGCAAGATCGCGCCGCTCATCGGTGCGCGGGCGCACGAGGTGCTGGTGGCCGACTCCACCTCGGTCAACCTGTTCAAGCTCCTCGTCGCCGCCGCCCGGCTACGCCCCGACCGTCGGGTCCTGGTGATCGAGCCCACCACGTTCCCAACCGACGGATACATCGCGGCGAGCGTCGCCCGGCTGCTCGACCTCGAGCTCCGCTGGTGTGACCCCGCCGACCCGCTGGCGGCGGTCGACGGGCGGACCGCGGTGCTGGCGCTGACGCACGTCGACTTCCGCACCGGCCGGATGTACGACATCCCGGCGCTGACCGGGGGCGTTCAGCAGACCGGCGCGCTGATGCTGTGGGATCTCTGCCACTCGGCGGGCGCCGTGCCGGTGGATCTGCGGGCCGCCGACGCCGACCTCGCGGTGGGGTGTACGTACAAGTACCTGAACGGCGGGCCAGGCGCGCCCGCGTACCTCTTCGTCGCCGAGCGTCACCATGGCGGCATCGACCAGCCGTTGCCGGGCTGGATGGGGCACGCGGAGCCGTTCGCGATGGAGCGGGAGTTCCGGCCCGCACCCGGCGTCGCGTCCATGGCCGCGGGCAGCCCCACCATCGTCTCCCTCGCCGCTCTCGACGCGGCACTGGACGTCTTCGACGGGGTGGACCCCGGGCACATCCGCGTCAAGTCCCTGGCGCTCACCGGACTGTTCATCGACCTGGTAGCGCATCGGATCGGTCGCGAGCTCGAGATCGTGACCCCGCTGGACGGCCGCGACCGCGGTAGCCAGGTGTCGGTGCGCCATCCCCGGGCGTACGAGGTCGTGCAGGCACTGATCGCGCGCGGCATCATCGGCGACTTCCGCGCACCCGACCTCGCCCGGTTCGGGTTCGCCCCGCTCTACACCAGGTTCGTCGACGTGTACGACGCCGTGTGCGCGCTCGAACGGGTGCTGGCCGGGCGCGAATGGGACAACCGGGACTACGACCGACGGAGCAGGGTCACCTGACGCTGTCCACCCCCGGCGCTGGATGCCGCGCGGCCTGCGGCACTCGCACGGTGACACGTACCCGAATACCCCGGCGAGTCAGCGGATCTCAGAGTGGAGATCAGGCGTCGCTTCCGCCCGTCTCTGCTCGCCCGGCCTTCCCCAGATTGTCGTCGTGCAAGTGCTCCAGCCCTGCCCTGCCTGGCTTCTTCCATGACCGCCACTCGTTGGCGCCAAGAACGGCGACGACAGCTCCCAGAATGAGAATCCACCACATGCTGCAACCTCCTGTCAGCCCCTCCGGCCTGAAGTTGCTTGCCGCTGATGCTACTCCCCGTGCAGCGTGACCGACAGAGTGTGATGGGTCGGCTTCGCGGTCACTTCACCAGGTCACGCCCATCGGCGCGCGGCAGCCGGTTCAGCCACGTTCCAGGATGTCGCGCATCAGCTGCGCGGTCTCCGACGGCGTCTTGCCCACCCTGACACCGGCGGCTTCGAGCGCTTCCTTCTTGCCGGCCGCGGTTCCCGACGAGCCGGACACGATCGCGCCAGCGTGCCCCATCGTCTTGCCCTCCGGGGCGGTGAAGCCTGCGACGTACCCGACCACAGGCTTGCTGACATTGTCGGAGATGAACGCGGCCGCACGCTCCTCCGCGTCACCGCCGATCTCACCGATCATCACGATCGCGTCGGTCTCGGGGTCCTCCTGGAAGGCCTGGAGAGCGTCGATATGGGTGGTCCCGATGATCGGGTCGCCACCGATACCGATCGCGGACGAGAACCCGAAGTCGCGCAGCTCGAACATCATCTGGTAGGTGAGCGTTCCCGACTTCGACACCAGGCCGACCCGGCCGGCCTGGGTGATGTTCGCCGGGATGATGCCGGCGTTGGACTTGCCGGGGCTGATCAGCCCCGGACAGTTGGGCCCGACCACCCGGCAGCCGTCGATCCGCTGGGTGTACGCGAAGAGCTCGGCCGTGTCCTTCACCGGTACGCCCTCGGTGATGACGACGATCAGCGCGACACCGGCGTCGGCGGACTCGACGACGGCGGCCTTGGTGAACCGCGGGGGCACGAACACGACCGAGACGTCCGCCCCGGTCGACTGGACGGCGTCGGCGACGGAACCGAACACCGGCACCTTCGTGTCACCGAAGTCGACCGACTGCCCACCCTTGCCCGGGGTCACGCCGCCGACGATGGCCGTGCCCGACGCCAGCATCCGCTGGGTGTGCTTGGATCCCTCGGAGCCGGTCATGCCCTGGACGATGACCGAGCTGTTCGCGTTCAGGAAGATCGCCATGTGGTCGTCGCTCCTCTACCTGTCGGCCAGCTCGGCGGCACGATCGGCGGCCGCGTCCATGGTGTCGACCAGCGTGACCAGGGGGTGGTTGGCGTCGGTCAGGATCTGACGGCCCTCCTCGACGTTGTTGCCGTCCAGCCGGACGACCAGCGGCTTGGTGGCGTGGTCGCCGAGGATCTCCAGCGCGGTGACGATGCCGTTGGCAACCGCGTCGCAGGCGGTGATGCCGCCGAAGACGTTGACGAAGACGCTCTCGACCTGTGCGTCACTGAGGATGATGTCGAGCCCGTCGGCCATCACCTCCGCGGAGGCGCCACCACCGATGTCGAGGAAGTTGGCGGGTTTCACACCGTGATGCTTCTCGCCCGCGTACGCCACGACGTCGAGTGTGGACATCACCAGGCCGGCTCCGTTGCCGATGATGCCGACCTGTCCGTCGAGCTTGACGTAGTTGAGGCCCTTCTCCTTCGCCTTTGCCTCCAGCGGGTCGGCAGCGCCCTGGTCCTCGAACTGCGCATGGTCGGGATGCCGGAACGCCGCGTTGTCGTCGAGGGTGATCTTGCCGTCGAGCGCCTCGAGACGGCCGTCGCCCAGGCGTACCAGAGGGTTGACCTCGACGAGGGACGCGTCCTCCTCGACGAAGACCCGCCAGAGCAGGAGCACGAACTGCTCGGCTTCCTGCGCCACGTCGGCCGGGAAGCCGGTGGCCTCCACGATGCGGCGCGCCACGGCGTCGTCGACGCCGGTCCCCGGGTCGATCGCGACCTGCGCGACGGCCTGTGGGTTGGTACGGGCCACCTCCTCGATCTCGACCCCGCCCTCGACGCTGGCGATGCACAGATAGTTGCGGTTCGCGCGGTCCACCAGGAACGAGAAGTAGTACTCGTCGGCGATGTCCGCCGTGGGAGCGATGAGCACCTGGTGCACGGTGTGGCCCTTGATGTCCATCCCGAGGATTTCGCCCGCCTTGGTCACCGCGTCGTCGGGGGACTCGGCCAGCTTCACCCCGCCTGCCTTGCCGCGACCCCCGATCTTCACCTGGGCCTTGACGACGACGCGGTCACCGAGCTCCTCCGCGGCGGCCCGAGCGTCCTCGGCAGCGTCGATGACCCGGCCCAGCGTGACGGGCACATGGTGTTTGGCGAACAGCTGCTTGGCTTGGTACTCCATCAGGTCCACGGTCATGCCCGTCTGTCGTCGGTCCGAACCGGTGCTGGGAATCTCTCGGAGCCTAATGGGCGGCAGGGCGACCCGCAGTCGCCGGCCGGGCGGGGTGTTTACACGGGGGCGGTGGCGGTCTCGATGCCCGGGCCGCCGCCGGCGGAACCGTCGCCGACGTGCTCCTTCACCCAGGCCACGATCTCGCGGGTGGTCGCGCCCGGGGTGAAGACCTTCGCCACTCCGGCCTCGCCGAGCAGCGGGATGTCGGCCTTGGGGATGATCCCCCCGCCGAAGACCACGATGTCGCCGGCGCCGCGTTCCTCGAGCAGGGCCAGGAGCTTCTGGAACAGCGTCATGTGCGCACCGGACAGCACCGAGAGGCCGATGGCGTCGGCATCCTCCTGGATCGCGGTCTCCACGATCTGCTCGGGCGTCTGATGCAGGCCGGTGTAGATGACCTCCATGCCGGCGTCGCGGAGGGCGCGTGCCACCACCTTGGCACCGCGGTCGTGGCCGTCCAGGCCGGGCTTTGCCACGACGATCCGAATCGGACTCATCGCAGGTTCACCGCCTTCCCGACCGCCTCGACCCGCGACCGGGGGTCGCGGACGGGGCGTACGACGCCTCGTCGCGAGGGTAACGGAAACCGCGGTGCCGCACCGCGCTCGGGTTGTCTGCGGGCCTTGCGAACGAACGCGGCGGCAAACCCGTCATTGGGAACAAAAGCCACCGATCTCGTTGCCGATCCGGCCGATTCGGCCGCTTCTCGGCTTCCCTGACCGTAATACGTCCGTTATCGTGCACAGTTGCTCGTCTCCCAGACCCCGAGGACATCCGTGCCCCACCACCGCGCCGCAATGCGCCCCGATCCGCCGCGTGCCTCCGCACCGGGCAGCGCATCCGCGCCGCCGAGTCAGGGCAGACATCGAGCGGAACGGCCGGACCCGCAACGGCAGGTCGGCGACCGGGGGCCGGGGCGGAAGCCGGCGAAGCGGCGTGCGAGTGCTCCCGCGGTGGTCGGAGTCGCGGCCCTGGTCGCGGCGGCCGCGGGCGTGGTCGTGGCCGGCGACCTCGCGAACGCAGGCCCCCCTACGGACGCGGGCACCTTGCAGACCTCGACGGAGCTCCCAGCGGCGGGCGAGAGCCTGGCGCCCGGATCGACCACGGTCCTGCCCGGGAACACCCCGCCCGCCGACATCCGGCGCGGTGACAGCCGCACGGAGATCCCCCCCGGGATCACCCGGACCAACCGGATCAGCCGCAGCTCCACTCGTCCCTCGCTGGTCCCCGATCGGCAGAGCCGGCTCGACCGGCTCGCCGAGAGGCAGGCCGAGCGGCGCAACTCCGCGCTCTCGCAGCTGGAGAAGATGGCCCAGAGGCGCGCCGACGAGATCGCGCTGGACCGGTGGGTGGCTCCGACCTCCAACTACCACATCACGGCTACGTTCGGCGAGGTCAGCGGCCTCTGGTCGAGCGTCCACACCGGACTCGACTTCGCCACCTCGACCGGAACCCCGATCGTGGCTGTGGCCAGCGGGACGGTGACCTCGGCCAGCTACGACGGTGCCTACGGCAACAAGGTCGAGCTGAAGCTCGACGACGGCACGGTCACGTGGTACTGCCACATGACCGAGTACTCGGTCAGCGTCGGCGAGCACGTTCTCCAGGGCCAGCAGCTCGGCACGGTGGGCTCGACCGGCAACACCACCGGCCCGCATCTGCACTTCGAGGTGCACCCCAACGGTGGCGACCCCGTCGACCCGTACCCGTTCCTCGTCGACCACGGCGTCACGCCGTGACCGCGACCGGCGGTCAGATCTTCTCGACGGGGGCGTAGCGCAGCAGCAGCCGCTTGACCCCGTTGCTGCCGAAGTCCACCGACGCCACCGCCTGGTCCCCGTGGCCCTGCACGGCGACGACCGTGCCCGGACCGAACGAAGCATGCACGACCCGATCCCCCGCCGAGAGGGTCGGCACCGGTCGGGTCTGGGTGGTGGAGTTGACCGTCGTGGTGAAGTTCGCGGCCGGCCGGTCGTCGATGCGACGCGAGGTCGCGGACGTCGGAGCCCATCTCGTCACCGCGGCCTCGGTCCGTCGCCAGTCGAGCAATGCGTCCGGGATCTCCTGCAGGAACCGCGAGGGCGGATTGTGCTGCGGCGCCCCCCACGCCGAACGCACGACGGCTCTGGACACGTACAGGCGTTCGCGGGCGCGGGTGACCCCGACGTAGGCCAGCCGCCGCTCCTCCTCGAGCTCGGTGGCGTCTCCGATCGACCGCGCGTGCGGAAACACGCCATCCTCCAGGCCGGTGAGGAACACGACCGGGAACTCCAGCCCCTTCGCGGTGTGCAACGTCATCAGCGTCACCACACCGGCGCTGTCGTCCGCGTCGGGGATCTGGTCCGCGTCGGCCACCAGGGCGACCCGCTCGAGGAAGTCCGAGAGCCGCCCGGTGTCGGACTCGTCGGTGAACTCGCGGGCCACGGCGACCAGCTCGGCGAGGTTCTCGACCCGGGTCTCGTCCTGCGGGTCGGTGGAGTCCTCGAGCTCCTTGAGGTAGCCGGTCCGGGTCAGCACCGCCTCGAGCACCTCGTCGGCTCGGGCGCCGGAGTCGACCATCATCTGCAGCCCGTCGATCAGGTCGACGAACGCATTGATGCACTTGAGCGAGCGGCTGTTCATGCCGGGCGCCTCGGCGGCCCGCCGCAGCGCGTCCCAGAAGCCGATGCGCTCCTGCGCGGCGAGCGCCTCCACGCACGCCTGGGCGCGGTCTCCGATCCCCCGCTTGGGCGTGTTGAGGATGCGCCGCAGCGAGACCGTGTCGTCGGGGTTGACCAGCATCCGGAGGTACGCCAGGGCGTCGCGAACCTCGCGCCGCTCGTAGAACCGGACGCCGCCGACGACCTTGTAGGGCAGGCCCACTCGGATGAAGATCTCCTCGAACACCCGGCTCTGGGCGTTCGTACGGTAGAACACGGCCACGTCGCCCGGTCGGGCCTGGCCGTCGTCGCTGAGCCGGTCGATCTCGTCGGCGACGAACTGCGCCTCGTCGTGCTCGTCGTCGGCGACGTAGCCGGTGACCCGTTCGCCCTCCCCGGAGTCCGACCACAGGTTCTTGGGCTTGCGGTCCCGGTTGCGGCTGATCACGGAGTTGGCCGCGGTGAGGATTCGCTGGGTGGACCGGTAGTTCTGTTCGAGCACGATCGTCCGGGTGTCGGGGAAGTCCTCCTCGAAGGCCAGGATGTTGCGGATGGACGCGCCCCGGAAGGCGTAGATCGACTGGTCCGCGTCGCCGACGACCATCAGCTCCCCGGGGTCGGCGGCCGGCTCAGCCGGCTCGGCCGCTTCGGTCGGGCCTCCCGCCGTGCCACCGACGAGGTCGCCGTCGGCGGTCCGCCTGGCGGCCAGCGGACCGCAGAGCTCGCGGATCAGCGCGTACTGCGCATGGTTGGTGTCCTGGTACTCGTCGACGAGAACGTGCCGGAACCGCCGTCGGTACGCCTCGCGCACATCGGGAAACGCCTGGAACAGGTGGACGGTCGTCATGATCAGGTCGTCGAAGTCGAGCGCGTTGGCCGCCTGGAGACGGGCCTGGTAGCTCGCATAGCACTCGGCGTAGGTCTGCTCGAGGTGGTTCTTCGCCCGCTTCGCGGCCTCGTCGTGGTCGCGCAGCTCGTTCTTGCACGTGCTCACCCAGTTGAGCACGGCACGGGGGTTGTAGCGCTTGGGGTCCAGCTCGAGGTCGCGGCACACCATGGACATCAGCCGCCGGGCGTCGGCGTCGTCGTAGATCGAGAACGTCGAGGAGAACCCGAACCGGCTGATCTCACGGCGCAGGATCCGCACGCACGCGGAGTGGAACGTCGACACCCACATGATCCGGGCGCGGCCGCCCACCAGCTCGGCAACGCGTGAACGCATCTGCGCGGCCGCCTTGTTGGTGAACGTGATCGCCAGGATCGATCCGGGGTGGACCTTGCGCGAGGCGACCAGCCAGGCGATGCGTCGTGTCAGGACACGCGTCTTGCCCGATCCCGCTCCGGCGATGACGAGCAGGGGTGCCCCCTCGTGGACGACCGCCTCGCGCTGGGAGTCGTTCAGCCCCTCCAGGATCTGCTCGGGGGTGGCCCGGCGCGGCCGGTCGATGCCGTCGACCGGGCCGCGTTCGGCCGCGTCGGAGACCGCGGTCTGGACGGCAAGATCAGGAGTCGGCACCAGCGCACTCATCGTGGGCTAAGCCTACGTGCGAAGAAGGACAGTCCCCGGCATGGACAGCCCGATAGATCCGGTCGCGCAGCAGGTTCGCGTCGCGATCGGTCATCGTGCGGTCGAGCGCTCGCAGGACCATCCGCACCAGCAGGTTCACCTGCCCCGGCCGGATGCCCAGCCGCTTTCTGGCCACCTCGGGCAAGGCGTCGACGGGTGTACGCGACAGCACCGAGACCGACTCCAGCACGTCCGCGTCCGCACCGAGCGCGTCGCGCACGGCGTCGCCGAGGGTCTCCTCGTCCAGCCGCGCGTCGACCGCCACCGAGATGTCGCGAGCGATCGGCGGCATCGTCGATACCGGCCGGTACGGTTCCAGGTCCAGCATCTGTCCCGCGATGCGCGGATCGTCGGAACGCAGCAGCCGGATGTCGGACACCCCTTTGCGGATCATCAGGATCCGGTCGAGTCCCAGCCCCATGGCCAGCCCGCTCCATCGGTCGTCGAGACCGCAGCGGACGAGGAGCTCCGGGTCGGCCAGCCCGCACTCACCGATCTCGACCCACTGGCCGCCCCACTGGTCGCCGCAGTGGACCTCGATCTGCTGCCCGTCCACGGTGTAGGGGTGCAGACTCGGGATGACCCGCCACGACCGACCCGGCAGGAGCGCGTCGACCAGTGCCGCGATCATCGTGCGGAGGTCCTCGGCTCTCATCGACGGCGTACGGACGATGCGCCACAGGTCGAGCTGGTGAGGCGTGCCGGTGTGCAGCCGGTCGATCGAGTCGCGCCGGTAGCACATTCCTGGCACGACGTAGAGGTTGTCCGGGTAGGGCTCGGCGGCGAGCCCCCGCAGCGCCGCCGGTATCGCGGCCGAGGTGTGACTGCGCAACATGCGCTCGGGGTCGACGTACCTGGTGTACCGGGAGTCCCGGGTCACCGCATCGTCGCTGTAGCCGAGGCTGGCGTAGTTGTCGGCGACGGTGACGATCGCCGGCAGGCGGATCGTGATGATCCGGCAGCTCGCATCCCGGGCGACATCCGCGGGCGACGGTGACCTTCGCCAGATGCCAGTCAGGGTGTCGGCGGCGGCGGTCACGAGGTGCTGCAGCGCATGCGGACCCTGGGTCGCGTCGGTCAGGTCGCGCAACCGCAGTGCGTACGCCAAAGAGGTGTCATCGAGGTGCACAGACATGAGGGGCTCCAAGCGGGATGTGGTCGGTCAGAGAGTCACTCCCCCAACCAGGTCACCCGTCAGGAGCGGCGCATCGCGGCACGCCCCGAACGGCTCGTCGCCGGTCGGGGGCGCGAAAATCGTCGCGCGTCACGCGTGCTGCGTCCCATGTCATCCAGGGTAGGCGCCTGCGCAAGGCATTTGCTGGCGTATGGTGCGCGAACGTGAGCACCCCCATGCCGGACAGCGAGGTGACACGCGTCCTGTGCGTGGCCGCCCACCCCGACGATCTGGACTTCGCCCTGGCCGGCACGGTGGCTCTCTGGACGGACGAAGGCATCGAGGTCTCGTACGTGGTCTGCACCGACGGGCAGGCCGGCGGCTTCGACCTGGAGACCCCTCGCGACCAGGTCGCGGACATCCGCCGATCCGAGCAGCTGGAGGCCGCGGCGATCGTCGGTGTCGAGGACGTGCGGTTTCTCGGGGGCATGGACGGCGAGCTGGTGGTCACACCCGGCCTCGTCCACGACATCACCGCCGCCATCCGCAGCGTGCGTCCGGAGCGAGTGGTGATCCCGAGCCCCGAGCGGGACTGGCAGCGCATCGGGCGTAGCCATCCCGACCATCTGGCCGCCGGCGAGGCGGCGATCCGGGCGATCTACCCCGCCGCCCGCAACCCCTTCGCGTTCCCCGCCCTGTTCGACCAGGGGCTTGAGCCCTGGACGATCGCCGAGACCTGGGTGATGGCACACCCGACGTCGAACCATGTCGTCGACGTCACCGACACCTTCGACCGCAAGCTCCAGGCGATCCTGGCGCACCGCTCGCAGCACCTGGAACCGCACACGATCGAGGACCGGATGCGTGGGTTCCTGCGCGCACGAGGCGAGGCGGCCGGGATGCCGGGGCGGCTGGTGGAGGCATTCTTCGTCACTGCGACTGGCTGACCGACATCTAGAAGACCGCCACGGCGACGTCGGCGACCGTGAGGAGAAGCAGCGCGAAGTAGAGCCCGTTGGGGATACTCGGCCGCCTGCGGTTCGCCCAGCAGAGCAACGCGACGACGACCCCGACCGCGAACTTCACCCCTACCTGGGCGCGGTCGACGTCGCTGTCCGTCTTCGCCTCGAGGACACCGACGAGCAGCACCCCGGTGACCAGCTGGGTGAGCGCGCCGTAGATCATCGCGTTGTTGACCACCCGGGTGTCGGACCCGAGCTGGACGACGGCGCCACCGAAGAGCGCGGCGAAGCCGAGCAGATGGACGAACAGCAGCGCCTTCTCCGCCAGATCCATGCCGCGACGCTATACAAGCCGGCGGTCGGTCGCCCATCTGGTGAGCTCGTGTCGGCTGGACAGCTGCAGCTTGCGCAGCACGCTCGAGACGTGTGTCTCCACGGTCTTGATCGAGATGAAGAGCTCCTTGGCCACTTCCTTGTAGGCGTACCCGCGGGCGATCAGCCGCATCACCTCGCGCTCGCGCTCGGTCAGCCGGTCGAGGTCGACGTCGATGTGGGCGACCTCGATGGTGCCGGCGAAGGCGTCGAGCACGAAACCCGCCAGCCGGGGGCTGAACACGGCGTCGCCGTCGGACACCCGCCCGATCGCCTCGACGAGCTCCGGCCCGGTGATGTTCTTGGTCACGTAGCCGCGGGCGCCGGCCCGGATGACGCCGATCACGTCCTCGGCGGCGTCGGACACCGACAGCGCGAGGAACTTGACCTCCGGTGACCTCAGATGGACGCGCCGGACGACCTCACTGCCGCCGCCGCCGGGAAGGTGGACGTCGAGGAGCACGACGTCTGGCAACGTCTCGAGCACGACCTTGACCGCCTGGTCGACGTCGGCGGCCTCACCGACGATGTCGACGGCTTCACCGATCTCGGCCTTGACGCCGGTGCGGAACATGCCGTGGTCGTCGACGACGACGACCGAATGCGTGGGGTTCATGGCGTCACATCCTCCTCGGTTGCCGCCGCAGCAGGTCCGGTCGAGCGCTTCATCACCAGGCGAACCTCGGTGCCCTCACCGGGGACGCTGCGGACGATCGCGGTTCCCCCATGGCGGCGCATCCGGTCCTGGATGGACCCTCGTACCCCCAGCCGGTCGGCGGGGATCGTCTCCGGGTCGAAGCCGACGCCGCGGTCGCGCACGAACAACGCGACCTGGTCGGCGTCGACCTCGGCGTAGACGTCGAGCTTGTCGACCTGAGCGTGCTTGGCGGCGTTGACCATCGCCTCGCGGGCCGCCCTGAGCAACGCGGCCAGCCGGTCGTCGAGCGGAGCGTCGCCGACCGTGACGACCTCGACGGCGACGCCGTGGGCATCCTCGATGTCTCCGGACGCCCTGCGCAGCGCGGATCGCAGCGTCTCGCTGGCCGGCGTCGCATCGGCGTACAGCCAGTCGCGCAGCTCGCGCTCCTGCGAGCGCGCCAGGCTCGCGACGCGCCGGGGGTCGGTCGACTGCCTCTGGATCAGCGCCAGGGTCTGCAGCACCGAGTCGTGCAGGTGCGCGGCCATGTCGGCGCGCTCCTGGGAGCGGATGCGTTCGCGGCGCTCGCTCGACAGATCGGTGGTGAGACGGTAGACCAACGGGCCGAAGATCAGCGCCACCCCGGCCAGCGCCAGCAGTACGCCCAGCAGCACGTCGTCGTATATCGCCCGGCTGTCGCGTTGGAGGACGAAGGCGGCAACCGAGCCGCCTACCAGCGCGAGACCGAGCACGAACCGCGCCGCGGACGCCCAGCCTCCGGTGCCGATCAGCGAACCGACGACAGGGACGCGCGGTGAGGCCTGCACCCACCGGCTGCGCTGGGCGTCGTCGGCCTGTCGCCAGATCAGCGCGACCCCGATGCCCGCGAAGACGATCGGCCAGAACAGCCGGCTGCTGACCCCGAGGCCCGCGAACTGTACGAGACCCACGACACCGATCCCGAGCACGGCGAGGGCGACGATCTGGCCGATGTCGACGGCACGGCTGCGGCTCTGCGGCCGCTTTCCCTGACGAGTGGCGGAGGCCAGCCCGGGCGCTTCGGCCGGTGGCTCGGCCTGTGGCAGCAGGAACCACAGGACGGCGTACGCGACCGCGCCGAAGCCACCGAACCAGGCCAGCACAACGAACGCGATACGGACGTGCAGCACCCGCAGACCGAGATGGTCCGCGACTCCGCTCGCCACGCCGCCGATGAGCCGGCCCTCGACCCGGCGGGTCGCCCGCGGAGCCACCCTGTTCGGAGGGGTCGCCACCGCCGACCCGGCCGCCGTCGGCAGCGCGGGCCCGCCGGCGACAGGTCTCGCGGGTGACTCGCTCATCATGTCTCCCATCATGTCGATGGTCACATGGTTGCGGGTGCGGGCGCCATGCCGGATGACCCGGAGCAAGCCCTGAGGGAACGCGGGTGTCCCGCAGCCAGGTTCAGGGTGGTCACCGATGGTCGCCGACCTCGGGACCGGACAGGATCGAGACATGACACAGAACCCGCCCGGTGCCGATGCCGGCCCAACGAGTTTCGACCCGTCGCGGCTGAGCACGATCACCCGGGCCCGCCGCAGCACCGACGACAAGATGCTCGCCGGTGTCTGCGGCGGGCTGGGCCGCTATCTCGGGGTCGACCCGGTGCTGCTGCGTGTCGTCCTGGCGCTGCTGACGGTCTTCGGCGGTGCCGGTGCCGTCATCTACATCGCCATGTGGCTGCTGCTTCCCGAGGAGGGTTCGGATCGCAGCCTGGCCAGCATCAAGCTCGGCCGCAGCGACGACGAGCTGAGGCCGATCGGGTGGATCATCGCGATCGTCGTCGCGGTCGGCGTGCTCGGCAGCAGCAGCTGGGTGTTCCCGTTCCACACTCCTTGGCCCTTGCTCGTACCGCTGCTGCTCTGGTACTTCTTCTTCCACCGTCGGCGGCGCGGTTGGGGCCACCGACGCAGGTACGGAAACGATCGTCCCAGCGGCGAGGCCGCTCGGTCCTGGGACCGCGATCCAGCCGCCGCCAGCACGGGCCCGGCTCCCGGCCCACCACGGTCGACGGCCGACCGTCTCGACCGGTGCCGCGGATGCGGCTTCCGGTCCAGGTGACGGCATCGACTGGTCCGCTCCCGACCCGCTCGGGCTGCACACCGACGTGCCACCCACGCCCGCGCCGCCACCGGCACCGCGACCGCCGTCGCTGTTCTGGCCGACGATCGGCGCCACGATGATCGCCCTCGCGGCGCTGGCCGTGGTCGACCTGGCCGGAGTCTCCGTCGCACATGCCGCGTACGTCCTCGTCGCCCTGGCATGCGTCGGGCTCGGGTTGCTCGTGGGAGCGTTCTTCGGTCGCGCGCGGTCGCTGATCCCGGTCGGCCTGCTGCTGGTGCCCGCTGCGGCATTCGCGATCGTGGCGCCGAACCCGAGCTTCGGGCAGATCAACGCCACACCGAGAAGCGGCGGTGACGTGCGGCCGTCGTACGACCTGACCGCCGGGCAGGTCCATCTCGATCTGACCCAGATCACCTCACGGCAAGCTGCGGACACAGACTGTCGACATCGACGTCCTTGCCGGCGAGGTCCAGGTGGTGCTCCCCAAGAAAATGTCCGTCGCGGTCCACTCCTCGGCCAAGGTCGGCCAGCTCAACATTCTCGGCCACGAGGTCGACGGGACGACGATCGACTCCGTATGTCACCGCTCGCGGTGGTGACAGCGACCCCCTCCTCACCCTGAACATCGAGATGGGGGCCGGCGAGGTCACGGTGATCCGGTCGTGACGCGCCCGCGGATCGACGTGGTTGCGCTGGTCTTCGGCTTCCTCTTCTGCGGCGGGGCCGCGGTTGCCGGGCTGGTCCTGACCGACTACGTGGGAGTGGAGCAGCTGACCTGGCTGATCCCCGTCGTGCTCGTCTGCGCCGGTGTGCTCGGCCTCGCCGTCGGCCCGCGGCCACGCTGAGGCCGGACCGATGACACACGCCGGACCGCCGACCACCCGTGACGAATCACGACAAGGAGAACGCCCCATGGACACGACAGGACCACGACGACTCACCCGAAGCGTCGATGACCGGATGTTCGCCGGAGTCTGCGGCGGCGTCGCCGAGTACTTCAAGGTCGACCCCACGGTGATCCGGATCGCCGCCGTGCTTGCCACGGTGCTGAGCCTCGGAGCCGTTCCGATCGCCTACCTGGTGGCGTGGGCCATCATGCCCGAGGCTGGCTGACTCCTCGCCCGGCCGGCCGGGCACACGATGCCGACTATCGTCGAACAGGTGGGCCGGCGCCGGACGTACTTCTGGCTGATGGGCAGCTGCCTGACTCTGATCGTGCTGGCCTGGTTCGTCGTCCGGCTCTTCTCGACCACCGCCGCCGTCGTCATGAGCATCGTCGCCGCCTGCATCCCACCGGTCGCCGCCATCGTCGCCAACCCCTGGTGGGAACGCGGCGACAACACGGGCGACAACACGGGCGACAACACGGGCGACAACTTCGGCTGAGGATCGCCGCGGCCCACCAACCGCCCTCCTTCACGCGATCCGACACTTCTTTCACGCGATCCGACAGTTCTTGACACGCCATCCGACAACGTGTCACGCCGCTAGGCACGGGTCGCAGTGACGCACCGAACCTTTGCGCGGTAGATGGTCACCGCTCAACCGTGACCAACAACTGCGCAACTCCCGGCAAGCCGTCGCCACCTGCTCCGACGACGGGGCACCTCTACTCAGTAGCGGACGAGTCCTCGGCCGGCCCGCCTGGATCGGCGGCACCATCCCGCTCGTCCCGTTCGGCCCACTCCAGCAGGGTCTCGAGGGAGAAGACCGCGTCGTCGATCCCTTCGTGCAGGTCCCCGAGCCGGGCGAACCGGTCCGGCACCGTTGCGATGGTGAAGTCGGCGGGCAGGGCGTCGTCGATCTCGTCCCACCCGATCGGCGTCGACACCCGCCCTTCCGGCACGCCGCGCACCGAGTAGGCAGCGGCGATCGTGTGGTCCCGGGCGTTCTGGTTGTAGTCCACGAAGAGCTTGGCCGGATCGCGGTTCTTGCGCCACCAGGTGGTTGTCACGTCGTCGGGTGTGCGGCGCTCCACCTCGCGCGCGAAAGCCAGGGCAGCGCGTCGTACGTCCCCGAAGCCCCAGCGTGGCTCGATCCGAACATAGATGTGCATGCCCGCGCCGCCCGAGGTCTTCGGCCAGCCCACCGCGCCCAGCTCATCGAGCAGGGTGTGGGCGACGTGCGCCACGCGCCGGACGGTGTCGTACGAGCACGCGGGACCCGGGTCCAGGTCGATGCGCCATTCGTCCGGGCGCTCGGTGTCCGCCCGGCGGGAGTTCCAGGGGTGAAACTCGACCGTGGACATCTGCACCGCCCAGATGACGCTGCCGAGCTCGGTGACGCACAGCTCGTACGCGTGGCGACCCGACGGGAAGTCAACGCGCACCGTCTCGACCCACGGCGGAGCTCCACGGGGTAGCCGTTTCTGGTGCACCTTCTCGCCGTCGACACCGTCAGGGAAGCGGTGCATCATGCACGGACGCTCGCGCAGGGCCCGCACGATCCCTTCTCCGACGCTGAGGTAGTAGCGCGCCAGGTCGAGCTTGGTCTCGCCGCGGGCGGAGAAGTACACCCGGTCCGGGTTGGAGATCCGGACCATCTGGTCGCCGACCTCCAGCTCGATCGCCGCAGACTTGCCGCCGCTCGCCGCCATGGGCTAACGGTACGTCTCGCCAACGCCGCCGGCCGGGCCGCGCCGGAACCGCCGCACGCTATAGACCAGCAACCCCAGCGCCACGAGTCCGGACAGGACCAGGCCGCTCCCGGTGGCCCAACCACCGAACGGCAGGCCCGGGCCGACGACCCAGACCTCGGGAATCTCCGGATCGGCCCACCAGACAAGTCCCACAGCGATCACGCCGAGCGCGGCGAGCCCACTGAACAGGATGCGCGGCCACGTCTTGACTCCGGATGCGGCCACGTCGAATGCCTTGTCCCGAAGAGGTTCGACGCGTCGACGCGCCCACTCGTACTCCTGGGAGAGGACTACGAGGCCGGCCAGAAGCAGCAGCAGTCCCGGTCCGGGCAGCAGCAGCGCCGCGACACCGGCCACGACCAGCACCCAGCCGAGCACCGTCACCGAGGTCTTGCGGATCACCGACATGCTCACTCCCGAACCGGCGTCGAGGGCCCTCGACCCCGTCGTGCGCAGGCAGCCGCCTGCGCGTCGAACCTAGCCGACACCGTAGACGGGCAAGCAATTCCGGCGACTGTCGTGGGCCACTAAATGGTTGGCGGTGCCCAGACCGGCGTCCGTACCGTGGACGACACGATGCGCAAGCTCCCCGTGGCCGATCCCGGTACTCCTGATGCTCGCTCGCCGGCTCGCTACCTGTGGTGGGTCGTGTGCCAGCAGAAGTTGATCATGATCGCCAGCATGGTCTTCGGCACCATCTGGATGGTGGCGCAAGCCGTCATGCCCGCCATCATCGGCAAGGCGATCGACGAGGGGGTCGCCGCCCAGGACACCTCCCGCCTCGCCTACTGGGCCGCACTGCTGTTCCTGGTGGGGCTGGTGCAGGCGGCCGCAGGCGTCATTCGGCACCGGTTCTCGGTGACCAGCTGGCTGGTCGGTGCCTACCGCACGGTCCAGGTCGTGGCCAGGCACGCGGTCCGGCTCGGGGCCACGCTGCCCAAGCGGGTCGCGACCGGGGAGGTGGTGTCGATCGGGGCCAGCGACCTCGCCCACGTCGGCAACACGCTGGACGTGGTCGGCCGGGCGACGGGGTCGATCGTCTCATTCGTCGTCGTCGCACTCATCCTGTTGCACACCTCGGTGACGCTCGGCCTGGTCGTACTGGTCGGCGTTCCCCTTCTGCTGTTGGCGATCGGGCCGCTGCTCAGGCCGCTGCAGAAGCGCAGCCTGGCGCAGCGGGAGATGATGGGCGAACTCAACACCCTCGCCAGCAACATCGTCGGTGGTCTCCGCGTGCTGCGCGGCATCGGCGGTGAGGAGGTCTTCCACGACCGCTACGCCCGGGAGTCGCAACGCGTACGCCGGGCCGGGGTCGAGGTGGCCAGGCTGCAGTCTCTGCTGGACTCCCTGCAGGTGCTGCTCCCCGGCATCTTCGTCGTCGCCGTCGTCTGGATCGGCGCCCGGTCGGCGGTCGCCGGACACGTGCAGCCGGGACAGCTGGTCGCCTTCTACGGCTTCGCCGCGTTCTTGATGATGCCCTTGCGGACGGCCACGGAGTTCGCCAACAAGCTGATCCGCGGACTCGTCGCCGCACGCCGGATCGTCAACATCCTGGCGATAGAACCCGAGGTCACCGATCCGGCCGACCCGCTCGAGGAGCCCGCGGCCGGTGACCTGGTCGACCACCAGACCGGAGTCACCGTGCCGCCGGGAACGTTCCTCGCCCTGGTCTCGGAGCTCCCCCAGGAGTCCGCGGCGGTGGCCGACCGGCTCGGACGGTACGCGGAGGGCAAGGTCACCCTGGGCGGCGTCCCGCTGGCCGATCTGTCCCGTGACGTCGTCCGCCGCCGGATCCTGGTCAGCGACTCCGGCAGCATCATGTTCTCCGGCGTGCTCAGCGAGGAGCTGGACCTGCGGGGCACCGGCGACGGCGCGGCGCTCGCTGCTGCGCTGCACGCGTCGTCCGCGGAGGACGTGGTGGACGCTCTGCCCGAGGGCCTGTCCGCGGACGTGGAGGAGCGTGGCCGATCCTTCTCGGGAGGGCAGCGCCAGCGGCTCGTTCTGGCCCGCGCGCTGGCTGCCGACCCCGACATCCTCGTGCTCGTGGACCCCACGTCGGCGGTCGACGCCCACACCGAGTCCACCATCGCCGGGCGGCTGCATCGCCACCGGAGTGGGCGTACCACCGTCGTCACCACCACCAGCCCGCTGCTTCTCGACCGTGCGGACCGGGTCGCGTTCCTCGAGGACGGCGTGGTGGTGTCCGCAGGCACGCACCGGCAGCTGCTGGCAACGGACCCGCGCTACCAGCGGGTCGTGACCCGGGGGGAGGACGAGTGAGAGAGATCCTGCCGGTCGCCGACAGCGCAACGGTCCGGCGCTATGCGCGTACGCTCAGCCGCCGCCACCCCCGAGAGCTCTGGCTGGCGATCTTGCTGCATGTGCTCGCGGCGGTCGCCGGGCTGGCCACGCCATGGCTGCTCGGCAACCTGGTGGAGTCGGTGCAGACCGGCACCACCACGGCAACCGTGGACAAGGTTGCCGCGGCGATCGCGGGATTCCTGCTGCTGCAGACGGTGCTGACGCGCTACGCCCGCTACGTGTCGTTCGCGCTCGGTGAGAAGGTGCTGGCAAGGCTGCGGGAGGACTTCGTCGAACAGGCGCTGGCCCTGCCGGTGAGCGTTGTGGAGAAGGCCGGAACCGGCGACCTGCTGACGCGCACGTCGCGGGACGTCGACGCGCTCGGCTGGAGTGTGCGCTTCGCGGTGCCCGAAACCGTCATCGCGCTGGTGACGACGCTGTTCACGATCGGTGCCTGCCTGCTGGTGGGTCCATGGGTGGGTCTACCCCTGGTGCTCGGGGTCCCGGTGCTGTGGGCGGGGACGCGGTGGTACCTGAAGCGGGCCAGGGACGGCTACCTGCGCGAGAACGCCTCCTACGCCAGGATCAACGCCAGTCTCGCCGAGACCGTCGACGGAGCCCGCACGGTAGAGGCGCTGGGACTGTCCGGGCGCCGCATCGAGCGGATCGACACCGACATCAGGGGGTCGTACGAGGCGGAGCGTTACACGCTGTTCCTCCGGACCGTGTGGTTCCCGATCGTCGAGCTCGGCTATGTCATACCCACCGTTGCCACCCTGCTGATCGGCGGATGGCTGCACGTCAACGGCCATGCGTCGCTCGGCGACGTCACCGCCGCGACCTTGTATGTCCAGCAGCTCATCGACCCTGTTCGACAGGCTGGTCTCATGGCTCGACGAGCTGCAGATCGGTGGTGCGTCGCTGGCCCGGCTGCTCGGCGTGGCCGAGGTGCCTGACGACCGGGTGCCGACGGGACGCAGTCCCGACGGAGAGAACATCGCCGCCAGCGACGTACGTTTCTCCTATGTCGACGGCCGTGACGTCCTGCACGGCGTCGACCTGGACGTCGGTGTCGGGGAACGGCTCGCGATCGTCGGGCCGTCAGGCGCCGGCAAGTCCACGCTGGGACGGCTGCTCGCCGGGGTCCACCCACCGCGGGAGGGCGAGGTGACCGTCGGCGGCGTCGGGCTGACCGAGCTGCCGCTGGACGACCTGCGTGGGCACGTGGCTCTGGTGACGCAGGAGCACCACGTCTTCGTGGGTACGATCCGGGAGAACCTGGCGCTCGCGATCGACGACATCGCCGGCGACGAACGGCTGCGGGGGGCACTCGACGCCGTGGACGCCCTGCCCTGGGTCGACGCCCTGCCCGACGGCATCGACACGCCGGTCGGCTCCGGCGGGCTGGCGTTGTCGCCCTCGCAGGCGCAGCAGCTCGCGCTCGCGCGGCTGGTCCTCGCCGACCCGCGGACTCTGGTGCTCGACGAGGCCACCTCGCTGATCGATCCGCGCGCGGCCCGCCATCTGGAACGTTCCCTGGCGGCGGTTCTGGAGGGTCGTACCGTCATCGCGATCGCACACCGGCTGTTCTCCGCGCACGACGCGGACCGCGTCGCGGTGGTCGAGGATGGGGTCGTCTCCGAGATCGGCAGCCATGACGAGCTGGTTGCGGCACAGGGCTCGTACGCCGCACTGTGGTCCTCGTGGAAGCAGACCTGACCCCTCCGGCGCCCGTCACCGGGCGTCTCCACGCGACGTGGCTCGGCCACTCCTGCGTGCTGGTGGAGCTGGCGGGGGTCCGGGTGCTCAGCGACCCCGTGTTCAACCATGTCGGCAGCGTCGGCATCGTCCGCCGCATCGGCGGGCGGTTGCCGGTCGGCCCGTGGGACTCCGCGGACCTGGTCGTGCTGTCGCACATGCACCACGACCACACCGACCTGCCGACGCTGTCGCGGCTCCGTGGGTCGCCGGTGGTGTCGCCACCGGGCGGCGCGGCCTGGCTGCGCAAGCACGGCTGCCATGTGGTTGCCGAGCTGTCGGCCGGTGAGAGCTATTCGGCGGGCGGTGCCACCGTGGCCGCCGTGCCGGCCAGCCACGACGGCGGGCGGCGGGGGGGTCCCCGGGCCACGGCGGTGGGTCACCTGGTCAGTGACGGCAGCCGCACGGTATGGCTGCCCGGTGACACCGATCTCTACGACACCATGGACCAAATGCCGCGGTGGTCGCCGACCGGCGCGATCGACCTCGCGATGGTGCCGGTCTGGGGTTGGGGGCCGAACCTCGGCGATGGCCATCTCGATCCGAACAGGGCCGCGGAGGCGGTCGCCCGTTGTCAGGCCCGGCGGGCGGTCCCCGTGCACTGGGGGACGCTCCATCCGATGCTGCTTCGCCGGTGGATGCGCAACCGGCTGACCCGGCCCGGCGAGGAGTTCGCCGCCGAGGTGCGCCGCCGGGGTCTGACCTGCGACGTCGACGTGCTCCCCGTGCTCGGTGCGCTCGAGGTCCCCTGACCGGGGGGCTACGGACGCGTGAGTACGGTCCGGAGCTCGGGTACGTGTTCGAGCTGGGTATCGATGATCTGCCCGGCGACTGTGAACGAGTCCACCAGCGGATGCAGCGCCAGCGCCTTGACCGCCAGCGCCCGCGACCCGGCCGCGGCCGCCTCGACCACCATCCGCTCGGCGGCCTTCACCGACTGGACCAGGCCGAGGGCATGCAGGGGCAGGGGGGTCACCGGCAGCGCCGCCGGCCCGGACTCCGCGACTGCACACCCGATCTCGACGACTGCATCGTCGTCCAGTCCCGGCAGGGCCCCGCGGTTGGGCACGTTCAGCACGACCGACGTCGGCTCGTCGTGCGCGATCGCCCGCATCAGGGCCAGCGCGACCTTGTCGTAGCCGCCGGCGAAGCCGCCATCGTCGGTACCACCGCCCGCCGGGGCCGGCTGCTCTCCGGTGTCGGACGCCGGCCGGGTCTCGGCCATGTAGGTGGCGTTGCGCTCGCGGCGGGCGGAGTCCCACCGGGCGTACACGTCACTCCGGTCGGAGTAGAACTCCGCCTGCTGGGCGAGCAGCAGCTCCCCTCGCGTCTGCGGTGCCCTCACAATCGAATCCACCGCGTCACGGGTGAAGTAGTAGTAGTAGAGGTACTCGTTGGGGATCATGCCGAGCAGCTGCAGCCAGCCGGGCGTGAACAGCCGGCCCTCCTCGAACGACTCCAGCGCCCGCCGGTCGGCCAGCAGGCGCGGCAGCACGTCGCCGCCCTCGACGAGCACCCGCTGCAGCCAGCCCAGATGGTTCAGTCCCGCGTAGTCGAACGTCGCTGCCGTGACCGGTACGCCCAGGGCGCCCGCGACCCTGGCGAACATCGACGCCGGTGAGTCACAGATCCCGATCACCCGCTCGCCGAGCACCGTCGTCATGGCCTCGGTCACCATCCCGGCCGGGTTGGTGAAGTTGATGACCCACGCGTCGGGCGCCTCACGGCGTACGACCGCCGCCAGGGCGAGCGCGACCGGAACGGTCCGGAGGCCGTAGCACAAACCTCCGGCCCCGGTCGTCTCCTGACCCAGCAGCCCGTGCTGCAGCGCGGCCCGCTCGTCCCAGGTACGTCCCGCAAGTCCGCCGACCCGGATCGCGGAGAAGATGAAATCCGCTCCCCGGACCGCCTCGGCGAGCTCGGGGACCACATGCACCCTCGGTGCCTGTCTGCGACCCCTGGCCAGTTCGGCGAGGACGTCCACGACGCGCCCGACCCGGGCGGCGTCGGTGTCGTACAGAACCACGTCGCCGACCCGACCCGGGCCCTGGTCCTCGCACAGCGCCCGATAGACCAGCGGTACGCGGAAACCGCCACCACCGACCAGCGTCAGGCGCACCCGGGCACGCTACCAGCGGCGGTTGCACGCCGACGCTGACCTGCAAGACTGCACCGAGGGGAGGTCTACGTGGTCGTGGACTCACAGTTTCCACCCGCATCGGCAGGCCGTGAGAGCCACCCAGACGATCCGGCCGGCGAGGCTGCCGATCGTGCCCACACGTACGACCTGTTCCTGGCGGGAACGGTGTTCCTCGACATCATCTTCAGCGGAATGCTGAAGCCGCCCACCCGCGGCCACGAGATCTGGACCGACGGGATGGGCTCGAGCCCCGGCGGCGTCGCGAATCTCGCGGTCGCCGCCGCCCGGCTCGGACTGCACACCTCGCTCGCCGCCGCCTTCGGCCAGGACGGGTACGGCGACTTCTGCTGGAAGATCCTCGCCGACCACGAGTCGATCGACCTCAGCCACTCCAAGCGATATCACGACTGGCACTCCCCGGTGACCGTCTCGCTCGCCTTCGACGACGACCGGTCGATGATCACCCACGGTCATCCGCCGCCCGAGGACACCGACACGATGATCGAGGGGCCGCCGCGCTGCCGAGCCGGTTTCGTCGAGCTGGGGATCCCGCAACCCCGCTGGGTCGAGGTCGCGGCGACGCGCGGCACGCTGATGTTCGGCGACGTCGGCTGGGATCCCGCCGAGCGATGGGACGCCGGCCAGCTGCGAGAACGCCTCGCGCACTGCCACGCCTTCGTGCCCAACGCGCTCGAGGCGCAGGCCTTCACCCGCACAGAGCACCCTCGCGACGCCCTCGACACGATCGCCGGGTGGGTGCCGCTGGCGGTGGTGACGGACGGAACCCGGGGCGCCATCGGGCATGACGCCACGACCGGCGAGTGCGCGACGGCGGACTCGATACAGGTCGAGGCCCTGGACACCACCGGCGCCGGTGACGTCTTCCTGGCCGGCCTGGTGACCGGCACGCTGGGCGGGTGGCCACTCGTCCAGCGACTCCGGTTCGCCAACCTCTGCGCGGCCCTGTCCGTGCGCCACTTCGGCGGCGCGCTCGCCGCGCCCGGGTGGGCGGACATCGCGGCGTGGTGGAGCGACAACCGGGACACGCCGGGGGCCGCTGACGCGTACGCATTCCTGTCCGAGGTGATACCGGCCCGAGCAGCCGCATCCGTGCTGCGCGCGACGGCCACGATCGGGCTACGTTCGGGTTTGGACCAGGAGCTCAGGCGAGGAGACGACCAATGAACAGAGCAGCCACACGGGCCTGCATCGCGCTTACCGCCACGGTGGGTCTGGCGCTCGCCGGCGCCTGTGCGCCCGGATCCGACGACTCCACGTCGACGCCGGAGGTCAAGCCGTCCGATGTCTCCACCGACGTGGCCTCGCTGGGGAACGTCACCCTCAAGATCTGGGACCAGGAGGTCCGGGGAGGTCAGGCGGCCGCGATCGAGAAGATCAACGCCACCTTCCAGGACAAGTACCCGAACATCACCATCGACCGGACCGCCAAGTCCTTCGACGACCTGCGCAAGACGCTGAGCCTGGCGATCACCGACAACGACCCACCCGACCTGGTCGAGGCCAACAACGGTCGCTCGGACATGGGAGCCTTCGTCGCCGCGGGTCTGCTGCTGCCGCTTGACTCCTACGCCGACGCCTACGGCTGGACCGACCGGATCCCGGCGTCGGTACGCGCCCTCGCCTCCTACTCCGACGACGGCAAGACATTCGGGCAGGGGTCCCTCTACGGGCTGTCGCAGGTGGGTGAGGTCGTCGGCGTGTACTACAACAAGTCGAAGCTGTCGGATCTCGGGCTGCAGCCGCCGAAGACTCTCGACGAGTTCGAGGCCGCGCTGGCCAAGGCCAAGCGGGCCGGCGAGATCCCGATCCAGTTCGGCGATCTGGACGGATGGCCCGGCATCCACGAGTTCGGGTTCCTGCAGAACCAGTACGTGCCGCGCGACCAGATCCACGACCTCGCCTTCGGCATACCGGGTGCCTCCTGGACCTCGCCGGAGAACACCGATGCCGCCAAGACGATGGACAGCTGGGTCAACGACGGCTACTTCACCCCCGGAGCCGTCGGTCTGGGTTACGACCCGGCCTGGCAGGCGTTCGGCAAGGGACAGGGAGTGTTCCTGATCTCGGGCACGTGGCTGGCGGCCGACCTCGTGAACACGCCGCTCGGCGACGGGTTCGGCTTCATGCTGCCGCCGGTCGGTCCCTCCGGTGAGCTGACCGCCACCGGCGGGACCGGGCTGCCGTTCTCGATCACCGCCGCCAGTGACGAGGCCGACGCCGCCGCCGCCTACATCAACTTCGTCGTCAGCCCCGAGGCGATGAAGATCGTCGCCGACACCGGCGGCCTGCCGGTGGTCGACGCCGACAAGCAGCAGGTCAGCGGCCCGCAGGCAGACCTCTTCGCGGCCTGGAGCCAGGCCACCAGCCAGAACGCGCTGGTCCCCTACCTCGACTACGCGACACCGGACTTCTATGACCTGCTGACCGCGGACGTCCAGAAGCTCATCGGGGGCAAGGCCGACCCTCAGACGTTCCTGAGCGACCTGCAGAGCGAGTACACGTCGTTCACCAGCGGTGGCTAGCTCGCGGTCCGGGCGGGTCGCCGGCCCGCCCGGCGAGCCCCGTGCGATCGGCTATCTCTACATCGCCCCGGCGCTCCTGGTGTTCGCGCTGTTCATGCTGTGGCCGCTGGCACGTGCGGTGTGGCTGTCGTTCTACGAGTGGGACGGGCTCAGCGTGGGCACCTGGGTCGGGGTCGCCAACTACCGGGACATCGTGTCCGACGACGTCCTGCGCAGCGCCTTCGTCCACGCATTCGTCCTCGTGCTGTTCTACTCGGTGATACCGGTCAGCGTCGGACTGCTCCTCGCCGCGCTGATGTCGCACACGACACTGCGCTGGCTCGGGTTCTTCCGCAGTGTCCTGTTCCTGCCCCAGGTGGTCGCGTCGGTCGTCATCGCCATCGCCTGGCAACGGATCTACGCCCCCGACGGGCCGCTCAACGACGCCCTGCGTGCGGTCGGCCTCGACCCGCTCGCCCACGACTGGCTCGGCTTCGGCACCGCCCTGCCCGCCGTCGGGTTCGTCGGGGCCTGGGTGGGCACCGGCCTGTGCCTGGTCCTGTTCCTGGCGGGCATCGCGAAGATCCCGCGCGAGCTCTACGAGGCCGCCCGGCTCGACGGCGCAGGCGCGGTCCAGGAGTTCTTCGCGGTGACGCTGCCCTCGGTGCGCGGCGAGCTCGCGGTTGCCCTGACGCTGACGGTCATCGCGGCGCTGCGGACCTTCGACATCGTGTACGTGATGACCAAGGGCGGGGGCCCTGGGACCGAGACCACGGTCCCCTCCTACGAGGTGTTCCACCGGGCGTTCGAGCTCAGGATGGTCGGCCAGTCGGCGGCCATCGCGGTCACCCTGACGGCGTTGATGATGGTCGTCACGGTGCTCATCAACAGGGTCAACGAGCGGACCGAGCCGTGATCTCGCGTACCGAACGGACCGCGAGCTATGCGCTGCTGTGCCTGTTCGCGGCGTTCGCGCTCTACCCGCTGCTGATGATCCTGACGGTGGCCTGGCAGTCGGAGAGCACCGACGTCGCCGGCGGCTTCGGGAACTTCGCCGACGCCTGGCGGATCGGCCATTTCGGCGACTACCTGAAGAACTCCGTCATCGTGTCGGCCACCGTCGTGGCCGCGGCCACGGTGCTGTCCGTCCTTGCCGGCTACGCCTTCGGCACGATGCGCTTCGTCGGCGCGAACGCCCTGTTCTACCTGCTGCTGCTCGGTCTGATGGTGCCGACCGAGGCGATCGTGATCCCGCTCTATTTCGACTTCCGCTCACTGCACCTGACGCATACGTACGCGGCGATCGTGCTGCCCCAGGTTGCTCAGTCGTTGGCGTTCGGCACGTTCTGGATGCGGACGTACTTCCGGTCGAGCTCACGTGAGGTCGTCGAAGCCGCGCGCCTGGACGGCGCGGGACACTGGCGTACGCTCTGGCATGTGCTGCTGCCGATGGGCCGCCCCGCGCTGCTGACCATGATGCTGCTGGTCTTCATGTGGACGTGGAACGAGTTCCTGATCCCGCTGGTGATGGGCGGTGAGGACCTCGCCACCGCGCCGCTGGGCCTCTCCCTCTTCCAGGGCCAGCACACGAGCGGCACGACACTGCTGGCCGCCGGTGCGGTGCTGGTGGCGCTGCCGATCGTCGTCGTCTACATATTCCTCCAGCGCTACTTCATCCGCGGCATGCTCGAGGGCGCGGTCAAGGGATGAACCGACAGTTGAACGCGATGGTGCCGGCGTGACGACCCGGGGCGTCCGCCGCGGCCGTGCAGGCGCAGTGGCGATCGCCTGCGTGATCGCCGTGGCCGCTGCCTCGTTTGCGGCCACCGGCCGCGCCGCCGCCGGCCCGGTGAGCGGCGACGTTCGCGGGCCGGCCCGACCACTGCCACCGGTCGCCGCGGGGTTCGACTACCAGCTCGGCGGCGCGTACCCGCCGCCGGCCGGCGTCCGCATCGTCACCCGCGACGTCACCGCCCGGCCGGCGCGGCACCGGTTCGGCATCTGCTACGTCAACGCCTTCCAGACCCAATCGGACGCGCGGCGCTGGTGGAAACGCCATCACCCCCGCCTGCTGCTCAGGGACGCCTCGGGCTCCCTCATGCACGATCCGGGCTGGCCGGGCGAGATCATGCTGGACACGTCGACCAGGCAGAACCGGTCACGGCTGGCCGACGTGATCGGCGACCAGCTGCGCCAGTGTGCCCGCAAGGGCTACTCGGCCGTCGAACCCGACAACCTCGACTCGTTCAACCGCTCCAAGGGCCTGCTGTCCCGCGCGGACAACCTCCGGCTGGCTGCCCGGCTGGCACATATCGCGCATCGCCATCGGCTCTCCATCGCGCAGAAGAACCTGGCCGGCCTGCCCGTGCGGATCGGGCGTCGGGTCGGATTCGACTTCGCCGTCGCCGAGGACTGCCAGGTCTACGACGAGTGCTGGCGCTACACCCGCGCGTTCGGCCCGCACGTGCTCGAGATCGAGTACTCCGACGAGGGGCCGGCGAACTTCCACCGGGCCTGCGCGATCCGCGGCGACCGGATCTCGCTGGTGTACCGCGACCGCAACCTGGTGGCCCCGGGCAACCCCCACTACGTCTTCCGATCCTGCTGACGCATCGCGGCGGCACTGCCAAAGAGCTACGCCGAGATCGCGACCGCACCGTCGCGCCGCGGGTCCGAGGCGGCGGACAGCCCGTCGGTCGGTGTCCAGAGAGCCGCGCTGACACCGCCGAAGTACATCGACTGGCCGGCGAAGGCCTGGGTCGGCAGCGTGGTCGCGCCGGTGAGCCGCAGACCGTCCTCGTGGTCGACGGTCGGACCCGGCCCGGTCAACCGCACATGCAGCCGGGGATGGGCTATCGCCTCGTCCAGACTGAGGCCTCCGTTGGCGAAGGCCGCGAGAGCCATCAGCAGTGCGGTGCTGATCCGGTCGGCACCGGGTGACCCGGCCGCGATCACCGAGCCGTCGTCGCGGTGCGCGACGGTGGGGGCCATGTTGGAGATCAGCCGCTGGCCGGGCGGCAGCACATGCAGTCCGCCGCGGTTCAGCTCCTGCTCGCCCAGGCAGTTGTTCAGCCAGATGCCCGTGCCCTCGGCGATGATTCCCGAGCCGTAACCAGACGAGACGGTGATCGTGCAACCGGCGCCGTCATCGCTGACCGCGGACACGTTCACGGTGCTCGGTGAGCCGAGCGCAGCGAGGTCGCCTTCGTGCACCAACGCGAGAAAGGCCTCCGCGGCGGCAACCCGGTCCGGCGCGAGATCGAGCTCGCGGGCGCGGTAGCTCAGTACGGCCTCCTCGACCTCCACGAGCAGGGCCAGGTCGTCAGTCGTCCAGGCGCCTCGGGGACGGCCGCCGAGCAGCGTCAGCATCGCCGCGAGCGTCACTCCCCCCACCGCCGGCGGCGGGTTCGTGCCGAGCAGCCACTCGCCGAGCCGCACCCGCAGCGCCGGCCGCAGCACGGGCTGGTAGGCAGCCAGGTCCGCGGTCGTCAGCAGACCCTCGTGGTCGGTGACCTCCGCGGCGATGGCGCGGGCGAGATCCCCGGCGTAGAACGTCTCGACGCCGTCCGCGGCGATGGCCGCGAGCGACTCGGACAGGTCGGGAATGACAACGGTCGCGCCCTGGGCGAGCAGCTCCCCGGCTTCGTCGTGCAGCACACTGCGGCTGGCCGGCTCGGTCCCGTAGACGCTGTCGTGGACGAACTCCAGATAGTGCCTGGATGCCTGACCGAGCGGGAACCCGTGCTTGGCGACCTCCACCGCAGGAGCCATCAGCTCAGACCAGGGGGCCCGTCCGTACCGGCGGTGGGCCGCGTCGACCGCGGCCATCGTTCCGGGGGTCGCCACGGATCCGTGCCCGACGGTCATCGTGATGCCGCCGCCGTATCCGGTCGTGACGTCGAACGTCCCCCGGCCGAACCTGTCGGCGGGCATGCCGCGACCCGGCATCTCCACGCCGCCGTCGATGGTGACCGGAACCACGCCGTCGGCCGGTTGGACGGTCACATACCCACCGGACGCGGGAGAGACGACTCCGACCTCGGTGACCATCGCAACCATGCAGGCGGCCAGCGCGGCGTCGATCGCGTTGCCACCCGACGCGGCCAGCCGGGCGCCCGCCGCCGCGGCCAGTGGGTTCGGCGCGGCCACGGCGACCCGATTCGTGGTCACGCGCAGACCGTAGGCGATCCCTGCGGATCCCGGTAGCCCGGGCCGGCAGAAATCCGGGAGATCGGGACGCTCACTTCGGTAACCTCGGCCGATCAGCCCTTCGCCGCCCTCCTTCGCGCTCGTCCCGGTGCCCCCGGGCACCCTGCGTGCCCTGCACCGCGACGGCGCCGGGCACCTCGAGTCGCCCGACGTGGACCTCCGCTGGCCGGACACGGACCGGCGGACCCTGAACTACCGGATCGACGCCCTGGACCGGCGGCCGGACGCCTGGCCGTACCTGCTGCAGGTGGCCATCGCCGCCGACGGTGAGCTGCTCGGCCGCATCGGCTGTCACGAGGGACCGGACGGGTCCGGGGAGGTGGAGATCGGCTACTACGTGGCCGAGGCCCGGCGAGGAGCCGGCTTGGGGGGCCGGATCGTCGATGCCTTCCTGGGATGGCTCCGCGAGCAGTCGGTGGAACGGGTCAGCGCCAGTGTGCGTCCTGACAACGTGCCGTCACTGCGGATTCTGGAACGCCGCGGGTTCGTCCGGACGGGTACGCAGATCGACGACGAGGACGGCCTCGAGCTCGTGCTGAGCCGCGCACTGTAGCCAGCCCCGGCTCAGCGACCGGGCGGCCGATTTGACACGATCGCGGCATGACATCCACATCGTCCACACCGTCGGTCCCCCAGGACGGCGTCCGGCTCCCGAGCGGCGCGACCATGCCGCTGCTCGGGTTCGGGACCTGGCAGATCACCGGCCGGGAGGCGCTGCAGGCCGTGACCTCGGCGGTGGAGGCGGGCTACCGGCACATCGACACCGCCACCGTCTACGGCAACGAGCGTGAGGTCGGTTCGGCGCTGCGCGCCGTCGGCACGGACCGCGACAGCCTGTTCGTCACCACCAAGCTGCCGCCGCACCGCCGCGGGGCCGAGCCGGAGACCCTCAGGTCGAGCCTGGAGTCGCTCGGCACCGACTACGTCGACCTCTGGTTGATCCACTGGCCGCCGAACGACGGCGTCGGCCTCGACCTCTGGAAAGCGCTGGTTCGCGCACGTGACGAGGGCCTGGCCCGCGACATCGGAGTGAGCAACTACTCGCTTACGCAGATCGAGGAGCTGGTGGCCACCACCGGCGTCACACCCGCGGTGAACCAGATCGAGTGGAGCCCGAAGCTCTTCGACGCGAGCATCCTCGCCGGCCACCGCGAACACGGGGTCGCCCTCGAGGGGTACAGCGCGCTGCGCGGCGGGACGCTCGAGCATCCGGTGATCGTGGAGATCGCCGAGCGGCTGTCACGTACTCCCGCGCAGGTCATCATCCGCTGGCACCTCGAGCACAACGTGGTGGTCATCCCGAAGTCGCGCTCTCGTGAGCGAATCCTCTCCAACGCCGACGTCGGTGGGTTCGAGCTCAGCGCCGAGGACGTCAGGTCGCTGGACTCCCTCGGGTCAGCGGCCGGCTGAGCGGGCGCTGCCGACAGCGGCCGCGTCGGACGGCTGCCGCGGAGGGGTTGCTCCGGACGGGCCGGCCTCACAGGTCCAGCGGGACCGCGGACATCCCCGGCATCCACGGCCGGACCCGCGGGGTCAGCAAACCGGCGCGCACAGCGGGATCGGCCCGCGCGGACGCCTCCGCCTGCTCGACGCCCGCGAACCGGATAATGGCCATCCCGCCGCCCTCGTCGTCGAGGAACGGCCCGCCCATCACCAGGCTCCGTGCCTCCAGCCAGGCCTGCATGGTGCCGATGTGGGCGCCGACGCCCTCCTGGTCCTGCAACGACAGGCCGGTGACCCAGGCCGGGCCGGGGAGATGCTGGACGACCTGGAAGCCGTTCACGCGGCCGCCCCGACGAAGCCCCCGAGCACCACATCCCAGCCCGACCGGTAGTTCTCCAGCATGGCCGTGTGGCCCCGCAGGCGCTCCCAGCCACTGTGGCGCAGGCGGACGTGCGTGCCCCCCGGAATCGGCGCGAAGTCGACGGAGACCTCGGTGTGGTCGTCGGGATCGGCTCCGGGGTGCCACGTGAACGCAACCCGGGTGGGCGGCTCCCACACCGTCACGGTTCCCCAGGGGCACTCGGTTCCGTCCTCGAGCTGCTCGATGATTGCCGCGTGGTCGAGGGTGAGCATGGCTGAGGACGCACCGCCCACGGAGTGGGTCGCCATCGGCCACCAGGAATGAATCCGGGCGGTGAACAGGTCGAAGGCGCGCTCGGGCGCGCAGGGCACGACGACCTCCTTGACGATCGAGGGAATGGCGCCGGAGATGGTGGCGCTAGGGGTGGTGGTCATCTTCATGGTTTGTCCGATCTGGTCCGAGGTGGCTCGCTGACTCGGTGTGGCTGGGCGGATGGGCTTGGCCGGCCGGTCCGGGCGAACCGGCGTAGCCGGCGAACGCGTCGAGGACATCTGTCCAGAACTCCTCGACGTACTGGCGGAGCATGTCCAGACCCCTGGTGTCGATCCGGTACAGGTTCCGGGTGCCCACCTGGACGTGCGACACGAGTCGCGACCGCTCGAGCACACGTAGATGCTTCGACACCGCCGGCCGCGACACCGGAAGGGTCTCGGCGATCTGGCCGACACTCAGCTCGGACGACCGCAGCCGGTGCAGGATGCGGCGTCGCGTGCCGTCTCCCAGTGCGTCGAGAACCTGTTCGTAACTCATGAGTTACGGTAACTCTACGGCTACCATTGCGCCTCCGTCAACCCCGTCACGAACACGGCCGCGCCTTCGCTTGCGTCGGTTGAACCACGGGTATGCGGCGTGCGTTCTGTGCGTGATGCGACCACACCCTTGGAGGGACTCATGCGTACGTTGCGCAACTCACCTCAGACCCGGTTCGCGACGGGGGCGGCGCTCTTCGGCGTCACGCTCGCCCTCGGATTCGGTGCGAACCCCGCCGCCGGCGTCTCGTCAGCCCACGTCGCCCGGGACGGCAACCACGGCTACACGCAGGTCAACCTCGTCTCCGACGTGCCCGGTCTGGCGAAGGTCACCGACGCCCACGTGGTCAACCCCTGGGGAGTCTCGTTCGGTCCCCAGACACCGCTGTGGGTGGCGAACAACGGCACCGCGACGAGCACGATCTACGCCGGGGCCAACGGCACCGGCCCGATCAGCACCGTCCCGTTGGTCGTGGATGTACCCGAGGGTGTGACGGGCACCGTGTTCAACGGCACGAGCAGGTTCCATGTGCCGGGCACGCATGGCACACCGGCACTCTTCCTGTTCGACTCGCTCGGTGGTGACATCGCCGCGTGGACCTCGACCGACCCGGTGAGCACCGCGGCGACGACGGTGAAACACGTGCCGGGAGCGGTGTTCACCGGCCTCACGCTGGCGCGCAGCGGGGACGGCGCTCGGCTCTACGCGGCGGACGCCGCCGGCGGAGTCCGTGTCTACAACGGCAACTTCCACCAGGTCGACGTGTTCAGGGATCACCACCTGCAGGGCCTGGGGCTGAGCCCCTACGGGATCCAGGCGATCGGGCACTGGATCTACGTGACCTACGCGCCGGCACCCGGAGTCACCGCGACGTTCGACGGCGCGGTGGACGTGTTCTCCCCGAGCGGCGAGCTGCACCGACGGTTGATCACCGGCGGCAAGCTGGACGACCCGTGGGGACTCGCCCTGGCCCCCGAGCACTGGGGCCAGTTCGGCGGCGACCTCCTGGTGGGCAACGAGGAGGACGGGAAGATCAACGCCTACAACCCGCACAGCGGAAAGTGGCAGGGCGTCCTGAGTGACGGGAAGGGGAATCCACTGGTCAACGACGGGCTCTGGGGCATCGCGTTCGGCAACGGCGTGATCGGCACCCCCCGCAGGCTGATCTTCGCCGCCGGCATCGATGAGTACGCCCACGGCCTGGTGGGGACGATCCAGCCGGCCCACTGAGCCGAACGGACTCGGGGCGCGAGGCGCCGGGCCTGACACCTACCCGGCGCCTCGCGGCACTCGTGCCACCGGCATCACCCATCGGGTCGGCCCGAACTTTCCGGCCGCAACGCCGCGTCGCTCCATCCCCGACGCGCAGTCCGGGTCTACCCTCCTGGCATGAATCCTCTCCAGGGTGTGCTCAGCGAAGCCTGGGCGATGTACAAGGCCCATGCGCAGCATCTGCTGACAGTGGCTTTCGTCATCTACGTCGTCGCCGCGCTGATCGAGCTCGTGCTCGCTGGTCTGCTCGGTTGGGTCGGCGCCGTGCTGGCGGCGATCGTGGGCATCATCGCTGCCTACCTGCTGCAGGCGGCGCTGGTGAAGGCCGTTGACGACGTTCGCGACGGTCGGGTCGACCTGTCGCTGGGCGAGACGCTTCAGGCGGCCAAGCCCGCCGTCGCCCGGGTGGCCGGTGCCTCCATCCTGGCGGGCATCGCGATCGTCATCGGGCTCATCCTGTTCATCGTTCCCGGCCTGTTCCTGCTCACGATCTGGTGCCTGATCGTGCCGGTCATCGTGCTCGAGGGAGCCGGTATCGGCGCAGCGTTCGGCCGCAGCCAGCAACTCGTCAAGGGTCACGGGTGGCAGGTCTTCGGCACGATCATCCTGGTGTTCCTGCTTCTGTTGGTGGTGAGCCTGGTGATCGGCCTCATCCTCGCCGTGCTGCCGTATGCCTTGCGGCAGGCCATCAGCGGGGTCGTCTCAGGGACGCTCATCTCACCGTTCCTCGCGCTGGTGGTGACGTTGGCCTTCTTCCGGCTGCGAAGCGCGCACACTGACACGGCCGGCCCCGCGAACCCGGGTGTCATGTGAGTTCCTAGGCCCGCGATGCGCGATCGGCCGCTCAGCGGTTCCGGGGTGGCTAGCCCATGTAGCTGTGTGCCTCGAAGAAGGACATCATCGGTGGCCCGGGGATGCCGACCTCGGCGGTGATGGGCCCGATCTTCTCCTGGGCGAAGGAGTCGAACGCCTCCCGCGTCTCCCATACGTCGGTGACGCGCAGGCCCCCGTCTACCAGCGTCACCCAGTGGAACAGCGCCCCTTCGGGGGCGGGCCCACCCTTCTCCAGGCCCATCCTGTCGATCACCTGGTCGTACTGCTCCAGCGTGCAGCCGTCGAAGTCCATGACCACTGCGATCGCCACCGAACCCTCCTCTGGTCCCCCGAGCTCTCAAGACTGTCCACCGCACGCTAGTCCCGCCCCGCCGGGTCGACAATGGCGACGATCGTCACCACCCTTCCGGGCGGCCGACAGGGCGGATCAGGTTCTCTTTCCTTGCATTCTTGCCACCTGGTCACGGGCCGCAGAGCTCTCGGGCATCGGATCGCCGTGCCGGTGCACGACCTTCCACTGCCCGTTCTCCCGTCGGAGGATCGTCGTGACGCGCAGGACGTACGCCGCGGGCTCTGCGGATCCGACCGCCGTCGTCGTGTGCTCGTACCCGACGAGGTAGGCAAGATCGCCACTGCCGCCGGCTGCGATCACCTCGTTCTCGAACGACTCACAGCGGGAGAACTGCGACGCCAGGAAGTCGAACGCCGGGGCGATCTGGTCCCAGCCGATCTTCGTCAGCGCAGCTCCGAAGAAGGTCACGGGGTCGTTCCGGGACCAGATGGCAGGGCGCGCCCCGGAGTCGCCGTTGCGAAGTGCCATCTCGGCGGCATCCAGGGTTTCTAGGAACGAGCCGATGATGTGGTCTGCGTCAACCAGGCCGTCCTGACCGCTCCCGTCACCGCTCGTCCGGAGATCGCCGGCCGTGGGAGCGTGGTCAGACACCTCGGCCGGTATTGCGCCGGTATCGGTGCGTCGCGCCAGGACGTTGCGGGCGGACTCGTCGTACGGGTCACCGTGCCGGTGGACGACCTTCCAGGCACCGCCCTCGCGCCGGAACACTGTTGTGACCCGCAGGTCGTACTGGACGGGCCCGGAACTGCCGCCGGCGGCGATCGAGCGTTCGATCGCCACCACATATCCGAGGGCACCGCTTACCCCGGCTGCGAGGACTTCGTACTCACAGGACTCGCCGCCGAGAAAGCTGGCCGCCAACCGCCGGAACGCCGGTTCGATCTCGCCCCATCCGCGTCCTGACAGCTCGGCACCGAACAGCGTCACCGGGTCGTTGCGTGACCACAGGGCCATTCGCGGACCCGGGTCCCCCTGCTGGAGAGCCAGGACTTCTTGCTTGAGCCGGGGCATGACGGTTCCGAGGAAGGCTTCAACCGCGTCGACCATGATCCCTCCCTTCGCACCGAGTCGCACCGTCACGCCTTCAACGGACTACCGGCTGCCGGGCATGCTCGGGGCACCCCTCCCCGGGCTTCCGCTATGTCTCGGATGTGCGGCGAACGCTAGTCCCGGCCGGCGGGGTCGACAAGAGCGGCGATCGTCACCCGGCCGGGCAGGGTGAACGTCTCCAACGGGGTCAGGGTGTTGGCGCTCTCCCCGCGTACCGACTCGACCGAGCCGTCCATCCGGAATCGGTACCGGAACGGCTCGCCGAACGAGCCGTATCCGGGGCCGCTGGCCACCCTGAGCGTGTGGTCGTCGACGACCTCCAGCTCCGTGACGTCTTCGGCCGGGTTGTCCGCGGTCGGGGAGACGAGGAACAGCCGCCGCCCGAGCAGGGCGATGTCGACGACCCCCCAGAGGTTGGCGAAGCGGCCGGTGAACCGGGCCAGGTCGTCCCGCTGCCGGGTGACCGCTTTGGTGCCGTGGGCCAGGTCGACGAGCCGGACGCCCGCCTGCGCGAGTCCCCGGGCGGGCCCGTCGATGGCGTTGGTGAGGACCGAGACCGCCAGCCTCCCCGCCGGGTCGGCAACGGAGGAGGTGATGTGTCCGGGAAACCCCCCGCCGTGTCCGATCAGGGTCCGCTCGCCCAACCTCATGACGGACAGGCCGAGCCCGTAGCGCTCGTCGTCTGACCCGACCGACCAGTACCCGTGCTGCATGAGGCGTTTCGAGTCGTCGGTGAGCAGCCGGTCGTCGCCGAGGAAGTGCGCCGAGAAGTACGTCACCAGGTCCGAGGCGGTGGCGAAGAAGCCGGTCGCCGGCGCCATCTGCCGCGTATCCACATGCTCGATCGGGACCCGCGCATCGGCGTAGGCGAGCGAGCTGTAACCGACTGCGTACTCCTGCAGCCGCGCGGGGTCGAGCTCCGGCCCCGTGTCCTGCAGCCCCAACCGGTCGATGACCTCGGTGCGCAGCTGCTCGGCGTACCCCCGTCCGGTCGCCGCCTCGATGACGAGCCCGAGCAGGGTGTAGCCCATGTTGGAGTACTTGAACCGGTCGTTGCGCGGCACCACCGCTGCGGTCTCCGCCAACAGGGTCTGCTCGATGGTGGCACGGTCGGGGAACTCCTGGTACAGCTGCCAGAAATCCCCGTCGAGACCGTCACGGAACAGGCCACCGGTGTGGTTGAGCAGCTCGCGAATCGTGATGTGCGCCAGCGGCGATCCCGCGTCCTTCAGGTACGGAGCCCAGTCACCCACGGCGTCGTCAAGGCGCAGCACACCGGACTCGACGAGCTGCAGCAGCGCGGTGCCGGTGAACGTCTTGGAGTGTGACGCGATCCGGAACAGGTGACGGGTCGTCAGCTCGATCCCGCGCTCGACATCGGCGTGCCCGTACGCGGTCGACAGCACGACCCGGTCTCCGGCGAAGACCGCCGCCTGGACGCCGGGCACCCGGAGGTAGTGCCGTCGGAAGGCGAGCCATTCGTGGTAGTAGGCCATCGCCTCACTGACCGCGACGTCGTTCAGTTCGACAGCTGTGCCGGGCATGGTGTCCGTGTCCATTGGCATCTGTAGTGGCATCTGTAGTGGCATCTGTGGGCCCTTCGGTCGGCTGGTTCCGCCCACGAGTATCCGCAGCGGACGGTTCATCCCGCCAGGGTGTCCCCGGAGACCACCAGCAGCGCGATGTCCGCGACGGCCACGACCGCGGTTGCCGCGAGGGCCAGCCGTCGACGGCCGGTGACGGCGGCAGCGGCGCCGACTCCCGCCGCTCCCGCGGCGAGGCCGAGGACCGGGCCGCCCGTACCGAGGCGACCAGCCGGACCGGCGACGACGAGCGCCGAGGCCGCCACCAGGACCAGCGGTGCGAGGACCCCCGACCACGTTCGGCCCAACCGGTGCGGGAACCCTCGCACGCCGGTGGACCGGTCGTCGTCGAGGTCAGGCAGTACGTTGAGCAGGTGGGCACCGACGCCGAGCAGCGCTCCGGCCGCGACGGCCCAGGCGGGCGGCCACGGATGCCCCGGCAGGGCGAGCACGACGACCGCGGGCAGCAGACCGAAGGCCAGCGCGTACGGCGCCCAGGACCATGCGGTGCTCTTGAGGCCGGCGTTGTACGCCCACGCTGCCGCCACCGCCACCAGGTGCGCCAGGCCGGCGGCCAGGCCGAGCAGCAGCGACAGGGGGACGGTGGCGGCGGCCGCCGTCAGCGCGGCCCAGCGAACGGTACGAGCGGTGACCGAACCGGAGACGACCGGCTTGTCCTGCCTGCCGACGGCGCTGTCGCGCGCCGCATCGATCCAGTCGTTCGACCATCCCACCGAGAGCTGACCGCTCAGGAACGCGACAGCCACCAGGATCGTGGTGGTTGCGCCGGCGTGGGCCGCTGCCGCCAGCAGCGTCGCGACGGCGGTGACAGCGAGCACCGGGCCGGGGTGACAGGCACCCGCGAGGCCGGCCACCACGGTTCGCGCCGAGCCCGGCGTCGCCGACGCGTCCGCACGTCGCCGCGTCACCGGCTGATCGTAGACCCGGCTGCGGCACGCCCGGGACAGGTCGTCGGGGTCGGATCGCTGTCTCCTGGTCGGCGTGTGCAACCAGCGTGAGCGCCCCGGAAGAGGTGGAGCTGGTGGTGCTGGTCGACGACCGGGGTCGCCCGACCGGAACGATGCCGAAGAGTGAGGTGCACGGCACGGACACGCCGCTGCACCTGGCGTTCTCGGTCTACGTCTTCCACGCCGACGGCAGGTTCCTGGTCACTCGGCGGGCGGTCTCCAAGCGCACCTGGCCCGGTGTGTGGACCAACACGTGCTGCGGCCATCCACAACCGGGAGAGGCCCCGGCCGTCGCGGCCCGTCGCAGGCTGTGGCAGGAGCTGTCGTTGGTCCCACTGACACTGGACCTCGTGCTCGGTGATTTCTCGTACCGCGCGGTCTCCCCCGAGGGGTTGGTGGAGAACGAGGTGTGCCCGGTGTTCGTCGCGACCGTCGACGCCGATCCCGATCCGGACCTCACCGAGGTCGTGCAGTGGGGATGGGTCGCCTGGGAGAGCTTCCGCGAGCTGACCCGGAGCTCACCGTGGGCGGTGAGCCCCTGGTCGGTCCTCCAGGTCGAGGCGCTCCCTGCCGGGCGGCTGACGGCGACAGCCGGCCACCGATGACCGAGCGCTGGGACGTGGTTGTCGTCGGCGCCGGTCCCGCCGGGTCGGCGGCCGCACTGGGGGCGCTGGACGCCGACCCCGATCTGCGGGTGCTGATCCTCGACCGGTCCGATTTCCCGCGGGACAAGGCCTGCGGGGACGGCGTCGCCCCCCACGTCCTCGACGTCCTGGCCGACGTCGGCGTGCACGGCCTGCTCGACGACCGCGTGCCGGTGCGGCGGCTGCGGCTGGAGCACGCCGGCACCGCCGTGTCACGCGACATGGCGCGACCGGCTTTCGTGGTGCCCCGCACGGTGCTCGACGGCCGGCTGCTCGAGTCGGCGCTGGCAGCGGGTGCGTCGTTCCGTCGTCACCGGGTTCGGTCGGTACGCGAGGAGTCCGGGTGCGCTGTGCTCGACGACACCATCCGGGCCACCACGGTGGTCGGCGCGGACGGCGCCCATTCCTCGCTCGGCCCGGCACTGCGGGCCGCGCCGAGGTCGCGCAGTGCCCTGGCCATGCGTGGCTACGCTCCGGTCCTGCCGGCCCACCGCGGTCAGCAGGTGATCGTGTTCGGGTCGAGCCGGCAACCTTCGTACGCCTGGTCGTTCGACATCGGCGACGGTCGCGCCAATGTCGGCTACGGCGAACTGCTCCGGCCGGGGCGACCCGCTCCGACCCGCGCGCTGCTGCTCCGTCAGCTCGACGACCTGCTGCCCGGCTGCGGTGACCACGGCAGAGACTGGCGCGGCCACCATCTGCCGCTGTCGTCGTGGTCGTGGAACCAGCCCGACGGACGGATCCTGCTGGTCGGCGACGCCGCCGGGCTGATCAACCCGATGACCGGCGAGGGGATCTACTACGCGGTGGCGACGGGTGTCCTGGCCGGCCGCTCCGCCGTGAGCTCGCTACGAGCCGACCACGGTCGTAGCGCCGGTGCCCGTCACCGCCGCGCGGTCCGCTCGTTGCTGGGGCGCCATCTCAAACACACGACCGTCGCCGCCAGGCTCGTCCGCGTGCCGGCCGTGGTGCACGCCGGCGTTCGCGCCGCCGCTCGCGACCAAACCGTCTTCGACGACCTCGTCGAGGTCGGTCTGGGTCGCGGCAGGATCACGGCGACGGTCATCCGGGGCCTTGGTACCGAGCTCGTCTCTGGTGCTCAGTGGCGGAACTGCGGGTCGTAACGGTCTAATCACCGTATGGATGGTCTCCCGTCGGGGACGGTGTCGTTGTTGTTCTCCGACATCGAAGGGTCGACGTTGCTGCTGGGCCGGCTGGGCCCGGCCTACGCGCAGGCGCTGGACGGTCAGCGACGACTGCTCCGGGCGGCATGGGCGTCACACGGTGGCCAGGAGTTGGGCACCGAGGGAGACAGCTTCTTCGTGGTCTTCGAGACCGCGGTGGACGCGGTCCGGGCTGCGGCTCAGGGACAGCGGGCTCTCGACTCTTTCGATTGGCCGGCCGGGGAGCGGGTCCGGGTTCGGATGGGCATCCACACCGGCTCTCCCCAACCGCACGACGGCGGCTACATCGGGATGGACGTGCATCGGGCCGCGCGCATCGCCGGATCCGCCCACGGCGGCCAGGTGGTGATCTCCGCGGCCACCGCGACACTGGTGTCGTCCCGGCTACCGGAGCAAGTCAGGTTGGTCGACCTGGGCAGCCATCACCTCAAGGACATCGCGGTAGCCGAGCACCTGTTCCAGGTCGCCATCGACGACCTGCAGATCGACTTCCCGCCGCTGAAGACCCTTGGTGCGGCGTCCAGCCTGCCGCGTCCGGCGACACCGTTGATCGGCCGCGACAGTGAGTTGGCCGAGTTGACGGCCCTGCTTGGGCTGCCTCACGTCCGACTGGTCACCTTGACCGGCCCGGGTGGATCGGGGAAGACACGGCTGGCAGTCGGGTTGGCGCACCGGCTGGCCACATCGTTCCCGGACGGTGCGTACTTCGTGTCCTTGGCCGCGGTCACCACACCGGAGGTGATGTGGACATCAATCGCCGAGGTGCTCGACGTACCTGCGGAGGGACGGATCCCACCGGGGTTCTTCAGTCACGTCGAGCACCGGTCAGCCCTGTTCGTGCTCGACAATCTCGAACAGCTACCCTCCGCAGACCAGGTGGTCTCACAGCTGCTGGCCGCAGCGCCTCAAGTGGTCGTCATCGCCACCAGCCGCCGTCCCCTTCACCTCACCGGTGAGCACGAGCACCCCGTGCCGACTCTGGAGCTGCCGGACGAGGCCAACCTCGCGGATGCGCAACGATCCGGTGCGGTGCAGCTGTTCGTCCAGCACGCCCGGATGGTCCGACCCAGCTTCAGCCTCACCGACACCAACACCACCGACGTCGTGGAGATCTGCAAATCGTTGGATGGGCTGCCGTTGGCTATCGAACTGGCTGCCGCCCGCTCCAAACTGCTCAGCCCGGCTGCGCTGGTCGCTCGGCTCGACAAGGCCCTCGAACTCAGAGACGATCGCGCGGACCGGCCCACCCGCCAACAGACCCTGCGCGACACCATCGCGTGGTCCTACGACATGCTCACCTCTACCCAGCAGAGATTCTTCCGCTTCATGGGCGTATTCGCCGGCGGCGCAGATCTCGACGCCATCGCCGCCGTCACCACCGACAGCGGCGAGGAAAGCGACCCGCTGGACCTGGTCGCCGACCTCGTCGACGCCAGCCTGGTCACCATCACCGAGGGGCCAGACGGAGACCCACGCATCGGCATGCTGGAAACCATCCGCGCGTTCGCACAGGGTCAGCTCCAACGGGCGGGCGAACTCCGCATCGCACGCCGCCGTCACGCCGAGCACTACCTTCCGCTGGCGCACGAGCTGAGCATCCGGGTGATGAGCGGCGCCAGCCTGCGACTGGAGTCGCGCCGACGCTTCGAGCTCGAGCTCGACAACTTTCGCGAGTCCCTCGCCTGGTCGCTGCCATCCGAGGACGCGGCCAACCCGCCACACGACGCTTCCAGGTTCGGGCTGCGTCTGTGCGCGGAGCTGGTGAGTCTGTGGCCCGATGGCGGGTACTACGCGGAAGGACGGCTCTGGTTGGAGCGAGCCATCAAGAGTGCCAGAGACGACGTCAGTCCCGAGCTCGGCAGATGCCTGACGGGCCTGGCAGACCTCGCCCGGATCCAGGGAGATATCAGCGTTGGTCGCGAGATCGCGGTGCAGAGCGTGGCGATGTGGCGCCGACTGGGAGACAAGGAGAGGTTGTCCTGGACGCTGACTCGGTTGGCGTACTGCGAAGAGTTCCTAGGTGACCTGCAGGCCGCGCGCCTCGCTTTCGAAGAGGCGGTGAGCCTGGCCCGTGAGATCGGCAACAAGCCGCGCCTGGCGGGCGCGCTTTCGAACCAGGCCAGGTTCGAGGTGGTTGAGCGGAACCTCGAGCGCGCACTGGAGCTGGAGCAGGCCGCGGTCGAAATCAACGTCGAACTCGGCGACGAGATGGATGCGTTGGGGGGCAGGCACAACATGGCATGCACATTGCGGGAGATGGGTCGTCTCGAGGAGGCCCACCGGCAGATGCATGCACAGATTCCCGACTTCGTGCGACTGGCGCCACCGGAGCAGCTCATAGTGCTGGCGGAGGACTACGGGGCCGTGCTTGCGGAGGTGGGCGAACACGACCACGCCGTCCGCCTTCTAGGCGCCGCCGATGCGATGCGGGAACGCAACGGTGCTCCTCGGAGTCCGACTCAGGACGCGGAGATCGCTCGACCCTTCGCCGGAGCCAGGGAAGCGATGCCACCGCAGCGGTGGCGCCGGGAGTACGCCGCCGGACAGAACATGACCGTAGAGAAGGCGCTGACCGAAGCGTCCACGTGGGTCCAGACCGGTACCGGACCAGCGGCCGCGCCGCCGACCGGCTGATCGCTGAACCCGAGCCGCGTGCCCTGCGGGTGGGCCGACTCGGCGGTATGGTGACCGCGATTCCCAGCGACCGGAGCGAGTCGAAGCACCGGAATGACCGCAGATGCTCCGACCCTGCCATGCCACGCGAGAGAATCCCCCCGGCGAACGGAAAGAGCCAGCATGAAGAAGCGAGCAGCAGTAGCACCGATCGGCGCGATGGTCCTGATCGGCTCAGCCCTGATGGCGGGGACTGCGGCCCAAGCCGCAACGGGCTACCACCCACCGCACGGTCACGCCAACCACGGGGTTGTCTCCGCCGACGGTGACACCGCGACGGTGTCCGGTGTCATCCGGTGCTTCGGCAACGACGGGGTGCTCTGGGCCTCGCTCAAGCAAGGTGGCAAGGGCGACCTGACCGCCGAGGGATCGAGCGCCACGGCCCGGTCGTGGTACGACGTCCATATCCCGCTGACCTGCGACGGCAAGAGGCACCGCGTCACGGCTGTTCTCACCAGGCAGGTTCCGAACCCGGGCCACCCGGCCGAGTACAAGAACCTGCTCGACGGCCGGGCACACTTCCAGTGGTGCGTCACCGACACGCACGGCGACAACGTCTTCGGGTTCAGCAGCAACAGCGGCTGGCGCGTCGTCAACCAGACAGGCTGACGGTTCGGTGGGCAGCCCCGGCTCCACGTGGCGCCGGGGCTGACGGGTAGAGGCAGGAGCGCGCCGGCAGTCGGCGAGGCTTACTCCCACTCGATAGTTCCGGGCGGCTTGCTGGTGACGTCGACGGCGACCCGGTTCACCTCGTGCACCTCATTGGTGATCCTCGTCGAGATCCGCTCGATCACGTCGTACGGTAGTCGCGCCCAGTCGGCGGTCATCGCGTCCTCGGAGGTCACCGGGCGCAGTACGACCGGATGTCCGTAGGTTCGACCGTCCCCTTGCACACCGACCGAACGGATGTCTGCCAGCAACACCACCGGGAACTGCCAGATCTCACGGTCGAGCCCGGCCCGGGTGAGCTCCTCACGCGCGATGGCATCCGCGTCACGCAGGATCCTGAGCCGGTCAGCCGTCACCGCACCGACGATGCGTATCGCCAGCCCGGGCCCCGGGAAGGGCTGCCTCCAGACGATCTCAGCCGGGAGACCCAACTGCTCACCGACCTGGCGTACCTCGTCCTTGAACAGCGTGCGCAGCGGCTCGATCAAGGTGAACTGCAGGTCGTCGGGGAGCCCTCCTACGTTGTGATGGCTCTTGATGTTGGAGGTGCCGGTGCCGCCGCCGGACTCCACCACATCGGGGTAGAGCGTCCCCTGCACCAGGAACTCGACCGGCTCACCGTGCGCGCCCGCGTCGGAGACGATCTCCCGTTCGGCTGCCTCAAGCGCCCGGATGAACTCGCGGCCGATGATCTTGCGCTTTGCCTCCGGGTCGCTCACCTGATCCAGGGCGGTCAGGAAGCGGTCGGCCGCGTCGACCACCTTCAGGGACACGCCGGTGGCTGCAACGTAGTCGCGCTCCACCTGCTCTGCCTCCCCCTGGCGGAGCAGCCCGTGGTCGACGAAGACACACGTCAGCCTCTCTCCCACAGCCCGCTGCACGATGGCCGCCGCGACGGCTGAGTCCACGCCGCCGGACAGAGCGCAGATCACCCGCTTGTCGCCGACCATCGATCGGATCGTCTCGACCGTCTCGTCGACGATGTTGACCATCGTCCAGGTCGGTCGGCAGCCGGCGATGTCGAGAAGGAACCGCTCCAGCACCGCCTGACCGTGCTCGGTGTGCACCACCTCCGGATGCCACTGCACTCCCGCGAGCCGCCGGTCGGGGTTCTCGAACGCCGCCACCGGCGAGCCCGCGGTGGTCGCCAGCGTGGCGAACCCGGCCGGTGCGCTGACCACCGAGTCCCCGTGCGACATCCACACCCTGTGCTCGGTGGGTATCGCCTTGAGCAGGGTGCCCGGGTCGGTGACGGCGACGGCGGTACGCCCGAACTCCGACAGACCCGTCCGCCGTACGTCAGCTCCCAGCGTCTGCGCCATCGCCTGGAACCCGTAGCACATGCCGAACGTCGGGACACCGGCCTCGAACAGCGCCGGGTCCACCCGCGGTGCTCCGGCTGCGTACACCGACTGCGGCCCACCCGAGAGGATGATCGCCTTCGGCCGCCGGGCGAGCATGTCCTGCACCGGCACGGTGTGCGGGACGATCTCGGAGTACACATGGGCCTCGCGGACCCGTCGGGCGATCAGTTGTGCGTACTGCGCCCCGAAGTCGACCACCAGGACCAGATCGTGCAGCTCTCGGGTCACGCGTCGTCGGCCTTCCGAGGCGGCGAATACGACCTGCCCGGTATCTCGGGCAGGTCAAAGGTCAGCAGGAGTCTACGGGCGCCCACCCGGCACCGACGCGATGCCGCACTCACCTGCCGGCCCCGAACCGCAGCGCCGTCGCGGTGCGCCGGGGGACGGCCGGGTTGTTCGGCGGCACGCCGGCGATCTGCTCGTACGGCTCTCCCAGCCGGGGACGGGGATCGGCGTCACCGCGGTTCGGCCAGAACGAGACGGCCCGCTCGGCCTGCGCGGTGATGGTCAGCGCGGGGTTGACGCCGAGGTTCGCCGAGATCGCGGAGCCGTCCAGGACGTGCAGCCCAGCGTGGCCGTAGATCCGGTGGTAGGCGTCGATCACTCCGTTCTGCGCCGTCGCACCGATCGCACAGCCGCCGATGAAGTGGGCGGTGAGCGGCCGGTTGAACGGCTCACCGATGGTCCCACCGGCGGTGCCGCCGACGACCCTGGCCATCGTCCGGGCCGCGGCGTTGCCGAGCGGGATCCAGGTCGGGTTGGGGGCCCCGTGACCCTGCCGGGAGGTGAGCCGCCGCCGGCCGGTGAGCCGCCCACGCTTGGTGAACGTGGTGATCGAGTTGTCCGAGGTCTGCATCACCAGCGCGATCACGGTGCGCTCCGACCAGTGCCGGAAGTCGTAGAAGCGGCCGAGGCTGGCCCGCTGGCGCCATATCTCACGCAGCCAGGTCTGCCAGCGGGGATCAGGACCCTCGCCGTCGGTGAGAACCGTCTGCAACAGCGACATCGCGTTGCTGCCCTTCCCGTATCGCACCGGCTCGACGTGGGTCTCCGCGTCGGGGTGGAACGACGACGTGATCGCGACCCCCCTGGAGTAGTCCTGTGAGGTGTCCGCGGCGACCGCCCCGAGGATCGACTCCGAGTTCGTCCGGGTCAGGACGCCCAGCCGCTCGGAGAGCCGGGGCAGCAGCTGCTGGTCCCGCATCCGGTGCAGCAGACGTTGGGTGCCGAGCGCCGAGGCCGCGAACACGACCTGCTCGGCGCGGAATCGCCGGGTTCGACGCCGGGACGTCGTGCTCCTGGTGTCGACCGCGTACCCGCCGCCGTCGAGCGGCCGCACCGCGGTGACCGTGGTCAGCGGATGCACCTGCGCGCCCGCCCGCTCGGCCAGGAAGAGGTAGTTCTTGGTCAGCGTGTTCTTGGCGTCGTGGCGGCACCCGGTCATGCACTCACCGCATTCCAGGCAGCCGCGGCGGGTCGGGCCGGCCCCACCGAAGTAGGGGTCCGCAACCTGCCGACCCGGCTCGCCGAAGAACACGCCCACCGGAGTCGGGTGGAACGTGTGCCCCACGCCCATCTCGTCGGCGACCCGCTTCATCACCAGGTCCGCGGGACTTGTGTTCGGGTAGTCCACGACGCCCAGCATCCGCTTGGCCTGGTCGTAGAACGGCGCCAGCTCGCGACGCCAGTCGGTGATGTCGCGCCACTGCGGGTCGCGGTAGAACGCCTCGAGTGGCTCGTACAACGTGTTGGCGTACACCAGCGACCCGCCGCCCACACCGGCACCCGACAGGATCAGGCAGTCCCTCAGTACGTCGATCCGCTGGATGCCGTAGCAGCCCACCGACGGCTTGAACAGGAACCGCCGCAGGTCCCACGAGGTCGCGGGGTACGACGTCTCGTCGAACCGCGCCCCGGCCTCGAGGACGCCGACGCGGTATCCCTTCTCGGTGAGCCGCAGCGCGGCGACGCTGCCCCCGAAACCCGAACCGATGACGATGACGTCGTAGTCGGCCCCCAGACCGTCGTCGTGGCTGCCGCCGTGATGGTCGCCGTGCCCGCCGCCGCTCATCGGCGGCGGATTCTCCTCAGCACTCGCAGCTGTGCGTTCATGGCGGCGACATACTGCTGGTCGCTCATCCCCCAGAACGGCGCGAAGGGCAGCACCCGCTGCGCGGCCACCAACTGGGTCTCGACGAAGCGGTGGATGCCCTCGGCACCCTGACGCCGGCCGAGGCCCGACTGGCGCATCCCGCCCATCGGGGCGTCGATGCTGCCGAACGTCGCGGCGAACGCCTCGTTGACATTCACCGAGCCGGCCCGGATCTGGCCGGCGATGGCGCGGGCACGGCTCACGTCACGGGAGTACACGCTCGCGTTGAGGCCGAACTCGCCGCTGTTGGCCAGCGTCACAGCCTCGGCCTCGGTGGAGAAGCGGGAGAGTGAGACCACGGGTCCGAACGTCTCGGTTTCGAAGCACACCATGCCGGACGTGACGTTGGTCAGCACCGTCGGCTCGTAGAACAGCGGCCCTACGTCGGGCCGGGTGCGACCGCCGGTCACCACGGTGGCGCCCTTGGCGACCGCGTCGGCCACGTGCTGGGTGACGGTCGCCAGCTGGTCGGCGGAGACCAGCGAGCCCATGTCGCCGTCGAACCCGATCTCGTTCGACAGCTTGAGCGCCTTGATCCGTCGCACGAAGCGCTCGAGGAACCGATCGTAGATCGAGTCGGCGACGTAGAGCCGCTCCATCGACACGCACAGCTGGCCGGCCGAGGAGAAGCACGCCCGGACGGCGCCATCGGCGGCGCGGTCGAGGTCGGCGTCACGCAGGATCAGCATCGGATTCTTGCCGCCGAGCTCCAGCGAGCAGCCGATCAGCCGGTCCGCCGCCCGGCGGGCGATCAGCCTCCCGGTCGCCGTGGAGCCGGTGAAGCACACGTAGTCGGCCTGTTCGACGATCTCGGCGCCCACGACCGGTCCGGGCCCGGCGACGATCTGCCAGACGTCGGCGGGAAATCCGGCGTCCTCGAGCAGCTCGGCTCCGAGTAGCGCGGACAGCATCGTGTGGGCGTCGGGCTTGTGCAGCACGGTGTTGCCGGCCAGCACGGCCGGCAGCCCATCGGCCATCGCCATCGAGAACGGGTAGTTCCACGGGGAGATCACGCCGACGAGCCCCTTCGGCACCCGGTTGACGTGCACCCTGGTCAGCCCGGGCATCAGCCCGACGCGACGGCTCGGTGCCAGGTGGCTCGATGCGGTACGGGCGTAGTAGCGAGCCGTCAGGGCGACGTGGGCAGCTTCGTCGTACGCGTGCTTGCGGACCTTGCCGGCCTCCCACTGCACCAGGTCCATGATCTCGCTCTGCCGGTCGAGTACGACGTCGTGCAGCCGGAGCATGAGCGAGGCACGTTCGCGCAACGGCGTCGCGGCCCACGGCAGCTGGATGGTCCGGGCTCGCAGCGCTGCCTCGGCGACGTCTTCCACGCTCGACTGCGGCAGCGTTGCCAGCGGCTGTCCGGTGAAGGGGGCGTACGAGGTGACGGTCCGGCCGGACGTGCTCACTATCCGCGCGGCAAGTCGTTCTGCGAGGGCGACGTCGATGGCCGGGGACGCATCGACCGCCCCGGGCGGGGGCGCGAGGCCATCGACGGCGTCAGCGGCCTCGCGGGCGGCAGCGGACATGCACCGAGACTAGTCCGCCGAACGATGTCCCACCGCAGGCAGCAAGTGCCCAGACTTCCCACCACCGTGATGGGGCCGAGTCGTGCCGCCCGATCAGCCGGCCTTGATGGAGACGTCGTCGATCAGGAAGCTCGTGTCGTCGCTCGAGTCCTGGCTGGCGATGAATCTCAGGGTGATCTTCTGCCCACGCAGGCTGGACAGGTTCGCGGCCCGCCGGTGGTAGGTGTCGTCCCACGCGGTGTTGTTGAATCTCCCCAACTGCACGACCGAGCCACCCGGCTTGAGGGCCTGCACCACCAGCTTGTCCACTGCGGTATTGCGGTCCCCGAGGCTGTCGACCAACAGGAAGTACGTCAGCGTGATCCTCTTTGCCCTCGGCAGCCTGAGCGTCTGCTGGAACGAACGTTTCGCGAACGCGGGCGGGTCGAGCCAGACGTAGCCCTTGCCGGTGCGCGCGTTCTGGGGTGAATGGGTGCCGATGAAACCGGGCGAACCGACCCAGTGCAGCCTTCCGGCCTCGAAGCCCCCGTTCCTGATCTTGTTCACGCCACCGGCCGCGCTCAGCAGGCCCGAGCACCCCCACAGCCCTGGTCCGACAGCCACCGCGGTCCAGGTGCGCGTGACGGCCTTGCAGGCACCGCTGCCGCCGCCGTAGAGGTCGCGTGCCGCCCGGATCGTCGCGTCACGCGCGTCCCGGTAGTTGGTGCCCGACGTCATGTACACCGTCAGCGCGCGGTACCAGATCTGCTCGGCCTTGGTTCGGCCGATGCCGCCGATCGTGGTGCCGTTGCAGGTCTTGCCGTTGTGCGGGAGGCCGCCGATGGACTTGGCGCCGGTGCCCTCGGTGAGCAGGTAGAAGAAGTGGTTGGCCACTCCGGAGGTGTAGTGCACGTCATCACGCCCCATCAGTGGCGTGAAGCAGTTGTAGCTCTGACCGTCGAGGTGCGGATTGTCCATCCGCCGCAACCAGCCGGATCCGGCGATGATCTTCTCGCCGATGTAGTAGTCGCCCTGGTCTGCGGGGTTGTTGGCGGAGAACTCCACCATGGTTCCGAAGATGTCGCTGGTGGCTTCGTTGATTCCGCCGGACTCGCCGAAGTAGAGCAGCCCCGCGGTATTGGACGTGACGCCGTGGCTCATCTCGTGACCCGCGACATCGAGCGAGACGAGCGGCCGGACCGATCCACCGTTGCCGTCGCCGTAGCTCATGCAGAAGCAGTCGTCGTTCCAGAACGCGTTGCTGTAGTTGAAACCGTAGTGCACCCGGCTGCGAGCGCCGACCCCGTCGCCGCGGATGCCGTTGCGCCCGAACGTGTTCTTGTAGTAGTCCCAGGTGACGGAGGCCCCGTAGTGTGCATCGACGGCGACGGTCTGTGCGTCGGTGGTGGCGCCGTTCCCCCAGGTGTTGTCCCCATCGGTGAGCAGCGTCCCGTTGCCGAAGTCCGCGTTGTTCATCGTGTACGTCGCCTGGTTGCCGCGGGTGAGGTCGCGCAGCTGATAAGAGGGTCCAGCGACTTGATTCGCGTGAATGTCGACCTGGCCGTCGAACAGCGAGTTCCCGGTGCCGACCGCATCGGTGGTCTCCATCGTCGACCAGCCCTGGATCCGCCGGCCGGTCACAGCGTCCACGTACACGACGTCGCGGGCCGGAGCTCCGGCCCTGCGACCGCTGACCTCCGTCCGCCAGGCCAGCCGGGGCACACGGCCGAGCGCCCAGACAGCCAGCGACGGTCGCGCCACGCTGTGAGACAGGCCACTGGAGCGCTTCGCTGCCGAGACTGCGACACGGGCCGGTATTCGTGCCCGCACAGAGGGCACCGCCGTGAGGTCTCCGCGGCTGGCGTAGTCGACCGAGGCGATGCGGCCGGTGGACCGCCGGTGCACGACGATGTCACCACCGACCACGGGCAGCCCGCGATAGGTCCGGTCGTAGCGGACATGGGTCATCCCGTCGACGTCCTTGAGTACGTCCTTGACCACCAGCGACTGGCCGGCCGAGAGCCGCAGCGCCGAAGCCGTCCGGGCCGTCCCCGCGCGGGCCACGGCCAGCGCGGCCGTTCGGGCCGCTACCCCGAACGACGGATCCGCCACGGCACCCGAGGAGCCAGCGTGCCGTAGCCCGGGTGCGGCGCCGGCAGCCGGCCGGGTGGCGGTCGCGTCGACCGGTGCCACGAAGAGGCCCGCCACCACCGTGGTGGCCAACAGCCCACCCGAGATCCCGCCAAAGATACGGCCTCGCATCAGCGGGCCCCCTTTCCCCGTGGAGTCAATCGCCCCACCTATGCGTGGGCCCCGCCCGGCCCGGAAAGGGAAGAGACGGCACGACGCCGCCTCATACCTCAGGCGCGGAAATCCCCCTGGAGCGACTCAAGGTAGCAGCGCCGGACCGGTGGAGGGGCAAAATAGTCGAATTGCCCGCATCATCCCAGTAAGGGGTGATGTGCCGGGCGGACCGGCCTACAGGACGACGACCTCGACCCGCTGGAACTCCTTGAGCTCGGTGTATCCGGTGGTGGCCATCCCCCGCCGCAGGGCTCCGATGACGTTCATCGTGCCGTCCGACACCCGTGAGGGCCCGAACAGGATCTCGGCGAGCGTGCCCACCGGGTCGAGCTGGACCCGCTCGCCGCGCGGCAGCGCCACGTGCCACGCCTCGGCGCCCCAGTGGAAGCCGCGGCCCGGCGCCTGCTCGGCGCGGGCCAGCGGCGAGCCGATCATCACCGCGTCGGCACCGCAGGCCACCGCCTTGAGCACGTCGCCGGACCGGCCGATGGACCCGTCGGCGATCACGTGCACGTAGCGGCCGCCCGACTCGTCGAGATAGTCCCGACGGGCAGCCGCGACGTCGGCGACCGCGGTCGCCATCGGCACCGACACGCCGAGGACGGTACGGGTGGTGTGCGCGGCTCCTCCGCCGAACCCCACCAGCACCCCGGCCGCGCCGGTGCGCATCAGGTGCAGCGCGGCCTGGTACGTCGCGCAGCCGCCGACGATCACCGGGACGTCGAGCTCGTAGATGAACTGCTTGAGGTTCAGTGGCTCGGCCTGGCCGGACACATGCTCGGCCGAGACCGTCGTACCCCTGATCACGAACAGGTCGACCCCGGCGTCGACGACCACCTTGGCCAGCTGCCGGGTCCGCTGCGGCGAGAGCGCGCCGGCGACGGTCACGCCGGCGTCGCGGATCTCGGCGAGCCGCGAGACGATCAGGTCCGGCCGGACGGGTTCGGCGTAGATGTCCTGGAGCCGCCGGGTGGCGTCGGCGCCGCGCAGCCGGCCGACCTCCTCCAGCAGCGGCAGCGGGTCGTCGTACCTGGTCCACAGTCCCTCCAGGTCGAGCACCCCGAGGCCGCCGAGCCTGCCGAACTCGATCGCGGTGCCCGGGGACATCACCGAGTCCATCGGCGCGGCGACCACCGGGATCTCGAACCGGTAGGCGTCGATCTGCCAGGCGACCGAGACCTCCTCGGGGTCGCGGGTACGGCGGCTCGGCACGATGGCGATGTCGTCGAACGAGTACGCGCGGCGGCCCCGCTTGGCACGACCGATATCGATCTCCATGGACTCCCGGTCTTTCCGGCTCGGACGATGGTGCCTGGCTGACGGTCGGCCCCGCGGAGGTGTGGCGGTCCGTCGGCGTCGCGTGGGGCGTCAGTCAGGCATGGGTCAGGGCGTGAGTCAGCGCGACGAGTAGTTGGGCGCCTCGACCGTCATCTGGATGTCGTGCGGATGGCTCTCCTTGAGCCCGGCTGAGGTGATCCGCACGAAGCGGCCACCCGACTGCAGCTCCGGGACCGTACCCGCGCCGCAGTAGAACATCGCCTGCCGCAGCCCGCCGACCAGCTGGTGCGCGACCGCGGCGAGCGGCCCCCGGTAGGGGACCTGTCCCTCGATCCCCTCTGGGACCAGCTGGTCGTCGGAGCCGACGTCGTTCTGGAAGTAGCGGTCCTTGGAGTACGCCCGCCGCTGCTGGCCACGGGACTGCTGGGCGCCCAGCGACCCCATCCCACGGTAGGACTTGAACTGCTTGCCGTTGATGAACACGAGCTCACCCGGGCTCTCGTCGCAGCCGGCCAGCAGCGAGCCGACCATCACCGTGTCGGCACCCGCGGCGATCGCCTTGGCGATGTCACCGGAGTACTGGAGGCCGCCGTCGCCGATCACCGGCACTCCGCGGCTCCGGCAGGCCCGGGCCGCCTCGAAGATCGCCGTGACCTGCGGGACGCCGACTCCGGCGACGACCCGGGTGGTGCAGATCGAGCCCGGCCCGACGCCCACCTTGACCCCATCGGCTCCTGCCTCGACCAGCGCCTGGGCACCCTGCCCGGTCGCCACGTTGCCGCCGACCACGTCGACGGCGGCGGCCGCCGGCTCCGCCTTGAGCCTGGCGATCATCTCCAGCACCGCACGCGAGTGCGCGTGGGCCATGTCGACGACCAGCACGTCCACCCCTGCTTCGACGAGCATCATCGACCGCTTCCACGCGTCGTCGAAGATGCCCACGGCCGCGCCGACGCGCAGCCGCCCCGCGCCGTCCTTGGTGGCACCGGGGAACTGGTCGCGCTTGACGAAGTCCTTCAGCGTGATCAGCCCTTGGAGCACGTCATGGTCGTCGACCAGCGGCAGCTTCTCGATCTTGTGCCGGCGCAACAGCTGCATCGCGTCGTCGCCGCTGATACCGACCCGGCCGGTGACCAGCGGCATCGGGGTCATGATGTCGCGGACCGCGAGCGAACGAGAGGCCTCGAACCGCATGTCGCGGTTGGTGACGATGCCGAGCAGGTGGCCCACGGCGTCCACCACGGGGACGCCGGAGATCCGGAAACGGGCGCACAGGGCGTCCGCCTCGGCGATTGTGGCGTCGGGGCCGATCGTGATGGGCTGGGCGACCATGCCCGCCTCGGACCGTTTCACGAGGTCGACCTGCTGCGCCTGGTCCTCGATCGACAGGTTGCGGTGCAGCACCCCGATACCGCCCTGCCGGGCCATCGCGATCGCCATCCGCGCCTCGGTCACCGTGTCCATGGCGCTGGACACCAGCGGCATCGAGACGCTGATGTTGCGTGACACCCGGCTGGTGGTGTCGGCCTCGCTGGGCACCACGTCGGACTCGCCGGGCAGCAGCAGCACGTCGTCAAAGGTGAGCCCGAGGGCCGCGAACTTGTCCGGTACACCTGCGGGGGTCAGCTCCATGACGGTTCATCCTAGCCCTGCGGGCACGCTCGAAGCCCGATGTCACGGCCGCGCAACTCAGAGACGACGGAGCCCCGTGCCGGGGTTCCGGCGCGGGGCTCCGTCGACTGCGTTCGTTCAGTGCACCTGCCGAGATCAGTGCCCGTGGCCGTGGCCGTGGCCGGCGCCCGCGGTTTCCTCTTCCTCGGCCGGCTTCTCCACGATCAGGGTCTCGGTCGTGAGCAGCATCGCCGCGATGGATGCGGCGTTGGCCAGAGCCGAGCGCGTCACCTTAACCGGGTCGATGACACCTTGAGCCATCAGGTCGACGTACTGACCGGTGGCCGCGTTGAAGCCCTTGCCGTCACCGGCCTCACGGACCTTGGCCACGATGACGTAGCCCTGGTCCCCGCCGTTCTCGGCGATCCAGCGCAGCGGCTCGTCGACCGACCTGGCCACGATCCGGACGCCGGTTGCCGCGTCACCGGACAGCCCGAGGCCGCCCTCGAGGGCGGAGGCGGCATGCACCAGGGCGGAACCGCCGCCGGCGATGATGCCCTCCTCGATCGCCGCCCGGGTGGCGGAGACCGCGTCCTCGATGCGGTGCTTCTTCTCCTTCAGCTCCACCTCGGTGGCCGCACCGACCTGGATCACACAGACGCCGCCGGCCAGCTTGGCCAGCCGCTCCTGCAGCTTCTCCCGGTCCCAGTCGGAGTCGGTGTTCTCGATCTCGGCCTTGATCTGGTTGACGCGCGCGGTGACGGCGTCGGACTCACCGCCGCCGTCGACGATGGTCGTGTCGTCCTTGGTGATGACGATGCGGCGGGCCCGTCCGAGCACCTCGAGGCCCACCTGGTCGAGCTTGAGCCCGATGTCGGGTGACACGACCTCGGCACCGGTCAGCACCGCGATGTCCTGGAGCATCGCCTTGCGGCGGTCGCCGAACGCCGGCGCCTTGACCGCGGCGGCGGTGAACGTGCCGCGGATCTTGTTGACCACCAGCGTCGAGAGCGCTTCGCCCTCGAGGTCCTCGGCGATGATGAACAGCGGCTTGCCGGCCTGGACGACCTTCTCCAGCAGCGGCAGCAGGTCGCTCAGCGCGGAGATCTTGCCCTGGTTGACCAGGATGTACGGGTCGTCGAGGACGGCCTCCATCCGCTCCGCGTCGGTGACGAAGTACGGCGAGATGTAGCCCTTGTCGAACTGCATCCCCTCGGTGAACTCCAGGTCGGTGCCCAACGTGTTGGACTCCTCGACGGTGATCACCCCGTCCTTGCCGACCTTGTCGAACGCCTCCGCGATCAGCTCGCCGATGCGCTCGTCGCGCGCCGAGATCGTGGCCACATGCGCCATGTCTTCCTTGGAATCGACCTCGCGGGCAGCCTTGACCAGCGCACCGATCACCGCCTCGACGGCCGCGTCGATGCCCCGCTTGAGCTCGACGGGGTTGGCGCCGGCGGCGACGGCCCGCAGCCCCTCGTGCACCATCGCCTGGGCGAGCACCGTCGCGGTGGTCGTACCGTCACCGGCGACGTCGTTGGTCTTGGTGGCGACCTCCTTGGCCAGCTGCGCGCCAAGGTTCTCGAACGGGTCGTCGAGCTCGATCTCGCGGGCCACGGTCACACCGTCGTTGGTGATGGTGGGCGCACCCCACTTCTTGTCGAGCACGACGTAGCGACCCTTGGGGCCGAGCGTCACCTTGACGGTATTGGCCAGAGCGTCGACTCCCCGCTCCAGCGCGCGCCTGGCGTGCTCGTCGAACTCCAAAATTTTGGGCATGTCTGGGAAGTCCCTTCACATGGCTTCGCCCCGGAGACCCGAGCGGGTCGCCCGGGGCGATGCCAGACGTTCGAAACGGTGTCGGCGCGGCTGATCAGTGCCAGCGACGCCGATCTGGATTAGATCTACTTGTCGACGACGGCGAGGATGTCACGCGCGGAGAGGATGAGGTATTCCTCGCCGCTGTACTTCACCTCGGTGCCGCCGTACTTGCTGTAAATAACGGTGTCACCAACGGTGACGTCGAGTGGGACGCGGTTACCGTTGTCATCGACGCGGCCCGGGCCGATCGCCAGGACTTCGCCCTCCTGGGGCTTCTCCTTGGCGGTGTCCGGGATGACCAGGCCTGAGGCCGTGGTCTCCTCTGCTTCGAGCGTCTTGACGACGATCCGGTCTTCGAGCGGTTTGATGCTGACCGACACTTGCCGACCTCCCCTTTCACGGGACGAAGAGGTGTCACATTGAGTACGTTGGGTGCTGCGAGCTGCTCACGTCGTCGCGGTGCCGTGGGCAAATCGCGGGCCCCTGCTGGTTAGCACCCCCAGGTTGAGAGTGCTAAGAGGAATCTATGCCGTGATTAGCACTCGGTCAACCTGAGTGCCAGATCGCCGGGACTCAACCGGGCTGCGACGTCACCCGACCACAATGGCCGCATGGACCTGGACACCCTCGCGGCGCTGCGCAGCGAGTCCGGCCAGGCGCTCCTCGACGCGGTCGACCGTGCGTACGACGGGCACAACGCGCTGGCCGTCTCGGCGTCGCTCCGGACCGCCAACCAACCGGAGGTCGTGGCGGCCGCGCTGACCCAGGTGGACCTCCGGCGACGTGCGGCGGTGAAGTTCGGCGAGCGTGCCTCGCTGATGTTCTTCACCCGCGACGCGCTCGAACAGGCCACCCGGCAGACGGTCGCCGCGCACCGGGCGTCGCGGCTGACGCGGCTCGTCGGGGCCGGCGGCGCCGGCGGCACGGCGATCGACCTGGGCTGCGGCATCGGCGGGGACCTGATCGCCCTGCGGACCGCCGGGGTCGAGGCTGCCGGGATCGAGCTCGACCCGCTCCGCGCGGCGATCGCGCGGGCCAACCTCGCGGCACTCGAACTGGGCGGCTCGGTAACGACCGGCGACGCGACCACGGCTCGCCTCGACGGCTTCGACGTGGCCTACGCCGACCCGACCCGCAGACGCGGCGAGCGGCGCGTCTTCGACCCCGCCGGCTTCACCCCGCCGTGGCCGTTCGTCGAGACGCTGCTGCGGCGCCGCTCGGTGGTGAAGACGGCGCCTGGGATCCCGCACGAGATGGTCCCCGAGGGGGTCGAGGCTGAGTGGGTCAGCGACGGGTCCGGCGTCAAGGAGACGGCGCTGTGGTCGCCCGGGCTGGCCACGGCGCGCCGCCGGGCGACGCTGCTGCCCGGGCGAGCCTCGCTGTCCGACGAGGACGACCCTGGACGCGTCGACGTGCTCCCACCCGGGGGTTTCCTCTACGAGCCGGCCGGTGCCGTGATCCGGGCCGGCCTGGTCGGGGCCGTCGCCGTGATCGTGCACGGCGGCCTGCTCGACGCGCGGATCGCCTACGTCACCTCGGGCTCGGCCGTCCCGACACCGTTCGCCCGCTGCTACCGGGTGCTGGACGTGCTGCCGTACCAGGAGAAGCGTCTGCGCGCCGCGCTGACGACACGTGGGGTCGGCCCGCTCACGATCAAGAAGCGGGGGGTCGACATCGTTCCAGAGGTGCTGCGCAGGCGGCTGGCGCTGCGCGGCGACGCGCCGGCGACGATCGTCCTGACCCGCGCCGCCGGCCGGGCGATCGTGCTGCTCGTCGATCCGGTGCTCCCGACCAACCGCAACTGACTCGCCGACCTGGCGGAGGGGCCGGTCGCAGCGGGATGGGTCCGGTCACACGACCACCGTCGTCAGCGGCAGCGAGGAGTCCGCGGACAGGCCGGGCCCGGAGGCGGGCCGGCCGCGGGCGAGCAGCTCGGCGCCCAGCGCGGCCACCATGGCGCCGTTGTCGGTGCACAGCCTGGGGCTCGGCACCCGCAGCTGGACCCCGGCCGCCGCCGCCCGATCGGCGGCCATCGACCGCAGCCTGCTGTTCGCCGCCACCCCGCCGCCGATCAGCAGATGGCTCACGCCGTGCTCGCGGCAGGCGTCGACCGCCTTCCTGGTCAGGACGTCGCAGACCGCCTCCTGGAAGGACGCGGCCACATCCTCCACAGGTACGGGCTCACCGTCGCGCTCCCGCGACTCCACCCACCGCGCCACCGCGGTCTTCAGGCCCGAGAACGAGAAGTCGAACCGGTGCCGCTGCAGGTCGCGCGCCGAGGTCAGCCCGCGTGGGAAGGTCACGTACGCGGCGTCCCCGCCGGTGGCCGCCCGGTCGATGTAGGGCCCGCCGGGGAACGGCAGCCCGAGCACGCGGGCGACCTTGTCGAACGCCTCCCCCGCCGCGTCGTCCAGCGTCGAGCCCATCGGGTCGCAACCGAGAGTCACGTCGTCGACCAGCAGCAGGCTCGAGTGCCCGCCGCTGACCAGCAGGGCGACGCACGGCTCCGGCAGCCGGCCGTGTTCGAGCTGGTCGACGGCGACGTGTGCGGCCAGGTGGTTGACCCCGAAGACCGGCTTGTCCAGACCCAGCGCCAAGGCCTTCGCCGCCGCGACCCCGACCAGCAGTGCGCCGACCAGACCGGGCCCGCTGGTGACCGCAACCGCATCGATGTCGGCGAGGCCGACACCCGCCTGCGTGCAGGCCCGACCGATGGTCGGCACCATCGCCTCGAGATGGGCCCGGCTGGCCACTTCCGGTACGACGCCCCCGAAGCGCGCGTGCTCCTCGACGCTGGAGGCGACGGCGTCGGCGAGCAGCGTCGTGCCGTGGACGATCCCGACCCCGGTCTCGTCGCAGGACGTCTCGATGCCGAGGACGAGCGGCTCGTCGCGGCGCCGGGCTGCGGGCGCGTGCGGAGTGGTCACGTCAGCCATTCTCGCTGGCGGGTCCGTCCCGCGGCCACGGGCGGAGCTCGAGTCCGAGTACGAGGGCGTCGGCGTGGGACCGGTAGTACGCGCGGCGTCTCGACAGCTCGGAGAAACCGCGGCTCAGGTACAGCTCCCGCGCCGCGGTGTTGGTGTCGGCGACCTCGAGCAGCAGCCGGTCGCATCCGTCACCGCGCACCCGCTCCACCACTGCGTCGAGCAGTGCCGTCCCGACCCGACGCCGTCGCGAGTGGGCGACGACGGCGATCCGGTCCAGGTCGGCGGTGCCGCCGGCCATAGTCGCGAAGGCGTAACCGACACACTCCTCCGCCTCGAGCGCGACCACGCCGACCCCGGTGCCCGGGTCCCGGGCCAGCTCGAGCGCAACGGTGGCGACCGACCAGGCGTCGACGCCGAACAGCTCCTGCTCCAGTGAGCAGACCGCATCCAGATCCCGCGGCCGTGCGGCGCGCAGCCTCACAGCGCGGACTTGGGTGGGTGCGGGGCGGCGATGTCGGGCCGTCGCAGGTACCACGGCTCCGGGTCGACGCAGGTGATGCTCCCCGCGCCGACATGGGACGCCATCACCGCGGCGGACGGGTGCCGTGGTCGGACGGCGTTCGGGAAGTCCGCCGGGTAGAGCTCCGCGCCGACACCCGCGACCGGGAGGGAGGTCGCGACGTCCGCGGCCCTGGAGACATGCGGGCCGTCGATGCGCGTATGCGTGTCGGCGTACGAAGCCCAGTAGACCTCCCGGCGCCGCGCGTCGGTGGCGACCCGGAAGGGTCCGCGCAGGTCGACCTCCGCAGCGAGCACGTCGAGGGTGCACACGCCGCGTACCGGCAGCCCGAGCACCATCCCGAGGGTTCGCGCGGTGACCAGCCCGACGCGCAGGCCGGTGAAAGGGCCAGGTCCGACACCCACGACGATGTCGGTGAGCTCGGACCGGGAGGCACCCGCCTGCTGCAGAACCTGGGCGATCGACGGGACGAGCGCCTCGGCGTGCCGCACCGCGCCCTCGGCGTTGGCTTCGGCGAGGACCGAACGGCCGTCGTGCAACGCGACCGTCACGACCGCGGTGGCCGTGTCGAATGCGAGCAGCAGCACGCCATGCAGCGTACGACGTCAGTGGCCGCGACCCGGTGCTCCAGATGTGGTCGCGGGGCCCGGTCGTAGCATCGGTCGGAGGGCCGCGCCCACCCACCGAAGGCCGACCGGCACGATCCGCACCGTGCGCACCTCGTCGTGGTCGGCGTCGGTGTGGCCGGGCGAACGGCTGATCGACACCTCGAGCCGGTCCTCCGACAGGCCCTCGGCCAGCCCACCCCCCCACTCGACCACCGTCACGGCGTCGCTCAGCGCTGTGTCCAGGTCGAGGTCGTCGAGTTCGGCCGCGCCGCCGAGGCGGTAGGCGTCGACATGCACGAGGGCCGGTCCGCCACCCAGGGAGGGATGCACCCGCGCGATGACGAACGTCGGTGAGGTGATGTCGCCCCGCACCCCCAGTCCGTCGCCGACACCCTGGGCGAGCGTGGTCTTCCCGGCCCCGAGCTCCCCGCTCAGCAGCACGACGTCGCCAGCGGTCAACGACTGGGCCAGCTGACGGCCCAGTCGCCTGGTGTCCGACGCCGACGGCGTGGTCACCTCGAACGGCAGCGTCTTGGCGTACTCGATGTGCACGCCCGACTCGGCGGCGACCAGGTATCCGCGCCGCTCCCAGAACCGGCGGGTGGCGGGCAGCTCGGCGCGTGCGGCCAGACGTACGACGTCGGCGCCGCGGCGGTCGGCGACCTCTTCGGCCACCCCCACCAGAGCCGAGGCGACACCGCGTTGCTGGAACCTCGGATGCACCGACACCCGGCGCAGCACGAGGCTGGTGTGACGGGCCCGGAACAGCAGCGCGCCGGCCGGCAGACCGTCGACCAGGGCCAGCAGCCCACCCTCCTCATCGAGGGCCCGGGCCACGGAGTCGACCGACTCCTGCACGGCCGTGGACGGCGGGTCGAGCCGCTGCCGGGCGCCGAACGCCGCATGGATGACGTCGAGCACGTCACCGGCGTGTTGCGGACCCACCTCGAGGACCTGCAGGTCGCTCATCGTGACGGCGTGCCCGAGGCGCGGGCGAGCAGGTCCCGCAGGCTCCGGTTCACCTCGTCGTGCCGTTCGAGGATCACCATGTGGCCGGCGCCCTCGATCTCGCAGAACTCGGCGGTCGGCAGGCGTTCCGCCGTCTCGCGACTGTGCCGCACCGGCGTCATCTTGTCCTGCGAGCCGCACAGGATGAGCGTCTCCACGTGGCTGAGGCTGACCAGGGCGGCAACCTTGTCGTAGCTGTCGAACCCGGGGAGGAAGTCCGCCACGACGTCGATGGGCGTCGACTGGAGCATCTGGTCGGTGAACTCGACGTAGGCGGCGGGTGCCCTCGTCCCGAAGGCGGTCCGCCTCGTCACGGCGAAACCGAGCGCACCGCCGACTCGTCGGCCGGAGTCGACGACGGCCGGCGCCCGGGCGAGCAACGCGACCGTCGCGGGGGCCAGGACGTCGATGAACCTGCCCGGCAGCCCGGGCAGGCCCAGGGTTAGGGCGCCGAGCCCCCCGACGCTGGTCGCGATCAGTGCCACCCCCGTGACCCGGCTTCGGAACATCTCTGGGTGCTGGTCGGCGAGCGCCATGATCGTCATGCCGCCCATCGAATGTCCCACCAGGACGACCGGGCCGGTGGGGGCGGTCGCGTCGAGCACGGCGAGCAGGTCGCGCCCGAGCTGGTCGATGTTCGCGTGGTCGCGGTCGGACCGCTCGGAGCGGCCGTGTGAGCGCTGGTCGTAGAAGACCTGCCGGTAGTCACCGCGCAGGTCGCGGCGCTGGAAGTGCCAGGACCTGAGGTTGAGCGCGTACCCGTGCACGAACACCACGGTCGGCCGGAGCGGCGGGTTGGCGGCTCCGTCAGCTCCAGCGGCTCCGGCTGCTCCGGCGGCTCCGGCGGCCGTGTCGACGTCGTCGACCTCGACGTGCAGCTTGAGGCCGTCCGCGGTGCGTACGGTCATCGGCTCCCCGTGGAGGGACCCGAGCGCGCTCAGCGCGCTCAGCTCGTGTGCGTCCAGACCGGAGCGCTTCACCACCGCCCGGGTCGTCACCCCCGCCGCCAGGACGCCCATCGCGGCGCCGGCCAGGGCGGCGATCCTGCCCACCGACCGGCTCTGGCTCATCGGGACACCACTCCTTGGTCCGCGCCGAGATACCGGCGTGGGATCCGCGGCCCCAGCCGGGTGACGATCTCGTAGGAGATGGTGCCGGCCGCCTCGGCCCAGTCCTGGGCCGTCGGCTCCCCGTGCTCCCCGGTCCCGAACAGCACGGCCAGATCCCCCGCCTCGCAGCTGTCGTCGCCGAGGTCGACGACGAACTGGTCCATACAGACCCGGCCGGCGATCCGGTGCTGACGCCCCCCGAGGAGCACCGTCGCACGGTTGGAGGCGTGCCACGGGATCCCGTCGCCGTAGCCGAGTGGGATCAGCGCCAGGTTCGTCGGCTCGTCGGCGACGAAGGTGTGCCCGTAGGAGACGCCGTGGCCGGCATCGACCCGCTTCGCCATCACCACCCGGGCCTGCAGGGTCATCGCCGGGCGGAGTCCGAGGTCGGCGGACGTGGACAGGTCGGGGATCGGGGACAGGCCGTAGATCGCCAGGCCGGCACGCACCAGGTCGTACCACGTCGACTCGCGGGTCAGTAGCGCGGCGGAGTTGGCCAGATGCCGCACCTCCGGCCGCAGACCGGCAGCGTCGGCGACCTCGAGTGCCTCGACGAAGACACGTTCCTGGTCCGCCAGTGACGGATGGCCCGGCTCGTCGGCGGTCGCCAGATGCGACCAGATGCCGGTGATCGTGGCCAGACCGTCGGTCTCCGCCCGGCGCGCCGCGGCCACCAGCCCCGCCCAGTGGGCCGGCGGGCTACCGCCGCGGCCGAGGCCGGAGTCGACTTTGAGCTGCACGCGTGCGACCTGCCCGGTATCTCGGGCAGGTCCCAGGATCTCCGCGAGCTGGCTCTCCGAGTACGCCGCGACGTCGATCCCGGAGCCGATGGCGGCCGCCCAGTCCTCGCCGGGAGCCGCCATCCAGGACAGGATCCGCCCGGTGTCTCCGGCGGCCCGCAGCGCGAGCGCCTCGTCGAGCACGGCGACCCCGAGCCACTCGGCCCCGCCGGCCCGGGCGGCCCCGGCGGCGGGCACCAGCCCGTGCCCGTAGGCATCCGCCTTGACCACGGCCATCACCGGCGCCCCGCCCATCCGGTGCCGCAGGACCGACACGTTGTCGGCGATCGCGCGAAGGTCTACCACGGCCTCCGCGCGCGGAACCGGCGCTGCCGCGCTCGAAGCCCCGGTCATGGCCGCAGCGCGGCGATCACGCGAGGCACCGCCCCGGCCACGTCGGAGGCGGTGATCGGCCCTCCACCCGATGCCATGGTGGCGGCCGCGCCGTGCAACCAGGCCCCCACGCTGCCCGCGTCGAACGGGTCGAGACCGGTGGCCAGCAACGAGCCGCACAACCCGGACAGGACGTCACCGGCGCCCGCCGTCGCCAGCCACGGCACCCCCGTGGTGTTGACGCGAACCCGGCCGGCGGGGGTGGCCACCAGCGCCCGTGCCCCCTTGAGCAGCACCACGGCACCGAACCGGCGGGCGGCCTCCCTGGCGAAATGCAGCGGGCGGGCCTCGATGTCGGCCCGCGGCACGTCCAGCATCCGTCCCAGCTCCCCGGCGTGCGGCGTCAGCAGCGCCGGCTGGTCGAGTCGCGGCGGCAGCTGGGCCAGCCCGTCGGCGTCGACGACCATCGGGGTGCCGGACCCGATCGCCTGCTCGAGGGCCTCCGCGGCGGAGTCCCCGCTGCCGGACCCGACGACCCAGGCCTGCACCTGCCCGTCGCCGACGACGACCTCGGGGTGACGCGCGCGTACCAGGTCCTCCGCGCCGCCGACGTAGCGGACCATGCCCGCGCAGCCGGACAGTGCTCCCGACACGCAGAGCAGGGCGGCACCGGTATAGGCACGCGAACCCGCCCGGACGCCGACGACTCCGCGTGAGTACTTCTGGGCGTTGTGGTCGGGCACCTTCACCAGGTCGGCCACGTCGGCGGCCTGCAACGCCTCCACGGCCGCCGGCGGCAGCAGCGGACCGAGGCCGATGTCGACCACGTGCACGGCGCCGGCCGCGGTCGCGGCCGGGTCGACGAGCAGGGCGACCTTGTGGGTGCCGAAGGTCACGGTGACATCGGCCCTGACGTGCTCCGCCGGTGTCTCGCCGCTGTCGACGTCGACACCGCTGGGCAGGTCGACCGCCAGCACCGGGATCCGGTCGGACCTCGCCCGGCGAACGAGCTCAGCCGCCGGGGGCCGCAGACCCGGCTGGCCACCGATGCCGACGACCGCGTTGACCACCAGGTCGATACGCTGCCAGCCCGGCACCTCGACCACCCTCCCCCCGGCCCGGTGATACTCTGCGCGACCGGCCGAGTGGGTGCGGTCGCCGGCCAGCAGGACAGCCTCGACACGGCACCCCCGCGCGGCCAGCTGAGCCCCGGCGAACAACGCGTCCCCGCCGTTGTCACCCGCGCCGACCAGCAGCAGTACGCGGGCGCCGTAGCCGGACCCGAGCAGGGCGAGGCACGCGTCGGCGAGCCCGCGGGCGGCGCGCTGCATCAGCGCTCCCGGCGCAAGCCGGGTCATCAGGGCGGCCTCGGCCGTCCGTACCTGATCGACCGTGTGGGCGGCGCGCATCAACCCTCCAGCACGACGACGGCGGAGGCGATCCCGGCATCGTGGGACAGCGAGACGTGCACCGATGCGGCTCCGAGCGCGGCTGCCCGCTCCGCCACCGTGCCGGTCATCGACAGCCTCGGCCTGCCCTCGGTGTCCGTACGCACCTCGGCATCCACCCAGCGCAGCCCCGACGGCGCGCCGAGCGCCTTCGCCAGCGCCTCCTTGGCCGCGAACCGGGCGGCCAGTGACGCGATGGGTCGCCCGCGCTCCAGCTCCGTGAACAGCCGCGCCCGCAGTCCGGGGGTCCGGGTCAGCGTCTGCTCGAAGCGAGCGACGTCGACGACGTTGATGCCCACCGCGATGATCACCGGAGCCGCGCGCCCGGTCGGGCGTCACGGGCGGTGCCCTGCCGGGCCGCCCGGGCGGGATTCCCGACATAGCCCTCGGTGCCGCACATCGGGCCAGGGTACCGAGCCGGCGCCCGGCAGTCCGGCGACGCCACAATGGCCTGATGCTGCAGACCGGGAGCGGAGGTGACGAGCCGTCGCCGTTCGTGGAACTGGACCGGGCCGCCTGGGCCTCCCTCGCCGGGTCGACGCCGCTCCCCCTGTCGGCCGACGAGGTGGAGCGGCTGCGCGGACTCGGCGACGAGCTCGACCTCGACGAGGTCCGCGAGGTCTATCTGCCGCTGTCCCGGCTGCTGAGCATGTACGTCCGGCACACCGGAGATCTGCATCGGGAGACGCAAGCCTTCCTGGCCCGGCCGCAGCCGGAACGAACCCCTTTCGTCATCGGGATCGCCGGGTCGGTGGCGGTGGGGAAGTCGACCACCGCACGCCTGCTGCGCGAGCTGCTCGCCCGCTGGCCGGCCCACCCGCGCGTCGCGCTGGTGACGACCGACGGATTCCTCTACCCGAACGCCGAGCTGCGCCGTCGCGGACTACTGGAGCGGAAGGGGTTTCCGGAGTCCTACGACCGGGAGGCGCTGCTGCGGTTCGTCATCGAGGTGAAGTCCGGGCGTGCGGAGGTGACCGCGCCGACCTACTCCCACCTGCACTACGACGTGCTGACCGACCGGAGGCTGACGCTGCGGCGGCCCGACATCCTGCTCCTCGAAGGCCTCAACGTGCTGCAGCCAGCGGTGAGCCGGCCCGATCGCCGCTCGGGCCTGACGGTCAGCGACTTCTTCGACTTCAGCATCTACGTCGATGCGGAGACCGACGACATCAAGCAGTGGTACGTCGCCCGCTTCCTACGACTGCGCGAGACGGCGTTCCGCGACCCGGAGTCTTACTTCTCCACGTTCGCCCGGCTGACGCAACGCCAGGCGGTGACGACCGCGGTGGAGATCTGGGACACGATCAACGGCCCCAACCTGACGGCGAACATCCTGCCCACCCGGGGCCGGGCGACGCTGGTGTTGCGCAAGGACGCGGACCACTCGGTTCGGTACGTGCGGCTGCGCAAGGTGTAGCGCCCACCCCGTCCGGGCGGCGAGGAAAATGGGACGCGCCGCACTTGGCTCCGCCCCTACAGTCGTCGCATGGACATCCGGCCGATCGACGTCTTCGACGACGAGCAGTTCGAGCGTTGGCACGCGGTCGGCGCGGCGGCTCTGAGCCACGGGCGCGAGCACGCGACCGTCTGGACCCTACCCGAGGCGAAGATCCTGTTCCGGCGTCCGTTCCCGGGGCACACCAACCTTGCCTCCGCGGCGTTCGACGGTCCGACGATGGTCGGCGCGGCCACGATCTTCGTACCGCAGCTCGACAACACCGGCCTGGTGGAACCGGACGTCTACGTCCCACCGGAGCACCGGCGGCGTGGCGTCGGGTCGGCGCTGGTCGTGGAGGTGGTGCGTCGCGCCGAGGAGCTCGGCCGCAAGACGTTGGTGTCGTCGGTCGCAGTCCCCCTCGACAGCGACGTGGTGAACCATCCCTATGTCCGGTTCGCGACCAAGCACGGCTTCAGCAACGCGCTGATGGATGTGCACCGGGTCCTCGACCTCCCCGTCGCCGATGAGCTGCTGGACGACCTGGAACGCCGGGCCGCGCCGCATCACCGCGACTACCGCCTCGTCGAGTGGGTGGGCGCCTGTCCTGAGGGGTACGCCGAGTCATTCGTCAGCATCTTCAGCTCGCTGATGGCCGAGGCCCCCACCGGCGACATCGACTGGGAGGCGGAGAACTACGACGTCGCCCGGCTGCGCACCGAAGAGGCGCGCCGCATCGAGCAGCGCCGCCAGACCTACGTCTGCGCGGCGCTGGCGGGGGACGAGATCGTCGCGTACACCCTGCTGGCCGTACCCGGCTACGACCCGGGGAACGTCTTCCAGTGGGGCACGCTGGTCCGGCCCGCCCATCGCGGACGCCGGCTCGGCATGGCGGTCAAGGTCCGCGCGCTGCGGGCGATGCAGCGGGCCAACCCGGACCGGAGGGTCGTGCACACCTGGAATGCCGAGGTCAACACCCATATGGTCGCGGTCAACGACGCGCTCGGCTTCCGGCCGGTCGAGTACCTGGCGGAGTTCCAGCGCAAGCTGTGAGTGTTGAGCGCCGCGGCGCCTCCGCCTACAACGCGAGCGCCTTGGCGACGACCGCGGCCAGGTCCTCGGCGACCTCGCGGGCCCGGTCGGGTGTCGAGGCCTCGACCATCACGCGCACGACCGGCTCGGTGCCGGAGGCCCGTAGCAGCACCCGACCGGAGTCACCGAGCACCGCTTCTGCATCCTCCAGGGCGGCACGGACCGAGGGGTCGTCGTCGACCCGCAGCATGTCGACACCCGACACGTTCACCAGCACCTGAGGCAGGGAGGTCATCACGGCGGCGAGCTCTGAGACTGGCGCGCCGGTCACTGCCATCCGGGCCAGCAGCTGCAGCGCGGTCAGCACGCCGTCGCCGGTGGTCGCGTGGTCGAGCATCACCACGTGGCCCGACTGCTCGCCGCCCAACGAGAGCCCGTTGGCCTTCATGTCCTCGAGCACGTAGCGGTCCCCGACCTTCGTCTGCCGAACGGCGATCCGCTCTCGCCGCATCGCGTGCAGGAAGCCGAGGTTGCTCATCACGGTGCCGACGACCGTCTCGTCGACCAGCGTGCCGGCGTCGCGCATCGATACGGCCAGGATGGCCAGGATCTGGTCACCGTCGACCATGTTCGCGTCGGCGTCGACGGCGAGGCAGCGGTCGGCGTCACCGTCGAGCGCGAAGCCGATGTCCGCCCGGTGCGCGACGACGGCGCGCTGCAGGCCGGCCGGATGGGTCGAGCCGCACGACTCGTTGATGTTGAGGCCGTCCGGCTCGGCGTGGATCGCTACGACCTCCGCCCCGGCCCCCCGCAGGGCCAGCACGGCCGCCTGGTGGGCGGCGCCGTTGGCACAGTCCACGACGACCTTGAGCCCGCGCAACGGCACCGAGATCGTGCCGAGGAGATGGTCCACGTACTGCCCGAGCGCGGCGTCGAAGTCGCTTATCCGGCCCACGCCTGAACCGATCGGCCGCTCCCACGGTTCGCGCAGCCGCAGCTCGATCAGGTCCTCGATCTCGTCGTCGAGCTTGTTGCCGCCACGAGCGAAGAACTTGATCCCGTTGTCCGGCATCGGGTTGTGGGACGCGGACAGCATCACCCCGATGTCGGCACCGAGACGGCCAGTCAGGAAGGCCACCGCGGGGGTCGGGAGCACGCCGAGCCGGAGCACGTCCACGCCGGCGCTGGCCAGACCGGAGACCACGGCGGCCTCGAGGAACTCGCCCGAGGCGCGGGGATCGCGGCCGACCACCGCGACGGGCCGGTGCCCCTTGAAGACGCCCTCCTCACCGAGGACGTGTGCAGCCGCCACCGAGAGGTCGAGCGCGAGCTCGGCGGTCAGGTCGCGGTTCGCGACTCCGCGCACGCCATCGGTGCCGAAGAGCCGGCCCACCGATCAGGCCAGGATCAACGTTTGGAGAACTGCGGAGCCTTGCGAGCCTTCTTCAGGCCGGCCTTCTTGCGCTCCTTGATCCGGGCGTCCCGGGTCAGCATGCCGGCCCGCTTGAGTGTCGGCCGGTTGGCCTCGACGTCGATCTCGTTGAGGGCACGTGACACACCCAGGCGTAGCGCACCGGCCTGTCCGGTGATGCCGCCACCGTGGATGTGCGCGATCACGTCGAAGCGGTCGACCAGGTCGGTGAGCACGAAGGGCTCGTTGACGATCTGCTGGTGCACCTTGTTGGGGAAGTATCCGTCGAGCTCGCGGCCGTTGACCGTCCACTTGCCGGTGCCGGGCGCGATGCGGACCCGAGCCACGGCTTCCTTGCGCCGGCCGGTCGCCGCCGCCGGTGCGATGGTGGCCGGGCGTGGCGGCATGTCCGCGTCGGGACTGCTCTCGGAGCTGTAGGCGACCGTGCTGGACTCTGTCGGGTCCACGCCCGCGATGTCGGTGGTCTCAGTGGTGGTCTCAGTGGTGGTCTCAGCCACGGATGGTCCTCACGTTGACAGGCAGGTTTCGATCGCGCGGACCTGCCGGGCGACTCGTCGGCTGGCTTCCCGGTCGCCTCACTGGGCGACCTGGGAGATCTCGAACGGTTTGGGCTGTTGCGCCTGATGGGGATGGTCGGGACCGGCGTACACCTTGAGCTTCTTCAGCGTCTGACGGCTCAGCCGGTTCTTGGGCAGCATGCCCCAGACCGCCTTCTCGATCGCCTTGCGGGGACGCTTGGCGAGCAGCTCGCCGATCGGTGTCGCCGACAGGCCACCGGGGTAGCCGGAGTGGTGGTAGGCCATCTTCGCGTCACGCTTGTTGCCCGACAGGGCCACCTTGCTCGCGTTGACGATGATCACGAAGTCGCCGGTGTCGATGTGCGGGGCGTACGTCGGCTTGTGCTTTCCCCGGAGCAGCGTCGCCGCCTGGACGGCGAGCCGGCCCAGAACGACGTCGGTGGCGTCGATGACGTGCCACTCACGCTGGATGTCGCCGGCCTTCGGGGTGTACGTGCGCACGGACGTGAACCTTCGTTCGCTCGGAGATCGGTCAGTTGGCCCCGGCTTCGGGACTGTCGGCGATGACTGCGCGGATTCGCCCTCCAGCGAGAATCACCGGGGCAGGAGGAGTGCCGCACCGACATACACAACGACCGCCCAGAATACCCGGCGCGAGGGGTGAGGGTCAAAATGCCGCCCCCCACGCGGGCATCTTGACGCGAGCCAACGGGAATGCCCCCCGGATTGGCGAGGGGCCAACGCAAGCCCTAGGTTGTTGGTGAACACATTGCGTGAACCCGCGCGTGCGATCAGACTGCCATCTGTTGGGGCCTTCGAACGTCGACCCGGCACCTCGGCGACGACCCAGGAGTCCCGACGGCCTGCGACGCCTTGCGAGGAGAGCACACGTGACCGACCAGACCGCCACCTCGTCCAGCGACGGCCAGACCCTGACCGTACGCGACAACCGGACGGGCCAGGAGTACGAGCTGCCGATCGTCGACGGCACAGTCAGGGGCTCCGACCTCGCCAAGATCAAAGCCGCCGGCGACGGACCCGGCCTGGCCGTCTACGACCCCGGGTTCATCAATACCGCGTCCTGCCGCAGCGCGATCACCTACATCGACGGCGACCAGGGCATTCTGGAGTACCGCGGGTACCCGATCGAGCAGCTGGCGGAGAAGTCCAACTACCTCGAGGTGGCGTACCTCCTGGTGCACGGTGACCTGCCCACCAAGGAGCAGTCGGAGTCCTGGGTTCACGAGATCACCTATCACACGTTCGTCCACGAGAACGTCAAGACGTTCATGCAGGGGTTCCGCTACGACGCACACCCGATGGGGATGCTGCTCGCGTCGGTCGGCGCCCTCTCGACGTTCTACCCCGAGTCCAGCAACATCACCGACGCCGGCAACCGGCACATGCAGATCGTCCGGCTGATCGCGAAGATGCCGACGCTGGGTGCCTGGGCGTTCCGTCACGCACAGGGCAAGCCGTACGTCTATCCCGACAACGATCTGGGGTATGCCGCCAACTTCCTGGCGATGCTGTTCCGGATGAGCGAGCAGCGGTTCATCGCCGACGAGCGGCTGATCAAGGCACTGGAGGTCCTGTTCATCCTGCACGCCGACCACGAGCAGAACTGCTCGACCAACGCGGTCCGCTCGGTCGGCTCCTCCCAGGTGGATCCGTACTCGGCAATGACGGCGGGGATCGCGGCGTTGTACGGGCCGCTGCACGGCGGCGCCAATGAAGCGGTGCTGCGGATGCTGCGCCGGATCGGTTCGGCGGACAAGGTGCCTGAGTTCATCGAGGGCGTGAAGGCCGGCAAGGAACGGCTGATGGGCTTCGGTCACCGGGTCTACAAGAACTACGACCCGCGCGCCAAGATCATCAAGCAGGCCGCCGACGACGTGTTCGCCGTCACCGGTGTGAACCCGTTGCTCAAGATCGCGGTGGAGCTGGAGAAGATCGCGCTCGAGGACGACTACTTCGTCAAGCGGCGCCTCTATCCCAACGTCGACTTCTACTCCGGCCTGATCTACGAGGCCCTGTCGTTCCCGCCGGAGATGTTCACCGTGCTGTTCGCGATCCCGCGCACCTCCGGCTGGTTGGCGCAGTGGCTGGAGCTGGTCGACGACTCCGACCAGAAGATCGCCCGTCCCAAGCAGATCTACACCGGGCCGCGCAAGCTCGACTTCGTCTCCGCAGCGGAGCGCTGGGGCTAAGGGGCGCGGGTCGCGGGTCGCGAGTCGCCGGCCGCGGGTTGACGGTCGGCGTCCAGCGGCCAAGGGTCTAGCCGCGCGCGGCTGGGGCTGCCTCGATGCAGGCAAACGGTTAGCGCGGGCGGACGACTCGGCCTTCGTCCCACACCGGCTCGGTCGACTCGTAGACCGAGCCGTCGGCGCCGAAAACCAGGTAGCGGTCGAACCCCCGGGCAAACCAGCGGTCGTGCGTGACCGCCAGCACCGTTCCCTCGAACGTGTCGAGTCCGTCCTCCAGCGCCTCCGCCGACTCGACATCGAGGTTGTCCGTCGGCTCGTCGAGAAGCAGTAGCCGCGCACCGGAAAGCTCGAGCAGCAGGATCTGGAACCTTGCCTGCTGCCCGCCGGACAGCGAGTCGAACCGCTGCTCGGCGGCGTAGGCGAGCTCGTATCGGTCGAGCGTCCGGGACGCTTCCTCACGAGGCATCCCGCTGCGGTGTTCGTCCCCACGATGCAGGATCTCGAGCAGTGTCCGACCGCTCAGCTCGGGGTGCGAGTGGGTCTGCACGAACCAGCCCGGGCGTACTCTCGCCCCCAGGCGGGCCCGGCCGGTGTGCCGCACCGGCTCCACAGGACTGTCGTCGACCGGCCGGTGCTCGACATCGGGATCGCTGCCGCCGGCGGCCAGCAGCCGCAGGAAGTGTGACTTGCCCGACCCGTTGGATCCGAGTACCGCGACCCGTTCCCCGAACCACACCTCCAGGTCGAAGGGCTTCATCAACCCGGTGAGCTCGAGTTGCTCACAGATCACCGCGCGCTTGCCGGTGCGCCCCCCTCGTAGCCGCATCTTGACGTTCTGCTCACGAGGCTGGTTCTCGGGTGGTCCGGCATCCTCGAATCGCCGCAGCCTGGTCTGCGCCGCCTGGTACCGGCTGGCCATGCCGTCGTTGTAGGCCGCCTTCTGCTTGTACATCAGTACCAGTGCTTTGAGCTTGGCGTGCTCTTCGTCCCAGCGGCGGCGCATCTCTTCCAGCCGCGCGAACCTGTCGCGACGGGCCTGGTGATAGGTCGCGAACCCGCCGGGATGCACCCAGGCGGTATTGCCGGCGGCCCCGAGCTCGATCGTCACGACTCGGGTGGCTGTGTTCGCCAGCAGAGCCCGGTCGTGCGAGACGAACAGGACGGTCTTGGGTGATTCGCCCATCCGCTCCTCGAGCCACCGTTTTCCCGGCACGTCGAGGAAGTTGTCGGGCTCGTCCAGCAACAGCACCTCGTCCGGTCCACGCAAGAGCGCCTCCAGCACGATCCGCTTCTGCTCACCACCGGACAGTGTGGAGATCTGGCGCCATTTCGCCTTGTCGTACGACACACCCAGCGCGGTTGTGCAGCAGACGTCCCAGAGGACCTCGATCGTGTAGCCACCGGCGTCAGCCCACTCCGAGAGTGCGGCGGCGTATCGCATTTGCGTCTTCTCGTCGTCGCGCTCCATCATCTCCAGCTCGGCGGAGTCGACCATCTCGGCGGCTGACCGCACTCTCGGTGGGGCGACGGACAGCAGCAGCTCCCGAACGGTCCAATCCTCGTGCCCCTGATTCACCATCTGACGCATGATCCCCAGCCCGCCACTGCGGGTGATGGCGCCACCGTGCGACTGGAGGTCCCCGGTAATGATTCTCAGCAGCGAAGTCTTGCCGGCCCCGTTCGCGCCGACGAGCGCAACCTTGGCACCCTCCCCGACCCGGAAGGAGATGTCGTCGAGCAGCACACGACCATCGGGAAGCTCGAACCGGATACCGGAAACCTCTACGTGACCCACAGCGCACCAGTGTGACGGGTCATGTCTGGTCCGGCGAGTCCTTTTGCCTCCGACTGCTGTCCGTGCGGCGGGATCAGCGGGGCGCTAGTCGCGGGTCAGCTGCGACCAAATCCTGCCTCTGCCGCCAGTTGCTCCGATCTTCCTTTGACCTGCCCGAGATATCGGGCAGGTCAAAGGAAAGTGGTAGGCCGCCCGTTGCGACGCATTGGAAGGGCGCGGCGGGCGCCATCCACAAGGCGGTTGCTCCCCAACACATCCACAGGCGGCGGCGGCCGGTCGGCGGCCGGACACGCGCTTCGCATACTGCCCGTATGGATCTGGCCCTTTGGTTCGGGCACGTGCTGCGTTTCGCGAGACGTGACATCGACATGAGTCAACGCGAGCTCGCGCGCTGGTCAGGCGTTCCCAAGTCCACCATCGCCGATATCGAGGCCGAGCATTCCAACGTGTCTCTTCTCACCGCTTTCAGATTGCTCTCCACGATGGGCTACCGGCTCGTCGTCCACGACCCGCTGGGCAAGCCGGTGGAGGAGTTCTACCAGGAATGGCGCCGCAACTGCGTCGGCCGACGTCTGCCCGCGCACCTCGACATGATGCCCAAACCGGATGACGTGGTGGCCTTCGAGGCGAAGATCCGACAGATGATGCGCCAGCCGCCTCCAACCAGGTGGACGTTCCACCTCAACCGGGATCGCCGGGATCTGCATCGTGTTCTCGGATATCACGGAGAGCTCGGCGGTTTTCCCAGGCCCCCGTCAGTGCCGCTGATGTTTCCCTTGTGGAGCCTGGTCAAGCAGAGTCGGTGGCTGTCCGCAGTAGCGGATCCGTTCATTTGCGGCCATCCGACCTGGGGCCCGGAAATGGATCCATAGACGTCCGGGCAGAAATCGCGGGCAATTCTGCGTTCCCTGCGCGCTACGCGCCCTGTGTGATCTGCAGGACTCGGAAACCCTTGGCCGATCCGACGCGAGCACACGCATACCCCTGCTGCACCAGCCATCGCTGAAGCGAGTCAGCACCGAGGTTCTTCCCCACCACGAGGACGGCCCGGCCTGATAACGACATCCGGGGCAGCCACCTCAGCAGAAGCGTGTGCAAGGCGGGCTTGCCGATCCGGATGGGAGGGTTGGACCAGATCTCGTCGAATCTCACCTCGGTCGGAACCGCATCCGGGACGGCAGCGGTGAACCGGTCTGCCACGCCGATCCCGGCCGCGTTCTCCGCCGCCAGCTGCAGCGCTCGCTCGTTGACGTCCACGGCCCACACCTGCGCCGAGGGCGCCGCCGACGCGAGCGCGCATCCGATCACGCCATATCCGGTGCCGAGGTCAAGCAGGTGGCGGGCCTCGGCACTCGGCCCAGATGTCTCCCGAAACAGGACCGACGTCCCGACATCGACCCGGCCATGAGCGAACACGCCGCTGGCCGAGACCAGGGACAGGTTGCTTCCCCAGACGGAGACGTCAACCGTCGTGCGGGTGAACGATGACTGCGGCGATGCCGAGAAGTAGTGGTCGTTCATGACAGAGTCCGTACTCGTCTCGCTCTTCCATCCTGGGCTGCAAGCTCGTTGTCAGACGGATAGGTGACTTCTTCCAGCGTGAGGGCGTGCGGCCGCGATACCCACACCTCCGGTTGTCTGGTGCGGCCGGCCAGAATGTGTGCCGGCCAGCCGACGGGCCGTTTCCCTTCGCCGACAGCGATCAAGGATCCGACCAGGGACCTCACCATGTTGTGACAGAAGGCATCCGCCACGACGCGCGCGACGACCAGGCGATCCCGTGTCCACTCAAGCTCCAGCAGTGTTCGGACGGTCGTGGAACCTTCGCGCCGCCGGCAGAACGCCGCGAAGTCGTGCTCGCCGAGCAGCAGCGCGGCCGCCGTGTTCATGGCCTCGACGTCGAGACGCCGTGGCCAGGCAAGCACCTCACGGCGACGCAGGGGGTCGATCAATGCTCGGTCGTCACAGATCCGGTACGCGTACCGCCTGGACAGCGCCGAGAACCGGGCATCGAATCCCGGCGGCGCAACCGCAATCGCCCGGACGCGCACATCGACGGGCAAGACGCCCGCCATTCGGCGGAGCAGCGATTCAATAGCCGGTCCGGCCAGGTCCGCCACGTCCTGCTCGGGAACCCCCGCCGGCACGTCGACGTGACAGACCTGGCCCCGGGCGTGGACGCCTGCGTCGGTGCGGCCGGCGACCACCGTTGACACCGACTCGAGTCGCAGCACCTGACACAGCGCAGCCTCGACCGTCTGCTGCACGGTTCGCCGGCCCGGCTGCAGAGCCCAGCCGGAGAACTCGGTTCCGTCGTAGGCGATGTCCAGCCGTAGTCGCACCCTGCGCTCCAGCCGTGCCGGCGTCTCAGCTCGCCGGAGGGTTCTCGTCCTCGTCGACCGCATCCTCAGCGACTGCGTCACTGGCGACCGCATCCTCAGCGACCGCATCCTCGGCGACTGCATCCTCAGCGACCGCGCCCTCAGCGACCGCATCCTCCGCGCCCTCAGCGACCGCATCCCCGGCGTCCCCGGTTGCAGCAACCTCCGGTGAGGCGTCCGCCACTGCGTCGTCCGGGGTCTCGGCGGGAGCGTCAGTCGCCTCGGCCGGAGCGTCCGCCACTGCGTCGTCCGCGGCCTCGGCAGGAGCGCCAGTCGCCTCGGCAGGAGCATCCGCCGCCTCGGCCGGAGCGTCATCACTGACAGTCGCATCCGTGGGCTCGGCCACGGCATCCGCAGCCACCGGCCCCTCGTCGCCACCCGTACCCTCTGCAGCCGGAACAGCGGCAGCCGGCGCAGTCGCCGCCGCGGGAGCCGTCGCCGGGCTGGTAGCGGGCGCCGCGCTAGCCCGGGATGGCGCCCGGCTGGCCGCCGGAGCGGGGGCAAGAGCACCGACGAGCTCGATGACCGCCATCGGCGCGTTGTCACCCTTGCGTGGGCCCAGTTTGGTGATGCGGGTATAGCCACCCGGCCGGTCGGCGAAGCGCGGCCCGATCTCCTCGAACAGGATATGCACGACACTCTTGTCGCGGATCACCGCGAGAACCTGTCGGCGGGCGTGCAGGTCCCCCCGCTTGGCCTTGCTGATCAGCCGCTCGGCCATCGGACGCAGGCGCCGCGCCTTCGCCTCGGTCGTGGTGATGCGGCCGTGCTCGAACAGGCTCTGCGCCAGGTTGGCCAGAATCAACCGCTGGTGCGCCGGGCTACCACCGAGACGGGGCCCCTTGGTGGGGGTGGGCATGAGGTTCTCCCTGGTTGCGGTGCGACGGACGTCGCGTCAGGTGATCGGCCCGGACACGCCCGTGGGTTCGGGTCGGTCCGAGCCGGTCCGGATCAGTACTGCTCGGTCTCGGTGAAGCCTTCGTCGTCGTCGTCCTCGTACGCGTCGAGCACCGTGCGGGGATCGAAGCCGGGAGCGCTGTCCTTGAGGTTGAGCCCCATCTCGACGAGCTTGAGCTTCACCTCGTCGATCGACTTCGACCCGAAGTTGCGGATGTCGAGCAGGTCCTGCTCGCTGCGCGAGATCAGCTCACCAACCGTGTGGATGCCTTCGCGCTTGAGGCAGTTGTAGGACCGGACGGTCAGTTGCAGGTCCTCGATCGGCAGTGCGAGGTCGGCTGCCAGTTGCTCGTCCACCGGAGATGGGCCGATGTCGATGCCTTCCGCCTCGACATTGAGCTCGCGGGCCAGGCCGAACAGCTCGACGAGTGTCTTACCGGCCGACGCGATCGCGTCGCGGGGGCGCATCGACTGCTTGGTCTCGACATCGATGACGAGCCGGTCGAAGTCGGTACGCTGCTCGACGCGCGTGGCCTCCACCCGGTACGTCACCTTCAGCACGGGCGAGTAGATCGAGTCCACCGGCATCCGGCCGATCTCGGCGTCGCCGCTCTTGTTCTGCACTGCGGAGACGTAGCCGCGGCCGCGTTCGACCACGAGTTCCATCTCGAGCTTGCCCTTGTCATTGAGCGTCGCCAGCTTGAGCTCGGGGTTGTGCACCTCGACGCCGGCCGGTGGTGCGATATCGGCCGCCACGACCTCCCCGGGACCCTGCTTGCGCAGGTACATCGTCACCGGCTCGTCGTGCTCGGACGAGACGACCAGCTCCTTGAGGTTCAAGATGACCTCGGTGACGTCCTCCTTGACACCGGGGATAGTCGAGAACTCGTGCAGCACGCCGTCGACCTTGATGCTGGTGACAGACGCGCCCGGGATCGACGACAGGAGAGTACGGCGCAGCGAGTTGCCGAGCGTGTATCCGAAACCGGGCTCGAGCGGCTCGATCGAGAACCGCGAACGATAGTCGTTGACGACCTCTTCGGACAGGGATGGGCGTTGGGCGATTAACACTGGGACTTCCTTTCCGCGCCGCCCGCTATATGACGGTCACGAATAACAGGGAACTGACCAACCGGCGTCGATCGGCGGCGGACCCGGTTCCAGGGGGTCCGACTCCGGCAGACGTCACTTCTTCGAGTAATACTCCACGATGAGCTGCTCCTGGACCGGCACATCGATCTGTTGGCGTACCGGAAGCTGGTGCACCAGCACCCGCATCCGGTTGGGCAGCACTTCGAGCCAGGCCGGCACGATGCGCTCGCCGTGGGTCTCACGGGCGATGATGAACGGCGTCATCTCCACCGACTTGGTGCGAACGTCGATGACGTCGTGGGCGGACACCTGGAAGGACGGGATGTCGACCTTCTGGCCGTTGACCTGGAAGTGTCCGTGTGACACGAGCTGGCGGCTGTGGCGGCGGGTGCGGGCGAATCCTGCCCGGTAGACCACGTTGTCCAACCGCGCCTCGAGCAGCTGGAGCAGGTTGTCGCCCGTCTTGCCGGCTCGGCGGCTCGCCTCGTGGTAGTAGCGACGGAACTGCTTCTCCAGAACGCCGTAGGTGTAGCGGGCCTTCTGCTTCTCGCGAAGCTGGAGCAGGTACTCGCTCTCCTTGATGCGCCCACGGCCGTGTTGGCCCGGTGGGTAGGGGCGCCGTTCGTACGCCTGGTCGCCTCCGACGAGGTCGACCCCCAGTCGGCGCGACTTCTTCGTCATGGGGCCGGTGTATCGGGCCACTGTCAGAGCTCCTTGAAATCTACGCGGACGGGGATCAGACGCGGCGGCGCTTGGGCGGCCGGCATCCGTTGTGCGGGGTGGGGGTGACGTCCTGGATCGTCCCGACCTCCAGGCCGACGGCTCCGAGAGAGCGGATCGCGGTCTCGCGACCGGACCCCGGGCCCTTGACGAAGACGTCGATCTTCTTCATGCCGTGCTCCATGGCCCGCCGGCCGGCGGCTTCCGCGGCCATCTGCGCGGCGAACGGAGTGGACTTCCGGGAGCCCTTGAAGCCGACGGTTCCGGCTGAGGCCCAGGAGATGACCGCTCCCGCAGGGTCGGTCATCGTGACGATCGTGTTGTTGAACGTGCTCTTGATGTGGGCCTGGCCCACAACGACGTTCTTCTTCTCTTTGCGCCGTACCTTCTTGGCGCCGGCGGCCTGTCGGCCCTTGGGAGGCATCTGTCGTTACTCCTGAACGCGAGGGGACGTGGTCACTTCTTGCCGACCTTCTTGCGGCCAGCCACGGTGCGCTTGGGTCCCTTGCGCCCACGCGCGTTGGTGCGGGTGCGCTGGCCACGCACCGGCAGGCCGCTGCGGTGCCGGCGGCCCTGATAGCTGCCGATCTCCACCTTGCGGCGGATGTCGGCCGTCACCTCACGGCGGAGGTCACCTTCGACCTTGTAGTTGGCTTCGATGTAGTCGCGAAGCTTGACCAGCTCCTCGTCACCGAGCTGGTGTACCCGGAGGTCACCGGAGATATCGGTGGCCTTGAGTGTTTCGAGAGCGCGGGTACGACCGATCCCGAATATGTAGGTGAGCGCTACCTCGACGCGCTTGTCGCGCGGCAGGTCGACGCCAACGAGGCGTGCCATAGGGCAGATGTTCCTTCCGTGTCCGCGGAGGTGTCTGGCGTGTCGCATCCCCGCCCGCCCCGAGAAGCAGACGATAGGTCCATTTCCCTGGCAGGGCCCCGGCCTCCGGACCGGGGGTTACACCTGCGACGAGTCGCAGATGAGCGGCCACGCTCTTGGGTGACGGTCAGCTGACGCTCACTGTCGTCGTTCTGCTCCAACTGACCATCAGCCTTGGCGCTGCTTGTGGCGTGGGTTCGAGCAGATCACCATGACCCGGCCGTTTCGCCGGATCACCTTGCACTTGTCACAAATCGGCTTGACGCTCGGGTTGACCTTCATCGAGCTCTCCATCGATACGCCCGGGAGGGCTGCAGGGTTGCTACTTGCTCAGCGGGTGTGCGGTTGTCGGATTTCATGGGCTACTTGTAGCGGTAGACGATGCGGCCACGAGTGAGGTCGTACGGCGAGAGCTCCACCACGACCCGGTCCTCTGGAAGGATCCGGATGTAGTGCTGGCGCATCTTGCCGCTGATGTGAGCGAGGACCTTGTGTCCGTTGGTCAGCTCGACTCTGAACATCGCGTTCGGGAGCGCTTCGACCACCGTGCCCTCGATCTCGATGACGCCTTCCTTCTTGGGCATGTCCTCCGCAATCTGTAGCCTGTGGTGCCTGACGTGGTGCGTGTGTGTTGCTGGGCCGGTTGACGTTCTGGGCGCACTATCCATCCCCGTACACCATCGCGGGGGCAGCCGTGGGGCAGCACAGACAGACCGCAAACCGGCCGACGCACCAGTCTACGCCAGTTGCCAGGCCCGATCCAATCGGCGATCGCGCTCAGCTGGGGCGGGCCAGGCCACGCCGTCCCGACCGCCAATGACGCAGGACTCCGACGATAGCCCAGACAACGAGCACCCAGAGCGGCCAGAACGGGAACAGGTGGCCGGAGACGATCACGCTGACGAACCAGATCACGGTGCAGATCGCAAAGATGCGCAGCCACTTCCCTGGATGCGATCGCCGGCTTCCCCACGCGGAAGCGCCGCGAGCGGTCGGCGTGGACATCGGGCGTGGCGGAACGGATGGCCGGAGGATGCGAAGATCGGCCACAATGGGGGCGAGCTCGCCGTAGGTCGCAGCCGAGTAGAGATCGTCGAGCCGTAGCGAGAACTCGTCATACGACAGCCGCCCGTCCGCATGGGCGTCGCGAAGCTTGGCCGCGACCGCGTCGCGTTCGACCTCGGAGAATCGCATGCCGGGCTGGTAACGAGAGTTTTGGTCCACGTCGTCATCGTCGTCCCAGCACCGCGTGGATGACAGCGGGGATGACCCTGAGCCGACCCGTAACGGACCCTGAGCATCGTCGCCAGCGGGTTTGCGCCCAACAACTGTCGGCTCGCGTGCCGACGGACGCTCCTATTCGTGGCCATCATCGGCGTGCCACCTTGTCGGATCGCGTGCAACAAGTGTCTGATCGCGGGTTCAGCAGGAGGCCGGGCCGCCGTACGGTACGCCGAGCTCGAGCAGCTTCGACCTGCCGCCGTCCAGGGCCGTGAGGACCCACGCGCCGGTGTCGGTCAGCGTGAACGTGTGCTCGAAATGGGCCGCCCACGACCCGTCGGCGGTGACGACGGTCCAGTCGTCCTCCAGGGTCGCCGTCTCGTGGCTGCCCAGGATCACCATCGGCTCGACCGCGAGAGCGAGCCCCTTCACCAGCCGAGGACCCCTGCCGGGTCGACCGTAGTTGGGCACGTTCGGCGGCTGGTGCATGGCCGACCCGATGCCGTGCCCGACATACTCCTCGACGATTCCGTAGTCGCCGCAGGAGCGGACGTACGACTCGACGGCGGCGGAGATGTCGCTGACCCGGCCACCGAGCCTGGCGGCGGCGAAGCCGCGCCACATGGACTCCTCACAGACGCGCATCAGCTCGACGTGCTCGTCACGGACATGTCCGATCGGCACCGTGATCGCCGCGTCGCCGTGCCATCCGTCCACGATGGCTCCGCAGTCGATCGACAGCAGGTCGCCCTCGTGGAGCTGCCGGGCACCCGGGATCCCGTGCACGACCTCGTTGTTGACCGATGTGCAGATCGACGCCGGGAAGCCGTGGTAGCCCTTGAACGACGGCTGCGCGTCGCAGGACCGGATGTGCTCCTCAGCGATCGCATCGAGCTCCCCGGTCGACACACCCGGCCTCGCCGACGACCTCAGCAGCTGCAGCGCCGTCCCGACGACCATCCCGGCACGCCTCATCAAGGCGACCTGGTCGGCCGTCTTGATCTCGATACCTCGCTCGCGCAGCATCGGCCGACTCACTCAGGCGGACTGGCGCAGGGCGGCGATGGCCCGCTCGGCGACCTCGTCCACCGAACCGGTCGCCTCGATGCTCACCAGCAGGCCGTGTGACGCGTAGTGCGCCATCAGTGGCTGGGTCTGCTCCGCGTAGACATCGAGCCGGCGGCTGATGGTCTCGGGCATGTCGTCGTCGCGCTGGAACAGCTCCGAACCACAGAGGTCGCAGACACCCTCGACCTTGGGCGGGTCGAACTCCAGGTGCCACAGGTGAGAGCACTTTCGGCACGTACGCCGGCCGGCCAGCCGGCGGATGACCTGCTCGTCGTCCATCCGGAGCTCCAGCACGACATCGAGTGGCTTGCCGGCTTCGTCCAGGGTCTTGGTGAGCGCCACGGCCTGCGGCACCGTGCGGGGGAAGCCGTCCAGCAGGAACCCGGGGGCCGTGTCGTCCTCGGCGAGCCGATCACGGACCATCGCGACAGTCACCTCGTCGGGCACCAGGTCGCCGGCATCCATGTACTTCTTCGCCTCGACACCCATCTCGGTGGCCGCGCTGACGTTGGCCCGGAAGATCTCGCCGGTCGAGATTGGCGGAATGGCGAACTTCGCGGAGATGAACTTCGCCTGCGTACCCTTGCCGGCGCCGGGAGGACCCACCAGGACGATCCGCATCAGCGCAGGAAACCTTCGTAGTTGCGCTGCTGGAGCTGACTCTCGATCTGCTTGACGGTGTCGAGACCCACGCCCACGATGATGAGGATGGACGTCCCGCCGAAGGGGAAGTTCTGGTTGGCGTTGATGAGGACGAACGCGATCAGCGGGATCAACGAGATCATCCCCAGATACAGCGCGCCGGGCAGTGTGATGCGCGACAGCACGTACGCCAGGTAGTCCTCGGTCGGCTTGCCGGCCCTGATCCCCGGGATGAAACCGCCGTACTTCTTCATGTTGTCGGCGACCTCCTCGGGGTTGAAGGTGATCGCGACATAGAAGTACGTGAAGAAGATGATCAGCAGGAAGTAGGTGAGCATGTAGATCGGGTGGTCGCCGCGGACGAAGTGCTCCTGGGCCCAGACCGCCCACGGCGCGGTGGGGTTGAACTGCGCGGCGAGCGCCGGCAGGTACAGCAGGCTGGAGGCGAAGATGACCGGGATGACGCCGGCCTGGTTGACCTTGAGCGGGATGTACGTCGACGTGCCACCGAACATCTTGCGGCCCACCATCCGCCGCGCGTACTGCACGGGGATCCGCCGCTGCGCCTGTTCGATGAAGATCACCGCAGCGATGATCACCAGCCCGATCGCGATGATCAGGAAGAACAGGATCCAGCCCTGGGCGCCCGGGTGAGCCTGCTTGATGCCCCACAGCGACGTGGGGAACCTCGAGGCGATCGAGGTGAAGATCAGGATCGACATGCCGTTGCCGATCCCCCGGTCGGTGATGTTCTCACCGAGCCACATGATGACGCCCGTGCCGGCGGTCATCGTGACGACCATCATGATCACCGTGAACATGCGGTCGTCGACCAACAGCGGAAGGTCGCAACCGGTGAACAGGTTCCCCGACCGCGCCAACGCCACGATGCCGGTGGACTGCAGGATCGCCAGTGCCAGCGTCAGATATCGGGTGTACTGGGTGATCTTGGACTGGCCGGCCTGGCCCTCCTTCTTCAGGGTCTCCAGGCGCGGGATCACCACCGTCAGCAGCTGGAGGATGATGCTCGCGGTGATGTAGGGCATGATCCCGAGCGCGAACACCGCCAGCTGCAGCAGCGCGCCGCCGGAGAACAGGTTGATCAGGCTGTAGAGGCCCTGGTTCTGCACGTCGTTCAGGCACTGGTCGACGTTCGGAACGTTCACGCCGGGGGTCGGCACCACCGAGCCCAGCCGGAAGACCGCGATGATGAACAGCACGAACAGCAACTTGCGTCGCAGATCCGGCGTACGGAACGCGTTGGCGAAGGCGCCTAGCACCGATTCCTCCCACGGGTGACCCCTGCTCCGGGGGCCTCGGACGTCGTCTCGCAGCCGGGCTCACCGGGATCTGCGGCCGGTGAGTCAACTATCGGACAATAACAGCAAACAGCCCTTCCCCCGGCATCGACGGCGAAGCCGGGCCCGCGGTCCGACCCCCGTTCAGACCTCACGTACACCCCTGTCATCCACCCGTCCGGACCCCGCTCGGGGGCTGGTCAGACCTCCGTGGCGGTACCGCCGACGGCCTCGATCTTCTGCTTGGCGGACCTGGAGAACGCGTTCGCGGTGACGTCGAGGGCGACCGTGACCTCGCCCGACCCGAGCACCTTCACCGGCTCGCCGGGACGGACCGCACCACGTGCGGCCAGGTCGACGGTCGTGACCTCGCCACCGTCTGGATACAGCGCCGACAGCCGGTCGAGGTTGACCACCTGGAACTCCACCCGGAACGGGCTGGTGAACCCCTTGAGCTTGGGCACCCGCATGTGCAGCGGCATCTGGCCGCCCTCGAACCGGGCGGAGACCTGGGTGCGGGCCTTGCTGCCCTTGGTGCCGCGACCCGCGGTCTTGCCCTTGCCGCCCTGGCCACGACCCACCCTGGTCTTGGGGGTCTTGGCGCCCGGGGCGGGGCGTAGGTGATGGACCCTGAGGGTCATGTCAGTCGACCTCCTCGACGCTGATCAGGTGCGGGATCGTCGCGAGCATCCCGCGGATCTCGGGGCGATCCTCCTTGACCACGACGTCGCCGATCCGCTTCAGACCGAGCGAACGCAGGGTCTGCCGTTGGTTCTGCTTCCGGCCGATGCCGGACCGCGTCTGGCGGACCTTCAGGCGTCCCATCACTGAGCCACCTCCGCGCGGGCCTTGAGCAGCGCCGCTGGGGTGACGTGCTCGACGGACAGGCCGCGGCGGGCCGCGACCGCCTCGGGCTGCTCGAGACTCCGCAGCGCCGTCTCGGTCGCGTGCACGATGTTGATCGCGTTGGACGAGCCGAGCGACTTGCTGAGCACGTCGCGGATGCCGGCGCATTCGAGGACCGCGCGGACGGGTCCGCCCGCGATCACCCCGGTACCGGGAGCCGCGGGGCGCAGCAGCACAACGCCGGCGGCCTTCTCTCCCTGGACCGGGTGGGGGATGGTGCCCTGGATCCTCGGCACCTTGAAGAAGCTCTTCTTCGCCTCCTCGACGCCCTTGGCGATCGCCGCGGGCACCTCCTTGGCCTTGCCGTACCCGATGCCCACCATGCCGTCGCCGTCACCGACGACGACCAGGGCGGTGAAGCTGAAGCGACGACCGCCCTTGACGACCTTGGCGACGCGGTTGATCGCGACGACACGCTCGATGTAGGCGGCTTTGTCCGCCGCTCCGCCGCGACGATCGTCGCGGCCACGACGCTCGCCACCGGCACCGCCACTGCGGCGCTGGGGTCCGCTCATTCGAACTACCTTCTCTCTGTCGGGTCGTACATCAGAACGTCAGACCGGTCTTGCGGGCGCCGTCGGCCACGGCGGCGACCCGCCCGTGGTAGCGGTGTCCGGCGCGGTCGAAGACCACGCTGTCGATACCGGCCGCCTTGGCCCGCTCGGCCGCGAGCTCGCCCACCCTGGTCGCCTTGGCGGTCTTGTCACCCTCCAGGGTACGGACGTCGGCTTCCATCGTGCTCGCCGAGACGAGCGTGCGGCCGGCAACGTCGTCGATGACCTGGGCGGAGATGTGCCGGCTGGACCGGGTCACGACCAGGCGCGGACGCTCGGTCGTACCGGAGATCTTCTTGCGCACCCGCACCTGTCGGCGCAGCCGCGAAGCCGTCTTGTCGGCTGTGTGCTTGCTGTGTCGGACACCGATTGCCACGGTCTACTTACCAGCCTTTCCGACCTTGCGGCGGACCTGCTCGCCCGCGTAGCGGATGCCCTTGCCCTTGTAGGGCTCGGGCTTGCGCAGCTTGCGGATGTTGGCGGCCACCTCGCCGACCTGCTGCTTGTCGATGCCCTGGACGGCCAGCCTGGTCGGCGACTCGACCGTGAACGTGACACCGTCCGGCGCGTCGAAGGTGATCGAGTGGCTGTAGCCGAGCGCGAACTCCAGCTGGGTCGGACCTCTCGACTGCACCCGGTATCCCACGCCGACGATCTCGAGCTTCTTCTCATACCCGGTGGTGACACCGGCCACCATGTTGGCGACCAGCGTGCGTGACAGGCCGTGCAGCGCCTTGCTCTCGCGCTCGTCGTTCGGCCGCTTGAGCTCGAGCGCACCGTCACCGTCGCGGGCGACGTCGATCGGCGCGGCGACCGTGTGTGACAACGTGCCCCTCGGCCCCTTCACGGTGACCGTGCGACCGTCGATGGCCACATCGACACCTGAGGGCACGGCGACGGGGAGCTTACCGATACGTGACATGTTCCTGGTCTCCTTCCGTCACCAGACGTAGGCGAGGACTTCTCCGCCTACACCCTTGTAGTTGGCCTGACGGTCGGTGAGCAGGCCCTGCGAGGTCGAGATGATCGCGACGCCGAGCCCGCCGAGCACTCTCGGCAGGTTGGTCGACTTGGCGTAGACCCGCAGTCCCGGCTTGCTGATCCTGCGGACCCCCGCCAGCGAACGCTCCCGGCTGGGACCGTACTTGAGCGAGAGCACGAGGGACCTGCCGACCGCGCCGGCCTCCGGCTCCTCGACCCGCCAGGAGCCGATGTAGCCCTCCTGCTGCAGGATCTCGGCCACGCCCGCCTTCAGCTTGCTGTAGGGCATGGCCACGTCGTCGTGGTACGCCTGGTTCGCGTTGCGCAGCCGCGTCAGCATGTCTGCGATGGGGTCTGTCATGGTCATGGGCCTAGGGCCTCTTTCCGGCCGTGGTTTCGCGCCGCTGCCTGGCAGCGGGCACGACCTTCGGCGATCGAAGAAATGGGAACTACCAGCTGCTCTTGGTGATGCCGGGCAGCTCGCCACGATGTGCCATCTCACGAAGGCAGATGCGGCAGAGGCCGAACTTGCGGTAGACCGCCTTCGGCCGCCCGCAGCGCTGGCATCGGGTGTAGCCGCGAACCTTGAACTTCGGTTTGCGCGCCGCTTTGACTCTCAGTGCTGTCTTTGCCATCGCTCAGGACTCCTTGAACGGAAAGCCGAGATGCCGCAGCAGCGCCCGACCCTCCTCGTCATTGCTGGCTGTCGTCACGACCGTGATGTCCATTCCCCGTGAACGGTCGATCCGGTCCTGGTCGATCTCGTGGAACATCACCTGCTCGGTCAGGCCGAACGTGTAGTTGCCGCGCCCGTCGAACTGCCGCGGAGAGAGCCCGCGGAAGTCACGGATGCGGGGCAGCGCCAACGTCAGCACGCGGTCGAGGAACTCCCACATCCGGTCGCCGCGCAGCGTCACGTGGGCGCCGATCGGCATCCCCTCGCGCAGCTTGAACTGTGCGATGGACTTCCGGGCCCGCGTGACGGACGGCTTCTGTCCGGTGATCGCGGTCAGGTCGCGCACCGCCCCCTCGATCAGCTTGGAGTCCCGGGCCGCCTCGCCGACGCCCATGTTGACCACGATCTTGGTCAGGCCGGGCACCTGCATGACGTTGGCGAAGCCGAACTCCTGTCGCAGGGCCGGCAGGATCTCCTCGCGGTAGCGGACCTTGAACCGTGGCATGGTGCGTTCGCTCTGCGTCGTGGTCATCAGGCCTCCTCGCCGGTTCGCTTGGCGACCCGGACGCTGCGCTGCGCCGGGTACGTCGAGCCGTCGGTGCGCCGCTTGCTGACGTTGTCGCGGCGGAACGCGACCCGGGTCGGCACGGACTTGTGGTCGACGTCGACCAGCAGCATCACGTTGGAGACGTGGATCGACGCCTCCTGGGTGATGATGCCGCCGGTCGTCCCCGCCCGGCCGCCCGCGTTGACAACCTTGGTGTGCCGCTTGATCCGGTTGATGCCCTCGACGATCACCCGATCCTGTTCGGTGAGCACCGAGATGACCTTGCCCTCGGCGCCCTTGTCCTTGCCGGCGATCACGCGGACGTGGTCGCCCTTCTTGATGTTCAGGCTCTTGGGCATCACAGCACCTCCGGGGCGAGCGAGATGATCTTCATGAACTTCTTCTCGCGCAGCTCACGGCCGACCGGTCCGAAGATGCGCGTCCCTCTGGGCTCGCCGTCGATCCGAAGGATCACCGCAGCGTTCTCATCGAACCTGATGTAGGAGCCGTCCGGGCGGCGTCGCTCCTTGATCGTGCGAACGATCACGGCCTTGACGACATCGCCCTTCTTCACGCTCGCACCGGGGATGGCGTCCTTGACCGTGGCGACGATGACGTCGCCGATGCCCGCGTATCGCCGTCCTGAGCCGCCGAGCACGCGGATGCACAGGATCTGCTTGGCACCCGTGTTGTCGGCGACCTTCAGCCGCGACTCCTGCTGGATCATCGAATCTCCTGGTTGTCTCGCCGGTTCTCACGTCGCCGTGAGCCTTGCGGAACGTCACTGTGCCGACGCCGGCCGTCGGTTGTCACTTGCTGGGTCACCTGTTAGGTCACTTGGCCTTTTCGAGAACCTCGACGACGCGCCAGCGCTTGGTGGCGGACATCGGGCGGGTCTCCATGATGACCACCCGGTCGCCGACACCACACTGGTTCTGCTCATCGTGGGCCTTCAGCTTGCTCGTGCGTCGCAGAACCTTGCCGTACAGGGCGTGCTTGACCCGGTCCTCGACCGCCACGACCACGGTCTTCTCCATCTTGTCGCTGAGCACGAGACCCTCGCGGGTCTTGCGCCGGCTGCGCTCACTGGTCTGTGTTGAACTGGTCCCTGTTGAACCGATTGCGGTCACGTTCTCTCTCTCGCTACTGGTCTCGTCCGTGGTCTCAGTCATGCCGCGCCCTCATCGGAGTCGCCGGTGTCGTAGGGCCCGTTGTCGAAGGGTTCGGTGATGCCGAGCTCGCGTTCACGCATGATCGTGTAGATCCGGGCGATCTCGTGCCGCACCGTGCGCAGCCGCCCGTGGCTCTCCAGCTGGCCGGTCGCCGCCTGGAACCGTAGGTTGAACAGCTCCTGCTTGGCCTCGGCCAGCTTCTGGGCGAGCTCGTCCTCGGGCAGGTTGCGCAGCTCACCGGCGGTCGTCACCGGGCTCATCAGAACTCACCTGCTTCCCGGCTGACGAACCGGCACTTCATCGGCAGCTTGTGCATGGCGAGCCGCATCGCCTCACGGGCGACCGGCTCGGTGATGCCGGACAGCTCGAACATGACCCGCCCGGGCTTGACGTTGGCGATCCACCACTCCGGCGAGCCCTTGCCCGAGCCCATCCGGGTCTCGGCCGGCTTCTTGGTCAGCGGCCGGTCGGGGTAGATGTTGATCCACACCTTTCCGCCACGCTTGATGTGCCGGGTCATCGCGATACGCGCCGACTCGATCTGCCGGTTGGTCACGTAGTGGCTCTCGACCGCCTGGATGCCATAGTCACCGAACGCGAGCCTCGTGCCACCCTTGGCCTTTCCGGTCCGCTTGGGGTGGTGCTGCTTGCGGTGCTTGACCCTGCGCGGGATCAACACGGGTCAGCCCTCCTGTCCGGTTGCAGCGGGGGCGACGGCGGTCTCTGCCGGCGGCGCCGAGGCGGGTGCCGGGGCGGAGGCGTTGGGCGGGGACGTGGCGCCCGTCGCCTCGGCGGCCGGCCGCGCGCCGCGCTCGGGGCGCTCGGGGCGCCGCCTCGAGGTCGGACGGCCCCGACCGGGAGCGGCGGCACGGGCGGCGGCCTGGATCTCGCGCTCGGCGCGGGTCCCGGCGACCTCACCCTTGTAGATCCACACCTTGACGCCGATCCGCCCGAATGTCGTCTTGGCCTCGTAGAAGCCGTAGTCGATGTCGGCCCGCAGTGTATGCAGCGGGACCCGGCCCTCACGGTAGAACTCCGAGCGGGACATCTCCGCGCCGCCGAGCCGACCCGAGCACTGGACCCGGATACCCTGGGCGCCCCCGCGCATCGACGTCTGCATGGCCTTGCGCATCGCCCGGCGGAACGACACCCGGCTGGACAGCTGCTCGGCCACACCCTGCGCGACCAGCTGCGCGTCGATCTCGGCGTTCTTGACCTCGAGGATGTTGAGCTGGACCTGCTTGCCGGTCAGCTTCTCCAGGTCGCTGCGCAACCGGTCGGCCTCCGCGCCGCGACGGCCGATGACGATCCCCGGACGGGCGGTGTGGATGTCGACACGGACCCGTTCACGGGTGCGCTCGATCTCGACCCGGGAGATCCCGGCCCGCTCCATGCCCTTGGTGAGCATCCGGCGGATCGCGACGTCCTCGCCGACGTACGCCTTGTACAGCTTCTCGGCGTACCACCGGCTCTTGTGATCGGTGGAGATCCCCAGGCGGAAACCGTGCGGATTGACTTTCTGGCCCATCAGCGGGTCCTGCCCTTCCTGGGAGTGCTCTGCTCGGGTCGCGGTTGCACGACCACGGTGATGTGGCTCGTGCGCTTCAGGATCCGGTACGCGCGACCCTGTGCGCGGGGTCGAAAACGCTTCAACGTCGGCCCCTCGCCCACCGTGGCCTTCGTGATGACCAGCGCGTTCCGGTCCAGCCCCTCGACGGTGACGGCGTTGGACACGGCGCTCTCGAGCACCTTGTAGACCGGTTCGCTGGCTGCCTGCGGCGCGAAGCGAAGCAGCGCCAGCGCGTCGTCGACCTCTCGTCCGCGCACCAGGTCGACCACCCGGCGGGCCTTCATCGGGCTGATCCGGACGAATCGGCCGATCGCGAACGCGCCGGGCTCGTCGCCCAGCAGGCTGTCGCGCCGGGCGCTCACGCGCCTTCGCTCCTGAACGGCCATCAGCTCAGTTCTCTCTCGTCAGTAGGCATGTCATCTCTTGCAGATGTCACTCGCATCAGCGGCGCCGGCTCTTGCGGTCGTCCTTGTCGTGCCCTCGGAAGGTCCTGGTAGGCGCGAACTCGCCCAGCTTGTGGCCGACCATCGAGTCGGTGATGAACACCGGCACGTGCTTGCGACCGTCGTGCACGGCGAGCGTGTGGCCGATCATCGCCGGCACGATCATCGAGCGGCGTGACCAGGTGCGGATCACGTTCTTGGTGCCCTTGTCGTTCTGCACGTCCACCTTCTTCATCAGGTGGTCGTCGACGAACGGGCCCTTCTTGAGGCTGCGTGGCAACGTTTCGGCCCTTCTCAGCGCTTGCCGGTCTTGCGACGGCGGACGATCATCTGGTCACTGCTCTTGTGCTTGCGGGTGCGGCCCTCGGGCTGGCCCCACGGGGACACCGGGTGGCGGCCGCCGGAGGTCTTGCCCTCGCCACCGCCGTGCGGGTGGTCCACCGGGTTCATCGCCACACCGCGCACGGTCGGGCGCTTGCCCTTCCATCGCATCCGGCCGGCCTTCCCCCAGTTGATGTTGGACTGCTCGGCGTTGCCGACCTCGCCGACCGTGGCCCGGCAGCGGACGTCGACGTAGCGCATCTCGCCGGACGGCATCCGCAGCTGCGCGCGGCTGCCCTCCTTGGCGACCAGCTGGACGCGCGCGCCGGCCGAGCGGGCGATCTTCGCACCGCCGCCGGGCCGCAGCTCGATGGCGTGGATGGTGGTGCCGACCGGGATGTTGCGCAGCGGGAGGTTGTTGCCCGGCTGGATGTCGGATCCCGAGCCGTTCTCCACGCGGGTGCCCTGGCGCAGGCCGTTGGGCGCGATGATGTAGCGCTTGTCGCCGTCCTCGTAGTGCAGCAGAGCGATCCGCGCGGTGCGGTTGGGGTCGTACTCGATGTGCGCGACGCGGGCCGGCACACCGTCCTTGTCGTAGCGGCGGAAGTCGATGATGCGATAGGCCCGCTTGTGCCCACCGCCCTGGTGGCGCGTGGTGATGCGCCCCTGGTTGTTCCGGCCGCCCTTGCGCGGCAGCGGCTCGACCAGCGACTTCTCCGGAGTGGTACGCGTGACCTCGACGAAGTCCGCGACGCTCGCGCCTCGACGGCCCGGCGTTGTCGGCTTGTACCTGCGAATGCCCATGGGTGCTCAGTCCTCGTATCCTTGCGCCCGCGTCACGCCGGGCCTGAGAAGATGTCGATCCGCTGACCGTCGGCGACGCTGACCACTGCCCGCTTGGTGTCCGGGCGGGAGCCCATGCCGGCGCGGGTACGGCGCTTCTTGCCCACCCGGTTGATGGTGTTGACGCTGGTGACCTTGACGTTGAACACCTTCTCGACCGCGATCTTGATCTCGGTCTTGTTGGCCCGGGGGTCGACGAGGAACGTGTACTTGTTCTGGTCGAGGAGGCCGTAGCTCTTCTCGCTGACGACCGGCTGGATCAGCACGTCGCGGTGGTCCTTGTGGATGCTGCTCATGAGGCTGCCTCCTCCGGCTCGTCGGCGGTCCGGTCGGATTCGGGCTCGTCGGGCTCAGCGGGCTCGGCGGGTTCAGCGGGTTCAGTAGATGCTGTGTCGGCTGCCCCGTCGGCCTTTCCGGCGACGAAGGCGTCGTACGCCGACCGGGTGAACACCACGTCGTCGCTGACCAGCACGTCGTAGGTGTTGAGCTGGTCGGCGGCGATCAGGTGGATCGTGTCGACGTTGCGCAGGCTCAGCCAGGTCACCTCGTCGCCGCGGGCGAGCACGACGAGCACCCGGGGCCGCTGGGTCAGCCGCCCGAGGGCCGCTCGTGCGGTCTTGGTCGACGGGCTGTCACCGTCGATAAGCCCTTCGACGATGTGCAGCCGGCCGGTCCGCGCCCGGTCGGAGAGAGCCCCGCGCAGCGCGGCGGCCTTCATCTTCTTGGGTGTGCGCTGGTCGTAGCGGCGCGGCTTGGGCCCGTTGACCGAGCCACCGCCGGTGAACTGAGGTGCGCGGATCGATCCCTGGCGCGCCCGTCCCGTGCCCTTCTGCCGGTGCGGCTTGCGCCCCCCGCCGGAGACCTCCGCCCGGCTCAGGGTGGCGTGGGTGCCCTGCCGGGCGGCCGCCTGCTGGGCCACGACGACCTGGTGGATCAACGCCACGTTGACGTCGACGTCGAAGATCTGCGGGGGGAGGTCCACACTGCCGGACTTGTTCCCCTCCAGGTCGAACACGTCGACACTTCCGGCTGCTGGGCTCACCGCTGGGCTCCCTTCGCCTTGCTCGCGCTGCGAATGAGGACCAGACCGTGCTTGGGACCGGGAACGGCTCCCTTGATCAGGATCAGCCCGCGCTCGCTGTCGATCGAATGCACGGTGAGGTTCTGGGTGGTGACGCGGTCGCCACCCATCCGGCCGGCCATCTTGACGCCCTTGAACACCCGGCCGGGCGTCGCGCAGGCACCGATCGAGCCGGGGGCCCGGTGTACCCGGTGGGCGCCGTGGCTGGCCCGCTGGCCCTTGAACCCGTGGCGTTTCATCACACCGGCGAATCCCTTGCCCTTGCTGGTGCCGGTCACGTCGACCGTCTCGCCCGCGGCGAACAGGTCGGGGGCGACCTCCTGGCCGAGCTGGTAGGTCGATGCGTCCTCGGTGCGGATCTCCACCAGGTGCCGCCTCGGTGTCACACCCGCCTTGGCGAAGTGGCCGGCGAGCGGTTTGCGGACCTTGCGTCCCTCGATCTCGCCGAAGCCGATCTGGACGGCCGAATAGCCGTCGGTGGCCGGCTGGCGGACCTGGGTCACCACGTTGGTGGATGCCTCGATCACCGTCACGGGGACGACACGGTTGCCCTCGTCCCACAGCTGGGTCATGCCGAGCTTCCTGCCCAGCAGCCCGCGCACGTTCGTTGTGACGCTCATTGGTGTCCGATCCCTCAGAGCTTGATCTCGATGTCGACACCCGCGGGAAGGTCGAGTCGCATCAGCGAGTCGACCGTCTTGGGCGTGGGGTCGATGATGTCGATGAGGCGCTTGTGCGTACGCATCTCGAAATGCTCGCGGCTGTCCTTGTACTTGTGCGGCGAGCGGATGACGCAGAAGACGTTCTTCTCGGTCGGCAGCGGAACCGGGCCGGCCACCCTTGCCCCGGTGCGCGTGACCGTGTCCACGATCTTGCGTGCCGAGGAGTCGATCACCTCGTGGTCATAGGCCTTGAGCCTGATGCGGATCTTCTGTCCCGCCATCGCTCCGCTTCGCCTTTCGTCGTACCGCTGTGGTCTCGTCGCGCTCCGGAGGAACACGACCCTGTACTGCTCGTACCGTGCTGCTTGCCGACCCCCGAGGTCGGGTGTGTCGCGGGTGTTACGCGCAGCACACCCTCGGTCTGCGGAGGGGTTATGGGCTGTGCGGCCGTTCCGGTGCCGGGTCACGGCCACCTGCTCCGAGGTCTCCGGTCCGGCACGGCCCACCGCCGAAGGGCGGACAGGGCGCACCCCGGCGGCCTTGCCGAAGCAACCGAGACAGTATGCCAGAGGCATCCTGCCCGGCGCCAATCGCTGGATGGTTGACACGGATGCTCCGGTGCGCGCGGCCGCGCGCACCGGAGCCCCGGTTCACTTGACGATGTTGATGACGCGCCCGGCGCCCACCGTCCGGCCGCCCTCGCGGATCGCGAAGCGGAGCCCGTCCTCCATGGCGATGGGCTGGATCAGCTGGACGGCCATCTCGGTGTTGTCACCGGGCATGACCATCTCGGTCCCCTCCGGCAGCGTCACGACGCCCGTGACGTCGGTGGTGCGGAAGTAGAACTGCGGGCGGTAGTTGTTGAAGAAGGGCGTGTGCCGACCACCCTCCTCCTTGGACAGGATGTAGACCTGCGCGTCGAACTGGGTGTGCGGCGTGGTCGTCCCTGGCTTGATCACGACCATCCCCCGCTCGACGTCCTCGCGCTTGGTGCCCCGAAGCAGCAGGCCGACGTTCTCCCCGGCCTCGCCGGTGTCGAGCAGCTTGCGGAACATCTCGATACCGGTGACCGTGGTGGTCTGCTTGGCCTCGCGAATCCCGATGAGGTCGACGGACTCGTTGACCTTCACCACGCCCCGCTCGATACGGCCGGTGACGACCGTCCCGCGGCCGGTGATCGTGAACACGTCCTCGACCGGCATCAGGAACGGCTTCTCGGTCTCGCGTACCGGCTGTGGAACGTTCGCGTCAACCGCGTCCATCAGCTCCATCACCGACGCGCCCCACTTCTCGTCACCCTCGAGCGCCTTCAGCGCCGAGACGCGCACGACGGGCAGGTCGTCGCCGGGGAACTCCTGCGCGGACAGCAGCTCGCGCACCTCGAGCTCGACGAGCTCGAGGATCTCCTCGTCGTCGACCATGTCGGCCTTGTTCAGCGCGACCACGATGTAGGGCACGCCGACCTGGCGGGCCAGCAGCACGTGCTCGCGGGTCTGCGGCATCGGCCCGTCCGTCGCGGCGACCACCAGGATCGCGCCGTCCATCTGGGCCGCGCCGGTGATCATGTTCTTGATGTAGTCGGCGTGTCCGGGACAGTCGACGTGCGCGTAGTGACGGGCATCGGTCTGGTACTCGATGTGCGCGATCGAGATCGTGATCCCGCGCTGCTTCTCCTCGGGCGCCTTGTCGATGTCGTCGAACGCCCACTGGGGGTTCAGCGTGGGGTACTTGTCGTGCAGCACCTTCGAGATCGCCGCGGTCAGAGTCGTCTTCCCGTGGTCGATGTGGCCGATGGTGCCGATGTTGACGTGCGGCTTTGTCCGCTCGAACTTGGCCTTCGCCACTTTGGGCTCCTCCTAGAACTCGTTGCGTTGACACCGAATGCGACTGCCGGTGGACCGTACCGCGAATCGGCCGGTTGGACCGAATCACGAACGAGCCGACCGGCTACTCGCCCCGGACTTTCCTGATGATCTCGTCGGCGATGCTCCTGGGAACCTCGGCATACGAGTCGAACTGCATGGAGTACGCCGCCCGACCCTGCGTCTTGGATCTCAGGTCGCCGACGTAGCCGAACATCTCTGACAGCGGTACGAGAGCCTTGACCAGCTTCGAGCCGCTCGGGCCCTCCTCCATCGCCTGGATGTGGCCGCGGCGGGAGTTCAGGTCCCCGATGACCTCTCCCATGTACGCCTCGGGAGTGGTGACCTCGACGGCCATGGTGGGCTCGAGCAGCACCGGGTCGGCCTTGCGGGCGGCCTCCTTGAACACCATCCGGCCGGCCATCTTGAACGCCATCTCCGAGGAGTCGACCTCGTGGTAGCCGCCGTCCTGCAGCGTGACCTTGATGTCGACCATCGGATAGCCGGCGAGCACGCCGAACTCCATCGACTCCTGGACGCCTTCGTCGACGGCGGGGATGAACTCACGCGGGATCCGTCCGCCGGTCACCGCGTTGACGAACTCGTACCCGCCGTCACCGCCGCCGGTGGGCTCCATGTCGATGGTGACCTTGGCGTACTGGCCGGAGCCACCGGTCTGCTTCTTGTGCACGTAGGTGACCTTCTGCACCGCGGACCGGATCGTCTCGCGGTAGGCGACCTGCGGCTTGCCGACGTTGGCCTCGACGCGGAACTCGCGCTTCATCCGGTCGACGAGGACCTCCAGGTGCAGCTCGCCCATGCCGGCGATGATCGTCTGGCCCGTCTCGTCGTCGGTGCGGACCTGGAAGGTCGGGTCCTCCTCCGACAGCCGCTGGATCGCCATGCCGAGCTTCTCCTGGTCGCCCTTCGACCTCGGCTCGACCGCGACATGGATGACCGGCGCGGGGAACGTCATCGACTCGAGCACGACCGGGTTGGCCGGGTCGCACAGCGTCTCACCGGTGGTGGTGTCCTTCAGCCCCATCACCGCGACGATGTGGCCGGCGCCGATCGACGCGATCTCCTCGCGCTTGTTGGCGTGCATCCGGTAGATCTTGCCGATCCGCTCCTTCTTGCCCTTGGTCGGGTTGAGAACCGCGGTGCCGGTGTCGAGGCGCCCGGAGTACACGCGCAGGTACGTCAGCTTGCCCAGGTGGGGATCGGCCATGATCTTGAATGCCAGCGCGGAGAACGGCTCGCTCTCGTCCGGCCGACGCTCGATGAGGATGCTCTCGTCCTTGGCGTCGTGACCTTCCACGCCGGAGACGTCGATCGGCGACGGCAGATAGGCAACGACCGCGTCGAGCAGCGGCTGGATTCCCTTGTTCTTGAACGCCGTGCCGCACAGTATCGCGGTCACCTTGTCGGCGATCGTGGCTCGCCGGATCGCCGCCTGCAGCGCGTCGAACGTGGGCTCCTCGCCTTCGAGGTAGAGCTCCATCATCTCGTCGTCCGCCTCGGCGATCGTCTCGAGCAGACGGTCGCGCCACTCACGGGCGGCCTCGGTGTGGGACGCGGGGATGTCCTCGACCGCGTAGTCGTCGCCCTTGGCCGTCTCGCCCCGCCAGGTCAGCGCCCGCATCGCGACGAGGTCGACGACGCCGATGAAGTCAGCCTCGGTGCCGATCGGGATCTGCAGCACCAGTGGGGTCGCCGCCAGCCGGTCCTCGATCATGTCGACGCAACGGTGGAACTCCGCACCCGTCCGGTCCAGCTTGTTGACGAAGCAGATCCGCGGGACGTGGTAGCGGTCGGCCTGGCGCCAGACGGTCTCGGACTGCGGTTCGACTCCGGCGACGCCGTCGAAGACGGCGACCGCGCCGTCGAGCACCCGCAGGGAGCGCTCGACCTCGATGGTGAAGTCGACGTGCCCGGGGGTGTCGAGGATGTTGATCGTGTGGTTCTTCCACTCACACGTCGTCGCGGCCGAGGTGATCGTGATACCGCGCTCCTGCTCCTGCTCCATCCAGTCCATCGTCGCCGCGCCCTCGTGCACCTCGCCCATCTTGTAGTTGATGCCGGTGTAGAACAGGATGCGCTCGGTCGTCGTGGTTTTGCCCGCGTCGATATGCGCCATGATCCCGATGTTGCGGATCCGGCCCAGGTCGGTGGAGATGTCGATTGCCACGGTGGGCGTCTACCTCGATTTCGTCAGTGTTCGGGCTGGGGCTGCGCCGGCACGCGACCGCGCCAGGGGTGCTCCCCGGCGGGTCGAGCCGCGCGTCACCAGCGGTAGTGCGCGAAGGCCTTGTTGGACTCGGCCATCTTGTGGGTGTCCTCGCGCCGCTTCACCGCGGCGCCGAGGCCGTTGGAGGCGTCGAGCAGCTCGTTCATCAGCCGCTCGGCCATCGTCTTCTCCCGGCGCGCCTTGGAGTACTGCACCAGCCAGCGCAGGCCGAGCGTCGTCGAGCGTGGGCCGCGGACCTCGACCGGCACCTGGTAGGTGGCGCCGCCGACGCGTCGGCTGCGGACCTCCAGAGCGGGCTTGACGTTGTCCAGTGCGCGCTTGAGCGTGACAACCGGGTCCGTACCCGTCTTCTCCCGGCATCCCTCCAGCGCTGTATAGACAATGCGCTGCGCGACCTGTTTCTTCCCGTCGACGAGCACCTTGCTGATCAGCTGGGTGACGACCGGGCTGGTGTAAACGGGGTCGACGACCACCGGACGTGCGGGTGCTGGGCCTTTGCGCGGCATCAGCTCTTCTCCCTCTTCGCGCCGTAGCGGCTGCGTGCCTGCCTGCGGTTCTTGACGCCCTGGGTGTCGAGCGAACCACGGATGATCTTGTAGCGGACGCCGGGCAGGTCCTTCACCCGCCCGCCGCGCACCAGGACGATCGAGTGCTCCTGCAGGTTGTGACCGACGCCGGGGATGTAGGCCGTGACCTCGATGCCGCTGGTGAGGCGGACACGCGCGACCTTGCGCAGCGCGGAGTTGGGCTTCTTCGGGGTCGTGGTGTAGACACGCGTGCACACACCGCGTCGCTGAGGGCTTCCCTTGAGCGCGGGCGTCTTGTTCTTCGACACCTTGTCGGTGCGGCCCTTGCGGACCAGCTGGTTGATCGTGGGCACCGCGTGAATCTCTTTTCCGGTCGGCTTCGCTGGGTTCTGTCGTCCTGCACGACCCCCGTAGTCGGGCGTGTCACCAATCTCGCTGCCAATGCGGTCGGTTTCACCGAATCGGCGCCTGAGAAACGTCGGTGCAGAACGGTGTGCTTCGGTCGTCCCTAGGCACACGTAAAGGCCTGGAACCATCCAGGCTCGACTGTCAAGGTTACCGGGTCCGCCTGCGAGGGTCAAAAACAAAGGCATGGCGGCTGACCTGCCATGATGCTCCGATGGGACCGAGGGGGGCACCGACGGATCCTCCTGCGCGCCCCGGTCATTCGCCGAGCCTCGTACCCGCGCTGGACATCGCGGCCAAGGTCGGACTGGTCGCGCTGTTGCTGGTGGCCGTGATCTGGCCGGACCTCGGGGGACTGAAGGGCAAGGCGGCGGGGGCCAGGCTCGCGGTCTACCCCGTCGGCGCCGCCGCCGTCCCGCTGGTCTGGTGGGCCACCCGGCGGCGCCGGCCGCGGCCGTTCCCCTGGCTCGGTGACCTGCTGTTCACCCTGCCCTGGTTCCTCGACACGCTCGGGAACCGGCTGAACCTGTTCGACACCATCTCGTGGTGGGACGACTGGATGCACTTCCTCAGCTGGGGTCTGCTGACCGCCGCGATCCTGGTGCTGTTCCCACCGGCGCATGGCCTCTCACCGACGCTGGAGCGCGCCCTGGCCTTCGGCTGCGCGTCCGCCCTGCTGTGGGAGCTCGGCGAGTACGCCGCGTTCATCCGTCACTCTCCGGAGCTTCAGACGGCCTACACCGACACGCTCGGCGACCTGACCCTTGGCACGCTCGGCTCCCTCGTCGCGGGCGTTGTCCTGTGGCGGATCCGGCGGGACGAACCGAGCCGGGAGCCGGTCAGCGCCGAGCAGCAGCGGTAAAGCACTCGACGTCACACCCGCGCAGCGGCGATCGTGGGTGGATGCCATGGGCTTTCAGCGACCAGGTCGACGACTACGCGGAGCACGCCTCGGGTCTGCTCAACGAGCGCCCGGTGGAGAATACGATCGCGCTCACCATGATCGAGACGCTGCGGGCGGGGCGCCGCTGGTCCGGCGAACCCTTGCTGTTCGGGTGGTACGACGCCGGTCCCGGCGCGGCGCAGCCGTCCGGGGCGATCAGCCTCACCCCGCCGTACGAGCTGCTGCTCAGCGTCGTGCCCGACGGCACCGTGGACGAGCTCGTCGATGCGCTGCGCGGCCGCGGAGTCCCGCTGCCGGGCGTCAACGGTGACGATGCCCTGGCGGACCGGTTCGCGGCGGCCTGGACGGCCGGGACCGCGCTGCACGCCGAGATGAGGATGCACACCCGGCTGTACGCCCTGCGCGCGCTCAGGGCCGTGACACCGGCACCTCCGGGCCGGCCGCGCCGAGCCGTCGAGGCCGACGGCGAGCGGGCGATGGCCTGGTTCGCCGCCTTCCAGACCGAGGCCGGAGCCCAGGAGGTCGATGCCAGCTCAGTGGTGCGCTACCGCATCGCGAACGGCCTGATGTGGGTGTGGGAGCTCGACGACGGCGAGGTGGTGTCGCTGGCCGGCCGGAACGCGGCCGCGGCGGGAGTCTCCCGGGTGGGACCGGTGTACACGCCGCCGGAGCACCGGCGCCGCGGCTACGGTGCCGCGGTGACCGCGGCCTGCACCGCCGATGCCTTGGCAGGGGACGCGGATCACGTCGTGCTGTTCACCGACCTCGCCAACCCGACCTCGAACTCGATCTACCGGCGGATCGGGTACCGGCCGGTCTGCGACCGCAAGGTGATCCACTTCACCGGGTAGCCAGGCGTCGGCCGGTCGGGCCCCCGGCTGCACACGCGAGTGCAGCCGATGGGAACCGCCGGTTCGGCGGTTCGCATCGGCTGCAGTGACCCTCGCGGGTGGTGGACCTTCAGGACCTCAGTTCTTGAACGGACCGAAGTCGAAGTCGTCCAGCGCCACCGACTGACCCGACGTCGAACCGAAGTCGTAGTCGTAGGTGTCGTAGCCGCCGATCGAGTACGCCGCGGCCCGGGCCTCCTCGGTCGGCTCCACCCGGATGTTGCGGTAGCGCTCCAGGCCGGTGCCGGCGGGGATGAGCTTGCCGATGATGACGTTCTCCTTCAGGCCCATCAGCGCATCGGACTTGGCGTGGATCGCCGCGTCGGTCAGCACCCGGGTCGTCTCCTGGAACGACGCCGCCGAGAGCCACGACTCCGTCGCCAGCGACGCCTTCGTGATGCCCATCAGCACCGGACGCCCGGAGGCGGGGGTGCCGCCTTCGGACACGACCCGGCGGTTCTCGTCCTCGAAACGGATCCGCTCGACGAGCTCACCGGGCAGCAGCCCGGAGTCGCCCTGCTCGATCACCGTGACCCGGCGCAGCATCTGCCGGACGATGATCTCGATGTGCTTGTCGTGGATCGCCACACCCTGGATCCGGTAGACCTGCTGGACCTCCTCGACCAGGTGCTCCTGCGCCTTGCGGATACCGAGTACGCGCAGGACGTCGGCCGGGTCGGTGGTGCCCTGAGTCAGCTTCTGACCGACCTCAACGTGGTCGCCGTCCGCGATCAGCAGACGGGCGCGCTTGCTGACCGGGAACGCCTCCTCCTCCGAACCGTCATCGGGTACGACGACGATCTTGCGGGTCTTGTCGGTGTCGTCGATGCGGACCCGTCCCGCCGCCTCCGAGATCGGCGCCTTGCCCTTGGGCTGACGCGCCTCGAACAGCTCGACCACACGCGGCAGTCCCTGGGTGATGTCGTCGCGGTCTCCCGCGACGCCGCCGGTGTGGAACGTCCGCATGGTCAGCTGGGTGCCGGGCTCGCCGATCGACTGTGCGGCGATGATGCCGACCGCCTCGCCGATGTCGACGAGCTTCCCGGTGGCCAGTGACCGGCCGTAGCACTTGGCGCACGAGCCGGTCCGAGCGTCGCAGGTCAGCACCGAGCGGACCCTGACGTCCTCGATTCCAGCCTCCACCAGCTCGGCGATCTTGACGTCACCGAGGTCGCCGCCGGCCTCGACGAGCACCTCTCCTGTCTGCGGGTGGGTGATCTCCGTCGCCGCGGCCCGGGCGTACGCCGCGGTCTCCACGTGCTCGGCATTCACCACCGGACCGTCGTCGAGTCGCTGGCCGATCTTCTTGATCAGGCCCCGCTCCGTGCCGCAGTCGTCCTCGCGGATGATGACGTCCTGCGAGACGTCGACCAGCCGCCGGGTCAGGTACCCGGAGTCGGCGGTACGGAGGGCGGTGTCGGCCAGCCCCTTGCGGGCACCGTGGGTGGAGATGAAGTACTCCAGCACGGACAGGCCCTCGCGGAAGTTGGACTTGATCGGCCGCGGGATCGTCTCACCCCGCGGGTTGGCCACCAGGCCACGCATACCGGCGATCTGTCTCACCTGCATCATGTTTCCCCGGGCGCCGGAGTCGACCATCATGAAGATCGGGTTCGTCTTCTCGAACGCCTTCTCCATGTCCTTGGCCACCTCGTTGGTCGCCTGGGTCCAGATCTCGATCAGCTCCTGACGGCGCTCGTCGTCGGTGATCAGACCGCGCTCGTACTGCTTCTGGACCTTGGCAGCCTGGCCCTCGTACTGCTCGAGGATCTCGGCCTTGCGCGGCGGTGTCACGACGTCCTTGATCGAGATCGTGACGCCGGAGCGCGTCGCCCACCGGAAGCCGGTGTCCTTCAGCGCGTCGAGCGCGTTGGCCACGGCGACCTTCGGGTAGCGCTCGGCCAGGTCGTTGACGATCGTGCCCAGCTGCCTCTTGCCCACCTCAGCGTCGACGTAGGCGTAGTCGGCCGGGAGTGCCTCGTTGAACAGCGCGCGCCCGAGCGAGGTCGTGAACGTCAGCGGCTGACCGGGCTCCCAGTCCTCGGGGAGGTCTAGACCGGCCGGCGGCACGACCTCCTTGAACCGTAGGTTGATCTTCGACTGCAGCGTGATCTCGCCATGGTCGAAGGCCATGATCGCCTCGGCGACCGACGAGAACGAGCGCCCTTCGCCGAGCATGCCCTCGCGCTCGAGGGTCAGGAAGAAGATCCCGATGATCATGTCCTGCGTCGGCATCGTCACCGGTCGGCCGTCCGACGGCTTCAGGATGTTGTTGGTCGACAGCATCAGGATCCGGGCCTCGGCCTGCGCCTCCGCCGACAGCGGAAGGTGGACCGCCATCTGGTCGCCGTCGAAGTCGGCGTTGAACGCCGAACAGACGAGCGGGTGGATCTGGATCGCCTTGCCCTCGATCAGCTGCGGCTCGAAGGCCTGGATGCCGAGTCGGTGCAGGGTCGGTGCCCGGTTGAGCAGCACCGGGTGCTCGGTGATGACCTCTTCGAGGACGTCCCAGACCACCGGGCGAGCCCGCTCGACCATCCGCTTGGCACTCTTGATGTTCTGCGCGTGGTTGAGGTCGACGAGCCGCTTCATCACGAACGGCTTGAAGAGCTCCAGGGCCATCTGCTTGGGCAGACCACACTGGTGCAGCTTCAGCTGCGGGCCGACCACGATGACCGACCGGCCCGAGTAGTCGACGCGTTTGCCGAGCAGGTTCTGCCGGAACCGGCCCTGCTTGCCCTTGAGCATGTCCGACAGGGACTTCAGCGGCCGGTTGCCGGGTCCGGTGACGGGTCGTCCGCGCCGGCCGTTGTCGAACAGCGAGTCGACGGCCTCCTGGAGCATCCGCTTCTCGTTGTTGACGATGATCTCCGGCGCGCCGAGGTCGAGCAGTCGCTTGAGCCGGTTGTTCCGGTTGATCACCCGCCGGTAGAGGTCGTTGAGGTCCGACGTCGCGAACCGGCCGCCGTCGAGCTGCACCATCGGGCGCAGGTCCGGCGGGATGACAGGAACGCAGTCGAGCACCATGCCCTTGGGGCTGTTGGTGGTCGTCAGGAACGCGGACACGACCTTGAGCCGCTTGAGCGCACGGGTCTTTCGCTGTCCCTTGCCGTTACGGATCGTGTCGCGCAGCGACTCCGCCTCCGCCTCGAGGTCGAACGACTCGAGCCGCTGCTGGATCGCCGCGGCACCCATGTGGCCCTGGAAGTACTTGCCGAACCGCAGCTTCATCTCGCGGTAGAGCACCTCGTCGCCCTCGAGATCCTGCACCTTCAGCGTGCGGAACCGGGTCCAGACCTCCTCGAGACGGTCGAGCTCACGCTGGGCACGGTCGCGCAGCTGCTTCATCTCGCGCTCGGCCGACTCCTTGACCTTGCGGCGGGCGTCGGCCTTGGCACCCTCGGCCTCGAGCTGGGCGAGAGCCTCCTCGAGCTTGCGGGCCCGCTGCTCGATGTCGTTGTCGCGTCGACCCTCGAGCTGCTTGCGCTCGACGTCGATCTTGGCCTCCAGCGAGGGCAGGTCGTTGTGGCGTGCGTCCTCGTCGACCTCGGTGATCATGTATGCCGCGAAGTAGATGACCTTCTCGAGGTCCTTCGGGGCGAGGTCGAGCAGGTAGCCCAGCCGGCTGGGCACACCCTTGAAGTACCAGATGTGCGTGACCGGCGCCGCCAGCTCGATGTGGCCCATCCGCTCCCGGCGGACCTTCGACCGGGTGACCTCGACGCCGCACCGCTCGCAGATGATGCCCTTGAAGCGAACGCGCTTGTACTTGCCGCAGTAGCACTCCCAGTCCCGCGTCGGACCGAAGATCTTCTCGCAGAACAGACCGTCGCGCTCCGGCTTGAGCGTGCGGTAGTTGATGGTTTCGGGCTTCTTGACCTCACCGTGTGACCACTGGCGGATGTCGTCCGCGGTCGCAAGCCCGATCCGAAGCTCGTCGAAGTAGTTCACGTCGAGCACGATGGCTTCTCTCTCCTATGCATAGGGGTCGATCCAAGGGCAAACCCGAGGGGGAACAGCTGAGTGGGTGAGCCGAACGCGACCGGCGACCGGCTCACCTCCCTCAGACCTCCTCGACGCTGCTCGGCTCCCGCCGGGACAGGTCGATCCCGAGTTCCTCAGCGGCTCGGAACACGTCTTCCTCGCTGTCGCGCATCTCCACCGCTGTGCCGTCGCTGCTCAGCACCTCGACGTTGAGACACAGGGACTGCATTTCCTTGACGAGAACCTTGAACGACTCCGGGATGCCGGGTTCGGGAATGTTCTCGCCCTTGACGATGGCCTCGTAGACCTTGACCCGGCCCAGGACGTCATCGGACTTGATCGTCAGCAGCTCCTGCAGCGCGTAGGCCGCGCCGTAGGCCTCAAGAGCCCAGACCTCCATCTCGCCGAACCGCTGTCCACCGAACTGCGCCTTACCGCCCAGCGGCTGCTGGGTGATCATGGAGTAGGGGCCGGTGGAGCGGGCGTGGATCTTGTCGTCGACCAGGTGGTGCAGCTTGAGCAGGTACATGTAGCCGACCGCGATCGGCTCCGGGAACGGCTCGCCGGTACGGCCGTCGAACAGCGTCGCCTTCCCGTCGCCACCGACCATCCGGTTGCCGTCGCGGTTGGGCAGCGTCGAGGCGAGGAGACCGGCGATCTCGTTCTCGCTCGCCCCGTCGAAGACCGGCGTCGCGACGTTGGTGTCGGGACCGGACTCGCCCAGACCGATCGAGCGAAGACCCTTCTTCCACGGCGCGTCGTCGCCGTCGACGTTCCAGCCGGTCTTGGCCACCCAGCCGAGGTGGGTCTCCAGAACCTGGCCGACGTTCATCCGGCCGGGCACGCCGAGCGGGTTGAGGATGATGTCGATCGGGGTGCCGTCGTCGAGGAACGGCATGTCCTCGACGGGGAGGATCTTGGCGATGACGCCCTTGTTGCCGTGGCGTCCAGCCAGCTTGTCCCCGTCGGAGATCTTCCGCTTCTGCGCGACGTAGACGCGCACCAGCTGGTTGACACCTGGGGGAAGCTCGTCACCCTCCTCGCGCTCGAACACGCGCACGCCGATGATGGTGCCGGTCTCGCCGTGTGGCACCTTCAGCGAGGTGTCGCGAACCTCACGCGCCTTCTCACCGAAGATGGCGCGCAGCAGGCGCTCCTCCGGCGTCAGCTCGGTCTCACCCTTGGGTGTGACCTTGCCGACCAGCAGGTCGCCGTCGCGCACCTCGGCGCCGATCCGGATGATCCCGCGCTCGTCGAGGTCGGCGAGCATCTCCTCGGAGACGTTGGGGATGTCGCGGGTGATCTCCTCCGGGCCCAGCTTGGTGTCGCGGGCGTCGACCTCGTGCTCCTCGATGTGGATCGAGGTGAGGACGTCTTCCTGCACCAGACGCTGGGACAGGATGATCGCGTCCTCGTAGTTGTGGCCCTGCCACGGCATGAACCCGACGAGCAGGTTGGTGCCGAGCGCCATCTCGCCGCCGTCGGTGCACGGTCCGTCGGCGATCGGCGTGCCGACCTCGAGCCGTTGCCCCTCGACGACAAGCGGGCGCTGGTTGATGCAGGTGCCCTGGTTGGAGCGGCGGAACTTCGCCATCCGGTACGTCTGCTCGGTGCCGTCGTCGTTGGCCACGTCGACGAAGTCCGCGGACACCTCGGTGACCACGCCGGCCTTGATGGCGGTGACGACGTCGCCGGCGTCGACGGCGGCCCGGAACTCCATCCCGGTGCCGACCAGCGGCGCGTGGCTCCTGATCAGGGGCACCGCCTGCCGCTGCATGTTGGATCCCATCAGCGCCCGGTTCGCGTCGTCGTGCTCAAGGAACGGGATCATCGCGGTTGCGACCGACACCATCTGGCGGGGCGACACGTCCATGTAGTCGACGTCGTCGGCCGGGATGTAGTCGACCTCGCCGTGACGCTGGCGGACCAGCACCCGCTCCTCGGCGAACTGGCTCTTGTCCGTCAGCGGCGCGTTGGCCTGCGCGATGACGAAGCGGTCCTCCTCGTCGGCGGTGAGGTAGTCGACCTGATCCGTCACACGGCCCTTGATCACCTTGCGGTAGGGCGTCTCGACGAAGCCGAACGGGTTGATGCGACCGTAGGTCGACAGCGATCCGATCAGCCCGATGTTGGGACCCTCCGGGGTCTCGATCGGACACATCCGGCCGTAGTGCGACGAGTGGACGTCGCGCACCTCGAAGCCGGCCCGCTCACGGGAGAGCCCGCCGGGACCGAGCGCCGAGAGGCGGCGCTTGTGGGTGAGCCCGGCGATCGGGTTGGTCTGGTCCATGAACTGCGAGAGCTGTGAGGTGCCGAAGAACTCCTTCAGCGCCGCCACGACCGGCCGGATGTTGATCAGCGTCTGCGGCGTGATCGCCTCGACGTCCTGCGTGGTCATGCGTTCGCGTACGACACGCTCCATCCGGGCCAGGCCGGTCCGGAGCTGGTTCTGGATCAGTTCCCCGACGGTACGCATCCGCCGGTTGCCGAAGTGGTCGATGTCGTCCTCTTCGACGACGATCTCGCCCCGCGGCGCCTCGAGCTCGGTCTTGCCGGCGTGCAGCGCCACGATGAAGCGGATCGCCGCGACGATGTCCTCGACGGTCAGCGTCTGCTTGTCGAAGGGCTGGTCCAGGCCGAGCTTCTTGTTGATCTTGTAGCGACCGACCTTGGCGAGGTCGTAGCGCTTGTTGTTGAAGTAGTAGTTGTCCAGCAGCGCCTGCGCGGCCTCCCGGGTCGGCGGCTCGCCCGGACGCAGCTTGCGGTAGATGTCGAGCAGGGCGTCGTCCTGGCCGGATGTGTGGTCCTTCTCCAGGGTCAGCCGGATCGACTCGTACTCGCCGAACTCCTCGAGGATCTGCGCCTCGGTCCAGCCGAGCGCCTTGAGCAGCACGGTGACGTTCTGCTTGCGCTTGCGGTCCAGGCGTACGCCGACCAGGTCGCGCTTGTCGACCTCGAACTCCAGCCACGCGCCACGCGACGGGATCATCTTCGCGGTGAAGATGTCCTTGTCGGAGGTCTTGTCGGGGCTGCGCTCGAAGTACACGCCGGGCGAGCGGACGAGCTGGGAGACCACGACACGCTCGGTGCCGTTGATCACGAAGGTGCCCTTGTCCGTCATCAGCGGGAAGTCACCCATGAAGACGGTCTGGCTCTTGATCTCGCCGGTCTCGTTGTTCATGAACTCGGCGGTGACGAACAGCGGAGCGGCGTAGGTGAAGTCCCGGTCCTTCGCCTCCTCCACCGTGTTCTTGGGCGGCTCGAAGCGGTGGTCGCGGAACGACAGGCTCATCGTTCCGGAGAAGTCCTCGATCGGGGAGATCTCCTCGAAGATCTCCTCCAAGCCGGACTTCGTGGAGACGTCCTCGTTTCCGCCCGCCTTGGTCTCCTCGACCCTTGCCTGCCACTTCTCGTTGCCGATCAGCCAGTCGAAGCTGTCGTTCTGGAGAGCGAGCAGATCAGGAACCTCGAGAGGTTCGGCAAGTTTGGCGAAGGAGACGCGGGGCTGATCAGATGAAATGCGGTTGTCGTGCTTTGAACTGGCATTGCGCGAGGCGGCCAACAGGGGTCCTTCCGAGGGCTCGCGGACTCATATGATGAGTGCCCTGAGACTGGCCGACGGGTCGTGTCGTTTCTGGACACGGGGCGGCTGGGGGATCAGTAGGCAGGGCAAACAGGCAGTTTAGCCGATGGGCAGGGCACATTACAAGTCGGCGTCCCTGTCAAATTTCAACAGGATCCGCGACCGCTGGCGCAGAGCGACGATGTCCTCTCGTACTGCCCTCGAAACCTGACGGAAGCATGACCGGTCTGGGCGCGTACGTCAAGGGATCGGCGTTCGCCACCGGTGACGGCGTGTGCCGGATCCGCGGCCCTGTTCCGGTCCCGGCCGGTGGGCGGGCCGCGTTCGTCACCTCACCGTGACGGACGCGCCGGCGGCCTCGAGGGAGTCCTTGGCCTTGTCGGCGGCGTCACGGGCGACCTTCTCCAGGACCGCCTTGGGTGCGCTCTCGACGAGGTCCTTGGCCTCTTTCAGCCCGAGGCTGGTGAGCGTCCGGACCTCCTTGATGACCTGGATCTTCTTGTCGCCGACGGCGTCGAGCACGACGTCGAACTCGTCCTGCTCCTCGACCGGCGCGGCCTCGGTCCCACCGCCGGACGTCGGCGCGGCGGCAGCGACCGGCGCGGCGGCGGTCACGCCGAAGGTGTCCTCGAACTGCTTCACGAAGTCGCTGAGCTCGAGAAGGGTCATCTCCTTGAAGGCGTCGAGGAGTTCATCGGTGTTGAGCTTCGCCATGATGTGGCGTTCCTTCCAGGTGGCGCCCCGTGTGTGGGGCAGGGTTCGGGTGTTCGGTCGGGGTGCGGCGCTCAGCCCTGGGCGGGCTCGGCGGTCTCCTCGGCTGTTGCGTCGGGGGTACTGGACTCGGCCGGCTCAGCAGCATCGGCCGGCTCAGCGGGCTCGGGCGGCGAGGCAGGATCGGCTGGTTCGGCCGGCTCAGCAGGATCGGCTGGTTCGGCCGGCTCAGCGGACTCGGCCGGCGCGGCAGCATCGGCCGGCTCAGCGGGCTCGGGCGGCGTGGCGGATTCGCCCTGCTCCGCCTCGACCTTGGCCCGCAGCGCGTCGGTGAGACGCGCCAGCTGCGAGAGCGGGGCACTGAACAGGGACACGGCGTTCTGCAGGGAGGCGTTGAAGGTGCCGGCCAGCTTGGCCAGCAGGACCTCGCGCGACTCGAGGTCGGCCATCCTCGAGATCTCCGCCACGGTGAGCGTCTTGCCGTCGAGCACCCCGCCCTTGATCACCAGCGGGGCGTTGGTCCTGGCGAAGTCGCGCAGGCCCTTGGCCGCCTCCACCGGGTCACCCTTGATGAAGGCGATCGCTGACGGGCCGATCAGCAGGTCGTCGAACCCGTCGACACCGGCCTCTCGGGCGGCAAGCTTGGTGAGGGTGTTCTTCACCACGGCATAGCTGGCGTTGTCACCGAGCGCTCGCCGCAGTTCTTGCAGCTGCTTGACGGTGAGCCCGCGGTACTCGGTCAGCACCGCGCCGGCTGAGCTGCGGAACTCCTCCGTCAGCTCGGCGACGGCGGCTACCTTGTCGGGCCGTGCCATATGTCTCCTCGTGCTCCACGGATCGGGTATCAGGCCACTCGGGTACACAACAAACGCCCCGGCGCGGGCGCACGGGGCGAGGGTCGCGGTGGGATGCGCGACGATCCGACTCGTTCACCTGCGCGGGCCGCCCGCTGCTGCGGGACCTTCGTGCACCCCTGCGGGTGACGACCGGCGGTCTTTGGCGTATCCAGCGTACGTGTTCGCCGCCGCCGGTCCAAATCAACGGGGAGAGCACCGGAACGCGGGTTTGTGGTGGATCTTACGTCTCTGGTGACGAATATCCTCCACACATCGCCAACCGAGGCGTCGCACGCGGGCATCTTGACGTGAGTCAGCGGGATCAGCTCGGGCGGGGCGGTAGTGGATCCGGCCGACGCGAGGGGCGGGTGGCCGGGTCGGGAGGGACCGCGGCAGGCTGCGCCTCCAGCCGCTGCAGCGCCAACGCAACCGCGGCGTCGAGCTGCGGATCGTCACTGGCCGCCCACGACTGAGGCGGGATCGGGACCTCGACATCGGGGTCGACGCCGTGGTTCTCCACCCCCCAGCCGAGCCCGTAGAACCAGAACGCGTACCGGGGCTGCGTGACGCTGGTCCCGTCGACGAGCCGGTAGCGCATGTCGATGCCGATGACGCCGCCCCAGGTGCGGGTACCCACGACCGGCCCCAGGCCCTGCCGCTGGAACATCGCGGTGACGATGTCGCCGTCGGACCCGGCCTGCTCGTTGGCGATGGCGACAAGCGGTCCGCGCGGGGCGTCCTCGGGGTAGGTCGCCGGGCTCATGTGCCGGCGCGTGTCCCAGGCACGAACGGTCCGGTCCAGCTTCTCCAGTACCAGAGACGAGACATGGCCGCCCCGATTGTCGCGAACGTCCACGACGAGCGCCTCACGGGCGACCTCGAGCCGTAGGTCACGGTGTAGCTGGGCCCAGCCGCTGGCGATCATGTCGGGGATGTGCAGGTAGCCGACCCTGCCGGCGGACGCCGCGTGCACGGCCCGCCGGCGCCCGGCCACCCAGTCCTGATAGCGGAGCGGCCGGTCGTCGGCGAGCGGCACGACGACGACGCGCCGCTCTGACGCCTCACCGTGGGGAAGCACGGTGAGCTCGACCGGCATCTCCGCTGCACCCACCAGCAGCGCCTGCGGGCCGAGGGCCGGATCCGTCGGTCGTCCACCGACGCCGACGATGGCGTCACCGGGGTGGACGGCGACACCGGGCGCCGCCAGCGGGGACCGTGCTGCGGGCGCGGACGACTCCCCGGGAACGACCCGTCGGACCCGCCACCGACCGTCGGCGTCAGCGGCGAGGTCGGCGCCCAGGAGTCCGACCCGCCGGGCCTTGTCGACCGGGCGGTCCGGCGGCATCTCGTACGCATGTGAGGCCCCGAGTTCGCCCTGGACCTCCCAGAGCAGCTCGGACAGGTCGTCGCGCGATCCCAGCCTCTGCACCAGCGGTCGGTAGCGGTCGAGTACGCCCTCCCAGTCCACGCCTGCCATGTCGGCCACCCAGAAGTGGTCGCGCATCAGGCGCCCGGCCTCGTCGTACATCTGCTGCCACTCGGCGACCGGATCCACCTCGACGCGCAAGCGCCGAACGTCGACGTCGACGACATCGGCATCGGGCTCACCGCCGGGCGAGCGGGCATCGATCTTGCGGTCCGACGGAACCACCCGGACTGCCTTGTCGTCGCGGACCACCACCCACCGGCCGTCACCGGAGACCTGCGCGGCGTCCAGCTCCTCGACGATCGTCGTCAACCGCTGGCCTGGAAGGTCATAACGCTGCAACGAGGACCGCGGCTTCGGGGCATCGGGTCGCGGGAGCCCGTCGCCGAGGACGCCGACGAGGGGATCGTGCATCCACAGCAGGCCGCTTCGCGCCGCGCGAAGGCCGGAGTACGTGCCGGCGGGCACCGGCAGCGGCACGACGCGCTCGGCCAGGCCAGTCACATCGACGACGACCTGGGCAGGTGCCGCGTCCGTCACGTCGTCGGCCGGCCGCCATTCCCCGGGCTTCTGCCCGCCGGGGACGCGGCCGCTCGGACTGGGGTCGAACGGGGAGGGTGTCGTCTCGGCGAGGGGCAGCAGGTACGGCCTGGTGCCGGCCAGGAAGGACAGGTCGAACGAGTGCACGTCGTAGACCGGGTTGAAGGTGCGGACCGACAGGAACGCCAGGTGCAGGCCGTCGAGGGTGAAGACCGGCTCGGTGTCGGTGAACCGCAGCGGGGTCGCGTCCAGGACGTTTCCGCCGGCCACCGGCGCCAGCCGGATGTGCCGCAGCGGCTCCGGCCCCGGCTGCGACCACGCCAGCCAACGCGAGTCCGGGGAGAAGGTCAGCCCGTTCGCGTCCCCGTGCTCGCTCGAGTCGACCGTGCGCAGCTCCCCGGAGGCCGCGTCGACGATCAGCACCCGGCCGTCGTGGGTGGCGACCCCGACGTGACAACCGTCGGGCGACGTTGCCAGGTCGAGTACCCGGCCGAGCCGACCGCCGCCAAGCCGATGCGGCGCGGCCCCCGTGTGCCCGGCGACGGATGCGGCGAACTCCAGTGCGTCGTCGCCTTCGGCATCGGTGACCCACACCACGCCGGGCGGCTCGTCGGCCGTGCCGGGACCCAGCACGCGCGGCAGCCTGGCCCGGACACCGGGACGGCCCGAGAGCAGGCGGGCCGGCCCGTCGCGGTGGCTCAGCCAGTGCACGGTCCCGCGGGCCTCGACCGCGCTCCCGCGGCCCTGCCGATCCGGGCGCAGGTCGCCGAGGTGGTCGATCGCGGGGACCGGGTGGACCGACTGCGCGGTGCGCGGGCCGCCCAGCTGCACCTCGAGCCGGCGCGGCCGCGAGGTGGCGGACAGGTCGTCCAGCAGCCACAGCTCGCCGGCGCACTGGTAAACCAGCCGCCGTCCGTCCGAGGTCGCAGCGCGGGCGTAGAACTCGTCGTGGTCGGTGTGCCGCCGCAGATCGCCGCCGTCGCCGGTGCAGGAGTAGACGTTGCCGTAGCCCTCGTGGTCGCTGAGGAACGCCAGCCGGTCACCGATCCAGGTCGGGCTCTCCAGCTGGCCACCGAGCTCGGTGAGCAGTGGCGCGAAGGCGCCGCTCCCCTCGCGGTCGATCCACAGCTTGCCGGCCCGGCCGCCGCGGTACCGCTTCCAGGACGCGGCGCCGCGCCGGTTCTGGTGCACGCCCAGGACCGTCGTCCCGCCAGGACCGGGCGCGATCGCGGACACCGGGCCGTAGGACAGCCGCTCGGGTGGGCCACCGTCGAGCGGCACGGCGTATGCCCAGGTCCGGCTGTTGAACGGTTGGGCGACCGCCGAGATCGCCAGTACGCGGTCGGCGGACCACCCGATCACACCCGTCAGCTCGTCGCCCCAGTACGTCAGGCGGCTCGAGGGCCCTCCGTCGACGGGCGCGACGTGCACCTCAGGAGCGCCGTCGCGGCTGCTGGTGAACGCCACCAGCCGCCCGTCCGGCGACAACCGCGCACCGGCGACGGGTGCCCGGTCGGCGGTGAGCCGCCAGGCGCGCCCACCGTCGGTCCTGGCCAGCCACAGGTCGTCCTCCGCCACGAACGCCAGCGAGTCCCCTGAGACGGTGGGGAATCGAAGGTAGCCGCCTGCGGCCGAACGTGTCTGCTGAACCATCGGGTGACTCCATCCCGGTCAGGTGGGCTGTTTCCACGATGTCGTGGATCTCCCGCTCCCCCGGACCCGCGGGCCATGCCCCCCGCGCGGGTCAGCTCTCGACGTCGTCCAGCTTCCGGGCTCGGTTGGCGTCGACCGGGATGCCGGGTCCCATCGTCGTGGAGAGCGTCACCTTTCGCAGGTAGCGGCCCTTCGAGCTCGACGGCTTCAGCCGCAGCACCTCGTCCAGGGCCGCCGCATAGTTCTCGGCCAGCTGGGCAAGCGTGAACGACACCTTGCCGATCAGGAAATGCAGGTTGGCATGCCGGTCGACCCGGAACTCGATCCGGCCACCCTTGATGTCGTTGACGGCCTTGGTCACGTCGGTCGTGACCGTACCGGTCTTGGGGTTCGGCATCAGTCCGCGCGGTCCGAGGACCCGCCCCAGGCGCCCGACCTTGCCCATCATGTCGGGGGTGGCGACGACGGCGTCGAAGTCGAGCCATCCGCCGTTGATCCTCTCGATCAGGTCGTCACCACCCACGTAGTCGGCACCTGCTGCCCGCGCCTCCTCCGCCTTGTCGCCGTTGGCGAAGACCAACACCCGGGCGGTCTTGCCGGTCCCGTGCGGGAGGTTGACGGTGCCTCGGACCATCTGGTCCGCCTTGCGGGGGTCGACTCCCAGGCGCATCGCGACCTCGACGCTCTGGTCGAACCTCGCCTTGCTGTGGGCGCTCTTGGCGAGCTTGATCGCCTCTGCGGGTGAGTAGACGGTGTCCGGATCAAGCTTTGCGACCGCTTCTCTGTAAGCCTTGCTGCGCTTCATGACTGGCTCCCTTCACCAGGTGTGGTCGACGGGCGACAGCTGCCCTGCCACGGAACGGTCGGGTCTGTTCGTCGGTTCTGGTATCGAAGTATGGCTCGAACTGCCCGGCCCTCAGCGATCGACGGTGACACCCATCGAGCGCGCGGTGCCCTCGACGATGAGCATCGCGGCGTTGATGTCGTTGGCGTTGAGGTCGGGAAGCTTGGTCGTGGCGATCTCGCGGACCTGGTCGCGGCTGATCCTGCCGACCTTGTCCTTGTGGGGCACCGACGAGCCCTTGGCGAGCCCGGCGGCCTTCTTGATCATCTCCGCGGCGGGCGGCGTCTTGGTCACGAACGTGAACGAGCGGTCCTCGTAGATGGTGATCTCGACCGGCACGACGTTTCCGCGCATCGACTCGGTGGCCGAGTTGTAGGCCTTGCAGAACTCCATGATGTTGACGCCGTGCGGCCCGAGGGCGGTACCTACCGGTGGGGCCGGCGTGGCCGCGCCGGCCTGCAGCTGCACCTTGACCATCGCGGCGATCTTCTTCTTCTTCGGAGGCATGTGGTTTCGACGTCCTTTTCGGTTGTGCTCTGTATTCGGTCCTGCGGTTGGGTTGTCCGCTCAGATCTTCTGGATCTGGTTGAAGGTCAGCTCGACCGGCGTCTCCCGGCCGAAGATCTCCACCAGCGCCTTGACCTTCTGTGCGTCGACGTTGATCTCGGTGACCGTGGCGTGGAGTGTCGCGAACGGACCGTCGACCACCATCACCGAGTCGCTGACGACGAAGTCGGCGAACTCGGTCTTCTTCTGCTTCTTGGCCTCCGGGGTCGACGCCGGCGTTCTCGCCTCGTCCTCCACGGCCGGGGCGAGCATCGCCTCCACCTCCGCGAACGTGAGCGCCACCGGCTGGTGGACGTGACCGACGAATCCGGTCACCGACGGGGTGTGCCGTACGGTCGACCACGACTCGTCGGTCAGGTCCATGCGCACCAGGACGTACCCGGGGAGCACCGTCCGGCGGACCATTCGCCGCTGGCCGTTCTTGATCTCAGCGACCTCTTCCTGCGGGACCACGACCTCGAAGATGAAGTCCTCCATGTTCAACGACGAGATGCGGTTCTCCAGGTTGGTCTTGACGCGGTTCTCCATGCCGGAGTACGTGTGCACGACGTACCAGTCACCCGGCTTGGCCCGCAGGGCGGCCCGGAACTCCTCCAGCGGATCCACCACCGCGGGCGCGGGCTCGGACGGCTGCTCGAGTTGACCGTCGGCGTCGACGTCCCCGCCGACGTCGTGCTCGAGGGCGGAGGCATCGGCGGGTATCGCCACGTCACCGATCAGGTCGGGGTCAACGTCGTTGGACGGTTGGGACACGGTTACTGCGCCACCTTCATCTGCCAGGTCATAGGCATCTCGGTCGTCGTTGTCATGTGCGGTTGTCATATGGGAAGGAGGGTCCGACGCCGTTCAGGCGAAGACCTTGAACACCAGAGTGCCGAAGAGGAAGTCGAGGATCGACACGATCGTGATCATCACCACGACGAAGACGAGGACGACGAGGAAGTACGTCACCAGCTGCTCGCGGGTCGGCCAGACGACCTTGCGCAGCTCGGCGAGGACCTGTCGGTAGAACAGTCCCGGGCTGGTGCGTCGCTTGCTGGGATCGCTGCCGCGCGAGGAGGTCGTGGAGCGTGTCTCCGTCACCTTTCCGCCTTCGCTGACCCGCCGTGGCGTTCCACCACTGCCGGTCGGTCTCGTGTTGCCGTGTTGTCTCCTGCCCCTATTGTCCCCGGCTTGGTCCCGGACATGTGCCCGACCCTGAAGCCTTTGCAGGGCAGGAGGGACTCGAACCCCCAACCTTCGGTTTTGGAGACCGATGCTCTGCCAGTTGAGCCACTGCCCTACGGTGGCCGGTAACCGGCCTCCCTTCGGCGGGCATGGCCGATCCGTGGTGCTGCAGCCACCAGGACCACGAGTGTACGGGGTCGGCGCGTCGAGGTCGAACCGGATGCGAGGATGTGCGCATGAGTGAGCAGCCCCGGGCCCGAATCTCGCGCCGCATCGGCGCGATCACCGAATCCGCCACCCTCGCGGTCGACGCCAGGGCCAAGGCGCTCAAGGCCGCCGGCCGGCCGGTGATCGGGTTCGGAGCCGGTGAACCCGACTTCCCCACTCCTGAGCACATCGTCGAGGCGGCGATCAGCGCCGCCCGAGAGCCTCGCAACCACCGCTACTCGCCGACCGGCGGCCTGCCGGAGCTCCGGCAGGCGGTCGCCGACAAGACACGGCGCGACTCCAAGTACGACGTCGAGGCCGCCCAGGTCCTGGTCACCAACGGTGGGAAACAAGCCGTCTACGAGGCGTTCGCGACGATCCTCGACCCCGGCGACGAGGTGCTGCTGCCCGCGCCGTACTGGACGACGTATCCCGAGGTGATCAGGCTGGCCGGCGGCGTACCCGTCGAGGTGGTCGCCGACGAGCACCAGGACTACCTCGTGTCGGTCGACCAGCTCGAGGCGGCACGCACCGGCCGGACCAAGGCGCTGATGTTCTGCTCACCGTCCAACCCGACCGGGGCGGTCAGCTCACCGGCGCAGGTCAGCGCGATCGGGCGCTGGGCCGTGGAGTCGGGCATCTGGGTGGTCGCCGACGAGATCTACGAGCATCTGACCTACGACGGCGTCGAGTTCGCCTCGATGCCGGTGCGGGTTCCGGAGCTCGCGGACACCTGCATCGTCGTCAACGGCGTCGCCAAGACCTACGCGATGACCGGCTGGCGGGTCGGCTGGATGATCGCGCCCGGCGACGTCGTCACGGCCGCGCTCAACCTCCAGTCCCACCTGACGAGCAACGTCGCGAACGTCCCGCAGCGGGCCGCGCTGGCCGCAGTGACCAGCGACCTGTCCGCGGTCGAGCGGATGAGGAGCGCGTTCGACCGCCGCCGACGCACCATCGTGTCCATGCTCAACGCGGTCGAGGGGTTCGAGTGCCCGGAGCCCAAGGGCGCGTTCTACGCGTACCCCAGCGTCAAGGGTGCGCTCGGCCGGGACATCGGCGGAGCCACGCCGCAGACGTCGGCGGAGCTGGCCGAGGTGATCCTGGAGCAGGCCGAGGTCGCGGTCGTGCCGGGTGAGGCGTTCGGGACGCCGGGTTACCTGCGGCTGTCGTACGCGCTCGGCGACGACGACTTGGTCGAGGGCGTCAACCGGATCCAGAAGCTGCTCAGCTGACCACCGAGACGCGCCCGGTCGCGGCACTGCCGAAAGCGCATCTGCACCTGCACTTCACCGGGTCGATGCGGCATCGGACACTGGTCGAGCTGGCCGCACGGGAAGGCGTGCACCTCCCCGACTCGCTGCGGGACGAATGGCCGCCGCGTCTGTCGGCGACCGACGAGCGGGGATGGTTCCGGTTCCAGCGGCTCTACGACATCGCCCGTTCGGTGATCCGTACCGACGACGACGTGCGCCGGCTGGTGCGCGAGGCCGCGGAGGACGATCGCGACGATGGTTCGGGATGGCTGGAGATCCAGGTCGACCCGTCGGGGTACGCGGCGCTGTTCGGGGGCATCACCCGGTTCACCGAGCTGGTGATCGACGCCGCGGCAGCCGCGGCCGTCAGCACCGGCATCGGAGTCGCCGTGATCATCGCCGCCAACCGCACCCGTCACGTGCTCGACGCGCGGGCGCTGGCCAGGCTGGCGGCCCGGTACGCGGGACGCGGCGTCGTTGGGTTCGGGTTGTCCAACGACGAGCGCCGGGGCGAGGTGGCCGACTTCGCGCCGGCCTTCCGCATCGCCGTGCGGGCCGGGCTGTTGTCGGTGCCGCACGGCGGCGAGCTGTGCGGAGCCGACAGCGTGCGCTCCTGCCTCGACCTGCTCGGCGCCGATCGGGTGGGGCACGGCATCCGGGCGGTCGAGGATCCTGACGTGCTGGCACGTGTGGTCGTCGCCGGCGTGACGCTCGAGGTGTCCCCCAGCTCGAACGTCCGGCTCGGCGTCTATCCAGACCCGGCCTCGGTGCCGCTGCGGACTCTGCTCGACGCCGGGGCACAGGTCGCGCTGGGAGCCGACGACCCACTGCTGTTCGGGCCGCGGCTGGCCGAGCAGTACGAGTCGGCCCGCACAGTGCACGGTCTCGACGACATCGAGCTGGCTGGTCTCGCCCGCATGTCCGTCCTCGGGTCGGCCGCCCCCAGCGACGTGCGGGCGTCGCTGTTGGCGGGCATCGAGCACTGGCTGAGCCGCTGCGCTAGAGACGGCACCCGACCAGCGTCGGCTCGTTGACGAGGGTGATCGCGAACCGCGAGGCGACGCCGTCGCGGATCTCGCGGGCGAGCGTCAGCAGGTCGTCGGTGCTGGCGGTACCGCTGTTGGTCAGCGCGAGCGTGTGCTTCGACGACACCGCCGCTCCTCCCCTCCGGTGTCCGCGCTCGAACCCCGCGTGCTCGATCAGCCAGGCGGCACCGACCTTGACCCGCCCGTCCGCGTGCGGCCATCGCGGGGCAGCCTCCGGCAGGCCGGCGGCGGTCGACACGTCGACAACAGGGTTGGTGAAGAACGACCCGGCACTCCACGTGTCGTGGTCATCGTCGTCGAGCACCATGCCCTTGGCCCGGCGCAGGGCCAGGACGGCCTCCCTGACCTCGGCCGCCGGCGCCCGCCGGCCGAGGGGAACGCCCAGGATCCGGGCCAGCTCGGCGTACGACACGGGCGATCCGAGCCGGTCGCGCCGCAGCCGGAAGGTCACCGAGACCACGACGTGCCGGTTCGGGTCGGCCTTGAACCGGCTCGTGCGGTAACCGAAACGGCACTCCGCCGCGGGCAGCGTCACCTCTCGCGCGGCCACCCGCTCCCACGCCCGGACGGAGGCGATCGTCTGCGACACCTCCTGGCCGTACGCGCCGACGTTCTGTACCGGCGTCGCGCCGACCCGGCCGGGGATGCCGCTGAGCGCCTCAATGCCGCTCCATCCCGACTCGACGGCGCGGGAGACCAGGGCGTCCCACGGCTCGCCGGCCCGGGCGCGGACCGCGACACCGTCACCCTCCGGGTCGCCCTCGACGTCGATGCCCCGTGAGTTGAGCGCGACGACGGTGCCGTCGAACCCGGCATCGGCGACCACCAGGTTGCTCCCGTCACCGAGCAGCAGCAGCGGCTCCGTGGCCGCGTCGGCTCGGCGTACCGACTCGACGATCTCGGCGGTCGACCCGGCGTCGATCACCCGGGTCGCCGGACCACCGAGACGGAGCGTGGTCCGTTCGGCCAGCGACACGTTCGCGGTCTCCAGCACCGGATCCACCTCTCAGTCAGGTGGTCGGACGGTGGCCCGCGCCATCCCGAGCACCACGCGGTCGCCGTTGACCGCCGTCAGGTCGATCCGTACCGTGCCGTCGGGATTGACCCGGCTGACCACGCCGCTGACCTCCAGTACGGTGCCGTCGTCGTCGTCGGGCACCGGAACGGGCTTGGTGAAGCGCACGCCGTACTCCAGCACGTTCGCAACCCCGCCGGCCCAGGTGGTGAGCGCCCGGCCGGCCAGCGCCATCGTGAGCATCCCGTGGGCGATGACACCGGGCAGGCCGACCGACCTGGCCACCCGGTCACTCCAGTGGATCGGGTTGAAGTCGCCCGATGCGCCCGCGTAGCGAACCAGGTCGGCGCGCCGGATCACGTACGTCTGCGTGCCGAGATCGGTGCCGGCCTCGAAGCCGCTCATCCGGCCGGCTGTTCGGCCTGGTGCACCAGCGTCGCGTGGGCGGTGCACACGTGCTCGCCCCCGAGGGTGACGATCTCGCTGCGGGTCTTGAGGATGTCAGCACCGCCCGCCTGGCGGACGGCGTTGATCGTCAGCTGGGCGGTCACGACGTCCCCCGCCGTCAACGGTCGGCTCTGTACGAAGCGCTGGTCGCCGTGCACCACGCGGTGCAACGACATGCCCGCCAGCGGGTGGGCCATCAGCTGTTGCAGCGCGCTGAACGCCACCACGATCGGGAACGTCGGCGGCGCCTCCGTGGCCGCGCCGGTGCTGTCGCCTATCGCCTGACGGAACTCGCGGATCTTGGCCCGGGTGATCTCGTACGGCTCGGTCGCCGGGAGCGTCATGCCGCTCAACGCGGGATCCACGGCCATGACGGCGAACCTAGCAGCGCCGCCGGTCTCCCGGTCAGGCGCTCCAGATGCCTTGGCTCTTGGTCACCCGCCAGCCATCGGAGCCGTTGTGGAGCGTGTAGAGATAGCCGCCCTGCAGCCCGCAGTCCGCCCGGCCGTCGACGCCGATCTTGACCGTGTCACCGGTGGGAGGCACTGCACCGAGGGAGATCACGACGTCGCGCTTGCCGTGCCGGTCGCAGTTCAGTCGTCCGGTGATCGACGCGTCGTCGATGCTGTGCACCCATGTCACCCGGTAGTGATCGCCGAGGAGATTGCTCAGCTGGTCCTGCACAGCCTGGTCGATGGGTTGCCCCGGACCGCGGTCGCTGGACGTCCCGGTGCGGTCGACGAGATAGACGGTGCCCATGATGTCCGCCGGAGTCTGACCCTCACGGGACAGGAAGCGTTCCAGCACCGCGGCGTATGCGGCGGCCTGGCGCTGCGGCGCCGGGGCGGGCGGTGTGGACGCGGGGGGTGGCTCCTGAGTCGAGGTCGACGTGCCGGCCGGGCTGGGTCTCGTCGTGGTGTCATTCGCAGCGGCACAGCCGGCAGCCACGACGATCACGGTCGACACGGCGAGCAGCTTGAACGCACGCATCTGACCTCCGTGGAGTGCGTCGATTGTGCCCTAGGACAACGGCCGCGCCTCGGCATGGCCGGGCCGTCCGGTCCCGTTCCGTACGTTCGTACGCGTGCCAGGTAGACGCAGCGCGGCCACCGGCGGTTCCTCCCACGCTTGCGTCATGCACGGGAGGGTCCTGGGCCTCTGAGATCGGCCTCAAATGGATGACGCAAGGCAAAGCCGGCGCCGTTTCGGGTCGCCGGCTCGGCTGGCTGGGACGCGCTAGCGGGTCTCGCGGTGGGCCCGGTGGCAGCGGCAGCGGGGGCAGAACTTCTTCAGCTCGAGCCGGTCGGGATCGTTGCGACGATTCTTCTTGGTGATGTAGTTGCGCTCTTTGCACTCAGTGCACGCCAAGGTGATCTTGGGGCGGATGTCGGTGCTCTTGCTTGCCACGGTGCCTCATTCTCGGAGTCGGCGGTGCCTGTCGATCATACCGGCAGCGCGATGCTGCCCTGCCGATAGCGGGAGCGCGGCCCAGCGCGGGCCGAGTAGCGGGGGCGGGACTCGAACCCGCGACACCACGATTATGAGCCGTGTGCTCTGACCACCTGAGCTACCCCGCCTCCGGGCCGGTCCTCGTTGCCCGAGCGGCGAGAACGTCCCAGAGCCCCAATACGGAATCGAACCGTAGACCTTCTCCTTACCATGGAGACGCTCTACCGACTGAGCTATTGGGGCGAGCGACCTCAGACGATACACACCGTGTAGCGGCGGTCGCCAATCAGCCCGCGGCCGGGTCCGCGCGAGCGAGCCGTGACCGACTATCGGTTCCGCGGGTTGCGTCGAGGGCGGAGCGTCACGTTCGGCAACGCCGGCGCAGGCAGGCGCCGAGGGCTGCCCCGATAGCCCTCGACGCGTCCGAACCGGTCCGACTCGTGCTGCCATTCCGAGCGGAAGGCGGCGATCTCGTCATGGCTGCGGCCGACGAAGTTCCACCACATCACGATCTCCTCGTCGAGTGGCTCGCCGCCGAGTAGTACGACCCGGGCCGGCTCGTCGGTGCGGTTGGTCATCGTCAGGGCGGGCGTACCCGTTCCGATGTAGCCGAGCTCGGAACGGGCGAGCTCGGTGTCGGCGAGCATGACCGGCCCGTTGTCGACGAGTACGCCGTGTTCGAAGGCCGGGTCGACGTCGAGCCGTACCCGGGAGTGCGGCTGCATCGTGATCTCAGCGCCGACCAGCGGGCTGAACGCGGCGATCGGAGAGCTCTCACCGACCAGCGTGCCCAGGAAGACCCGCACCGAAGCACCCTCGAGCGCGACCGACGTCGGAACGTGATGCTGGAAGGCCCGGGGTGCGTCCCGGGAACGGTCCGGCAACGCCACCCACAGCTGAACACCGTGCAGAATCGTCGTTCGCGGCGTGGACACCTCCGAATGGCAGATCCCGCGGCCACCCGTCATCAGGTTCAGCTCACCCGGCCGAACCGTGGCATGCACCCCGCTGCTGTCGCGGTGCTCGATCTCGCCGGCGAACAACCAGCTGACCGTCTGTAGTCCGGTGTGCGGGTGCGGGCCGACGTCCATGCCACCGGTAGCGGTGACGCTGTCCGGACCGTAGTGGTCGGCGAAGCACCACGCACCGATCAACGAGCGCTGTCGTTGGGGCAGTGTCCGTCGCACCGACATCGCCCGTAGACCCCCCAGCGGCACCTCGCGAGCGGTGATCACCTCGACCTGTGGGCGACCGGTTTCGTCAACGGTGGCCGGCCCGCGCTCACAGTGGATCTCTGCCGGACGGGCCGCGACGTTGCTCATGGGGCGCCCCTTTCCGCTTTCCGCGATGCCGTAGCCGTCGGGGTGGCAGTGTTGGGTTCGAACCAACGGAGGCTGAGGCGGTGGATTCACAGTCCGCCGCTGCCGGAGGCGGACCTCGGGGTCCGACAATATAACGGCAACCTTCGACCGCTCTTGGAACAGATCACCAAGTGGCGTTACGGTCCAAATGCGGCCAATACGGGGAGACGAGGACGCGCAGTGGCGCAACGACGCGATGGCGAGCATGGCTCAGACACCCAGCGGGACCGGGAGACCGCTGCCGAGGCGCGCGACCGGGCTGCCGATGTGCGCGATGAGATCGCGGATGAACGTGATCACACCGCCGAGCGGCGTGACACGGACGCCGACCACCGCGACGCTCGTGCCCTTGATCGTGACGCCGACATCGACGCGGTCGTCTCGGCTGGAATCGATCGTGACAGGAAGGCTGACGACCGGGACACGGCCGCGGAGCGCCGCACCATGGCCGGGAACTTGCGCGACTTCCTCCAGCAGGACCCGGACGAGGACGCCTACGACGATCGAACCGCCGCGCAGGAAGACCACCGACGGGCTCGAGACGACCGGCAGTCGGCGGCCGAGGACCGCTCAGAGCTCGCCGAGACCGCCGAGTCCGCCGTGCACAACGTTCGCGAGGCCGCCAAGGAACGATCGGCTGCTGACGAGGACCGTGAGGACTCCGCACACGACCGCGGTGACGCGGCCGACGACCGAGCGGAGTCCGCCGCCGACCGCGCGCAAGCAGCTGAACCGGTAGACGCCGGCGAAGCCCTGGATCACTCCGGCGGGCAGCCTTCGTCTCGGTCACGTCGGGACCGCAACAGTCCCTGAACGAGGGGCCCACGACCGAGGAAACCTCAGACCCCCGCCCCCGGCGACACCAGACCACGCGGCTTTGGGCCCGGTGCGGCGACGGCGAGGCCGACGCTGGGGAGTAGAGCGGGGACAGGGTTCGCGCTGGTGGCAGGTGTTGGGTTCGAACCAACGTAGGCTGAGCCGGCGGATTTACAGTCCGCTCCCTTTGGCCACTCGGGCAACCTGCCGATGTGCCCCCAGTGCGCTCGGGGCAGCGAGTGGAAACAATAGCGCAGTCCGATCATCTGACCGAAGCCGTCTCGACGCACCTTGGAGGACCCGTGGCCGGCGACTCGTCGTTCGACATCGTGAGCAAGATCGACCGGCAGGAGGTGGACAACGCACTCAACCAAGCCGCTCGGGAGATCTCTCAGCGGTTCGACTTCAAGAACACCGGAGCGAGCATCGCCTGGTCCGGTGACAGGGGCGTCGAGATGTCGGCCAACGCCGAGGAACGCGTGCTGGCCGTCCTCGACGTCTTCAAGGAGAAGCTGGTGAAGCGTGGCGTCTCGCTGAAGGTGCTGGATGCCGACGAGCCGCGGTCCTCGGGCAAGGACGTCAAGATCTCCGCCACCCTCAAGGAGGGGATAAGCCAGGAGCAGGCCAAGAAGGTCTCCAGGCTGATCCGGGACGACGGGCCCAAGGGTGTCAAGGTCCAGATCCAGGGTGACGAGCTCCGCGTGTCGAGCAAGAAGCGCGACGACCTGCAGGCCGTCATCGCCCTGGTCAAGGGTGAGGACTACGACTTCGCGGTGCAGTTCACCAACTACCGCTGATCTGGGCTGTTTGCGCTGGTCAGCGCGCTGTCACTGCTCGTCAGTCCGCACGGAGTCCGCAGGGAGTACGCCGACCAGCCACATCAACTCGGCCGCGGCCGCTCGGGTGCGGTCATCTGCGGTGGGCCACAGGTGGCTGTAGGTGTTGAGGGTGATTAAGGCACTGGCGTGGCCAAGTGCACGCTGGACGGTGACCACGTCGATGAGGCCGCTGGCGCGCCTCCCCGTACGCACGCCAGTAGCGCAGCGTGTCGACGGAGATGCCGAGGTAGTCGGGACGTGGACGAACTGATCAAGTCAAGGACGCTGTCGCGGCAAGGGAGTCGGATAGCAGCGCGGTATCGCGAGGAGCGGCGCCGAGTCGACCGGGTGGTTCGCGAAGCCAAACGCTCGGCTCCCGAAGCAGCCCAGCGCCGCGAAACTTGGTCCACGCGGGCGCAAGCGAAGATCCGCGCACTCTAACGGCCCGACACCGCCGGGCAGCCAGCGACGCCTCGCCGGACTTCACTCGTTGGCGCGTCTTACGACCGACGCCAGGAGGACTTGCCAACTTCGTGCTCGAAGGCTGGGCGCACATCAACGGTGTCGTAGATGATGTGCAGCTCCTCGATCCTCCCGTCCGCCCCGAGCGTCGCCACGTCCACCACGTCGAACGGTGCCTCCGTCCCGGAGGGCAGTTGCCAGTCGAAATGGAACCAGAAGCTCACCGTGGTCCGGTCGGTCGCGTCTTTGCCGCTCATCACCGACTTCAGCGTGAGGTTCGCTCGACCCGTGTCCGCGAACAACGCTGGGTAGAAGTCACGGGCTGGCTGGGGTCCATAGAGCGGGGAGTGGACGACCCCTTCGTCGGCGAAGAGTCCGATGACGAGGTCGACATCAGAGGCGGTGAGAGCGCGAAGGTACGTGGCAACGAGGTCCTCTGCTGTGGTCGACATCCGCCCGACGCTACCTCGGCTCGACCGTCCGCACATGCCGCAGATAGCGTGCGCTCGCAGACGCACGCGTACCGGACCGAGCTGAGCGGACTGCGGGTCCGCGAGACCGTCACCGGGGACCTGCCAGGAGCCATCGCGACGATTCGCCTGGAGCTGGAGCAGTCCACACAGTCCGCAAAGAATCGAGGAGTAGCCGTGACCGACCACCAGGCGGCGTACACCCAGACCGCCGATTCACGCTCAACCAGTCCCCACCGCCACTCATTGAGCACCCCGACCCCCTCCACCAACTACCGCTGAACTGGACACATGCCCACCATCGACCTGAACGCCGACCTCGGTGAGGGCTTCGGCCACTGGAGCCTGGGGAACGACGACGACCTCCTCGGTCTCGTGACCAGCGCCAACGTCGCCTGCGGCTACCACGCCGGTGACGCGTCGACCATGCGACGGGTGTGCGATCGCGCCGTTGAAAAGGGCGTCGCCATCGGTGCACAGGTCGGGTACCGGGACCTGGCCGGCTTCGGGCGCCGGTTCATCGACATCGAGCCGGAGGCGCTGACCAACGACGTGATCTGCCAGATCGCGGCGCTGCAGGGGTTCGCCCGTGTCGCGGGAGGCCGGGTTGGGTACGTCAAGCCGCACGGCGCGCTGTACAACGCGCTCGTCCGCCACGAGCTGCAGGCGGCCGCCGTGGTCGAGGCCGTCACGCTGTACGACCCGACCCTGCCGGTGCTCGGACTGCCGGGATCCCAGTGGCTGCGGCTCGCCGGCGCGGCGGGCCTCCCGATCGTCGAGGAGTCGTTCGCCGATCGTGCCTACAACCCTGACGGGTGGCTCGTCCCTCGGGGTGAGCCCGGGTCGGTGCTCGATGATCCCGCGGCGATCGCGGCCCGGTGCGTGTCGATGGTCGTGCACGGAACTGTCGAGGACGCCAGCGGAGGACGTCTGCGGATGCACCCCGGTTCCCTCTGCGTTCACGGCGATACGCCCGGCGCCGTCGAGATCGCCCAGCGCGTACGTGCGTCGCTGATGGAGGCCGGTGTGACTCTCGCGGCGTTCGCCACGCGATGAGAGTGCGCGTGGTGAGTTCTGCCTTGCGCCGACGATCCGGTTACAGTACGGCACTGACCGGGATTGAGGGGAGCTACAGGTATGCGATTTCGTACGATGGCGGTCGCCGCCGCGCTGATGACTGCCCTGGCCGCTCCCGCCGCCGGGTCGGCGGCCGGCGCCGCGTCCGGTGCCTCCGCCGCTCAGTCGCAGGCGGCGCCGATCCCCGACCGGTTCCGGTTCACGTTCGACAACGGGGAGACCCTGGCTCCCAACAGCCTGGTGCGGGATGTGACCGGTCACCGGCATCCCGGCACCGTGCTGACCATCGACAACGGGAGCCTCTCGGTCCAGAAGGACGCCGCCGGACGTGCCGCCGGCTTCCCCGGCGCCTGCAAGTCCTGCGGGCGTGCGATCATCGCGGTACCCGACGCAAAGGGACTCGACCCCGGCGTCCGTCCGTTCACGTTCGGCGCCTGGGTGAAGGTGACCAAGGCACAGACCCAGCACAACTCCAACATCGTGCAGAAGGGTTTCTTCCATCAGAAGGGCGGGCAGTGGAAGCTGCAGCTCAACGGCCACCTGCCCAACTGCGTCCTCTTCGGGAGAACCGGTCGGCTCAAGGTCACCTCGAGCATCGGCGTGTCAGACGGCAAGTGGCACAACGTCAGCTGCAGCCGCAGCCACGGTACGCTCGTCCTTCGGGTTGACGGAACGGTCCGCGGGAGGGCAAAGGGACGCGTCGGGTCGATCTCGAACGTCGCGTCCGTCCGCGTCGGCGGAAAGGGCCTGCGGCCGGGCAACGACCAGTTCCACGGGGTACTCGACGGCGTGTACCTCAATGTCACCTAGGTGAACACAGCAAGGTCACCTGGCTCGCACCCAGCGCATTACGACCTCCGGAATGACTCCGGAGGTCGTAGTGCGTTGCAAGGGAACCAGTCTAGGAAGGGCGATTCCCCTTTGGTGATGGTGTCCGGCGGGCTGGATGAGGGCCGGATGGGAATGCCATCAACTCACATGGATCGTCACATATGCTACTTGCTGTTGTCAAGCAACTGCAGAACGTAACAGGACGGCCACCCGGCCCGCCGGCCGCGTCACGATCGGCACCGAAGTCGTGCCCGGGCCAGGTTCGGGCCAGATCAGGTCGCGCCACATCACGTCGGGCCAGATCAGGTCACTGGCAAAGGAACCTCGAGCGCACCGTCCGCGAGGTCCGCCGCAGCGTGCTCGTCGCTCTCCAGAGGCGACCATCGCATCTTGATACAGCCGGCGCTCATCGTCCGGTACACCCGGTAGCAGAAATCGCCCTCGCGGTCGCATACGTTCGAGTCCGGCGGCCGGCAGATCAGGTCATCGACCCAGCAGACTTTCATGCGTCCTGCTCGTACCGCAGGATGTCGCCGTAGTGCCTGGCCTTGCATTCCGGGTCGGCCACAAGTCGGATGGCGACGGGGCCTATGTCCCAGATACATGTACACAGAGTCGCGCTCATACTCCTTAGAGTGACACGTTTATCCCATTCGTCGTCCAACACGCTGAAACCCGGCCACTATGTCGACCGGCCCGCGACTGGGATCAGCGGCGTCCGGCCGGGGTCGAAACAGGCGTCGTCATCCACGTACCGCGCTTCATCCAACCGAACGCACCTTGAACCGTTGGGTCAGACGTATACGCTCTAAGGCTGAATCTTCTGAAGGGTCTGCTGTGATCACCGTCCGTCGCACGATCACCGTCGGCAAGCCGGCGCCGGCCGTCTTCGCCTACCTCAGCGACTTCGCCACCGCCGTCGAGTGGGATCCGGGCACGGTCAGCTGCAGGAGGATCAAGGAGGGCTCCCCGGAGCCCACCGGTCTGGGCGCGGAGTACGAGAACGTGTCGCGGTTCAAGGGACGCGAGACCACGCTCCTGTACCGGGTCGAGCGGTTCGAACCGGGGCGGGCGATCGCACTGCACGGCCACAACAAGACCGTCACCTCCGTCGACACGATCTCGCTGGTCGCCCATGACGGCTCGACCGAGGTGGGGTACCAGGCCGACTTCAGTTTCAACGGAGTCGCCCGGTTCGCCGAGCCGCTGCTGAGGAAGTCGCTGGAGAAGCTCGGCGATGACGCGGAGCAGAGCCTGCGGGCCGCGCTCTCCCGGCTGTGATGTCTGGCCGCGCTCCGCGGCCGGGATGTCTGGCCGCGCCCGCGCCGGGATGTCGGGCCGCGCCCGCGACGCCGAGACGCCTGGCAAGTCCCGCGCCGCCGTGATGTCCGGCATCCGACCCGTGTGCCGGCAACCGCAAACCCCGAGCGTACGGACGTAGCATGGCGGGTACGTCATCACTCAGTTCGTCGCAACCAGCATTGCCAGATCCGACCGTCACAGAACATGTGACAGATCCGACCGTCACAGAACCTGTGACAAATCCGACCGTCACAGAACCTGTGACAAAGGGGAACCCGTCCGTGACCAAACAGGTCAAGCAGCTCGCCAGGGTCATCATTCGCTTCGCCGGTGACTCCGGGGACGGGATGCAGCTGACCGGGGACCGCTTCACCGAGGAGACGGCTGTCTTCGGCAACGACCTCTCCACGTTGCCTGCCTTCCCGGCGGAGATTCGCGCCCCGGCGGGCACGATGCCCGGCGTGTCATCGTTCCAGCTGCACTTCGCCGACCACGACATCCTGACCCCGGGTGACGCTCCGGACGTACTCGTCGCGATGAACCCGGCAGCCCTGCGGGCGAACGTCGACGACCTACCGGCGGGTGCCACCGTCATCATCGACACCCACGACTTCACCGACCGCAACCTGGCCCGGGCAGGCTATGTCACCAACCCGCTCGAGGACGGGTCGCTGGACAAGTTCATCGTGCACAGCATCGACCTCACATCGCTCACGGTCGAGGGCGTCAAGGACTTCGGGCTCACCAGGAAGGACGCCGCGCGGGCCAAGAACATGTTCGCGCTCGGGCTGCTGTCCTGGCTGTACGGCCGGCCCACCGGGCCGACGATCGAGTTCCTGCAGACCAAGTTCGCCAGGTCGCCCCAGATCCGCGACGCCAACCTCACGGCGTTCCGCTCCGGCTGGAACTTCGGTGAGACCACCGAGACGTTCGCGGTGTCGTACGAGATCAAGCCGGCGCCGATGCGCACCGGAACCTATCGCAACATCTCCGGCAACCTGGCCCTCGCGTACGGACTCATCGCGGCGTCGGTGCAGAGCAAGCTCCCGCTGTTCCTCGGCTCGTACCCCATCACCCCGGCGTCGGACATCCTGCACGAGCTGTCCAAGCACAAGCGGTTCGGCGTCGTCACGTTCCAGGCCGAGGACGAGATCGCCGGGGTCGGGGCCGCGCTGGGTGCGTCGTTCGGCGGGGCACTCGGCGTGACCACCACGTCCGGGCCGGGAGTGGCGCTGAAGAGCGAGACGATCGGGCTGGCGGTGATGCTCGAGCTCCCGCTCATCGTCTGCGACATCCAGCGCGGCGGACCGTCGACCGGTCTGCCCACCAAGACCGAACAGTCAGACCTGCTGCAGGCGATGTTCGGGCGCAACGGTGAGGCACCGGTCCCGATCATCGCGCCGCAGTCACCCGGCGACTGCTTCGATGCCGCCCTCGAGGCGGTGCGGATCGCCATCACATACCGGACACCTGTCTTCCTGCTCTCTGACGGCTACCTGGCCAACGGCTCCGAGCCCTGGCAGATACCGGACGCGGACTCGCTCATCCGGATCGACCCCGCGTTCACCACGGAGACCAACCACGTCACCGACCGCGGCGACAAGGAGTTCTGGCCGTACAAACGCGACCACGAGACGCTCGCCCGACCGTGGGCGATCCCCGGCACCCCGGGGCTGGAGCACCGGATCGGCGGGCTGGAGAAGAGCGACGGTGACGGCAACATCTCCTACGAGCCGGCCAACCACGACTTCATGGTGCGCACCAGGCAGGCCAAGGTCGACGCGATCGCCCAGTCCCTTGCTCCGCTGGAGGTGGACGACCCCGACGAGTCCGCCCGCGTGCTCGTGCTGGGATGGGGATCGACCTACGGCCCGATCGGCGCGGCTATCCGGCGGCTGCGCAAGGAGGGCATGTCGGTGGCACAGGCCCATCTGCGTCACCTCAACCCCTTGCCTTCCGACCTGGGCAAGATCCTGCACAGCTACGAGCGGGTGCTCGTACCCGAGATGAACCTCGGGCAGCTCAGCATGCTGCTTCGGGCCAGGTACCTCGTCGACGTCGTGGGGTACAACCAGGTGCGGGGGATGCCGTTCACCGCCGGCGAGCTCGTCGACGCGATCACCACAACGCTTGAGGACCTCGAACGATGACCAGCATCGAACTTCCCTTCCCCGGCCTGCGTGACGTCCCGGCGACCGACCAGCCGCAGACCAGGAAGGACTTCGCGTCCGACCAGGAGGTCAGGTGGTGCCCGGGCTGCGGTGACTACGCGGTGCTGGCCGCGGTCCAGAGCTTCCTGCCGGATCTCGGCCTGCGACGCGAGAACATCGTGTTCATCTCGGGTATCGGCTGTGCGGCGCGGTTCCCGTACTACCTCGACACCTACGGCCTGCACTCGATCCACGGGAGGGCCCCCGCGATCGCAACCGGTCTGGCGGTCACCCGTCCAGACCTCTCGGTCTGGGTGGTCACCGGCGACGGCGACGCGCTGTCGATCGGTGGCAACCACCTGATCCACGCGCTGCGACGCAACCTCAACATGACGATCCTGCTGTTCAACAACAGGATCTACGGGCTCACCAAGGGCCAGTACTCCCCGACGTCGGAGAGCGGGAAGGTCACGAAGTCCACGCCGATGGGGTCGGTGGACACGCCGTTCAACCCGGTCTCGCTGGCGCTGGGCGCGGAGGCGACGTTCGTGGCCCGGACGCTGGACAGCGACCGCAAGCACCTCACCGGGGTACTGCGCGCGGCCACCGCCCACCGCGGCACCTCACTGGTCGAGATCTACCAGAACTGCCCGATCTTCAACGACGGCGCATTCGACTCCCTCAAGGACAAGGAGACCAGGGACCTCGCGGTGATCCCGCTGGTGCATGGCGAGCCGATCCGGTTCGGCTCCGAAGGCGCCTTCGGCGTACACCGCGACCCGAAGACGATGGAGCTGGACATCGGCGAGGTCGCGGAGGTCGGCGAGGACTCATTGCTCGTGCACGATGCCCATGCCGACGACCCGGCTACCGCGTTCGCGCTGTCACGGCTGACCGGCACCGGCTACCTCGACCGGGCACCGGTCGGGATCTTCCGGCAGGTCGAGCGCCCGACGTACGACGACATGGCCCGGCTGCAGGTCGCCACCGCCAAGCAGGCCGACGGCGACGCGGAACTGGCCGGCCTGCTGGCGGGCAGCGACACCTGGTCCGTGGTCTGACCGGAGCGATCGGCGCGGCGCCTGCCTGTGCGGGTCAGGGCAGGTCAGGGCTGGTACGTCCGGAAGGTCGGGCTCCGGGAGACCTCGAAGCGCGCGCTCCCCGGCACCCGGACGCGGAAGTACCACGAGCCGACGGCGGGCGCGCTGACCGGGAACCGGAAATGCGACCGGGCGCCGGTGGTCCCGGTGCGCAGGTTGCGCCAGGAGCAGCCGCGGCAGTCGCGCTTCTGCAGGACGACATGACCATGGCGGTAGGCGGGGCGGACGTGGCCCATGAACCGCAGATGGGTGTCGCTGACCCGGATGATCCTCGAGGGAACCCGACGATGCACGAGAATCCTCGTCGTGGAGGCCGAGGATCCGAGTCTCCGGTTGCCGGCGAACCGGACGCGGTAGCGGGCGTTGCCGAGTGCCCGCAGGCGGAACGCGAACGTCGGTCTGGTCGCGTGGCTCGTCCTGTCACTGGCGATGTGTCTCCAGCCGCCGGAGCCGTTGGCTCGTCGGGACAGCTTCACCTTGACCCCGGCTGCGGCGTAGGTCGAGCCGTGCCGGGCGTACCGGACCTGCCCGGCGATCCGCAGCCGTGCGCCGTACTTCTTCTGATGATGAATGGGATGTATCACCACGTGGCTGCGCACATGCGCCCGCTGCGCGGTGGCCGCCGACGGGACCGATGTGGTCGCCCCGGGGCTGTCGGCCTGTGAGACCTCCGCCGACCCCAGGATGGCCAGCGTGACCAGGCCGGCGGTCAGAGCGCCTAGGACTCGCATTGCTTGCCAATCTCGCTTCCTCGTTGGGCTGGGCGTCGGAAGTATCCGCGCCGGAGAACCTTCAGCAGGGTAGCCCCCGGTCCGGGTATCGACCAAAGGGTCATCGCGACCTCCCACCACCTTGAGTCAAGCAGTTGACTAGCGTTCCGCCATGGATGCGCACGGTGAGCACTTCTCCGGCCTGGAGTGGTACGGCGAGGACCTGGCGGGCGGGTCCTACGTGTCCTGCGAGTTCAGCGACTCCGACATGATGGAGGTGCGCTCGCGGGGGGCGCGGTTCGACCGGTGTGAGTTCCGCGGGGTGCGACTCAACGTGTCAACGCACGAGGCGTCGAGCTTCACCGGCTGCCTGTTCTACCGTTCGTCGTTCTTCGGCGCCGAGCTACGTGGCTGCAAGTTCACCGGGAGCCGGTTCGTCGAGACCAAGCTGCGGCCGATGACCGTGGTCGGCGGCAACTGGTCCTACACCGCGCTTCGCGGGGCCGACCTGCAAGGAGTCGACCTGTCGAACGTACGCCTTGAGGAGGCGGACCTGTCCGAGGCCAACCTGACGGGGACGCGATTCACCGGTGCCGACCTGACCCGCGCCACGTTTCGCGACGCAGTGCTCGACGACACGGTGCTCGCCGGTGCGGACCTCTCCGGCGTGGCGCTCGTGGGTCTGCGATGGCATCGGACCCGGGTGGATCCAGTGCAGGCTCAGCTGATCGCCGAGGCTCAGGGCGTGCTGATCGAGCCCACGCCGGGGTGAGGCAGCGGCGTTGCCGCTGGCGGCCTCGCCGGACAGTGGGTGTCTAGGATCGGGTCATCGATAGGCACTGGAGGCTCACATGGCGGACCTGCACACGAACATGCACAGCGCCGGTGGGACGACCCACACACGAGTCGCCGGGGAGACGCCATGACCACCCGGCCAGGGTCGAGGAGCACCCCAACCGATCAGCCAACGGTGAGTTTCACTGCGATGGTCGACGGAACCCCCGAGGACTACGAACTGCTGGCACAGTACGAGCGGGAGGAGCTGGCGAAGGTCCCGGACCGCATCCTCGGCTGGCTTCGAGCCATGGACGAGCACACCGGCTACCAGGTCACCCGCCTCGGTCACAGCCTGCAGGCCGCCACCCGTGCGCTGCGGGCGGGCGAGGACGAAGAGATGGTCGTGTGCGCACTCGTCCACGACGTCGGCGACATGATCGCGCCGGCGAACCACTCCCAGGCCGCCGCGGCCATCGTCCGGCCCTACGTCTCCGAACGCAGTCACTGGATCATCCAGCACCACGGAGTCTTCCAGGGCCTCTACTGGTTCCAGCACATCGGCGCCGACCCGAACGCACGCGACCGATGGGCCGATCACCCCTGGTATCCGGTCTGCGCCGAGTTCTGCGCCGACTACGACCAGAACTCCTTCGACCCCGACTATCCGACAGAGTCGTTGGACTTCTTCGAACCGATGGTTCGACGTGTCTTCGATCCGAGTCGGGTCAAGAGCCTCGACCTCACCTCGTAGTCGAGCCGCAGTCCGGCGGCGCCAGGGGTCACTGCATGCCGTCGGCCTCCGATCCGCTCGCCGGCCTCGGCCTCTCGCTTCGTTCTCATCTCGCCGGAGTCGGAGAGGCCCGCGCGTGGTCTCGTCCAGCATCCTGCGCCCGTACCCCGGCGGCAAGAATCGTGCACTTGTTGCGGGCAAACGGGTGGGCGAGTCTCATCGCCTGCACAATTTCTGCGGAGTCAAGACCGCAGTGGTCGACCTCGGACTCCAGCAACCACGGCCCCGAGCTCTTGCCGCAACCCGTGCCCGTCGGCGTGCGATAAGTGTCGGATGACGCGCCAACAACTGTCGGATCGCTGGAGATAAGTGTCGGATCGCGCGCGATAAGTGTCGGATCGCGGGGATCAGGAGGAGCGGGTGACGACCAGGTTGCAGAGCCCCTGCAGCGCTCGTCGAGCGGGGATGTCGGGCATCGTGGCCAGCAGCGCCCTCGCCTGGTCCGCCCGGCGTTGCACCACCGCCCTGGCCTCCGTCATCGCGCCGTGCGAACGCAACAGCTCCAGCGCCTCGGCATGCCTGACGTCGTCGGTGAGGTCGGACGACAGTAGCTCCAGCAGCCGCGCGTCCAGGGGGTCGGTCGACTGCTGCGCGATCAGGACCGGCAACGTCGGTACGCCCTCCCGCAGATCGGTTCCGGGGGTCTTGCCGGAATCGGCGAAGTCCGAGGCGACGTCGAGGATGTCGTCGGAGAGCTGGAACGCCGAGCCGATGTGCTCGCCGAACTCGGTCATCGCGGCTTGGATCTCGGCGCTGGCGCCGGACATCATCGCGCCGAACCGCGCGGACGTCGCGATGAGCGACCCGGTCTTGTCGGCGACCACCGAGAGGTAGTGGCCGAGCGCGTCCGCGGCGTCGCCGGGTCCGATGGTCTCCCTGATCTGACCCTGGACGAGGCGGACGAATGTCCGCGCCTGGATGCGCACCGCCTCCGGTCCGAGATCGGCCACCACGTCCGAGGCCTGGGCGAACAGGTAGTCGCCGGTCAGGATGGCCACCGAGTTGTCCCATCGCGCGTTCGCGCTCGGCGCGCCGCGCCGCAGGTCGGCCTCGTCCATCACATCGTCGTGATACAGCGTCGCGAGGTGGGTCAGCTCGACGACGAGTGCGGCGGGAAGGACGCCCGGAGCCTCGGGGTCGCCGAACTCGGCTGCGAGGAGGAGCAGCAGCGGGCGGAAACGCTTGCCGCCGGCGCGGAGCAGGTGCCGGGCGGCTTCGTTCACGAACGCCGCCTCGCTCTGGACCGCCGCGCTCAGCGCTTCCTCCATCTCGGCCAGACGCGACCGGATACGCGTCTCCAGGGCCGGGTCGGCGAACGGCAGCCCGAGGCTGCCAGCGGTGGCCACGATCCCTCCTGCCGTCAACGGATGAACTCCCCCGCCTGGCGGGCCAGATCCAGAACCGGGCTGGGGATCACACCGAGGACCAGTGTCGCCGCCACCCCGATGGCGATGGCGGTGGAGGTGAGCACCGACGGTATCGCGACCACCGGGGCGTTCCCGGCCGGTTCGGAGAAGAACATCAGCACGATGACGCGGACGTAGAAGAACGCGGCGACCACGCTCATCACCACGGCCACCACGACGAGCGGCCATGCTCCCCCCGCCCAGGCCGCGGTGAACACGGCCCACTTGCCGGTGAAGCCGCTGGTCAGCGGAATGCCGGCGAACGCGAGCAGGAAGAACGCGAACACCGCGGCCAGGATCGGGGACTGCCTACCCAGACCGGCCCAGCGGGACAGGTGGGTGGCCTCTCCCCCGGCGTCGCGCACGACCGTGATGACCGCGAACGCCCCGACCGTGGTGAACCCGTAGGCGACCAGGTAGAACAGCACTGCCTGCAGGCTGGTGATGTCGTTGCCGGCGGTGGCGGCGGCCTCGTGCGCACCCACGAAGCCGGTGAGCAGGAAGCCGGCGTGGGCGATCGAGGAGTACGCCAGCATCCGCTTGATGTCGGTCTGGGTGAGCGCGATGACCGAGCCGACGGCCATGGTCAGGATCGCGACGATCCAGATCATCGGCTGCCAGTCCCAGCGCGCGCCGCCGAGTGCCACGTAGAAGACCCGCAGCAGCGCCCCGAAGGCGGCGATCTTGGTGCACGCCGCCATGAACCCCGTCACGGCCGTCGGAGCACCCTGGTAGACGTCCGGCGTCCAGGCGTGGAACGGCGCCGCCCCGATCTTGAACAGCAGGCCGACCGCCATCAGGCCCATGCCGGCGAGCAGCAGGCCTTCATTACCGACCTGCGCGCTGACCGCGGCGTCGATTCCCGCCATCGTGAACGAGCCGGCGTAGCCGTAGACCAGGGCGATGCCGTAGACGAAGAAACCGGACGAGAAGGCACCGAGCAGGAAGTACTTCATCGCCGCTTCCTGGCTCAGCAACCGGCGCCGGCGGGCCAGTCCGCACAGCAGGTAGAGCGGGAGCGACAAGACCTCGAGCGCCACGAACATCGTCAGCAGGTCGTTGGACGCGGGGAAGAGCATCATCCCCCCGACGGCGAACAGCGCCAGCGGGAAGACCTCCGTGTGCTCCACACCCTTGCTGAGCGCTTCCCGCTCCGCTGACGTCCCGGGTATCGCCGCCGCCTGTCCGGCGAAGGCCGTCAGGCCGCCCTCGAGCCGCCGCTCGGCGAACAGCAGCATGCTGATGATCGAGAGCACGAGCAGGATGCCCCACAGGAACACCGACGGGCCGTCGACCGCGATCGCGCCCTCGGCGGAGATCTGCCCGCTGGCGGTGTCACCCTGGCTCGGCAGGTCGGTGGCGACCTGGATGGTTCCGGCGAGGGCGGCGAGCAGCCCGCCGACCGACAGCACGACCTGGATGACGTACCTGCGCTCGCGTGCCACGAAGGCCTCGACGAGGACACCCACCAGGGCCACACCGAAGACGATCAGCAGCGGGTAGAGGGAGGCGTACTCGATGCTCGGCTTGGTGAAGTCCGTCACCGCCAGCGGGGTCATGGCTGGCTCCGCTCGTCTGCCGCGACGCCGATGGTCGGCTGGGGGTCGGACACGCCGACGTGGTTCAGCGTCGCGTTCACCGCCGGCCGGATGATGTCCAGCGCCGGCTTGGGGAACAGGCCCAGCACCAGGATGAGGGCGAGCAGCGGCGCCAGCGCCGCGATCTCCCGCACGTTGAGGTCCTTCAGGTGCCGGGTGGAGTCGCGCACCGGGCCGGTCATCGTGCGCTGGTAGAGGATCAGGATGTACAGCGCCGCCAGCACGATCCCGAGCGTGGCCAGCACCGCGGCGGTGATCGAGGTGGTGAAGGTCCCGGCGAGAACAAGGAACTCACTGACGAACGGTGAGAGGCCCGGAAGCGACAGGCTGGACAGTCCGGCCACCAGGAAGATGCCGGCGAGCACCGGAGCCACCTTCTCGACCCCGCCGTAGTCACCGATGAACTTCGAGCCCCGGCGGCTGATCAGGAAGCCGGTCACGAGGAACAGCGCTGCGGTCGAGATCCCGTGGTTGAACATGTACAGCGTGGAGCCCGCGGCTCCCTGCGAGGTCAGCCCGAAGATGCCGAGCACGATGAACCCGAAGTGCGAGACCGAGGTGTACGCGATGAGCCGGCGCATGTCGGTCTGCCCGATGGCCAGCAGGGCACCGTAGAGCACGCTGAACACGGCCAGCGCCATCACGACGGGCGTGGCCCACTGGGAGGCCTCCGGGAACAGCCCGAGGCAGAAGCGGATCATCCCGAAGGTCCCGATCTTGTCGAGCACGCTGACCAGCATCACCGAGGTCCCCGGCGTGGCTTCGCTGGCGGCGTCCGGCAGCCAGGTGTGCACCGGCCACATCGGCGCCTTGATCGCGAACGCGACGAAGAAGCCCATGAACAGCCACCGGCCGGTGGTCTGGTCCATCGGGACGTTCTTGAGGTCTGCCAGCAGGTACGACGGGTCGCCGGCGGCCGAGGACACGACGTACAGTCCGACCACCGACGCCAGCATCAGCAGCCCACCGAACAGGCTGTAGAGCAGGAACTTCACCGCGGCGTACGAGCGCTGCGGGCCGCCGAAACCTCCGATCAGGAAGTACAGCGGGATCAGTGTCGCCTCGAACAGCACGTAGAACAAGAACACGTCGGTCGCCGCGAACACGCCGAGCGCGAGACCCTCCAGGCCGAGGATCCAGGCGAAGAACGTCTTGGTGCTCCAGCGCCCCGATTCGGCGTCGTTCCACGAGGCCAGGATCACGATCGGCGTCAGCAGCGCGGTCAGCACGATCAGCGTCAGCCCGATGCCGTCGACACCGAGCGCATAGTGCGCCCCGAAGGTGGGGATCCACTCGTGGTCCTCGGCGAACTGGTAGCCGCCGTTGCTCGTCGTGCCGTCGGGGTCGAACTGCACCGCCATCGCGACGGTCAGCACCAGCGACACCAGCGAGACCGCTAGCGCGGCCTGCTTGGCGAGCAGACCCTTGGCCCGGGGGAGCACGGCGACTCCGACCGCACCCACCAGCGGCGCGGCGGCGATGACAGTGAGCCAGGGGAAGCTCATCCGAGCATCACCGCCAGCAGCGCGGCGACGACCAGGGCGGAACCGCCCAGCATCGACAGCGCGTACGAGCGCACGAAGCCGGTCTGCCAGCGGCGGACGCGTCCGGACGTGCCGCCGATCAGCGCCGCCAGCCCGTTCACCGCGCCGTCGACACCGCGGTTGTCGAAGAACACCAGATAGCGGGTCAGGTACTGGCCCGGTCGCATGAAGACGGCTTCGTTGAAGGCGTCGCCGTAGATGTCCCGGCGCGCTGCCGTGGTGAACACCGACACCTGCTGCGGAGCCCGGTCGGGGATCTTCTTGGTGCCATAGGTCGCCCACCCCACACCCACACCGATCGCCACCACGACGAGAGCGAGCACGGTGATCGCGAGCGTGGAGATCGGCAGCGACACGGTGCCCTCTTCACCGGTGACCGGGGCGAGCCAGTCGCCGATCCAGTTGCCGATCAAGAGCACGCCGCCGAACACCGAGCCGGCTGCCAGGACGACCAACGGGACGGTCATCACTGGAGGGGCCTCGTGCGGGTGGACGTTCTCCCGCCAGCGCTTGTCACCGAGGAACGTCATGATCATCAGCCGGGTCATGTAGAAGCCGGTGATGCCGGCACCGAGCAGCGCGCCCAGACCGTAGACCCAGCCCTCGCCGAACGCCGCCTCGATGATCCGGTCCTTCGACCAGAAGCCGGAGAAACCGGGGAACCCGATGATCGCCAGATAGCCCATCGCGAACGTGAGGAACGTGACCGGCAGCACCCTCGCCAACCCGCCGTAGTGCCGCATGTCGACGTCGTCGTCCATCGCGTGCATGACCGCGCCCGCGCCCAGGAACATGTCGGCCTTGAAGAAGCCGTGGGTCAGCAGGTGGAAGATCGCGAAGACGTATCCCGCCGGCCCGATCCCGGCCGCGAGCATCATGTAGCCGATCTGGCTCATCGTCGAGCCGGCAAGCACCTTCTTGATGTCGTCCTTGGCGCACCCGATGATGGCACCCCACAGCAGCGTGACCAGGCCGACGATGACAACGGCCGTCGAGGCCGCGTCGGTCTGCTCGAAGATGAAGTTCGACCGCACCACGAGATAGACGCCGGCGGTGACCATGGTCGCGGCGTGGATGAGCGCCGAGACCGGCGTCGGACCCTCCATCGCGTCGAGCAGCCAGCTCTGTAGCGGGACCTGGGCGGACTTGCCGCAGGCCCCTAGCAGCAGCAGCAGGCCGATCGCGGTCGCCGTGGCGGTGGACAGCTGCCCGGCCGCCGCGGAGACCCCGGTGAACTTCGTGGTCCCGAATGTCGCGAACATCAGCATGATCGCCAGCGCCATGCCCATGTCGCCGACCCGGTTGACGATGAACGCCTTCTTCGCCGCCGTCGCGGCGGAGACCTTGTACTGCCAGAAGCCGATGAGGAGGTACGACGCGAGACCGACGCCCTCCCAGCCGAGGAAGACCGCGAGATAGTCGTCGGCGAGGACGAGCACCAGCATCGCGACGATGAACAGGTTGAGGTACCCGAAGAAGCGTCGTCGGCGCTCGTCGCGGGCCATGTAGCCGATGGAGTAGATGTGGATGAGGCTCCCGACGCCGGTGATGAGCAGCACGAACAGGGACGAGAGCGGGTCGAACAGCAGCGAGATGTCCACCCGGAAACCGTTGACGTGGATCCACTGGTAGAGGTGCTGGCTCACCGACCGGTCGTCTGCGTCGCGACCTAGCAGGGCGAGGAAAGCCCACAGGCCGATCCCGAACGACGCGATCGGCGCGGCCACGCCGAGCAGGTGCCCCCACCTGTCGGTACGGCGGCCGCCGACCAGCAGGATGGCGGCGCTGGCGGCCGGGATCGCGACGATCAGCCACAGCAGCGAGAAGACCCCGCCGGCGGCCACGGGGTGGACCACGGTCGCCAGGTCGACCGTGCCGCCGGGCGGGCTCGCGTACGGAAGGCTCACGGCTGCTCGGCTCCTCAGTACTTCAGCAGGCTGGCGTCGTCGACCGAGGCCGACCGGCGGGTACGGAAGATCGTCACGATGATCGCGAGCCCGACCACGACCTCGGCGGCCGCCACGACCATCACGAAGAACGCTGCCACCTGGCCGTCGAGGTTGCCGTGCACCCGGGCGAAGGTCACGAACGTCAGGTTGGCCGCATTGAGCATCAGCTCGACGCACATGAACACCACGATCGCGTTGCGGCGCACGAGAACGCCGGTGGCGCCGATCGTGAACAGGATCGCGGCGAGGACCAGGAATGGCGTCGCGCTCACCTGCGGTCTCCCGTCGGCTCCTCGGCTCCGCCGTCCGCGGTCGCGTCGATCGCGCGCAACGTGGCCACCACCTCGTCGGAGTAGTCGCCGGCCGGCCGGACGCTGCCGCGGGCCCGCAGCGTGCGGGACACCGACAGCTCGGAGGGGGTGCCGTCGGGCAGGAGCGCGGGCGTGCCGACCGCGTTGTGCCGGGCCAGCACCCCGGGGGACGGAAGCGTGCCCGGGTGCCGGCCGGTCTCGGCATACGCGCGCATCCGCTCCAGCGCCTGGTCTCGCTGGGTCGGCTTGGGTGTCAACCGCTCGCGATGCGCGAGCACCATGGCCCCGACCGCCGCCGTGATCAGCAGCGCGCTGGTGACTTCGAACGCGAAGACGTACCGGGAGAACAGCAGCTGGGCCAGGGCCGGGATGTTCCCGTCGGTGTTCGCCGACGCCAGCCCGATCGGGTCGCCGACCGCCGCCTGGCCCACCGTCGTGACCACGAGGACGCCGAACAGCAGGCCCACGGCACCGGCGGCGAGCCGCTGACCCGGGATGGTCTCGATCAACGAGTCGGACGCGTCGACCCCGACGAGCATCAGGACGAACAGGAACAGCATCAGGACCGCGCCGGTGTAGACGATGACCTGCACCGTGAACAGGAACGGAGCCTCCTGCGCGGCGTACATGATCGCCAGGCAGATCATCACCACCGCGAGAAGCAGCGCCGAGTGCACAGCCTTCGCGGCCATCACCATCCCGAGCGCGGCCAGGACCATGATCGGCGCCAGAATCCAGAACAGGATCACCGTGCACGCTCGCTCTCGTCACCCGCGTCGCCGGCCGCCGCCACCGATGCCGAGGCGCCGCGATAGTAGTCGCCTTCGTCGCCGAGCCGCATCGCGTGCGGCGGTTGCTCCATACCCGGCAGCAGCGGGGCCAGTAGGTCCGTCTTCTCGTAGATCAGCGAGGCCCGGGTCGTGTCGGCCAGCTCGTACTCGTTGGTCATCGTGAGCGCCCGGGTGGGGCACGCCTCGATGCACAGGCCGCACAGGATGCAGCGCAGGTAGTTGATCTGGTAGACGCGGCCGTACCGCTCCCCGGGGGAGAACCGCTCGGCCTCGGTGTTGCTCGCGCCCTCGACATAGATCGCGTCGGCGGGACACGCCCAGGCGCACAGCTCGCAGCCGATGCACTTCTCCAGCCCGTCGGGCCAGCGGTTGAGCTGGTGGCGACCGTGGAACCGCGGGGCGGTGGGCTTCTTCTCGAACGGGTACTGCTCGGTGACGACCTTCCTGAACATGGTCCGGAACGTGACTCCGAACCCGGCCACCGGATCCCAGAACTGCTCCTTGAGGCTAGCCACGGTCGTCACCCCCGTCCGGTGAGTGGACCTCTGTGTGCGTCTGGGATTGCACCGCATCGGGTTCGGCGGTGACGATGGCCGGCTCGAGCGCCGGCGTCGTCTGTCCGGGCATCGGAGGGACCGGATAGCCGCCCGCGAAGGCGTCGAACCCGGCCGACTCGGCCTCGGGCTCCTCGGAGGCACCCTCACCGACGAACGACAGCACCAGGAACAGCAGAACCGCGACCGCGGCGGCGGCGGCCAGGTACCGGCGGTCGAAACCGGAGTCCAGGCTCACCGCGCGGATGGTGGCGACCGCCACGATCCACAGCAACGAGACCGGGATCAGCACCTTCCAGCCGAGCTTCATGAACTGGTCGTACCGCAGTCGCGGCAGTGTGCCGCGCAGCCAGATGAAGAAGAAGACGAAGATGAACACCTTGGCCAGGAACCACAACACGGTCAAGTAGCCGGTGTTGGCCTCGTCCCACAGTGACAGGGGCCAGGGCGCGCGCCAGCCACCGAGGAACAGCGTCGTCGCCAGCGTCGAGACCGTGATCATGTTGATGTACTCGGCCAGGAAGAACAGCGCGAACTTCAGCGACGAGTACTCGGTGTGGAAGCCGCCGACCAGTTCACCCTCGGCCTCGGGCAGGTCGAACGGCGCGCGGTTGGTCTCGCCAACCATCGCGCAGATGTAGATGAGGAACGACGGGACCAGGATCACGCCGAACCAGAGGCGCTGCTGGGCGTCGACGATCTCCGACGTCGAGAGCGATCCCGCGTAGAGGAAGACGGCGACGAGCGCGAGGCCCATCGCGACCTCGTAGGAGATCATCTGCGCCGACGAACGGAGCGCGCCCAGCAGGGAGTAGGTGGAGCCGGAGGACCAGCCGGCGAGCACGATGCCGTAGATGCCGACCGAGGCGACGGCCAGGATGTAGAGCACCCCGACCGGCAGGTCCGTCAGCTGCAGCGGTGTGTGCACGTCGGTGAACGGAACCCGGACGACCGGCCCGAACGGGATCACCGCGAACGCCATGAACGCGGTGACGGTGGAGATCACCGGGGCGAGAATGAACACCACCTTGTCCGCCGCAGTCGGGACGATGTCCTCCTTCAGTGCGAGCTTGATGCCGTCGGCCAGGCTCTGCAGCAGACCCTGGGGTCCGTGCACGTTGGGACCGATGCGGTGCTGCATCCGTGCCACGACGCGGCGTTCGAACCAGATGATGAACAGGGTCAGCAGCACCAGGAGCGCGAACACGAGGATGACCTTGATCACCACGAGCCACCAGGGGTCCTGGCCGAACGCGGACAGATCCGAGGCCGCGAGCAGGCTGCTACCGGCGTCGGCGCCCAGACTGGTGGTCATCCAGCACCTCCGGTGACGGTGACGAGGGAGCCGGCGCGGGCGCCGAGCTCACGGTGCACGACGTGCTGCGGCGCCCAGACCACTCCGTCAGAGAGGTCTGCGACGCTCACCGGCAAGGTGACCGAGCCGGTCTCGGTCGCCAGCGTGACACCCTGTCCGACGGTGACGCCGAGGCGCGCCGCAGCGTCGGCGGACACCAGTGCGATGGGCCGGCGGCCGGTGGCGGCGAGGAAGGGTTCGCCGGCGAGCATCCGGCCTTCGTCGATCAGCAGCCTCCACGTCGCGAGCACCTGCCGGTCGTCCGCGGCGGCGGCCGGGGAACCGGGCTCGGTCGACGGCGCCGGGAGACGGTCACCGTCCCAGATCCCGAGGTCGGCGAGCTCACCGGCAGCCTGCGCGGGAGTGCGGATCCCGAAGGGAACCCCGAGCTCCTCCGCCACACCGGCGAGCACCCGGATGTCGGGGAGCGCATTGGTGCCGGCGAGGACCACCTCGAACGGCCGCGGGCGGCCCTCCCAGTCGATGAACGTTCCGGCCTTCTCCGCCACGGGGGCGATGGGGAACACCACATCGGCCTGCGCTGTCACCTCGCTGGCCCGGAGCTCGAGACTGACGACGAACTCCGCGGCGGCGAGCGCCTGGCGGGCGCGGTCCGGATCGGGCAGGTCGGCGATCTCGACGCCTCCCACCACCAGCGCCTTGAGCTCACCGGATGCCGCCGCGTCGAGGATCGCCGACCCGTCTCGGCCCCGTTTGACCGGCGGCGAGACGCCCCAGACCGTCCCGACGTCGACTCTCGCCGCGGCATCGGCGACCGAGCGGCCGCCCGGCAGCAGCCCGGGCAGGCAGCCCGCGTCGACGGCACCCCGTTCGCCCGCCCGGCGTGGGATCCACGCGAGCCTGGCTCCTGTGGTCCGCGCGAGCGTCGCGGCCGCCGACAGCGCGCCGTCGACCGTCGCGAGGCGCTCCCCGAGGAGGACCACCGCCTCAGGCCCGATCGAGGGGTTTCCGGCCAGGTCGGCGAGCGCTGCCGCCTCACCGCCCGGGCCGGTCCTGATCAGGGTGCCGTCCAGCTTGGCCAGCCCCGGAGACGTGAACGGCGCGATCGACAGAACGTCGAGACCCGTCGCCCGGACCGCCTTGCGGAGCCGGAGAAAGACGATCGGCGACTCCTCCTCGGGCTCGAAGCCGGCCAGCACCGCCGTCGAGGACCTGGCCAGGTCGGCGTACGTCACGCCGATCCCCTGTCCGGCCACGACCGCACCGAGGAAGTCGGCCTCCTCGGTGGAGTGTGCCCGGGCCCGGAAGTCGATGTCGTTGCTGCCGAGGGCCACCCGGGCGAACTTTGAGTAGGCATAGGCGTCCTCGACGGTGAGCCGACCGCCGGTGAGGACTCCGACAGAGCCCTCCGCCGCGGCCAGTCCGCGCGCCGCGACCCCGAACGCCTCCGTCCACGATGCCGGCCGCAGCTGGCCGGAGTCCTCGTCCCGCACCAGCGGATGAGTGAGCCGGTCGGGCTGCCGGGCGTAGGTGAACGCGAACCGTCCCTTGTCGCAGTTCCACTCCTCGTTGACCTCCGGATCGTCGCCGGCCAGCCGACGCATCACCTTGCCGCGGCGGAAGTCGGTGCGCAGCGCGCAGCCGGAGGCGCAGTGCTCGCAGACGCTGGGCGACGACACCAGGTCGAACGGCCGCGAACGGAACCGGTAGGCCGCGCTGGTGAGCGCACCGACGGGGCAGATCTGGATGGTGTTGCCCGAGAAGTAGGACTCGAACGGCTCCTTCTCGTAGATGCCGACCTGCTGCAGCGCCCCGCGCTCCAGCAGCGTGATGAACGGGTCACCGGCGATCTGCTCGGAGAACCGCGTGCACCGGGCACACAGCACACAGCGCTCACGGTCCAGCAGGATCTGTGCCGAGACGTTGATCGGCTTGACGAACGTGCGCTTGGTCTCGGTGAAGCGCGTCTCACCGCGGCCGTTGGACAGCGCCTGGTTCTGCAGCGGGCACTCGCCGCCCTTGTCGCAGACCGGGCAGTCCAGCGGGTGGTTGATCAGCAGGAACTCCATGATTCCCTGCTGCGCCTTGTCCGCCACCGGCGACGTGGCCTGGGTGTTGACGACCATGCCCGACACCACCGGCAGCGTGCACGAGGCCTGGGGTTTGGGGATGGGCCGGCCGTTCCCGGCGTCGGCCACGTCGACCAGACACTGCCGGCAGGCGCCGACCGGCTCGAGCAGCGGGTGGTCGCAGAACCGCGGGATCTGCACGCCGATGAGCTCTGCGGCCCGGATGACCAGCGTCCCCGACGGGACGCTCACCTCGACGCCGTCGATGGTCAGTGTCACGAGGTCGTCCTCGGCACGGCGTGCCACTGCGCCGCCCGGCTTGTTGGTCTGGACGCTCATGCGCCGGCTCCGACGGCGGAGAAGAGTGTCGCCGCGGCCGGGTCGAACGGGCAGCCGTCCGGCTGCAGGTGGTCTAGGTACTCCTCGCGGAAGTACTGGATCGAGGACATGATCGGGGCCGCAGCACCGTCAGCAAGGGCACAGAAGGATCGACCCATGATGTTGTCGCACAGGTCGAGCAGGGCCTCCAGGTCAGCCTCGGTGCCTTGCCCGTCCTCCAGCCGCTGCAGGATCTGGACAAGCCACCACGTGCCCTCCCGGCACGGTGTGCACTTGCCGCACGACTCGTGCTTGTAGAACTCCGTCCACCGCAGCACCGCGCGGACGACGCAGGTGGTGTCGTCGAAGATCTGGAGCGCCTTGGTGCCGAGCATGCTCCCGGCCGCCGCCACCCCCTCGTAGTCCAGCGGCACGTCGAGATGCTCGGCGGTCATGAGCGGGGTGCTGGAACCACCCGGGGTCCAGAACTTCAGCGTGTGGCCGCGCCGCACACCGCCGGCGAGGTCGAGCAGCTCGCGCAGCGTGATGCCGAGCGGGGATTCGTACTGGCCGGGCTTCTCGACATGTCCCGACAGCGAGTACAGGGTCATGCCCTTGCTCTTGTCGGTGCCCATCGAGCTGAACCAGTCCGCGCCCATGGTCACGATGCACGGCACTGACGCGATCGTCTCCACGTTGTTGATCACCGTCGGCGAGGCGTACAGCCCGGCGACGGCCGGGAACGGCGGTCGCAGCCGTGGTTGTCCCCGGCGCCCCTCGAGCGAGTCGAGCATCGCCGTCTCCTCGCCGCAGATGTACGCGCCGGCACCGGCGTGGATGACCAGATCGAGGTTGTAGCCGCTGCCGTGGATGTTCTTACCCAGGTGTCCTGCCAGGTACGCCTCCTGCACCGCCCGCTGCAGACGGCGGACGACGTGCAGCACCTCTCCGCGCACGTAGATGAACGCGTGGCTGGCGTTGATCGCATAGGACGAGATGATGGCGCCTTCGAGCAGCACGTGCGGCGACGCCATCATCAGCGGAATGTCCTTGCAGGTGCCCGGCTCGGACTCGTCGGCGTTCACGACCAGGTAGTGCGGCTTGCCGTCGTCCTTGGGGATGAAGCCCCACTTCATCCCGGTCGGGAACCCCGCGCCGCCGCGCCCGCGCAGTCCCGAGTCCTTGACCATCTCGATGACCGCCGCCGGTGCGAGCTCGAGCGCGCTGGCGAGCGCCTCGTACCCGCCGTTGCGTTCGTACGCCGCGAGCGTCCAGGCGCGGTCGTGGTCCCAGTCCGCCGACAGCACCGGCGTCAGCGTGTCGGTCATGCGCCGTCCCTCCGTTGGCCGTCCCGGTCAACCGACATTGAACCCTGTGCGTCACCCTGGGCGTCGGCGACCTTGGTCTCCGACTCCGCGCGTTGCGTATCGGCCTGCTCCGAGGCGGCCGCCGGGTGCGCTGGCTGGCTGCCGGTGTCCGCGTCGCGCGACTCCTCGCCCGGCGGTGCCGTCCAGCCCCGCTCGTGGGCCAGCCGCAGGCCGACCAGCGAGGCCGGCCCGGCGGCGGGACCCTCGTCGGCGCGATCGTCGGGGAAGCCGGCGAGGACCCGCTCGGCCTCACGCCAGGTGCAGACGCGCGCGCCGCGGCTGGCCCGCACCTCCACACCGGCCCGCAGGTCGTCGACCAGCTGGGTCGCGGACTCCGGTGTCTGGTTGTCGAAGAACTCCCAGTTGACCATCACCACGGGGGCGTAGTCGCACGCCGCGTTGCACTCGACGTGTTCCAGGGTGATCTTGCGGTCGGCCGTCGTCTCGTCGTTGCCGATGTCGAGGTGGTCCTTGAGACGGTCGAAGATCGCGTCGCCACCCATCACCGCACACAGCGTGTTCGTGCAGACGCCGACGTGGTAGTCGCCGACGGGGTGCCGCTTGTACATCGTGTAGAACGTGGCGACACCGGACACCTCGGCGGAGGAGATGCCGAGCACGAGCGCGCACGCCTCGATCCCCTGGGCGGTCACCCTGCCCTCGACGCTCTGGACCAGGTGGAGCATGGGCAGCAGCGCGCTGCGCGGGTGCGGGTATCGGGCCACGATCTCCTGCATCGCGGCGACCGTCTCGGCCGGAAGCGTCGACTCGGTCATCAGCGGTCCACTCCGCCCATCACCGGGTCGATGCTGGCGACGGCGACGATGACGTCGGCCACCTGCCCGCCCTCCGACATCGCCGGCGCGCATTGCAGGTTGACGAACGAGGGATCGCGGAAGTGCGCCCGGAACGGTCTGGTGCCGCCGTCTGAGACGGCATGGCAACCGAGCTCACCGCGCGGCGACTCCACCGGGACGTACGCCTGCCCGGCCGGAACCCGGAAGCCCTCGGTGACCAGCTTGAAGTGGTGGATGAGCGCCTCCATCGACTCGCCCATGATGTGCCGGATGTGGTCCAGCGAGTTGCCCATCCCGTCGGTGCCGACCGCGAGCTGGGCGGGCCAGGCGATCTTCTTGTCGGCCACCATGATCGGAGCGCCCTCGAGACCCTGCAGCCGGTCGGCGCACTGCTCCACGATCCGCAGCGACTGCCACATCTCTTCGAGGCGGATCCGGAACCGTCCGTACGCGTCGGCGGTGTCCCAGGTGACGACGTCGAACGTGTAGTCCTCGTAGCCGCAGTACGGCTGGTCCCTGCGGAGGTCCCACGGGTAGCCGGTGGCCCGCAGCACCGGCCCGCTCGCGCCGAGCGCCAGGCAGCCGGCCAGGTCGAGGTACCCGACATTCTCCAGGCGCCCCTTGAAGATCGGGTTGGCGTTGCAGAACGCGGCGTACTCGGGCAGCCGCTTCTTCATCAGCTTGACGAACTCACGGATCTGTTCCAGCGCGCCCGGCGGCATGTCCTGCGCCACCCCGCCGGGACGGATGAACGCGTGGTTCATCCGCAGGCCGGTGATCAGCTCGAACAGGTCGAGTACGAGCTCGCGCTCGCGGAAGCCGATCGTCATCACCGTCAGTGCGCCGATCTCCATGCCTCCGGTGGCGATCGCGACGAGATGGGACGAGATGCGGTTGAGCTCCATCAGCAGGACGCGCATCACGTCCGCCTTCTCCGGGATGTCCGCGGTGATGTCGAGCAGCCGCTCGACCGCCATCGAGTAGGCGGCCTCGTTGTAGAACGGCGACAGGTAGTCCATCCGGGTGCAGAACGTGACGCCCTGCGTCCAGGAACGGAACTCCATGTTCTTCTCGATGCCCGTGTGCAGGTAGCCGATTCCGCACCGCAGCTCGGTGACGACCTCACCCTCCAGCTCGAGGATGAGCCGGAGCACGCCGTGCGTCGAGGGGTGCTGCGGTCCCATGTTCACCACGACGTGCTCTTCGTCGTTCTCGGCGACCCCGGAGACCACCGCGTCCCAGTCCTGGCCGGTCACCGTGTACACCGTGCCGGTCGTGGTATGCGTACCCGTCTGCGGACCCGAGCCGGTGGCGTACGGGTCGCTGTCGTCGGTCACGTCTGTCGTCCCGGAGGGGATGACGTTGGGGTCTGTCATCAGTTGTAAGACCTCCGCTGGTCCGGCGGCGGGATGGTCGCACCCTTGTACTCCACCGGGATGCCGCCGAGGGGGTAGTCCTTTCGTTGGGGGTGTCCCGGCCAGTCGTCGGGCATCTCGATCCGGGTGAGCGCCGGGTGCCCGTCGAAGATGATGCCGAAGAAGTCGAACGTCTCCCGCTCGTGCCAGTCGTTGGTCGGGTAGATCGACACCACCGAGGGAATGTGCGGATCTGCATCGGGACAGCTGACCTCGAGCCGGATGCGCCGGTTGTGGGTCATCGACAGCAGGTGGTAGACCGCGTGCAGCTCGCGCCCGACGTCCCCCGGGTAGTGCACGCCCGAGACACCTGAGCAGAACTCGAACCTCAGCCCGTCCTCGTCCCGCAGTTGTCTGGCCACCTCGACCAGGTGCTCGCGACGGATGTGGAAGGTGATCTCGCCGCGGTGCACGACGACCTTCTCGATCGCGGTGGAGAGCCCCGCCCCGCCCAGCGCGGTCTCGAGCCGGTTGCTGACATCGTTGAACCAGCCGCCGTAGGGCCTGCTGGCCTGCCCGGGCATCGGGACGGTGCGGGTGAGCCGGCCGTACCCGGAGGTGTCACCGGTGTCGGTGACACCGAACATGCCGTGGCGTACGCCGAGCACCTCGACCTGCTCGGTGCCGGCCTCCTGCTGCGGTGTGAGGTTCTCCGGCAGCCGGTCGGTCACGTCGTCGTCAGTCCCAGGTGGCACCGCCGGCGAGCCGTCGTCGCTCAACGCAGCAGTCCCTTCATCTGTGAGGTCGGCAGCGCCGCCATCGCCTCCTGCTCCTGTTCGTCGATCTCCGTGCGCCGGTGCGGGCCGAGCTTGCTGTGCTGGATCTCGTCGTGCAGCTTCAGGATCGCGTCGATCAGCATCTCCGGGCGTGGTGGGCAGCCCGGCAGGTACATGTCGACGGGCACCACGTGGTCGACCCCCTGCACGATCGCGTAGTTGTTGAACATGCCGCCGCTGCTCGCGCAGACACCCATGGCGAGCACCCACTTCGGCTCGGCCATCTGGTCGTAGATCTGTCGCAGCACTGGTGCCATCTTCTGGCTCACGCGTCCAGCGACGATCATCAGGTCGGCCTGCCGCGGCGAGGCGCGGAAGACCTCCATGCCGAAGCGACCGAGGTCGTAGCGTGGGCCGCCGGAGGTCATCATCTCGATCGCGCAGCACGCCAGGCCGAACGTCGCGGGCCACAGCGAGGCCTTGCGGAAGTAGCCTGCGACACCCTCCACAGTCGTCAGCAGCACCCCGCTCGGGAGCTTCTCCTCGATGCCCATGACCTACCGCCCCATCTCGAGTCGCGCGCCGTGCCAGGTCAGTCCCACTCGAGGCCGCCTCGCCGCCACACATAGGCGTACGCGACGAACACGGTGCCGATGAACAGCACCATCTCCACCAGCCCGAAGACCTTCATCGAGTCGAAGGCGACGGCCCAGGGGTAGAGGAAGATGATCTCGATGTCGAACACGATGAACAGCATCGCGGTGATGTAGTACTTGACCGGGAAGCGGCCGCCGCCGGCCGGCTGTGGCGTCGGTTCGATGCCGCACTCGTAGGAGTCGAGCCGCGCACGGTTGTAGCGCTTCGGACCGGTGAGAGAGCTCACCACCACCGAGAACACCGCAAAGGCGCCGGCGAGCAGACCGAGGCCGAGAATGGGCCAGTAGAGATCCATGCGCAGCCGCTCCCTCTCTACTCGGTTCCCCGGACACCGCACGATGACGGGATTGTCATCCTAGGACCGCGCGCGCCGAGGCGACGGGAGGCGTCCAGGTCAATGCGCGTCACGCGGCCGGAGCCACCTTCGTCAGTGCGTTGATCATCCTGTCCATGGCGTCCCCTCCGCGCGGATCGGTCAGGTTGGCCAGCAGCTTCAGGGCGAAGCGCATCAGCGTCTCGTGGTGCAGACCGTGTTCTCGTTGCCAGCCGCATGAACGCCGGGTTGCCGATCATCTTCACGAAGACCCGACCGAGCGTGTAGTAGCCGCCGTACGCCTGCTCGAGCATCGCCGGGTAGCCGTTGAGCACGCGCTCCCGCCCGGCCACGTCGGTCCGTTTCAGCGCCTGTGTCACCGCGTCGGCGGCCATCACGGCGGCCTCCATGGCGTACGCGATGCCCTCGCCGTTGAACGGGTTGACCATGCCACCACAGTCGCCGACCAGCAGCACACCGTTGGCGTAGTGGGGCTTGCGGTTGAAGCCCATCGGCAGCGCGGCCCCGCGGACCGGTGCGGTCATGTTGTCCTCACTGAAGCCCCAGTCAGCCGGGGTGTGGTCCAGCCAGCGTCGCAGCAGCTTCTTGTAGTCGACGCTGCGAAAGGCGCTGCTGGTGTTGAGGATGCCAAGGCCGACGTTGCAGGTGCCGTCGCCGACTCCGAAGATCCAGCCGTAGCCCGGCAGCAGCGCGCCGTCCTCGACCGGGCCGTCCCACAGCTCGAGCCACGACTCGAGCCAGTCGTCGTCATGACGCGGGCTGGTGAAGTAGGTGCGGACGGCGACGCCCATCGGGCGGTCGTCCCGCTGGCGCAGCCCGAGCCCGAGTGCGAAGCGCGCCGAGTTGCCGTCGGCGGCGACGACCACCGGGGCGGAGAAACCGACCTGGGCCGTGGGGTCGTCGCTCTTGTGGCCGCCGTCGTCGACACGTCTGGCGGTGACTCCGCAGACCCGGCCGGTCCGCTCGTCGAAGACCGGTCCGGTCACGGCGGTGCGCTCGACCAGACGCGCGCCCGCCTTCTGGGCGTGCCGGGCGAGGATCTCGTCGAAGTCGAGCCGGGTGCGTACCAGCCCGAAGGACGGGAACTCGGCGAGATCGGGCCACGGGGCCTCCAGCCGGTTGCCGCCACCGATGATCCGCAGCCCGTGGTTCCTGATCCATCCCGGGCCGTCGATGTCGATCCCCATCGCGACCAGCTGCCGGACCGCGCGGGGGGTCAGGCCGTCCCCGCACACCTTCTCGCGGGGAAAGGCGGTCTTCTCCAGCAGCAGGACGTCCACGCCGGCCTGCGCGAGGTAATACGCCGCCGTGGATCCGGCCGGCCCGGCGCCGACGACGATGACGTCCGCCTGCTGCTCCGGCGTCGTCGTCCCGGTCATCCGGCGCTCCTTCAGGAGGCTGATTGCGCACTCGTGAATTCTTTCACGAGCGCAGAACATCGACAGTGTAGGCCCACAGCGGCAACGATGCGACTCCGCTGCCAGCGGCGCGGCCGTCAGGCTTTCGGACGCACCGCGTGGTGCAGCGCGACGATCCCGCCGGACAGGTTTCGCCACCGCGGGGTCGACCACCCGGCGGCCCGGATCCGGGCCGCCAGCGCCGCCTGCTCCGGCCAGGCCCGGATCGACTCGGCCAGGTAGACGTACGCGTCCGGACTCGACGACACCGCCCTGGCGACCGGCGGCAGCGCGCGCATGAGGTACTCGGTGTAGACGGTGCGGAAGGCCGACCACGTCGGGGAGCTGAACTCGCACACCACCAGCCGGCCACCGGGTCGGGTGACCCTGAGCATCTCGCGCAGACCGGCGTCGGGGTCCTCGACGTTGCGCAGCCCGAAGGAGATCGTGACGGCGTTCGAACGCGGAGTCGGCGAACGGGAGCCGGGTGGCGTCGCCCGCGACGAAGTCGAGCATCGGGTTGGTGGACTTGCCGACCGTCAGCATCCCGGTGGAGAAGTCGCAGGGGATGACGGTCGCGCCCAGCTTCGCGAACGGCAGGCTGGAGGTGCCCGTCCCGGCGGCGAGGTCGAGCAACCGCTCCCCGGGACGTGGCGCGACCGCGCCCACCACCGCGCGGCGCCACCTGCGGTCCTGTCCGAGGGAGAGCAGGTCGTTGGTCAGGTCATAGCGACGGGCGACCGCATCGAACATTGCCGCGACCTCGCGCGGCTGCTTGTCCAGACGGGCGCGTGTCACACCGCCTACCCTGGCACGCCTGTAGCGCTGGTGCGTCCGTACGCTGGGCGATCGTGACCACCCTGCCTGCCGGACTGACGCCGCCCGCCGGTCACCGCGCTGAGCAGCCCGCGCTCGTCGTCCGATCGGTGCCGCTCCGGCTGGCCGACCAGCTGCTCGCACTGCTGCCTGACGAGAGCCCGGTCAGCTGGATCCGGCGCGGCGACGGCCTCGTCGGGTGGGGCGTCGCGGCCCGGCTGGAGACCGCGGGCGCGGGCCGGTTCGCCGACACCCAGCGCTGGTGGGACCAGGTGAGTGCCGCGGCCGTCGTCCGCAACGAGGTCGGCGAGCCAGGCGCCGGGCTGGTCGCTTTCGGCTCGTTCGCGTTCGCCGACGAGCCCGGTGAGTCCGTGCTCATCGTCCCGAGTGTCGTCGTCGGTCGACGCGGCGACACCGCCTGGGTCACCTCGATCGGGAGCGGAACGCTGCAGCCGTTCCCCCGGCTAGCACCCGGCCCGCCGCCCCGCCCGCCGCAGGACGTCGTGTTCGGCGACGGATCCTTGTCGGGCACGGCCTGGGAGGGGGTGGTCGCCGACGCGGTACGCCGGATCGACGCCGGCCAGCTCGACAAGGTCGTGCTGGCCCGTGACATGGTTGCCCAGACGAGCGCCGACATCGACGTCCGCTGGCCGCTGGCCCGGCTGTCGGAGCGCTATCCCAGCTGCTGGACGTATCACGTGGACGGCCTGTTCGGCGCGACACCGGAGCTGCTGATCAAGCGCGAGCGCGGACTGGTCACGTCACGGGTCCTGGCGGGGACGATCCGGCGTACCGGCGACGACCGTCACGACCTGGCGCTGGCAGCGTCGCTGGCCCGCTCGAGCAAGGACCTCGAGGAGCACGAGTACGCCGTCCGCTCGGTAGCGGACTCGCTCGCCCCGCACTGCAAGAGCATGAACGTGCCGGAGACGCCGTTCGTCCTGCACCTGCCCAACGTGATGCACCTGGCGTCGGACGTGACCGGAGTGATCGACGACCCCACGACGTCGTTGGGGCTCGCGGCGGCCCTGCACCCGTCGGCCGCCGTGGGCGGCACCCCGACGCGGACGGCGACGGCCCTGATCACCGAGATCGAGTGCATGGACCGCGGTCGCTATGCGGGACCGGTCGGGTGGATGGACGCAGACGGGGACGGCGAATGGGGAATCGCACTGCGCTGCGCGCAGCTGGACGGGACGCGGGCACGGCTGTTCGCCGGTTGCGGGATCGTCGCGAACTCCGACCCCGAGGCCGAGCTCGCCGAGTCGCAGGCCAAGCTCGTACCCGTCCGGGACGCCCTGGCCCCCTAGCGCCCGACCCCCGCCCCCAACCCCCCGGGAGGGGACTTGGGGTCAGGCCGGGTCGGCGACCCACCGCATCGGGTCTCCCGCACCGAGGTCGGTGATCCCCGCGTCGTGCAACGCGCCTGCCACCAAGGTGCGACGGTGGGCGGCGAAGGTGAGCACGTGGGCGATCATCCCGCCGTACGTGAAAACCTCGGGTGTCTCGCAGATCGCATCGACGAACGTCTCGTCGAGCCGGCCCCGCTCACACACGTCGCGGACGTGCTCCAGGAACGTCGGTCCCACCTCGGCCAGCCGGGTGCGCATGTCCGACGTGCTCTCCCCCCGCTCGACGGAGAAGTCGTAGGCACGAGCCGTCATGGCGGCGTTCCACATGTCCATCTGGCCGATCAGCCGCGACAGCAGCGAGCGCAGGGTCGGGCTCTCGTCGACGCCTTCGACGGAGATCTCGATCGGGGCGTCCAACTGGTCGTCGCGCAGTCTCGACCCGCGGCTGACCATCTCGCCGACCAGCCAGATGTGGTGCTCGACCATCTTGACGACCAGGTCCATGGAGCTCACCTTCGTTCGCGCGGGCAGCCGGAGACCGCCGGGGGGATGGAAGTGCACGTCGCTCGGCGCCTGGATCTGGATCCGCGTCGGCCGCTTGCGCCACCGCGAGGGAGTCTGTCCGTACGCCCGGGCGAACGCTCGGGTGAACGCCTCGTGCGAGGAGTAGCCGGCCTCGACCGCGATGTCGAGAACCCCGCGGTCGCTGGTCAGCAGGCGGTACGCCGACCGCTCGAGCATCACCCGGCGGCGGAACGCCCCCGGCGCCTCGCCGGCGGCGGCCGCGACGACCCGGTCGAAATGGAACCGCGACATGTGAGCACGGCTGGCGACGTCCGCGCCGTCGACACCGGGCTGGTCGAACGTCTCCTCCAGCACGTCGACGAACCGGCTGAACGTATCGGCCGAGATGCTCATGCCGTCCATACTGCGACAGCGCCGGCCCGGCGGGCTTGATCCGGATTGCTCACATCAGAGACCGCAGCTCTTCGTCGACGGCCCGCCGGTTCGCGCGGTCGACCGGGACCTCCAGGACTCGGATGCCCGTCACGTCGACAGCCAGCGCCTCGCGCAGCGCCGCTGCCTGGTCGACGCGCTGGTACGCCGTCCCCGACACCGCGCAGACGGCGGCGATGTCTGCATGCGCTGGAGCTGCGAAGACCCGCTCGAACGCCGACGCGTACTCGGGGGCACCCTGCTCGAGCGTGGCGAAGATCGAGCCCCCGTCGTCGTTGACGACCACGATGGTCAGGTCGGGCACCGGCTCGCGTTCGCCGAACAGCAGGCCGTTGCTGTCGTGCAGGAACGTCAGGTCACCCAGGTAGGCGAACGCCCGCGACGACTGTCGTACGAGCGCGGTGCCGACGGCCGTCGACACCGTGCCGTCGATGCCCGACAGGCCGCGGTTGGCGATGGTCTTGCGCCGCCGGCCCACCAGGTGGGTCGGCATCATCAGGTCGAGATCGCGGACCGGGTTCGAGGACCCGACGACCAGCAGACCACCCGGCGGCAGCGTCTCGCCGAGGATGCGGGCCACGGTCCACGGCGACAGCCCCGGCTGCCCGTCCAGCAGTGCGTCGACCCGTCGGCCGACAGCGGCATCGGCGGCACGCCAGACGTCGAGCCAGGCGGCGTCGTCGCGCTGCGCGACGCGTGCTGCCGGCACCACGCGCGCCGCCCGGTTGCCCACGTCCGGCCACAGAAGTCCCCGCGGCGCCACCACCACCAGCTCGATGTCGGGCCGGGAGAGCAGGGCGGTGACCGCGCGCGACAGCGTCGGACGACCGTAGACGATCACCCGGTCGATCCGGTCGGCCAGCCCGGCACCGCCGAGCAGCAGCCGGTAGTGCGCGATCGGGTTCTCGCCGGTCCGCGCGCCCGAGGTCGGCTCGGCCAGCAACGGCCAGCCGCCTGCCTCGGCGAGCAGGCGCGCCGGTGGTCCCGCGCCGTCGCCGGCGACCACTACCGTGCGCGGGCCATTCACCAGCGGATGCGCCTCCGGATCCCCCGGCCCGTCCACGTGCACCCAGGGCGCGTCGCCCGGCCTGCCGTCAGCCGGCCAGCCGGCCGATCCGGGGACGAGCGGGTCCCGCAACGCGACGTTGACGTGGACCGGTCCGGGTGCGGACGTACGAGTACCGAGAGCCGCCGACAGCGCCCGGGCGACAGCGGCGCGAACCACCTCCGAGGACGTCCCGGACGGCAGCTGCGCGAACCACCGGACCGCATCGCCGAAGAGCTTCACCTGGTCGGTCGTCTGGTTGGCGCCGGTGCCGAGCAGCTCCACCGGCCGGTCGGCCGACGCCACCACCAGCGGCACCCCGGCATGGGACGCCTCGAGCACCGCCGGGTGCAGGTTGGCGACCGCGGTGCCCGACGTGGTCACGACCGCTACCGGCGCCTGCAGCTGCTTGGCCATCCCCAGCGCCAGGAACCCCGCGGTCCGCTCGTCGAGCCGGACGTGCATCCGGATCCGCCGCTCCGCGTCCGCGGCGTGGAGCGCGAAGGCCAGCGGCGCCGACCGGGACCCGGGCGCGAGCACTGCCTCTCGTACACCGGACCGGCACAGCTCGTCGACGAGTGTCCGGGCGAGCAGCGTCGACTCGTTCACCGCGCACCGGCCATCAGCGCCTGGACGGCGGACACCCGGGTCCGCCAGCGGTCCGCGGTCGGGCCATCGGCTGCCGCCACCGCGTAGCGATCCCGGTCGACCACTGGGCGGCTGACCGGCAGGACGCCGCCGACGGGCACCAGCGGGCGGCTCACCACGTCGTGCTCCAGCAGTCTGACCGTTGCCAGCCCGTTGGCGTACGGCAGCTCGGGCAGCGCGGCGGCAAGCGCGACTCCGGCGGCGATGCCGATGGAGGTCTCCAGCGCGCTGGACACGACGACCGGCAGGCCGATCTGCTCGGCGATGCGCAGGCAGGCACGCACGCCCCCGATCGGCTGGACCTTCAGCACCGCGATGTCGGCGGCGCCGAGTGCCCTGACCGCCATCGGGTCGGCGGCGGTGCGGATCGACTCGTCGGCCGCGATCGGGATGTCGACCCTTCGGCGCACGTACGCAAGTTCCTCCGCGGTCGGGCAGGGCTGCTCGACGTACTCGAGGTCGAACCGGGCCAGCGTGTGGATCCGGGACACCGCCTCCTCGACGGTCCATCCACCGTTGGCGTCGACCCGTACCCGCCCGTCAGGTCCGATCGCGTCGCGAACCGCCTCCACCCGGGCCAGGTCCTCGGCGAACGGCCGGCCGCGTTCGGCGACCTTGACCTTGGCAGTACGGCAGCCACCACTGTCACGCACGACGCCGGCCGCCGCCTCCGGGTCGACCGCCGGCACCGTGCAGTTGACCGGGATCTCGGTGCGCACCGGGTCGGGCCAGCCCTCGAACGCCGCCTCCGTCGCGGCGCGAAGCCAGCTCATACACGAGGCGTGGTCGTAGTCCCAGAACGGGCTGAACTCCGCCCACCCGGCCGGGCCCTCGATGAGCACGCCCTCGCGGACGTCGATGCCGCGGAACCTCGTGCGCATGCCGATGGCGTACGGCAGCGTCTCCATGCCGACAAACCCTACGGTCGACGGCGACTCGGGTTCGCCGGTCATCGGGATCAGTAGGCCCCGCCACCACCGGGCAGACCGAAGGTCCTGAAGTACCAGAGTGCGGAGGTGAGCCAGACGACGATGATCGCGGTGAACACCAGCCCGCCGAACAGCGGCAGCGCCCAGGTCGGCAGCCGGCGCGAGCGCAGGGTCAGCATCTTCGACACGAACGCGCCGTAGAACACGCATCCGGCAAGAGAGTGGACCAGCACGCGGTTCTCGTAGTCCTGGTATCCCAGCGACCACAGGCAGTGGAACGCCACGGGCAGGCTGACCAGCACCGCGAGAGCCCCGCTGGTGCGGTGCAGGGGTCCCAGCCAGCCGGGCGGCGCACCGCCGCCGAGCTTCCCGTACATCCTCAGCGCGGTGACGAGCTGGACCAGGGCGAGCGCCGCGGCGGCGCTGGCCAGCCAGACCTTCATCGTGATCAGGTCGGGGAATCCCAATGTCGTGATCGCCCGGCCCGACGGTTGATGCTCCTTGCCATAGACCCCGAGTCCCACCGCGACCAGCGCTCCGATGGTCAGCGGCACGAGAACGCGCCAGGCCGGCGTCGAGGGCGGAGCTGTGTTTGTCGTCACCCGTGCAGGATGCCGTTGTTGGCCGCAAATCTCCATGGTTTGCGGCAGCCAGACTTGCCGCGAACCCGAGAGATCGACGAGTCCACACGCTGTCAGACTTGCCGACCATGGCCAGCACCGCCCAGTGGATCGAGGGCGCCCGTCCGCGTACCCTCCCGGCCGCGGTCGCCCCGGTCATCGCCGGGTCCGGTGCGGCCTCGTACGCGGGCTCGTTCGTCTGGTGGAAGGCCGTGCTCTCGCTGGTTGTCGCGGTGGCGCTGCAGGTGGCCGTCAACTACGCCAACGACTACTCCGACGGCATCCGGGGGACCGACGCCAACCGGGTCGGCCCGTTCCGGCTGGTCGGCTCCCAGGCCGCGCAGCCGGCGGCGGTCCGGCGAGCGGCGTTGGCCGGCTTTGCGGTGGCCGCGGCCGCCGGTCTGGTGCTGGCGGCGACCACCGCATGGTGGCTGGTCCTCGTCGGGGCCGCGGCCATCGCGGCCTCCTGGTACTACACCGGAGGGTCGCGGCCGTACGGCTATCGCGGTCTCGGCGAGGTCAGCGTGTTCGTGTTCTTCGGGCTGGTCGCGGTGATGGGCACCGCCTACGTCCAGACCCAGTCGTTCACCGTGCCCGCCGCACTGAGCGGAGTGGGCGTAGGCGCACTGGCCTGCGCGATCCTCGTCGCCAACAACCTGCGCGACATCCCGACCGACCGACTGGCCGGCAAACGCACGCTGGCCGTCGCGATCGGCGACGCCGGTACCCGGCGGTTGTACGTCGGGCTCAGCGCCGCGGCGTTGGTCGCAATGGTCGTTTTGGTGCTCGACATCGGGGCCGACTGGTGGCTGCTGGTGGTGGCGCTGCCCCCGCTCGCACTGTCGATCCGCGCGGCCCGCTCGGTGCTGGGGGCCGCCACCGGGCTCGAGCTGATACCGGTACTGCGCGACACGGGATTGGCCGAGCTCCTGTACGGGGTCGCGCTCGCGTTCCTGCTGACCACGGCGTGACCGGCCGGCGACCCGCAATCCGTGCTATCCGTGCTGTCCGTCGGGCCACTGCCCGGTCCGGACGAACCGCTTCAGCGTCTCCGTGTGCGGCTGCAGCCGAAGTCCCTGCCCGTTGACCCAGTCGTCGGAGTAGTAGGTGTCGAGATAGCGCTCTCCGCCATCACACAACAGGGTCACCACGCTCCCGCGCTCGCGCGCCTGCACCATCTGGGCCACCAGGCGCAGGGCCCCCCACATGTTCGTGCCGGTCGACCCGCCCACGAACCGCCCACTGACCAGGCTCGTCCAGCGCGCCGCGGCGACCGAGGCGGCGTCCGGCACCGTCACCATCTGGTCGATCACACCGGGGATGAACGACGGCTCCACTTGTGGCCGGCCGATCCCCTCGATCCGCGAGCTACGGTCGGTGCGGTACGAGGGGTCGCCGTCCACCCAGCCCCGGAAGAAGGCGGAGCCCTCGGGATCCACGACGCACAACCTGGTGTCGTACCGCTTGAACCTGAGGTAGCGGCCGATCGTCGAGCTGGTGCCTCCGGTGCCCGCGCCGACCACGATCCATGTCGGGACCGGGTGCTGCTCGTGGCTCATCTGGTCGAAGATCGACTCTGCGATGTTGTTGTTGCCCCGCCAGTCGGTCGCCCCGGCGGCATGGGTGAACTGGTCCATGAAGTAGCCCCCGGTCGCCTGCGCCAGCCGGCGGGACTCCGCATAGATCGTGCTGGGTTCGTCGACGAGGTGGCAGCGCCCGCCCTGGAACTCGATCAGCTTCATCTTCTCCGGTGACGTCGTGGCCGGCATCACCGCGACGAAGGGGAGGCCGAGCATCCTGGCGAAGTAGGCCTCGCTGACCGCTGTCGAACCGCTCGACGCCTCGATGACAGTCGTTCCCTCGTGGATAGAGCCGCTGCACAGCGAGAAGAGGAAGAGGGAACGGGCCAGGCGGTGCTTCAGTGACCCCGTGGGGTGCACTGACTCGTCCTTGAGATACAGCTCGACGCCCCAGTCGGCGGGAAGCGGGAACAGGTGGAGGTGGGTGTCGGCGCTGCGGTTGGCGTCGGCCTCGACGATCCGGATCGCCTCGTTGACCCAGTTCCGGTCGGCCGGGGAGGATCGATCGACCACGCGGCCGGCCGAACCGCGGTCGGCGTCACGCTGGCTGCCCGCGGCGTCGCCGCCACCGGTGGGGGCTGGCATCGCCAAAGGTTAGCGGCTCAGCCCGGTGTCTCCCCGGTGTCGTCGGCGGGGTCTTCCTTGCGCCGTGACTCCTCCACCCGCGTGCCGATCCGCGTGGTCATCCGGGACGCACGCTGCTCGATCGCGACGGCGAACCGTTCCCGCAGCCGGCGGAGCACGAAGATGGAGGCGATCGACGAGAGGACCGCGGCGACGAGAACCGTCCACAGCAGCGAGACGGTCGACCATGCGACCCAGGTGAAGATGAGCAGCCAGATCAGCAGGAACACGCCGACGAACAGGCCGATCCGGGCGAGTGTGTAGAGCGCGAAGTACTTCAACGGTTCCCAGCTGTCATGTCAGCGGTTTCATCTCAGGTGTTGAGGATCGCGGCGAACAGGGCCGGATCGATGTTGCCGCCCGACAGTACCGCGACGGTCTTGCCGGCCGGGAGCGCGGAACCGTGCTCGAGGTACGCCGCGGTCGCCACCGCGCCGCTGGGCTCGGCCACCAGGTGCGAGCGCACGGCGATCTCCCGCACCGCGGCCCGGATGGAGTCCTCTCCGACGGTCACAACGTCGTCGACGAGCGCGGAGATGTGCGCCCAGTTGTGCAGCCCGACGGCACTGACGCGAAGTCCGTCGGCGATGGTGCGTCCCGTGCGTTCCGGGGACCAGGTGGCACGCTCTCCGGCGGCGAACCCCTCGGCGAGGTCGCCGGCGAGCTCAGGTTCGCAGCCGATCACCCGGGCCTGCGGGCGGCGGGCCTTGACCGCGGCGGCGACCCCGGAGATGAGCCCGCCGCCGCCCACCGGAACGAGCACCGTGTCCACGTCGTCGAGGTCGTCGACGATCTCCAGCCCGACCGTCCCCTGCCCGGCGATCACCCGGAGGTCATCGAACGGCGCGATGACCGACGCGCCCGTGCGGTCCGCCCACTCCTCGCAGGCGCGCTGGCGATCCGCCACGGGCACGACCAGCACCTGCGCGCCAAGTGCCCTGGTGGCATCGATCTTTCGCGGTACCGAGCCTTCCGGCATCAGCACGGTCGCGGTGATGCCGGTGGCCCGCGCGGCGTAGGCGACGGCCTGCCCGTGGTTGCCCGAGGAGTGGGTCACCACCCCGTGGGCACGCCGATCCGGGTCCAGCAAGGCCACCGCGTTCAGGGCGCCGCGTAGCTTGAATGCTCCCGTGGGCTGGAGGGACTCCGGCTTCAGCCACACGGGCAGTCGCGGGCGTGAGCCACCGAGCACCACCAGCGGGGTGCGGACACACGAGCCGCGGATCCGCTGCCGCGCCGCCTCGATCTCGTCCAGCGTGACCAGCGTCATGAGGGCACGATGCCATTTCGGCCCACCACCCCGGTCCACCGGCCAGGAAAACGCCGGCGGTGGGGGACACCGGCACCGCCGGCGACACTGCCATCGGTGTCGCTCCCGGACACGCTTGAGCACCTTCTCGACGGGCGACCTACGCTAGGGGTGTGATCAAGGCGGTTTTCGTTCTCGGAGCAGTTGTGCTCGCGATCTACAGCCTGTTCGAAATCGCGCAGACCCCCAGGGGTCAGGCGCGGAACATGCCACGCGTGCTGTGGGCAGCCGTGGTGCTGCTGATCCCTGTGTTCGGCCCGCTCGGCTGGCTGCTGGCCGGTCGCCCGACCGCCTCAGGTCCGTCCTCGCGCAGACCTGAGTCCCTGGGCCCTGACGACGATCCGGACTTCCTCTGGAAGCTCGAGCGCCGACGCCGTCACGACGAGTTCAGCACCTGGGAGGACGAGTTCCGCCGGAAGTCCGGCGAGGTCGACGGTGACGACCCCAACGCGACCGGGCCGCCGGCGCCGCGCTGAGCCGGCGGTCTCGCTCGCTGGCTCCCGCCGGCCGGGTGCGCTCAGATCCCCGCGTAGGAGTGCAGCCCCGAGCCCCACAGGTTGATGCCGATGAAGTTGAACAGGAACGTCGCGAAGCCGGCCAGGGCGATCCACGCCGCGACCTTGCCCTGCCACCCGGCCGTGGAGCGTGCATGCAGGTACGCCGCGTAGACGACCCAGGTGATGAACGCCCAGACCTCCTTGGGGTCCCATCCCCAGTACCTCCCCCAGGCGTACTGAGCCCAGATCGCCCCGCACAGCACCGCGAAGGTCCAGAGTGGGAACGCGAACGCGTGCACCCGGTAGGCGATGCGGTCGATCGCCGCGGCGGACGGTATCCGGTCGAGGTAGCCGCCGCTCCATCGCGACTTCACCAGGTAGAGCGCCGAAGCCATCGCCCCGATCGTGAACCCGCCACCGGCGACCGCGGCGGACGCCACGTGGATGACGAGCCAGTACGAGTGCAGGGCAGGGACCAGCGGTCCGGCCGGGACGTAGAACACCAGCACGGCGACGCCGAGCACGGTCGTGACGAAACCGGTGACCAGCAGACCCAGCCACGCCAGCCGGTATCGCCAGAGCAGCCCGAGGTAGGCGACGGTGACGGCGAGCGCGCCCGTGATCGAGAACTCGTACATGTTGCCCCACGGGACACGCCCCGCGGCCAGGCCGCGGGTCAGCACCCCGAAGGCGTGGATGCCGACGGCCACCAGCGTGAGCGGACAGGCCGATCCGGCCGTACACGGCACTGCGGTCCGGCGGATCCGGTCGACGCCGGACCGGCGCCTGATGCCACCGGCGGGCGAGGCGCGCCAGTCGGTACCGCCACCCGGACCCCGGCCTCCACGTTCACCGGCCGGACCTGGCGGGCCGACGCCCACTCGGTGACATGGGCCAGCAGCGCCAGCGCGTAGACGACCGTGGCCGTGGAGATCGCCAGGTTGCTCCAGCCGGCAAGACCCGCGGTGCTCACGGCGCCTCCTCTTCACCAGATCTGGCCCGGATGCGGTACGACAGAGCATCGATGTCGGCGGCCAGGTCGCCCCCGGCGGCTCGGTCCAGCCCGGCAACCTCGACCACCGTACGCCCCTCCTCGTCGTCGCGCGCCCGGACCCAGGCGCGCCGCGGCCGGACGAACAGCGACCCGATCAGGCCGAGGATCGCCGCGAGGACGCCGAACAGCGGCACCACCTTGGCCGGTGCGTGGCTGATCTGGAGCTTGACGAACCGGTCCACGCCGTCGAACGTGATCGACCCCGAGCCGTGCGGAAGCGTGACGGTCTGGCCCGGCGCGAGCTGCATGCGGAACGGTTGCCCGTCCGGTCGCCGGAACCGCGTCAGGCCGGCCCGGTCCAGCTGGTAGACCGAGGTCGCGATGCCGTCGTCGAGCCCCACGTCACCGTGGTAGGCGAGCAGGGTGAGGGCCGGGTTGAGCTCGTCGGGGAACACCGAGATCGGACCCTGCCTCGGGTCGAGCTGCAGGGTCGGCAGGAAGTAGCCCTCGAACGCCAGCTGGGTCGGCTGGGCGTCAGGTACCTTCACCACGCCGTACGACGTGAACGACCCGTCCTGCGGCAGGAAGGGGACGGGACCCGAGAACGACGACGTGCCCGTCGCCGTCGCGGACCGTGATGCGCGGGGCGTAGCCGTGACCCACCAGGAACACCGACGTGCCGTCGATCTCGAGCGGATGGTTGACCTGCAGGTGGTAGTGCCGCGGGGTCGCGCCCGGTGATGTCGAGTACGTGAGATCCGCGTCGAAGTCTCGGGGCGCGCCCATCTGCGGCCCGTCGGGCTGGAAGCTGACATGGAACGCGTCGACCGTGAACGAGAACGGCGGCAGGTCCGCCGCGTTGAACCGGCCACCGGGTGTGAACTCGTCGTACTGGGTGAGCGTGTTCGAGAATCCCTGACCGTCGACGACGATCACGGCGCCCTTGTAGCCGTAGAGCGCCCGCCACCCCGACACCGACCAGGACAACGAGCAGGGATATGTGGAAGACCAGGTTGCCGGCCTCGCGCAGGAACCCCTTCTCGCCGGCGACCACCAGCCGCCCGTCCTCGTCGGCGTACTCGTCGACCCGGAAGCGCTGGCCGCGCAGCTCGGCGGCGGCCGCCTCGGCGACCTCCCGCGGGCTGGCGGAGAGCTTCAGCGTCTGGTGGGCCGGGCAGCCGGACGAGGTTGCGCGGCGCCCGCGGCGGCCGGGCGCGCAGTCCCCGCCAGTACACGCGCACGCGCGGCACGATGCACCCCAACAGCGACACCATCAGCATCACGTAGATCGCGCCGAACCACACCGAGGAGTAGACGTGGAACAGGCCGAGCCGGTCGTACCATCCGGACGAGCGCCGGGTGCAGCAGCCGGTATCTGGAGACCGCCAGCGGGTCGACCGGCGACTGAGGGATGACCGAGCCCGGCACCGCCGCGATCGCGAGCAGGAACAGCAGCATCAGGGCGGTGCGCATCGACGTCAGCTGTCGCCACGCCCAGCGCAGGAGCTCGAGCGGGCCGCAGCGGCGGAGCCGGGGCCTGCCGTGGCGGGGGGCCCGCGATCCCGCGCTCTCGCCGGCGCAGTGCGGCCATCGGGCTCACACCACCGTCGTCGTGTTGCCGGGGAACATCTCGCGCAGGTGGGCGATGAGGAGATCCCAGCCGCCCGTCAGCAGCAGCACGCCGACCGCGACGAGCATCGCGCCGCCGATCCTGGTGACCCAGCACCTGGTGCGTGCGGACGAACGCCAGGGTCCCGAGCAGCGCGGCGGAACGCCAGTCCCGCGACGATGAAGGGGATGCCCAGCCCGAGGCTGTAGGCGAACGTGAGCACGACGCCGCGACCCAGAGACGCTCCGTTGGCGGCGAGGGACAGCACTGCCGCCAGCGTCGGGCCGATGCACGGGGTCCAGCCGAGACCGAACAGCACGCCGAGCATCGGCGCTGCGGCCAGCCCGACGGCCGGCACCCGGTGCACTCGGACGTCGCGCTGCAGCAGCGGCAGCAGCCCGATGAACGACAGCCCGACCAGGATGGTCACGACGCCGAACACCCGGGTTATCAGCTCCTGGTGCTCGAGCAGCACGTGGCCGAGGCTCCCGAACAACGCTCCGAGCGCCACGAAGACAGCGGAGAACCCGAGCACGAACAGCGACGTGCCGATGAGGATCCGGCCCCGCTTCGCCGACTCCAGGTCGGCACCGGTCAGCCCGGTGACGTACGAGAGGTAGCCGGGCAGCAGCGGGACGACACAGGGAGAGAAGAACGAGACCGCTCCGGCGGTCATCGCGACGGGTACGGCGAGCAGCAGAGAGCCGTCGAACGCCGTCGAGGCGAACCACTCGCCGATCGAGGACGGGATCGGTGCGGCGGTCATTCGTCGCTGACGACGTCGTGGACGAGGTCGGTGAGCGTCGTCGCGGTGATCGGGCCGAGCACCCTGGCTGCGACCCGGTGCTGGGCGTCGAGCACCAGCGTGCTGGGCAGCGCGACGGCGGACAGCGAGGGGTCGAAGCCGAGCAGGGTCTTCCCGTCGGGGTCGACGATGCTGGGGTAGGGGACGCCGAGCGTCGCGCACGAAGCTGCGGGCGCGTCGCGTCGGAGTCGCGGGTGTCGATGCCGACGAACTGCACGTCGTCATCCGCCAACCGTCGCGAGGCCGCGACCAGGTCGGAGGCCTCCGACCGGCAGGGTGGGCACCACGAGGCCCAGACGTTGAGCACGACGACCTGACCGCGGTAGTCGTCGAGTGAGACGTCCGTGCCGTCCAGGGTCGGGCCCGTCGAGATCCGGAGCGGCCTTCCGGTCGGTCGGGGCCAGCAGGGTGACCGTTCCGCTGCCCGAGACGTAGCCGGAGGTGCCGGTGCCCTGCCCGCTGGTGCTGCACCCCGCCGCGACCAGGCCGCAGACGGCGAGGAGGGCGAACGCTGCACGGTCGGTCCGACCGATACGCAGGGTCATGCGCCGGCCGAGAAGGTGGCGGATCTGTCCTTGACCGGGATGAGGTCGGCCGCCGGCTCGGAGTAGGAGACCGAGACGATCTCGTCGCCCTGGTAGGTGAACGACGTGAGTGAGGCCAGCGTGCACTGCCGCTTGCGCGGGTCGTGCAGCAGCCGCCGGCCCTCGACGTGCGACCGGACGATCCAGATCGGCAGCTGGTGTGACACCAGCAGAGCCTCGTGCCCGCTGGCCGCCTCCCGGGCGGCGTCGAGCGCCGCGAGCATCCGCGAGACGATCTGGCGGTACGGCTCTCCCCACGACGGTTTGGCGGGGTTGCGCAAGTGCCACCAGGCTGACGGGCGGCGCAGGGCTCCGTTTCCGACGCCGAACCTGAGGCCCTCGAACTTGTTGCCGGCCTCGATCAGGCGCGGGTCGGAGTGGATCTCGAGACCGGAGCTCTTCGCGAACGGCTCGGCGGTCTCCTGGGCCCGCGCCAACGGCGACGCCACCAGGTAGGTGATGTCCCGGTCCGTCACGGTCCTGGCGACCCGCTCGGCCATCTTCACGCCGAGCTCGGACAGGTGGTAGCCGGGCAGCCGCCCGTAGAGCACTCCGGTGGGGTTGTGGACCTCACCGTGCCTGAGCAGGTGCAGGACCGTGCGCTCGTCCCGGCTCGGTTGCGCTCATGGGGCTCCTTCGGGCCGGGCGGCTGCCGCGGCGTGCGCGGCATGGGGCAACGCGTCCGCGACCCGTTGCATGGCATCGTCGTCCAGCGCCGCCGAGACGAACCAGCTCTCGAAGGCGCTCGGCGGCAGGTAGACGCCGCGCGCCAGCATGGCCTGGAAGAACGCCCGGAACCGGTGCAGGTCCTGACGGCGCGCACCGGCGAGGTCGCGGATCTCACCGGTGTCAACCTCTGACACGAAGAAGACGCTGAAGAGGTTCCCGGCGGACTGTACGACGTGCGCCACACCGGCCTGCCCGAGCGCCTTGCCGGCGAGGTCCTGGATGGTTCGCGAGTCCGCGTCGAGCTTGGTGTAGACACCCTGGTCGGCCAGCCGCAGGGTTGCCAGGCCGGCTGTGGTCGCGACCGGGTTACCCGACAGGGTTCCGGCCTGGTAGACCGGACCGTCCGGGGCCAGCTCCGCCATCACCTCGGCGCGACCCCCGAACGCCGCGGCGGGGAAGCCGCCGCCCATCACCTTGCCGAACGTCATCAGGTCAGGCCGCCAGTCCTCGTTCGCCCCGTCGAGACCCCAGTGCCCGTTGCGGGCGACGCGGAACCCCGTCATCACCTCGTCGGAGATGAACAGCGCTCCGTACCGCGCACACAGCTGCGACAGGTGGAGGTTGAACCCGGGAGCCGGTGGGACGGTTCCCATGTTCCCGGCCGCGGCCTCGGTGATGAGGCAGGCGATCCGGTCGCCGTACTCGGCGAAGGCCTCATCGACCGCGGCCGCGTCGTTGTACGGCAGCACGATCGTCGCCCGGGTCGTCGCCGTCGGCACGCCCGGGGTGCCCGGCAGGCCCAGCGTGACGACGCCGGAACCCGCCTCGGCGAGCAGCGCGTCGACGTGGCCGTGGTAGCAGCCGGCGAACTTCACGATCAGGTCCCGGCCGGTGACGCCGCGGGCCAGCCGGATCGCCAACATCGTCGCCTCGGTGCCCGACGAGACGAAGCGGACGGAGTCGACGGGCGTCCTGGCGACGATCTCCTCCGCGAGCTCCACCTCCGGCGACGTGGGGGTGCCGAAGGAGGTGCCCCGCGAGACGGCCTCCTGGACCGCCGCGACGACCTGCGGGTGGGCATGGCCGAGCAGCATCGGGCCCCAGGAGCAGACCAGGTCGACGTAGTCCCGGCCGTCGGCGTCGACGAGATAGGCCCCCTTGGCGCGGAGGATGAACCGCGGGGTTCCGCCGACCGCCCCGAAAGCCCGCACCGGGGAGTTCACCCCGCCGGGCGTCACCCGCCGGGCCCGCTCGAACAGGTGCAGGGACGCGGGGGCCTCGAAGGGGTATCGAGGCAGGTCGTCCGGCGGGGTCACCGCGTCATTCTCCCCGAGCCGTCGGCTGGTTTCTCATGGACCCACGCGACATGCGCGCCGACGGCCGCTCAGCGCAGCCAGCCGGCCGCCTCGACGGCCCAGTACGTCAGTACGATCCCGGCCCCGGCCCGGCGGATCGAGGTGAGGATCTCCAGTACCGCCGCGCGACGGTCGATCCAGCCGCGAGCCGCCGCGGCCTCGACCATCGCGTACTCCCCCGAGACGTTGTAGGCGGCCACCGGCACGTCGACCGCCTGGCGGATCGCGTGCACCAGGTCCAGGTAACCGATGGCGGGTTTGACCATCACGATGTCGGCGCCCTCGTCGATGTCGAGGAGGACCTCGCGGATCGCCTCGGTGCCGTTGGCCGGGTCCTGCTGGTAGCCGCGCCGGTTGCCCTGCAGGCTGGAGTCGACGGCCTCGCGGAACGGGCCATAGAACGCCGACGCGTACTTCGCCGAGTACGCCATCACCAGGACCCGGTGGAATCCGGCGTCGTCCAGCGCCGCGCGTACCGCCCCGACCTGACCGTCCATCATCCCGCTGGGACCGAGCGCATGGGCGCCGGCCTGTGCCTGTGCCACCGCCATCTGCGCATAGACGCGCAGGGTGGCGTCGTTGTCGACGCTGCCGTCGGGGGCCAGGACGCCGCAGTGCCCATGGTCGGTGAACTCATCGAGACACAGGTCCGACATCACCACGGTCTCGTCACCGACCTCCGCGCGGACGTCGCGCAGCGCGGCGTTGAGGATGCCTTCGGGGTCGATGGCACCACTGCCGGTAGCGTCCTTGGCCACCGGCACACCGAACAGCATCAGTCCGCCGACGCCTGCCCGGACCGCGTCGTGCGCCGCCCGCTTGAGGCTGTCGCGCGAATGCTGGACGACACCCGGCATGCTGTCGATCGGACGCGCCTCACCGGTTGCCTCGCTGCTCCCGCCTCGCTCGCGCACGAACATCGGCAGCACCAGGTGCCGTGCCTCCAGTGAGGTCTCCGCTACGAGCCGGCGGATCGCCGGAGTGCCCCGAAGTCGCCGCGGTCGAGCCGTCGGGAAGGCGGCCATCAGCGGGCCGGAGTACCGTCGTCGGTCATCGCCGGTTGCGCCGTCACGTCGCCTTGCGCCGGGGGGGCGGACGCCGCTCGGACGGCTTGGCCACCGGTTCGCCGGACTCGATCAGGTTGAGCCGCCGGGTGGATCCGTAGTCGGCGAGCGCCTCGGCGAGATCCTCGACCGACGGCGTCTCTGCCATCACATCGACCCGCAGACCGTGCTCCTCCGCGGTCCGCGCGGTCGCCGGGCCGATACAGGCGATCACGGTGGCGGAGTGCGGCTTGCCGGCGATGCCGACGAGGTTGCGTACGGTCGACGACGACGTGAACACGACCGCGTCGAACCTGCCGGACTTGATCGCCTCGCGGGTCGCCGCCGGCGGCGGCGCGGCACGCACCGTGCGGTAGGCCGTGACGTCGTCGACCTCCCAGCCGAGATCGACGAGCCCGGCCGCCAGCGTCTCGGTCGCGATGTCGGCGCGTGGGAGGAACACCCGGTTGATCGGGTCGAGAACGTCGTCGAACGGTGGCCAGTCGGCCAGCAGCCCCATCGAGGACTGCTCCCCGTCGGGAACCAGGTCGGGGCGGATCCCCCACCCGGCGACCGCCTCGGCCGTCTTGTCCCCGACCGCCGCGACCTTGAGCCCGGAGAAGGCGCGGGCGTCCAGGCCGTACTCCTCGAACTTCTCCCGGACTGCCTTGACGGCGTTGATCGAGGTGAAGGCGACCCACTCGTAACGGCCCTCGACGAGGCCGCGGATCGCCTTGTCCATCTGCTGGGGGTTGCGCGGCGGCTCGACCGAGATCGTCGGGACCTCCTCGGGCACGGCGCCGTATCCGCGCAGCCGCGAGGACAGGCCACCGGCCTGCTCCCTGGTGCGCGGGACGAGTACGCGCCAGCCGAACAGCGGCTTGGTCTCGAACCAGGACAGGTTCTCCCGCAGGTCCACGACCTCGCCGATGATGATGATCGCCGGCGCGGTGATCGTTCCCGACCCGGCATCAACCGCGATCCGGTCGAGGGTGGAGACGACCGTGGACTGGTTGGTGGTGGTGCCGACCATGGTGATCGCCACCGGCGTCTGCGCCGGGCGACCGGCGGAAACGAGCTCGCCGGCGATGTGCGCGATGGAGTCGACCGCCGAGAGCAACACCAATGTCCGATTGTCCGCGTAGCTGGACCAGTTCACCTTGGAGTCGCTGACGTTGACGACCGCGACCTCCCGGTTGCCGCGGGTGGTCAGCGGCACGCCGGCGTAGGAGGGGACGGCGGTCACCGAGCTCACCCCCGGGATCAGCTCGAAGGAGACACCGGCCTTGGCGCAGGCCTGGGCCTCCTCCGGCCCGGTGGCGTAGAGCCATGGGTCACCGGCGAGTAGCCGGACGACGCGCAGGCCCGACTTCGCGTGCTTGACCACCAGCTTCGCCCGGGCGGCGTGTGTCATGGTCTGGCCGTCCTCCCCGAACCCGCCGTCGACCACGCAGACCCTCGCCATCCGCTCGCCCAGCAGCGTCGCGAGCAGCGATGTGTGCTCGGGCACCTCGGTGATCACCACGTCCGCGGACTGGATGACATCGGCGGCGCGCAGCGTCAGCAGCCCCGGGTCACCGGGTCCGGAGCCGACGAAGGCGACGTGTCCGACCGGGCGGTCGGACGCATCCGACCGGCTGCGTCCGCGGGCGTCCGTGCCGTTGGACTGGGCGGCCGTGGACCGCGAGGTCGCCCGGGTGGACCGCTGGGTCGACTGCTTGGCAGCAACACGCTTGGCGGCGGTCTTGGTCACGGCATCTTCTTCCTGGTAGCGGTTGAGCTGCGCTCGGGGCTCGAGGTGGGCTCGGTGGTCAGGGTGCGCCGTCATGACGCACGCTCCTGGATCAAGCTGCTGGCGCCCTCGGCCAGCATGTCCGCGGCGAGTGCTTCACCGACTCTCACCGCGTCGCCAGGTGGTCCTGTCGAGGACATCCGGACCATCCGGGCTCCGTCCGGTGCCACGGCGACGGCACGAAGCCAGAGCTCGTCGCCGTCGTCTCCGAGGGCGATGTCGGCCAACGCACCGACGGGAGCCGAGCACCCGGCCTCCAGGGCTGCGAGCAGGCTCCGCTCGGCGGCCACGACAGTGCGACTGGGTGGGTCGTCGAGGGCTGACGCGAGCATCGCGACGAGCTCGGGCTCTCCGGTCCGGCACTCGACGCCCAGCGCGCCCTGCCCGGGAGCTGGAAGCATCTGCAGCGGATCCAGGACCTCGGTGACCTCCCCCAACCGACCGAGCCTGGAGAGGCCGGCCCTGGCGAGCACCACAGCGTCGACCCTGCCGTCGGTTACCAGTCGGAGCCGGGTCTCGACATTTCCCCGAATCGGGGCGATGCGCAAACCGAGGCCGAGCGCGTGCAGCTGTGCCGCCCGTCGGGGCGAACCCGTCCCGACGACGGAGCCCTGCGGCAGGCCACCGAGGGTCAGCCCGTCCCGGGCGACCACAACATCGCGGGGGTCCTCGCGCGGCGGCACGGCGGCCAGGGTGATCCCCTCGGCGCCGGCCGTCGGCAGGTCCTTCAATGAATGGACCGCGATGTCGGCCTCGCCACTCAGCAACGCCTCGCGCAACCTGCTCACGAAGACTCCGGATCCGCCGATCTGGGCAAGCGGGCCGCGGTCGACATCGCCCACGCTGCGGATCGGCACGAGCACCACCGGGCAACCGGCGACGCTGCTCAACCGGTCTGCCACCTGCCGCGACTGGGCGCCGGCCAGCGCGCTGGCGCGGGTCGCGAGTCTGAGGACACTCATGCGGACTCCCCCGGCGGACGGCCGGTCGTGTCACCGATCAGCTGGCCGGGGCCTGGGTTGTCCTGGCCCGCGAGCTCGCTCATCGACGCTGCCGCTACCCCCGGTTGGGTGACGGCCGCAACGGCACTCGGGTGCAGCGCGAACAGCTCCGCGAGGGCGTCGGCGTAGGAGGACCCGGCCGGTTGCTCGGCCAGCTCCTTGATGCGCACGGTCGGAGCGTGCAGCAGCTTGTGCGCGACCCGGCGGACGGTGTGCTCCAGCTCGGCCCGGGCAACGGGGTCGAGTCCCGGCAGCCGGCCGTCGAGACGTCCCAGCTCCGCTTCGACGACGCCGGTGGCCATGGATCGTAGGGCGACCACGGTCGGTGTCACCCGGGCCGCCCGACGAGCCGACTCGAAGGTCGCCACTTCCTCCGCAACGATCCGACGGACCTGCTCGATGTCGGCCGCGGTGACCTGGTCGGTCACCGTCTCTGCGAGGTCCGCGAGCCCGACGAGCGTGACACCCGGGATCTGCTCGACGACCGTGTCGACGTCATGGGGAAGGGCCAGGTCGATGATGGCCAACGGGCGAGCCCCCCGACCGTCGAGCGCCTCGTCAACGTCGTCGCTGGTGAGCACGAGCGACGTCGCGCCGGTGCAGGAGACGACCAGATCGGCCCGGCGGACCTCGGCGGCGAGATCCTCCAGCGAGACGGTACGACCGTCGGCCGACCGAGCCAGGTGTTCCGCCCGTTCGGCGCTGCGGTTGGCGATGACGATGGAGCCGACTCCCCGTCGCGTCAGCGTCGTCACTGCCAGGGCGGCCATCGACCCGGCGCCGATGATGAGCGCGCGCCGACCGCGCAGCCCGTCGACGACGGGCTCGACCCGGTCGACGGCGACACTGACCAGCGATGGTCCCGCACGGTCGATGTCGGTCTCGGCGTGGGCGCGCTTGCCGACCCGCAGCGCCTGCTGGAACAGCGGGTTCAGTGATGCGCTCACCGACCCTGCGTCCTGGCCGCGGCGGAGTGCGTCGCGCACCTGGCCGAGGATCTGGCTCTCGCCGACCACCATCGAGTCGAGGCCGGCGGCGACGGAGAAGACGTGAGCCACCGCTCCCGCGTCGTAGTGGACATACAGATGAGGTGTGAAGTCGTCACGGGACTCGCCGGCCCGCTCGACCATCAGCCGGGACACGTCCTCGACGCTGCCGTGGAAGCGATCGACCTCGGCGTACACCTCGGTGCGGTTGCAGGTGGCGAGCACGGTCGCCTCGCTGACGTGGTCGCTGCCGACCACATCGGACAGGAGCTTGGACACTCCGTCCGCGTCGAGGGCGAGCCGCTCCAGCAGGGCGACGGGGGCGCTGCGGTGGGAGATACCGACGACCAGGACGCTCACACCGACTCCACTCGGGGGCTCCGACCGCCGTCGACGAGCGCGCCCCCGGCGGCCAGCGACTTGCGCTGCTCGTGGTAGGCGAGGATCTGCATCTCGATGGACAGGTCGACTTTGCGCACGTCGACCCCGTCGGGAACCGACAGCACTGTGGGCGCGAAGTTGAGGACGGAGGTCACCCCGGCCGCCACCAGCCGGTCGCAGACCTCCTGGGCGACGGCAGCGGGAGTCGCGATGACACCGATCGACACCGCGCTGGCTCCGACGATCTCCTCAAGCTTGTCGTACGGGCGGATCGTCAGCCCGGCGACGGCCTCGCCGATCCGCTTGGGATCGGCGTCGAGCAGCGCCACGACTCGGAAGCCGCGCGACACGAAGCCTGAGTAGCCGGCCAGCGCATGACCGAGGTTGCCGATGCCCACGATGATGACCGGCCAGTCCTGGGTCAGGCCGATCTCGCGGGCGATCTGATAGCGCAGGTACTCCACGTCGTATCCGACACCCCGGGTGCCGTACGACCCCAGGTAGGACAGGTCCTTGCGGAGCTTGGCAGAGTTGACGCCGGCGGTGGAGGCGAGCTCCTCGCTGGAGGCAGTGGCGATCGCCCGATCGGACAGCGCGCTCAGTGCGCGCAGGTAGACCGGCAAACGGGCGACCGTCGCCTCGGGGATGCCACGCTCGGGACGCTGGTCGCGCGCAGTGGCCCGGGGAATGCGCGAAGTCACGATCCTCCTGGAGTGGTCGCCGGCTCGTCTGGGCCGACGGTCCCACCTTAGAAGTTTGTGAACGGGAGAACAAAATCGAGCGGCACGGGCCCCAGCCCGATCCGGCAGGGGTTCACCCGAGCGCGGACCTGAGCCGCTGCTCGTCGACCTGCCAGTAGTCGTGCCGCCGCCCGTCGACGAGGGTGACCGGTATCTGCTCGCCATACTCGTGCATCAGCGCCGGGTCGCCCTCGATGTCGACCTCGGTCCACGAGACGGAGAGTTCCGAGCAGACGCGGGCGACGATCCTCGTCGCCTCCTCGCACAGATGACAGCCCGGCTTGGAGTAGACCGTTACCCGTGAGCCGGTGGGCTGGTCGCGCTGGTGCATTGCCGACACCCGCCGGAGTCTGCCAGACGGCGCCACCGGGTTCGGGCTCCGCCCGGAATGGCCCAGCCGGGATCGGGGACCGGGTCGCCGGCGCGACGATCGGTGCCAACTGCGAGTCACACGTACGATCGTGAGGGCCGGCGACGGGCCGGCCGCGGGCGGTGGTGGCCCATTGGTGACCGTTATGTGTGCTACACCCGGAAAGCGCCCTGGTGAAACACACAGCGTGACCGACTTTTGATCCGCCGTCACGACGTTCGCGTTTAGTATCCGAACGTAAGATGTCCAGGATTTTCGAGACGTTTCCCTAACCCGGGGGGAGTGGCATGCGAGTGCAGCACGGCGCCGGTCTTCCCGGCCTCGACGCGCTTCGTGCCGCGCTCGCGCAGATCATCGCAAACCCGGTGCCAGGATTCGCCTCGACCGGTCCGGCGGGGGGAAGTGCGCCGTCGTCGCCGCCCTGGGCCTGGAGCGAGGCGGCCGACGTCAGGGCGGACACGCCGGCGCATGGTGCGGGTGGTCGGGCCGCGCAGGCGAGGATCGGCGGCGCCGGCCGCGCGGGCGCCGGCGAACGTGTCGATAGCGGTCCCGACCCGCGGCTGGTGGCCCTGGTGGACCTGGCCCGGACCGGGGACCCGGACGCGTTCGGGCAGCTCTACGACCACTACGTGAGCACGATCTACCGGTTCCTGTACTACCGGCTGGGCTCGCACACCCTGGCCGAGGATCTCACCAGCGAGACGTTCTTCAAGGCGCTGCGCAGCCTCGGCTCGTTCCGGTGGCAGGGAAAGGACTTCGGCGCCTGGCTCGTGACCATCGCCCGGAACCTGGTGGCTGACCACTACAAGTCCAGTCGTTACCGCCTGGAGGTGACCACCGACGACTTCCTGGCACACGACACATCCACCGGCGACCTGGAGGACGACGTCATCGCCGGGCTGACCAACGAGACGCTCGTCGAGACCCTGCGCCAGCTGGCGCCGGAGCAGCAGGAGTGTCTGGTGATGCGCTTCCTGCAGGGCTGGTCCATCGCCGAGACCGCCCGGGCCCTCGACCGTAGCGAGGGAGCCATCAAGCAGCTTCAGCTGCGGGCGCTCCGCAACCTGGCGAAGTTGCTTCCGGACGGTCTCTGATGCCGCCAGGACACCGCCGGAGGGCGCCAAATAGGCTGCACACGCCCAAAAGCCGCGTAGCCTATCGCGGCCCCGCGTCGTTGAGAGGTATGCACGCGCTGCCCGCATACCAATCGGAAAGACGCACATGAGAGAGCTACTGACAGCGCGCCGCCGCGCCGAGGAGCTCGATCACGCCCTCGAGGGTGACGGGGGGAACCTCGATCCGAGCCTGCAGGCGCCGTTGCGCGCCGCCGTCCTCCTGCGCGCACGCGAGCCGGTGTCGCCCGGCAGCGACTTCGAGTCCGAGCTGCGCGCCGCCCTGGTGGCCGAGGTCGAGTCCGCTTTCGAGCCCGTCGTCACCGCCATGCCTCAGCGGCCCAGGCATCGGGGGCGCCGGCTCGTTGCCGCGGCCTCCGCGCTGGTGATTGTCGGAGCCGGGACCGGGGTGGCCACGGCCGCCCAGCAGGCGCTGCCCGGGGACCTGCTCTATCCGGTCAAGCGGTCGCTCGAGAGCGTCCAGCTCAGCATCGCCCGCGGCAACTTCAGCCGCGGCGGCGAGTACCTCGACGAGGCATCCACTCGGCTCGACGAGGTTGCGGGCCTCGCGGACCGGGGAGGGTCTGACGAGCAGACCACCTCGGACATCAGCAGCACGATTCAAGACTTCACCGAGCAGGCCACGGTCGGCGGACAGTTGCTGATGGAGGCCTACCGCACCGACGGCGACAACGGAGCGCTGGCCCAGGTCCGCCTGTTCACGACGTCGGCAGCCGTCCAGATGAGCGACCTGGCCGCCGCCGTCCCCGACGTTGCGCAGCAGTCGTTCGCACACGCCGAGGGGACGGTCGGGTCGCTGGACTCCGCCGCGGTGATCGTCTGCCCGGACTGCACGGACTCGCTGCCCGCGGTCCAGGTCCCCAGCTACCTGCTGTCGGTCCGGACGTTCCTTCCCGATGTGGACCCGAGCACCCTTCCGATCCCGTCGACAGCACCGCTTCCAGCGACCCCGGGGGTACCGGACATCACTCTCACCCCGCTGCCGGCCGCTGATCCGACCATTGGTCCTCCGACCACCGCTCCGACGGTTCCCCCGTCCACCGTCGTCACCACCGCGCCGGGTTCAGGACCCCCCGTGACCATCCCGGTCGCCCCGGCGACCGACGTGCCCACCGGTGCTCCGACAAGCGTGCCGACGGATATCCCGACGAGCCCGTTCACACCCACGCCGAGCACGCCCACCCCGACCGCCCCGACGCCGACTGGACCGACCACTCCCGGCACCACGACCGGCCCGGGCGGACCGATCACCGACCCCACGACCGGGCCGACGACGGGACCCACCGGCGGGGTCACCACCGACCCGACGGCGTCTCCCCCGACGGTCTCCGCCTCGACCGCCACGACCCCCACGGACTCTCAGCCGTCGTTCCCGTCGCTTCCACCGTCGACGATCTCCGTGCCCGCGCCCCCTTCGGGCGTGACCCCCTCCCCGTCGCTGTCACCATCCTCGCCGTCGACTGCGAGCGAGTCATCCTCGACGCCGAGTGCCGAGAGCCCACCGCCCTGACGGTGCGGGTGCGGCCGGCGGAGTCGCTAGCCGAACACGCCACGCCTCTTCTCCAGCAGGGTGAAGAGCGTCTGCTGGATCGTCTCGCGGACCTGGTTCGGTGAGGTTGAAGACCAGCATCGGGTCCTCGGCCGCCCCCTCGGGGTAGGAGTCGGTGGTGATCGGCGGGCCGAACTCGATCAGCCACTTCGACGGCAACGGCACCAGACCCAGCGGCCCGAGCCAGGGAAAGAACGGTGTGACCGGCACGTACGGCACACCCAGAACCCTGGCGAGGAAGGGCACATTGGCGATCATCGGGTAGATCTCCTCCGCCCCGACGATCGAACACGGCACGATGGGCACGCCGGTGCGCAGTGCGGCGGTGACGAAGCCGCCCCTGCCGAAGCGCTGCAGCTTGTAGCGTTCGCTGAACGGCTTCCCGATCCCTTTGAAACCCTCCGGCCACACGCCGACCAGGTCGCCCTGGGCGAGCATCCGCTCGGCGTCCTCGGCGCAGGCCTTGGTAACACCGGTCTTGCGAGCCAGCTCTCCGACGAACGGCAGGCTGAACACGAGGTCCGCACCGAGCATCCGCAACCGGCGACCGGCATCGTCGTGGACCACAAGTCCGGTGATGAGGGCGTCCAGCGGGATCGTGCCCGAGTGGTTCGCCACCACCAGGGCACCACCGGCGGCCGGGATGTTGTCGGCGCCGCGGACCTCGACACGAAACCAGTTGTGGGCCAGCGGGCGCAACGCCGCAAGGACCACGCTGTCGCAAACCTGGGGGTCGAATCCGAACTCATCGACCTCGTAGTCCCCGGTGAGCCGGCGCCGGGCGAAGGCCAGCGTTTCAGCCAGAACCTTCGACCAGCGGTCGTCGGCGCCTTCTTCCTCGGCGCATTCTCGCTCGATGCCGTCTTCCTCGGCGCATTCTCGCTCGATGCCGTCTCGCTCGGAGCCGTCCCGCACGGTGCTGACTCGCTCGGGGCCTTCTCGCTCGGGGGTGACTCGCTCGGTGCCGTCTCGCTCCGGCTCGGAGGGCGATCGCGTCGCCAGGTCGACCACGCCTACCTCCGACCCGTCAGCATCGACTGGATCAGCTCTTCGGCAGCCACCACCCGCTCGGCCCGCAGTGGGCCCTCCGCCGCGCTGCGGGCGAAGTCGCCGAACGCCTCCGCTGTGGTGTAGTCCGGGGTGAACTTCAGCGTGTCGCGCATCCTCGAGGTGTCGATCCCTCGTCCGTACGTGAGCAGGGACACCTGTTCGGCGGAGAAGTCCAGAGCCCCGGTCCTGCGCAGCGTGGCCGCCACCGTTCCCACAGCCATCGCCGGAACCGGTATCGCCGGGCGACCCATCCGGCGCAGCGCCTGCGACAGCATCAGGATGCCGTCGCCCGCGACGTTGATGGTGCCCTCGGCGTCGGAGAGAGCAGCCTGCAGCAGCGCCGCCAGCGCGTCGTCCTCGTGACAGAACTGCAGGCGTGGATCGAAGCCCAGCACAGTGGGCACGACGGGCAGCGAGAAGTACCTGGTCAGCGGAGTGTCGATGACGGGACCCACCACGCTGGCACAGCGGAGCAGCACGACGCGGACGTCGGGGCGCCGCCGCGCGAACCCGCGGACGTAGCCCTCGACCTCGACGGAGTCCTTGCCGAAGCCCGACCGGGGTAGCTGTCTGGGCTCCATGTCCTCGGAGAACATCGCCGGGTCACGCGGTGAGGCGCCGTAGACCGCGCTCGACGACTTGACCACGAGCGACTGCACCGTTGGCGACTGCTGGCAGGCGGCGATCAGCTGCATCGTGCCGATCACGTTGATCTCCTTCATCGCGATGCGTCCCCCCACGCCGTGCGGGGTCGCGATGACGTTCATGTGCACGACCGTGTCGACGGCCTCCTCGGTGATCACCTTGGCGATCACGGGATTCCTGATGTCCGCCCGTACGACCCGGACGCGGCCGAGATCGTGCTTCGGCGGCACGACGTCGACACCGATCACCCGGTCCACGTCGGGCTCGGCGGTCAGCAGAGTGGCGAAACGGCCGCCGAGATCACGCGAGACGCCCGTAACGAGGACCACGCGGCCCATCGGATCCTCCAGATCAGAGCGGCTGATGACTCCCCCATCGGGGAGCCGATCCGGGCGGTGCCGGGCTACTTTCCCTGACGGCGACGCTGGATGCGCGTCTTCTTCAACAGCTTGCGGTGCTTCTTCTTCGCCATTCGCTTTCGGCGCTTCTTGATGACTGAACCCACGGTTCCCCTTTCAGGGGGCTATCTTGTGCGGCGGCGGGGCGCCGCAGCAGTAGGGGCCGGGGTGCTAGCCCGGCTCAGCAGACCAAGGGTAACCGGTCGCGGTCGGGTGCACGCGCCCCTCAGGATCACCATCCGGCGTACCGGCGGCGTGAGCGTCGCGGCCGCTCAGCCGGCCTGGAAGTAGGACTTGCGCAGGTAGTCGTTCACCGCGGTCTCCGGCACCCGGAAGGACCGGCCCACCCGAGCGGCCGGCAACTCCCCGGAGTGGACCAGGCGGTAGACGGTCATGTTGGAGACCCGCATCACCGCGGCGACCTCGGCCACCGTCAGAAAATGGATCTCGGAGATCGGCTGGTCTCCTGCTGCTGCTCCGGACCTGCTTGAGGCCATGTCGCACCACGCTTTCGGCGCGGGCGCGCTCCAGCTTCCCACCAGAGTCGGATCACTCGCGTCTGGTAAGCGTAGTGCCTGATGTGGCTGATGGGGAAGCGGAGGTCATCTGAGCGCCCTGTCACCCTCTGTGACCCCCCAGGACCCGGTCTGGCGAGCCGGCCGAGCCGCGGACGCAAACCCGCTCACGCCAGGTCACGGCATCGGATCGAGGCCGTTCAGTGGAAACACGGCCTCGCGAGTCGCCTGGACGGACCGGTCGAGCCAGTTCGCCGGGTCGTAGCCCAGCGACCAGTCACGGTAGTTCGGTACCCCACCGTCTGTCATCCGGTGCGGTGCCAGCCGCGACAGCCGGGTCCGCACGTGGTCGCGCCACGCCGGTGGCGTGCTGGTCTGCGGATCCAGCGGCGTGCCGGCGACGATGGCGAGCAGGTGCGTCCACGCTCTCGGCACGACATCGGTGATCGCATAACCACCGCCACCGGTGGCCAGCCAGCGCCCGTCGCAGACCTCGTGGGCGAGCTCGTGCAGGCTGAGGTACGCGGCGCGCTGACCGTCGACGGTCAACATAAGGTGCGCGAGCGGGTCCTCGATGTGGCTGTCGCATCCCTGCTGGCTCACCAGGATGTCCGGCTCGAACTCGCGTACCAGCGCCGGCACGATCGCATGGAAGGCGCGCAGCCAGCCGGCGTCGGCCGTGCCGGCCGGGAGCGCGACATTGGCCGAGGCGCCGGCCGCACCGGGCCCCCCGGTCTCGAACGCGTAGCCGGTGCCGGGAAACAGGGTCTCCGGTGACTCGTGCAGGCTGATCGTCAGCACTCTCGGGTCGTCGTAGAAGATGTGCTGCACGCCGTCCCCGTGGTGCACGTCGACGTCGACGTACGCGATCCGTTCCGCGCCGTGCTCGAGCAGCCAGGCGATCGCGATCGCGACGTCGTTGTAGACGCAGAAGCCGCTGGCCTGCCCCGGCATTGCATGATGCAGGCCGCCGGCGATGTTGGCAGCATGCCGCATCGCACCGGACCAGACCTGCCGGGCCGCCTCCAGTGAGGCGCCGACGACGTGCGCAGACGCGGTGTGCATCCCGGCGAACGTGGGGTTGTCACCGGTCCCGAGCCCGTGGGCGAAGTCCACGTCGTGCGCCGACCTGATCCGGTGCACTGCCTGCACGTAGGCGGTGTCGTGAACGGTGCTGATCTCGTCGTCATCGGCGATCGGAGCGGGGATGACCTGCAGACCCGCGCCGCCGACGACGTCCATCGCCCGCGCGAGGCGCATCGTGAGGTCCACCCGCACCGGGGACATCGGGTGCGCCGGTCCGAAGTCGTACTCGGTCAGGCCCTGGTCGAAAACCACGCAGGCCCTGCCCGTCATGGGGGCGACGATACTGCCGCCGCCGCGTGAGCACTGGTTGACCGCAGCGCCTGCGCGCTGATGGAACACAGCGCCTGCGCTGATTGAACACGGCGCCTGCGCCGGTTGAGCCGCGCAGGCGCCGACCGGTACGCTGCCCGCATGCGCGTTGAGCAGTGGTGGCCCGCCCGGTAGGCGGCACCGCGTCACGTTCAGCACCGGCCGCCAGGCTCCCAACGGCGGCCGTTTCTGCTGTCCACGGGCAAATCCTGGCGGTCACTGGGACAGATCCGAGGACCGACATGAACCTGCACATCCTCAGCGGCATCACCCCGAGTGGGCGGCTCACGCTGGGAAACTACCTGGGGGCCTTGCGGCGCTTCGCCCAGACACCGGCCGAGCAGCGCTCGATCTTCTTCGTCGCCGACCTGCACGCGTTGACGGCTCAGCACCAGCCCGCACGGCTGCGGGCGCTCACCGCCGAGACCGCCCTGCTGTTCCTCGCCAGCGGCATCGACCCCGACCGCTCGACGGTGTTCGTCCAGTCCGCGGTTCCGCAGCACGTCGAGCTTGCGTACCTGCTGGAATGCACCGCCTATGTCGGCGAGCTGGGGAGGATGATCCAGTTCAAGGAGAAGGGCGGGCTTCCCCGGACCCGGGCCAGCCTGTTCACCTACCCCTGCCTGATGGCCGCGGACATCCTGCTCTACGACACCGACTCGGTGCCGGTGGGCGCCGACCAGAGCCAGCACGTCGAGCTGGCGCGTGACCTCGCGGCGCGTTTCAACCGTGAGTACGGCGACACGTTCGTGGTGCCGACTCTCGCGCCCGCCGCGACGGCCGCGCGCATCGGCGACCTCGCCACGCCGACGACCAAGATGAGCAAGTCCGCACCTGAGACGGCCGCGGGTGTCATCCGGATGCTGGATCCTCCAGACCTGATCCGACGCAAGGTCAGTCGGGCGATGACCGACTCGGAGGCGTCCGTACGGTTCGACCCGGGGTCGAAGCCCGGTGTCTCGAACCTGCTCGACATCCTCGCGGCCTGCACCGGCGGGTCGCCCGCGGAGCTCGCGCGAGGGTACGCGTCGTACGGTGAGCTCAAGCGCGACACCGCCGACGCCGTGGTCAGCACACTCGGGCCGGTGCAGCGGCGGTATACCGAGCTGGTCGCCGATCCGGGGTACGTGAGCGACGTGCTCCGCGACGGCGCCGCCCGGGCGACCGGACGGGCCGCCGACGTCCTTCAACGTGCCAGGCGGGCGATCGGGCTGGCCTGACCCGGAACGCGACTACTCCCCCTGACCGGCGGCCAGCGCCCGCGATCGGTCGCGTGCCGCCTCCAGCGCGGTCAGGAAGGCGGCGCGCACCTTGTGGTCCTCGAGCTTTCGGAGCGCGGCGGCGGTGGTGCCGCCGGGCGAGGTCACCCGCTCCCTGAGGACGACCGGATGCTCGCCGGTCTCGCGCAGCAGCTTGGCCGATCCGACGACGGTCTGGACCACGAGCTCGGAGGCGGTCGAGCGCGGTAGTCCCAGGTGCACACCGGCCTCGATCATCGCCTCGACCACGAAGAACAGGTATGCCGGGCCGGAGCCGGAGATCGCGGTCACCGCGTCCTGCTGCTTCTCCGGCACCCGGATCACTCGGCCGGTCGCGGCGAGGAGCTCCTCGGCCTCTACCAGATGCCCCTCGTCACAGTGCGAGCCCGGTGAGATCGCGGCCATGCCCTCGTCGACCAGGGCCGGGGTGTTGGGCATCACGCGAACCACCGGGACACCGTTGCCGAGTCGCGACTCGATGAACGCGGTGGTGATGCCAGCGGCCAGCGAGACGACCAGCTGCTCGACGCGGACCTTGGGCGCGATCTCGTCGAGCAGGTCGCCCATGTCCTGGGGCTTGACCACCAGGATGAGCGTCTCGGCCCGGCCGGCGGCCTCGAGGTTGCTCACGACGTCCACCCCGTACCGCTCGTTCAGCTCGATGGCGCGCTCGGCGCGACGCTCGGCGAGCAGCAGCTCGCTCGGGGCGACGGCCGGCCCGCAGCAGGCCGGAGACCAGGGTCTCCCCCATCACGCCGGCACCGAGGATGGCGACCGTCATCGGGCTCCGCCTCTCGCCGTCGTCATGAGGTGCTCACCAACGAGCGCAGGAAGAACGCGACATTCGCCGGGCGCTCGGCCAGCCGGCGCATCAGGTAGCCGTACCACTGGTCGCCGTACGGTATGTAGATCCGCATCTTCTCGCCGGTGCCCGCCAGCCGTCGCTGCTCGTCGGGACGGATGCCGTACAGCATCTGGAACTCATAGCTTCCCTTCGCCCGGTCGTTGCGGGTCGCCAGGGCTCCGGCGATGCTGATCAGCCGTGGGTCATGGGAGGCCACCATCGGGTATCCGGCGCCGCTCATCAGCACCTTCAGGCAACGGACATAGGAACGGTCGACCTGGTCCCTGCTCTGGAACGCGACCGACTCGGGTTCCTGGTACGCGCCCTTGCAGAGCCGGACACGGGAAGCCTTCGTAGGCCAGATCCCGGCAGTCCGCCTCGGTGCGGTGAAGGTACGCCTGGACCACGGCGCCGGTCTCGGGGAAGTCCGCGCGAAGCTCGGACAGGATCGCCAGCGTCGAGTCGGTCGTGGTGTGGTCCTCCATGTCGAGCGTCACCGTCGTACCGGCGTTGCGCGCGGCCTGGCAGATCGTGCGCGCGTTGTCGAGCGCGATCTTCTCCCCCGACCCGGGCAGGGCCTGCCCGACCGCAGACAGCTTGACCGAGACCTCCGCCGCATCGCTCAGACCCGCCTCACGGAGCCGTCCGAGCATCGTGAGGTACGCCTGCACGATGACGTCCGCGTGCGCACGGTCGACGGTGTCCTCACCCAGATGGTCCAGGGTCGCGAGCAGGCCCGAGTCGACGAGCCGGCGCGTCGCGGCCACCGCCGCCTCGGCGGACTCGCCGGGTACGAACCGCGACACGATCGAACTCGAGACCGGCATCGACGTGACAAGTCGCCTGGCCCGGTCGCTGTCGGCGAGTCCGAGCAACGTGCGTCGCAGCACCGGGCCTCCTTGACGCGCGTCGTCGGTGTTGACGCCGCGCGAGCAAGGCTACGCGGTTCGGCGCCGGAGCGTGGCGGCACCCAATCCCAGCGCGGCCACGACGAAGCCTCCGACCACCAGCAGGTCCACGGCGAGATCCCGCGAGAAGGTTTCGCTGACCGTCACCTGGTTCATCGCGTCCACCGCGTAGGACAGCGGCAGCACGTCCGCGACCGCATGCAGCACCGGCGGCAGGTCCTCGCGGGCGACGAAGAGCCCGCACAGGAGCAACTGCGGGAGCACCACGGCCGGCATGAACTGGACCGCCTGGAACTCGGTCTGCGCGAACGCCGAGACGAACAGTCCCAGCGCCGTGCCGAGCACTGCGTCGAGCACGGCGACGACCGCGAGCATCCAGACCGGACCCGACACCTCGAGCCCGAGCAGGCCGACGGTGAGCCCGACCGCGACCAGCGCCTGCACCAGGGCGATCGCGCCGAACGCCAGGGCGTACCCGATGAGCAGGTCCGCCTTGCCCATCGGCATCGACAGCAGCCGCTCCAGTGTCCCGGACGACCGCTCCCGGAGCGTGGTGACCGAGGTGACCAGGAACATCACGATGAACGGGAACAGCGCGAGCAGCGGCGGTCCGAACTGGTTGAAGATGAGCTCGTCGCCGTCGAACATCCACCAGAGCAGCGTGAGCAGCACGCACGGGACGACCAGCAGCATCGCCACGGTGCGATGGTCGCGCCTGAGCTGCGCGAGGACCCGTCCCGCGACCGCCATGGTGACGGTGGGGGTCATACCGACGCTCCTCTGTTCTCCACGATGCTGAGGAACGCCGCCTCCACGTCGCTGGTGTTCGTACGAGCGAGGAGGGCGTCGGGTGACTCGTCGGCGATGAGGCGCCCCTCCCGCATCAGCAGCAACCGCTGGCAGCGCTGCGCCTCGTCCATCACGTGGCTCGACACCAGCACCGTGACGCCGTCGGCGGCCAGTCGGTGGAACAGGCGCCACAGGTCGCGACGCAGCACCGGATCCAGGCCGACGGTCGGCTCGTCGAGGACCAGCACCTGCGGCGAGCCGAGCAGCGCGACACCGAGCGAGACCCGGGACCGCTGGCCGCCCGACAGGCGCTCCACCAGGGCGTCGGCGTGAGAGGTGAGGTCCACCGCCGACAGCACCCGGTCGACGTCACCGGGAGCGGCGCCGAGAACCCGGGCGAAGAAGTGCAGGTTCTCGGTCACCGTGAGATCCGCGTACACACTGGGCGCCTGTGTCACGTAGCCGACCAGACGACGCAGCTCCTTGGCGCCGGCCGGGCGGCCCAGCACCTCCACCGAGCCCCCGTCGACCTTCTGGACGCCCACGATCGACCGCATCAGCGTGCTCTTGCCGCAACCGGACGGGCCGAGCAGCCCGGTCACCTGCCCCGTCGGCACCGTGAAGCCCACGTCATCGAGCACGACCCGGCCGCCGCGGACGACCCGCAGCGAACGGACCGCGATGGCTACCACCGGTCTATTCATCATGTGATGAATTATTGCCGAGGCCCGCGGCGGGGTCAAGACCCGATTCAGCCGGAGAGGTAGCGCTGGATGCTCGGCCCCACCCACTGCACCAGCTGGTCGGGCGGCATCGACGCGATCGGCTCCACCGCGAGCACGTACCGCATCATCACCAGGCCCGTCATCTGGCTCCCCACCAGCTGTGCACGCAGCGCCGGGTCGGGCACACCGAGTCCCTCGGCGACCTGCTCGAACACCATTCGCATCATGCCGCCGCGGATGAGATCGGCTCCGGCCTCGCTCGACAGGGCGGAGCGGAACACCGCAAGGAGCGGCTTGCGGCTCTCGGGGTCGTCCCACACACTCACGAACATCCGGACCAGGCGCTCCCCGATCCCGTCGATGCCGGGACGGAGCATCTCCGGGATGACGACCCGTGGATCGACAGGTATCTCCAACGCGGCCAGAAAGAGATCGTCCTTGCCACCGAAGTAGTGGTGTACGAGCGCCGCGTCGACCCCGGCGCTGGAAGCCACGGCACGCATCGTGGTCCCGTCGAAGCCCCGGGCGGCGAACTCGTCGCGCGCGGCGGTCAGGATCTCCCCGCGGGTGTCCGGCCCCCCCGGACGGCGCCCGGGCCCGCGTTTGGTGGGCCCGCCCTCAGTCTTCACGCGGGAGCTGCTCGATCGAACCGGACGGGTCGACGACGTAGGACGGCTCGTACGCCGCCGCGAGATGCAGCCGGGTGTAAGCCAGTGACTCGGCGAGGTCGAGCTCCCGGGCGGCCCGGCTGCCGCAGCGTCGGGTGTTGATCTCCAGCACGATCCCACCGGGAAAGCCGGTGCGGGCGAGGTGCTCGAGCAGCTCCGCGCACGGCTGTCCGCCACGGCCAGGCACCAGGTGCTCGTCCTTGGCCGATCCCGACCCGTCGGTCATGTGCACGTGGGTGAGCCGGCCGCCCAGCTCACGGGCCATGGACATCGCATCGGAGCCGGCGGTGGCCGCGTGCGAGAGGTCGAGGGTGACGTGGGCGTACTCCTCCTCGACCGGGTCCCAGCCGGGGAAGTAGGCTTCGAACTCCCGGCCGGCGGCCCGCCACGGGTACATGTTCTCGATTGCGAACCTGACGCCGGTCTCTTCCTCGAGCTCACCGATGCGCTTGACGAACCTCCGCGAGTAGTCGCGCTGCCAGCGAAACGGCGGGTGCACGACAACGATGTCGGCGCCCAGTGCCTGGGCCATCTTGGCACTCATCTTGAGCTTGCCCCAGGGCTCGGCTCCCCATACCCGTTGGGTGATGAGGAGGCAGGGTGCGTGGACGGCACAGACCGGGAGCTGGTGGTAGTCCGCGAGCCGACCCACCGCCTCGATGTCCTGGCCGACCGGATCCATGCCGACCATGACCTCGATGGCGTCGTAGCCCAGACGTCCGGCGAGCTCGAACGCGCTCGCCGTCGACTCGGGGTAGACCGACGCGGTGGACAGCGCGATCTTCGATGCAGGGACCACGACGCCCGGTTCCTGCCCCGGAAGCGCCGAAGCCGCGTCATCCGTCACCCGGTCAGGGTATCGGCGCCATCCGGTCGAGCTGTTCGAGGATCACGCCCTCCCGCAGCGCCCAGGGACAGATCTCGAGCTCGGGAATCTCGAAGATGTCCATCACCCCGTCGGCGACCAGGGCGCCCGCCACCAGCTGGTGCGAACGCGCTGCCGAGACGCCCGAGAGTCCCGTGCGCTCCGACGAGGTCATTTTGACCAGGCGCGGGATCTTCTCCAGAAGCACGTCGTGTCCGAGCGCGCGGCGGACGTACGGCCCATCCGTGGAGGGAGCCGCACCGCAGATCCGTGCCAGCGACCGAAACGTCTTGCTGGTCGCCACACAGCGGTCGCCACCGCCACCACGAAGGATCGCGCCGGCTTCTCGGGCGATCTCGGCACGGATGTGCTTGCGCAGTGCCTTGACGTCGTGACCGGCCGGCGGGTCGTCGGCCAGCCATTCGCGGGTCAGCCGGCCGGCGCCCAGTGCCATCGACTGGGCGATGTCGGGCGACTGCTCGGAACCCGCCGCGATCTCCAGCGAACCCCCGCCGATGTCGAACACGAGCAGTCGCCCGGAGGACCACCCGAACCACCGGCGCACGGCCAGGAAGGTCAGGCGTGCCTCGTCGCCTCCCGGCAGGACGGAGAGCTCGACGCCTGTCTTGGAGCGGACCTGCTCGAGAACCTCGTCGGCGTTGGAGGCGTCGCGGACCGCGGAGGTCGCGAACGCCACGACCGTCTCGCATCCCTTGTCCTCGGCCGACTGGATCGCCGCGGCGACGAACGCCACCAGGGCATCGACACCCGACCTGTTGACCGCTCCGTGCTTGTCGAGGTGCTCGGCGAGCCGCAGCGGCGCCTTGTGCGAGAACGCCGGCAGCGGAGCGGCGCCCTTGTGGGCGTCCACGACCAGCAGATGACCGGTGTTCGAGCCGATGTCCAGGACGCCCAACCGCATGTGCACACGGTACTGGCGGGCGTTTGCCAAGTAGTGTTGGCGGATGCCCGAGGTGGTGGATCTCGACTTCCCGCGCGCCTGGTTCGAGTTCGTCGACCCGGCCGACACCGGACAGGTCTACCGCTGTGACCTGACCTGGCTGACCTCGCGCTGGGCGTGCATCTTCGGTGCCGGCTGCAAGGGCATCTACGCCGACCGCCCCGACGACGGCTGTTGCACGCTCGGCGCGCATTTCGCCGACAAGGCCGATCTCGCGCGGGTCAAGAAGTTCGCCAAGCGGCTCGGCCGGGAGGACTGGCAGTTCCGGTCGGAGGGGCGCGCCAAGGGCTGGACAGAGACCGACGACGAGGGCGAGACGAAGACCCGCGTGTTCAAGGGAGCGTGCATCTTCTTGAACCGGCCGGGGTTCGCCGGCGGTGAGGGATGCGCGTTGCACGGTTGGGCCTTGCGCAACGACCGCCACCCGCTCGAGGCCAAGCCTGACGTCTGCTGGCAGCTACCTGTCCGCCGTTCGTTCCGCGACGTCGAGCGGCCCGACGGCTCCACTTACACCGAGGTCACGATCGCCGAGTACGACCGACGTGGCTGGGGGGCGGGTGGACATGATCTCGACTGGTACTGCACCGGGAACACCGAGGCGCATGTGGCCGCCGAGCCGGTCTACGTCTCGTACGAGCCCGAGCTCCGGGAGCTGATGGGGCCGGCGGCCTACACCGAGCTGGTCGCTGCGTGTGCCTCCCATCTGGCCACGCGCTCCAGGCTGGCCCCGCATCCGGCCGACCCGGCGGATCTTTCCGACCCGGCCCGGAAGGCACAGATGCGCCGGCTCGCCGGGGAGGCCGGCACGACCGTCGCGGGTTGACGGTGCGGCGACCCCGCCGACCGAACGCGTGCGAGTACTGGCCACAATGTCGAGATGCGGTTGGACCACCTGTCGTACGCGGCCGGCCCGGAGGGAATCGTGGAGACCAGCCGTCGGCTGGCCGGCCTGCTGGGCGAGGACTTCGCCGACGGTGGAGTGCATCCCCGGTTCGGCACTCGCAACATGGTGCTGCCGCTCGGTGACGGCCTCTACCTCGAGGTGGTGGCGGTTCTGGATCATCCGGCGTCGGAGAAGGCCTTGTTCGGGCAGGCGGTCCGTGCGCGGACCGAAGCCGGGGGCGGATGGCTGGCCTGGGTGGTCGCGGTCGATGACATCGCGCGGGTGGAGAACCGGCTGGATCTCCCGGCTGTGCGCGGCAGCAGGCACCGACCCGACGGTGTCGAGCTGCGGTGGCGGCAGCTCGGCATCAGTGGGCTGCTGGCCGACCCCCAGCTTCCCTTCTTCGTCCAATGGGAGATCCGGCGCGAGCTGCACCCTTCGTGCGGTGCTTCCGGAGCGATCCACCTGACCGGGCTGGAGATCGCCGGTGATCCGGCCCGGGTCAGCGAGTGGTTGGACCAGGATCCCGCCAAGCCGCTGGAGGACGTCGACGTCGACTGGGTGAAGCCGGACGGCGATGCCGGGATCGTCGCGGCGACGTTCGACACTCTGGACGGCAAGGTCCGGTTCTAGCCGAGGTGGCGCGCTCCCGGCGTCTGGTCGACGGTGCCACGCCGAGCCCCAACATCTGGAACCACCCCGAGGTGTACGAGCTCGAGAACAGCGGTGTCGACCCCGACCGAACGATCGAGTCGGCGATGACGCGCATCCGGTCCTGGGTCGATGCCAGTGTGCTCGACCTCGGATGCGGTAGCGGCTTCCATCTCCCGCGTTTCGCGGCGGACGCGCATGAGGTCGTCGGCATCGAGCCCAACCTCGACCTCGTCAAACTGGCCCGGCGTCGCACCTCGCGGCTGCCGAATGTCCGGGTGCTGCACGCAGTCGCGCAGGATCTCCCGCTGCCGGACGCGAGTGTCGACGTGCTGCACGCCAGGTGGGCGTACCTCTTCGGGCCGGGCTGTGAGCCGGGCCTGCGGGAGGTGGAACGCGTGATGCGCCGCGGCGGTGCGGCCTTCGTCATCGACAACGATGCCACCCGGTCGACATTCGGTCGCTGGTTCCGCCGGGCAATGCCCACCTACGATCCGGGCGCCGTGGAGTCGTTCTGGTCCGGCCGCGGCTGGACGCGGCAGCCGGTCGACATCCGGTGGAGGTTCGAGCGGCGCTGGCAGTTCGAGGCGGTGGTCGGAATCGAGTTCGATCAGGACAACGCCAGGCGGATCCTGTCCGAGCACGCGGGCACTGAGGTCGACTACGCGGTCAACATCTGGTGGCGCCGGTTCTGACGTTTGACCGCGCTTCCTGCACACCGGTGGTCACAGATTTGCGGCGCGGTAGTCACCTGGCGCGTAAACCGTCGATGCCGGGCGTTCCCGTCCGCCCAGCAAGGATCGTGCGGCGTTGAGAGAAGCCGTGTGGGATAACCCTGATCGCCTGCACAGATCTGAGGGGTCAGGCCCGAGCCCGGCGGCGTCGGGGTAGTTGTCGGCGGCCTGCCCTAGGTTCCCGGCATGGCAAAGACATCGACGCGGCCGCGCCCGACCCACCGGTGCGGCGCGTGTGGCTGGGAGACTCCCAAATGGGTCGGTCGCTGTGGCGAGTGTCAGGCGTGGGGCACAGTGGCAGAGACCATGCGGGTCCCGCTCACGACCACCCCCGGCCGGATCCGGGAGGCCCCCAGACCGATCACCGAGATCAGCGTCGCACCGGCGGCCTCTCGCAGTACCGGCGTGGCCGAGCTCGACCGCGTGCTGGGCGCGGGGATCGTCGAGGGCGCCGCGGTGCTGCTGGCCGGCGAGCCCGGCGTGGGGAAGTCCACGTTGCTCCTGGAGGTCGCGGCGCGGTGCGCGCGGGTCGACGCGGTCACGCTCTACGTGTGTGGCGAGGAGTCGACCAGCCAGGTCAGGCTCCGGGCCGACCGTACCGGGGCGGTTCGTGACGGCCTGATGGTGACCGACGAGACCGACCTGTCGGCGGTGCTCAGCCACATCGACGACGTCCGCCCGGAGTTGGTCATCATCGACTCGATCCAGGCCATCGCCTGCACGGAGGTCGACGGGCCGACCGGCGGCGTGGCGCAGGTTCGCGAGGTGACCGCCGCGCTCGTCCGTGTCGCCAAGGAGCGGGCCATCTCGATGATCCTGGTCGGGCATGTGACCAAGGAGGGCTCGATTGCGGGTCCCCGCGTCGTCGAGCATCTGGTGGACGTGGTGCTGCAGTTCGAGGGCGAGCGCAGCTCCCGGCTCCGTGTCCTGCGCGCGGTCAAGAACCGTTTCGGTCCCGTCGACGAGGTCGGCTGCTTCGACCTCTCCGACCAGGGGATCGTCGAGATCGTCGACCCGACCGGGCTGTTCGTTTCCCGGCACGCCGAGCCGGTGCCGGGCACCTGTGTCACCGTCACCCAGCAGGGCCGGCGACCTCTGCTGGCCGAGGTCCAGGCGCTGGTCGGCGTGTCCGCCTCGATGACCGCGCGCAGGACCACGTTCGGGGCTGGACTCCGCCCGCGTGACTCTGGTGCTCGCGGTGCTCGAGCGCAGGGCAGGCTTGCGATTGTCCGGCGGTGACGTCTTCGTCGCCACGGTTGGCGGAGCCCGGCTGACCGACCCTTCGGCTGACCTGGCGACGGCGGTCGCGATCGCCTCGGCGGTCAGCAACCGGGTCGTTCCCGAGTCGCTGGTCGCCCTCGGCGAGGTCGGCCTGGCCGGCGAGCTGCGCCGCGTGCCGGGACTGCACCATCGGCTCGGTGAGGCTGCGCGTCTGGGTTTCTCGCACGCGATCGTGCCCGCCGACCTCGGGCCGGTGCCGGCCGAGTCGTTGCAGTTCCCGGGGCTCACGGTGCTCGAGGTGCCCGACCTCGGCCGCGCCCTGAGTGTGCTCGGACTCGTCGGTGCGGTCGAGAAACCGGTCGGGCCACGCCGGCTGCGCGCGGTCGAGGGGTGACCACCCCCGTCTCACCAGCCTGTCGGCCGGGGCGTCGCCCTGGTCACTCCCTCTAGACTGGCGTGGACAGTTCGCAATCACAGGGGGCGGAGTGGCGCCGATCGACAAGCTCGCCGATGACCAGCGGTTACGGGCCACCCTCGCGACCGTTGCCCCGGGGACCGCACTGCGCGAGGGGCTCGAGCGGATCCTTCGCGGGCGCACCGGTGCACTTCTGGTCATGGGCCACGACCGGACCGTGGATCTGATCTCGACCGGCGGTTTCTCGCTCGATGTGCCGTTCACCGCGACCGGTCTGCGCGAGCTCGCCAAGATGGACGGCGCGATCATCCTCGATCGGGACTGCAGCCGGATCATCCGGGCGGCGGTGCACCTCGTGCCCGACTCCGCGATCCACACCGAGGAGACCGGCACGCGGCACCGGACCGCGGACCGGGTGGCCCGGCAGACGGGGGTACCGGTCGTCTCGGTGTCGCAGTCGATGCAGATCATCGCGCTCTATGTCGATCAGACGCGGTACGTCCTGGAGGAGACCGGGGAGATCCTCAGCCGGGCCAACCAGGCGCTGGCCACGCTCGAGCGGTACAAGATGCGGCTCGACGAGGTTTCCGGCACGCTGTCGGCCCTCGAGATCGAGGATCTGGTCACCGTCCGGGACGTCGCCGCGGTGGCCCAGCGGCTGGAGATGGTGCTGCGCATCGCCACCGAGATCGAGGGTTACGTCGTCGAGCTCGGCACCGATGGCCGGCTGTTGTCATTGCAGCTCGACGAGCTGGTCGGCGGAGTCGACCTCGAGCGCGAGCTGGTGATCCGCGACTACCTTCCCGGCGGCAAGCGACACCGCAGCGCCACCGAGGTGCTGGCCGACATCGAGGCGCTGTCGGCCACCGACCTGCTCGACATCAGCGCTGTCGCCCGCGGGCTCGCGCTTGGCGGCACCGAGCAGCTCGACCTGCCGGCGACGCCGCGCGGTTACCGGCTGCTGGCGAAGGTCCCGCGCCTCCCCGGTGCTGTGATCGAGCGGCTAGTCGACTACTTCGGCACCCTGCAGAAGCTGCTGGCCGCGAGCATCGACGACCTGCAGGCGGTCGACGGGGTCGGCGAGCTGCGGGCCCGAAGCGTGCGGGAAGGCCTCTCGCGGCTGGCCGAGTCCAGCATCCTGGAGCGCTACATCTGACCCGGGACCGTCCCCGCGCCGCATCGCCGGCGAACGGACCACCGGGGCGGTGATGTCAGCGCGGCTGGTGGTGACGGTGCCTGGGCCGCGGCTCGGCGAGTGAGAACTGCGACTGCGACGGCTCGCCTCCCAGCACCGCAGCCAACACCTGGTAGGTGCCCGCGACGGCCCGCCTGGCACCGTCCCCGCACCACCGGTTGGACCGCAGCCCGCTCCACGGCACGTGGTAGACCGTCTGCTCGGCCGCGCGGACGACCAGCGTCGACGGCGCGATCGCCGCGTGGCAGTCATCCGTTGTCCAGATCGCACCGTTGTCGTCGGTGACCTCCACCACGAGGTTCGACCGGCTGGGCTGGAAGGTGCAGGCCGGCCTGCCGGTCGTCTGGAGCAGCAGCCGGATGTCGGGACTGTCACCGACCCGATAGGTGTCGGCCACCGACGGCACGAGAGTGATGTCGCTCGGCGCACACGCTCCGTCCGGCTCGGCCGGCGGCGGTGGGCTCGGGCGCGTGGCACTCCGCTTCCGGCCGTCACCATCGCCGGTGCCGTGGTGTGCGCCGGCTCTGCGCTGATGGTGCTGCCGTGGGGCACCCGGCGTCGAGACCGGGGGCGCCGCGTCAACGGTCGCCTCCGGTGTCTGCGCCGCGGTGTTGGTGGGGCTGGAGCCCGGCAGCAGCCGGCTCGCCACGAAGGCCCCCGCGATGACGACGACGAGCACCAGCAGCCGGCGGAACCAGTAGACCCGCTGCGGCACCCTGCTCATCGACTCACGCTAACGTGACGGACGCGGTGTTCCCGGTCAGCCACTCCGCTCTTGCCGCGCCACATCTCACCTGGGCAGAACGAGGGCCCGCACTCCCCCGGTGCGCGGGCCCTCGAGCCTGATGCTCGCCCTGACCGGCTGGTGAACCGGCTGAAGCAAGCTAGCTCAGCACGACGCCTCGCTGGTGCACGTCACGGCGCGGCCGGGTCCGAAGTTGTAGAGGTATCCGGTGCCGAAGCTGATCCGGTCCAGGTTGAAGGTATGGGTTCCGGTGAACACGCCGAACAGCCCGAGGAAGTCGGAGTTGATGGTCACGCCAGGGTTAGCGGCCTGGTATACCTGCAGCGCGTTCTGGGTGCCGTTGGAGGTATAGGGGTTCGGACTGGCGCTTCCGTAGATGCTGCAGGCACCGGCGGCGGTGGTGCCGGTGAAGTCGGCTCGGCTGTACCCGCCTCCGATTGACGCGGAGCAGTAGAACGGGTCGAGGTACAGGTAATTGCCGTCGGACAACACCAGCACAAGTTGCGCCTGCCCTGCTCCGGTGATCGTGCTGGTCAGGTACTCGAACGACAGGTTCGAGGCCGACCCGACCGCCCCCAGGGTGCTCTGGCCGCGCTGGGTATACACGATCACATAGTCCCCGACGCACACGTTGGCCACGAACGCCCGCGTGTTGGTGTCGGTGGGGGAGTCGGTCACGCCGTTGACCCAGCCCTTCGTCGAACACGTCGAGCGGTGGTTGCTGGAGTCCTTGACCTGGAACTTGAGCTTGTCGGCGCTGCCGACTGTGCTGCCGTTGCCCTCGGCTGCCGCGGGCCCCGCGGCGGTGACGACCGCCAGAGCTGCCGCCGCCATTATCGCCAGTGTCTTGCGAAATGCCATGGTGTTCCTCCCCACGTTCGGCGCCCTTAGTGTGTAAGGCCGCTCCCGGAATGCACCGTAGTGAGAATGGACAAATCGTGCAATATACGTATTCATCGAATACGGGATAAAGGCCAGGAATTGCCGATGACCGGCCCGCACACGGCTTCCGGGCTGGAGGTCAAGAATGGTCGGGTGACCGACTCACGCCTGCACGCCCCGGTGCTGACCTGGTACGCGGCCAACCGTCGTGAGCTGCCGTGGCGGTCGCCGGACGCATCTGCGTGGTCGGTGCTGGTCAGCGAGGTCATGTTGCAGCAGACACCGGTCGCCAGGGTGCTGCCGGTGTTCGAGGAGTGGCTCAGGCGCTGGCCACGGCCGGCTGACCTCGCCGCGGACACGCCTGCGCAAGCCATCCGGCTCTGGGGCGCGCTGGGCTACCCGAGACGGGCGCTGCGGTTGCACGCGGCGGCGAACGTCATCGTGCGGCGCCACGGCGGGCTCGTCCCCGCCGACCCCGAAGCGCTGCTGGAGCTGCCGGGAGTCGGGGCATACACCGCAGCGGCGGTTGCCTCGTTCGCTTACGGGCAGCGGCAGGTCGTGCTCGACACCAACGTGCGCAGGGTCTTGGCCCGTGTGACCGCCGGCGTGGAACTCCCGGCGGTGTCGATCTCGGCGGCCGAGCGGCACACCGCCGAGTCCTTGCTGCCCGAGGATCCGGCGGTCGCGGCCGCCTGGTCAGTGGCGGTCATGGAGCTCGGGGCGCTGACCTGTACCTCGCGAACCCCCCGCTGCGTCGAGTGCCCGATCGAGGCCGACTGCGCCTGGCGCGCCGGGGGGATGCTCAGATCCGACACCGCCACCAGGCGGGCGCAGACCTACGAGGGCACCGACCGGCAGTGCCGTGGGCGCCTGTTGACCGTCCTGAGGCACGCCGAAGGTCCGGTGCACAGAGCCGCGCTCGAGGCGGTCTGGGACACCGCCGCGCAGCGGGAGCGCTCATTGGCCGGCCTCGTCGCCGACGGCCTGGTCGAGCCGACTGCCGATGGCCGCTACCAGCTGCCTACGTGTTCGCCCGTCGGGAGTCGCTGAGAGCCTGCGCGGCATCGGCCAGGTCACGCACCGCCTGCGCAACCCTCGGTGAGTCGCCCTCCACCGGCCAGTCGAGGTAGAGCCCGAGGAGCGTCGCATCCACCAGCAGGGCAATACGCTGAGCCCGTGCCCTCGGTGCGCCGGAGGCGGTCAGATAGCCGGCCAGGGCCGCGTTCCACGAGGCGTTGCTCCGTCGTGACGCGCTGAGGTAGGGCTCGCGCCCCAGCAGGCCGAGTCCAGCCGTCTGCACGTACACGCGCAGGCAGCCGTCGAACTCCGGATCGCCCCACGACCGCCAGTACCCCAGCACCGCACGCCGCACCGAGCCGGCGGGCCGGAGGTCGTTGACCACGGCGACGGCACGCTCGTTGCTGCGCTCGAGGATCTCCGCGATCAGCTTGTCCTTGTCACCGAAGTGGTACATCAGCATCCGGTCGCTGGTGTTGATCGCGGCCGCCAGCGGGCGCAGGGTGAGCCCGACGATGCCGTGGCTGAGCACGTAGTCGGTTGCCTGCTCGGCGAGCTCGTCGCGTCGGGACACAGCGCCTCTCTACTTGAACGTAGCGTCTGCTACGGTAGTATATGTAGCAACTGCTACATTCTAGATTAGGTAGGTTCAGCCATGTCTGTCGCAGCGCTGCTGCTGGCAGTCGCCATCGTCATCGAAGTCGCGTCCACCGCCGCGCTTCCGCGCACCGCCGGCTTCTCCGATCCGCTCTGGTCGGCTCTCGTGCTGGGCGGGTACGCGGTGTCCATCCTCTTGCTGGCTCGGATCGTCGCGCACATACCGGTCTCGGTCACGTACGCGATCTGGTCCGGCGCCGGCACGGCTCTGGTAGCCCTGGTCGGAGTGGCGGTACTCGGGGAGCGCCTCGATGCCGTCAAGACCCTCGCGCTGGGGTGCATCGTGTTCGGCGTCGTGCTGCTGAACGTGCGCGGAGCGCACTGATCGGCACCGTGCGCGGAGCGCACTGATCGGCACCGTGCGCGGAGCGCACTGATCGGCACCGTGCGCGGAGCCAGGCGGGCCAACAGCCGAACGCCCCCGGGTAGACATACCCGGGGGCGTTCGCCTGAGCGTGCTATTCCTGGTCGGCGGTCTCGACCGGGGGCGCATCGGGCAGCTCAGCCTTCGGCGTACCGCGGAACGAGAACTTCTCTGCCGAGTCTTCCGGCTCGACGTCGACGAGCACGATCTGCCCGGGACCGACCTCGCCGAACAGCATCTTCTCGGCAAGGACGTCCTCGATGTCGCGCTGCACGGTTCGGCGCAGCGGGCGGGCGCCGAGCACCGGGTCGAACCCACGCTTTGCCAGCAGCTCCTTGGCCGCGGTGGTGAGCTCGATGCCCATGTCGCGATCCTTGAGCCTGATCTCGACGGCCAACACCATCATGTCGACCATCCGGACGATCTCCTCCTGGGTGAGCGGCGGGAAGACGATGATCTCGTCGACCCGGTTCAGGAACTCCGGCCGGAAGTGCTGCTTGAGCTCCTCCGAGACCTTCGACTTCATCCGGTCGTAGGAGCCGGCGGTGTCACCGGTCTGGTGGAAGCCGAGCCCCTGACCCTTGGCGATGTCACGGGTGCCGAGGTTGGTGGTCATGATGATCACGGTGTTCTTGAAGTCCACGACCCGACCCTGGCTGTCGGTCAGCCGACCCTCCTCGAGGATCTGCAGCAGCGAGTTGAAGATGTCGGGGTGGGCCTTCTCGATCTCGTCGAACAGCACGACGCTGAACGGCTTGCGACGGACCTTCTCGGTCAGCTGCCCGCCCTCCTCGTACCCGACGTAGCCGGGTGGGGAGCCGAACAGCCGTGACACGGTGTGCTTCTCGGAGAACTCGCTCATGTCGAGCTGGATCAGCGAGTCCTCGTCACCGAACAGGAACTCCGCGAGCGCCTTGGACAGCCAGGTCTTCCCGACCCCGGACGGGCCGGCGAAGATGAACGACCCACCGGGACGCTTGGGGTCCTTCAGCCCGGCACGGGTGCGCCGGATCGCCCGCGACAAAGCCTTGATGGCCTCGTCCTGGCCGATGACCCGCTTGTGCAGCTCGTCCTCCATCCGCAACAGCCGGCCGGACTCCTCCTCGGTGAGCTTCACCAGTGGGATGCCGGTCGCGGTCGCGAGCACCTCGGCGATGAGCTCCTCGTCGACCTCGGCGACGACGTCCATGTCGCCGGCCTTCCACTGCTTCTCCCGCTCGCTCTTGGCGACGATGAGCTTCTTCTCCTCGTCGCGCAGGTTCGCGGCCGCCTCGAAGTCCTGCGCGTCGATCGCGCCCTCCTTCTCCCGGCGGACGTTCGCGATCTTCTCGTCGAACTCACGCAGGTCAGGCGGAGCGGTCATCCGGCGGATCCGCAACCGCGCGCCCGCTTCGTCGATCAGGTCGATGGCCTTGTCCGGCAGGAACCGGTCGGACACATAGCGGGCCGCCATGGTGGCCGCAGAGACCAGTGCCTCGTCGGTGATCGTGACCCGGTGGTGAGCCTCGTAACGGTCGCGCAGCCCTTTCAGGATTTCGATGGTGTGGGCGATCGTCGGCTCCTGCACCTGGATCGGCTGGAACCGCCGTTCGAGCGCGGCGTCCTTCTCCAGGTGCTTGCGGTACTCGTCGAGTGTCGTGGCACCGATGGTCTGGAGCTCGCCACGGGCCAGCATCGGCTTGAGGATCGACGCAGCGTCGATCGCACCCTCAGCGGCCCCCGCGCCCACCAACGTGTGGAGCTCGTCGATGAACAGCACGATGTCGCCGCGGGTCCGGATCTCCTTGAGGACCTTCTTCAAGCGCTCCTCGAAGTCGCCGCGGTAGCGGGAGCCCGCCACCAGGGCCCCGAGGTCAAGACTGTAGATCTGCTTGTCCTTGAGGGTCTCCGGGACGTCGCCCCGCATGATCGCCTGGGCGAGGCCCTCCACGATCGCGGTCTTGCCCACACCGGGCTCACCGACCAGCACCGGATTGTTCTTGGTGCGGCGGGACAGCACCTGCATGACCCGCTCGATCTCCTTCTCACGCCCGATCACGGGATCGAGCTTTCCTTCGCGCGCCGCCTGGGTGTAGTTGCGGCCGAACTGGTCGAGGACGAGTGAGCTGCTGGGTGCGCCCTCGACCGGCGCCCCGGCCGAAGCGGTCTCCTTGCCCTGGTAGCCGCTCAGTAGCTGGATGACCTGCTGACGGACGCGGTTGAGGTCGGCCCCGAGCTTGACCAGCACCTGGGCGGCTACTCCTTCGCCCTCGCGGATCAGTCCGAGCAGGATGTGCTCGGTGCCGATGTAGTTGTGGCCGAGCTGCAGCGCCTCGCGCAGGGACAGCTCGAGCACCTTCTTGGCCCGTGGGGTGAACGGAATGTGCCCGCTGGGAGCCTGCTGTCCGTGGCCGATGATCTCCTCGACCTGGGCTCGTACCGCCTCCAGCGAGATGCCCAGGCTCTCCAGAGCCTTGGCCGCGACGCCCTCGCCCTCGTGGATCAGACCCAGGAGTATGTGCTCGGTGCCGATGTAGTTGTGGCTGAGCATCCTGGCTTCCTCCTGCGCCAGGACGACGACGCGCCTCGCGCGGTCGGTAAACCTCTCGAACATCGTTCAACGCTCCTTATGGTCCGGCTTGGCAGGGGGTGGACCTGTCTTCGACCTAGGTCTGTCCCGGGACCCCGTCCAACAAACACCGTCAATGCATGCTAGCCCGCGACTGGCTGTGCGAAGCGACGAAGACCGAGAAGGGACCGAGATGCGCCCGCGGGCGGAACCCGGGATCCTCCCCACGGAGCCTGATAACCCAGGAGCGGCCCGCGGTGTTCCCGGGCCGCCTGGGTTACGCCACCAGCGAACGCCCGGCCATCCACTGGCGCCGGGACGCCGGGGCACCCCGGCGACTCTGCGTGCGCCGGTGTCCTCAGTGTGCCGCGTCGTAGGCATCACGGACGTCGGCGGGCACGCGGCCGCGATCGCTGAGCTCCCAGCCGTGCTCGCGCGCCCATTCGCGCACCTCGGCCGGCGAGGCCCCGGCACCGCTTGCGTTGCCGCGGCCTTTGCGCCGGCCACCGATGCGACGACCGGAACCGACATAGGCCGCCAATGCGTCTCGCAGTGTCGTGGCATTCTCGCTCGACAGATCGATCTCGTAGGAAACGCCGTCCAGCCCGAAGTTGACGGTCTCCACGGCTTCGGTGCCGTCCAGATCGTCGACGAGAAGAACCTGAACTCTTTGCGCCACGTGTGGATTCCTTTCAGGATTGAACCGGATCGCTGATTTGTCTTGAACGAATAATAGGCACAAGTGGTTCCGCGAGCCAACAGAAATGCCGATATCAGTCGCTTGACTTCATTCGGGCCGAACCATCGGGAACAGAATGGTCTCCCGGATCCCGACGCCCATCAACAGCCGGATGAGCCGGTCGATGCCCATACCCATCCCCCCGGTCGGAGGGAAACCATATTCGAGTGCACGCAGGAAGTCCTCATCGAGCCGCATGGCCTCGGGATCACCGTCGGCGGCCAATATCGACTGGGCGACAAGTCGTTCGCGTTGAATCACCGGGTCGGCGAGTTCGGAATAGGCGGTGACGAGTTCTACGCCGCCGATCACCAGATCCCATGCCTCTGTCAGTCCCGGCTTCGAGCGATGCGGTCGGGCCAGTGGTTTGAGCGACTCCGGGTAATCCCTGATGAAGGTCGGTTCGAGCAGACTCGCTTCGACCAGCTGCTCGTACAGCTCGACGATGATCTGGTCCCCGTCCCAGCGAGGGTCGAGCTCGACCGCGCGGCTGTTCGCGTGGCTGCGTAGCTTTTCCACCGGGGTGTCGAGGGTGATCTCGTCACCCAGGACCTCGGACACGGCATCCAGCAAGGGAACGTGATGCCATGGCCCCTCCAGGTCGATCTCGCCGCTGCCCCGCCCGTCGGGGATGACGGTTCGCCCGATCGCCCGGGCCGCGTCGAGGACAAGTCCCCTGGTCAGCTCGGCCTGCGTGTCGTAGTCGCCATAGGCGGCGTACGCCTCGAGCATGGTGAACTCGGGACTGTGAGTGGAGTCGACTCCCTCGTTGCGAAAGATCCGCCCGATCTCGTAGACCCGTTCAATCCCCCCGACAATGCATTTCTTGAGATACAGCTCCAGGGCGATCCGCAACGTGATGTCTTCGTCGAAAGCATTCAGGTGGGTTATGAACGGCCGGGCCGCGGCGCCGCCGTGGACGTACTGCAGCGTTGGCGTCTCTACCTCTGTATAGCCCTGAGCATCCAGCGACTCACGCAGAGACTTGAGGACGGTTGCGCGAATTTGTACCATTTCGCGTGCCTCTGGGCGGACGATCAGGTCGGCATATCGCATGCGAACCCGTGCTTCGTCGCTAAGCGGCTTGTGCTCGACGGGGAGTGGGCGAAGCGTCTTTGCGGATAACTGCCAGGCCGATGCCTGCACAGAGAGCTCACCACGGCGGCTGGTCACGACCTCTCCCTGAACGGCAAGGAGATCCCCGATATCCACGAAAGCCTTGAAGTCGCTCAGTGACTGCTCACCCAGATCGGCCTGCGAGAGCATTACCTGCAACTCGGTCCGATTTCCTTCCCGCAGCCGGACAAAGCATAGCTTTCCGGTATTGCGGAGGAAGATCACCCGGCCGGTTACGGCTACGTGCTCGCCGGTGTGGCTGTCGGGGGGGAGGTCGATCCCGTCATACTCGGCCCGGATCTCACTCAGCGTGTGCGTGCGCTCGACGGTGGGCGGGTAGGGGTTGATGCCTCTCTCCAGCAGCCGCGCCCGCTTCTCGCGGCGGACCCGCATCTGCTCCGGGAGGTCCTCGCCGTTGTCATCCGGAATGTCATCGTCGCTGCCCGGAGTCCCGGTCGCCGGGCCCGGCCCGCCACTCGTCATGGCAGCCAAGGCTACCCAGGGCGGTTCAGGGTCCGCGGACCGGCGGCAGCCAGACTTCGGCCGGTTCAGCGGGAGCTGCGCACCCGGTCGAACGCGAGTCGTAGCCCCATCAGCGTCAGCAGCGGCTCGTACACGTCGATGCTCGTGCACTCGGCAAGCACCACCGCCGCCAGCCCGCCGGTGCCGATCACGGTGACGTCTCCGCGGCTGACACCGAGCTCCGCCACCATCCTGGCGACGATGCCGTCGACCTGCCCGGCGAACCCGTACACCGTTCCGGACTGCAGCGCCTCGACTGTGTTCTTGGCGATCACCGCGCGCGGGCGGAGCAACTCGACCTTGCGGAGCTGCGCACCGCGCCGGCCCAGCGCCTCCAGCGAGATCTCGATACCGGGGGCGATGGCGCCCCCGACGTATTCGCCCTTGGCGCTCACGACGTCGAACGTGGTCGCCGTACCGAAGTCCACCACGATCCGCGGGCCGGGGTAGAGCTGCGCGGCCGCCAGCGCGTTGATGATCCGGTCGGTCCCGACCTCTCGCGGGTTGTCCATCAGGACGGGCACGCCGGTACGCACCCCCGGCTCGATCACCACCTGCGGCACTTCGGCGAAATACCGGGCGAGCATCTCCCGCATCTCGTGCAGCACCATCGGCACCGTCGAGCACAACGCGATGCCGTCGGCGGGCGAGCCCACCGGTGTGTCGGCGTTCCAGTTGGGCAACGCTGTCCGCGGCCCGGACAGCAACCCCGAGATCAGCACCGCCCATTCGTCGGCGGTGCGCCGCTCGTCGGTCGACACCCGCCAGTGCTGCTTGACCTCGAGGCCGTCGAGCAGACCGATGACGGTATGCGTGTTGCCCACGTCGATGCAGACCAGCATCATCCGACACTTGTTTCACGCGATCCGACACTTGTCGCGCTCATCCGGTCGGCCCGCCCTCGCCCAGGTCGACAGCGGCGTTGTCGATCAGCCGAGTCGCACCCACCCGTGCGGCCAGCAGCAGGCGGGCCTCGCCGGGCTGGGCAACGGTACGGAGCGCGGGATCTCTCACCTCCAGGTAGTCAAGCTCGACGCCGTCGGCCGCACTGAGCTCGGCAAGCGCGGCAGTACGCACGGCTTCGGGGCCGTGCGGTGCCGCGGCGGTCCCAGCCCGCAGCGCACGCGACAGGGCCCGGGCCCGTACGCGCTCCCCGTCGCTCAGATACCGGTTGCGGGACGAGAGAGCCAGGCCGTCGCGCTCTCGCACCGTGGGGATCGCCACCACGTCGACGCCCATGTCGAGGTCACGCACCATGCTGCGTACCAACGCGAGCTGCTGGTAGTCCTTCTCTCCGAAGACAGCGAAATCGGGGCGCACGAGACCGAAGAGCTTCGCCACCACCGTGAGCACCCCGGAGAAGTGGCCAGGGCGGCTCGCGCCCTCGAGCTCCCGACCGAGCGGGCCGGGGTCGATCGTCACCTCCAGCGCGCCGTCGGGATAGACGACCGTGGTGTCGGGGACGAACACGACCGCGACCCCCTCGGCCGAGCAGACGTCGAGGTCGGCGGCCAGGTCGCGGGGGTACCGGCCGTAGTCCTCCATCGGCCCGAACTGCAATGGGTTGACGAATATCGACACCACCGTCGCGCGGGACCGGGCCCTCGTCTCGCGCAGCATCAGGGCATGTCCGGCGTGCAGGGCGCCCATCGTTGGAACGAGGCCGATCGGCTCGGGTCCGGGCCGGAATGTCTTCAGTGCCGCGTCGAGCTCGTCCCGCGTGGTGGCGACGACCGGGGTCACGCCGTGGATCCCAGCACCGCGTCGTTCAGGACGCCGATCAGTGCCGCGGCCCGAGCCGGGTCGAGCCGACCGTCCGCGACCGCGTGGTTGGCGGTCGCCCTGCCCATCGCGACGTACGTCTGGAGGGTTTCGCTCGAGATCTGGGCCAGTTCGGCGAGGTGCGCCCGGACTGTTTGGATGTCGCCGCGCACGATGGGACCGGTCAGCGCCGCGTCGCCGTAGCTGAGCGCGTTCTCCAACGCGGCGGCGAGCAGCGGCCGCAGCGTCGCGGCGGGATCCTTGGCCCCGGTCACTCGGAGCAGCTCCATCGCCTGCGTCACCAGCGTCACGATGTAGTTGGCACCGTGCGCCAGCGCGGCGTGATAGAGCGTGCGATCCGCCTCGTCGATCCAGGCCGTCTCGCCCCTCAGATCAGTGACCAGCTGGTCGACGAACGGCCGGAGGCTGGGGTGGGCCGTTACGCCATAGACGACGCCCTGCAGATGGTCCAGGTCGATGTCGGTACCCGTGAACGTCATCGCGGGATGCATCGCGATGACGTGGGCGCCGCGCTCGGCGGCTGGATCCAGGATCGTGGTCCCGTGTCGTCCGCTGGTGTGCACGACGTATTGCCCACGGCGGATGACGCCGGAGGCTGAGAGCATGCGCACGACGTTGTCCAGCGAGTCATCGGGAACCGTCAGCAGCAGTAGGTCGGCGGCGCGAGCCACGCTCGACGGCTTGACCACCGGTACGCCCGGCAGCAGGGTCTCGATCCGGATGCGCGAGGCGTCGGACTCACCGGCGACCGCCACGATCTCGTGTCCGCTCTCACGCAGCGCCGCGGCGAGGACAGCGCCGACACGGCCGGCCCCGATCACCCCGATGCGGGTCATCTTCTTCGCCTTTCGTTCCAGTCCCAGCAATGGGTACCGGACGTCTCTGGCTTCGTGCGCAGGGTCGCGCTGGTGGATCTGTTACTCGACCGAATTCTCGGGCTTGCTACAGCCTATCTAGTGCAACGCCGTCCCGTGGGTGAGTTGTTCCGAATCCTCGGGCCCTTGCTCGAACGACCAATGCCGGCCCCAATCGACCAACTGCGACGCGGTGGTCTACTCGGCGGTACGTCCGTCTCGCTGTGCAGCTTCGAACTGGTCACGCACCTGCTTGGGGATCCGCCCGCGTGCGGCGACCTCGATCCCCGCGCTGCGGGCCCAGGCGCGGATCGTCGTCTGCGCCGCCTCGACCTTGATGCGTCGCATGACTTTTCCGTCGCTGGTCATGCGCCGTCCGGCCGCGATGTAGGGGCGGAGGAGGGCCCGCAGGTCGTCGGCCTCGCTCTGGGTGAGGTCGATCTCGTAGGTGCGGTCATCGACTTGCAGCCGCACCGTCTCCTGTGCGGCCTCGCCTGAGACGTCACTCATCACGGTGACGATGCTTCGGCGTGCCATTGACCCTCCTAAGGGCTGATTCGGCATCATCCTCGGGATCCGGCAGCGCCAAAGGTCGCCTAGGGCACCAGTGTGCACAACGTACACGACCGCGGACCGTTCCGCCTATCACGGGATCGGGAGAATCAGCGTATCCGGTCAGCCGCGCACCGGCTTGGCCGACACGCTCGCCCGGGCCGACCGCGCCCGTTCGAGCTGGCCGGACATGATCCGACGGGCCTCGCCGACATCACGGTGCAGTGCGGTCGCCTGCACCGGACCCGGGGGACTGTCGATGTGTACGGTCGCGAGCCGCAGCCGGCGCTGCCAGGGGCCCTGCCGGATACGGACCGACTGGGTCTTGCCGTGCGGCACGACCGACCAGACCCGCGTCAGCCAGCCCGCGGATGTCATCATCGCGCGTTCACCCGTACCGGCCTGGAGTGTCCACCAGCCGACCGGCCGCGCCCACCTGGCCCGCCGCGGGACAGGCCCGAGCCTGATCCCGGGAACGTCGACCCCGGGCAGCACCTGTGCGATCACCTCGTCTGCGACCTCACGTCCACCGACCGGCAGCAGTGTCGATGTGAGCGTGCCCCTGGTGCTGCGGCCGCCGCCGTAGCCCGCGACGTCGACCTGCAACCTCACCCAGTCGAGCCGTCGCCACAGGATCGGCTGCCGGATCGAAACGGCCTGGACGCGCTCGGCCGGCACCGTCTGCGAGCTCAGGTCGAAGAGTCCGCGGCGGATCCGCAGGACGTGCTCGGTGGCGGTGACGGAGAAGCCGTACTCCTGCGCGAACTGCTTGGTGAACCCGGTGGCGAAGGTCAGCGCGGCCGGCAGCACCAGGGTGAGCGCCCACCAGGCCCCCGTGCCGATCACCGCGACGGCGAGCAGGGCCGTGGCCAGCAGGACGATGATCCAACGGGTGGTCAGGAGCATGGCCGCGAGCAGTTGACCCGGACCGACCGTCACGATGGGGACGTCGCCCGGCTGCTCGCGGTCGGCCCCGCCGGCCGGCTGCGACTTCGCGGCCGACAGTGACAGCAATAGCTCGCGTAGCCGCCCGGCCTCGTCGAGGCGGAGGAACGCCAACGGGGCCTCTGCCTTCGAGCCGCCGGCGACCTCCAGCTTGAGCTCGGCGAGCGAGAAGATCCTGGCCAGCAGAGGTTGGGCGACGTCCACTGCTTGTAGCCGCTCGATCCGGATCCGGCGGGAGCGCCGGACGAGGATGCCCGAGTCGATCCGCAGCTCGTCCCTGTCGATCCGGTAGCGGGTGAACCACCAGGAGCAGGCGCCGTACGCCAGGCCGAGACCCAGCGCCACGGCCACGGTGAGCAGCGGGACGGTCACCTCATGGTTCACCACCAGCTGCTGCACGACGCCGACACCGACGGCGGCGACGAAGATGCCGCCTCGAAGCAGCGGGGACAGTGGATGCAGCCGTCTGCCGACCGGGGCTGGTCGAGTCACAGACCCGCGGCCGTGCTCTCGCCCCGTTCGGTGAGCCGGTCGCGCAGCCGAGCCGCCTCCGCCGGCAGCAGACCGGGGATCCGGGCGCTGGTCGCGGGGTTGGCCGTGTGCAGGTGCACGTCGGCCAGCCCGAAGGCCCGGGACACCGGTCCCGCCGAGACGTCGACGTACTGCATCCGCCCGTACGGCACCGCCACCAGCCTGCGGAACATCACACCTGAGGTGACGTACAGGTCGTCGGCCCGCTCGGCGTACCCCCACGACCGCGCATTGCGGACGAGTAAGGGGCAGGCCACCGCGGCGGCGAGCACGGCGAGCCCGGCGACAGCCAGCAGCAGCGGGTCCGGGAGCGATGTCAGCAGTAGTACGCAGGCGCCGACGAGGACGAGTGCCGCCGGTACGACCGCAAGCAGGCAGCGCACGACGCGCAGCTTCGGGGAAACCCGCTGCCAGGACTCGCCGGGTGGCGCGAACAGTTCGTCCATCTTGCGAGGCTACCCGCGAGACCGCCGCGCACCGGGCCTCGTCGTTATGTCATGCACCTCGAGGGTCCCGACCCTCCAACGCATGACGCAAGCGTCAGGGGGTCCGGCGGGAGTCCTCGTCCGGATCGCGCGGCACACGGCAGGCCCGCTCCAGCAGCAGGCCGCCGGCGCACACCAGCAGCGACGCACCGGCGGCGAACGCCGACCGCACCACCCGCTGGTGGGGTACGGCCACGTCCATCGAGTCGAGGAACTGCGCGCCGAACCCGAGGTAGGCACCGGCCACCAGCGCGCCGGCCAAAGCGCTGGCCTTGGCCAGCACGAGCAGGTTCACCGCCTTCTGCGGCTCGATGCGGTCATGCCGGCGGTGGATGGTGCGGTACGTGGTCCACGCCAGGCTCCCGAGAACGGCGGCGATGAACACCAGTACCAGTACCGCGGACCAGCGCACCTGCGGCACCGTGGTGTTGATCCTCTGGAACAACGGTACGAGGAACCATCCGATCACGAGTCCGCCGGCGGTGAGCCCGAACAGCGTTCCAGGACGCGTCGTGTGGACGCGGCCCGGCTCCTCGCTCACTGCAGGTCGAGCTCGAGATCGGCCCGCAGGCGCACGGCTTCCTCGTCCAGCTTCGCCAAGAGCTCTTCGACCCGGCCGGTGCCCGGGATCTCCGCGTCGGGGTCCACGTCGAGCCACGGACGCAGTACGAAGGCGCGCTGGCTGGCCCGCGGATGCGGCAGGACCAGGTCTTCGGTCTCACTCACCCGGTCACCGAGCACGATCATGTCGACGTCGAGGGTGCGTGGCGCGTTGAGCTCACCGTTTCGCTCCCGGCCGAACGCGTCCTCGATGGCCTGAGCTCGATCCAGGAGCGTGCTGGCCGACAGCGTCGTGTCCCCGATGACGATCGCGTTCAGGAAGTCCGGGGAATGCGGGGGCGCGTCGACCGGTGTCGTCTCGTACACCGGCGAGACTGCGACCATGAAGAAGTCCGGTGTGTCCGCGAGAGAGCTCAACGCGCCCTGCAGGCTGGTGAACCGGTCGCCGAGGTTGCTTCCCAGCGACAGCACCGCCCGGCGGATCGGGCGCATCTGGCCGCTCAGGGTGTCGGTGTCGACCATGTGCGGATTGGGACTCTCAGTCACGCTCGGCTCCGGTGAATGGTGAGGGCGACGTCCTCGAACGCCACGTCGATCGGTGCATCGGGCTTGTGGACGGTCACCTCGACCCACTGCACCAGCTGTTCGCTCAGGCACAGGTCGGCGATCCGCTGCGCGAGCGTCTCGATGAGGTCGACCGGGTCGGATTCGACGGCCGTCTTCACCCGCTCGGCGACCACACCGTAGTGGACGGTACGCGTCAGGTCGTCTCGGCTCGATGCCGCCCGGGTGTCGACTCCGAGCATCACGTCGACGACGAACTCCTGCCCGTCGCGTCGCTCGGACTCGAAGACGCCATGCCGGCCGAAGCCCCGGATCCCACGGACGGTGAGACGGTCGGTCGACTGCTGCCCGTCGGTCATCTGTTCAGCCTTCCGGTGCCGGTCCGTCCACCGGTGACAGTACCGGTGAGGCGTGATGGATCCACAATCGCCAGCCCAGCGCCGTCAGCCGGAAGATGTTGGTGGCGACCGCCTTCCCACCGGCGAACGCCTCGGCCGGCGTCTCGTCGCCCGCCGCGAGCACGTTCTCGCTGCACGTCACCGCCGCCACGTCCCCGCGAACACTGACGGCGACGTCGGTGAGGATGAACTGGATGTACGGCGTGTTCGCCATCACCACCGCCCACGAGCGGTGCAATGCGGCGGCTCCGCGCACCGGTCTCCAGCCGGGGTGCACGCAGATCACATCGTCGCCGTCGTCCCAGACCGACCGCATCCCGTCGAGATCGCCGGACTCGAACGCGGCATAGAACGCAGCATTGACGCCAAGGACGTCGGCCTCGGAATCGTCGCTCAACGGGCGCGATCCGTCATCCTGGCCGCCACCGCAAGCGCGTCCATGGTCGGGCGCACGTCGTGCACGCGGACGCACCAGACCCTCTGCAGGTACGCGAACACCGAGACCGCGGCGGTGGCGACGTCACGTCCCTCGGGGGCACGAGGCTCCCCGGAGACGGGATCGGCGAGCAGCAGGCCGAGGAAGCGCTTGCGGGAAGCCGCGACCAGGAGAGGGCAGCCGAACTCGTCCAGTTCCTCCAGGTGGTTCAGCAGCGTCCAGTTGTGCTCGGCGTCCTTGGCGAAGCCGAGCCCCGGGTCGAGGATGAGCCGCCCCTCGGTGATCCCCGCCGCCCGCGCTGCCTCGACCCGCGGTCGGAGCTCGGCGACGACATCGGCGACGACATCGCCATAGCGGGTGCGCTGCTCCATCACCGTGGAGTGCCCGCGCCAGTGCATGCAGATGTAGGCGACGTGCGCGTCGGCCGCCAACCGGAGCATCGCGTCGTCGGCCAGCCCACCGGAGACGTCGTTGATGATCCTGGCGCCCGCAGCCACCGCCTGCTCGGCAACCTCGGCGCGCATGGTGTCCACCGACACGATCGCGCCGGCCGCGCAGAGGTCCCTGACCACGGGGATCACCCGGCGGAGCTCCTCCTGCAGCGGGGGACGCTCGGCGCCCGGTCTCGTCGATTCGCCGCCGACGTCGAGAATGTCGGCGCCTTCGGCGATCAGGTCCAGGCCGTGCGCCACCGCCTTGGCGGGCTCGAACCAGGACCCGCCGTCGGAGAAGGAGTCCGGGGTCACGTTGACGACACCCATGACCAGCGGGTGGTCGGGCTTCGGCAGCCCGGTGACATACCGGCTCGGTCGTCCAGTCATCACGCAGTCATCAGCGCAGAATCAGGCTCATCGCCTCGGCCCTGGTGGCCGGCTCCCGCAGCTGGCCACGGACCGCGCTCGTGACGGTCTTGGCGCCGGCCTTGCGGACGCCTCGCATCGTCATGCACAGATGCTCGCACTCGATGACGACGATGACACCCCGTGGATGCAGGATCCTGACCAGGGAGTCCGCGACCTGGGTGGTGAGGCGTTCCTGCACCTGTGGCCGCCGGGCGAACACGTCGACCAGCCTGGCCAGCTTGGACAGCCCGGTGATCCGGCCGTCGGCGCTCGGGATGTAGCCGACATGCGCGACGCCGGTGAACGGAACCAGGTGGTGCTCGCAGAGCGACAGCACCTCGATGTCCTTGACCAGCACCATCTCATCGTGGCCGAGGTCGAACGTCGTCGTCAGCACCTCCTCGGCATGCATCCGCAGTCCGATCGTCATCTCCGCGTACGCTGCGGCGACCCGGCGGGGGGTCTCACGCAGCCCCTCACGCTCTGGGTCCTCGCCGATGGCGATGAGCAGCTCGCGGACGGCTGACGCCGCACGCTCGTGGTCGAACGGCGCGATCCTGCGGTCGGAGTCCAGGCTGATCGGATCGACCGAGCGCCGGGGCACGCGATCAGGCCCTGGGCGGCGTCGGAGGCTGGCTGTCGCGAGCCTGATGCACGTCCCCCTCGCCTTGCGGACCCGGTGCGACGATCAGGCCGCCCTCCGGCGGTGACCCGTTGGACGACACGTTGTCCGGTGCCTTGACCGGCGGGATCTGGGACGGGACGCGGGTCGATGAACCCGTCCACGCCGGGCGGGCCGGCCGTCGATGCATCGGCGCGAACACCTGGGCGATCTGGGCCTTGTCCAGCGTCTCCTTCTCCAGCAGCTCCAGCACCAGGTGGTCGAGCACGTGGCGGTTCTCGACCAGGATGTCGAACGCCTCCTGGTGGGCGGCCGAGATGAGCACCGCGACCTCCTCGTCGACGGCTGCCGCGATCTCTTCGGAGTAGTTGCGTGTGTGGCCGATGTCGCGGCCGAGAAACGGCTCGCCGTTGTCCTCGCCGAACTTGATCGCGCCCAGCCGCTCGGTCATGCCGTACTTCGTCACCATTGCCCGGGCCAGACTGGTCGCCTTCTCGATGTCGTTTGCGGCACCCGTCGTCGGGTCGTGGAAGACCAGCTCCTCGGCCGCCCGGCCACCCATCAGGTACGCCAGCTTGTCGAGCATCTCGTTGCGGGTCGTCGAGTACTTGTCCTCGTCGGGCAGCACCATCGTGTAACCGAGGGCTCGGCCGCGCGGCAGGATCGTCACCTTGTGCACGGGGTCGCTGTTGGGCAGCGCCGCGGCCACCAGCGCGTGCCCGCCCTCGTGGTAGGCGGTGATCTTCTTCTCCTTCTCGCGCATCAGTCGGGTGCGCTTCTGCGGACCGGCGATGACCCGGTCGATCGCCTCGTCGAGGGAGCGGTCGTCGATCATCTTGCGGCTCTCGCGGGCCGTGAGCAGGGCGGCCTCGTTCAGAACATTGGCCAGGTCGGCGCCGGTGAAACCTGGTGTGCGGCGCGCCACCGCGACGAGGTCGACGTCCGGAGCCATCGGCTTGCCCCGCGAGTGCACCAGCAGGATCTTGTGCCGGCCGTCCAGGTCGGGCGCCTCGACGGAGATCTGCCGGTCGAACCGGCCGGGTCGCAGCAGTGCCGGGTCGAGCACGTCGGGCCGGTTGGTCGCGGCGATCAGGATGACGCCGCCGCGGACGTCGAAGCCGTCCATCTCGACCAGAAGCTGGTTCAGGGTCTGCTCACGCTCGTCGTGGCCGCCACCGAGACCGGCACCACGGTGTCGTCCCACGGCGTCGATCTCGTCGATGAACACGATGGCGGGCGCGTTCTCCTTCGCCTGCTCGAACAGGTCGCGTACCCGGGAGGCGCCGACACCGACGAACATCTCGACGAAGTCCGAACCGGAGATCGAGTAGAACGGGACACCGGCCTCACCGGCGACAGCACGGGCGAGCAGCGTCTTCCCGGTGCCGGGCGGTCCGTAGAGCAGGACGCCCTTGGGGATCTTGGCGCCGACCGCCTGGAACTTCGCCGGTTCCTGGAGGAACTCCTTGATCTCGCCGAGCTCCTCGATCGCCTCCTGAACACCGGCCACGTCGTCGAACGTGGTCTTGGGCGTGTCCTTGGTGATCAGCCTCGCCTTCGACTTCGCGAAGCTCATGACCTTGGAACCGCCGCCCTGGACGCTGTTCATCAGGATCAGGAAGAACACGATGATGAGCAGGAACGGCAGGACGCTGGAGAGCAGCGAACCCAGCCAACTCGGCGTCGGCACCTCGACGTCGTAGGTGAGCTGTCCTTTCGCCTCCTGCTTCTGCAGTTTCTGCAGCAGCGGATACTGCTGGTCGATGAGAACCTGGCTGCTGACCTTGTCGGAGTTGGCCAGCGTGACCTGAAGCTCCTGGTCGGGCTCGATGAATGTCGCGGACTTGACCTGGCCGCTATTGATGTAGCCGACCATCTGGGAGGTGTCGATGTTCTTGTAGCCGCTGTTGGAGGACAGTAACTGGAGCACGAACAGCACGCCGACGACACCCAGGCTGATCCAGAGCCACGGGCTGCGGAAGATGCGCTTGACGTCCATGAATCGGAGCGGGGCTCCGTCCCTCCTACAGATTCAGATCGACCGACAGCGGTCGACAATTCGACGCCCGGGGGCGCTCGGGCACGATTCCCTCACCCATAGTGTCTCAGGCGAGGCAAATCTTCCGTATCTAACGTCGGAAAACGGGCCTCAGGAGTACACGTGGGGCGCCAGCGTGCCCACCGACCGCAGGTTGCGGTAGCGCTCGCCGTAGTCAAGACCGTAGCCCACGACGAAGGCGTCGGGGATGTCGAAACCCACATACCGCACGGTCACGCTCATCTGTTCGGCCTCCGGCTTGCGCAGGAGCGTGCAGATCTCGACCGACGCCGGACCTCGCGACTCGAGGTTGGCGACCAGCCACGAGAGGGTCAGTCCGGTGTCGATGATGTCCTCGACCACCAGGACGTGCCGGCCGGACAGGTCGGTGTCGAGGTCCTTCAGGATGCGCACGACGCCGGAGGACGTGGTCCCGGCGCCATAGGACGAGATCGCCATCCAGTCCATCTCAATGTGGCGGTCGAGCGCCCGGGCCAGGTCCGCCATCATCATCACCGCGCCCTTGAGCACACCGACCAGCAGGAGGTCCCGGCCCTCGTAGTCCCGTTCGATCTCCGCGGCGAGCACCGCGAGCCGGTCCTGGATGTCGGCCTCGGTGATCAACGTGGCCGAGATGTCCTTGCCAACGTGCGATTCGTCCACCGCCAGGCTCCTGAAGTGTCACGTCGGGTTGACCCGCTGGGCCAGCCATGGCCACGCCAGCATCAGCCTGCCACAGGTCCGGCGGCGAACACGATGCTGTCCCGGTCACGCCGGGCGCGCACTCGACCGGGGAGGTCGGCCCCGCGCCCGCCCCGGCCGGCGACCAGCAGCTGCTCGAGGGCGGTGATGTGGCCGGCGGTCAGGTCGCCGGCGGGGCAGCCGGCCCCCAGGGCGGCCAGCCGGAGCACCCTGCTGCGAACCGCGCCGGGCAGGGCGATGAGCCGGTCGGCGGCGAGCGTGGCCCGGCCCGCGGCGGGACCGTCTCGGCTGCAGTCGGCCAGCGCGTCCCGCGCCAGCGCGTCGAGCGCGTCGGCGTCGGCGGCCAGCAGCTCCGCCGTTCGGGACAGCGCGGCGGCGATCCCAGGCCCGAGTTCGGACTCCAGCACCGGCAGCACGGTGCGGCGGACCCGTACCCGCTGATAGCGGGAGTCCTCGTTGTGGGGGTCCTGCCACGGCTCGAGGCCCAGTAGCCGGCAGGCCGCCACGGTGGCGTGCCGGCTCACCCCCAGAAACGGCCGCCGATAGATCCCGTTGACCGGCCGCATCCCGGCCAGCGAGCGGGCGCCGGAGCCGCGCGCGAGCCCGAGCAGCACGGTCTCGGCCTGGTCGTCGAGCGTGTGCCCGAGCAGGACCGCGGCGGCACGCAGCCGGGCGGACGCCTCGCCGAGTGCGGCGTACCGGGCGCGTCGCGCGCCGCCCTCCGGCCCGCCCGGCGGGGTGCCGGCGTCGACGCGGACCACCTCGACCGGTTCCGTGCCAAGTCCGCGCAGGGTGGAGGCGACAGCCGCCGAGACGGCGGCGGAGCCCTTCTGCAGGTCGTGGTCGACGACCACCGCACCGCTGCGGTAGCCGGCTCTGCCGGCCTCGAAGCAGGTGACGGCCGCGAGCGCGAGCGAGTCCGGCCCCCCGGAGCAGGCGACCAGCACGAGGTCACCGGGTTCGAGGTCGTGCAGGGCCGCTCGCACCCGGCGGCGAAGGTCCGCCACGACGGGGTCGAGGCGGGGGCGCATCGGGGCGGACTCAGCCGTGGACGCGGCGCACCCAGGCCGCCGGGTCGGCGATCTCGGCCGAGGTCGGCAACGTGTTGGGTGATGTCCAGACCGCGTTGAAGCCGTCCATGTCGACCGCCTTCATGACCCCGCGGACGAAGGTGGCGCCGTCGCGGTACTGCCGCATCTTTGCGTCGAGGCCGATCAACCGACGCAGCATCTGGTCGATCGGGCTCCCGCTCTTGCGCCGCTCGGTGAACCGATCACGGATGACGTCCACGGTCGGGATGACCGAGGGCCCAACGCCGTCCATCACGACGTCGGCATGTCCCTCGAGCAGGGACATCACCGCGGTGAGCCGGTCGAGGACGGTTTTCTGCTCCTTGGTCTGGACCAGGTCGAGCAGGGAGCCTCCCCCGTCGCCGCGCATCGACTTGCTGACCCGCTCGAAGCCGTCGCGAAGCATCGCCGCGATCGTCGCCGGGTCGACCGGAGTGGCTGCGAGCAGCGCGGCGATCTCGGAGCGCAGGTGGTCACGCATCCACGGCACCGCGGTGAACTGGACCCGGTGGGTCTCCTCGTGCAGGCAGACCCAGAGCCGGAAGTCGGTCGCGTCGACCTTCAGATCGCGCTCGACCTGGAGGACGTTGGGCGCCACCAGCAGCAGGCGTCCCACCGTCGAGCCGTCCCCGCCGGCAGGTCCCTCCCAGAACGGGTCGAACTGGCCGAGCACCTTGCCCGAGAGGAACGCCAGCAGCGTGCCCGCTTCGACACCCGTCACCCGCGAGCCGATCGCGCTGACCAGAGCGTGCTGGTCGGGGCGCTTCTCGCGGAGCTTGTCGACGAGCGGCTGCAGCACGTTCCGCAGGCCGTCGGCGTTGGCCTGGACCCATCCCGGCCGGTCGACGATCACCACCGGTGCACTGCCGGCCTCGGCGGTGAGTCCGGTGTAGTCGCGCACGTGCGCGGTGGAGGCGGCGGCTCCCGCCCGTAGCTCGTCGACGACGCGCTGCGCCTCGTCGCGGGAGACCTCGGGCCCGGGCCGCATCATCCGCCTGGCGGTCGACACCGCGAGTTCCCAGTCCACCATCTCCGCCGTGGTGTCGGCGTCTGCTGCGCTCATGCAACCACCGTACGTGGAGCGACCCAACACCAGGAACACCTCCCCCGGACCCGCCCGACCCGCGGGCCGCTCGGCTAACAGCCACACGTGGCCAACGCGCTGGCTATCCGGTCGAGGGCGGTACGTGCACGCAGAGTGTCCACCGGGCGTACCCGGTCGGCGTCCGCCACGAACGCCAGCAGGTCACCGTCGCGCGCCTGCGCGACGCCGGCGTAGACGGTGACACCGGTCAGGGTCCCGGTCTTGGCGCGGACCACACCCAGGCTCGCCGACGTGCCCCGGTCGACGAACCGGTAGGCCAGCGTGCCGGAGAACCCGGCCACCGGCAGGCCTGCTACCACGGCTCGCAGCTCCGGATGGGCCGGGTCGGCCGCTGTCTCCAGCACCTTCGCGAGGGTCGACAGCCGCAGTGCGTCATCGCGAGACAGCCCGCTGCCGTCGTGGATCGTTGCCGAGCTCAGGTCCACGCCGAGCTTGGTCAGGGTCTGATGAACCGCCTTGACTCCCCCGGAGAACGACGCCGGGAATCCCGCACCGACCGCGGTCTGTCGAAGCAGCACCTCGGCGGCCTCGTTGTCGCTCAGCTCGAGGACGTGCTCGACGATCCGTGCGAGCGGGGCGGACTCCACCTGCGCCAGCGAGTCTGCGACGGGAGGCGCGACGGCGGCCAGTGCGGCGGCGCCGCGGACCGTAATCCCGTGCCGCCGCAGTCCACCGACGAATGCGGCGGCCGCGGCGGCAACCGGGTCCGTCGAGCGTTCGGCGAACCCTGCCCGCACCCTGCCCTCGTCAACCCAGAGCGCCGAAATCGGGCTCACGACATCGCTCGGCACGTAGCTCGGTTCCCAGGAGGGACTGGTCGAGGGTCCGCTGAACATGCCGGCGTCCGCGGCGACGCGGACCTCGCGGACCCCGCGTTCGTGCAGCTTGCGTGCCGTCTTCCTGGCCAGGTTCTCTACCGTCGCTGGTAGGGGGTAGGTCTCGGTCGCCTCCTCGGGGGGCGGGGCGCGCCTGGCCAGCAACGGGTCTCCGCCACCGACGAGGAACACGGTCCGTCCGGCGAGGACGGTGCTGGTGGTGAACCGGTGATCGGGTCCGAGCACCTCGAGGGCCGCGGTCGTGGTGAGCAGCTTCACCGTCGACGCGGGAGTGAAGACGTCCCGTCCGCGCAGGCGCAACAGCGCCTTGCCGCTGTCGAGGTCGTCGACGGCGACTCCGACATGGGGACCGAGCGCCCGCGCCCCGAGTACCCCGGCGAGATGGGCTGCCAGACCGGCGTGGTCGGACTGCCCTCCGGCCTGCAGCGGGGCCAGCACCGGGCCGGGCCGGGTGACCTGCGCAAGCTCTAGCCCGGCGGCCGGTGCCGGCTGCGACGGTCCGCTGAACCCGCACGCGCCGAGTCCGCAGACCCACGCGACCAGCGCTACCGAGGCCACGACGACCGTGGTCCGGTTCCCGGTGGACCGGAGCCAGGGACGTCGCCGACCTGCCAACGCGTGCCTCCCCCGTCGCTGGGCGTGCTCGATGCTCGTACGGGACACTAACCGCACCAACAGTTCGGCGAAGGGCGGGCATGTGAACTTCGACGTCTTCATCGAGATCCCCAAGGGTCAGCGCAACAAGTACGAGATCGACCACTCCAGCGGCCGCATCCGTCTGGACCGCACCCTGTTCACGTCGACGCAGTACCCCGCCGACTACGGGTTCATCGAGAACACCCTCGGTCAGGACGACGATCCTCTCGACGCATTGGTCCTCCTACAGGAGCCGACGTTTCCGGGCTGCCTGATCCTGTGCCGTGCGATCGGCATGTTCCGCATGTCGGACGAGAAGGGCCCCGACGACAAGGTCCTGTGCGTCCCCGCCACCGACCCCCGGTTGGAGCACCTGCGCGACATCCACCACATGGCTGAGTTCGACCGTCTGGAGATCCAGCACTTCTTCGCGGTCTACAAGGACCTCGAGCCGGGCAAGTCCGTCGAGGGTGCCACCTGGGCGGGGCGGGTCGAGGCGGAGCGGGAGATAGAGGCCTCCTACCAGCGGCTGCGCGACTTCGAGGCCGCCCGCGAGGCCGAGTCGTCCTGACCGGACCGACGAGCCAGGGCCGTGCGGTTCAGGGTCGGCCGAAGAAGCTCGGCGTCTCCCAGTACCAGATGTTCTCGATCCGCACCGTGGACCCGGTGTGCGGGGCGGCGATCATGTTGCCGCCGCCGATGTAGAGCCCGACGTGGAAGATCGTGCCGGGGTTGCTGGGGTCCGTGGCCCAGAAGACGAGGTCGCCGGGGCGGAGCTCGCCGGCGCTGATCGGCATCGTCGCCGCGTACTGCGCCACGGAGTAATGCGGGAGGTAGACCCCGGCGGCAGCCCACGCGCCCATGGTCAGGCCCGAGCAGTCCCAGGAGTCCGGACCGGCAGCCGCCCAGACATAGGGCTCCCCGAGCTGCGCGTAGGCGAAGTTGATCGCGACCTGGGCGTCACCGCTGGTCGTCGGGACCGGGGTGGTGCCGGGCGTTCCGGACGGTTGCGTGTTGCTGGCGGCTGCGGCTGCGGCCTGTGCGGCGGCAGCCGCTGCAGCGGCCTCGGCGGCGGCCTGTGCGGCGGCAGCCGCCTGCTGCCTGCGGATGCGTTCCAGAGCCCGCTGCCGCTGCGCGACGAGCTTGACGGACAGGTTCTGCTGCCTGGCCAGCTCACGGATGAGCTCGTCGCGCTTCGTCGCGATCGAGGCGACGGCGGCCTGTTGAGCCTGCACGGCTGCTTGTGCCCGCCGCTTCAGCACGGCGGCGCGCAGCGCGGCCTTGTGCTGCTCGATCCGGGCTCGACGGGCCTGGGCGCGGTAGAGCTCGGCCAGAGTGTTCGACGCGCTATAGCTGTCGAAGTCGGCATGCATGGCCGACGTGGCACCGTTCACCGCTACGAACTGGTTGAGCAGCGCCTTCGTCCCGTTGCCGGTGTTGGCGTTCATGAGCACGCCGAGCTGCGCGATGCTGCCGCCGGTCTGGTAGTCGGCGGCGATCAGCGACCCGAGCCGGTTGCGCTGGGTCCGCAGCCGATGCCGACTGGCCGTCGCCTTGGCGCGGGCTGCCTGCACCGCCTTCTTGGCCTGCTCGAGCTTCCACATCGCGCCGTTGTACGCCTCGGTGGCCTGCTCGGCCTTGATCCCGAGGTCCTGGAGTCGCTGGTTGGCCAGCGCGAGGTCCGCCTTGATCGCACCGACGTCGCGAGCCTTGTCCAAAGCGGCCTGCCGCGCGGCCCGGATCTCGTGCTTGCTGGGAAAGGCGTGGTGCGGGTCGCCCTGGGCGGGCGCCAAGCCGGCGAAGCACACCGCGGCGACCGCGAGGGCGGCGACGACGCCGCGAGCCGGTCTGGCCTGGTACACGACGTTGCCTTCCCCGAGTTGTGGTGCGCTTGCCCACTTGACGGTAGCCACCTTTAGCCCCATTGGGAACAACATTCACATAAATACCTCTAACAACAGAGGTGCTGGTTTGTGAATTACATCCATGTGATTTCGCCATTCTCCGGTCGGCGCACGTCTTCAGGCAGGATGGCAGGCATGCCTGATACAACGACCCCTTTCCACGATCTCGACTCGTTCCTCGCCGTACCCCGGCTGACCGGGCTGGCGCTGTCCAAGGACGGCAGTCGCCTGTCCGTCGGAGTGTCGACATTGTCGCGGGACAGGTCGAAGTGGCTGTCCTCGATCTGGTCCGTCGACCCCAGTGGCCGGTCCGACGCGGTGCAGCTCAGCCGGTCGGGGAAGTCGGAGGAGCCGGCGACGTATCTGGCCGACGGCTCCCTGCTGTTCATCTCCGGTCGGCCGAACCCCGACGCCGAGTCAGCCGAGACATCCACGGCAGCCGGGAGCTCCGCGGGCGCGGACCAGGACCCGCCCGCGCTGTGGTTGCTACCGCCGGCCGGCGAGGCGCGGCAGGTGCTGGCTGCTGCCTTCGGTGTCGAGGCGGTGAGCGTCGCGCGGGTCAGCGGTCATCTGCTGATCAGCGCGCCCGCGATGACCGCGGCGGGGTCGGGGTCGGACGACCGGACCCGGCGGAAGGCTCGTCAGGACCAAGGCGTCACCGCGATCCTGCACGAGTCCTACCCGGTGCGTTACTGGGATCACGACCTCGGGCCGGCGGTGACACACCTGTTGGTCGCGCCCGGGCTCGCATCTGACGGCACCATCGATGCGGACTCGCTCGTCGACGTCACGCCCGATGCCCGGGGACGGGTGGGTGCCGCCGCGATCAGCCCCGACGGCCGCCTGGTCGCGTACACCTGGCGTGAGTCCACGGACGTCAGGAGGGGGCCCGTCGGGACCGTCCGGGTCGTCGACGCCCGCAGCGGCGAGATCGTGCGGACGGTGGCCGCGGAGGGCTTCGAGTTCGAGGCGATCGGGTTCTTCGACGACGGGACGCTGCTCTGCGAGCGCGCCGTCATCCGTACCGTCGAGGTTCCCGACAGCGCGACGCTGGTGGCGATCTCGCCGGACGGTGACATGACCGACCTGCTGCCGGGGTTCGACAACTCGCCGTCGGGCTGCGTTTGGCGCCCCGACGGCTCGGCCGTGTGGTTCACCTCCGACTTCTTCGGGCATGCACCGGTGTGGCGGCTCGACGTCGCCTCCGGCGCCGTCACCCGGTTGACTGCGGATGGTGCCTACAGCCATCTCGTGGTGAGCGACGACGCGAGCGTGCTGTGCGCGTTGCGGTCGTCTGTCGACCAGCCGGCCCTGCCGGTCAGGCTCGACCTGGATGCCGTCGAGCAGAGCCCGGCCCCGCTCCGGTCGCCCGGCGCGATCGGTGAGCTGCCGGGGGCGCTCTCGGAGATCACGTGCACTGTCGAGGACGGCAGCATGGTGCGCGCCTGGCTGGTGCTGCCGCATTCGGCGTCGTCGGCCGAGCCGGCACCACTGCTGCTCTGGATACACGGCGGGCCGATGGGCTCTTGGAACGCCTGGACCTGGCGGTGGAACCCGTGGACCGCGGCAGCACGCGGCTACGCGGTGCTGCTGCCGGATCCCGCGCTGTCGACCGGATACGGGCCGAAGATGATCGAACGCGGCTGGTTCGGCTGGGGCGGAGCACCGTACTCAGACCTGATGTCGATCACCGACGCGACGATCGCACGCGACGACGTTGACGAGACCCGCACAGCGGCGATGGGCGGAAGCTTCGGCGGATACATGGCGAACTGGATCGCTGGACACACGAGCCGGTTCAAGGCGATCGTGACCCACGCGTCGCTCTGGCAGCTCGACGCCTTCAGTGGCGCGACCGACAACGCGTACTACTGGGGTCAGATGGGTGGCGACCCGGTGGAGGAGCCACGGTTCGTGCTCGAGAACTCACCGCACCTGCACGTCGACGACATCACCACCCCGATGCTGGTCATCCATGGCGACAAGGACTATCGGGTCCCCATCGGGGAGGGACTACGGCTCTACTACGACCTGGTGCGCCACGGCGTCGACGCGAAGTTCCTGTACTTCCCCACCGAGAACCATTGGGTGCTGACGCCCGGGAACGCGAAGATCTGGTACGAGACCGTCTTCGCCTTCCTCGCCCAGCACGTTCTCGGCGAGAAGTGGGAGCGACCCGAGCTCCTCTGAACCGCGATCCGACACTTATCTCACGTCATCCGACAGTTATTTCCGCTCATCCGACACTTGTTGACGCGCCGATCCGAAAACGTGGCACGCCGATGGGCACGGGTCCGGCACGGGCTCGCGGCCGCGATTGCTCGAGTCCGAGGCCGACCACTGCGGTGCTTGGACTGCTCAGATTTTGTGCAGGCGATGAGAGTTGCCGCACCCGTTTGCCCTCACCAAGTGCACAATTTCTGGCCGCGGCGGATACGGGCGGGCCTCCCGTGGGTGCGTCAGGATCACCGCAGCGACGTTTGCGCATTTGTTGGTCACCGGCCGGCGGCTCAACCGTGACCAACAACTGCGCAATTTCCGGCACCGGCCCGGGCCGGTGCCCGATACCTGCGAAATAACCTCCGGACTCGAACCAGTCATCCGCCGCAACGACTCGCCAACCCCTACCGCGAACGGCTCACCGCCGCTTGACCACCAACAGGAGCATCACTTGCTGACGCACGATCCGACACCTGGGCTCGAGCAGGACCTCATGCGACCGTGCCCTTGTGGTGAACGGTTGCATCCGCCCGGACCCAAACGCCGCCCCGCGTCTCGGATCGCGCGCGAAAGGTGTCGGATCGCGGGTGAGGTCCATGTGGCGGGCGGTGCTACGGTCGCGCGGTGACCGAGCACGCCGTCCCGGCAGCGCCGATCCGGGTCACCGTGTGGAACGAGTGCCGACACGAGACCAGGGACGCGCACGTCGCGCAGCTGTACCCCGACGGCATTCACGGTGCGGTCGCCGCGGGCATCCGTGCCAACCTCGGATCCGGAGCACTGGTCACCACCGCGACGCTCGACGAACCCGAGCACGGGCTCACCCAACAGGTCGTCGCCGACACCGACGTCCTCGTCTGGTGGGGACACATCGCCCACGACGAGGTTCGTGACGACGTGGTCAACCGGGTCCAGCAGCATGTCCTGGGCGGCATGGGACTCGTCGTGCTTCATTCGGCCCACTACTCGAAGATCTTCCGCCGGTTGATGGGTACGAGCTGCGGGCTGCTCTGGCGCAACGGACAGGACCGGGAGCTGGTGTGGACGGTCGACCCGACACATCCCATCGCCGCCGGGGTGCCGAGTCCGATCGTCATCGAGCAGCAGGAGATGTACGGGGAGTTCTTCGATATCCCGGCCCCGGACGAGCTCGTGTTCGTCAGCTCGTTCACCGGTGGCGAGGTGTTCCGCAGCGGCTGCACGTTCCGCCGCGGGTTCGGGAAGGTCGCCTACATCAGCCCCGGCGACCAGGACTACCCGGTCTACCACCATCCGCACATGCGCCGGGTGCTTGCCAACGCCGTCGCCTGGAGCGCGCCGGTCAGGCAGGAGCGTGACATCCCTCCGATCGAGCACTCGCCGACGGGCTGGTACGAGGGTCGCGCGCGCACCGGCGGCGCCCGATGACGAGCCGCCGATGACCAGCGGACGACTGCCATGAGGATCGGGCTGTTCATCACCTGTCTCGGCGACGCGATGTTCCCCTCGGTCGGCCAGGCCTGCGTGCGCGTACTCGAGCGGCTCGGCCACGAGGTCGTCTTCCCGAGCGAGCAGACCTGCTGCGGCCAGATGCACATCAACACCGGGTACGAGCGGCAGGCGCTGCCGCTGGTACGCCACCACGTCGAGGTGTTCGCCGACTGCGACGTCGTGGTGGCACCCTCAGGATCCTGCGTCGGTTCGGTACGCCACCAGCACACGATGGTCGCGCAGCGGTACGGCGACGCCGGCCTCGCGGCAGCGGCCACGGCCTCGGCGGCCAAGACGTATGAGCTGTCGGAGCTGCTCGTCGACGTGCTCGGCACCGACGACGTCGGCGCGTACTTCCCCCACCGGGTCACCTACCATCCGACCTGCCACTCGCTGCGCATGCTCCGCGTCGGCGACAAACCCCTGCGGCTGCTGCGCAACGTCGCTGGCATCGACCTCGTCGAGCTCCCCGACGCCGACCAGTGCTGCGGCTTCGGCGGCACGTTCGCGCTCAAGAACGCCGACACCTCGACCGCGATGCTGGCGGACAAGATGCAGCACGTCGTGGAGACGGGTGCCGATGTCCTGACCGCGGGGGACTCGTCGTGCCTGATGCACATCGCCGGCGGTTTCTCCCGGCTGGGCACCGACATCGGGTCCCTGCACCTGGCGGAGATCCTGGCCAGCACCGAACCGGCGACCTGATGGGCGAGACCTTCCTTGGCATGCCCGTGCACGCCGCCCGCGGGGTCGGCGCCCTGCACGCCCCCGAGCCGTTCCCGGAGGCGGCGCGAAAGTCCCTGAAGAACACCCAGCTGCGGCACAACCTCGCGAACGCGACCCGAACCATCCGCACCAAGCGCGCCTCGGTCGTCGGCGAGCTGCCGGACTGGGAGCAGCTGCGGTTGGCCGGTGAGGCGATCAAGCGGTCGACGATGGCGCGCCTGGACCAGCACCTGGTCGAGCTGGAGGCTGCCGTGACCGCGCGCGGCGGCACCGTGCACTGGGCGCGGGACGCGGCAGAGGCCAACCGGACCGTCACCGAGCTCGTCAAGGCGACCGGGGAGACCGAGGTCGTCAAGGTCAAGTCGATGGCCACCCAGGAGATCGGGCTCAACGAAGCCCTCGAACAGGCCGGGATCGCCGCCTACGAGACCGACCTGGCCGAGCTGATCGTGCAGCTCGGCCACGACACGTCGTCGCACATCCTGGTCCCCGCGATCCACCGCAACCGCTCCGAGATCCGCGACATCTTCCTCGCGGAGATGGAGGGTGTCGACCCCGGTCTGACCGACGAACCCGCCGTTCTGGCCGAGGCGGCCCGCCGCCACCTGCGGGCGAAGTTCCTCGCCACCAAGGTCGCCGTCTCCGGCGCCAACTTCGCGGTCGCCGAGACCGGCACCTGCGTGGTGCTGGAGTCGGAGGGCAACGGCCGGATGTGCCTCACCCTGCCGGAGACACTGATCACGGTGATGGGTATCGAGAAGCTCGTACCCAGGTTCGCCGACCTCGAGGTCTTCATGCAGCTGCTGCCTCGGTCCTCGACCGGCGAGCGGATGAACCCCTACACCTCCGCGTGGACCGGGGTGACGCCGGGCGACGGGCCGCAGGACTTCCATCTCGTGCTCCTCGACAACGGGCGGACAGCGGTGCTGTCCGACGAGCGCGGCCGCGACGCGCTGAACTGCATCCGGTGCAGCGCATGCCTCAATGTGTGCCCGGTGTACGAGCGCACCGGCGGGCACGCCTACGGCTCGGTCTATCCGGGCCCGATCGGAGCCGTGCTGTCGCCGCAGCTGACCGGCGTCGAGGAAAACTCCTCGCTGCCGTACGCCTCGAGCCTGTGCGGCGCCTGCTTCGACGCCTGCCCGGTCCGCATCGACATCCCCTCGATGCTGGTCCATTTACGGGCAGAGCACGTCGCGGCCCGGGCGCAGGCCCGGCGCGTTCCGACCGCCGAGGCCATCGCGATGGCGGCGGCGGCCTGGACGATGGCCGACGCAGGCCGCTTCGGCCGGGCCGAGCGAACGAGCCGGCTCGGGCGCGTCCTGGGGCGTCGCCGGGGCACGATCAGCCGGCTGCCACCGCCCCTGTCGGCATGGACGACCAGCCGCGACATCCCCCTGCCTCCGGCCGAGACGTTCCGCGAGTGGTGGTCGCGCACCCGGGGCGCGTCATGAATGAGGCACGCGAGGAGATCCTGGCGCGGATCCGGGCCGCCAACAGGGCCGCCCACCAGACCCCCGGCACTGACACCATCGACCGGCGTTACCGCACAGCCGGCGACCACCCACCCGGCGCCGACGAGCTGATCAGCCTGCTCGAGGACCGGTTGCTCGACTACAAGGCGACGGTGCTGCGCACCGACGAGTCGGGGCTCCCGACGGCGATCGCCGGCGCGCTCGGCGCCGCGACGGCCGTGGTCGTGCCGCCGGGGCTGCCGCCGCAGTGGGTTCCGGCGGCCGTGGCCGACGACGGCTCGCTCAGCAATCACGACCTGGACGGGTTCGAGGCCGTCGTGACGGCCGCGGCTGTCGCTGCCGCCGACACCGGGACGATCGTGCTCGACGGGTCACCGGACCAGGGGCGGCGAGCCATCACGTTGATCCCCGACATCCATGTCTGCGTGCTGCGTGCGGGCCAAGTCGTGCAGACGGTGCCGGAGATGCTGGCCCGACTCGAACCGACGAGGCCGCTCACCCTGATCAGCGGGCCCTCGGCCACCAGTGACATCGAACTCCAGCGGGTCGAGGGCGTGCACGGGCCGCGGAACCTGAACGTCGTCCTCGTGCTCTGAACACCCGCCACGTCGTTTCCGCTAGCCCAGATCAAATGCAGTTGACTGCAGCCGAATGCAGGTCGAATGCAGCCGAATGCAGCCGAATGCAAAGGTGGAGTCATGGAGCCGCGAGAGGTCGACGCCGTCGTGATCGGACTGGGACCGGGGGGCGAGGCGCTCGCCACCCAGCTGGCCAAGGCCGGCCTGGACGTGGTCGGCGTTGACCGGAGACTGGTGGGCGGCGAGTGCCCGTATTTCGGGTGCATACCGACCAAGATGATCGTGCGGGCGGCGGAAGTTCTCGCCGAGGGGCGGCGGGTGCCAGACCTGGCCGGCAGCAGCGAGGTGCGCGCGGACTGGTCCCCGGTTGCCACCAGGATCCGGAAGGAGGCCACGGACGACTGGGACGACTCCGCCGCCGTCGAGCGATTCGAGGCCGCCGGCGGACACTTCCTTCGGGGTCAGGGCCGCATCAGCGCTCCCGGCGAGGTCACCGTCGCCACCAAGACGGGGGAGCAGGGTCTCGTCGTCCGCAGGGGGATCGTGCTCAACCCGGGTACGGAGCCGGCCGTACCGCCGATCGCGGGTCTGGCTGACACCCCCTACTGGACCAACCGGGACGCGGTCAGAGCCGAACAGGCGCCGGAGTCGCTGATCGTCCTCGGCGGTGGACCGATCGGACTGGAGTTCGCCCAGGCCTTCGCCCGGTTCGACACCGACGTCACTGTGCTCGAGGCGGGGTCGGCGATCCTCGGCCCCAGCGAGCCCGAGGCGGCCAAGCTGCTCACCGATGTGCTGACCCGGGAGGGCCTGACCGTACGCACGGGCGTGCACGCGTCGAGCGTCACCCACGACGGGGACCACTTCACGGTCACCATCGACGACGGGGAGGCCGTCACCGGCGACCGGCTGCTGGTGTCGGCGGGGCGATACACCGACCTGCCCGGCCTGGGCATCGCCACCGTCGGGCTGGACGACACGGCCAGGTCGATCCCGACCGACAACCGGATGCGCGCGGCCGACGGCGTGTGGGTGATCGGGGACGTCGCCGGGCGTGGGGCGTTCACCCACCTGTCGATGTACCACTCCCGCATCGCCGCCAGCGACATCCTCGGCACCGGCGACGAGACCGCTGCCTACCATGCCGTCCCGTCGGTCACGTTCACCGATCCGGAGGTCGGCCAGGTGGGACTGACCGAGCAGGGCGCGCGCCAGAAGGGCATTCAGGTCCGCACCGGGATGACGGATGTCCCGTCGACGACGCGCGGATGGATCCACAAGGCCGGCAACGACGGGCTGATCAAGGTAGTCGAGGACGTCGACCGGCGCGTGCTGGTCGGTGCGACCGTCGTGGCACCCGCGGGCGGTGAGATCCTCGGCGCGCTCACGGTGGCCGTGCATGCCCAGGTGCCTACCAAGCTGCTGCGGCAGATGATCTACGTCTATCCGACGATCCATCGTGGGATCGAGACCGCACTCGCCGACCTCGACAACGAGGACTGACCGCCCCGGATGCGGGTGCGCTTCGACGGGGAGATCGCCGGCGTCGGCACGACGCAGGGAACCCGGATCGTCGTCGGACGCTGGCTGCGGTCGCCGTTCGGGCCGTTCGCCGACGTCATGGTCGAGAGGACCGAGGGGCACCGCGTGCTGCTGGCGCCGGCGAGACCGATCGCCGACTTCGTCTCCGCGACGTACGCCTTCGACGAGGTGCGGGTCGGGCAGATCGAGCTCCGGACCATCCCGGCCGGATGGCAGGTCAGCGCCGACGACCTGGAGCTCACAGTCACCGTCGGCGCACGTACGCCGCTCGGCTGGCTGCTCAGGGCGGTCCCGTCGGCGCTGGCCCGGGCGCCGGCGTGGGCGTGGGCGGTCGACCCGTTGGCCCAGCGGACGATGAGCGGGGTGCGGACCCGCGGCAGCGCGGGCCAGGGGCGACGCGAGTGGTACGGCGCACTCGACAGCCACCGGATTGACGACGCCCGCGCGTACTGGAAGGGGGAGAGCCTCGGCGCGCTGGCGCCGGTGGCACCGCCGGTCCGGTTCGGCTTCGGGTCGACGCCCGCCACGCCCTCCGTGGTGCGGGTCGTGTCGACGGTCGAGCTCCCCGGCCCGCCCCGAGCGCCCCGGCCCCACGTAGGTAGCGTGGACCGGTGACCTACGCGCCCAGCCACACCCCGTCGCCGGGTCGCTGGAAGGCACTCTCGCTCTGCCTCGTCGCCGGCTTCATGACGCTGCTCGACGTGAGCATCGTCAACGTCGCGCTGCCCTCGATCCGGCAGGGTCTCGACGCCTCGGCGAGCGACCTGCAGTGGATCGTGGCGGGCTACGCACTCGCGTTCGGAGTCGTGCTGGTCCCGGCCGGAAGACTCGGCGACGCACGTAGCCGGCGGACGGTGTTCGCCATCGGCCTGGGCCTGTTCACGCTGGCGAGTGGGCTGGCCGGCGCCGCACCCACGTCCGGCTGGTTGTCGCTGGCCCGCATCGTCCAGGGCATCGCGGCCGGCATGGTCGCGCCACAGGTCTCCGGTTTCATCCAGACGATGTTCTCCGGGCAGGAGCGGGGCAAGGCGTTCGGCCTGTTCGGCGCGACCATCGGCATCTCCACCGCGATCGGGCCACTGCTCGGTGGGGTGCTGGTCAACGCCGGTGGGGTGGAGCACGGCTGGCGCCTGGTCTTCTACGTCAACGTGCCGGTCGGCATCGTCGCCCTGCTGCTCGTCCCCCGACTGCTGCCACCGGACGTGGAGCGGCGCAAGGAGTCGCTGGACCCGGTGGGCGTGCTGCTTTTCGCCGCGGCGACGTTCCTGATCCTCTGGCCGTTGGTGGAGGGCGAGGACCGCGCGCTGTCCGATCGACCGTGGTGGATCCTCGGCGTCTCCGCGGCCCTGCTCGTGCTGTTCGGACTGTGGGAACGCTCGTTCGCAGCGCGCGGGAAGTCGACACTGGTCGATCTGTCCCTCCTCCGGGTTCGCTCGTACATGCTCGGGCTGTCGGTCGGCACCCTGTACTTCGCCGGGTTCACGTCGATCTTCCTGGTGCTCACGCTGTATCTGCAGAACGGGCTGGGGTACGACGCCCTGCAGGCCGGTCTGACCCAGATGCCGTTCGCGATCGGTTCCGCGGTGGCCTCCACCATCGGCGGTCGGCTGGTCGGCCGGTTCGGTCGTCCGCTGGTCGTGGTCGGGTTGGCTCTGGTTGCCGGTGCGCTGCTGACGATCGATCTGCTCGTCGCCCACCTGCACGGTGACGTCGGCATCAAGCTGGCCGCGCCGCTGCTGATCGCCGGGATCGGCGGCGGGCTCGTGATCTCCCCGAACGTGACCCTCACCCTCGCCGAGGTCGACCCGCGGCACGCGGGCAGCGCCGGCGGCATGCTGCAGACCGCCCAGCGGGTCGGGTCCGCCATCGGCGTCGCCCTGGTGCTCGCCCAGTTCTTCTCCGCGCTCCGCAGCGAGCATGGAGACTTCGCAGCGGCGCTGAGCACGAGCATGCATACCACCGTGGCGTTCGTCGTCCTCGCGCTCGTGCTCGGAGTCGTCGAGCTGGTCGTCTCGGCGCGGCGGCGACCCGGGCAGGAGGAGCCGGTTCCGTCAGCGAGCGCGCGCGCCGACTGACATCACCCCGGAACCGACTCGGGCCGGTCTGTCCGGATCGGTTCCGGATTGACCTGCGACGTCGCGGCCGCCGCCGGTCTCATCCGCCCGGCAACGGGGCCCAGACGAACAAATATCCGGCCGCAGGGTCTGTCGCCGGCAGCCGGTTGGGCGCAGACTAGTCAGAAGTCCGAGAGTTTCAGGGGTATGCGGTGGATAGACAACATCAGGTTCCGGAGCTCGTTCCGATACTTTCCCGCGGCAAGCACCGCAGGCCCAGTAAGGGCGCCTGCTTCATGGAGCTGGTCTCGTTCCTTGCCGGCGAGCGTTGGAGCGACCACCCGAGCTGCACGCATCCCCTGCTCGCCGGACTGGCCCGGCTCGTCAACGACAGTACGTCCGACGCGAACCGCCACCGGCTGGCCCCGCTGCTGCCATCGGTCATCGGCCTCACCAGTGCCGACGTCCGTGTCGATGTCCGCATCGCACTTCGGTGTGCGCGCACCGCCCTGCCGGTGGTGTCGGAGCACCGGCAGCGGGTGATGGCCGTCTCACTGCTCTCTGCCGAGCGCGTGCTGGCCGGCCTCACCGGACGGCCCACGGACTCGCTCGAGGAAGAGAGCCACCAGGCGCTCGACCAGGCACCTGCGGCCGCGGACTGGGCGCGACAGTTCGCGACGGGGCTCGGTGTGTCCGCGGCCGGCTTCCAGCGACAGGCGGCTCCGGTGACCGTGCGCTGCGCGGTTCAGGGGATCGCGGAGGCGTGCATCCCGGCACCCGACGACCTGTTGCTGGAGCTGCTCTCGGCAACGATCCGGGACTGCGAGGCGATCATCCGCAACGGTGTCGGCGCGCAGCTGCTCGACGCGCATGACCGGGCGGAGCTGTGCCGCGTCACACGGGCCGGCTGATCGCTGTAGCGTCGGCGGCATGATCCGACTCGCCGCCTCGTTCATGAGTCTCGCCCTGCTGGGCACGCTTCCCGATGAGCTGGCCGGCCAGGGCTCCACACGCGCGAGAGCGGCAGAGTCCACGACTGAGCCGTCCAACAGGCACGTGCGTGTGCACCGCCCGACGAAGGTGCTCGTGATCGTCGAAGAGAACCATTCACTGCAGCAAATGCGGCGGGGCATGCCCTACCTGTTCGGGCTGGCGAGCAGGTACGCGTATGCCAACGAGTGGAGCGCTGTGACCCACCCTTCGCTGCCCAACTACCTCGCCATCGCCGGTGGCTCCACGTTCGGGGTCACCGACAACGGGCTGCCAGCCAGGAACGCCAAGAAGGTAGGCCAAGCGGTCACCGTGTTCGATCAGGCCTTGCGCCAGGGCAAAACGGCCAAGGCTTACATGGAGTCGATGCGCCACAACTGCCAGGCAACGAACATCAGCACTGGCCGGTGGGACCGTTACAGGGTCAAGCACAACTTCTGGCCGTACTTCGCGTCTTCGCGTGCAAAGGCGAACTGCCGTAGGCACGACGTCGCGGCCGGCGGACAGCGTGGGGGCACTCTCATGCGTGACGTCGCGAACGGCAGGCTGCCCAACGTCGGGATGGTGGTCCCCAACCTCGACAACGACGCACACAACGGCACGTTGCGCCGTGCCGATCGCTGGCTCGAGAACCGACTACCGCGCATCCTGAGGTCCCGCGCCTTCTCCTCCGGGCGGCTGGTGGTCGTCGTCACCGCCGACGAGGGCCACGGGAAGCAGCACAACAAGGTGCTGACGGCGGTACTGCATCGCGGGCTGTCACACCGAGTGGTGCACGAGCCGCTCACCCACTACTCGCTGTGCCGCTACCTCGCCCAGGTGGTCGGCGCCAAGCCGTTGCGCAAGGCAGCGAGAGCACCGGACATGAGACAAGCGTTCGGACTGTGACCGCACTCACGACCACCTCATCGACAGGACGACCATGGCCAAGCACCATCACCCGCTCGGGATCGACATCGGCGGCAGCGGCATCAAGGGCGCCCCGGTGGACCTCGACGCCGGCGCGTTCGCCCAGGACCGGCTGCGGATCGCCACGCCGGAGGAGTCCACGCCCGACGCGGTGGCCGACGTCGTCGCCCGCATCGCCGATCATTTCGAGCAGCACACCGGAGACTCTCCGATCGGCGTGACCGTTCCGGCCGTCGTCACGCGCGGGCTCGTCCGGACCGCCGCGAACATCGACAAGACCTGGATCGGCACCGACGCTGCGGCACTGCTCAGCTCGCGGCTGAATCGGCCGGTGGCGGTGGTGAACGACGCGGACGCCGCCGGGGTCGCGGAGCTCCGGTACGGCGCTGCCCGCAACGTCGACGGGTTGGTGCTGCTCGCCACCCTCGGCACCGGCATCGGTTCGGCGCTGCTCAACCACGGGAGGCTGATCCCCAACAGCGAGCTCGGGCATCTGGAGATCGACGGTGTCGACGCGGAGAAGCGGGCCTCGTCCAACGCACGCGACACCGAGGACCTCTCCTGGGACGAATGGGCCCAACGTCTGCAGCACTACTTCGCATACGTCGAGAACCTCTTGTCCCCCGACCTCATCGTCGTGGGAGGCGGCGTGTCCAAGCACGCCGAGCACTACCTGCCGCTGCTGCACCTGCGGGCCCCGATCGTGCCCGCGCAGCTGGGCAACTCCGCCGGGATCGTCGGGGCGGCCTGGCTCGCCACGAACGAGACCGACGTGGGCCGGAAGTAGCCGCGCGCCTCATGGAACCCGAACCAGCGAGCGGTCCTCAGCGGGCGGCCGTCCTCGAGGAGCTGATCCGTCGCGAACCGATCTTCCACCGCCTCGAGCTCGGCACCGCCAGGGCCGACTTCGAGCACCAGACCGCGCCCGACTTCTGGGAGGTCGGCGCGTCCGGCAGGATCTACGGCCGCGAGGATGTCTGGACGATCCTGGCGGAGCGGTACGCGCACCCGGCCGAGGACCCGTGGGAGACCAGCGATTTCCGCTGCCGCGAACTGGCGCCGGACACCTACCTCCTGACCTACGCGCTCGACCAGGACGGACGGCTGACCCGGCGAGTGACGATCTGGCAGAACCTCCGCGACGCCTGGAAGATCGTCTACCACCAGGGAACCGTCATCGAGCAACCCCAGCCCGCGACAGACCGCCACCTGGCGCGGCGGTCTGTCGCGGGTCTATAACAGCCTGCATGTCAGGTCTGCCGGCCGGGACCGTGACGATGGTCTTCTCCGACATCGAGGGTTCGACCGCACTGCTGTCGAGGCTGGGCGAGGCGTACGCAGTCGCGCTAGTGGACCAGCGCGACATTCTTCGAGCGGCCTGGTCACGCTGGAACGGTGTGGAGATGGGGACCGAGGGGGACAGCTTCTTCGTCGTCTTCCCAGTGGCCCGGGACGCGGTGAGCGCCACCGTGCAGGCACAGCGCGCGATGGCCGCACATCGATGGCCGGCCCGTGAGCGAGTCGCGGCGCGGATGGGCGTGCATACCGGCGAGCCGACCGTGCATGACGGCGGCTATGTGGGCATCGACGTCCACCGTGCCGCCCGAATCGCCGCGACCGCGCACGGGGGGCAGGTCGTGATCTCCGATGCGACTCGAGCTCTGGTGGCTGGCGGGCTGCCCGACGATGTTTCGTTCGAGGACCTGGGCTGGCACCGGTTGAAGGACATTGGCGAGCCGGAGCGGCTTTTTCAGCTGTCCGGCGGCGGGCTCCGATCGGACTTCCCACCCTTGCGAAGCCTGGGAACGACGAGCAGCCTGCCCACGCCTCCTACGTCATTGATCGGCCGCGAAGGCGAGCTGCGGGAACTCGGAGCGCTGCTGTCGCTGCCGCAGACCCGCCTGGTGACGCTGACCGGTGCCGGCGGTTCCGGCAAAACCCGACTGGCGACTGCGCTCGCAGCCGGAGAGCTCCACGGGTTTCGCGACGGCGTGTTCTTCGTACCACTCGCCGCGGCCACCAGCGCGCAGGCTGCGTGGAGCACGATCGCCGAGGTCGTCAGCGTCGGTACCGAGGCCCGTGAGCGAAGCAGGTTCCTCGACTTCCTGCACCGCCGCAGGATGCTGCTGGTGCTGGACAATCTCGAACAGCTTCCTGCGGCGTCCACGATCGTCGCCGCGCTGCTGGCGGCCGCGCCCGAGGTGGTCGTCATCGCCACCTCGCGCCGACCATTGCATCTGCAGGGCGAGCACGAGCACCCGGTCCCGCCGCTGGAGCTGCCGGACTCGGTGGATGTATCCGAGGCCGAGCGATCCGGGGCGGTGCGCCTCTTCGTCGAGCGCGCTGCGATGGTGCGGCCGAGCTTCGCGCTGACCCCGGACAACTCCGCCGTCGTGGCGGCGATCTGCAGGCGGCTCGACGGCCTTCCGCTCGCCATCGAGCTCGCGGCAGCGCGGAGCAAGCTGCTCTCGCCGGCGGCGCTGCTGGCCCGGTTGGACACAACAACGGGGCTGCGCGCGGCTGACGTCGACCGGCCGGGTCGCCAGCGCACACTGCAAGCGGCCATCGCCTGGAGCTATGACCTCCTGACGCCCGAGCTGCAGGCGGTCTTCCGGCGACTGGGCGTCTTCGCCGGTGGAGCCGACCTGGAGGCCGTCACCGCCGTCACCGAGGACCTCGGCCTGGCGGCAGACTCACTGGACTGCGTAGCCGAGCTGGTCGACGTCTCGCTCGCGACAGTGCACGAGGGTCCGGACGGCGAGCCGCGTGTGCAGCTTCTGCAGACCGTCACAGATTACGCCCGCCAGCTGCTGTCGGACTCCGGTGAGATGGCCGACGCCCAGCGCCGGCACGCCGAGCACTACCTGCAGCGTGCGAAAGGGCTGGTTCCGGGGCTTTATACACAGGAGCAGCTGGCGGTCCAGGACAGGGTCGAGATGGAGCACGACAACCTGCGAGAGGCACTGGGCTGGGCACTGCCGGGTGAAGCCGGACCAGCCTCGACGTCGGACCGGGTGCGGCTCGGCATGCGCCTGGCGGCGACCGTGTGGTGGTTCTGGGACCGGAGCGGCAGTACCACTGAGGCTCTGATGTGGCTGCGGCGGGCTCTCGATGCGGCCGACAAGGAGGAAGAAGCGGAGCTGGCCGGGGTGCTTCAGGGGATGGGGCACCTGTTGTCCACGGGGTCGGCCGCAGACCGTGAGGAGGCTGATCGGCTGCTGGTCCGCGCCTTGGCGATCTTCCGGCGCCTGGGGGACACGCGGTCGGTGGCGGACGTGCTCATCGCGTCGTCGTGGGCGCATGGCCGAGCAGTGCAGCTGGACACACTGCGCGCCAGGCTGGAAGAGGCCATCGCACTACTGCCGGCCACCGGCGGGGAGGCGCTGCGCTCGCGGGCGCTTTACCGCCTGGGTGAGGTCGCCCACGCTTCAGGGGACCATGAAAGCGCGATGGCGTTGGTGGTACGCGCGCGGGATATACGGGCCCGGCTCGGTGATGACATCTTCGTCGCACAGATGCAGGATGTCCTTGCCTACCTGATGCTCGAGACGGGACGGGTCGAAGAGGCGCGGAACGCGCTCGATGCTCTTGTCCCGACGCTCTTTCGGCTCAAGCAGCCGACGGTGAAGCTGCAGGTGCTCGAGAGTTACGTCCTCCTTCTGTCCCGCTTGGGCGCGCTCCAGGAGGCCACGACGGCCCGAGGTGCGGTGGAGGCCCTGAGGGAGCAGCTGGGCTTGGCTGTGGACGCGCCCGAGGACCAGCTTCTCGAGGCAGAGGTAGCAGGGTTCAGAAGCCAACTGGGTCCGGATGCCTGGGAGACGGCGATAGAGGCCGGCCGCCGACTCTCGTCCGACGAGGCTCTCATGTCGGCCCACAAGGCCGCGGCCGCCTGTCGGGGATGACAGCGAGCGGGCCGTCTCACAGCCGGGTGACCTCAACCTGCGCCGCGAGCTCAGCAACGTCCAGTGGGTCGACCACACCCGCGACGTCCTGCCGTACGGCCGCGGCCGACATCGCCGCCGTCGCCCTGAGCCGCTCGGGCCACGGCTGTCCGGTCAGGTGACCGTGCACCAGAGCCGCGAGTGCGGCATCGCCGGCACCGACCGGATTGCCCTTGACAGCCGGAGGTCTCGCCCACATCCGCCCCTCGGCGGTGATCGCGACGATGCCGCGATCGCCGAGAGAGACCACGACGGCCGTTGCGCCGTCGGCTCGCAGTTTGGTGCCGGCCTCGGCCGCCTGTGACGGCGACAACGGAGTTCCCGTTCCGAGAGCCTGCGCGCACTCGCGCTCGTTCGGCTTGGCCAGCACCGGTTTCCCGGAGTCGACCACCTCCGCCAGCACGTCGCCGGGCACGTCCACGAACAGTGGGACATCAGCCGCCGCCACCCGTCCGGCCAGCTGGCGGTACCCCTGCGGCGGTGCCGAGGCGGGGAGGCTGCCCGCGAGGACCACGGCCGACGCGCCGGCGAGGCAGCCGTCCAACCCCGCGACGAGGCGGGTCCACTCGTTCTCGCTGATCGGCGGACCCGGCTCGTTGTAGGCGGTCGCGGTCGCCGACCGGGCGCCGAAGGCCGTCACCGTTCTCCGGCTGGCGGCCGAGCAGTCGGCGAGCTGATGTGGAAGCCCGCAGCGGTCGAGGTCCTCCACGATCTCCCGGCCCACGTTGCCGCCCACGAAACCGGTCACCACGACGGGCCAGCCGAGGTGATGAAGCAGCCGGGCGACGTTCACGCCCTTCCCGCCGGCCTGGGCATGCACCACCTCGACACGGTTGACGTCATCTGCGTCGAAGCGGTCACTCACGTAGGTGATATCCAGAGCAAGGTTCACGGTGGCGCAGACGATGGGCCCGCCGGCGGTCGTCATCTGCGAACGGCGGTCAGGTCGGGTCCGCCGGTCACGTGAGGACGACGGACCGAGTCAGGTTGCGCGGATGGTCGGGATCGAGCCCGCGCCGGCGAGCGGTGGCCACGGCGACCCGCTGCGCGACGACGAGCTCGGCCTGGGGGTCGAGGCGCCCGACAACCACCGTGGCCCCCGAGACGGCGATGTCCGCCACCAGCGCGTCATCGCGTACACCGAACAGCCAGACCAGCGAGTCGGGCGAGGCCGCCGACAGCGGGCCGTGGCGGTACTCGAGCGCCGCGTACGACTCGCTCCACGCCGAGGCCGCCTCCCGCACCTTCAAAGCCGCCTCGGCGGCAACCCCGCAGCTCCAGCCGCGGCCCAGGAAAACCAGATGTGACCGATCGATGAGCTGCTCGTCGAGCTCCGCCTCGACGGCCTGCGCCGCCTGCTCGATCACCGGCCCGAGATCGTGCCCGACCAGCGCCCTGAACACCGTGAGAACCGTGGTGGCGAACCTGGTCTGGACGACCGAGACCTCGTCGGCGTAGTCGAGCACCAGGACGTCGTCGGCCAGCCGGGCGATCGGCGTATCCGCATCGGTCGTGACGACGACCTTCCGCGTCGACGACGGCGTACGCTGCACGGCGTCGCGCACCTCGGTCGCCCGGATCACGGGTCGGCACTCGTCGTCGGACGGACCCGGGGCCGTGCGACTCGTGTCGAGCGAGTCCGCGGCGGCCGGGCTCGCACTGCTCGACGCCCCCGACATCGACAGCGTCGTCGAGGCCAACCGCGAGCTCGCCGGCCAGCTGCTCGCCGCGGCCGATCTCTGGATCTTCGTCACGACAGCGGCCCGCTACGCCGACGCTGTGCCGTGGCACCTGTTGCGCGAGGCCAGCGAGCGGATCCCGCCGTCGCCGTCGTGCTCATCGGGTGCCGCCCCCCGCCGTCGACGAGATCCGCACCCACCTTGCCGCCATGCTGCGCGAGCAGGGACTCGAGCGCGCCCCCATCTTCACCGTCCTCGAGTCGGAGCTCGTCGACGGGCTGTTGCCACCCGACCAGGTCGAGCGACTGCGCGGGTGGCTCGCGGCCTTGGCCGGCGACGCGCAGGCCCGCGCCGTCGTCGTGCGCCAGACGCTCGAGGGGGCGCTGACCTCGCTCGACGTGCGCGCCCAGGCCCTGCTGGCTGCGGGCGCCGAGCAGGCAGCGGCAGGCGAGGCGCTCCGCGAAGCGGCTCGGACGGCATACGCCGACGCCGTCACCCAGGTGCACGACGGCATGGAGGACGGCAGCCTGCTGCGCGGCGAGGTGCTCGCGCGCTGGCAGGAGTTCGTCGGCACCGGGGAGTTCGGCCGCCAGGTCGAGTCGACGGTGTCGCGGATGCGGGACCGCTTCACCTCCTTCCTCAAAGGTGAGCCCGCGCGTGCAGACGATCTCGGGGAGGCGCTGCAGTCCGGCGTCGAGGCACTCGTCTCCAACCGCGCCGAGCTCGCAGCGTCCACGACGGCCCGCGCGTGGCGGGTCCTGCCCGGCGGCGACCAGCTGCTCACCGCGGACCCCCGGCTCGCCCGTTCGAGCGACACGGCGACCGCTCGCGCCGAGCGCCTCGTGCGCGACTGGCAAGGCGACATCCTCGAGATGGTTCGGGCCGAGGGCAAGGACCGTCGCACGACGGCCCGCATCATGGCGTATGGCGTCAACGGCCTGGGTGTGGTGCTCATGCTCGTCACCTTCGCGAGCACGGCCGGGGTCACCGGGGCCGAGATCGGCATCGCGGGCGGGACGGCTGTCGTCGGACAGAAGCTTCTCGAGGCCGTCTTCGGCGACCAGGCGGTGCGCGAGCTGGCCCGTCAGGCGCGGGAGCGCCTGCTGGCCCGCGTCGAGGAGCTCTATGCCACCGAGTGCGAGCGCTACGAAGGAGCAGTGACGACGGTGCACGTCGATGCCGAGAAGACGCAGCAGCTCGAGCAGGCCGCTGCGGCATTGCGGGCCGCCCGATAGTCCCTGAAGCTGGGCCGCGCGAAGGTCAAGCCGGTGTCGGCGGCCGAGGTCGGCGAGCGCACGAGCGCCTTGTCCATGGCCCTGCCTGCACCGGGCGGCCCAGGCGGAGGCCGGAGGCGGTCGACCGGGCCGCTGCGTCGTCGACAAGGCGGTCGAGCGCGGGGGCATCTCCAGTGACCACACGGTCGTCGCGCTGGCCGGCGCGACGGGCAGCGGCAAGGTCACTCTTCAACGCCCTCGTAGGGGCCGACGTCGCCACGATCGGAGCACGGCGCCCCACGACCTCCTTGCCGACCGCTGCGATCTGGGGGGACGCCGACGCCAGCGAGCTGCTCGACTGGCTCGCCGTCGACAAGCGCCACGTCGTCGAGGCTGCTGCGACCCGGCACGACGGCCCTACCGGCTCGGCCTCCTCCGGGGCCCTGGACGGACTCGCGCTCCTCGACCTGCCTGACTTCGACTCGCGGGAGCTCGCCCACCGCGTCGAGGCCGAGCGGGTGCTCGAGCTCGTCGACGTCTTCGTGTGGGTCACCGACCCGCAGAAGTATGCCGATGCCCGTCTGCACGACGACTTCGTCTCCATCATCTCGCGCCACGGGGCCGTGACGCTGGCCGTGCTCAACCAGTGCGACCGACTGTCGGAGGCCGGCGTCAAGGCGGTCGTCAGCGACCTGCTGCGCTCCTCGAGTCCGACGGCGTGGGCACGGCCACGGTCCTGCCCACCTCCACGGTGACGGGGATGGGCCTCGACGAGCTGCGCCAGCGCCTCGCCAACGCGGTTGCGGGACATGCCGCCTCGCGTCAGCGGCTGCGCTCGGACGTCGTCAGCGCCGCATCCACGTTGCGGCGCGGGGTCGCCGACCGTGAGCCCGACGCCGGCTCTCTCGACCGCCGCGCTCTCGACACCTCCCTCGCGCGGTCGGCAGGGGTGCCGATCGTCCTCGACGCCGTCGCACGCGACTACCGTCGTGAGGCCTTCGCCCACACGGGCTGGCTCTTCGCCCGCTGGACGAAGGGCTTCGCCGCCGACCCCTTGCGGCGGCTGCGTCTCGACCGCACGGGCGGGCGCGAACCGATCCAGGTCGCGATCGAGGGGGCAGACGTGCGTGCCGTCCTCGGTCGCTCGTCGATCCCGGCCCCGACCGCGGCCACGGTCTCGGCGGTCGATCTCGCGACGCGCACCTTCGTGCGCGAGGCGACCGATGGCCTGCCAGTCCGGTGGCAGCAGTCTGTCGAGGATGTCGTCGACGCGGGGGATGGCGGCTTGGCCGACGCCCTTGACCAGGCCATGCTCACCACCTCGTTGCGAGCGAGACGACCGATCTGGTGGCTCGTGGTCAACATCGTGCAGTGGACCCTCGGACTGATCGCCATCGCCGGGCTCGTCTGGCTGGCCGTGCTGTGGGTCGTGGGCCTCCTGGCGCTGCCGCGCCTCGAGACACCCGCCGTCGGGATCCTTCCCGTCCCGTTGCTCATGCTTGTGGGGGGAGTGCTGCTCGGGCTCGGCATGGGGGTGCTGTCGCGGTGGTGGGCGCGCATCGGCGCGCGACGCCGTCGCGCCGTCGTGGGTCGACGCCTGACAGCGTCGGTCGCCGCGGTCGCCGACGAGCGCATCCTCGCTCCCGTGTCCGAGGTGCTGGCTCGGCACCGCGAGACACGGTCGCACCTCGACGTCGCTGCGCGCTGAGGACCCGAGCGTCCATCCGAACACTGAGGGTTCGGCGCTGAGGGTTCGAGCGCTGAGGGTTCGAGCGCTGAGGTTTCGAGCGCTCGCAGCATCGGCGCTGGGCGCCCCGCGGGATGTGCCTGCCAGCGTTGAACATCGAGCACTGAGTCGGAGCACTGGGGCCCGGGCGCTGCGGTCGCGGCCCCGAGGCCGCGGCACACGCGGGGGAGGCAGTCGTCCTCCACACCTCCTCCGGAGGCCGCGGCGTCGTCCACAGAGTCGCCGCGCGCTCTTCTGCCGATCGTGAGCCGCGACGCACAGTGGGCCTCATCGGTGACGACCGCGTCGCCGCACCCAGACGAGGAGCACTGCGCATGAACGAGACCCGCATCACCGTGCACGGCAACGTCGTTACCGACCCGGTGCAGCGCACCGGCCGCACGGGCAGCATCTACACCACTTTCCGCGTCGCCCACACGCCCTATCGACGCGGCGCCGACGGTCGGTACTACGACGGCGAGACGAGCTTCTACAGCGTCATCACCTTCAGCGCCCTCGCGGCCAACGCTGCCGTGGCCCTCCGCAAGGGTCAGCCGATCGTCGCCGAGGGGAACCTGACCGTGAAGCAGTACGTCGGCAGCGACGGCCAGCCGCGCACCACGGCCGAGATCGACGCCGACCACATCGGCCACGACCTGTCGTGGGGCCGAGCCATCTTCGAGCGGGTGAGCCGCGCGGCCGCGCTCGGTCACGACCGCATCGACCCCGACATCCAGGCCACGGTGCGGGCGATCGCCGAGGGGCAGGCTCCGCCCTCCGACGGGAAGGCTCCGCCTTCCGAGGCGCGACCCGCGCACGTCGACGTGGACGGCGTCGTCCACGACGACTACGACGGTGACCTCGTGCACCCGCACGTCGAAGACCCCGACGTCGAAGACCCCGACGTCGAAGACCCCGACGTCGAAGACCCCGACGTCGAAGACCCCGGCTCCGTTCGGACCTACCTGGGCGACCCCGAGACCGACGAGTACGAGGTCGTGCCCCCGCTGTCGGCCTGACCGCGCGCGAGAGCAAGGCCAGCAGGGCCGCCAGCCCGCCAGCCGCGCGCAGGGCCGCCGGCCCCGCCAGCCCGCGAGAAGAGAGGTCAGCTAGGGGCGGGCGCCCCGCCAGCCCCGCCAGCCCGCGAGAGCGCGAGGCCAGCAGGGGCGCGGCAGCCCCGCCAGCTCGCCAGCCCGCGATGAGCGCAGGCCGGCAGGGGCCGCCAGCCCCGCCAGCCCGCGGCTTGGTGGTCCTCGCGGTTGTCGAGGGGGTCGCGGCTGGCACGCCGCCGGCGTCGGGTCGACGTGCGTCACTGGTTGTCTGCTCTGCTGGGCGCGGAGCAGGACGTGAGCCGTGTGACTTGTCTTCTGCTCCGCCTCGCGGAGCAGGACGAGGGCGCGTGTGACTCGTCGTCTGCTCCGCTTCGCGGAGCAGGACATGCGCCGTGTGACTCGTCTGTCTGCTCCGCTTCGCGGAGCAGGACGCGGGCCTGACGCGTGACTCGTCGTTCTGCTCGCGCTCCGCGGAGCACGGCATGGGCCGTGTGACTGGTCGTCTGCTCCGCTTCGCGGAGCAGGGCGTGGGCCTGACGTGTGACTCGGCTCCTGCTCCGCTCCGTGGAGCAGGATGT
>CAVOHB010000002.1:0-58436 GCA_963695705.1 uncultured Actinomycetota bacterium
TGGAGATCGATTGGAAACATCAGAAGCAGGAACGAGCTGCTTTGCCACTGAAGCAGAGGACCTAAGCCGAGAACTAGAATAGCCGAGGCGAAACCCGGGCGCTGGCGGCGAAGGCCAATTGCTGGCATTGCCGGTGACGACATAGGCGAAGCGGGTCTGCGAGACCGCCTTCATGGCGAAATCGTCACTAACAGCGTCGGCGCGTGTCGGCGATGGCACGCCCGCGGTGAGGACGAAGGCGGCCACCAGCGCCGCTGTTGCGGCGTGCCGCCGCAGTGCGGCAAGGCCCGCGCCGAGCATCCCAACCACGATCGCGTCGATCAGGAACAGCGCCAGCGACGACGACAGCAGGATTCCCCTGAGATCGCGCGGCTCGGCATTGGTGTAGCTCGCATGCCGCGCGCGCAGGGATGATGTGTCGAGCGCTGCGATGCGATCGGCGGGGCGCCAGCGTATTGACGGCGATCGGCCCTTCTGCCGGACCATAGAAGCCCGGTGGATGATCCGGGGTCGCGCGTGCGATGGCAATTATCGCTGCGAACAAAATCCATCCCGCGCGACGATCACGCGCGAAAACCGCGCGGCGATTCATCACAAGGGCCGTGGCCGTCACTATCAGAAAGAGCACAAGCGGCTCGTAAGCCGAAACCCAGATCGCCACCGCCCAGGCGACAGCGCTCGTGAGCCACCACGCGCTCGCCATATTGGCGGCTTGCAGAGTTTGCGAACTCCACTCTGCGCAAATCGCGATCGTCGACCAGCAGGATCAGCAACGATTGATGATCAGGTCTGCCAAGCTCCGTGCCGTGAACGAGGATGGGGCTGATCGCATATAAAATCAGCATTACCCAGCGATACCGAAATTTCATTCGCCGCGACCACCACCAAAGAAACCAGCCTCCAAGCAGCGCGAGCAATGGCGAAACAAACGCGCCTGCCAGATCGAGTGCATGCGCCGTGAACGGATTTAGGAAAAGCGACAATGCGACGATGAGATAGTCCAGCGGCGCAGTCGTGTGCGGAGTCGTCCCCTGCGGAAAATTCTCAAACTCATGATGCCGGATGATCAGCCCCGGCTTTTCCCTGACCATCTGGGCACGCGTCATGCGCGCGTAACAATCCGCATCGACGAAGTAAACATTCCCAGCGACAAAAACGTCCTGATAATTCGCGCAGCGTGTCGCCAGGATTAAGGCGCTGAGGAGCGCGATCTCAAAAACGATCAGCGCAAAACGTCCGACGCGTTGCACAGGATCGACAATTACAAATCGACGATCGAAAATCGAAAATTAAAATGGGCCCGCCAGGATTCGAACCTGGGACCAAGGGATTATGAGTCCCCTGCTCTAACCGCTGAGCTACAGGCCCATTTTCATAGGTAAATTTGAACAAAGGAAAAAGGTTTGTGTCCTATTTTCACGGTGCTATTCTACGGTCAACCTTATGAAACCACGCAAATCCACGAAAACATGGCAAAAAACCCGAAAGCCAAATCTTCTCCGCCATAAGTCGGGGCGCTATTATGCCAGAGCTTTTGCTGGCGGCAAAGAAGTTTGGAAGTCGCTCAAGACATCGCATTACAGCGTCGCCCAAGCCAAGCTCGCGGAATTTCTCAAAGAGCATCGCGAGCGCGTGAGCAACGGCAACGGCGAAGTGTCGGCCAAAATGACTTTTGGCGAGGCGCTCAAAATCCATCAGCAGAATCAAGCCGATGACGTGACGATCAAACCGACAACGCGGCACTACTGGAATCAGATTTTTGTTGCCCTGCTGAAAAGCTGGCCGGGTTTGGCGGATCGGGAAATCCGGCGCATCACCAAAACGGATTGTAAGGAGTGGGCGCGCGCGTTTCGCAAGGTTGCGTCCCCGACACGGTATAACAACACGCTCGCGGGATTGCGGCATGTGTTCGAGGTGGCAAAGGACGCAGGGATTATGTATGGCAATCCGGCCGAAAAGCTGGAGCGCGTGCCAGTGCGCGCGAAGCAACTCACGCTGCCGAGCGGTGACCAGTTCTTGCAACTTGTCGATGCAGTAGAACATGCGGGCGCATGGTGTTCGCGAGATTGCGCGGACTTCGTGCGCGGATTGGCATTCACCGGTTGCCGAAAAGGCGAAGCCAGTCAGATCACATGGCGCGACGTGGATTTTGATGCTGGCGAAATCGTTGTGCGCGGCGACCCCGAAACGGGCACAAAGAATTGGACGAGTTGCGCCGTGTGCCGCTGATTCCCGATGCTCGTGCACTGTTTGAACGAATGCGCGAGCGAACGTCCAGGCGAACCGCTAGACGCAAAAGTCTTTCGAGTTCGGCGAATGCCAGAAGGCGCTTGATCGCGCGTGCAAGAAGGTCGGCACAGATCGCATCACGCATCACGATTTGCGGCATTTGTTCGCAACGCGCTGCATCGAATAGGGCGTGGACATTCCGACTGTTTCGCGCTGGCTCGGACATAAGGACGGCGGCGCGCTGGCAATGAAAACCTACGGCCACTTGCGCCGCGAGCACAGCATTGCGCAAGCGCAGCGCGTGAGCTTCGCGCCGGTCGCAACAAAGCAGGCCGACGTGATCGCATTCCCAGTGACGGCGTAAAACCCGACGCGATGCGAACCTCCTTAGAAGATTGCCGGCACAGTTGGGCCAGGGGCGGGGGGGCGCAGGTGCTGCGCGTACGGTTCAAGCGTTATCCATCAGCCGGGCGCGAAAATTTTCACCTTCAAAAATGAAGAAGAAGCGCCCTTTGCATCGCCAGCTGAGCAAAAAGATGAAAAAAAGCCTGACTGGTATTGAGGACGGAATGGCTCAATTCTTTGTCGGCGGCGAACGAATGATCGCTGGTTTCATGCATCCCCATATCCATTCGGCCGCGATGGACAGAAGAATACGAGAAAATGAGAGTGACAGATCTCGCCCGGCGCATCAGAGATGACTTAAAGGAACTTCTCGCACGAGCTTACCCAACCTCTATAGAGGAATGGCACCAGAGAATCGTGCCTAACTACTGGCGGGAGTTTGGAATAACTTACGAAAGCCGTCTTCGTTACCATATAAGCCAGAGCGTTGCGGAGCAGTTGTGCCGCGGCTTGTGGGAGAGGATAATCTCGCGAGACAAAACGGTTAGTTGTAAAGCACTTGAAGAATATCAGCGACTCTTGCCGCAGTTTCTTGAACGTGAACCGAGACACGCCGCGATCGAGTTTGCCTTGATTGCCAAACAGGCAGCGAGTTACCTGGAATATCTTTCTGACAAACGTGGCGCTTTGATGAAGGAAATAGCAGCGAAGTCTGATTTGTGGCCGGTCAATCTTGGTCTGAGAGTGAAAGTTGTAAAAGGTGAGCCTGTACGCGAAATCACGCGACTCGCCTTCGCCCGCAATTATTTAATCGAGCTTGAACTAAACTCGCAGTGCGACTTTCCCAGTGCACAGGGCAGCGGCTCTCACTCTCCATTCAGACTGGCGGCAGAAGAGCTTTATACGACAGATGCTAATGCTCAAGCATTATTGTTTTCCAAAGCTTACGCCTTGGGTGAAGCGGTTGTTTGCTCTCACGGTGCCGATGACAAAACGCAATTCACAGGATTGGTGGAAGGTCGCAAAGATTTACCTGTATGAGAGATGGGACAAAGCGCAGGAAGAATTTAAGCCGCTCATCAAACATCTTGGCTTCAAGTATCCGATACAGTTGAGCAGCAAGATGCCGTACGAATCAATGGTCAAGAGTCGAGTGATCGATAACGACTTGAGGGATGCATTTATCGCATTGGCTCGAGCTGATTTATAGGAAACTGCCGAGAGTCTCCTACAACTGATTCTTTAGACATTTATTGAGCAGAGTGTTGCCTGGTTTCGCACCATGCGACAAGATCACAGTCAATCAGTTAGTCGCGCGGCATTTAGTCCATCGGAGTTTGCGGCGTTATTCGGGCGACATCCAAGCTGGGCGTACCGACAATTATACGCCGGGAAGGTTCAGCTATCACTTCGATGGGGACGATCCTTGATCCCTGAAGCGTGAATTAGAGCGCGTGCTGAGTCTCGCTCAGCCTTACAACCCGAAGCCCAAACCCAAACCTCAAAGCCAGAGTGAGGACGGGCAATCATGAGGGGAGCGTCAAACGTAAAACGCGCTCTGGCGTTTGTCGGCGACTTGATGCCGCCGGAGACGGCAAAAACGCGCGCTACGGCTGAGGCTCGTAGTAAGGAAGGGCGTTTCTACAAGCCATTGCCAAAAGAATTTCGCCACGACGGATTCACTTACAGGCAGATCGCCCGCGAGGGGGACGCGGCAATATATGAGCAGCGTTGGACTGGCTGCGCGGAGCCGAGCGTTTGTTACGAAGTGATTCGGATTCGCCACCGCGAGGGATTTCAGATCGACGGCAGATTTGTGGAACCGGCAGAAGTTTATCCAAATTCGGAAGCTTGGGGTGCAGACGGTTGGACGATGCGGGATAAGGACGTCGCATTTCGCAAATTGCGAGAGGTCGTCGTTGAACGCGGGATTTCGGCGGATGAATTGGCGATACGACTCCTCATTAGCTCGCAAATGGAGGCGGAATGAAATCGCCGACGAACAAAAAGCCCGGCACCGCGAGCAAAAACGGAACGACTTCGAAATTTTTGGCCGCTTACTGTTCGCCAAGTCCATTACAAACTCCTGAACAACCCGCCACTGAACGCAAGTCACGACGAACCGGAACGAACGCTGGCGTTATAAAAACGACCTAGATTCCTATAACAAACTGAGCGACCTGCTGGTCTCTGCACGCTACTTGGGCCATGTCCCGCTCGCTGCATTGGATGACCCGACACGCATCAGCCGGGCGTATGAATTCCTGACCTGGGACTCTATCGCCCAATTTATTCAGGACGGAACCAACGGCTTTCTCACCGGCTACCAACGACATCGTCTGGAAGGTCAGCGGAATCACGTCGAGCTACTTATCGAAAAGAATACGCTTATTAACATCGTAGAACCGGTGGCAAATAAGTTCATGCTGCCGTTGAGCGTCAACCGTGGCTACGGCAACCCGAGCTTGTGGCACAAGATGGAGACGCGCTGGCATAAGAGCGGAGCCGAGCAGTTTATTCTGCTGACAATAAGCGACCATGATCCCGAAGGCTTTGACCTGATAGACGACGCGACGCGTTCCTTGCGTGATCTACACGATGTGTCGTTGGAAGTTGTCCGCGTGGGACTGACAATGGAGCAAATCGAGGCGCAGGAGGCACCACCAGCCTTCGCCAAGGAAACGTCGTCACGGTTCAAGCAATACGTTGAGCGCACCGGCTCAAAGGAGTGCTGGGAAGTCGAGGCGCTTGACCCTGAGTTTCTGCAAAACCAGGTGCATGACGCGGTGCTGTCCGTGCTGGACGTGGAGCAGTTGAACGCAGTCCAGCAACGGCAAGCGATCGAGCGAACGCAAGTCGCTGCCATACGTCGCAGGCTGGGAGTAGCTATGCAGCGCCTGATTGCCGAAGAGGGCATCTAACATGAACGACAACCGAGCGGCATCACTCGGTAAGGAGGACACGCAAATTGAGTCTCGAGGTTTCTAAGCTCAGTTGGGCCACGCTCGGACTAGGCGCAATCACCGAGGGCCACGAGGGCACTGTCCTTTCATGTTTTGAGGAGGTAAAGGGTTCGCTTGCGGGAAACCCCGAGAATGAACTAGCGACTCAGCTTCTGATTAGCCCCGAAGCAATCGACGAAGCGATGCAACGCGGACTTCTCACGTTTTTGAGGCATCATAATGCCGTTTGCTGGCGCTTCGGCGACGCGCGCAATGGTTGTTTGCGACGTCTCGATGGCCGCCCGTTCAAGATCAACGGGGAGCGCGTTAAAGCTAAAGCAGAGACGCGAGGCGAGTCATGGCATCGGCTAATCGGATTGGATGATGTCGTCGCAAATGATCGCCGCGAAATCTTGTTGGTTGTCGAAGGTAGCAAGGACGGGCTGGCCGCTCTGCATTTTGCCGATGTCGAAGGTCGGCTTTCGCAGATTGGCATTGTAGTTGCGCTTGGAGCCGGCGTAAAACTGCTCGCCGATGATGTTGAAAAATTTCGCGGTCGCCGCGTGCGAATTTTTGGCGACGCCGACACGACCGGTCAACATGCAGTATCTAGAGTCGGGAAGCAGCTCTTGCCCGTGGTGAAGGAGGTTCAAACTTTCAGCCTCGCTGGCCTGCATTGTGAGGACGGGTCGCTGGTGAAAGACCTTTTTGATCTGACTCGGATTGACTGCGACGACTTTGAAGCGAACCGCGACCTTTGGTCTGTTACGGACCTTGATAGCAAAGGCGAGCGTGTGACCATCCTTACAAAGGAGCATGAATTTCTTTTCTCTCCCCCTCCTCCTCTCCCTCATGTGTCTCCTGAGTCTCATGGGTTTCCTGTGTATCCTGTGTCTAGCTCTGAGGAATTGGAAAAAGAGCTTGAGGAATTAGCGCAGCGTAATGCTTGCACCGCCCGCAATACTGCCAGGAAGAGACGCTTTCAGCTTCTGCGCGACTTGGCCGCCGTGGAGAAACGAATCGGTCGAAAACTCAGTCCCGATGAACTTAGTAAAACGTTTAGTGAGTGGTATTGCGCCTCCCAGCCACATCTTGATCCAAAGAAGACGCGCGACAATTACTTCGGCTCGTTCTTTGGCGAACTTGGAAAGGTTCGCGTGCCGACAGGCGACGGTGAAGCGTTGAAGATCGCGCTTGTGCGCGTTTCAATCTGCCCCCTTCCTGAGCTTCCGGGTATGCCGGACGCGCCGGAGAGTTGGCGAAGGCTTGCGGCTCTGCATCGTGAACTGGCTCGCCAATCCGCAAACGGAATGTACTTCTTAGGTTGTCGCGACGCCGCGAAAGCTCATCCTGCTTTGAACAAGGATTTGGCGAATACGATCAATCGTGCACTAGATCGGCTCGGTGTGATCAAGCTCCTGCACGTTGGCGATTCCCGGCCAGGTGGTAATGCGTCGGAGTTTCGTTACCTCTTGCCGCTGTGAGTGCTCGCCGTTCGATTCCGCTTCCTAAATGCCGAATGATTCGGCACAATTCTCCCCATGATTCCGCTTTTATCGGGCGATTGCGAGGGTAGCGAGCGGATTACGGAATAATTCCGTAAATATTACGGAAAAATTCCATCCATATCTCGTTAGTATCATGCCCGTGAATTGGGAAGTGATTGGTGCAATCGGCCAAATGGTCGGCGCAATTGCGGTCGTTATTTCTTTGATTTACTTGGCGAGGGAAATCCGAAGGAATGCACGTTTAGCACGACAGTCTTCTGTGGACACCCTCAATGGGTGGCTCGGGAACTCGCACAGCATCCGCATTTAGCTCAGTTGTTTGATCGTAATTCGTGACCTCAAACTTCTTGAAGGCGCGGACCGCGTAAGCTTCGAATGTTTGATGCTGCAGTGGTTTCAGATCCTTCTGCGGAACAGCAAACTAACTGAGCCAAGTAGAGGCAAAAAAATTTTTTTTTTTTTTTTTTTTTTTAAATAAAACAAAAAAAAAAAAAAAAAAAAAAACATTGCCGGATAGACGATCGACCCTGACGCCGTTGATCCGCCGGAACTGGTACAGCAAGAACGCTGTCACGCCCATTAGGACCGCAACCCCAGCCAGCGCCACTGCCAGCCCGGCGGTCGTTTGAGCGGCGATCCCGTAGGCGGCGGCGCCACCTGAACCGCGACAGCGGCGGCCAGTACCGGGTGCAGACCGGCGGGCAGTCGCAGGCCCGCGGCCAGTCGCTGGCGCGCCTGATCCGCCACAGCGAGCTCGGAGCGGGGGTCGCCAGCGTTTTGCTGCACAGAATGTGTTTCCACGGCGGAAAGTATGCCCACTACTTTCCAACTTGGCAAGTATCTACTCCGCCGAGTCGCGGTCGTGGTCGCACCGTCCGGCTCGAGCGGGCACCAAGTTCGAGCGGACCCGCGCGAAAGACTCCGTCGGTTCCTGGGCCTGGTCGTGACCCGGACGACCTGATCTCGGGAACAGAAGGCATCATGACGACTACCTTGCCGGCCTTGGTGCGGCCTTGCTCGACGTACGCCATCGCTTCGGTTGTCTGTGCGAACGGGAACGTCCTGTCGATGACCGGCCGCAGCAACGCCGGCGTCATACAGGCCACCGAGCTCGCGCAGCTGGGAGCCGCTGGCCTGCATGAAGAAGAACTCGTAGCGCACATCGATCGCCTTCGCCTGCTTGCGGACCTTGCGGCTGAGCAGGGCTATGTACGGCGCGCAGGATCGACGGCGCGCCGAGCTGCCTGGCGAACCCGGCGTCCGGTGGGCCGGCTACGCCGATGGCGAAAAGGCCGCCGGGCTTCAGCACGGTGAGGGACTTCTCCAGGTTCTGGCCTCCGAGGGAGTCGATCACGAGGTCGTAGCCGGACAGCGTCTGGGAGTAGTCCTGCTTGGTGTAGTCGATGATGATGTTGGCCCCGAGGCTACTGACCAGGTCTGCGGTGGCGGTGGCTGCGGTGGTCGCCACGATGGCGCCGAGGTATGGTGAAACCGGATGACCGTCGAGCCGAGGCCGCCGGCCCAGCGTGGACGAGCACCCTCTGACCCGGCTGCAGGTGCGCACGGTCGACCAGGATCTGCCACGCGACCAAGGCGACCAGCGGTACGGCGGCGGCTTCCTCAAGCGTGAGCGAGTCCGGCTTGGGCGCGACGTCGTCTGGCCGATCGCGATGAATTCGGCGAACGTGCCGATCCGGAGATCACGAGGACGGGCGTACATGTCGTCACCGACCTTGAAGTCTGGCACGTCGGCGCCGACCGCGGTGACGACGCCGGCCATGTCGTGGCCGAGCACGAAGGGCGGCTTGTACTTGATCAGCCGCTTGAACTCGCCGTTGCGGGTCATCTTGTCCAACGGGTTGATGCTGCGGCGCTACTCCGGACGCAGACGCTCAACGTCGTCCTCCAACGAGCCGCGGGATGTCGGCGGCGCGCGGACCGTCCTGGCCGTACTTCTCGACGACGAAAGCCTTCATGATCGCGGTCCTCTGGGCTCGGTGCTGTCAGGTCTCGAGGCAGTCCTGGGTCTTCCGGGACGTCTGCGTGGTGCTGGAAGATGCCTCCGTGGCTGGCGTCGACTTGTGGCAGGAAGACGTATGCAATGACACATCATTCTGGGCGGAGTGACGCGCGCATTTCGCCCATGGCGGCCAACTGAGCGGCCCTAGTCAACGATGAGCGTTCGAACATAACCGTCACTATGCGGCGGCAGCCATCACTTGCTCAGACCGCTCAGCGGTACTCCGCCACGACTTCGATCGGCTCGACGATGTGATCGTTGAAGTCGTCGATGTCCTCTGCCGAAATCCAGTAATCGAGGAATCGACCCCATTCGAACTGCCACAGGGCCGAAATCAAGATCAACCAGATGGGGCACTCGACTGGCGCAAGGACATGGGACAACGACCCCGAGGTCACGTGAGCGGGCAACGCAGGATCCGAGGAGTTGGTCCGCTCACATCCGGCCGAGTCCGGTCGTGACTTCAGCTTTCGTCTTGGCCGAGTCGCTCCTGGCGACCGCTGCGTGCGCTGCCCACATCGTGCCCACACGCGACGAGGACCATGATCATTGATCATGGTCCTCGTCCAGCACTTTCGTGGTAGCGGGGGGACCGCGCAGATCTGCGACTCGCCCGTTGACCGGGCCTGGTCCCCCGCGTGTACGCCGTTGTGCACAGGCATCTGCCACCCCTCTCTGGCCGGCGGAACTGCCATGTAAGCAGCCGCCCCGGACGTCTTGGATCGCCCAATGCCGATCATGAACTGAGCCCGAGCGTGGCCGAGCGGCACAAGAGCAACGGTGCGACTCGTCGGCCGGCGAACAGCACCCTCGCAACGGTGCTCAGCCACACTGCAACGCGTGTCGGCCGGCGGCCGGTCAGGCTCCCACATTGCCCTCCCACGACGGCCACGGCAACCGCGTCGGGGCCAGCGCACTGCTCAACGGGGGCGCGACGGGGACCGCTTGCCCGGTGCGAGGGTTCGGGCCGATTCGTCTGGGTGCGTCACGCAGCGGCCCCGAGGGTCGTTGCCGGGCCTCGCGACCGAAGGATCGTCACCACGCCACAGCCGTCCGTAGCCGTCGTCGATGAGCCGGGCCATGTGGCGGAAGGCGAGCGGGCTGGCGGCTAGGCCACTTCGATTGACCCCCTGCCCTGCTCACACGGCGCGCAGCTTCGGCATGGTGAGTGAGGACAGATCGTCGAAGACGCCAAAATCGCGGGACTCGACGTTCTTCAGGTTCTGGTCGGCCTTGATCGCGTTGAAGACCTCGCCCTTGAGGTAGCGCTCGTAGGCCTCCTGGTCGTCCCACAGGTACAGACCTCCATAGGTGTTCGTCTCGGGGTCGCGGAGCCAGATCTTCGCGAGCAGTCCGGGAAGGTTCGCGAACGTCGGCGCATCCGCCCCGCACGCCTCCCGGAACTGCTCCTCAGTGATGCCATTCAGACCGAAAGTGATCACCTGTGCATGCATTGCGTCTCCCTTCCTCCGCCCCAGGCCCATTGCCGGGACCGCGTTGGTGAGAAGGACGGTAAGGACGCCGCCGGCACGGGTCATGAGGGATCTCCCTCGGATCCAGCCGGGAACGAGATACTTCGTCATGTGGCGGGCATGACCGGGTTCTTCGGGCGTACGCATGAGCTCGAAGTGGTTCGCGCTGCGGTTGCTCGGGCGCCCGGCGAGCGACGCCCGACCGCCGTGATCGTGGACGGCGAGCCCGGCGTCGGCAAGAGCAGACTGATCGACGAGGCCTCGAGGGACGTTCGGGCCGATCGGGTCGCGGTCTGCGCGTACGAACCGGAGATGCGGCTTCCCTTCTCTCTCGGCCACGACCTGACCCGGGCGCTCGCGCGCTCCTCGCCCGCAGCCGGACAGATCCTGGACCCGATACTCGCGCCGGAGCCTGGCGGTCCGCGGCCTGACTGGACGTCCGTCTTCGAGGCGGCCCATCGCGCGGCCGGCGTCCGCGACTCACTCCTCATCACGGTCGACGACTTCCAGTGGTCGGACGAGCGATCTACCGCGCTCCTCCACTACCTGGTGCGCGGGGCCCAGGCCGACGGTGATGCGCTGGCGCTCGTCGTTGGCGGTCGGCGGTCCACTGCCGTGAGTGCGCTGGTCACGTCCTTGGAGCGACTGCTCGGCGACGGACTGACGCGGGTGACGCTCGGACCACTCGACCATGACTCGACGGTGGCGCTTGCGCGCGCGGTGAACCCGACCCTGGATCCTTCGACCGCGGCCGCGGTCGCCGACCGGTCCGGCGGCTCTCCGTTCTGGTGCGGACTCCTCGCCGGGGCCCGGAACGTCGACGCCGATGTCGCGCGCATCGTCGCCGACCGTCTCTCGGCGGCGGGCCCCGACGCGGCGGTGCTCCTGGAGACGATCGCCGTACTCGGCCGCGAAGCGCCGGTCGAGGATCTCATCGCCATCCGAGGCTGGCCGGACGATCGCCTCACGGTCGCACGGGTGGAGCTCATCGCAACGGGACTGCTCGTCGAGGAGGGCGGCGCGTTCCGAATCGTCCACGACCTCGTGCGCGCCGCCGTCGATGCCCAGCTCGCGGACGAAGGGCGCCGCGACATCTACGCCCGGCTCGCCTCGTGGCTGGAGAGCGTCGCCGGCGAGAACGTCACGCTGCTGCTGCGGGCGTCGGAAGCCAAGAATCGAGCGGGACTCGACCACCTGCCCCTCACCCTTCGGATCGTACGGTCACCCATGCGCAGACTGGTGGGCCCCGATGGGCTGCGGTCGATCGTCGCTCTCATCGACTCGGTGCCGGCCGGGACCCCGCAAGAGCTCGAGCTGCAGGCCGAACTCGCATCCTTGGCCGCGGAGCTCGGTCAACACGGGCTTGCTATGGAGCGATGGTCGCGCATCGCAGACCGACTGGGTCAGCCGCGTGATCGTGCGCGCGCGTGGCTGGGTGCATCTGAGGCGGCACAGCAGCTCGAGAGGGCTGACGATGCCCGCGTGCACCTCGAGCGCGCGCGCGGTACGGGCAGCGATGACCCGGTTCTGCTCCTGGAGCTCCAGGCCGCGGACGCAGCGATCACACGGTGGCTCGAGCACCGCCCGCAGGAAGCTGGGAGGGTTACGATCGCCGCTCTCGAACGCGCCCGCGCCCTGGCCGCATCGACCCGCCATACGAAGGCTCTCGAGCCTCGCTTCCAGAGCGCATACGAGCGCACCCTCGTCCTCGCCTGCGTTGATGCGATGCAGGCGAACGAGCCGGAGGTCATCCTGCCCCTGGTCGACGAGATGACACGGGTTGCAGCAGGAGCCGGCATCGAGGCATCGCTACAGGCGAGCCTCCGGCGTGGCTCGGCCCTCACGCACCTAGGTCGCCTCGCCGAAGCCGAAGAGCAGCTCGGAGCGGCCTGGCAGGAGGCGCGCCGCGCGTTCCTTCCTGGGATCACTCTCGACATCGGTTCGTGGCTCACCCAAACCAGATACCTGCGCGGCCGCCTGATCGAGGCTCAGGAGGTGGGCGACGAATGTGAGTCGCTCGCGGAACGCATCGGCCAGCCTTCCCGCCCAACAATGCTCGCCCGGATGTGGCGGTTGACCGCCACGATCTCCAGCGGTGACCACCGCGCCGCACTTGCCGGCCTTCAGGCGCTGTGCGAGACCGAGCGGGATCCGCATCATCGCATCCCGCTCCACCAAGCCATCGCGCGCTGGCACTCGCGGCTCGGAGGAGCCGCGAGCGCCGACGAGGTGCGCGCGCAGGTCGCGGCCGGCCGCACGGATATGACGGACGCGCGATGCACCAGATGCGGCCTCGAGTTCATCCGAGCGGCCACTGAGTCGCTGGCGCGCGTCGGCGCCGTCGCCGAGGCCATGCGCTGGTTTGAGGAGGCGGAGCACTCGCCGCCGCGGGGCGACCTTCAAGCCTGGGACCACCTGCGAGCCCGATCAGCCCTCGCCGCAGCAGGGCTCGGGGCTCGTGCCTCGCTGCAAGACGCCATCGACACAGCAGACAGACTGGGAATGGGCATCGAATCGATCTGGGCACGCACGAGCCTCGCGCTCGTGACAGCAGGCGAGGGCGACACGGCTGGAGCCGAGACGACCCTGTGGCACGCCTCGGCGATCGCCGAGGCGACTGGGGCCACGACGGAGCGGGCGCATATCGACCAGCTCCTGCGCAAACTCGGCATCCGCACGTGGCGACGCGGCCCGCGGACAAGGCCGACCGGTGACCTCTCCGGCCTGAGCGACCGCGAGCGCGAGATCGCGAACCTCATCGCGAGCGGCGCCACCAACCCGGATATCGCGCGCACGCTGTTCCTGTCGCGCAAGACGGTCGAGCGACATGTCTCGAACATCCTGGGCAAGCTCGAGGTGAAGAACCGTGCCCAGCTTGCCGCCAGGATTGCGGCCGGCGACGGAGCTCGCGAACACCGAGCGGCCGAGTTGAGGCGTCGCGAGGACGGGTGACGATCACACTGGCCACGGGGTTGGATCCTCCTTGCCCAGGAGGTGCGCCGGGACCGCCTTCTCGGTGCGAGGCCTTCGCGGCCGATTCGTCGGGTGCGTCACGCCGAAGCCGCGAGGGGCCGCTGCCGGGCATCGCGACTGAAGGATCGGGCATCAGTCCGCCGTCATCGAAGCGCGGCTTTGGAGCCGCACCGGAACAAGTTCCAGGACTACCCCAACTGCCCTTGACACCCCAATCGCCGTCGCGGCTCACGAGGACCGGCCCTCCACCACCGCCCGCCTGGGTAGCTCGCCTGCCCAAGCCCAGTGCCCCGAACCAGGCTTCCCCACATATTCGATCTGCGGCGATGTCACGCAGCCGGTCAGGCGGACATGTCAGGCCCGCAACATGCTTAGACGCGGCTTCCGCGGATGATGGTCCGCTGTGGTGGAGCTGTCACCACGGCCTCTGCCGGGCACGACGCAGGGACCAGGAGGAAGTCGGCCGGTTCCCCCTCCACGATCCCGCCGTGCTGCTGGGTGATGAGGCGTCGGCCGCCCGAGGTCGCTGCTTCCAGCACAAGTTGGATGTCGGCGTCTCGTCGGAAGCCGGACCGGGAGGCGATGTGGCGTACTCGATCAAGCATGTCGCCGGTCCCGTAGGGGCCCCAGAGGTCGCGAATGCCGTCGTGACCGCAAGCGACCGTTACGCCGGCGGCCATCAGAGTGCGGATGGGAGGGACGGGGAAGCTGTACGGCGCTGCGATCACCACGCCTACGCCTGCTCCGGCCAGGCGTTCGGTGGCGTCGCGAACCTGGGTGTCGTCCAGTTCGCCCAAGCAGTAGGCGTGGCTGATGGCGACGCGTCCCTGCATGCCGAGCGTCTGGGTTCTCTCGATGACCAAGTCGATCTCGGATAGACCGACGTCGCCGTGGCTGTGAAGGTGGAGATCGACCTGGGTGCCTTCCCGATCGGCCAAGTCGAAGATGAGATCGAGGTAGGCGACGGGGTCGCCATCGGCCGTGGGGTCGAGCCCTCCGATCGCGGTGGCGCCCTCCCCGACGGCCGCTCGGAGTAGCTCTGCTGTCCCTGGGAAAGAAAGCAGGCCATGCTGCGGGAAGGCAACCTGCTGCAAGCGAACCACCCGCTCGAGCTGCTGAGCCGCCTCGCGCACGCGGCGGATTCCCTCGAGTCCTACCTCTGGGTCGACGTCGGTATGGGTTCTCACAAGGCTCGTGCCCGTTGCAACCATTCGGGTCAGCAGGGCTCGGATCGCGTCCAGGTCCGGTAGTCCCAGCTCCGAGCGCAGCCTGCGGTCCGTAGAGATCCTGGAGGCGAGCGTGTCCTCGGCCGCGTGCGGGACCCAGTCTCGTCCGAAGAGCGTCTTGTCCAGGTGGCAGTGCGCCTCCACCAGGCCGGGAAGGATCACGTGGCCGGTGGCGTCAATCTCCGACGAGGGGTCATCCCACGACAGCTCCGTGGCAGATATCTCCTCAACGAGGCCGTCCTGGATGCGGAGGTCGCGGCGAGACCCGTCAAGCCAGGTCGCGTTCCTGACGAGGACCTTGTCCGTGGTTCTCATGAGCTCATCGGTCATCCGCTCCTCCAGGTATGACGTACTTCCGACGTCGCTAGCAGCGTCGCTGGACCGGGCACTCTTCCAAACAGCATGGCGGTCACAGCGCCGCTGGAGGCGCCGGGTCTGAAGGCCGGACAACTGCTGAAGGACTCGTCGTCGCGCGGCACAGGGAGCCTTGCGTGGAAGTCAAGGTGGAGCACGACTCGAAGGCTCCGATGGCCGCGGACGTGACGCGCTTGGCTGTGGCCTGAGGTCCTGCCGGGTAGGCGCTGGCGGAAGCGAACCTCAGCGAAGCGAAGGCAGCCACGCCGAGGGTCACTGTCCGATCCACATGCTGGCCGGCGCTCCGAGGGCCCTACAGGGACGGGCAGGGGTGACAGGGTGGAACCGTGGGAAGCGTGGCGGGTAGTTCTGTTAGGTCTGGTGAGCGCTCGACAAGAAGCGCGAGACCGACGAGGACCACGGCAGCTGCGGCCAGGGTCTTGAAGGTCACGGCCTCTCGCAGGGTGAGGGCTGAGAAGGCTATACCGAAGACGGGGATAAGCGTCACCGAGATAGCAGCCATTGCCGTGCTCACCTGACGCAGGGCCCAGTTGTAGAGAAGGAAGGCGCCCGCCGACCCCAGGACGCCGGTGGCGACCGCGGCGGCAATGTGGCCGGCCGAGGCGTCGCCTACGGCCTGCTCGGTGCTGCTCGGTGACCATGCTGCGAACGGGAGGATGGCTAGGCCGCCGAAGAGGAATTGGTAGAACGTGAGCGATACCGGATCGACCGTGTCTGCTTGGCCCTGGGCCACGACGACATAGAGCGCGGCGGCGGCGACGCCGGCGAGTACCAACAGGTCGCCGCCGATCGTGGAAGACCCGTTGGCGGTGCCCGTGAGCAGCGCGACCCCGGTGGTAGTCACAGCGAGTGCTGCGATCACGCGGACCGTGGGTCGGGTCCGCTCGATCGCGGCGTCGAGTACGACGACCAGCACCGACTCAAAGCCGATGACCAGGGCAGCGTGACTGCCGCTCGTGCGCGCAAGGCCGGCGTTGATAAGCGGGTAGGACAACCCGGGTTCGAGAAGGCCGGCCAACAATAGGGCCCGATTCGCGCGGGGGATCTGCGAACGTCGCATCAGAAGCAGACCACCGAGCAAGACCAGGGCGGTGGCGACCTCGATGAGCGTGATGGTCAAGGTCGGCAAACCACGGGCGGCCAGTTTTGTGGTGACGACTGCTGAAGCCCACAGGGCCGCGGCGCCGACCAGCGCAGTCGGTCCGAGCCCGCGCGTTCGCGCTGTCATCGGCTTCGGGCCCGGCGGGCGCGATAGGTGCGGTTGTTAACGACGTTGCCGCAGCCATTCATCGAGCACCAGCGACGGGACTGGTTCTTGCTGGTGTCGTAGAAGGCCCAGCGGCACTCCGGTCGGGCACACGTCTTGACGCGCAGGAACGTCTGATCGGCAGTGCTGCGCAGCAGCGCGGTGGCTACTGCGGCGATCAGCACATCGGCGCGCTTGGATCGCGGCGTGGCAATCGCCAGATCTGGGCCGACGGTACCGTTCTCGGGCAACCGTAGGACGAGCGGTACCGCGCGAAGCACCCGATCCGCACGGGTCACTTGCGCGCGCTGCTCGCCGCCGACGTCGTCCGCATGCCGCGTCAGCACCCGCAGCCCCTCGCGCAGCTGGCGCAGCGGCTCGAGCACGTCACCACCGCGGGTGGACGCTTGATGCGCGTCCGTGTGCTCGGACCGTCCCGAGTCCACCTGACCGTCAGCGACCCACTGGCGAGGTCCCGAGCCCTCAAGGGCATCTACGCCATCAGGCAAGTGGACCGTGTTCAGAAAGCCGATTAGCAGAGCCGCGTCGTCCGGAGCCATGATGACCATCATAAGCGTTTTGCTCATCACGGCAAGGTCAATGGTCAAGCACTTTCCACCGGACCTCGGAGCGCTCCCTTACTACGGGCGCGCTCAGGCGCCAATCCTCGCCGCCCAGGCCGCGATCTCCGCGCGTCGGGTCGCACCCAGCTTCGTCAGGATGTGTTCGACGTGCGAGGAGACCGTCTTGGGCGACACGAACAGCCGTGCCGCGATCTCGCGGTTGGTGAGCCCCTCGGAGAGAAGGGTGGCGACGGCGTACTCACGTTCCGTGAGCGGGTGCCACGGCTGAGTCGGACGTCCGCGGACATACGGCCGGAGCAGGTCGTCGACTGCTGCCACCACTGTCGCGGCTCCCGCCACGTCGGCGGCCGCGCGCACATCCGCGGCAAGTTTCGTCCCTTCGGCCAGCCGCCGCGCGGCGAGCGCTGCTCGAGCGGCGTCCACCGTCGCCCAGCTCTCCTCCCAGAAGCGGTGCAGTCTGTTCCAAGCGGCGCGGGCAGCCAGGAGGCTCAGGCGGGCGGTATCGAGGTCGCCGGCGGAGAGCTGCAGCAGTCCGTGAGCGTGGCCGACGGCAGGCAGGGTTCCCGGGATGCCACGGCGTACCAGAGCCGCCTCGACCGTCGCGAGCCAGCGCTGGGCCGCGTCCTGCTCGTCCCGGGCGAGATGCGCACGGACGCCGGTGAGCAGGAAGGGGAACAGGTAGGCCGCGTCGGACACGTCCGCGGACAGAGCGTGGCCGCGGTCGCACAACCTGATCGCGGTGTCGTAGTCGCCGCGCAGCAGGGCGGTCTCGGCGAGGCCCCACAAAGGTGGAGACAGGCGTTGGAGCTCACGCATCGACTCGCCCTCGCCGCGGGCGTCCTCGAGCAGCTCCTCCGCGAAGCGCAAGTCACCGCGACCCATGGCGAGGTAGCCGAGTACGTAGCGCGCGGTGATCCGGGTCGTGATGCCGCCTCTGCCGTCAGCCAGGGTGTGACGGGCCGTCCGTTCGGCGGCAGCCCAGTCACCAGAGGCCCACTGGACGTGCCCGAGGTGTGCCGCCAGGTAGCTCCGGTGGTTCCAGAGCTCGACGGCCTCGGCATATGCGATTCCCTGAGTCAGGAACCTCTCCGCCCGGTCGTAATCGACGAGCACCGAGGCGCTCGTTCCGATCATCCGAAATGCCCGCGCCGCAGCGGCCTCACGTCCAGCGTTCTGGGCCCTGTCGAGGGAGTGCTCGACGAGAGCCCAACCCTCCTCCGTCCGCCCGGCGAAGACGAGCACCGAACCGAGCGTCGCCGCGGTATCGAGCTCGGCCTGCTCGTCTCCGCTCGCCAGACTGAGCGCGCGGCTCTGCTCGCCGTACGCGATGGCCTCGTCCAGCCGCCGGTCCAGCATGTACGCCGCGGCCAGCCCGCTGAGCAGGGCGGCCCGCACCGACTCGGCGCCCGAGACACCGTCGAGGGTCGCCAGCGACTCCTGCAGGCGCGCGGTTCGGCGGTCCAGATGCTCGCCCAGCTGGTGCGTGACCGCGACCAGCCTTGGCATGATCGCCGCGGCGGCGAGCCGATCCCCCGAGCCGAGCAATAGGTCGTGCGCCGCGGTCAGGGCTTCTGCGGCCGCCGCGTTCTCGTCTGCAGCGGCGGCTTCGTCGCCGAGGGCCGCCAAGACGGTGGCGCGCTCCTCCGGCGTGGCATCGGCGGGCAGGTTCCGCTGCGCCCGCCGGTATAGGTGCAGTGCCTCGCGGTGCGCCGAGAGCGTGGCAGCCTCGCGGGCTGCGACAACAGCGTGTCGGTAGGCCTCTCTGCCGAGCCCGGCCCGGTCGAAGTGCGCCGACAGAAACGCGTCCGGGTAGCCGCGGTCCCGGGCGACCCGCGCGACCCGCTCGTGCAGCTGACGCCGTTGCGGCAGTGGGACATCAGCGTAGATGACGTCGCGGACGAGGGCATGCCGGAAATCGAAGGTGACCGGGTCCGCTCCGACCTCCACGAGGTTCAGGTCCCCCAGCGCGCGCAGCCCTCGGTGGACCGTCTCGGGCGGTTGCCCCGCGATGTCGGTCAGTAGGTCGAAGTCGAACGACCGGCCGATGACGGCCGCCGCCGACGCCACGTCGCGTGCGAGGTCATCCAGGGCGGAGGCTCGAGCCAGAACGGCGTCGGCAACGCGTGTCGGGGACACGCAGCTCTGAGAGTCCGCCGTCGCCTTCGCGGACAGCCGTGACGTCGCCCGCGGCGGCAATTAGTTCCTCCACGTGCAACGGAATACCGTCGCTGCGATCGTGGATCGCCGCCACGACCCGTGTCGGCACTGTTGCGCCGAGCAGGGCATTGGAGAGGACGCCCGTCTCCGCGAGACTTAATCGCGCGAGGGGGAGTTCATCGGCCAGTCGCTGCCCGAGCAGGCGGCCCCTCCAAAGCCGCATCGGCGTCGTCGGGGAGAGCTCGTCGTTGCGGTAGGCGCCCACGACCAAGGTGGCCCGGGTGGCAAGTCGCGGCGCGAGACGGCTGATCACGTCCAGGCTGAGCTGGTCGGCCCAATGCATGTCCTCCAAGACGATGAGCAGCTGCCGACGGTCGTCCAGGTCGGCAACCGCGTCGGCGAGGTCTTGCACCAGCAGACGATGGTGGCGGTGCGGGTCGGCATCACCGGTCGCCACGTCGCGCAATCGCCGGGACATCGCGCTGCCGGCGGCTTGCAGGGCGAGGTCCGGTGCCCGCCGCAGGTCTCCGGCGAGGTCGAGCAGGAGCCCCTCGGCGGCGACCGCGTCACCGGGGAAGGCGCTCGCCCGGAGGATGGTGAAACCGGCGCGTTCGGCTCGTCGGCTGATGGAGGCGAGTAGCCGGGTCTTGCCGATCCCTGCCTCGCCGGCGACGAGGAGGAGGCGCCCCCGACCGTCGGCAGTCTCCTTGAGACGCCGGCCGGCCACAGTCAGCAGCTCGTCACGGCCCACCAGCACAGGCGAGGTGAGCAGTGCGCGTGCCCGTACGGTCAATGCTGGACCACTGCTGATTCGTCGTCCCTGTGCAGAGGGTACGGGCGGCCGGTGACCCAACCCCCCGGGCGCGGCTCGCGGTGGGCAGGGAGTCGCCGCGGGAGAGGAACCACTTCCACGGGGTCGCCGACACGGACGGCTCCGTCGGCGATCATCCAGCAGTCCAGGGCGACGGAGCCGTCGAACTCGCGACGGATCCGACGAAGCACGTCAAGGTCCTGCGCACCGCTGTCGGGATCGATCGTGGTGACGATGCAGCGGGCCCGCAGGGAGAGCACCCCGATGAGCGTCGTCCCGATGCGCAGCGCATGGCCCGGCCAGTGCCGTTCGGCGCCCTCGGCCGCGCCGGCGATGACGAGGTTCGGCCGGAGGCGGCGGCGGTCGACGCCGAGCCGAGCGATCTCGGTGTCGGTGGCGACCAACAGCGGCAGCACGTCGAACCTCTCTGGCGCCGGGTCGCGGACCAGGAGTGCGTCCGGGCCGGCCGCGGCCGCGACCTGGGCGGCGGCTTCGGGGCTGTCCCAGGGATGGCCTTCCACGAGGGGTTCGCCGTCAGCACCTGTCCGCGCGCCCAGCGTGAGGAGCTCGTGACGGGTGCGGCCGGTCAGCAGCCCTCGTGCCCCGCGCACGTGCACGACCCGGTCGCCGGGGATCCCCCCGCTGGTCAACCTGGTCTCGTCGAGCATCTCGCCGCGAAGTGACTTCACGGGGTAGCGCCAGATCTCGGCCACGTGCAGCGCACCGTCCGTCGAGGGCGTCATGCCAGTCGCCGGTCGATCTCGTCGATCGGTACGTCGTTGATGCTCGCGTCGCGGCTGGTCATGTAGCCGTTGTCGTCGAACTGCCACATCTCGTTACCGTGGCTGCGCCACCACTGCCCGCCGGCGTCGCGCCATTCGTACTGGAACGTGACGGCGATCCGGTCGTCGGTGTAGGCCCAGAGCTGCTTGCGCAGGACGTAGTCGAGCTCTCGTCTTCCACTTCCGGTCCAGGAACGCCGTGATCTGCGCGTGGCCGGTGATGAACTCCGAACGGTTCCGCCACCGCGAGTCCACCGTGTACGCCTGGACCACGTGCTCGGGGTCGCGGGTGTTCCAGGCGTCCTCGGCCGCCTGCACCTTGGCTGCGGCAGTCGCGGCGGTGAAGGGGGGCGTCGGGGGTCGGGACATGGCTGCTCCTCTGACAGAACTGTCGGTGCCGGGTCGGGTGGCGGCGGATCGGTGCCTGCTCGATCCGTCGCCACCCGGGTCTCAGGCGGCGTGGGGGTACGGCGTGACGACTGGCCAGTCGTTGTCGACGCCGGCGAGCTTGTTGAACAGGTTGGTGAGCACGTTCACCGCGACGTGCCCGACGGTCTCGGCGATCTCCTGATCCGAGACCCCGGCCGCGTGCACCTGCTCGAACAGCGCGTCGCTGATCTCGCCGCGGTCGCGGACGACGGCGGCCGCCAGCTGCAGGATCGCCTCGGTGTGCGCGTCCTCGCTCTTTGCCTGGCGGGCCGCGTCAAGCCTCCGCCTCGTCGATCTTGGCCAGGTGCGAGCCGATGTAGGTGTGCGCCGAAAGGCAGTACCCGCACTTGTTGACCTCGGCGACGGCGATGGCGATCCGCTCGCGGACACCGGCGTCGAGTCCGCCCGCCGCAAGGGCACCGGACAAGCTCAGGTAACCCTCGAGCAGTGCGGGACTGTTCGCCATCACCTTGGTCATGTTCGGGACCAGACCAAGACTCTTCTCGACCTGCGCCAGCAGAGCCTTCGCGGCTCCCTCGGCACCTTCCGGCTCGATCGTCGACAACCTGCTCATGAGACGTTCCTTCCCTGAATGTTCTAATGGTTGGGACTGCGTTCGTGTCATTAGGACGATGCCATGGTCACTCACCAATGTCAACGGTTGGCAGATGGCTGTTACCATTAGGTCATGGTGTCGTGGACGGGTTCCCGAGGCAGTCCTGCTGCCGCACCCGGACGAGCCGGTGCCCGTCCTGCTGATGAACACGATCTGGGCCGACCGGACGAGCGTCCATGACGGACTCGGCACCACCGGTGACGCTGGCGGCCTGGCTCGCGGCCGTGGGCGGTCGCCTGTTCGCCGGCGGGGAGCGGGCCGCCTCCGCCGTCCGGCGCGCCGACCTCGACGACTTCCGGCACCTGCGCGACGCGCTACGGCGACTCGCCGCCGAGGTCTCTCGGGACACCCGGCCCCGCGCCGTGAACGCGGCCCCCGACCTTGGTCTCGTCGAGGCCGTGACCGTTCTCAACACGGCCAGCGCCACCGCGCCGGCGGCGCCGACCCTTCTGGTGCCGGGCTGGCAGGTTCAGTCGTCACCTGTGGCCGGGGCCCGGGTCCCGACCGCGGCGCTGTCCGCTGTGGCGGCGCTGGCGGTGGACACATTCGCGGAGACCGGTCGCAAGGCGGTTCGGGCCTGCCAGGCTCCCGGCTGCGTCCTGTACTTCGTCAAGGACCACCCGCGGCGGGAGTGGTGCTCGGCTGCCTGCGGAAACCGCGCCCGAGCCGCCCGCCACTACCAACGGCACCGCTCCGGTGCGACTCAACAGGGCTGACGGCGGCGCAGGGCAGCCACCAGCGCCACATACCAGTGGGCGCCGTGGCTCAGTCGCAGCCGTCGCGGGCTCGGTCAGACGACTCCGGGGCGACGATGATCTGGCCGACGAGCGTCGGCGGCGCGGCGGTTACCTGGACGACCCGGTCCGCCTGGAGCAGATGCTGGCCGGTTGAGGACCGCGGTAACGCTCTCCGAGATCAGGGGACTCAGGAACATGGTGCTGGTCCGGTCACCCGGCTCTGCACCATCCCTGTTGCCATCGTGTGTGGAGGATCGATGACGAGTTCCCGGCTCGTGCCCGTGACCGACCGTTGGCCGGAGCGCCTGCAACCCGGTGCCCTCCGGTGGGTGCGCTCGAGCAGCAACTACGACAGCACGATCGCCTTCTACCGCGACCTCGTCGGGCTGCCGATCGTCGGTTCCTTCTCGGACAGCTTCGGCGAGGACGGGACGATCTTCGGGCTACCGGACACCGGGACGCAGATGGAGGTCGTGCGCACGCGCCAGCCGCGTCGTCAGCCGGACCGGTTCGACCAGGTGGTGTTCTACCTGCCTGGCAGCGACGCCGTCCGGACAGCGACCGAACCGCTGCGCAAGCGAGGCCTGCTGCCGTACCACGCGCCCCACCCGTACTGGGAGGCGAACGGCGCCGTGATGTACCTCGACCCGGACGGTCGTGGCGTCGTCTACGCGCCGTGGGTGTATGGCCTGGAGCCTGACCCGGTGGATGGACCCTCACCCAGCGTCACCGCCGGGGGTGTCCGGGTCGAGCCGTACTCCGGTGCCCGGGAGGATCTCCGGCCGTTGTTCGAGCTGGCCGAGGACTCGGCGGCCCAGCTCGACTCCTATCTGGGCTCGGGCCGGGTCCTGGTGGCCCGGTCCGGAGATGCTGTGGTCGGTCACCTGCAGCTCGTCGAGACCGATCGCAGCAACGAGATCGAGCTCAAGAACATGGCCGTCCGGGAGGACCTGCAGGGCCGCGGCATCGGTGGCCGGCTGGTGAGAGCGGCCATCGAGCTGGTTGCGGGTGAGGCAGGTACGTCGGTGCTCGTGGCTACCGCTGCCGCTGACATCGGCAACCTCCGGTTCTACCAACGGCAGGGCTTCCGGATGCGGTCGATCGAACGGGACGCCTTCACCGCGGAGACCGGCTACCCAGCTGAGCATCGTCATCGACGGCATCGCACTGCGCGACCGGGTCTGGCTGGACTACCCGCTCGCGCAGTGAAGAGGTGCTGCGGCCCGGCACGCGTGGTGACGGGCCGCAGCACCCCCACGGTCAGGTGACGACGATGCCCTGCATCCCCGGGGCTGCAGGGCTGTTGACCGGAAGTCCGGTCACCGTGCCGGTGCGGGTCAGGCCGCCGTCCGACGCGACGGCGTAGATGCCGGCGGTGCCGGCCTTGCCGTTGAGCTCGTACAGGAATCGACCGTCCTCGGTGCCGGCCAGGTCGATCGGTCCCGCGTCCGTCGTCGCGGTCACGCCGTCGGCGTCGAGCAGGGTGAGTGCTCCCGTTGGCGGCTTCGGTGTAGCCGGTGACGGTGTTGCTGCCGGTGTTGGTCGTGTACAGGTGACCGCCGACCTCGGCGACCCAGCACAGGGCGCTCTGGCCGTTGGACGGGGCCTGTGCCACCGGGACCAGCGTGCCGTCGGCCGCGAACGACCAGGTGCTCAGGACACCACTTGCGTCACCGAGCACGATCCGTCCGGCTGTGTCGAACACGAACGGGAACGGCACCGGCCCGGTGTTGGTCACCGTGGGAGCAGCCGAAGGCTTTCCGTTGGCGCCGATCGCGAAGACGTCGACCGTGCCGTGGGTCTTGGTCGACACGACCAGCCGGTCACCGTCGGGCGTGACCCCGATCTGGGCGGGAGAGGCGAGGAAGTCCGGCGGGGTGCTGCCGTCCAGGCCGAGTGGGCGCACCGAGTCGGGGATGGCGTGAAGGTCGTCGCCGGTCCGGCGGAAGCCACTGACCGACCCGTCCCCGCCGGCGTTGAGGACGTAGACGTTCTGGCCGGACACCGTCACCGACACCGGGAACTGCCCACCCGTGCGGATGACCTGCTCCCGCCGGAGCGAGGTGCCGTGGACCGAGAACCGGGTGAGCGTGTTGCTGCCGGCGTTCACGGCGAGCAACTCGCCGTGGGCGCGGTCGGCCACCAGCGAGCCCTGCGACGCGAGCGGGTCGGTCGGGTTGCGCAGGGTGGCCGAACCCAGCCCGCCGGTAGCGAAGCTGCCGGCGGGCGTCAGGCCGCCGTCCGAGGCCCGGGCGAACGCGCGCACGGCGTTGCCGTCGCCGGCGTTCGTCTGCACGAACACGGAGGGCACGAACCCGCTCGTTGCGGCCGACGCCGATCCGGCGCCGGCCACGAGCGGCGCAGCCGCGAGCAGTGCGGTCACCGCCGCGACCGCGATCCTGCGATGAGTTGCTGACATCAAATGCCTCCTTCGCGGGGCGGCCGGAGCGACCGCCATTCGCACCTGACAACCCAGGAAGGAGGGTCAGCTGGTCCCGATCTCGGCTTACGGAACTGTGACGTCGGGGGACCGCCCTGCGGGAGGAGGCGCGAAGCCAGGTGCTGTAGGCGGGGTCGGCCCACGCGCCCCGGCTGTAAGCGTTCCGTAAGCCAGCCTGCATTGCCCCGTCAGTGAGGCTCAGGCAGATTGGAATACCGCCAGTACGTCGGGTTAGGTCCCCAGAGATGAAGGCAATCGCGAGATGATGAACGCCGAACGATGGCCGCTCTTCTGCGACACCGCCCTGGCTGCACGCATCGAGCGGGCCGAGGCCCAGCTGATCGCCAGGAGCAGCGAGGCCGCCGGCCGCCGGCAGGCGGACACCGCTGGTTTCGTGATCCCCGTTGCCGGGGGCGTGGCGAGCTTTGCCGAAGAAGGGTCACCCTTCAACAAGGTCGCGGGGCTCGGTTTCGACGGCGTCCCGACCGCAGCCGCCCTCGACGAGATCGAGGAGGCGTTCGCCGCCCGCGGGGCCCCCGTGCAGGTCGAGCTCGCACACCTCGTCGACCCGACGATCGGCGCCCTTCTGACCGACCGCGACTACCGCCTCGAATCCTTCGAGAACGTGCTCGGTCTCGCCCTCAACTACGACAACGAGCGCGTCACGCCACCGGGGGTGCAGGTGCGGCCGAGCGGAGACGACGAGTTCGAGCTGTGGCTCGACGTGGTGGCCGACGCCGCCGCCCACCCCGACACCCAAGGGGTGCCCTGGCGCGAAGAGTTTCCCCGGGAGGTCTACCTGAGGGCCGAGCGTGACGCCGCGGCGGCCGGCGTCACCCGCTACGTCGCCCTGCTCGAGGGGACCGTCGCCGGAGGTGCCGGTCTCCGCATCGACGAGGGCGTCGCACAGCTCGCCGGGGCGGGGACCGCGCCCGCGCACCGCCGCCGCGGTGTCCAGACCGCGCTTCTCTCCGCCCGGCTCGCCGACGCCGCCGCCGCCGGCTGCGACGTCGCCGTGATCACCACCCAGCCAGGCTCCAAGTCCCAGCAGAACGCCCAGCGGCGTGGCTTCGAGCTGCTGTACACCCGCGCGGTGCTTGTGAAGCAGCCAGGATGAGCCGCCGGTTCGTCGACCTGAGCCACCCGATCGTGGCCGGCATGACGACGTATCCCGGCTTGCCGGGACCTGAGATCGAGACCTTCATCGGCAGGGAGGAGTCGGCCAGCCGCCTGGCGCCTGGTGTCTCCTTTCACATCGGTCGCATCTGCATGGTCGCCAACACCGGCACGTACCTGGATGCCCCCTTCCACTTCTTCAGCTCCGGCGCGGACACCGCCGGGTTGCCGCTCGAACGGCTGGTCGACCTGCGCACTGTCGTCGTCGACGCCCGGGGTGACATCCGCGTTGAGGCCGACAGGTTGCGTCGGGCTACCGGACACCGCTGGCGCTGCCGTACTTGTTCGCACCGACTGGTCCCGTCACTGGGGCACGGCCCGATACGCGGACGGCAGCCCACATCTGAGCCGCGACGCCGTCCAGTGGCTGATCGAAGCCGGAGTGGCCCTTGTCGGCATCGACGCCCTGAACATCGACGACGTGAACGACCTCGCGCGGCCGGCTCATGTCGGTCTGCTGGGAGCCGGTATCCCGATCATCGAGCACATGACGAACCTTCAGGCGCTGCCGGCGGAGGGAGCGCGGCTGACGCGCTGTCCCGCCGCCCGTGGTCGGCATGGGCACGATGCCCGTGCGGGCCGTCGCCGCGATCGGGTCGGAAGCCGTGACATCTGGAAGCTCGTAGGCCCGCTCCCGTCGACGGCCGTAACGCGGCGGGCTGGACGAGGTCTCTGCATAAGGGACCAGACGGTCCACAAGAACTCACAGCGAAGGACTTCGTCATGCGCCGACTCGGCAATGGAGACCCGTTTCCGACCCTCCACCTTCCCCGGGCCGGTGGAGGCAGCATCTCCCTTCCGGAGGACCTGGCAGGATTCTACGGTGTCGTCCTGCTCTACCGAGGTTCCTGGTGCCCGTACTGCAACGCCCAGCTCGCGTCCTTCCAACGCGCCCTCGACTCCCTCACGCAGCTGGACGTACGCGTGGTGGCCCTGTCGGTGGACGACGAGGCGGCCGCGCAGAAGCTCGTGGAGAAGTACCGGTTGACCTTCCCGGTCGGACACAGTGCCGACCCTGCGGCGGTCGCAGATGCCACCGGCGCCTACCTCAGTGACGACGGGACGTATCTCCAGTCCACGGGCTTCGTGCTTGCACCCGACGGCTCCGTGCTCATCGCCGTCTACTCCAGCGAGGCCATCGGCCGCCTGGCGGCGGCCGACGTCGCCGGCTTCATCACGTACCTGCGTGATGCCGCCTGAACCGCGCATACGGGTTGTCGGGACGCGCTGAAGATCCGAGGCAGACGGTGTAACGCATGTGTCGTATGCCGAGACCGAACTCTGGAGCACCGGCAGAGATGAGGTGGGCGTCACGAACAGCCGGCATGGGCTAGCGCACTCCTCTCCCGGTCCTGGCGAGGCTGCGCGCGACGTCACAGACGACCACGAGCTCGTCAGGCTGCTGCGCGCCGGGGACGAAGACGCGTTCGAGACCCTGGTCCAGAGGCACCACGCCGCAATGGTGCGGCTCGCCCGCAGCTACGTCCGTAGTCGTGCGGTGGCCGAGGAGGTCGCGCAGGAGGCGTGGCTGGGGCTGCTGCGCGGTCTCGACGGCTTCGAGGGCAGGTCATCACTGCGGACCTGGCTGTTCCGCATCGTCGTCAACCGGGCGATCAGCACCGGCATCCGCGAGCGGGTGCATCTTCCTGTCCAGGACAGCGAGCTCGAGGCGGACAACGGTCGGTTCAGCCAGGACGGCTGGTGGGTGACCCCGCCGACACACTGGGCGGAGGAGGTCGTCGACCGCCTGACCGCTCCGGACCTCGCCGCGCGAGTTCATGCGCTGATCGAGCGACTCCCTGCGGGTCAGCGCGCGGTGGTAACGCTGCGGGATGTCCAGGGACTCTCGAGCGTGCAAGCATGCGCCGTTCTCGGGATCTCGGAAGGCAACCAGCGGGTTCTCCTGCACCGCGCCCGGGCCCGGATCAGGGCCGACCTCGAGCGCGAGGTCCTCTCATGAAGCCTGGGTCAAGGGGCCACGACATCAACTGTGCAAAGGCCGTCAGCCTGGTCACCGACTACCTCGACGGGACGCTCACTCGAGCTGAGCATGCCAGGTTCGAGGCCCACCTGGCCGAGTGCGACAACTGCACTGAGCACGTCAAGCAGATCCAGGTCACGGTCGCGGCGGCCGGTCGGGTCCGCGATGACGATCTCGACCCGCGGGTGCGCCAGGACCTGATGAACCTGTACCGCCGATGGCGGGGCGACCGGCCCGACTGACCGGTCCGTGTGACGCGTGCCCCGAGCTATCCGCGGGTCACCGGTCGGCCTCTCGGCGACTCGTCGCCGTCCTCGTCCGGACGGGACCTCGCGCGTGCGATCGACGACAGGTACCCGAGAAGGCTGACCGCGACCACGAGTCCGAGCAGGAGGCTGAGGTTGGCTCCGTAGTCGCGCACCAGCAGAGCCTTGCTGGGCGGCTGGCTGTCCTGCCGGTAGATGAGCGGCACCGCGACGACGACGAGCAGGCCGCCGACGACCAGGCCGGCCTGGATGAATCGGCGGGCCCGCGGCGGCACCCGCCGGAGCGCCCATCCGGCGCCCAGCACCGTGGGAGACACCAGGCCGTCGTGGATCGCCACAGCGGCGACCAGCCAGAGTGCGAGGCCGAGCAGGTCGGCGACCGAGTTGCCGGTGAGCAGCCGAATGGAGCCGTACCCGAGCATGAGCACTCCGACGATCCCGAGCCCGCGCCGCCACCGTCGCACTCAGCTCACCACGATCCTGGTCAGCCACTTGGTGTTCAGCACACCGGCACGGTTCGGCGCGATCAGCCGCAGCGGATAGCCGTGGTCGATGTCCAGCCGCGCGCCGTTGAGGTGGGTGGCCAGCAGGGCGTGCGGGAGCTGCGGCCCCTCGACGGTGCTGCTGCCGAAGGCACCACGGGTCTGGAGCGAGACCAGGTGGACCCGGGACCCGGTGTCCCCACCGGCCCGGCGCACGAGGTTGAGCAGAGGCACGCCGCGCCAGTGGGCGCCGACGCTCCACCCCTCGACGCAGGAGATCGGAAGGCTGGCCTCGTGGTCCGCCAGCGCCTCGAGCTCCGCGAGGTCGATCCGGTAGGGCCGGTCACCGTCGACCTGCAGGGTCCAGTCGGCCGCCATGGCGGTCTGCGACACGCCGGCCTGCAGCGCGGTGCGGTTGACCGGGACCCGCTGCGGCCCCTTGCCCGGGTCGCGCGCCGCGAGCAGCCCGAGCGGGCGCAGCGGGGTCAGGGTCTGCCCGGCGGAGGTCGCGACCACCAGCCCGACACCGGCGCCGGTGGCGAGGAGGAGGTCGCGCCTGGTGATGGCCGGCGTCGGTGGTGGCAGCACGTGACCGCCGGCGTTGCTGTGCGAGTGCGGGTTGTCGCTCCACGGCGTCTCGGTGAGCACGTCACCCTCGGCGAGCCGGGTCCGCAGGCCGTAGGCGATGTCGGGCAGCTTGACGGCGATGTGCAGCAGGAGCGACCCGATGACGACGTAGGCCAGGTAGTGGTGCACCCGGACGAAGTGCCACGGCCATGGGTACCAGCCGAGGACGTTGAAGAACCCCGTGAACAGCTGCAGCAGTGACGACGAGACGAGCACGAAGACGGAGAACCGCTCGACCGCGTTCGCGACCGAGCGCACCGCAGGCCACCGGAACAGGTTCGGGTAGACGGACCAGAGCTTCACCAGGATCAGCGGGATGCAGGCGATCCCGGTCACCACGTGGGTCCCCTGCGTCACCCGGTAGAGCCACAAGGGGCTGGCGGGCTCGGGTAGCCCGGACAATGGGTGGTACTGGTAGTGGCTGGCCAGGCCGGTGACGAAGCAGATCCCGAAGAGGATCCCCAGGACCCGCCCCAGGCGGGCGGTCACGGCGGTCGACCGGACCGGGCTGGTGAACCGTGGCCAGAACACTGGCTTGGCGATCTGGGACCGCCGGGCGATGCGCGTCACCTTCTGTCCGTCTCTGTTGGGCGCTGAACGTGTCGCAGGGCGACGAACCAGCGGCCAGCGGCCTGCCAGGACTCCTCGGTCGCAGCCCGACCAGGGCCGCGACACCGTCGGCGTCGCGCAGGGCGAGGTGCGCCCAGGGGAAGGTCCGCGAGACGCGATCGCCGCTGGCCAGCCGCAGCCGGGTGCGGCTGCTCTTCGCGCCCGGGCCCTCGACCTCGACCAGGGCCCGGCCGCTGGGCGACAGCAGCTCGGCGACCCGGCGCAGCAGGACGACCGGGCGGCCGCCGATGCCGATGTTCCCGTCGACGAGCAGCACGGTGTCCCACCGACCCGGCCGGGGCACGTGCCGAAGACCGAGCAGCGGGCCACGCGGGCGCCCGCGGCCCGGGCGAGGCGTACGGCGTCCTCGTTGACGTCGATGCCGACCGCGGGCACACCCGCGCGGCGGAGCGCAGCGGCGAGCCGCCCCGGGCCACAGCCGACGTCGAGGGTCGCGCCGGTGCAGCGGTCGAGCAGGGAGGTGTCGCCGGGCTGCAGCGGCCCGCGCCAGTACTCGACGGGCACGGCCGTACCCGGGTGCCGTCGGGGTACACGGCCTCGAGCCGGTGTCCGTCTCGCAGCGCGCCGGAGTACAGCGCGCCCATCATGCGACACCTCCCGGAGAGGGCTGACCGGCAAGCGTGGCCGCGAAGCGCAGTGCCGGGTGCCTCGCGGCGACCGGCCGCACGTCGGCGGCGAGGTCGACGTCGCGGCGCGTCTCGAGCAGCCGGACCCGCAGGCCGCTCGACTGGAGCCGGTCCAGCTGCCGCGCACCGGTGTCGGCACGCGACATCGGGACGCCCAGCACGTGCTCGACGTGCGGGCGCCGCACCCCGAGGGCCCAGTAGCCACCGTCTGGGCGGGGCCGAGCACGGCGTCGGTGCCGTCGCGAGCAGCCGGTCGACGGCGTCACCGAGGTCGTCGGCGGTGACCTGCGGGGTGTCCATCCCGACCAGCAGCACCGGGAGCGGGAGGTCTGCGTACGCGTCGGACCAGGGCGATACGCGATCCGCTCGTCAAGCGGACCGCCACGTTGGGGTCGGACCTCGAGCCCGTCGGGAGCCCAGTCACCCGGGTCGCCGTCGAGCACCAGCAGCACCCTCGTACGGCGGCGCCCGCCGCCGCCTGCAGGGTGTCGAGCAGGGCGGCCACCGCCAGCCGTGCCGCCTCCGTCGGAGTGAAGGGCGGGGTCAGCCGCGTCTTGACCCGTCCCGGCACCGGGCTCTTCGCCAGGACGAGCGAGCTGCGCCCGACTCGCGCGTCGCTGTCATCGCGCCAGCACCGCTCGCATGTCACGAACCGTCCGGACGTAGCCGGGCAGACGTCCCGGTGACCTTGGACCTGCCGGTCCGCGGCAAGTAGCGGACGGGCACCTCCTCGATCCGCCAGCCGGCCGCGTGCGCAGCGAGCAAGTGTCTCCAGCGGGTAGCCCGAACCGACGGTCGCTCAGGCCGAGGCCGAGCAGCTGCCTCGCGCCGGAAGGCACGGACCGGACCGAGGTCGCGAAGCCCGAGCCCGGTGCGCCGCCGAACGGTCGCGCGAGCGCCACGTTCGCCACGTCGCGCCGGGAGCGGCCAGGTACGAAGCGAGCGGGTCGTGCGCCGGCCGAGGACCAGGTCGGCGTCGCCGGCGACGACAGGGCCGGCGACCGCGGGCAGCTCGTGCCGGGTCCAGTGAGGCGTCTGCGTCCATGACGGCGACCACGTCGCTGGTCGCAACGAGCAGGCCCGCGTGGCAGGCGGCGCCGTAGCCCGTCGCGGCGCGCCACGACCATGGCACCCGCCGCGCGGGCGATCCCGGCCGAGCCATCGACCGAACCGTTGTCGACGACGATCGGCCGGTAGCCGGCTGGCATCCTGTCGAGCACCCACGGCAGCGCCGCGGCCTCGTCGAGGCACGGCAGCACGACGTCGATGACCACGCCGGGAACAGTGACATCGAGGCGCGGGCGGAACTCTTACCAAAGCATGACTTGTGGGCGCTGCCGGCGGTGCACGGACGCTCGCGACATAGCCTCAGCGTGTTGGAGAATCTGGCGCCGATCGGGCGGTCCGGTCGACGGCCGTGGCTCTCGCCGCGTGGGCTGATGCTGCTGGCCGTCGCCGTGGTCTGGGGCACACTACCTGCTGCCGGCCGGCACGCTCAACGTGCACGCCCCTCCGTTCCAGGGGCACTACCGGTTCCTGCCCCGGGCGGTGGTTCCCGGGGCGTCGCTCGCGGCAGTCGGAGTGGTCTTCCTGCCCTGGGCCGCCCAGCGCCTGCCGTGGCGGGTGCTGCCTGTGACCGGCGCCGGAGCCGCAGCCGCGTGGGCAGTCGGGCTGGCGGTCTGGGACGGCCACCAGAGTCTCGGCGCGCCCACTCGGCCGTGCCCACGAGTACCTCGCCGGCGCGTGCCGGCGGTCGGCGACGATCCGGCCGGGTTCCTCGCCGGCTTCGCGGATGCGGTGGCTCACCGAGAACTGCCGGTCCACGTGAACGGCCACCCGCCTCTGATGGTGCTGGTCTTCTGGGCCTTGGACCGGCTGGGCGCGACCGGCCCGGGGTGGGCCGGCGCCCTGGTGATCGCGGTCGGCGTCCTCGGCAGTCGCGGCGGTGCTGGTCACGGTCCGCGCGCTCGGCGACGAGGCGGCCGCGCGACGCGCACTGCCCTTTCTCGTCCTGGCGCCGTTCGCAGTCACCGTCGCGACCAGCGCCGACGCGTTCTTCCTCGGCGTCGGGGCCTGGGCGGCAGCGGCGCTCGCCGTCGGGCTTCGGCGCCGGCTCCTGGCGTGCTGCTCGCCGTCGCCGGCCTGCTCGCCGGAGCGTTGCCGTTTCTCAGCTACGGCCTGCTGCCCTACGGGGCGGTGCTGCTCGCCGTCGGGTGGCTCGCCGTGCACCGGCACGGGCTGCCGCGGCGGTCGCGCGCGGCACGGTCGGGCCTGCGCTCGCGCTCGCAGCGGGACTCGCCGTCGTCCCGGTGGCGCTCATCGCTCGGGGCTTCTCGTGGTTCGACGGCGTGCACGCGACGCACCGCGCCTGGGAGCTCGGCAAGGGGGATGACCGACCGTATCTCTACTCCCTGGTCGCCGACTTCGCCGTTCTCGGCGTCCTCGTCGGGCCGGCCACAGCCGCCAGCATCACCCGCCGACCGGGACGCGTGCCATCCATGCTCGCCGCCTCGTCCGCCCTGGGGCTACTGCTGCTCGCGGTCAGCGGCGTCACCCGGCTCGAGGTCGAGCGGATCTGGCTGCCGTTCGCCCCATGGCTGGTCCTGCTGACCGCCGGCATACCGGCCCGCGGCCGCGGGTGGCTGGCGGTCAACGCCGCCTGCGCGCTGACCTTCCAGCTGCTGGTCTCGACGTCTGGTAGACCACGCGTCGACCGGCGTCATCGCACACGTGAGGACGAGGTGCCCTCGGTTCTCGTGACGCCAGTCGAGCTCAGTCGGCGGCGATCGGCAGTCGGACCTCGAACCGGCAACCGGGGTGGTGGTTGGCGACGCCGATGGCGCCGCGGTGCGCCTCGACGATGCCTCGGGCGATCGCCAGCCCGAAGCCGCCGCCCTCGCCGTCGGCCGCGGTCCGCGCCGCGCTGCCGCGGAAGGCCGACACGAACAGCCGGGGCAGGTCCTCCTCGGGGATGCCGCCGCAGGCGTCCGCGACGGTGAACCGGACCTCGCCGTCGCCGGGTCGCTGTCGGCGCTCACGGCGATGGTGCCCTCGCTCGGCGTGTGCCGGATGGCGTTGAGCAGCAGGTTGCGCATCACCCGGCCGAACTCGTCCGGGTCGACCTGGACCGGCAGCGTCGGACAGCGTCTCGCCGACCAGCCGGACGCCCTTCACCCGGGCGACCGGGTCGGCGCTGGCCAGCGCCTCCTGGACCAGGTCACCGGCGGCGACTCGCTCCAGGTGCAGCCGCATCGGGCCCTCGACCCGCGACAGCTCGAACAGGTCGGTCACCATCTGGGCCACCCGGTCGACCTCGACCCGGAGCTGACGGTGGTAGCGACTGACGGTCTCCGGGTCGGCGACGACGCCGTCCTCCAGCGACTCGATCATCGCCCGCATGCCGGCCAGCGGGGTCCGCAGGTCGTGGCTCATGCCCGCGACCAGCTGACGCCGGCTGGCCTCGGTGGCTTCGCACGGCGTCGCGGGCGCGGACCAGCCGGGCATGGGCGCTGTCCAGGGCGGCCGCCACGGTGCGCAGCTCGCTGGTCGGCATCTCCGGGGACGCCGTCGAAGGCCGGGTCACCCACCTGCACCGCCGCGTCGGCCAGCGTGCGAGCCGGCGCGGCGCAGCGATCCGCCGAGCACGCAGGGCGACCCCGACCCCGGACACCGCAGCCAGCCCGCTGACCACGAGCACCACCCGCGAGTCGTGCGAGGACAGGAACATCTGCCGGGTGGTGACCAGGACGGCGCCGATGACGGTGGCCAGCGCCGCGCTGCTCACGACGAGCAGGTGGGCTGACGACCGAGCGACCCCGCAGCAGCCGCAGCAGCGACCAGCCGGCCGCGAGCGCGACGACCGTGCAGCCGGCGGTGAGCAGCGCGACGACGCCGACGTCCGCGGCAGGGATCACGTCGACGCCTGCGCCTGGTAGCGGTAGCCCGACCCCCACACCGTGAGCACCCGGCTGCGGGTCGGCCGGGTCGGCCTCCAGCTTCGCCCGCAGCCGGCGGACGTGCACGGTCACCGTCGACTCGTCACCGACGGTCCAGCCCCACACGCTGGACAGCAGCTCCTTGCGGGAGAACACCTGCCCGGGGTTGCTGAGGAAGAACGCGAGCAGGTCGAACTCGCGGGTCGTGAGCACCAGCTCGGTCCCGTCCCGCACCGCCTGCCGGGCCCCGAGGTCGACGGTCAGGTCGCCGTCGCGCTGCACACCGACCTGGCGGGCCCCGGCCGAGCCGCGGGCCCGGCGCAGCACCGCCTGGACGCGAAGAGTCAGCTCGCGGGGGCTGAACGGCTTCGTCAGGTAGTCGTCGGCGCCGATCTCCAGCCCGGTGATCCGGTCGCTCTCGGCGCCCAGCGCGGTCAGCAGGACGACCGGCGTGGTCACCGACCGGCGCATCCGGCGGCAGACCTCGAACCCGTCCATGCCGGGCAGCATGACGTCGAGGACCACCAGGTCCGGACTGCCCGACAGCGCCCGGTTCAGCGCCGTCGGGCCGTCATCCACCTGCTCCACGTCGTGCCCGTCGTGCACCAGGTACCGGCACACCACGTCGGCGATCGTCGGGTCGTCCTCGGCGACGAGGATCTTGGTGCGGGCCACGCGAGAACTCCTCAACGACCGTCTGGTCCTGACCCTCGACACTAAGCCAGCGCGGGCCGTCCTGCCGTCGACGTCACGAACCCGTAAGACCTCAGACAGTCCCGCCGTCGGTCTCCTCGGCGGCAAAGTCGGCGGTTCCGGTCGCCAGGTCGGTCGCAGCCCGGAATCCGAGGTGGGTCCGTGCGCGGGACGGTGACGCCACCACGTGCCGTACGTCGCCGAGCCGGTACTCCCCGGTGACCACCGGCGGCGGTCCGCCGACTGCCTCGGCCAGCGCCGTCGCGAGCTCGTGGACCGTGCGGGGCGTCCCGCTGGCCACGTTGTACGCCGTCAGCCCGCCAACCTCGACGTCCGGGTGCTCGAGAGCGAGCCGGTTGGCGACGGCGACGTCACGTACGTGCACGAAGTCGCGCAGCTGTGCACCGTCCTCGAACACCCGCGGCGCCTCGCCGCGGGCGAGCGCCGACCGGAACAGCGCGGCCACCCCGGCGTACGGGGTGTCCCGGGGCAGCCGGCGGCCGTAGACGTTGTGGTAGCGCAGCGCCACGGCCGGGCGCCCGGTGACCGACGCCCAGACCGCGGCGAGGTGCTCCTGTGCGACCTTGGATGCGGCGTAGCCGTTTCGCGGGTCGAGCCGGGCCGACTCGTCGACCTCGCGCACCGACAGAGGGCGCGGCGCATATCGGGCAGGGTGGCTCGAACCGACCTGCGTCGAGGTCCGCGCGCCGCCGCGGCCCCGGCCGGACGGCACCGTGCTCCGGGCATGCATAGCCGCCTTCGCCGTACACGACCATCGAGGACGCGAGCACCAGCCGACCGGCGTCGGTGGCCGCCATCGCCGAGAGCAGCACGGCGGTGCCGAGGTCGTTGCGCCGCACGTAGTCGGCCAGATCCGTGACCCCACTGCCAAGGCCCACCTTGGCGGCCTGATGGCAGACGGCGTCCACCCCGGCCAAGGCGGGACGAACCACCGACGGCGTCGGCGACGTCCCCACCTGCAGCTCCACCGCGTCGGGCAGGTACTCACGCCGCCCGGTCGACAGGTCGTCGAGCACGCGGACCCGGTGCCCGGCCGCGACCAGCTCCGCGACGACGTGCGAGCCGACGAAGCCACAGCCGCCGGTGACCAGGATGTGCAAGGGTCCTCCTCGGGCACGAACGATGACGTTTCTCTGGACGAGACCGAACCATGCCTGGCGCCGGAGCCGCGGCCAGCCCGTTGGCCTCGGAGAGCACAACGTCCGTGAGGACACCGGCCGCCAGCGGCATCCGCTCCGGCTAGGGAGAGGCCCACGTTCTCAGCGGGGCGAGTGACGACCTGCTGACGCCCGCGGCTCGCCGGCGCGATCGTCCTGGTCGCGGGGGTGTTGCTGTCGAACCTCGCCCTGCTCTTCGGAGCCGAGCTCGACGCCGAGGTCGGCCGCTAGAAGGAGCTCGACGCGGGCGTCCCGCATGCCGAGACGCTCGAACTGCCTGCTCACCGCGGGTAACAGCGTGCGTAGACGATCGGTCATCATCGAGGCATGCCCCGTCCCGCCAACCTCCGCGTGCGCGAGTCGCTCCTTGATGCCGGCGAGCGCCTGATCCACGAGCGCGGCTACAACGGCGTGGGCGTGAAGGAGATCGTCGACACGGCCGGTGTGCCCAAGGGGTCGTTCTACAGCTACTTCGACTCCAAGGAGGCCTTGGTCGTAGAGGTGGTCCAGCGCTACTGGGATGCCGTCGAGGCGCGGCACGGGGCGCTGTTGGAGGACGAGGCGACGCCGCCGCTCGAGCGGATCAGGACGTTCTTCGCTGCGATGGCTGATGACCACGAGCTGCGCAGGTTCACGCAGGGCTGTCTCCTGGGAGAGCATGGCGCTCGAGCTCTCGAACTCGAGTCCCGCCGCGCGCACGACGCTCACCGGCCTCTTCGCCCGCTGGGAGGCCCGGATCGCCGCGACGCTTGCGCTTGCACAGGAGCGGGGTGACCTTGCCCGCGGCCGCGACGTCCACGAGCTGGCGGCGGCTGTGCTCGAGGCCTGGGAGGGCGCCGCGATGCGCGGGAAGGTCCAGCGGGATCGCACGCCCTACGAGCGCTTCGCGCGGATCACGCTGACTCGTCTCCTCGGCGACATCGATTGATAACAAGACGACCGGTCGGCTATAGTCGCGGGTCATCGCCCATCCGCCTGGAAGGAACCCCTGATGACCCTCCCTCTCGAGCATGCGGCACTGCTGTTCATCGACCCGCAGATCGACTTTCTGGACCCGGCCAGTGTCGTCTGGGACGTCGTCGGCGAGGAGGTCGAGCGAGTCGGCGTCCTGGGCAACCTCGTGCGCCTCAGGGAGGCCGCTCTGCGCGCCGGCCTTCCTGTCTTCTATTCGCCGCACTCCTATTCAGACAACGAGTACAGCGACTGGGCCCACCTGAACCCGCTGGACAACCTGATGTTCAGCCGCCGGATGTTCGACGCCACCAAGCCCGGGTCGGAGTTCCACCCATCGCTGCGTCCGACCGAGGGGGTCATCGTGCTGTCCGCGCACAAGACGCTGTCGGGCTTCTGGAGCGGCGATCTCGCGATCCAGCTGCGCCAGCGCGACATCCAGGCGATTGTCCTCGCCGGGATGCCCGCGAACCTGTGCGTGGAGTCCCACCTGCGCGACGCCACCGAGAACGGGTTCGACGTGCACGTCGTCAGTGACGGGACCGCGGGCCCCGGTCGCGCAGCGACCGATGCGGCACAGGTCAACTTCGGCCTCCTCGCCACATCGGTCCTGACGACCGACGAAGTCGTCGAGCAGCTGTCGGTGGCGGCGTAGCCGGCGGATCCGCTTCGTCACAATCCGAAGGCCGCCATCTCAGGCGGCCTTCGGACTGTGGAGCTCCGGGGGACTCGAAACCCTGACCCCTCGTAGGTCCGGCCTCCTCTCGCTCGTCACGCGGGCGCACGACCTGCTTGACGAAGGACTCACGACCATCTGATCGAGGCGAGCGGGAGCGCAGCGGGTTCCGAACGTCCGCTCATCGGCTACTGGACGCAAGGCGCGTCTGCTTCGACGAGCTGGCCGTGGACGTACACCGAACCACCCCGGACTTTGGTCCCGTCACACGCCGATCCGCTACCGAAACGGATCCCGCCCGTCGCCAGGCTGGTCAGATCGTCTCGAAGCAGGGAGCCCATCGGACCAGGGCTCGGTCGAATCAGCGGGCGCTCCTGCGGCGGGTGGATCGGTGCGCAAGGCCCGTGCCAGCTCGGTGCCGAACTCGTCGCTCAGCTCGGGCGTCGGGAGCTGGGCGAGAAGTCGCGAGGTGAGTTGCACCTGTCCCAGGTAGCGCAGGCAGTCCGCGCATTCGAGCAGGTGCTCGTGCACCTCGCGGTGCCGGTCCGGCGACAGCGCCCCCTCCAGGTAGTCCGTGACGAGCTCGACGAGCTCCTGGCAGGCCAGCACGGTGATGGTCCGAGCCTCAGGTCGTGCTGGTGCCTGCGTCGTGGAACGTGCGGAACGCCGACATCAAGTCGGACTGCGCCTGCTCGCTCAACGACTCGACAGGGACATGACCCAGCTCGTCGATGGTGGCCCTCATCTGATCCAGATACAGGTCGCAGCCGGGACAGAGCGCGAGGTGCGCCTCCAGCTCGGTCCGGATCGCTTCGTCCAGCTGACCCTCGAGGTAGTCGGTGACGATCTCGACGACCTCCTGGCAGCTGATGGTCATGCCGGGTGCGGGCGTGTCGGTCACGACGAAACCTCCTCGAGCACGCGGTAGTAGTCCTCCAGGACGGTGCGCAGCTTGGCCCGGCCGCGATGCAGCAACACCCGCTGGTTGGCCGCGCTGAGGTCGAGCAGGCTGCAGACCTCGTCCGAGGTGAGCCCGTGCACGTCGCGCAGTGTGACCACGGTGCGCTGACGGTCCGGCAGCTCGCACAGGGCCCCGCCGAGCAGCTGCCGGGTCTCCGCCGCGACCGCCGACTGCTCAGGGCCTGGCTGCCACGCGACCGGCGCGCCGACCGGCGTCCAGTTGTGCGGGTACTGGTCGTCGGAACTGCGGAAGCGGTCCGCGTCGACGGTCGGACCGCGTCTCGTCGGCCGGCCCCCAGGAGGACATCGGCACCGACCGGCCTCCCGCACACCGCGGGTCTTGGCCAGGTTGGTGAGAATCCGGAACACCCAGGTACGCAGGGACGACCGGCCCTCGAAGGCCCCCAGACCCCGGACCACGGCCATCCAGGTCTCCTGGACGATCTCCTCGCACGAGGCGTCGGTCGACACGTGGCCGCGGGCCACCCGCAGCATGACCGGGGACCAGCTGCTGACCACCTCGGCGAACGCCCGCTCGTCGCCGCGACGAAGCCGGTCGACCAGCTCGCTGTCGTCCACCTGAGGTGCGCGGGCGGCCGGCACATCCGGCGTGACGGTCACCGGCGCCGAGGGCGCCGCTGGAGCCTCGGGTTGCATCCGCCGACCTCCACCTCGTGTCGTGGTGCTGCGACTATACGCAGCGTGCCACCGCCGCTCCGTCATCGGAACTGGCCGGGCGTTACACGTCGCTGTGCTGGATGGCCTCGCTGATCTCCCAGGCCGCGTTGACCAGGCCGATGTGGCTGAACGCCTGCGGGAAGTTCCCCAGCAGGGCACCGGTCTCCGGGTCCACCTCCTCGGCGAGGAGGCCGACGTCGTTGGCGAAGGCCACCGCACGCTCGAAGACCACCGTGGCCCGGTCGACCTGGCCGGCCAGCGCGAGCGCCTGGGCCAGCCAGAAGGTGCACAGCAGGAAGGTCCCCTCGTCGCCGGCCAGTCCGTCGACTCCCCCGGAGGTGTGGTAGCGGTAGACAAGGCCGCGGTCGTCGGTGAGCCGCGCCTCGGTGGCATCGATGGTGGCCAGCATCCGCGGGTCGTCGGCAGGCAGGAACCCGACGATCGCCATCATCAGGTTCGACGCGTCGAGCTCGTCCGAGCCGACGTACTGGGTGAAGGCCTTGGCGTTGTCGCTCCAGCCGTCCTGCAGGACGGTGCGGTGGATCTCATCGCGGATGGCGGTCCAGCCCGCGACCCGGTCCGAGGCCCCCAGGACCTCCGCGAGCGCGATGGCACGGTCCAGCGCCACCCAGCACATGACCTTCGAGTAGAGGAAGTGTTGCGCTTCGCCGCGGACCTCCCAGATGCCCTGGTCCTTCTCGACCCAGCGCTCGGCGGCGGTGTCCGCGCAGGCCACCAGAAAGGCCTTGGTCTGGTCGTCCAGCGCGCCGAGCTGGTCGGCGAGCAAGTGGGCGGCGCCGAGGAGCTCGCCGTAGACGTCGATCTGGGCCTGGTTCCACGCTCCGTTGCCGACCCGGACCGGCCGGCTGTCGCACCAGCCCTCGAGGTGCGGCAGCTCGCGCTCGGTGAGATCGTGCTCGCCGCCGATGCCGAACATGATCTGCAGCGACTGGCCCGGCCCGATGGACGAGGCAGCCGCGGTCGTCATGAACGCGAAGAAGTCGTCGGCCTCGTCCGGGCAGGCGGCGACCCACAGGGCCTCCATGGTGAAGCTGGCGTCCCGGACCCAGGAGTAGCGGTAGTCCCAGTTCCGCTCGCCGCCGACGCCCTCGGGCAGCGACGTCGTGGCCGCGGCCACGATCGCGCCGCTGGGCTGGAAGGAGAGGCCGTGCAGCACCCGACCGCTGTGGTGGACCAGGTCGGCCCACGGCCCGTCGTAGGACTGGTGCAGCTCCGACCAGGACACCCAGGCGGCGACGGTGCGCTCCACCACGTCGGAGAGCTCCTGCTGAGACCAGATCCTGGCCGGCACCTGCTCGAGGGTGGACCGGTGCAGCGCGAGGTGCACCGTCTCACCCGCCACCAGCGTGTGCCGGCCGACCCCACGCCCGTCGGCGAGGTCGAGCGCGACCGGCGTCGACAGCACCAACCACTCGGCCCCGCCCCGGGCTGTCACGCCTCCGTCGACCTCGGCCAGCAGGGGCACCACCAGCCCGTACTCGGGTCGTGGCGCGTAGTCGACCTCGACCTCGACCGAGCCGGTGGTGCACGCCACCCGGCGTACGAGGAGGTGCGGGACGGCGGTGCCGAGCCGGTGGCCGCCGTTGTCCTCGCCCATCGCCAGCAGGTCGGTCACCACGAGAGTCCCGCCGGCGGTGGTGAACGTCGTCTCGAGCACGAGGGTGCGGTCGAGGTAGCGCCGGCTGCTCGTCCACTCCCCCGTCGGGCGGACCTGCCAGTGTCCGGCGGCCGCGCCGAGCAGCCGGCCGAAGACCGACGGGCTGTCGAACCGCGGGAAGGAGAGCCACTCGACCGAGCCGGCGGTGTCGACCAGGGCGCTGGAGTGCCGGTCGGAGAGGAGGGCGTGGTCGGCGATAGGTGTCCTCGACATGGCAGGCTCCACGTGGATCGATCGGGTACGACGGTGCGCGGCTCTGTCCTGGCCGGCCGGCCGGTGTTACACGTAACGTCCGGGCGGACCCCGAGACTCACCTGCATGCATGCTGACCTGGTGCCCGGAGGGACCTTCCCCGATCTCGAGCTGCCCGACCACTCCGGGGTGGTCCGGACGCTCACCGAGCTGGCCGAGGGCGACCCGCTCGTGCTGACGTTCTTCCGCGGCTGGTGGTGCCCCAAGGAGCAGACCTTCTTCCGCGGCCTGGTCCGCTTCCAGGAGGAGGCGGAGGTGGCCTACACCCGACTCGTGTCGGTCAGCATCGACCGGCCGGTCGAGCTATCCGCGTTCCGCGCCGGCCTCGGTGCCCGGTGGACCTTCCTCTCCGACCACGAACGGCGCTACCTCGACGTCCTCGGCCTGCGCGAGACCACGGACACGGTCTACCGGCCGTACGTGCCGACGGCTTTCACGCTCTACCCCGACCTCACCATCCACGCGGTGTACAACGGGTACTGGTTCTGGGGCCGGCCGACCGCGGAGGACCTCCGCCGCGACCTGCGGGCGATCACGGCCGACCTGCGTCCTGACTGGGAGGTGCCGGCGTGAGCTGGTGCTGGTTCGCCCGCCTCGCCGGGCCGGACGAGGTCGCGGCCGGCGCCCTCGGGTCGGCACCGGTGACCACGCGGGAAGGGATGCCGGGTGGCGTCCTGGCCGCATGGCCGGCGGGTCGCAAGCCGGTCGCGGCTGCGGTGCGGATGGACGAGCGGCTGCTGGACCCCGACGGCGACGAGGCCTGGGTGTCGCTGGTGCTGCTGGCACGGGACCGGTCACCGTTGTTCGACGACCCGGCGGTCTCGGGAGCCCTGCGGGCCGTGCTGGCGGGGCCACCGCCGGACGGCGTGAGCACCTTCGTGCGTGACTCGTCGCACTTCGCCGGTGCGGTCACGGTCCGCCGGCAGCGCCCCGAGGAGCTGGCCGACGACCCGTTCGCCCGGTTCGCCCACGCGGACGTGCTGCACGTCGGTCCGGGGTTGTTCGGTCGGACGCCTCCGGTGCCGGGTCCGGTGACCCAGCGGTACAGCGGGAAGCCCTGGCCCGCCGCGGGATTCTGACGGTCCCGGGTGGCGATCCTCGGCGGATTGGCGGCGGCGGTCTTCTTCGCCACGGCCACCCTCTGCTCGTCGCGGTCGACCCGGATGATTCCGCCGGCGTCGGTGCTCGCGTGGGTGATGATCACCGGCCTGGTCGTCCTGCTGCCGGCCCTCGCCGTCGTCGACGTCCCGTCCCCGGACGGCGCCCAGGTGGGTTGGCTGCTGGTCTCGGGCACCGGGAACGTGGTCGGGCTGCTGCTCGCCTACTCGGCACTGCGCGAGGGAAAGGTCTCCGTGGTGGCACCGGTGGTGTCGACGGAGGGCGCCATCGCGGCGGCCGCGTCGGTCGCGGCCGGTGAGCGGCTGCAGGTCGGCGCCGCCCTGCTGCTGCCCGTGATAGTCGTCGGTGTCGTGCTCGCCGCGACCGGACCGACGACCGATCTCGTCGCCGCGGACGACGGGTCGGCGCGCACCGCGCGGCCGGTCCTGCTCGCCTGCGCCGCGGCCCTCTCGTTCGGCGCGAGCCTCTACGCCACCAGCCAGGCCAGCGCCGACCTGCCTGTGCCTTGGGTCCTCCTCCCGGCCCGGCTGATCGGGGTGGCGGCGCTCGCGGTGCCGCTGGCGCTGCGCGGCACCCTGGCGCTGACCCGGCCCGCAGTGCCGCTCGTGCTCGCGGCCGGAGTCTGCGAGGTGCTCGGCTTCGCCTCGTTCGCGGCCGGGTCCCGGCACGGTGTTGCGGTCGCCGCCGTGCTCGCCTCCCAGTTCGCCGCGCTGGCGGCGGTCGCCGCCTTCGTGCTGTTCCGGGAGCGGCTCACGCGACTGCAGCTCTCGGGGGTCTCCATCCTGACGCTCGGCGTCGCGACGCTGGCCGCGATCCGCGCGTAACGGATCCGGCCCGGGCGGGGACGACGCCGGATGGACCAGTACGACGTCGTGGTGATCGGCGGCGGACCCGCCGGCGAGAACGTGGCCGGCCGGTGCGCCGCGGGTGGCCTGTCGGTCGCACTGGTGGAGCGGGAGCTCGTCGGCGGCGAGTGCTCCTACTGGGGGTGCATCCCGAGCAAGACCCTGATCCGGCCCGGGGACGTCGTGGCCGCGGCGCGCCGGGTGCCCGGAGCGGCGGAGGCCGTGACCGGACCGGTCGACGCGAGCGCGACGTTCGCCCAGCGCGACTACATGACCAGCAGCTGGTCGGACGCCGGCCAGCTGCCCTGGCTCGAGGAGAACGGCATCGACCTGCTGCGCGGCGACGGCCGCCTCGTCGGGGAGCGCATCGTGCGGGTCACCCGCGGTGGCGAGGATCGCGAGGTCCAGGCACGCCGCGCCGTCGTGGTCGCCACCGGCACGCGTCCGCGGCTGCCCGGTGTGCCCGGCCTGCGCCGATGCTGCGCCGTGGGACAACCGGGACGCCACGGCGGCCAAGAGCGTGCCGCGCCGGCTGGTCGTGCTCGGCGGCGGCGCGGTGGGGGTCGAGCTGGCGCAGGCCTTCCGTCGTCTCGGCACCGAGCAGGTCACCGTGCTCGAGGTCGGCCCCCGGCTGCTCCCCCGGGAGGAACCGTTCGCCGGCGACGAGGTGAAGACCGCCCTCGAGGACGAGGGCGTGACCGTCGTGCTCTCCGCCGAGCCTGACCCGGGTCGAGCGTCCGCACCCGGACGGCGAGGTGCGGGTCGAGCTCGGCGACGGCCACCGTCATCCGCTGCGACGAGCTCCTGGTCGCCGCCGGCCGCCAGGCCGCAACCCAGGACGTCGGCGTGGACACCGTCGGTCTCCAGCCCGGCGATCCGATCGCGGTCGACGACCGGCTCCGGGCCACCGGCGTCCCCGGCGGCTGGCTCTACGCCGTCGGCGACGTCAACGGGCTCGCCCCGCTCACACACATGGGCAAGTACCAGGCACGGATCGCCGGCGACGTCATCCTCGGCAAGGACACCCGGGACCGCGCCAGCACCTCGGTGGTGCCCCGGGTGACCTTCACCGACCCCCAGGTGTGCGCCGTGGGCCTCACCCAGGCAGAGGCGCTCGAGCGCGGGCTGCCCGTCCGAGCCGTCACCTACGGCACCGGGGACGTCGCCGGCGCCTACACCTCGGGCAACGGCGTCGCGGCACCAGCAAGCTGGTCGTGGACGAGGCGCGCGGCGTCGTGGTGGGAGCGACGTTCACCGGGCCGGGCGTGCAGGAGCTGCTGCACTCGGCGACGGTCGCGATCGCCGGCGAGGTGCCGCTGGAGCGCCTCTGGCACGCCGTCCCGTCGTTCCCCACCATCAGCGAGGTCTGGCTCCGACTGCTCGAGACCTACGGACTCTGAGGAGAGCCACCATGCCCGACGTGTCGTTCGACAACCTGTTCCTCGTCGTCCTGGTGGGCGCTGCGGCGCCGCTCGCCCTCGGCTTCGCGCCGCGGCTGCGGCTGCCGTCGGTCGTGCTCGAGCTGGTCGCCGGAATCGTGCTCGGGCCGGCCGTCCTCGGCTGGCTCGAGGTGGACCTGCCGGTGCAGGTCCTGAGCCTGATCGGGCTGGCCTTCCTGCTGTTCCTGTCCGGGCTCGAGATCGACGTACGCCGGCTGAAGGGCGCCCTGCTGCGCGGCGCGGTGCTCGGGTACCTGCTGACGCTGGCCCTCGGCGTCCCGATCGGGCTGACCCTCGACGCGGCGGGCTGGGTCAGCACCCCGTTGCTGGTCATCATCGCGCTCTCCGCGACGTCGCTCGGGCTCGTCGTGCCGGTCCTCAAGGACGCCGGGCAGTCCGACAGCCGGGTCGGTCAGAGCGCGATCCTCGCCGCCACCGTCGCCGACTTCGCGGCCATCGTGCTGCTCTCGCTGCTCTTCTCGGCGTCCGACGGCAGCACGGGAAGCCGGCTGTCGCTGCTCGGCCTGTTCGTCCTGCTCGTCGCCGTCACCGGGCTGGTGGTCTCCCGCGCCGGCCGCGCCATGCGCCTGGGCGAGGTGCTGGTCCGGCTGCAGGACACGACCGCGGAGATCCGGGTGCGGTTCGCCGTGGTGCTGCTGATCGCGTTCACGGCGCTGGCCGAGCGGGCCGGCCTGGAGAGCATCCTCGGCGCCTTCCTCGCCGGCGTCGTGGTCGGCGTGGTGGACCGCGACTCCACCAGCCACCCCGCCTTCCGGACCAAGCTCGAGGCCATCGGCTTCGGCTTCCTGATCCCGGTGTTCTTCGTGAGCAGCGGCGCCCGGCTGGACCTGCAGGGGCTGCTCGACCAACCGTCCGCGCTGCTGCGGGTGCCGGTCTTCCTGCTGGCGCTGCTGGTGATGCGCGGCCTGCCCGCACTTCTGCAGCTCAAGGCGCTCGGCCGCCGGTCCACCGTGGCCGTCGCGCTGCTGCAGGCGACGTCGCTGCCGTTCATCGTGGCGGCGGTCCAGATCGGGATCGAGCTGGACCGGATCTCCCCTGTGACCGGCGCGGCGATGGTCACCGCCGGGTTGCTCTCGGTGCTGATCTTCCCGCTGGTGGCGCTCGGCCTGCTCCGGTCGCCGGCGCCGCCGGTGGCGGTCCCCGAGCTCCGGGACCGGGAACCTGCCACCCGGATCACGATGTGAACCCGCTCGTCCCTACTCGTTCATGCGGAACAGCGCGTGGTCGCCGGTCAGCGCCGCCCTAGGCACCGGCTGGATGGCTATCGACGGCGAGGGCTGCACCGGTCACCAGGACGTGCAAGGGTCCTCCTCGGGGGACGGAGCGAGACCATCGGGAGGAGCCAACCATGCGCGCTCTGCCCGCGTCGCCGGACCGGTGGGCCGGCGGGCCGGTGCCGGTATGAGCTCCCGACGGCGGCTGTTCGTCGCCGGGGTCGTCCTGCTGCTCGTACTGACGGTCGCGGTCGGTGTCGCACTCGTCCGGTCGCCGGGCAGCGCCGACCCGGTGGCGCAGGAACGACCGGGACCGGTGCTGCTCGTCCCCGGGTACGGCGGCAGCGTCGTCGCCCTGGACAAGCTGGCCAGCGCCCTGCGAGCCGCCGGTCGCGACGCGACCGTCGTCCGGCTGCCCGGCGACGGCACGGGTCCGCTCGAAGCTCAGGCGACCGCGCTCGGCGCGGCGGCGCAAGACGCTGTCGACGCCGGTGCCCCGTCGGTCGACGTCGTCGGCTACTCGGCGGGTGGCGTGGTGGCGCGGCTGTGGGTGGCCGACGGGGACGGCGCGGGAACGGCCCGCCGGGTGGTGACGCTGGGGTCGCCGCAGCACGGCACCGACGTCGCCGGCCTGGCCGCGGTGCTCGCGCCCGGCTCGTGCCCGGCGGCCTGCCAGGAGCTCACGCCGGACAGCCCGCTGCTCGGCCGGCTCAACCGCGGCGACGAGACGCCGGCGGGTCCGCTGTGGGTGAGCATCTGGACCACCGACGACCAGGTCGTCACCCCGGCGACGAGCGCCTCGCTGGCCGGCGCGCTCGACCTGGCGGTGCAGGATGTCTGCCCAGGGCGTCGAGTCGCCCATGGCGAGCTGCCCACCGACCCGGCGGTGCAGGCGCTGGTGCTGGACGCGCTCACGACCGCGGCGCCGTCCGTTCCGCGCAGCTGCCCGGCATGACGGGCGCGGCACCCGCTCAGCTGGTGACGTCGCGGGTCGTGAACGCCGCCCAGGCCAGCCCCAGGAACACGACGGCGTACGCACCCTGGACGAGCACGCCGAGCCGGATGTCGTGCCAGAGGATCGGGTCGCGGAAGAGGTCGACCCAGGCCAGCCAGTAGCGGGTCGGCAGGTACTGCTTGACCGACGAGGCCGCGTCGAGGGTGACGAGCACCTGGCTGGTCACGAGCACCGCGAGGGCACCGAGCGCCGCCGCGAGCGGCGAGTCGGTCAGGGTCGACAGGAACAGCGCCACCGCCGCGACGCCGAGCATCGACCAGGTGATGTAGAGGATCACGAGGACCGTGCGGCCGGTGAGCTGCTGCGGCGTCAGGGTGCTCCCTGACAGCCCCGTCACGACCTCGGCAGGCGAGCCGGGCACCGGCACGAACAGGTGCGTCCCGACCTCGTACGCCGTCGCGGCCACGGCCGTCACGGCCACCACCAGGAACACCAGTACCGACAGCAGCTTGGCGACGAGCAGCCGGGTGCGGCCGACCGGGCGGCACCAGCAGGTACCGCAGCGTGCCCGCCGACGCCTCGCCCGCGACGGCGTCGCCGGCGACCACGGAGACGGCCACCGGGAGGAAGAGCGGCAGCACGATGCCCAGCGCCGCTGCCGGGAACAGCGCTCCGTTGGCCAGCACCGCGGACAGGAACGCCGGACCCTCGCCCGGCCGCGGCGCGACGTCGGTGACCGCGAGGAACACCGCGACGATCGTGGGCAGCAGGCAGAGCAGGCCGATGGTCACCCAGGTCCGCGGCCGGCGGAACAGCTTCGACAGCTCGACGGCGATCATCGGCGCTCCGCGCGGGCGACCCGGTCCGAACCCGGGCCGGTGAGATCGAGCACGACCTGCTCGAGGCTGCGGCGCTCGACGCGCAGCCCGGTCAGCCGGACGCCTCGCTCCACGAGTAGCCCGGCGAGCCGGTCCGGCTGGTCCTCCCGCACGGACAGGAGGTCGCCGTCGCGCCGCTCGACCCGGCCGTCGAGCACCGAGACGGCGAGGTCCGGGTCGGGCGTCTGCACCAGCACCCGCCCGGTCGGGGCGCGCAGGACGTCGAGGTCCTCCTGCACGACGAGGCGCCCGGCCTGCAGCACCCCGACCCGGGTGCAGAGGGCCTCGACCTCGCTCAGCAGGTGGCTCGACACGAGCAGTGTCGTGCCCTGCCGGTTGAGCTCGAGCAGGAGGTCGCGGACCTCGTGGATCCCTTGCGGGTCGAGGCCGTTGGTGGGCTCGTCGAGGACGAGGAGCCGGGGTCGCCGCAGCAGCGCGCCGGCCAGCCCCAGCCTGGCCCGCATGCCCAGCGAGAACGTCTTCACCGGCCGCCGGCCGACGGCGTCGAGGCCGACCTGGCCGAGCGCCTCGTCGACGCGGGCACGCCGGGTCCGCCGCGGACCACCCGGGCCGGCGGCGTCGACCAGCGACAGGTTGGCCCGGGCGGACAGGTGGCCGTACGCCGCCGGGCCCTCGATCAGGGCACCGACGTCGGGCAGAGCTCCTGCGGGCCGGGCCGGGCATCCGGTGGCCGAGGAGCTCGATCGTGCCGGACGTGGCGAACACCAGCCCGAGCAGCATCCGCACCGTCGTGGTCTTGCCGGAGCCGTTGGGGCCGAGGAAGCCGTAGCGGTCCCCAGCGGCCACCTCGATCGAGACGTCGTCGACCGCGAGGATACGACCGAAGCGCTTGGTCAGCCCGCGGGTGACGACCGCCGAGTCGGTCACCGGAACGGCGGTGGGTCGTCGAGCAGCTGCCGCGCCGCGTCCTGCAGCACGGTCGGGAGCACCGTGCCGGCGACGAGGTACGACCGGCTCCGCCGGCCGCCGTCGGCGCTCCGCACGACCACCGCGTTCAGCAGCGGTGTGCCGACGAGGACAGCGTCACCCGCCGACCCGACGTCGAGCGGCGCGCCACCCCCGGCGGTCGCCGCGGTCGCCGCCGAGCGGCCGAGCCGGGGCCACAGCGGGAGCACCACGAACCGCGCGAGACCGGTGCCGTACGTCGCGGTGCCACCGCCGCTGCCCAGCAGCCCGGGCGACCGGCGCAGGCCAGCCAGCGCGTCCGGCAGCGCGAACGGCGCGAACCGGTCGACGGCCGCGGCCAGGTCCGGCGTCCGGGTGGTCCGAACCAGACCGAACGGCGGGACCTTCGGGGTCACCTCGTCGGCGGTCGGCTTCGTGACGTCGATGTCGACGAAGGCGCTGCGGACCGCGGTCACCCCGCTTCCACGCGGCACCACGACGATCGAGAGCGGCAGACCGGTGCGCCGGTCGACGTAGACGTCGACGTGACCGACCGTGCTGAGCCGGTCCGCCGGCCGCACCCGGATGCCGTCAGCGGCCCGATCGGCGACCCGACGCGACGGAAGCGCGGTGACCGAGTCGCGCAGAGTGGTGCCGCCGAGCGCGCGTCGGACCGCCAGTGGCGGCACCAGGTCGTCCACCCGCGGCAACCGAACCGGAGTGGTTCCAACCGCGCGCCGGATCGAGCCGGACTCGAAGTCCCACGTCTGCACCCCGTCCTCGACCGCGTACGTGCCGGACTCACCGGTGGCCGTGATCCGATCGACCCGCCACGCCGTCGGCGACCGCCACCACACCCGGGTCCGGGTCGTCCCGCCGAGCAGGGCGGCGACGTCACCGAGCCGCGGCAGGTCCGGCAGGCCGAGGCTCCCGCTGCTCTCGGCGAGCCCTTGGTACGGCACGTCGGACGAGTGCATCGCCCGGGCAAGCACCAGTCGCGGCGCCAGGTCGGCCTCGCCGGCCGGCCACCGGGCGTACGCCGCCGGGGCCAGCGCGACCGCGGTCAGCCCGGCGAGGGCCGCCGCCCAGCGTCGAGTGGTGCCCCCGGTCGCCACGCCCATGTCGTCACGCTACGTCCTGTCGCGCGGCCGGACCGGGGACGTCACCGGACCGTAAGCAACGGCTCAGCCGTAGCGACTCACGAGCGCCGATGGGCACGCCGACCCCGAGCGTGGCGCCGCCCATCCGTCGCGACGTCCGTCTGGTCCTGAAACGACGTGCGTCGGAAGTCCCATGCGCAGCCGGGAGCGAGGCAGTCAGCCGTGCTTGCCGAGGCGTTTGCGGCCGCTACCGGTTAGGCCGAGCGCGATGGTGTGGGGCCGACCGGTGCCGCGGCTCCCAACGTGACCCTGGTGACGGGCTCGGTGTTGCTCCTCCCTGACGAGACTCCGCAGATGACTGCCGCAGTGATTGCAAGCGCTCTATCGCAGGTGACCCGACTCTCGACACTTTGAGCGTGACTGGCGACGACGAATTCGCAGGCGGCAACCGCCTAAGCACTGCGCGTCGCAGAGCGAGCCCTGGGGCGAGCCCAAGGCGGCAGGACCCAACGTTCCGCGATGCCAACTTGGCTTGTGAGTCCTGCATCACTCGCGGCGGTATGACGCTCGCCGCAGGCTGCGACACCGGGGCGACGGGCACAGAAGGCCGCAGTACGGAGTGCCCATGGGAACTCAGAGTGCGCCGAGCTGCCGCAACATCCCTAGGTCGTCGCGGATCGCCCAGCGTTCAGCGATTCGGCCGGCGGCGAATCGGTAGGCGGCCATGAAGTCGCGGGAGTAGGGGCCGGCCGGCGCGTCGATCCCCAGGAAGGGACCACCGGGCCAGAGTCCGCCTCGTCTGCCGAACTGGACGACGTATGGCCCTTCGGCAACCACAACCAGCTCGTCCCAGCTGTGGTCTCGGAAGCCGCGACGGGCGTCCGTTTCTAGGAACTCTCGGGTGCCGGCGAGTCCTGAGGGCCTGTCCGGAGCGAGGGCGTGGTTCAGCATGTCGGGCGTGCACAGCTCATCGAGCCGGCTCAGGTCGTCGGATCCGAGCAGGGCGTCGAACTGCTCCAGGATCTCCTTGTGGCGCTGGGTGGTCATCAGAACTCTCCTTACATATTGATGAGAGTAACACTCTCATCATGAGAGTGTTACTCTCATCAATATGGCTGTCAAGAGGGCATACGACGGGTCCCGCCGAGCGGCAGCGACAAGGGCTACCAAGCGGCAGGTCGTCGAGACGGCCCGTCGTCTATTCCTCGAAGCCGGATACCCGGCCACCACCATGACTCGGATCGCCGACGAGTCCGGCGTACCCCCAGCGACGGTGTATCGCCTGTTCGGTTCCAAGCGCGGGATCCTCAAGGCGGTGGTCGACGTGTCCTTCGGCGGTGACGACGAGGCCATCGAGTTCCGGCACCGGCCCGACGTCCAGGATGCGTTCGCGGCCGAAGACCCAGGAGCGATGCTGGACGCCTTCGCCCACGTGCACCGGGGTGTCATGCATCGGGCCGGCGCGTTCCAGCACGTGCTGGCGACCTCGGCGGTTGTCGACGACGAGGCTGCCGAGATGCTCGAGATCGTCCGACGTCAACGCCACCAAGGGCAGAGCCGCATCGTCCGCGACCTCGCCCGCCGCAAGGCGCTACGGGCCGGACTCACGCAGAGGGCGGCCGCCGACATCGTCTACACCGTCCTGTCCGCGGAGGTCTTCCGCATCCTCACCGTCGAGCGCGGCTGGACCGAGGAACAGCACGAAGCTTGGGTTGCCCGCACCCTCCGGGCACAGCTGCTCGGCACAGATTGGACCGACCAGGACGCCGGGACCTCGACAGTTCGTCGCCCGTCATGACAGTGCCCGCCGAAAGAGCGTCGAACGCACGCGCGTCACCGCCATGGCACACCCGACTCCCTCCTACGCCACTGTCGCGGCGGTTGGACGCACTCCTGATCGGGTCCCTCTGGGTCGGGTGTTCCGGCGCACAAGCAGTGACCTTCGCCCCTGGCCGCCCCCGAGGGATCGATCGAGGGTGAAGGCATGGGCGATGAACTTGTAGACGCGTCGGTCGATCTGTTCTGGCTTCCGCTTGGAGCTGGAGGGCACTTCGTGCGCTGGAACGGCCGGCTGTACGAGTGGTGGTCGGCGCGGCGCGAACACCGCGCTTCAGCGGACTTGTACCACTGCGGACTGATGCTCCGCCTCGACGACATCACGTACGCGGTCGAGATGGGTCCTGTGTGGAACGTCTCCGACGCGGATCGTGGTGTCCTCGCTGAAGGGCCGGTTGGGTCGAAGTGGCTCGGCCGGTTCCGCGCGTTTCGCTATGAGATGCGGTGCTGGCCCGGGGGCTACATCCCGGACGTCGCCGAAGCTGTCGGCAGCCCAGTGCGCACCACCGAAGATCCGACAAGAGTCGCAGCCGTGCTCGAGATGCTCCGAGAAATACCCGCGTTGACCTGGGGCAGAGACGAACTGGGCGCAGGCGAGATGTGGAACTCCAACTCTGCGGTGGCCTGGGCGCTGGCGCGGACGGGCCACGACATGGACGCGATCGGGCCGCCTACCAGAGGTCGCGCGCCGGGGTGGACCGCGGGTCTCGTGCTCGCGGATCGACAGGCGCGAGCCATGACGCTGGACCTTGGACCGAGGGTCGATGATTGCGGAGCGAAAAGAAGCTGAGGGACGGCTTGGCCGAGCCCTCGTCGTTTTCGAAGCAACTCAATGATCGCTTCCGCCGTCCGAGCGGTCCGCACGCGGAATGACGCATGTCGTTCACCCGCGCGGATCGCGGCAGATGAGTGCGGTCTTCCACGAGTGGTGGCCGGCGACCAGCGGTCGAGTCGATCCTGGACTTGTCAGGGCTCGGACGGTCGGGTCGCCGTTCAGTCTTCGTCGACGGCTGTTTCGAGGTGCGCGACGGGCGGTGTGGTCGTCCAGCTCGCCAAGAGATCGAGGGCCTCTTGGGACGGCGAGCCGGGTTCGGCGCTGTATGTCAGCAAGCTCTGCCCTGGGTCTCCCGGGAGCGGGAGGAACTCGAAGGGTAGGTCCAGGTCGCCGACGGTGGGGTGGTGGATGGCTTTGCGGCCGGTGACGTGGAGGCGGACGTTGTGGTCGGCCCACCGCCCTCGGAACTCGTCGCTGCGGGTCGAGAGTTCGCCGACGAGGTCGGAGAGGTCACGGTCGTAGGGGTCCCGGCCGGCCTCGGTCCGCAGCATCGCGACGGTGTCGTTGGCGGCCTTGTCCCAGTCAGACCAAAACTGGGTCGCCCGAGGGTTGAGGAAGAGGAAGCGGGCGTTGTTCGGCGGGTCAGTGACCTCTTCGTAGATCGGTGCGTAGAGAGCCCGTCCGAGATCGTTTGACGCCAAGACATCGAGGCGGCCGTTGAGCACGAAGGCGGGTGTGCCGACCATCGAGTCCATGATCCGCTGGACGGTCGGCCGGACGCGTTGAATAGCTGGGCGCCGACGCGGAGCACGGGTGCTGCTGGCGACCCGGAGAAGGTCGAGGAGGTGGCGGCGCTCGGCGTCGTCGAGCTGCAAGGCATGCACGATCCCGTCGACGACGCCCTCGGAGATGCCGGTGGCATCGCCGCGCTCAAGCCGGACGTAGTACTCGCTCGATATACCGGCGAGCATCGCGGCCTCTTCCCGACGCAGCCCGGGAACCCGTCGGCGATCGGTGCCGAAGACCGGGAGTCCTGCCTGCTGTGGCGTGATCCGGGCGCGACGGCTGGTCAGGAACTCACGAATCTGGGCGCGCACATCACCGCGGACATCCGGGTCCTGATCGCTGGTCATGCCTTCACGATACGGACCTGAACGCGGTCCAGGGGGTCACGGTCAGTACCCCTCTTGACAGTGCCTTCCGCCCCTGCTGGCGCGCTGGTTCTGTGGAGGAGTCGGGCAAGCCGACGACCTCGACAGCGAAGGAAGTACAACCCACCATGAAGCTCGTCTCCCTGGGAGGCCTCAAGGTCTCCCGCATCGGTCTCGGTGCGATGACGATGGCTGGCACCTACACCAGCGAAGGTGCCCTCGACGACTCTGAGTCCATCCGAACCATCCACCGTGCCCTCGACCTCGGCGTCACCCACATCGACACCGCGGAGATCTACGGTCCGTTCCACAGCGAGGAAGTCGTCGGCCAGGCCGTCAAGGGACGCCGCGAACAGATCGTCATCGCGACCAAGTTCGGTCTTGTGTCCCACGCGGACGGCGAGACCAGCCCCGGCGTGATGGACAGCAGTGCGGCCAATGTCCGCGCCGCGGTCGAAGGCTCCTTGAGTCGGCTCGGAACCGACTACATCGACCTCTACTACCAGCACCGCGTCGACCCGAACATCCCGATCGAGGAGACCGCAGGGGCCGTTGCGGACCTGGTTGCCGAGGGCAAGGTCCTGCACTTCGGGCTCTCCGAAGCCAGCCCCGAGACCATCCGTCGGGCCCACGCTGTCCACCCGGTATCCGCGTTGCAGACCGAGTACTCGCTGTGGACCCGCGACCCGGAGGCCGAGATTCTGCCGCTCCTTCGCGAACTCGGCATCGGCTTCGTCCCATACTCACCGCTCGGACACGGACTGCTCACCGGCCAGATCCGCTCGGTCGACGACTTCGCCGACGACGACTGGCGCAAGACCAACCCGCGGTTCACCGGCGAGAACTTCGTCCGGAACCTCGCCATCGTCGATGAAGTCCGTGCCATCGGCGCCGAAGTCGGTGCCACCCCAGCGCAGACCGCGCTGGCCTGGCTCCTGACTCGTGGCGATGACATCGCACCCATCCCCGGCACCCGTCGCGTCGCCCGGGTCGAGGAGAACACGGCCGCAGACGGCGTAGAACTCACCGCCGACCAGCTCGACCGACTCAACAACCTCACCCCCGCCGCCGGCGAACGCCACGACGAAGCGAACATGGCATCAATCGACGGCTGATGAACCGGGCGGCCGGGCCGCTGACGGCTCGGCCCATCGCCGGGCCAACCCGCACATCGGCAGATCCGGCCGTCCGCATCGCCGAAACGCGGCGGAAAGACGCGCCCCCGAATCGCGGCACGGTCGGGTTCCGCCCGCAGGGCAGCACGGTCATTGCTGGTTCAATGTCGCCGGCAGGAAGGGTACCTGTGACGGAAAGTACTGCGACGAGGCCTGACGGTCGTGAGCCGAGCGCCGAGACGCTCATGCTGCGCTCGGCAACGCGCGCACTCCGGCTTCATCTCGACCAGCTGCCCGTTGACTACGACCTTGCCACCAGCGCTGACCGATTCTTGGCCAGCGCTATGACTGCGCCGAGTCTCTGATCGGAAGCGGGTTCGGAGGCATGGTCATGGGGTCGCTGGCCCGGAGTTTGCTGGTTGACGGACTCAGGTGGCGCTGGATCGCAGAAGATCCCGGGGTCAGGCGCCGTTCGCTCCTCGGCGATCTCATCCTGGAACGCAACAGGATTGTCGTGGCCATCGAAGCAGCAGACCTCCTCTGCCCAAACTTGCCGAGATGGCTAATGCCGATCCCCGACGTCGCGGACCTGACTGGGCACTCTTTCAGCTGGCTCGACGCCCCTCCGATGCCGAGCGAGGACGAACTCCTACGCGAGCTCTTGGAGCACCCTCAGGAGGTCGGGTCCAGTTCTGACGCAGATGCGCAGTCTCTCGCTTCCTCGCTGCTCGACATAGCCGGCATCCGTGCCGTTACCGAAGTGTTGGCATACGCAGGGCACGGCAACTTTCTCGGACAGCAGAGCACGCTGGCCGAGGACGGTGCGGCGGGCTGGGACCTGCGCGCCGACTACGAGGCGCTCGTCCTCAACGCGGCGGCCGTCGGCGCCACCGTCACGCTCCTAGGGAGCGCTGAAGCCGTGCCGGAGGCGTGGCCCACTGATGTCGAACGGCAACCGTTTGTCCAGACCGCGGTAGCCCTGGCGAAGGCGGTATCCGAGGCGGCGGTGGCGGTGCACGGCCTCGTTGCGCCGAATGTCACCCAGCGAACACTTGGCAGCGAAAGGGGAAGGCCCCCTGCTGCGCCGATCATTCGGCCGCAGGCCGTCTTGTCGCCCGGCGACCACCTGCTCGGGGAGCCGTCGACTACTGCTCTCGAGGAAACCTTCAGTCGAGCCGAGTCCTTCTACGCGCTGGCAACGTCGATGCCTGTGAATCCCTGGGGACAGGGTCCGCCGACGCTGCATGAGGCGCTCGCATACGGAGGGGGACTATCGAACCTTGAGACCTTGATGGTCACCTACGAGCAGGCTGGCGGAGAGGTGATGGCGGTGTTCGCGGCCAGGATCCTTCTCGAGGAGAGCGCACGACTCCACTGGAGGTTCGCGGTGGGGGACGACGAAGAAACGTTCAAGGCGCGCGCGAAGCAGTTTTTCGATGAGTGGCGAGCACGACGTCGCCGGACGATCGCGGCGCTGGTCAACGCTGGCGTCCCCTACGCAACGGCGACAGGGCTGTTTAGACTCCCGGGCAACGTTGTTATGGCCTCAGGTCCCGACGACATCGCTAAGGGCCGCGTTCCTATACCTTCGCTAACCCAGTTGCTGGCAGATCTGGGCGGGGGATACCGCGAACCGGGGTGGCTGCAGGCTGCGTACTCAATGCTGAGCCAGGTCGTGCACAGCACGTCAGTCGGGCAGCTGCACACAATCCGCGAGGTTGACGGGCTGTGGCAAGGAAACTCGCTCAGTCACGAGATGTTGGCGCTGTCCCTCGACGTTGGCTGTCTTGGCGCCGCGATCCTGATCGGTCACTCCACGCTGATCTTGACCGACCTAAGCGACGAAGCCAAAGAGTTCTACGTAGGGTTGCGGCAGGCTGCGCTGCGGGTCCACGAAACCGCCCGGGTTGTGCACGGACTCGACTGAAACGTTGGGCGACCGCAAAGCGTCACCCTCGGGGCTGACTACGCTTCGGGCATGTGGGCCAACCAAGCAGCGACGAGCCGTTCGTCGATCCACGGCCGCTCTCGAAATGTTTAGGCCGCTGACCAGACCCTCACACGGCGGTATGACGCACCTCTGGGAACGGTCTGATCGCGGCTAGATCCGGGCGCCGCTATCGACGGGGTCAGTCGGGCTCACCTGTGATCCTCCGGCCCGGTCGACCACTTGTGTCCCCGTTTCATGTGCCGGTCGACGACATCGTCGACTTCTTGGAGGGCTGAACAAGCGATTCAGTCGTGGGTTCCAAGGTGGCGCGGGTGAGGCTCTACCTCGTACGTTCGGGACATGACGAGCTCAGCGACGACGTACGTGCTCTGGGTGGCCCGCGAGGGTGCCGAGCCGGTTGAGGACGCCGTGCTGCGGGAACGGGCGGGCGTCGAGGACACCGACGTCGAGGTGCTGACCAGAACGCTGGGCACTTCGAGCATGGCGACGATTCCGGCCGGATCCCGGGACGAATGGGGCACGAGGATCCCCGTGGTCCTGAACGTCGGTCCCAACGAGCTTCCCCCGGAGGGCCGGGTCTTCGTCGTCGCCACCGCGTAGGCCGCCAGCGCGTCCGGGACGAGGCGGCCGTCGACGTGGACGATCTGCCGTTTCCGGATCCGATGATTCAAGAATCGGTGGGCGAGACCGGCCACCGGCGCATCGCCGAGACGCTTCAACCGGTCCTCAATAGCAACTGGGCCGACAAGACGCGAGATCTCTTTAAGCAGCTGCCGGATGAGGCACCCCATGGTTCAAGGTGTACGAGGAGGGTGACGTCCCAAAGTCCGTGGGATGATGGCCGCCGCGACGCGCCTTGAGTTCTGAGCATTGCCGAATCCATCGCTCGGAACTGCCCAGCGACGAGACTCACGCGTTGTTGCTGTCTCGCGCTCACCGCCCGCGACTCACTGAGCCGACCCGCAGTCTGCTTGCCGGGCAGAATGCACGGTGTGGACGTCGCTGCTCTGCTCAGTGGGATTTCCGTCGTTCTGGCATTCGTCATCTTCCTGCGTGATCGCATGAACCAAGACCGGCAACAGGTCGACCGGCTGGGTGCGTGGACGCGGGTGACGTACGAGCGGCGAAGTCCGATAGAGGCGGGGCGCATCGAGGAGGGCGAGATAGCCGCACACATCCGCAACGCAAGCGAGCTTCCGGTGCGTGTTCGTCAGATCGCATACCGCACTACGGCTACCTGGCTTGTGGAGGATAAGCTTCAGTCTGCCCTACCAAGCGGCCCCGGCGTATGGACCCCAACCCCAGGAACTGAGCCCGTCAGGACCTTCCACGAAGACGTCGTCATCCCGCCCGGCGAAACACAGCAACTGGCGTTCGTCGTCAATGTCGCGCACACCGCGCCTGCAGATGCAGTGCAGCTCGACATGCTGCGAGGCATCGACTGCCACGT
>CAVOHB010000003.1:0-67017 GCA_963695705.1 uncultured Actinomycetota bacterium
TCGTACCCGACCGGCTGATCGCGACCAGCGCGTCGTAGTCACGCGGCGGAAGCTCCGACGCGGTGAACGCGTCGGTCTCGCCGTGGCCGGCGGCCTCGCGCGCGGCGGCGATCGCCGTGGCAAGGTGCAGCGAGGTGCCACAGCCGATCATCGCGACCCGGTTGCCCTTGGCGGGAAGGATCTTCGTCGCCTCGCCGGCACCGCGCAGTGCGGTGGCCCAGCACTCAGGCTGGCTGGCGATCTCCGACGTGACATGCGCTCCCGGCCCGCTCATCGTGGTTCCCCCTTCCGGCCGGCCTCGGCGGCAGGCGCCTGGTCCAACACGTCCCCGGTTCCGGCGTCGAACAAGAAGATCCGGTCCGCGGCGGCGGAGAGCCGCAGCGCGTCGCCAGGGCTGGGATGCAGACCGGGAGGCGCCTGGACGACGATCGCGTGCGCGGGGTCGTCGCCCTCGCCGAGAGACTCGTCCAGCAGGGCTCGGCCGACCTGGCCCCCGTCGACCAGGGCATCGTCGATCAGGGCATGGACGAGCACGTGACTCCCCAGCGGCTCGTGGAAGTCGACCCGGGCGAGCATCCCGTCCGATCCGGCGGAGACGACCTCCAGCGCCTCGGGGCGGATCCCGACGACGACCTGCTCGTGCCCCCGGGGCACGGGAGCGATCCGGTGCCCACCGAGCCGGGCGTACCCGTCGACGACGGCCGCGGGGAGCAGGTTCATCGCGGGGCTGCCGATGAAGCCGGCCACGAAGGCGTTCGCCGGATGGTCGTAGACCTCCTGCGGGCTGCCGACCTGCTGCAGCTCGCCGTGGTTCATCACGCAGATGCGGTCGCCCAGCGTCATCGCCTCCACCTGGTCGTGGGTCACGTAGATGGAGGTGATGCCGAGCCGCTGGTGCAGCCGCTTGAGCTCGGCGCGTACCTGAGCGCGCAGCTTCGCGTCCAGGTTGGACAGCGGCTCATCCAGCAGGAACACCTGCGGTTCGCGTACCAGCGCACGCCCCATGGCCACCCGCTGCCGCTGGCCGCCGGACAGCTGGGCCGGCTTGCGGCCGAGCAGCTCGGTGATCCCGAGCACCTCGCCCATGTGGCGTACCCGCTGGTCCACCTCCGCCTTGGGGGTCTTGCGCTGCCGCAGGCCGTACGCGAGGTTCTTGTAGACGCTCATGTGCGGGTAGAGGGCGTAGTTCTGGAACACCATCGCGATGTCGCGCTCACCCGGGCCGTGCGAGTTCACCACCTGACCGTCGATGAGCAGCTCCCCTGACGTGGGCTTGTCGAGGCCCGCCAGCATCCGCAGCGCGGTGGTCTTCCCGCAACCGGACGGCCCGACCATGATCGCGAACTCCCCGTCGTCGACGTGCAGGTCCAGCGACTTCACCGCTACCACGTCGCCGGGAAAGCGCTTCGTCACCTTGCTGAACTCGACCTCAGCCATGCCGGTTCAGCCCTTGAGCCCGGCGGTCGCCACCGAGCGCACGAAGTAGCGCTGCGCGGCGAAGAAGACGAGCAGCATCGGCAGCAGGGTCACCATGTTCGCGGCCATCAACAGCGCCCACTGGGTGTTGTGCGCGCCCTGGAACGTGGTGAGCCCCAGCGGCACGGTCATGTGGTCCTCCGACGTCACCACGATCAGCGGCCACAGGAACGAGTTCCACGAGTCCAGGAACGTCAAGGCGGCAAGGGTCGCCAACGCCGGCAACGACAGCGGCATCACGATCTTGAAGATGACCCCGATTCGCGAGGTGCCATCGATCCGCGCCGCCTCCTCGAGCTCTATCGGGATCGTAAGGAAGAACTGCCGGAGCAGGAAGATGCCGAGCGCGGTGACCAGGTTCGGCAGGATCAGCGCGCCGAGGTGGTCGATGCCGAGCTGGGACCAGACGTGCACGCCGAACCACTTCACGATCAGGAACTCGGGGATCATCGTGACCTGGAACGGCACCATCAGCGTGGCCATCAAGAGCCCGAACAGCAGCCCCCGACCCAGGAACTGCAACCGGGCGAAGGCATAGCCGGCGATGCTGCACAACGCCAGGTTCGTCACCACCACGGTGAGCGCCACGACGAGGCTGTTGAGCAGGAACCGCCCGAACGGCGCCGTGTCGAGCGCCCGCTTGTAGTTGCCCCACTGCGGGTCGTGCGGCCAGAGCACCGGCGGGAACTGGTGTGTCTCCCTCGGCGTCTCCAGCGACGTGATCACCATCCACACCAGCGGCAGCAGCAGCAGGCAGGCGATCGGGATGAGGACGAGGTGCCATCCGCTGGGGCGGTGCGGCCGCCACCGGCTTCGCTCCGGGTCCGGCTCGACGGTCGTCGGGCCGGCCGGGTCCGCGTCGCGCACGGCGGCGATCGCGGTCATCGTCGGTTCCTGCTCATCGGTTGTAGTGGACGAACCGCTGCCCGACGCGGAACTGGATGAAGGTGGCGACGAGGATCACCATGAACAGCGCGTAGGCCAGCGCGGCGCCGTAGCCGGCGTTGAACTGTTGGAACGCCTGCTGGTACACGTAGTAGACGACGACGGTCGTCGAAGCCAGCGGTCCGCCGCGGGTGGAGAGGTAGACCTCGTCGAACAGCTGCAGCGCGTTGATGCTCAGCCAGATGCCGAGGAACAGCGATGCCGGACTCAACAACGGAACCGTGATCGTGCGGAAGGCCTTGAAGCGTTTCGCACCGTCGATCGCCGCGGCGTCCAGCAGGTCCTGGGGTACGCCCTGCAGCGCCGCGAGGTAGATCACCACGGCGAAGCCGGTCCAGCCCCACACCGTCATCACGACGATGACGTACAGCGCCTGGCTCGTGCTCGACAGCCACAGCTGCTGCGGCACACCGAGCTTGTCGAGTCCTGAGTTCACCAGGCCGAACGAGGGGTTGAAGAGCCAGACGAAGATGATCGCCTCGTTGATCGTCGACACCGCCATCGTCACGTACGCCGCCGTGCGATAGAACGACACGCCACGGATGCTGCGGTTGAGCGCGACGGCCACCAGCAGCCCCACCACCATCGTCGCCGGGACGAACAACGCGGTGAACACGATCGTGTGCTGGATCGCGCTGGCGAACTGCTCGTCGTGGGTGAGCTTGCGGTAGTTGTCCAGTCCGACCCAGGGCGTCTCGGGTGTGAGCAGGTCCGACTTCTGGAACGACAGCACGAGCGACCAGGCGATGGGCAGCAGTCCGAAGATGCCCATCAGCACCGCCGCCGGTGTGACGAATGCCCAGCCGATCGCGTTCTCCGACCGGGACAGTCGGCGCAGCGGTCCGGACCTCAGCGTGCTCGTGGCGGTGGCCGACGCCATCGACCGATCAGCCCTCGGCCAGTGCCTGGTCGGCGATCTGCGCCGCCTTGTCCAGCGCGGACTGCGGGTCGTCCTTGCCGAGCATCACCGACACGATGGCGTCGCTGAGCGCCAGCGAGATCTTCGGGTACGCGGGGACCTGCGGACGTGCCTTCTCGACGTTGGCCAGGTTGTCGACGAAGGTCTTGATTCCCGGCAGCTTGGCGTCCATCTTGTCCACGAGTCCGGTGTCCTCACCGACCGAACGCCTCGTCGGCAGGTCCCCGGTCCTCAGCGACCACGCCTTCACCTGCTCCGGAGCGGTCAGCCAGGTGAGGAAGGTGAGCGCGGCCTCGCGCTCGGCGTCGCCGTTGTCGAAGACCACCCAGTTGTCCGGCCCGGCGATCGTGACATGTCCGGCGGCGGAATCGGGGTAGCTCGGCATGATCTGCACGCCGTACTTCACGTGGAACCCCGACAGGTCCCACGGGCCGGTGATGACCATGCCGATCTTGCCGGCATTGAACAGCTGGGAGTAGGTGGAGTTCGTGGTGTCGAGGTACACCGACTTGTCGTCGACGGCCATCTCCTGCAACGTGGTCATCGCCTGGACGCCCTCGGGTGAGTTGAACACCGCCTTGGTGTTGTCGCTGTTGAGGATGTCGCCGCCGGCCTCCCAGAGCATCGCCTCCCAGTGCCAGACGGTGTCCTCACTGTCGTTGGCGGGCATTGTCCAGCCGTACTGCTTGGTCGCCGGGTCCGTGAGAGCCTTCGCGGCGGCCCGGAAGTCGTCCCACGTCCAGTCGGGTGTCGGCGGGGAGACCCCGGCGTCGGCGAACAGCTTCTTGTTGTAGACGATCGCCAGGTTGTCGACCAGGGCCGGCATCCCGATGACCTTGCCGTCGACCGTTGCCACCTTCTGCTCGCCGGGGTAGAAGTCGTTCCAGTTCACCGACTTCTGCTTGACGGTCGAGGTGAGATCGACCAGCGACGGGACGGTCGCGATGTTGGGCGCCCAGCTGCCGTAGAGGTAGGAGATGTCCGGCGGTTCGCCGCCGCGTACCGCGGTCGACACCTTCTGCAGGGCGTAGTCCTGGTTGGTCTGCAACGTGTGGACCGAGATCCCGGAATGGCTCGCCTCGAACTGCGACACGAGGGCCGCGAATGCCCTGCCCTCGACGCCGACCCAGCCCTCCCAGACCGTGATCTCGGTGGCCCCGCTGGATGATCCCCCGGAGTCACCGCAACCGGCCAGCGCCGCGCACAGAGTCACGGCGGCCGTCACAGCCACTCTTGGTCGGAGTCTCATGGCGAAGCCTCCCGGGTTCTGACAAGATCGAGCATCCGCAGGTGCGCGGAAATGCGTGGCTGGACTCTATGACACGTCGAGCGGAACCTCAATGGCAGCGGACACGCCCCTCGATTCCGGTCTGGATGGCTGGACGCGGCCATCGCGCCTGCCCATGCTCAGGGCCGGCCGGCTGGCCGCGATCCTGGAGTACGTCGCCGAGCACGGCAGTATCGACGTTGCCCGCGCCGCGGTGCATTTCGATGTGTCGGCCGCGACCCTGCGGCGCGATCTCGGCGCGCTGCACGAGCGCGGCCTGCTCGCGCGGACGCACGGCGGAGCGGTCGCCGGCAGCATCGGCCTCGAGCTGCCGCTGCGCTACCGCGAGGCTCGACAGCTTCCACAGAAGCGTGCCATCGGCAGGGTCGCGGCGAGTCTGGTCCCCGAGGCGGCGGTTGTCGGAATGACCGGCGGCACGACCGTGACCGAGGTGGCCCGTGCCCTTCAGGAGCGGAGCGATCTCACCGTCGTCACGAATGCCCTGAACATCGCCACTGAGCTCGTGCTCCGGCCGTCGGTCCGGGTCGTCGTCGTCGGCGGCACGGCCCGGCACGCCAGCTATGAGCTGGTCGGGCCGGCCGCCGAGGTCGTGATCCACCGGTACCACCTCACCGTCTCGTTCATCGGCGTCGACGGCCTCTCGGTGCCGGAGGGGTGCAGCACGCACGACGAGATGGAGGCGAACACCGACCACGCGTTCATCACCCGCGCGCAGCGCACGGTGGTCGTGGCCGACAGCAGCAAGCTCGCAAAGGTGACGTTCGCCCGGATCTGCCGGCTGGACGAGGTGGACGACCTTGTCACCGATGACGGGGCCGACCCGGCCGTCCTTGCCGAGCTGCGCGGCGCCGGTCTCAACGTCCTGGTGGCCGCCGCGTGACCCGCCCCGCCGCGGCCGCCGCGCACGACCCATCCCCGCGATCCGACACTTGTTTCACGCGATCCGACAGTTGTTTCACGCGATCCGACACTTGTTTCCAGCCATCCGACAGCTGCGCGGCGGTCACGATCGCACGCCCGTCCCGCCTGCGCGATGTTGTTCACTTCCGCGCCGGCTGCGATAGTTGCTCGCCATGATCAAGGTCGTCCTGATCGGCGCCGGTAGCGTCGAATTCACGCGCAACGTCGTCACCGACCTCTGCTCGGAACCGGAGTTCAGAGGGGAGCTGGAGCTCTCGCTGCACGACATCGACCCCGAACGACTCCGGTACGCCCACGACCTCGTCACCCGGATCAGCTCCCAGACGGGAGCCGCCGCCACGGTCACGTCGAGCGGAGACCGGCTCAGCGCCGTCGACGGAGCCGACTACGTGATCAACGTCGTGCAGGTGGGCGGGTACGCCGCAACCCGGACGGACTTCGACATCCCGGCCTCGTACGGCGTGCGCCAGACGATCGCCGACACCCTGGGGATCGGTGGCATCTCCCGCGGGCTGCGGACGATCCCCCTGGTGCTCGCCCTCGGCGAGGACCTGGCCAAGGCCTGTCCTGACGCGTACCTGCTCAACTACAGCAACCCGATGGCAATGCTGCCATGGGCGCTCTACGCTGGCTCGCCCTTCGACCGGGTGGTGGGGCTGTGCCACTCGGTACGCGACACCCACCGATTTCTGGCCGAGCTCGTCGGCGAGCCACTGGACCGGGTCGACTACACCACCGCCGGCTTCAACCACCAGGCGTTCGTGCTGCGGTTCGAGCGCGACGGCGTGGATCTCTACCCGCGGCTGCGCGAGGTCATCGACGGCGACCCACAGCTGCAGCGCCGGGTCCGCGTGGAGCTCTTCCGGCGCTTCGGGTACTTCCCCACCGAGTCCAGCGAGCACTCAGCCGAGTACGTCCCCTGGTTCATGCGGCACGACCGCGAAGTCGAGCAGTTCCGCATCTTCGTGGGCGACTACCTGCACCGCAGCGACGAGAACATCGATGAGTACGAGCGCACCCGCGCCGAGCTCGACTCCGACGCGCCGCTGGACCTGGAGGCAACCTCGGAGCTCGCCTCGGAGTTCATCGAGGCCCACCAGCTCGGGCGGCCCCGCGAGATCTACGTCAACGTCCGCAACTCGGGGCGGATCGGCAACCTCCCCGACGAGTGCTGTGTCGAAGTGCCCTGCATCGTCGACGCCGAGGGACCCCACCCGCAGAGCGTCGGTGACCTGCCGCCGCAGCTGGCCGCGCTGAACCGCACGTTCCTCAACGTGGTCGAGCTGACCGTGAAGGCGGTCCTGGAGGGTGACCGGCAGCACGTCTACCAGGCGGCCCTGCTGGACCCCAACACCGCCGCGACGCTGACGACTCGGGAGACCGTGCAGATGTGCGACGACCTGCTGCGGGCCCACGGCGAGCTGATCCCGGCCGCCCTGCGTCCCTGACGGCCCGGCCAGCATGCCAGCCGCGTGACCGCCGGAGACCGAGCCCCTCGCCGGTGCCTGCTGGGCCTCGACCTCGGCGGCACCAAGCTCGCGGCGGCGCTGGCAACCACGGAGGGCGAGATCCTCGCCGTGCGGCAGGTGCCCACACTGGCGCCGCGCGGTGCCGAACAGGCTCTCGACCGTGCCCTGGACGCCGGGCGGACGCTCGCCGACGCGAGCAACGCGACCGTCGCGGCCGTGGGCGTCTCCACGATGGGCATCACCCACGAGGACCACGTTGAGCTCGCGCCGAACGTGCCCGGCTGGCACACCCTCGCCCTGCCCGCACTCGTACGCGCGGCCTTCACACCGGCACCGGTGCAGGTCGGCAACGACGTCAAGGCGGCCGCCCTGGCCGAGCTGACCTGGGGCGAGCTGCACGGCGTCGACGGCGGCATCTATCTCAACGTCGGCACCGGGCTCGCCGCGGCCCTCACGCTCGGCGGACGTGTGCTGACCGGCGCGCACGAGGCGGCCGGTGAGATCGGCTACTGGCTGCGGTCGCGCACCGACGGACCCGGCGCCGCCGCGGGACGCGCGCCCCTGGAGGAGCACGTCGCCGGTGCCGGCACGACCGCGCGGGCCGAGCGCGAGCTCGGCGTGGACGGAGGTGTCGCTGCGGTGGCGACCCGCGACGACGCGGCCGCCATGGCGTTCCTCGAGGACCTGTACGACGAGATCGGTCTTCATCTGGCCAACCTGGCCATCGCGTTCGATCCCGAGCGGGTGGTCGTCGGCGGCGGCTACGCCGGTGACGCCGAGCGGCTGCTCAAGGCCCTGCGCGGCTGGCTCGACCGGTGCGTGCCGTTTCCGCCGCAGCTGCGGCTGGCCCGTTTCCAGCGCGATGCCGGACTCGCCGGTGCCGTCGCGCTCGCGCTGCAGGTGTACGAACCCTGAGCCCGTTCACGTCATAGCCGGCAGCCATCGCTGCTCGGCGTCGAACAGCTCGTCCGTCATCGCCGCGATCTGGTCAAGGCTCAGCAGCGACCCGGTGAGCCGGTCGAGCGCCACCGCCGCCACGACGAGCTCCCGTGACCGGCTGCGGAACGCCTCCACGACGCAGCCCTGCAGACCGATCGAGGCGAGGTTCACCCCGGCGCAGGCCGCCGGGAGGTCTCCCACGTACGTCGGCTGCACGCCGGAGCCGTCGACAAGGCATGGCACCTCGACGCAGCAGCCGTCGGGAAGGTTCGAGATGAGACCGGAGTTGGGTACGTTCCCGTAGACCGTGCGGGGAGTGTCGGTGACGACCGAGTTGACGATCCTGGCGGCGTACTCCTCGCTGGCCGACAGGCTCCCAGCGGCGAACTGCTCGGCGAGCTCCTCCAGCTGCGCCTCGTTGTTGCCCCGGGTGATCTCGAGATAGTCCCAGCGCTGCGGCAGCAACGCGGCCACGTCGTCGGGCCGGCGCCGGAAGTGCGGGTAGTACTCCGAGGCGTGGTGGCTGGACTCGGTCTGGAAGTGGCCGGTGAGGTTCAGGATCGCGGTACGCACGCTCTCCCGCCCGCCGGCGTACCACTCGTCGATGGGGGTTGCCGGAGTGCGCTCGCCGAGGTGGTAGGCGTTGACTCCCTCGCGGAGCTCCGCGAGCACGCTCCTGCCGCGGAAGCGGTAGTCCAGCATCCAGGCCTGGTGGTTGATCCCGGCCGCGTGGAACGTGTACTCCCCGGCTGGATAGCCCATGATCGCCGCCAGCTCCTCTGCGGTGTGCTGGACCGAGTGGCACAGCCCGACCGTCTGCACTCCCGCAGAGCTGGCGTACCAGCAGTTGATCGACATCGGGTTGGCGTAGTTGAGCAGCAGGGCGGCCGGGCAGAGCTCGCGCATGTCGCGGGTGATGTCCTCGAGGGCGTTCATCGAGCGGAGCCCGCGGAAGACGCCCCCGGGGCCCAACGTGTCGCCGACGGTCTGGTCGACGCGGTAGCGTCGCGGGATTTCCATGTCGAACGCGTACGCCTCCCGACCGCCGACCTGGAAGCACACCACGACGAAGTCCGCTCCGCGCAGCACGTCGGCGCGATCGGTGGTCGCCTCGATCCGAGCCGGCAGCGCGTGCGCCTCAGCCAGCCGCCGGGAGAGCCGTTCGGTGCGGGCCAGAGCGGCCGGGTCGATGTCCATCAGCGCGAACGTCGCGCCGTGCAGGCTGCGGTAGGAGAGGAAGTCGTTCATCAGCTGCAACGGGAATTCGTAGCCGCCGGCCCCGATGATCGCGATCTTCGTCATGTGTGTCCCAGTCCCTCGACCCGACCCCGATGCCTGACCGTGGTCGGCGGAGCTTCGATACGGTCAACATACTGAAGCGTCGTTCCCCACATTCCCGGCACCGAGGAGGGCAATGCGCGGCTTGGCCGGCAGGAGGGTGCTGATCAGCGGCGGCAGCAGCGGAATCGGCGCGGCCGCCGCGCGGCGGCTGCTGGAGGAGGGCAGCCGCGTCGTGCTGGCCGGGGTCGAGGCGGGTCCGGTCGATCGGACCGTCTCGCAGCTCGCGCCGCTCGGCGACGTGTCCGGCGTCGTCGCCGACGTGGGCAGCGAGGGGGACGTCAACCGGCTGGTGGAGACGGCCGGAACGCGGATGGGAGGAGTCGACGTGCTGATCAACAACGCGGGCGTCGCCTGGCGCGAGCCGTTCCTCGACATCACGCCGGACAGCTGGGACCGGATGCTGAACGTCAACCTGCGCGGCATGTTCCTGGTGGCGCATGCGGTGGCCCGACAGCTGGTCGACCAGGGGCGCGGCGGTGTCATCGTGAACATGTCGTCGACCAACGGTCTCGGCGGCGAGGCCGGGTTCGCCCATTACAACGCCTCCAAGGCGGGCGTGCTGCTGCTGACCAAGACCATGGCGGTGGAGCTGGGCCAGTACGGCGTCCGGGTCAACGCGGTCTGCCCTGGCTACATCGACACACCGTTGAACTCCGCCGTCGTGGCCGCGATGGGCGATGACGACTTCGCGGCCGACTACGCCCGGGACAACATCCCGCTGGAGCGGGTCGGCAGACCCGAGGAGGTCGCCGCCGTGTATGCGTTCCTCGCCTCCGACGACTCGTCGTTCGTCCACGGCGCCGAGATCGTGGTGGACGGTGGACAGCTCGCGGTCATGTGAGGATCACAGCGCCGACGTCCTAACCCAGCCACAACCGCAGGGAGCCTGATGCGAGCACTGGTGTTCACCGGTCCGGGAGCGATGGAGCTCCGCGACGTCGAGGAGCCGGCAGCCGGCACCGACGAGGTCGTCCTCGACGTGCGGGCCGCCGGGATCTGTGGCAGCGAACTGCATGGCTTTCGTGCCGTCGGGTTCCGCAAGCCGCCGCTGGTGATGGGACACGAGTTCGCCGGCACGACGCCCGATGGACGCCGGGTGGTGGCGAATCCGCTGCTCAGCTGCGGCCACTGCGACCTGTGCAGCCGCGGATCACCGGAGCTGTGCCGCCGTCGGGAGCTGATCGGTGTGCACCGGCCGGGTGGCTTCACCGAGCGGGTGGCCGTGCCGTCCAGCGCGCTGCACGAGCTGCCGGCGGACATGTCGTGGGAGACCGCGGCGATGGTCGAGCCGCTGGCCAACGCCGTGCACGCCCTGTACAACGTGGAGCCGGTCGACGAGCTCCGGCTCGCCATCATCGGCTCGGGAACGATCGGGCTGGTGTGCCTGCTGGTGGCCAGACAGCTCGGCTTCTCCGACGTCACGATGGTGGACCGGGCCCGGGAGCGACTCACCACGGCCGAACGACTCGGGGCCTCCTCGTGCGAGCTGGAGCTTCAGGGCGAGTACGACGCGATCGTCGACGCCGTCGGGGCCGGGGCGACGCGCGGCGACGGGATCTCCCACCTGCGGCCCGGCGGCACCGCGGTTTGGCTCGGTCTGGCCGAGAGCGACTCCGGCTTCGACGGGAACCTGCTGGTGCGGTCCGAGCACCGCGTCGTCGGCTCGTTCGCCTACAGCCCCGACGACTTCACCGCGGCGCTGGCGATGGCCGGCCGGCTGGACCTGTCCTGGTGGACGGCCGTGTCGCTGGAGGATTCGCTGGCCACGTTCATGAGCCTCGCCGACGGGGCGACGGAACCGGTCAAGGCGGTGATCGTCCCGTGACGTTGCTCGGCGAGGGCGACGTCTTCGTCCGCGCGGCGGGGGAGCTGTGTGAGGGTCCGTGCTGGGACGACCGTGCCGGCCGGCTGGTGTGGGTGGACATCATGGCCGGCCTGGTCCACTCCGGGGACCCGGGGTCCGGCCAGGTCGAGTCCGTCGACCTCGGGCAGCCGGTGGGCGCGGTGGCGCCTCGGGAGAGCGGCGGCTGGGTCGCTGCTGTCGAGCGCGGGTTCCTGCTGCTCGACGACCGGTGGAACGCGGCCTCGGCCGTCGTACCGGCGCCGGGTCAGCCACCCGAGAGCCGGTTCAACGACGGCCGATGCGACCCGGGCGGGCGGTTCTGGGCCGGCACGCTGGCGGACGAGCCGGGCGCCGCGACGCTGTACCGGTACGACGGCGGGACCGAGGTGCGGGCGGTCATCGACGGTGTGACCATCTCCAATGGTCTCGGGTGGTCGCTCGACGGCACGACCATGTACTACGCGGACACGGGCGCCCGAACCGTCGACCGCATGGACTTCGACGCGGCGACGGGCCTGCCGCGCGACCGTCGCACGTTGGTCTCCGTACCGGACGCGGAAGGCGCGCCGGACGGGCTCGTCGTCGACAGCGAGGGATTCCTGTGGGTCGCCCTGTGGGACGGCGGCTGCATCCGCAGGTACTCACCGGCCGGTGACCTGGAACGGGAGGTCACGGTCCCGGTCTCGCGTCCCACCAGCATGGCGTTCGGCGGCCCCGGCCTCGACGAGCTGTTCATCACGACCGCGTGGCAGGGCCTCACGGAGGCCGAGCGTGCGACCCAACCGCTGGCCGGTTCGGTGTTCCGCCACCGGCCCGGTGTGACGGGCCTGCCGGCGGCTCGTTTCCGCGGCTGAGCGCGGCCGGCGGCACGACCCCGCTGCCAGATTGTGTGCAGTAGGTGGCAGCTTTCCAGCTTTCCAGGGGCACGGCTGCCCTCATCAACTGCACACTTCTTCCCTGTCGACGGGTAACGGGCGCCTTGCAGAGGGCGCCATTGACCGCTCGGTGACGTTTGGCTAGCCGCAGCGGCTCGGACGGCTACCCACTGAATCTCTTGACCATGTGCACGTGCGCGTGCCCGCGCGGGTAGTCCGGCGTGAGCCCGCACTGCACATATCCCCGCCGGGCGTAGAAATCCGGCGCCTGGAAGGTGTGCGTGCTCAGCGCCATCTGCGTACACCCGCGCCGAACGGCCTCGACCTCGGCGGCGGCGAGGAGCCGGTCACCGAGCCCCTGGCCCCGCCGGTCATGGCGAACCCAGAGCACGTCGACGTAACCGCAGCCACCCCAGGTCCAGCCACTCAGCCCGGCCTCCAGCTCACCGTCCCCGTCGCGCACCGCGATGCGCAGCCAGCGCCCGTCGACGATGCCGGTGGCCTGGCCGTTGAAGCGGTAGATCTCGGCCGCGAGCTCTTCGGCAAGGCCGTCGTCGACGTCGCCGACCTGCGGCACCACCTCGTCCATCCGTCGATCATCTACCAGCCGCGACCGACGTATGGGCCCTGCGTCAGACCGAGAGCTGCTCGCTGGCGCGCGCGACGCCCTCGACCCGTGACCTGATCTTCTGGAAGGCGATGTCACGGGCAAAGTCCGGCGAGCCGTGCTTCGGCTTCTGGTCGATGCTGAAGGGAGAGAACCCGCAGTCATCGGTCGCGCCGAGACGCTCCCTCGGGATATACCTCGCGGCGGTCACCAGGTCCTGGGCGACCTCGTCGGGTGTCTCGACCCTCGGGTTCAGCGGGTCGATCACACCGATGAAGCAGACCTGCGGCACGCCGTTGGCGTCCTCCCTGCTGTGCTCACCGACGAGCCGGTAGACCCGCTCCTTGTCGCGCTCACTGGCCAGCTGCATGAGGAAGTAGCCGGCGTTCATCGAGAACATCGACGGCAGCAGGTCGGCGTAGTCGACGTCCGCACTGTGCACGGAGTCCATGTCGCCGCCAGGACAGGTGTGGACGCCGATGTTGACCCGCTCCTCGGCCGAGAACCGGTCGATGACCCGGTTGTTGAGCTCGATGAACTGCCCGAGCATCGCGCGTCCGGTCCACGGGTTCCGGGGATCGTTCTTGCTGGCCAACCGGCCCTCGGTGAAGTCGATCGAGACGCGCGACGCACCGGCCGCGAAGGCCCGCCGGATGTCCTTCTCGGCCTCGTCACACAGGTCGGACAGGAACTGCTCTCGCGGATAGCCGTCGATCTCGTCGTCCAGCGGATAGAGCAGGGACAGCATCGACGGAGCGATGACTGCCTGCTTCAGTGGTTTGTGCGCCAGCGGCACAGCCTTCTCGACGTACGTCGACGCGAACGTCTTGTAACGGAACGGTCCGCCGGTCAGCCGGGGCAGCTGGCGATGATGGCCGTCGTCGAAGATCGCGAAGTACTGGCCGTCGCCGGCGAGGTTGTCGGCGAGGCCGGTCCCGGCCAGGGTGTCGGTGATGGGGTACGTCGCGAAGCTCGACTCGCGCTGCTCGCCGTCGGACACGATCGGCGTTCCGGTCTCTTCCATGCGCTCGATCGAGTCTTTGCATGCCGTGTCCTGCTCGGCGATGAGATCCTCCAAGGAGCCGGTACCGGCGTCGTAGGCGGCGATCGCCTCCTGCAGACGGCTCGGCCGCGGCAACGAGCCGACGTTCTCGGTCGGAATAGGCATTGGGGCTCCCCTCTGGTCGACGAACAAGGACAGGTCATACATTTCTCCGACAAACCGCACCCTAGCCCTCGCCGCCATCCGACGTGCTCGCCCGCCACCCGACACTTGAGGACCGCCCCGATGGGGTGAAGGATCGGGCGGTGAGCAACCCGCCCGAGTCGGAGTACGTGCAGCCGAAGGCCATCCACAACGCCACGATCACGCTGGCCGATCCCGACCCCGCCTGGCCCGACCTGTTCACCCGTGAGGCGGACCGCATCAGCACCGCGCTGCGCCGGCCCGCCCTGTCGGTCGAGCACGTGGGCTCGACATCGGTCCCTGGACTCGCGGCCAAGCCGATCATCGATATCGCCCTGGTCGTCGCCGACTCCGCCGACGAGGCGGCGTACGTCCCCGACCTCGAGGCCGCCGGGTATGTGCTGCATGTCCGCGAGCCCGGATGGCACGAGCACCGGTTGCTCAAGCGCGAACGGCCCAAGGTCCACCTGCATGTGTTCACCACGGGGTCATCGGAGGTCGCGCGGATGTTGCTCTTCCGCGACCGGCTGCGCTCCCGACCGGACGAGCGGGAGCTCTACGAGCGCACCAAGCGCGAACTGGCTGCACAGCGGTGGACACACGTCCAGGACTACGCCGACGCCAAGTCGGCGGTCGTCGAGGGGATCCTGGCCAGAGGCGTCGAGGCGTGAGACGCGACCCTCTCGCACGAGGGGGGAGCGACGGTCACTCGACGCAGAACTCGTTGCCCTCGACGTCCCGCATCACGACGAGATCCTGCCCGTCGCTGGCGACTGTCGCGCCCAACTGCTCGAGCCGGGAAACCTCGTCGTGGATCGCTCCCGGGGCACGCAGGTCAAAATGGAGTCTGTTCTTGGCGGTCTTGGGCTCCGGCACCCGGGCGAACCAGAGGTTGGGTCCACCCCAGCCCGGTGCTTCGACGAACGCCTTGTCCGACGTCGATTCCTCGTCGACGTCAGAGCCCAGCGCCGAAGCCCAGAAGGCGGCCATCGCCAGCGGATCCGCGCAGTCGAAGGTCACGCTCTTGACGAAGCTCGGCACCGGCGGAGCGTAGCAAGCCGCCTCCGCTCTGGTCTCTCGGGTTTGTGGTGGCTCGAGCCACCACAAACCCGAGAGATCTGGCTGACAGGCTCATGGGCGCGCGGCCGCGTTGCCGCACTCATCGACGACGGAACCGGTGGCCCGTACGACGCCGGCAAGGGGCGACCGATGGCGGAGTGGCTGACGGTCACGACAGCCGACGACCACACCTGGCTGGCGCTCACTCGCGAGGCGATGGAGTTCGTGGCCTCCCGCAAGAGGTGAGCCGAGCGGCGTCCCTACACTCGACGCCCATGACACCGACCGAGCAGCGGGTCCTCGACCGCATCGACGACGTGGCCCCCCAGCTGATCGAGCTCTCCCACGCCCTGCATGCCGACCCCGAGCTGGCCTACCAGGAGGTACGCTCGGCGGCCCGCTGCGCGGATCTCCTGGAGACCGGCGGCTTCGACGTCGAGCGGGGGGCCTACGGACTGCCGACGTCGTTCGCCGCCCGCACCGGCGGCGATGGACCGCACCTCGTCATCTGCGCGGAGTACGACGCGCTGCCGGGCGTCGGCCACGCCTGCGGCCACAACGTCATCGCCGCGGCGGCGGTCGGCACCGGCCTCGGGCTGCTGCCGGTCGCCGAGCGGATCGACCTGCGGGTCACCGTGCTCGGCACGCCCGCCGAGGAGGCCGGAGGCGGCAAGGTCGACCTCATCCTGGCCGGTGCGTTCGAGGGCGTCGACGCGGCGATGATGATGCACCCCGCCACCTGGGATGCGCCCGGCGAGTCAGGGCTGGCCATCGAGGAGTGGTCGGTCGTCGCACACGGGAAGGCATCGCACGCCAGCTCCGACCCGTCGCTCGGCCGCAACGCCCTGGACGGGATCGTCGCCGGTTACACCGCGGTCAGCATGCTGCGCCAGCATCTGCGTAGGCATCAGCAGGTGCACGGCATCATCACCCACGGCGGCGACGCGCCCAACGTCGTCCCGGAGCGGGCCGAGGCGGCGTACTATCTGCGCGCCATCGACATGGACAGCCTCGAGGATCTCCGGCATCGGGTACGCGCGTGCATGGAGGGCGCCGCGATCGCCACCGGAACGACGGTCGCCATCACCCAGATCGGCCACGCCTACGAGCCGGTCAGGCAGAACCCCGCCCTCGTCGCGGAGTTCGCGCGTGCCTGCGAGACCATCGGCCGCCCGCTGACCCTCGACCCGGCTGGTCCCAGCCTGTCGGGCTCCACCGACTTCGGCAACGTCAGCCAGCTGGTGCCAGCCGTGCACGCGGACATGGGCGTCCACTCGTGGCCGGCGGTCACCCACCAGCGCGAGTTCGCGGCACACTGCGTCGGCCCCGAAGGTGACAAGACACTGCTGGAGGGCGCCAAGGCGATGGCGCTCACGGCGGTCGCCTTCGCGGCAGATCCCGATCTCGTTCATCGCTGAGGCCGACGGAACGATGGTTCCGGATGGCGCGTCCCAACGCGCACACCCACCGATCCGGAGCCCAAGCCGGCCGGGACGCCAGCCGGGAAACTGCTCACGCAGAGTGTGATATCCGTCACTAAGCGAATTATCCGAGGGTGTGCCCTGTGCGTGCCCACTCCAGCGGCCTACGCTCCAACACGTGCCCGGGGGTTTCCTCGTCCACTATGACGGGGAGAGTCTCATGCCGAAGAACGTCAGTCGCCGCATCCCGCTTGCTCTCGTGGCCATTACCGGCCTGATGACCGCCGTGACCCTTTCTCCCGCCGGGGCCGCCGGCGCGGTAGCACCGATCACCTGCTTCGGTCAGCCGGTCACCATGATGGGAACCGACGGTCCTGACACCCTCATCGGGCTCGGGAACGTCAGGGACGTCATCTACGGCGGTGGCGGTGGCGACTACATCTCCGGCGGCGACTTCTACGACGGTGGTGACGCTCAGGATCTGCTCTGCGGCGGACCGGGCGCGGACCGGGTGAACGGATCTCCCGGCAACGACAGGCTCAACGGCGGCGGCGGCAGGGACTTCGTCGACGGCGGCAACGGCGCCGACGTCGAGCGCGGCAACGCCGGCAACGACACCGTGGGCAAGGGCTCCTTCCAGGACGCCGACACCGCGAACGACATCAGCCGGGGTGGTCCGGGCAACAACATCGTCACGGGTGGCTGGGGCGAGGATCAGCTGTACGGGAATGCCGGAGCCGACCAGCTCTACGACGACGAGTGCGACGGCCCGACGGTTCTCGCCGGTGGTCGCGGCAACGACTACCTGGAGTCGTGGAGCTCGAGCTTCGACGGGTGGCACCAGAACGTCTGCAACTCGGTCGCGGACAATGTCATCGGCAGCACAGGCAATGACACCGCACAGCTCGACCGTCGCGACTCCGTCAGCACGGTGGAACACCTCACGCGGATCACCCAGCCGACCGGCTGACCCTGTCTCGGGCGGGATTCGAGGAGTGCAGCGCATGACAGAGCCGCTCGTCACCCGCTACGGCGACCACCACCAGTCACGCGCACAGATCTGGACGGATCCGGAGCGACCACTGACCGAGCGAGTGCACGCCCTGCTGGCCGCCATGACTCTCGAGGAGAAGCTGGCTCAACTCGTGGGCGTCTGGGTCGGGGTCTCCGCAGACACCGGTGCGGTCGCGCCGACGGGGGATGAATTCTCCGCCGCGTTGCCGGCCTGGGACGAGTTGACCCGAGACGGTCTCGGGCAGCTCACCCGCGTTTTCGGAACCGCTCCTCTCGACCCGGAAGCCGGTGCTCGGGCCCTGGCGCAGGCACAACGCGGCATAGTCACCAACTCGCGGCTCGGCATCCCGGCGATGGCGCACGAGGAGTGTCTCACCGGTTTCACCGCCTGGACCGCGACGGTCTTCCCGACTCCCCTGGCCTGGGGCGCCAGCTTCGACCCGGGCACCGTCCGGCAGATGTCTGCTGGGATAGGCCGGCTGATGCGTTCTGTGGGTGTGCACCAGGGATTGTCCCCGGTGCTCGACGTCACCGTCGACGCCCGCTGGGGGCGAACGGAAGAGACCATGGGCGAGGATCCTTACCTGGTTTCGATCCTCGGAAGCGCCTATGCACGAGGTCTGGAAGACGCCGGGGTCGTCGCCACCTTGAAGCACTTCGCTGGGTACTCGGCCTCGCGTGCCGGCAGAAACCACGGGCCGGTGAGTGTCGGCCCGAGGGAGTTCAACGACCTCATACTCCCGCCCTTCGAAATGGCCATTCGCGATGGCAACGCCAGATCGGTGATGCACTCCTACGCGGCCGTTGACGGCATCCCGCCGGCCGCCGACCGCCGGCTGCTCACCGGACTGCTCCGAGAGACCTACGGCTTCCGCGGGGTGGTCGTCTCGGACTACTTCGGCATCACATACCTCGAGACCACCCAGGGCATTGCCGACGATCGGGGCGCCGCCGCAGCTCTCGCGCTCGAGGCCGGAGTGGACGTGGAGCTGCCGACGGTCAGCTGTTATGGCCAGCCGTTGCTCGACCGGATCCGGTCCGGCGAGGTCAGCGAGACTCTCGTCGACCGCGCGGTCGAGCGCGTCTTGCAACAGAAGGGCGAGCTCGGCCTTCTCGACGAGGACTGGAACCCGGAGCCCCCCGCCCTCCGCGACACCGAGCCGATCGACCTCGACCCGCCACACATGCGCGAACTCGCCGCGACCCTGGCCGAGCGGTCGGTTGCGCTGCTGGACAACCCGACCGCCGTCCTGCCGCTGGAGAGCCCCGGACGGCTGGCCGTCGTCGGGCCCTGCTCCGATGACGTCCTCGCCCTCATGGGCTGCTACTCATTCCCCAATCACGTCGGCGTACGGCATCCTGACGTACCGCTGGGGATCGAGATGGCGAGCCTGCTCGAGGGCATCCGACGGGAGTTCCCGGACTCGGTCGTTTTCCACGCCACCGGATGTCCCGTGCAGGAAACCGACCGCAGCGGCATCGCCGTCGCCGTGGACGCGGCTCGCGACGCCGACATCTGTATCGCCGTTCTCGGCGACCGGGCCGGGCTGTTCGGTCGAGGGACCTCCGGTGAGGGCTGCGATGCAGTGGACCTCGGGCTTCCTGGGGTTCAGAGCGAGCTCCTCGACGCCCTGCTCGACAGCGGCACCCCTGTGGTGCTGGTGCTGTTGACCGGTCGCCCCTATGCGCTGGGAGGCGGGTCGGACCGGCTGGCCGCGGTCGTCCAGGCCTTCTTCCCCGGCGAGGAAGGGGCCGGCGCAGTGGCGGGTGTGCTGAGCGGCAGGATCAACCCCTCGGGGCGGCTCCCGATACAGGTCCCCCGGAGCCCCTCGGGCCCGCCGCCGACCTACCTGCACCCGATCCTGGGCGGCCCCAACGGTGCCAGCTCGACCGATCCAACCCCGCGCTTCCCGTTCGGGCACGGTCTGTCCTACACCACGTTCTCCTACGAGGAGCTGTGCATCGACGAGGTGCCGGTCGTTGCGGACTCACCGCCGCCGGAGGTGCCCACGGACGGTGAGGTCACCATCGGATGCACCCTCCGCAACACCGGGACCAGAGCCGGTGCCGACGTCGTGCAGCTCTACCTGCACGACCCCGTCGCAAGTGTCACCCGCCCGATACGGCAATTGGTGGGCTTCACCCGGGTCGAGGTCGGGCCCGGCGAGAGCGCGCGCGTCACGTTCACCGTCCACGCCGACCGAACGTCGTTCACCGGCCGCGATCTCGAGCGGATCGTCGAACCCGGAGAGCTGCACCTGGAGATCGGCGCCTCGAGCCAGGACCTGCGGCTCGAGGCACGCATCCGCCTCACCGGCTCAACCCGCGTGTTGGGCCACGATCGCGTGCTCCACACCCCGGCAACGGTGCACGCGGTCCCCGAGCGGGCGTCCAGGCAGTTGCGGCGCTGAGCCTGCGGCCGCGCCTGCCTAGCCGGGACCATCGCGCCGCCGACTCCTTGAGGCAAGCGCTCAGTGCCTAGGTCATCTCGACGACGGTCTTCAGCCCGGTTCTCGCGACAGCCACCTCGAACGCCTCGGCGACCTGCTCGAGGGGATATCGGGCGCTTACCAAGCTGGCTATGTCGACCAGTCCCCCCATGACAAGAGATGTCGCACGCGGATAGACCTCCGACATCCGGCGTGACATCGCGATCGTGAGGCCCTTGCGCCGGGCGAGCGCCGCCGGGAATGAGGTCATGTCGGTGTCCGGAATCCCGGCCAGGACGATGCGGCCGCCGGGTCGAACCAGCTGCATGGCGGTCTCCACGGCCGGGTCAGTGCCGGCGATCTCGAACGCCACGTCCACGCCGAGTCCCCCCAGCTGCGTCAGGGCCGGCCGGAGGTCCTCGCCCGGCGAAAGGACCACGTCCGCGCCCAGCCGCTGAGCCGCTTCGCGCCGATGGTCCAACGGCTCGACCGCGATCACCGTCGTTGCGCCCGCCGCACGCGTGGCCTGGAGCAGCATCAGCCCGATCGGTCCGCACCCCACGACCGCGACGGCCGAGCCGAGACGGATGTGGCCGAGGTCGATGGCGTGCACCGCCACGCCGAGCGGCTCGAGCAGCGCGCCGTCGACGCCGGTCAGCGGCGGCGACAGCGGGTGCAGCAACTCCGTCGGCCAGGCAAGGTACTCGCGCAGGGCACCGTCGTTCGTCCCATGCCCGGCGAAGGCCACCGTGGGACACAGGTGACGATGTTCCCGCTCGGCAGGTCGGGCAGACGCCGCATGGTATGGCCGGGATCGACCGCGACTGCTTCGCCGGTGCGGGGTCCGCTGTCGATGACGCCCGAGAATTCGTGACCGACGACGAGCGGGGCTTCCAGCTGGGCGTCCCCGATGCCGCCCTCCGCATACCAGTGAAGATCCGAACCGCACAGTCCCACCGCTGTCACACGGATCAGGGACCAGCCGACCGGGACCTGTGGAACCGGTTCGTCGGTCACTCGCAGATCCCCGCGGCCGTACAGCCTCGCGACCCTCACATGGCCCCCTCACGCGGCTCAGCCAACCGGTCGGCCAACCAGGACTGAAGACTAGCCATCCGCCTGACTGTCGAGGAGCACGCACTGCTCGCTCTCGAGAGCCGCCGCGGCCTGCAGCAGCAGTGCCTCGGTCGGCGCGACAAGCTGTGCCGACAGCGCCCGCTTGCCGTCGCGTCCGACGGGCACGCTGATCGCCGCCAGCCCGGCCAGGTTCCATGGCTGCGTGTAGGTGATCGAACGGGCCGCGTCGAGGTACGTGGAGAGATAGCCGCGACCGTCCGCCCAGCCCGCGGGCGGCGCCTGCCGGGCGACGACAGGCGTCAAGAGCACGTCGAAGTCGGCGAACCAGTCCAGTGCCCGATCGCGCCAGCGTTGTGCCTCCTCGGGTCGCGGGCGGCCCCGGCGGCGGAGCCTGGCGCCTTTCGCAACGACGCTCCTGGTGCGTGGCTCGAGCTCGGACAGCGGCAGCCCGAGCGCGTCGACCTCTTCGGCGACTCCGGCCAGCCAGTGCCGGATCCACGACTGGATCAGCGTGCGCGGGTACGGCGGCTCGGCTCTGCTGACGTCGTGCCCCGCCGCGCGCACCAGGGTCTCGGCCTGCTCGAGGCCGGCGACGGCGGCCCGGTCGGGCCGGGCCAGCGGATTCGGCGGACGACGCGACACGGCGATCCGGAGCGGCCGGTCCGCCGCGACCGCCGCCAGCCGGGTGGCCGGACAGCACGCCCAGGGCGAGTGCCGCGTCATCGACGGTCCCGGTGACCGGTCCCGCCACGGAGCAGCCGTACCAGTGCGACTCCGCCGCCCGCGGCAGCGCGACGGTACCCCGGGCCGGCTTCAACCCGACGACGCCGCAGTTGGCGGCCGGGACGCGGAGCGAGCCGCCGCCGTCGGTACCGAGCGCCAGCGGGACCATCCCGCTGGCCACTGCCGCGGCGCCGCCTCCGGTGGACCCGCCGGCGTTGCGTGACGGGTCGAGCGGGTTCCGGGTGCCGCCCGTGGCGGTGGACTCGGTGAGCGCCCAGATCGCCAGCTCCGGCATCCGCGTCTTGCCGACCACGACGGCTCCGGCCGCGCGCAGCCGACGTACCAGCTCGTCGTCGGCCGCGGCCGGCTCCGTCGAGGTGGCCGCGGAGCCGTGCCGGGTCGGCAGCCCCGCCACGTCGATGTTGTCCTTGATCGCCACCGGCACCCCGGCCAGTGGCAGTGAGGTGAGGTCGGTTCGGGCGGACAGAGCGGCCGCCTCGGCCCGGGCGGCCTCGGTCGCGACGACCTGGAAGGCCCCGAGCCGGGGGTCGAGCGCGTCGATCCGCGCCAGCGACGTCTCAACGACGTCTTGTGGGCTGCGCCGCCCGGCGTGGACGTCGGCGGCGATCGCAACTGCGGTGTCTGTGTTCATGCGGTCAAGGTTCGCGGGCCGGCTGGGCGCGCCACATCGGGCGATCGCCCGATCTTGCTAGTCGTCGCTGCTGAGCAGACCCTGCTCGATCGCGTAGAACGCCGCCGCGCCGCGGGTGGTGACACCGAGCCTGGTGAAGATCTGTTCCAGGTGGGCGTTCACCGTCTTCGGGGAGATATGCAGCGCCTCGGCGGTCTGCCGGTTGGTGGCGCCACGGGCGACCTGGGCCAGGACGTCGCGTTGCCGCTCGGTGAGACCGGTCTGGCTGACCGTCGTGGAGCCGCGGGGGGCGTCGAGAATCGCGTCGACGACCCAGCCGGGCAGCCGTCCGTCGGTCACCTGGTCGCACATGAGCTGGTTTCGCTCGCGTGGCGGGAGCGGCGGGCGCTGGGCGCGCGGTTCGCTCAGCGCTTCGTACATGTCCGCGGCGGCGACAATCGTGGCGACGGGTTTCAGCGCCCGGGCTCCGCGGTGGTACCCGCTCCCGTCGATCCGCTCATGGTGCGCGCCGGCGACCGCCGCCACCTGCTCCAGTGCTGGGCATCGCGCGAGCACCCTTTCGCTGACGTACGGGTGCATTCGTACGCGCTCGAACTGCGTCGCGTTCAACGGGCCGTCCTTGTCCCAGATGGACGCCGAGGTCGCCACCTTCCCCAGGTCGTGCACCCATCCGGCCCGCCGGGCGAGCTCCACGTCTCCGGCAGGCAGCCCCGCGACCCTCGCCACCGTCGCCGCCCGGGCGGACACGGCTCCCGAGTGGCCTCTGGTGTAGGCCGACTTCAGATCGGCGACCGCACCGACCGCGGTCAGCGCCGCGTCGAGGGCGGCGTCGCCGAATTCGACCGGTTGCGCGGGTTCGAGGGCGAGTACGGCCTGCTGGTCCAACTCCTCCTCGGCAGCCGGCCGCAACTCGTCGGCCGACCGCAGTACGAGCGCGACCAGCTGCGGATCGAGGATCGATCCCGCACGGGTGCTGATCACCGCCAGAGCGTCATCCCAGCCGGACGTTCGCGTTGCCAGCTCCAGCAGGTTGGCGACCTGCTCGACGCGGACCGGGAGTCCGATCCCATCGCCCTTGAACAGGCCCGGGTTGCCCTTGCCGTCGAAACGCTCGAACACCTGCCGCAGGCCGGACGCCACCCGCCTGGGGAGCGCAAGCTTGGTGGCGAACAGGTACCCAACTTCGCAGCTCGCCACTTCGTGCTCACGGACCACCCGTGGCGCCGATGCCAGGAACCGGGCGGACTCCAGAACCCTCGTGGCGAGGCGGTCATCGGCGTAGAGCCGGCGGGTGGCCGCGAAGACGGCACCGATGTCTCGCGCGTCGACGTCGACGAAGGTGGCGCTCACGGCGAGCTCGTCGCCGAGTGCCGCAGCCATCTCGGGAGCGGTGGCGGTGCAGCCGATGAAGCGGAGCAGCGAGAGGTAGAAGACGGCCTGGGAGTCCTGTTCGTCGAGGTCGGCGATCTCGGCAACGCGCATCGCGATGCGGCAGGTTCGCAGCGCCTGTTCCTCCGGCAGTCCCTTGGCGAAGTCGGTCGCGGTCGACACGGCGGCCAGTAGCTCCGCCGCCCGTACCACGCCGTCGTCGCTGCGCGCGCGGCTGCTCCGGTGGTCGCCGTTCCCAGGCATGGCGACCATCTTCGTGGATCAACCGCCGGGTCGCCTATGCCCAGCGGCCGGGATTTTCACCACCTTGACCTAGAGGGTGGGGTCGCTCACCCTGCCGATGAACAGGGGTGCGGAGGTCTCGACGTCGAAGAGGACGAACAGGAACGGCCGATCGGCCTTGAGGACGACCTGGTTCGCGGGCAGCGACGTCGTGTCCAGAACGACGGCGGTCGCGGCGGCGGCTTCGGTTCCATGCTCGTCGACGGCGATGAAAGCCTGGTGCAGGACCGCGGAGATGTACAGCTGGGCCTGGCTTGTCATGCCGCTGAAGTCGGCACGCACCGGGTCGAAGGCGGTCGGCATCCCCAGGGCGATGAGTTGGTCATCGAGTCCGAACCGGGCACGGAACGTGAAACGAGGCAGCTCGACCCGCATCGAAGCGACCGGTTGGAAGCTGGTGAGGAGCTTGCCGAGCATCGGGCCGGCCATGGAGGCTTGGACCTCCTCCAGGCGGCCAGGGTCCGGAAGCACCACGGCCATCGCGAGCTCCCCGCCGGCGTAGCTCAACCGGCCGGCTTGCCAACCTGGGCCGGTTGCGAACGCCCCCTCTTTCATCGTGTTGGCCATCGTGTCGGCCTGGACGGTCGAACCATCGGCCTTGTGAAAGGGCTTCCGGCTGGTGAGGACCGGTTCGAAGGGCTCCTCCCAGGGAGCCTTCAGATAGATCGCGTTGACCAGTACCAGCCGGGTGAGAGCGCTGAGCAGACCCGGCGGGATGATGTCCGGGATCTTGTCGTGGGTCGCCGCGGCGGTCCAGTCGTTGATCAGCTCCGTGGCTCCGGCGGCGTCACGCTTGTAGTCGACGAGTCGCATCCCGGCGCCGTAGTCACGAGCCAGCGCGTCGAGGAAGGCGGGCTGCCAGGTCGTTCCCCGCTGGCCCCATAGGGAGTTGGCAACGTCGAGCGACACCAGGCCCCGGCTTCCGTCGGTCCGGGTCTTGCGACCGGCACGGTTGTCCAACAGCCGGGCCAACGAGTTGAGGCCACCGTTGAGCTCTCCAAGCGCAGGTGCGTGCAGGACGGCGTCCATCTCTGTGGCGGTCGTCCCGGCCGCTCCGTTGCGGGTCATCGCCAGCGCCATGGCCACCGAGTACGGCGAGCAGACGAGGTTGTCGGTACCGGCCGCGGCCAGGCGCTTGAACAGGTCGCCGGTCAGAGCCTGGACGCTGGTGACCGCGTCGGGCAGCGCCGCCATCGACCCGCGGCTGCGACTGACCTTCGACAGCGCCAACCCTGCCGAGCCGGGCCCGGCTCCGGCGGAGGAGCCTTCGTCGCCGCCCGTGCCGCAGCCCGCCAGCGGCAGCGCGAGAGCCGCGCCGATGGGAGTCAGCGCCAGCGCCCTGAGCACGTCGCGTCGGGTCATCACGCGCCTAGGACGCGCGACCAGTGGCATTCGTTCCCGCTCGGCACGCGGCCGCAACGCTCGGATCCTTTACCGCGTCTTGCTGCCCCGCCGAACCACACCGGGAATCGTGCTGGTCGCAACCCCAGAGGATGGGGCGCGAAAAAGGCCGGGATTCGACCGTGATGTCCAGGCTTGCCTCCTTTATGCTCAATCCGTGACCGCGCTGTCGCGTTACGTATCGGCTGGTGATGTGGGGACAGATGCACCGCCGATCTGTCTGTCCACTCCCGACGTCGGACCGCTGGAAGAGTCGTTCGCGCTGGACGCGATCCGCTCTGGCTGGGTCGCACCCGTCGGCCCCCACCTCGCCGCCTTCGAGGCCGAGGTGGCACAACGCTGCGGACGGGCTCACGGCGTCGGGCTCAGTTCCGGCACCGCCGCCCTGCACCTGGCGCTGCTCGAGCTGGGCGTCGGGCCCGGGTCGGTCGTCGTGGTGCCGACACTGACCTTCGTCGCCAGCGCCAACGCGGTGCTGTACACCGGCGCCACCCCCGTATTCGTGGATTGCGATCCAGCCACCGGCAACGTCGATGCCGGGGTGTTGGCGGATGCCCTCCGCACACTGAGTGCCGAGGGAACGCGGGTCTCCCTGGTCATCACCGTCGATCTCTTCGGAAAGTGCGTCGACTACAACGCCGTGCAGGTGGTCTGCGATGCCTACGGCGTACCGATCCTCGAGGACTCAGCCGAAGCTCTGGGGGCGGAGTACTCGGGCCGGCCCGCGGGATCGTTCGGGGTCGCCGCCGTCCTCTCCTTCAACGGCAACAAGATCATGACCACGAGCGGCGGCGGAATGCTGCTGACTGACGATGCAGCGCTCGCCGAACGCGTGCGCTACCGGAGCACGCAGGCACGCCAGCCCGTCGCCCACTATGAGCACACCGAGATCGGGTTCAACTATCGGCTGAGCAACGTCCTCGCTGCCATCGGCCGGGCGCAGTTGCAGCGGCTCGACACGATGATCGCCCGTCGTCGGGCCATGCGGCTTCATTACACGGAGCTGTTCCACTCGGTGGCGGGCGTGGAGATCTTTCAGCATCGCGGTGACGCGTGGGACAACTGCTGGCTCACCTCCGTGCTCGTTCGGCCTGACGTGACCGGCTGGACGGCCGCGGCAATGTCCCAGGAACTGGCGGCGAAGGACATCGAGAGCCGACCACTCTGGAAACCCATGCATCGGCAGCCCGTCTTCGGTGATGAGCGCGCGTTCGTCACGGGTGTGGCCGACAGCCTGTTCGGCGCAGGTCTGGCCCTGCCGAGCGGGTCGGCTCTCACCTCTGAGCAGATCGAAAGGATCAACGACGCCATCGCGGAATTCCTTGCGAGTCATCGGTGAACAGTGCGATCCTCCGGTACGACCGATTCAAGCGCGTCATCGATGTCGTACTCGCCAGTCTTGGTCTCGTCAGCACAGCGCCGGTACAGGCGGTTATCGCGTTGCTGGTGCGACGCAGGCTCGGACCCCCGGTGTTCTTTCGTCAACAGCGGCCCGGACTCAACGGGCAGCCGTTCATCCTGGTCAAGTTCCGGACGATGCTCGCGGACGTTGACGCCACCGGGCCGGCGAGCGATGCCGTTCGCCTCACACCGTTCGGTGGATGGCTCCGGTCCACCAGTCTGGATGAGCTGCCCACCCTGTGGAACGTACTGAAGGGTGACATGAGCCTGGTCGGTCCGAGACCCCTCTTGATGGCGTATCTCGATCGCTACACGCCCGAACAGGCCCGACGTCACGATGTGCGTCCGGGGATTACCGGACTCAGTCAAGTGCGTGGTCGCAACGCGCTGACGTGGGAACAGAAGTTCGCCGCAGATATCGAGTACGTCGACCAGGTGAGCCTGTGCCTCGATCTGCGGATCGTCGCGGCGACAGTGGGATCGGTCATCCGACGTCAGGGCGTCAACGCGGTTGGCGAAGCAACCATGCCTGAGTTCCTCGGAAACGAGGTGGCACGGTGAGCCCCCGCCTCGTCGTTGTCGGGTGCGGGGGGCAGGGTCGCGAGATCGCCGCCATAGCCGCGCTCGCCCAGGGCGGAATCGAATCGCCGGCGGACTTGGTGTTCGTCGATGACTCGCCGTCGGTCGAGAACCTGAAAGTCGTGCAGGACCTCGGCCATGAGTTCCTTGGCACGACGGAGCACATGAGTCTCTTGGACGAGGCAACGCGCTACATCATTGGTGTCGCGGACGGATTGACTCGGGACCGGCTCGCTCATCGGGCGGAGTCATGTGGCTTGACCGCAACACACTTGGTGCATCCCGACGCCACCGTCGGACCGAACTGTGTCCTGGGACCCGGCACGGTGCTGTGGGCCGGCGCTCGCCTGAGCTCCAATGTCGCCCTGGGCCGCCACGTTCACGTCAACCAGAACGTCACGGTCGGCCATGACACGGTTGCGGACGACTTTGCGACCATCAATCCATCTGCGGCCGTGTCAGGCAGGGTCACGCTCGGGTCGTACAGCCTGGTTGGAGCCGGTGCCGTCGTGCTCCAGGGTTTGACGATCGGGGAGAGCGCCATCGTGGGCGCTAGTGCCTGCGTCACCAAGTCTGTGCCCGACAACGCCACTGCGAAAGGGGTGCCGGCGCGATGGTCTCGATGAGTGACGAGGTAGTCCTCCGAGCTTCGACCACGCTGCTACGGTCCCGATCTACCAGAAGCCGCTACCCAAACGGCCCAGCAGTACGGCCCCCAGAATGAAGAGCGACCTGATCTACGATGTAGGGGCAAACAATGGAAATGACACAGATCACTACCTTCGACGCGGATTCCGTGTGCTCGCCATTGAGGCTAACCCCCATCTGGCCAAGGCTGTCATGCGGCGGTTCGAAACCGCGGTCAAGGACGGGCGACTGACTGTACTGAACGTGGGTATCTTCGAGCAGCCGGGTGCCTTTGAGTTCTACGTCAATGAGACCAATGACGAGCACAGTTCCCTAGATCGAGACGCCGGCACCCGCGGGAGAGCGTTCCACAAGATCGAGGTGGAGTGCCAGACATTCAGCAGCATCCTCGCAAAGTATGGCACGCCGTACTACCTCAAGATCGATATCGAACGCGCCGATATCCACTGTCTCCGGGAGATGAATCCAGACGACCTTTCGGCATATGTCTCTGTAGAGGCGCAGGACTTGGAGTATCTGGGATACTTGCAACGACTTGGTTATCAACAGTTCAAGGTCGTTGACCAGTCCACCTTGAACCGCCCGCGGTCGTACCACCGAGAAAGCGTCATCGGTTGCCTGGCATCAAATCTCAATCATGAGTGGTGCCGCGTCAAACGACACACCGGCTGGGGAAACAATCCATTCCCGATTGCCTCGTCGGGGAATTTCGGTGAAGACACACCTGGCCCTTGGCGATCCCTGGATGAAGTAGCTTACGAATGGCTACATGTGCGCCTGAGCATGCCACGTCGCGGCACCCTGAACCCGCGCGGTTGGTTCGACTTTCACGCCAAATTTGAGCCCGACCCTATTATCTGACCACTGCGACAATCATCGGGGGCACAGCAATGAGATCAGTCGTTAGGAGTGTCCTTAGCTGCATCCGCACACGGGGCGCGCAAGGAGAAGGCCGCGCCGGGAGAATAGCGCCTGCCAAGATGCCCAAGTCTCGCAAGTCGGCTGAAGGGCCACGGGCAAGGCCAAAAGTAGTCTTCCTGGAAACGACCGAGATGTCGCTTCGATCTCACCTGTCCGGGCAAGCCAAGTTTCTTCAGGACTCAGGGTTTGAGGTTCTCCTGATCGGTTCAGATCTCGGCGGTCTTGAGGACATGGGACTCGACGAAGGCGTTCGAGTGGTCAACCTTCCGATGCCACGCAACCCATCACCTTGGCGGGACTGCCGTCGCGCTGATGGTCCTCACCGGTATTCTGGTGCAGGAGCGACCAACTCTGCTCGTCTATGGAACACCGAAAGCCGCATTGCTCGGCGCAGTTGCAGGCACACTCACGAGAGCGCCTGTCCGGGTCTATGTGCTCCACGGATTGCGCCTCGAGACCCTGACTGGTCTGCGACGTGGCTGGATGACGGGCATTGAATGGTTCGTGATGCGGCTCTCGACTCGAGTGGTTGCGGTGAGTGCTGGCCTCCGCGATTTAGTGATTGAAAGTGGGCTTGCGTCCCGCCCGAAAATTCAGATCCTCGGCTACGGCTCCAGCAACGGCATCGATGCCACTCGGTACGTCCGTTCTTCTGCAGGTGCGCAAGACCGTGAGCGGACCGAGCTAACAGTTGACCCACGAGATTTCGTCTATGTATTCCTAGGTCGGCTAACCAGCGATAAGGGAATCGACGATCTGATCGATGCGTTTCAGGTTGTTCGCCGGGATCGGGACAACCAGCGACTCCTCCTAGTCGGAGATATCGAGGGTTCCACGGAAGAGAAGCAACGGCTGATCGCCCGGATCGAGTGTGCGCCGGGCGTACTACACCACAGTTACCGGTCCGATGTCCGTGAGGTCCTATCCTCCTGCAATTGCCTCGTCTTGCCGACCTACCGAGAAGGTTTGCCCAACGTTCTACTCGAGGCGGCGGCGTTGGCGCTTCCCGTGATCGCATCGAATGCGACCGGAGTCCGGGACATTGTCGAGAATCATCGCACCGGGCTGATCGTGCCGGTGCATGACACTGGTCTTCTGGCGGCGGCGATGCGTGATGTTCGGGATGCTTATCCTCAGGCTCTCGCGCGAGCCGAGCGCGCGCGCGCGGACGTCTCCCTCCGCTTCGAACGAACCGCGGTATGGAACCACTGGTTGGCCTTCTTCATGGGATTGACGCCCATCGATGGGCAGATCCGGGCTCCCATCACACGTTCGGACGCCGGTTGCCTTCCCAGTGTTAGTGCTCCTGGACCGACCATCGGCGCGGGGATCGGCACCTGTCGATGACCCGTAATGCGACGGCTCCGAACCCTGACCTTCTCGCTCGTATGCGTCTTCGGGGGCGTTACCACAGCGTCTGGCGCTCTCGTCGCACATGGCTTTGGAGTCCTGGCAGCAGTTTACGCCGCGCTGCAGTTGGGTCCGTCCTCATTTGGCCTGCTGGCCCTCATCCAATCCGCTGGCGCTCTACTGGGAACGACCGCCTCGTTTGGGATGAGCCGCGGAAGCCTACGTTTGCTATCTCAACAGCATCTCTCGGCGGCCCGCCGCGAGGCCATCTGGCGTATGAGCATAGGGATCCCGCTCCTCGCCCTTTCCGTACTTGGAGCATCCGCGCTCGCTGCTCGGCAGATGGCGGGGGTTGCGCTGACCCCAGGGGGAACGAAGGCACTGGGCGCATGCGTTCTACTTGGGCTGGCTTGGGTGACGCACCAGCAGGTTCAGAGTGGCCTCCTCGCTGACTTCCGGTTCCGCCGGGCTGCGCAATGTACTGCAGCCCGCGGATTCACCCTAGGGTTCGTGCTTTGCCTTGCGGTGACCTCGACCAGTGACCCTGTCACCATCGCCGGCACAATCGCGCTGTCAGATGCCGTCATCGGCTCGACCCTGCTCCTTTGGGTATCCACGGCTTACAAGCGGCGCTCCGCGTTCCACATCAGCCAGTCTCGAGGTTCCATCCTCCGTGAGGTGTGGCAAAACGCGTTACCGGGATGGACAGCAGATGTATGCACGACCTCCATGGGATGGGTTTGTCTTTGGCTATTGACGAGTGTATACGAGGCTCCTGAAGCAGCTGGTGTATTTGCGGTTGGGCAGAGGCTGTCGTTCGGGGTTCTTCTGATCGCCAACCAGCTCTCGGTTTCGGCGCTTCCCATTCTGACATCTGTCGCTAGTGAGCAGGCGGGAGTCCTTGCGCGCTTGGCGTTTCACAAGTATCTGAGATGGACGCTCCTGTTTACAGTTCCCGTGGCAATGGCAGCGATAGTCCTAACCTTCACCGCGCTACCGGCTTTCGCGGATCAATTCTCTGCCGGGCGACTAGCCATCTCCGTCTTGCTGGCTGCATCGATCCCATCCTCCGTCGGTGTGCTGCTCGGCACCTATGCTCAGGCCCGTGGCGAACTGAAACTCTGGCTCTACTCTGACTTCGTACTAGCAGGAACGTTCGGTGCCGGCCTTCTCGTGATCGGGGATACTGGCTCGTCAGCGCTTGGCCCCGGCCTTTGTTACGCAATAGGCGCAGGTCGCGAGGACTGCCTACCTTGCTCGACTGTTGCGTGAGCCGCAGGCGGGCCGCGCCTGGAAGCGGCGGGCTCGCCTCACGGCGCGGACACAAGTGCTGGGCGACCGCGTTGGGGCGATTTGGTATGCCGGCTTGGCAATCTTCGCCGGTCTTCTTCCCCTCAGCACCCACGGAAGTGCAAGGTCTCCACTCCAGTTCGTCGTCATATTCAGCTCCCTCACGTTCTGCATGCTGGCCATCGGCTTCGAATCCCTCAGATTTCGACGAGATCAACTACTGACCCCCATCAACTGGTTACTCCTGGGTTGGGGAATCAATCTGGTGCTGCTACCTCAGCTCCTTGCGCTCTTTGGACCAACGAGAGGCACCCTCTTGTCGATGCCGAACGACAGTTCAATCTCACAGGTCATTGCGTGGCAGACTCTCGCCTTCGGAGCATTCGCAGGAGGCCTGGCTATTTACGGCATACTTGGGAAGGAGTCTGCTGATGTTCCGCCTCCCACCGTCCCTTCCGCCAGATCCGCGTGGTGGGCTTTCACCCTGCTTTCGGCCATCGGCTTTCTAGGCTTGATCCTCCGCTTTCGCGGCATGTCACCCCTGGTGGCTTATCTATCGGGCCGGGGGAATTTGCCAGGTGAGCTGCCGAATGGGCCATCGGGGTTTCTTGGACTAACACTCACCGGGCTGCTGGCACTTGCCGCCTGTGTTCTGGCTTTCATGGAGGTTCCACGAATATTGTGGGTGCTCAGATGGATTCTGGTACTTGTTCTGCTTCTGCTGGGCACCGGCGTCTTCAACTACAATCGATCTTTGGTGGTCGTGGCCGTTCTCGCGTTAGCCTCTGTCTACTCAACGTGGAACCGCAGGCTGTCTCCGGCGATTCTGCTCACCGGCGCGGTGGTGTTGCTGCTTGGGGCACTCGCGCTCGGAACATTTCGGACGATCTATTTCGGTACTCAGGCTGGCGAAATATCGGTACGATCTGCAGGTCTCGCCGACTATGACACGGACGTGCGGGGCGCGTTGGAGAGTGCGATGCGTGGCCCGCAATATGGTGCCACTGCCATTGGCGCGCTTGACTCCGGGGTGATCGACCGGCAGCCAGACAATCTGCTCAACGACATCCTTGCGCCAGTACCCCGGTTGGGTAAGTCGTTCAGGGACGCAACCACGTCCGTCAAGTTCTCGTATGTAGTGCGTGGGGATGCGAGATTCGTCGACACTGCGCCTCCGCTACTCATTGAAATCATGATGACTGTCGGCCCACTATTCATTCTGCCTACATTCTTGGCGTTCGGAGTCTTTGTAGGATGGGTGGAGAGACGGTGGGTAACAGCCCAGTCGCCGCTGACCACCTACTGTTGGATGTTCTTGGGACTATGGTCTGGATACCTGTTGGCGGGCTCAGCCCAATTTCTTGTCCAAGCGATGATTTACTTCGGCCTACCCATTTTCTTCGCGGTTGTGCTCATCCAACGGTGGCAAGTCGTCAGCGGCGACCAGCTCTCGGCGCATCGACAGGTTTTCCAACAATGAGGGTCGCAATTTGTGGCGGCATTCTCCACCACTCGTCCGCGCGCAGGCGCCGGGTTCAGCCGACTACTGAGACGATTCTCGTCGAAGGGTTGTCATCCGCCGGCATTGATGTGTTGGAGTTGAGCCCGCGCGCACTCGGTCGCGGGGTGGCAGCAGCCTTCCGCGGTGTCGATCTTGTTCATATCCACCACCCTGGCAGGCTAACATCAGTTCTTGGCTTTCTACCCGCGAGAGCACCGCTGATCTACACGCCGCATCGGATGTACGACCCAGATCGGGCGCTTCTTGCCGTTGGACACCGCCGCATGAAACAAGCGGCACGTTATGTCGTCGCCCTTTCCCCGGCCGAGGTTGAGCATCTGCGAGCCCGTGGATGGACCGCTGACTCCATTGCGCTGATTCCCAACGGTCTGCCTGGGGTGGGGCTGAGGCCGTGCACGCGTGTGGCCCCATCGGTTGAGGGTTCGCTCCGAATTCTCTTCGTCGGCCAACTCGTGCCGGTCAAACAGCCGCAGATGATTCTTTATGCCCTGGCGACCAGCCGCCTGCGGCCACAGCATCGCGCTAACGATGGTTTTCCAGAATGATTCAATGCTCTGCCAGCTTCGCAATCTGGCCTCAGCCTTGGGGATCGCCTCGCAGGTCAACTGGAAGGGGAAACTAACCGGGAAGGCTCTGGCGGACGAGTACTATCGAGCGCATGCTCTCGTATTGTCGAGCAGATCGGAAGCTTTGCCCTCGGTGATCACTGAGGCTATGTTCACCGGCCTACCAGTTATTGCGCCCGATGTTGGAGGGATAAGGTGGCAACTCAATGGGTGGGGGGTCTGCCTTAGTCATGCGACGACTCACTCGCTTGCCTTGGCTTTCCAAGAAGTCTTCACTTGTGATTGGTACGGCTTCGAATCCGCGAAGGTAGTGGCCGGATCCGCCCGGGACAGGTTCTCGCCAGCCCTGATGGTTGAACGCCACCTTGAGTTGTACAAGCGAGTTGCCCATGAGCAGTAGTCCACGGAGTTCGGTAGATTTCCTCCTGCCAATCAAGCCGCCAGCCCCTTACCTGGATGAAACTCTGCTCAGTATCCTCTCGCAGACGCACAAGGACTGGTTCCTCATCGCGGTGGTGGATGGCGCTTCCGTGCCGACAGTCCAAGTGCTTGAAGACCGCATCCCCAGTCAACGTTTGCGGATAATTGAGTCGCCGATGCCTCGTGGCATCGCTGTCTCGCTCAATGAAGCGCTCCGTGAGTCGAATTCAGAGTTCTGTGCCCGAATCGATGCTGACGATGTGTGCGAACCAGATAGGATCGAAGTTCAACTCGAACTAATGCGGGACTCGCCCAGCATGGTCGTCTTGGGCGGTTCCGCTGCGATCATAGACGCCACCGGCCGGATCAGGCGCTGGTATCAAGCCTTGGACGATTGTGACCTCGCACGCCGATTGCTCTGGCGGAATAGGATAGTGCACTCGTCCGTTTTGATGCGTCGGGCACCCATTCTCGCAGTAGGCGGCTACGACTCCGCGGCGGTGCGGCGCGAGGATTACGAGTTATGGATGCGCGTAGCCCTTGCCGGCAGCGTGGCAACTATGAGCAAGAGACTCGTCCGCTACCGGGTCGTTCCCGGTCAGGAAAGCGAAATGCCGGCCCCCACATCTTCTATTGCGGCGGTGTCACGCGCACGGATGGCACTGGCAGAACGCCTCGGCTTGTCACGCATCGAGGCGCGTTTCATCGACGCTGCATGGCGCACCGCGCAATCTCCCGTCTACCGTGCTTGTTCCCCCAGGGGGAGTCGGTGGTCGGCCTGAGCACTGGTGCCGGTCCGCATCGCTGCGCTGTGCACGCCGAATCAACGGCACCACCTCGACGTTCGAGTCTCGACGCGCGAACGGACCGGCGGAAGCGATGATCACGGTCACCCTGCGAGGGGAGTCACTGATGCAGACCCAGGGGCTCTTCCACCGCGCTCCAGCCAGGTAGGCCCACATAGGGGGTCAGTGGCCGCAGTGCTCATGCTTCTGCACAGCTGAGACATGACGTGCTACAAGAACGTGATTCGACCCCCCCGGATCAAGGCCACGGACATCAGGTCCGCTTACGGCCGGGACCGCCACATGCGAAACCTGCGGGTGCACCCGGCGTTCATCCGGCTCACCGAGCCCGAACAGGTCCTCGTGCAGCTTCTCCCCTTGCCGGAGGCCCGTGTACTGGATCTCGAGATCCACTCCTGAGACATCGATGAGGTGGCGGGCAACCGCGTCGATCCGTATCGGCTCGCCCATGTCAAGCACCAGCGCCTCACCATCCTGGCCGATAGCTGCGGCTTGGATCACGAGTGCGACTGCCTCCTGGACAGTCATGAAGTATCGCGTCACGTCTGGATGAGTGACAGTCAGCGGCTTTCCGGCCTCGATCTGCGCAGTGAACGCAGTGAGGACGGAGCCACGGCTCCCCAGTACGTTGCCGAAGCGGACACTAAGGTAGGTGCCAGGGCTTGCCGCCGCGGCGGCTGCTGTGAGGCCTTCAGCGATTCGCTTGGAATAGCCCAGAACGCTAATCGGATTCGCAGCCTTGTCGGTTGAGATGTTGACGAATCTCTCAGCATGGTTCGCTGACGCCGCATCTAGCACCGTGAGCGTGCCCCAAATGTTGGTCTTTACCGCCTCGCCGGGATATAGCTCAAGAATAGGTAGGTGTTTCAAGGCAGCGGCATGAAACACCACCTGGGGTCTCCTCACGGCGAATAGCTCATTCACAAATTCTTGATCGCGAATGTCTCCGAGAACGACCTCGCCTCGAGTCGAGGAGAGCCCGCCCATGGATCGACAGCTGGACGGCATGTAGAGCTGACTCGTCACGATCACACATGATGAGCTCCGACGGACCATGCCTGGCGATCTGCCGGCAGAGTTCAGAGCCGATCGAGCCACCAGCACCTGTGACCAACACCCGCCGACCGGCGAGGTAGCTCGCGATGGAGGCCAAGTCCGTTTCGAACTGGCGGCGACCTAGGAGATCCGCGACGTCGAGGTCGCGGACACTGTGGATGTCCACTCGCCCTAGAAGCAGGTCATTGACTCCTGGAACAACCTTGACCTCGAGACCGGCCGCCATCGCCTTCTGCGTGATCCTTCGGATGACCGATGCGTCGGCGCTCGGAATTGCGACGACGAGAACGGTCGCAGTGGTCCGCTCGGCCGCGCATTCTATGTCGCAGGACGTTCCGAGCACCGGTATCCCATAGAGGCGAAGGTGACGCTTCACCAGGTTGTCGTCAAGCAATCCCACGGGTTCCCACGTGGCTCTGGCATCTGTCAACATCGATCGTACGAGTTGGCGGCCACCCTCACCTGCGCCTAGAACGAGTACGCGAGTTGAGTCGATCAGTCGTTCGGAATGTCGGACCTCTTCAACCAACTGCCGGAACGCCGCGCGCCCACCGCCCATCACCGCGAGGGAAACAAAAATCGCCATCAGTGGGATCGACCGGGGTAACCAATACGGGTGACTCTGGAGATTCACCAGGAACAGCGCGCCGCCCGATGTACCCACGATCAGGCCCAGCGCCATCATTTCTTCCAGGCTCGCCATCTTGGATCGCCCCAGGTGCAGACGCCTCATCCACGCCAGGGCCGTGTAGGTGACGACTACCAACATCCATGCGACGGCCAGATGGTCCCAGGGTACGAGCTGAGAATCGAAGTCCATCCTCGCCAGCGCTGCCACTGCAAGTCCGATGGCCCACGCCGCCGCATCAAAGGTTATGAGCAACACGTACCGACGCAAACTGAGTCTTCGTACGACGGCCTTCATATTCGCTGCCTCCCCCGGTAGATTTCACGTCGAAAAACTAGACGCGAATCTCGAATCGCCATAATTCAGAGCCAAATCGAATCTTGGTTGAATTCCTCTCTAACGCGAATGTTCGTGACCTGGTGGACGCCAATCCCTCGCCGGGCTCAGCGGCAGGCTGATTCACCCACCTGAACGGCGCTCCCGCCCGGCACTCCGGGCGTGATCCGGACGTCGGGCATGTCGGTCTGGTGGGCGCCACTGGTGACCGTGAACCTCAGCACATGCGACTGACCCGGAGCCAGGTCGATGGTCTGCACCGTGACCCGTCGACCGTCATGGGTCAGGGTCGCCGAGATCGAGCGCCTGCCGTCGATCGTGGGCTCACGGATCTGCCCGCCCGACGGTGCATAGAGCATGGCATTGGTGCGGATGAACCCTGGTCTTGCTCCATAACCGGGACCTATGACGGACACGGGGAGGGATGCCGCGTCAGCTGGGGCTGTGGAGGTCATCGTGACCGTCACCTGCATGGTTTGCGCACCGTCGGCGGCACAGGACTCCGGCACTACCTTGACCTCGTACCGCAGGTAGTAGTCCATCTTGGCGCCGGTGCCGTCGTTGAAGTACACCCCGATCTGCGGCGCGCTGATGGGCCTGGTGGGCAGTGAGCCGGTCAACGGCGTGGATGCGAGCAGTGTCTCTTCGCTCGGGTGATGGGAGTAGACGAACGTTCGATGTTCCTCTACTCCACGAACGATTCCGTCGAGCACCGCTCGAGGGTTGCCCTGCCCGGCGGACAGGGCACTGAATACCGCCTTCGCGGCCTCAGCGAAGAAGAGGTTCTGCGCCGTGAGGTCAGGCTGATCCAGGTATATCTGGTTGAGGATGAGCTGTACGGCATCAGCAGCAGTCAGCTGCTGGCCGCCTGACACCGTCACCGGGCCGGTCCCAGCCAGTACGTATGACAGGGCAACCGGGTCGGTGGAAAGGACACCATCGACCTTCTGCCCGGTGCTCTGCCGCCACATCTCCTGCGCGATCTGGGCGGCCCGCGGGAAGTCGGGCGTGAAGGTGCTGTCACCGGCATAGACAGCCAGGCGACTGGAGAACAAGGCGAGCTCATCCGCCCTGAGCGGCAGCACGGGCTTTCTGTACGCGCCGAGGACGGATGCATCCCCTTGCCAGTGCAGGCTGATCCGTCCGCGATCTGCCGTGAGGGTGGCGAAGGCACCTGGAAGGCCGCCTGTGGCCCTGATCTCGGCGTTGTTCTGGAACATCACGAGGTAGGTGCGTCTGCCGTCGGCGCCGAGCATGGGCGGGAGGAGCTTCGTCGCGAGCACTGCGTGAGCCGAGATGCGGTGCGCCTCGGTCAGCTTGCCTTCCAGATCCTTGATCGGGCTGGCGATCTGGGGCATCAGCGAGTGCGTATCGAGGGCCGTCACACGCGCCAGAGCATCGTTGAGATCCGCGTTCGCAGTGATGAGCGCTGGAGCGGCGCGCTCGAGACCATCGAGATTGATGCGCCCGTGCCGCGGACGCAGCGTGTCTGCTGAGACGGACCTGCTGACCTCGACGAGCGCGGGGCCGATGTCATGTGTGGCCTCGTCGGCCACGCTGGCAACGGTACGGACGGCGGAAACATCGTCACCGATCCAGGGCGCCTTGCTCGCGGCCCACCACACCGGCCCCGTCAGGCTATTGCTGGCCGTCCTCGTCGCGCCCTGTGCGTCGATGAGATCCCGCTGCGCCGTCGGAGTGTCGCCGTTGGCAAGAGCATGCGTCATATGCTGCAGATTCGCGGCGGCCTCGTTTAGGGAGTCGCGCGCCTGCTTCGCCTGATAAGCAGTGAATCCGAAAACGACGAGCGCGAATACAACGGCGCCTATCGATGCCCACATGAGACGCCGTTTGCCAGGCCGGTGGGTTCCCGGCTGATCAGACCGCCTCCAGTCCGGGTCCGGCACGCCTCAGTCCCTCGTGTGTGATCGTTGATGTGCCGAACACGTATCCGCGTACGTACGTTCCCGCCTACACGTGCATCCGAGTTACGCGGAAATGCCGGTGAGTGGATAAGCTTTCCGCCCACTTGGAACAGTCCTTGGGAATGTACCTGGCCCGCACCGAGTAGCGACCGTGCGGAAGATGGCGCTGGATCGATAGCTTCGCCGAGCCTCCTTCCAGGCGCTTCTGCCGGTGCACCAACAGGTCACCATTCTTCTGAGCGATTCTGAGCCGAATGACGCCCTTCGGGTCGACAGCACCGACCGATCGCACATGTACGAACGCGTGGTTCTTCTCTCCACGATCCACCCGGTGCTTCTGCACACGCAGTCCCGTGTGCGTGATCACCGATGCCGGATAAGGGCTACAGGTACGCACATGCGATGTGCTGACTCTGTCAGCTGCCGGTGCAGCCTGCGCGGCACTGAGCCCGGAACCCGTAAGGGCTAACCCTGCGATGACTGCCACGACGGATTTGACGATCATGGCTTTCCCCCTAAGCCTGGTGTCTACTGCCTGTCGTCTTCTGCTCCGGCGCTTGAAAATGGGCCGGGACGAAGTACCCGATAACGGGCAGGCTAGCAAACATGGGAAAATTTGTCGCCTACGATTTCGTGTCTTTCTTCGGCTATCATTCGGCGCCTTAGGCAGGGACATCGCCAGGCACAAGTCGCCGGTCGTCCCGGCATAACGGTGGTCATCGTGGCGCCGAAATCGGCCTCGCGAAGATGTCGGAGATCATCGAGACGGCCGCGCATATCGACTGCGCGGTCTCTCGATAGACATCCTCTGAGCGACCGTATGGATCCGGAAGGTCGTAGGCGTCGATCCTGACTGCACCGCGATTTGCGGCTGCCCGCTTCACCACCTCAGGCGCGTCGCCGCGAGCATCTCTCACGTCTTCGGTAGCCGCGGCCAGGTACGCAAACTCCAACAATGTAAAGGTTCTGCGTAGCGCCTGTGGCACCTCCTGCAAGACGTATCGCCGATGCTCCGTGGTGGCCGTCAGGAGTAGGTCGGCAGCTCCACCCATCGCGGCCGTGAACGAGCGGGCCCGGAAATTCGCGGGATCACCGCCGAGCCGGCGCAGCTCCGCCGCCGCCATGCGATCCATTTCCGAGCCGTCCCAACCCCGAACACCGGCGCTGCTCACCTCGAACGTGAGTAGTGGCGCCAGCCGCAGCAGCTCGTTGCGCAACAGGTACTCGGCGGTCGGAGAACGACAGATGTTGGCCGTACACACCATAAGAATCCTGAAGACATCGACATCGGTGCTGGCGTTCTGGTCGCTCATGACTCTCGCCACGCCGCCGCGGTCGGCTGCTCCATCCCCCAATGCACGGACTCGACAATACGGCGCCTCCCGCTTGTCCAGCACCTGGCACCCGAGCCCGTGTCGTACAGATGTCGCGGCTGCCGGCTTGTTCCCTCCGTAAGGTCTGATCCGCAGCAGGGTTTAACGAGCGTGCCCTCCGGCGGGGCAAACAGACCCAGGGAGTCGTCGTTGGCCAGCCCTGCGACCGCAGGCTCGATGGATCTGGCTGTCACCGGCGTCGTACTTCTTGCGGCCGTCCTGCACGCCAGCTGGAACGCGCTTGCCCACGCGATCAAAGATCAGCTGGTCGGCTTCGTCCTGATGGGTCTCGCGTTGACGGTCTGCGCCCTCGCGATGCTGCCGTTCGTGGCGTCGCCGGACTCATCGAGCTGGCCGTTCCTGGTCGCCTCGGCTGTCGTTCACGTGGCGTACAACGTTTTGCTCTGGCAGTCGTACCGGGTCGGCGAGTTCAACCAGGTCTATCCACTTGCCAGGGGTATGAGCCCGCTCGTGGTGGCACTGGTCGCGGTCACCCTGGTCGGGGAGCGGCTCTCCGCGGCGCAGTTCGCGGGCGTGTTCGTGGTCTCCGCGGGACTGGCTGGTCTGGTCCTCGTCGGCGGGCTGCCGAAACATGACCAGCGGGCCGCGTTGCTCGCGGCCGCCGCGACCGGGCTCGCGATCGCCGCGTACACCGTCATCGACGGCGTCGGGGTGCGTCGCTCGGACAGCGTCCTGGGTTACACCGGCTGGCTGTTCCTGCTGCAGGGCCCGGGGATCCCGCTGATCGCACTCGCTTTGCGCGGCTGGGGCCTCGGACGACAGCTCCGTCCGCACGTCTGGGCGGGGCTGGGGGCGGGCGTGCTGTCGATGGCGGCGTACGGCCTGGTCCTGTGGGCGCAGACCCGCGGTGCGCTGGCTGCCGTGGCGGCACTGCGGGAGACGAGTGTCATCGTTGGCGCCGCGATCGGGGCGGTCTTCTTCCATGAGCGCTTCGGCCGGCCGCGGCTGATCGCCACGGTCGCGGTGGCTACCGGCATCGTGCTGCTGAACCTCAGCTGAGGACACTGGCGGATCGCGCGAGGCACGGGCCAGCCCCTGACATTCGTCACGTCGAGGTCGTGACGCACGGCCCGGGGGAAGTCGGGGGTACGCAGCCAGAGTGGTGGCATGACCACAACAGCCTCCGCCCAACGAACGGCTCGGACGGCGCCGCCTGCTGTCGTCCTGGAGTCCGTCTCCAAGACCTTCGGGCGGGTCACCGCCGTCGACGAGGTCTCGCTGACCATCCATCCGGGTGAGATCGTCGCGCTACTCGGCCCGAACGGCGCCGGCAAGACCAGCACCATCGACATGGTGCTCGGCCTGTCACAGCCGAGTCGCGGAGATCTCCGAGTCTTCGATCTGTCGCCCTACCAGGCGATGTCACACGGGCTCGTCTCGGCCGTCATGCAGACCGGTGGCCTGCTAAAGGACTATTCGGTCCGCGAGACGGTCCGGGTCACCGCCTCGCTGTTCCCCTCCAGCCGGCCGGTCGACGAAGTGCTCGAACGCGCGGGCATCGCCCATCTGGCCGACCGGATGGTCGGAAAGTGCTCCGGTGGTGAGCAGCAGCGACTGCGCTTCGCGATGGCGTTGCTGCCCGATCCCGAGCTGCTCATCCTCGACGAGCCGACCACCGGCATGGACGTCAGCGGCCGCCGGGACTTCTGGAACGCGATCCGGGAGGACGCCGAGCGCGGCCGTACCGTCATCTTCGCGACCCACTACCTCGAGGAGGCCGACCTCTACGCCGACCGGATCGTGCTGATCAGTCGCGGCTCCATCGTCGCGGACGGCACGGCGACCGAGATCAAGGAGATGGCCTCCGGGCGAACCGTGCGAGCCACGCTCCCCGACGCCGCCGAGGATGAGCTGGCCGGGCTGCCCGGTGTCGAGTCCGTTGAGCTGCGCGGCGACACCGTTCTCGTACGCGGCCGCGACAGTGACGCGGTCGCCCGCCACCTGCTCACCCGGACCGACGCCCGTGACCTGGAGATCAGCTCGAGCAACCTCGAGGACGCCTTCGTCGCACTCACCAGCAACGACCCAGAAGGAGCCAACGAATGAGCACCACCGACCCGGCCATGGACCTGTCCCTCCGCCGCGCCCCCCGGTTCGGCGGGTTCAGCGCCACATTCGTCGGCCTGGAGATCCGCCGGATGCTCCGAAACAGACGTACCGCGATCTTCACGCTGGTCATGCCGTCGGTGTTCTTCCTGCTGTTCGGAACGGACTCCAGCTACAAGACCGAGCCGTCCGGGCGGGGAAACGTCACGGCGTACGTCCTCGTCAGCATGGCCGTCTACGGCGCCATGCTCGCCACCACCAGCGGCGGGGCCGCCGTCTCCGTCGAGCGTGCGGTGGGCTGGAGCCGGCAGCTGCGTCTCACCCCGCTGAACCCCATCGCCCACGTCGCGGTGAAGCTCGTGGTTGCGATGACCCTCGGGCTGGCCGCCGTGGCGGTCGTCTTCGCCGTCGGGTCGTTCTTCGGCGCGCAGATGCCGGCCGGGATCTGGATCGTCTCGGCGCTGATGGCCTGGTTGTGTGCCATCGTCTTCGCCGCCTTCGGGCTCTTCATGGGCTACCTGCTGCCGAGCGAGAACGTCATGCAGATCCTCGGCCCCGCACTCGCGCTGCTGTCCTTCGCCGGAGGGCTGTTCGTGCCGCTGGACCAGATGGGTCACACGTTCGAGACCATCGCCAAGTTCACCCCGGTGTACGGCGTGGGGGTGATCGCCCGCTACCCGCTCACCGACGAGGGGACGCTGGGCGTCGCGATCCTCAACGTCGTGCTCTGGACACTCGTCTTCGTGGTCGGGGCAGCCTGGCGCTTCCGGCGCGACACCGCGCGGGTCTGAGATGCGCCGGCTCCCTACTGGGCGGCTAGCGTCGTGACCGTGACCGCCCCACCTCCCGACGCGGCGACCGCCGCACCGAGCCGCACGCCGCTGGGCGGCTGGCGGTTCGGCTGGATCTTCGCGGGGATCTGGCTGGTCTACCTCGGCAACCCGCTCAGCGTTCTGCTCGACGATGCGAACGGCTGGCGGAAGGCGCTCGGTCTGTGCTCTCTCGCCGCGTTCGTGGTCGCGTACATCGCCGGGATCATCCACTTCCGTCGCGTCCGGCTGACCGGTCTTCCGCGGCCCACCTGGCGGCGCTGGGTGCAGCTGCTCGTGCTCGCGGTGTGCGCGGCCGGGATGATCCCGGGCGCCCAGGAGGCGGCGCTCACCGGCGCACCCTTCATCGCGGCAACGATGGTGATGGTCCTGCCGAGCCGGATGGCGATCGTCTCGACCGCTCTGCTGTTCGTGGCGACCGAGTCCGCGACCCACCTGGTCGACGGATGGCACGACCAGGGCTACGGCTTCGGCGTGGTGCTGGCCGCCATCGCCACGGCGTCGTTCCGGCTGGCGTGGCAACGCAACCAGGCTCTGATCGAGGCGCAGGACGAGATCGCCGAGCTCGCCCTCGAGGAGGAGCGTTCCCGCATCGCCCGCGACCTGCACGACATACTCGGCCACTCCCTCACCGTGATCACGGTCAAGGCCGAGCTCGCGCAGCGGCTGCTCGACGTCGACATCGAACGCACCCGAGCCGAGCTCGCGGACCTCGAGGTGCTGTCACGAGATGCGCTGGCGGACGTACGGGCGACCGCCCTCGGAGTCCGTGGCGTATCCCTGCTCGGCGAGATCGCCCAGGCCCGCTCCGCCCTGGAGAGCGCCGGGATCGACGCCGATCTGCCTACCGTGGCCGACCAGGTGCCGAGCCGATGGCGCGAGGTCTTCGCGTGGACGATCCGCGAGTGCGTGACGAACGTGATCCGGCACAGCCGTGCCCGCAGCTGCGTGGTGGAGATGTCGGCGGGGCTCCTGCGGGTCCGAGACGACGGCATCGGCATGGCGGCGGACGGCATCTCGTCGGGCCACGGACTCGACGGCCTGCGGCGGCGGGTCGAGCTGGCCGGCGCATCGCTACGGACCGGGCCCGGTCCGGGAGGGAGCGGACTGGAGGTCGTGGTCGAGGTGCCGTCATGACCGACCCGATCCGGCTGCTGCTGGCCGACGACCAGAGCCTGGTCCGTGGTGCACTGGCCGCGCTGCTCGATCTCGAGCCCGATCTCGATGTCGTCGCCGAGGTCGGGCGGGGTGACGAGGTGGTCGCCTCGGCTCGGGAGCACAAGGTCGACGTGGCGTTGCTCGACATCGAGATGCCGGGGCTCGACGGTGTGGCGGCAACGCAGGAGCTGAAGAGACAGCTGCCGAGCTGCCGGGTGTTGATCGTGACGACGTTCGGCCGCCCGGGCTACCTCCGCAAGGCGATGTCCGCCGGCGCGTCGGGCTTCGTCGTCAAGGACACCCCGGCGCGCCAGCTCGCCGATGCCGTGCGCCGGGTGCACGCCGGACTCCGGGTGGTCGACCCGACGCTGGCAGCGGACTCGCTGACCCACGGCGACTCGCCGCTGACCGATCGGGAGTCCGACGTGCTTCGCGCGGCAGCCGACGGAGCCACGGCCAGTGACATCGCCAAGGCGCTGCACCTGTCGGAGGGGACCGTACGCAACCATCTGTCCAGCGCTATCGGCAAGACCGGCGCCCGTACCCGGGCTGAGGCGGTGCGGCTGGCCATCGACAACGGTTGGCTGCTTGGCTGATCGTGTGCTGCCGATCGCCAAACGAGCGACGGCGCCGAACGCAAGTGTCGGATCACGTGCAACAAGTGTCGGATCGCGGGGAGGGAGTGGCCCCGGGCGGCGATAGCTACCCCTGGATGTGCGACTGGCCGGCGGTCGCGCTCAGGTCGAGCGCGTGCAGCGCGACGAGCAGGCTGCTGCCTACTCCCGGGTCGTCGAGGTCGACGGCGAGCAGGCCGCGAATGCGCGACAGCCGCTGATACAGGCTCTGCCGGCGGATGTGCAGCCGGGCGGCCGCGCCGGCCTTGCCGTCCGGGCTCTCGAGGATCGCCCGCAGGGTGTCGACGAGCCGGGTGCCGCGGCGCTCGTCGTACGCGAGCAGCGGCCCGAGGTGCTCGTCGGCGAGGGCCTGCAGCTGGTCGTGGTCGTGTCCGTGCAGCAGCGCACGCTCCAGGCCGATGCGGCTGCACTCCACCACCCGGGTCCGCGGTGCCCGGGCCCACACCGCCTGCAGCGACAGACGGGCCTCCTGCGCGCTGCGCGCGAGGTCGTCGACGCGACAGGCAACCGGCCCGATGGCAGCCAGTGCGTCGAGTCCCAGCGGCATGCTCGTCTCGAGGGCGATCCGGACGTCCGTCACGACAGTCGACGCGGCATCCGCCACGGCGATGACAGAGACGGCGTAGTCGCTCCCCGGCGCGACGGCGGTCACCGAGGACAAGGCCGGGGACGCCGCGGCACACGCACGATCGAGAGCGGCGGCGACGTTCTCGACAACTGTTCCGCTGCCGATGACGGTCACATAGCCGGCGTCGACCGGCAGGCCGGCTTCGCGCAGCGCGGCGCGTACCGCCGAGACGCCCGAGTCGGGCTCCAACAGCTGGCCGGCGAGGTGGCGCCGCCCCGAGACCGCGGCGGCGACGGTTCGCTCGTCACGCAGGATCGCCAGCGACAGCGCCGTTGCCGCCCGTTCCAGCGCGGCTTCGCCGAGCGACCGGTCCCGTCCGGTGAGGTTGGTCCGCAACCACCCGGCCACCACGCCGTGAACCATCACCGGCACCGCGTCGGGCAGCTCGGCCCACTCGGCGGCCTCGGCGAGGGAACCCGTCCCGCCGCCCAGCCCGCCCACCCGGATGAAGCGGGTCGGGGCGCCGAGCACCTGGGCGAGCCGGTCGAGCGCCTCCGGGACACCACCACCGCCCACCAGCACCGACGAGAGCTGCTGCGACACCTCGTCGGCGTGACGCAACCGGTGGACGGCCGCATCGACGATGGCACCGTTCAACGCCTCCGTGACCTCGACGAACGGCACCACCCGGTCGAACCCCACCATCGGCAGCCCGACCCGCTCCGCCTCGGTCACCATCTCGTCGGGGGCGGAGGTGTAGAACCGACAGGTCTCCAGCACCAGCGCGGCGACGCCGCGCTGGGCGAGACTGCGAACGAACGAGCGGGCATCGGCGGCGTTGCGGCCGATCAGCCCGAGCCCGGTAGTCAGCAGCAGGTCGCCGCCGCGCAGCAGCGGCGCGATCTCGAAGATGTCACTGGAGTGCAGCCACCGGACCTCGCGGTCGAGCCGGTCGGCCCCGGCCAGCACGCTGGGCGCTCCCTGGCGCACGACCGGATGCGCGAGGACGTCAGCGAGCCGCACCGGCATTGTCGTTCCGTCCCTCTCTTCGCCCGGAGATGTTGACGATATGCCCATTGCTGGCCGACGACACGCCGCGCCATGCTGACGGGCGACCGAGCGTCATCCCGCCGAGCCGTGGAGTCTGCGATGGCCAGCGAAACCGCCCACGCGAGGGAGATCCAGGAGCGGGTCGAGCACGAGCTGCTCCCCATCCCCGACGAGGCCCGTACGTCGACGGCGTCCGCCCAGTTCTGGATCTGGGCCGGTGCCAACATCGCCCCGATCAACTGGTTCCTCGGTACCCTCGGCATCGCGCTCGGCCTCGGGCTCAGCGACGTCATCGTCGTCCTGGTCCTCGGCAACGTCATCGGGATGGCCGTGTTCGGCTTCTTCGTGCTGATGGGCCAGCGGACGGGGGTCAGCCAGATGGTCCTGTCCCGCGCCTCGTTCGGACGGCGCGGCGCATACCTGCCCGCTGCGATCCAGGGCCTCATCGCGATCGGGTGGTGCGCGATCAACACCTGGATCGTGCTCGACCTCGTCATCGCGTTGTTCGGGGAGCTGGGGTACGACGGCGGCCGCGGCTTCAAGATCATCGTGGCACTGTTCATCATGGCCCTGCAGGTCCTCATCGCGGCCATCGGCTTCAAGGCCATCGCCACCTTCGAGAAGTGGACCGTGCCGGTGACCCTCATCGTGGTCTTGCTGATGACGATCGTCGGATGGACGGAGTCAGGAGTCGACTGGTCCTACGCCGGTGCCAACCTCCAGGGGGGCGATCGCATCTCGGCGATGAGTACCGTGATGACCGCGATCGGCATCGGCTGGGGCATCACCTGGTTCGCCTACGCCTCGGACTACTCGCGGTTCGTGCCACGATCGATGCCGCGCCCGAAGCTGTACTGGTCCAGCGTGCTCGGTCAGTTCCTACCGGTGGTCTGGCTCGGCGTCCTCGGCGCAACGCTGGCGACGGCCAACCCGGGCGTCGACCCCGGGGAGCTCGTGGTCCAGTCATACGGCGCGCTGGCGATCCCGGTGATCCTGCTGGTCATCCACGGGCCGATCGCCACCAACATCCTCAACGTGTACTCGTGCGGGCTGTGCGCGCAGACGTGCGACCTGCACATCGACCGGCGCAAGCTCTGCTACGGGGTCGGGCTGTTCGCCGCGATCTTCACGATCTACCTGATCTACCGGGAGAACTTCGCCGAGACCCTCGACGGCTGGCTGGCCGGCATGGTCACCTGGGTCGCGCCGTGGGCCGCGATCGTGCTGGTGCACTACTGGGGCTTCGCCAAGGAGCGCATCGACGTCGACGCGTTGTTCGACCCGCCGGGGCGCAGCCGGATAGTCGACGTCAACTGGGCCGCGGTGGTCGCGTTCCTCGCGGGCATCGTCGCGACCTGGGCGTTCTCCTTCGGTGTCCCGACGTTCCTGCAGGGTCCCGGTGCCAAGTGGTTGCACAACACCGACCTCTCCTGGTTGGCGGGCGCCCTGGTGTCCGGCGCCATCTACTACGCCAGCGGGATTTCGGGGCGGTACCGCACGGTCGCAGCGGACAGGGCCTGATGGGCCTGCTCGTCCGCGCCGGCCGCCTCGCCGGTCATGCCGAGCCGGTCGACCTGCAGGTCGGGGACGACGGGCGGATCGCTTCGATCCGGCCCACCAGCCCGGAACCACCGGCCAACAGCGCAGACGCCGACGTGCTCGACGCCGACGGGCGGCTGCTGGCTCCTCCGTACGTCGAGCCGCACGTGCACCTGGACTCCGCGCTGACCGCCGGCGAACCACGCTGGAACGAGAGCGGGACCCTGTGGGAGGGGATCGCCTGCTGGACCGACCGCAAGCCGCTGCTGACAAGCGACAACGTCGTCAGTCGAGTGATGCAGGTGCTGCGATGGCAGGTCGCGAACGGTGTGCTGTTCGTGCGCAGCCATGTCGATGTGACCGATCCCAGCCTCACCGCGCTGCGGGCGCTCGTCGAGGTGCGCGAAGAAGTGCGCGACATCGTCACGCTGCAGCTGGTGGCCTTCCCCCAGGAGGGGATCGTGTCCTTCCCCGGCGGCGACAAGCTCCTGGAGGAGGCGGTCCACGTCGGGGTCGACGTCGTGGGCGCGATCCCGCACTACGAGGACACCCGCGAGGACGGCGTGCGTTCGGTCGAGATCGCCGTCGAGCTGGCGACCCGGCATGGGTTGCTCGTCGACGCGCACTGCGACGAGATCGACGACGAGCAGTCGCGGTTCGTCGAGGTGCTGGCGACGCTCGCCCACCGCACCGGACTGGGCGCGCGGGTCACCGCGAGCCACACCACCGCGATGGGCTCGTACAACCCCGCCTACTCCGCCAAGCTGCACCGGATCATCGCCCGCTCCGGCATCAACCTGGTCTGCAACCCGATGGTCAATCTGCATCTGCAGGGCCGGTTCGACGGCTATCCGAAGCGACGTGGCCTGACTCAGGTCAAGGAGCTTCTCGCGTCAGGGATCAACGTCGCCTTCGGCCACGACGACGTGATGGACCCCTGGTTCCCGCTGGGCACCGCGAACCCCTGCCAGGTGGCACTGGTCGGTGCGCTGGCGACACAGCTGACCTCGCTAGCGCAGGTCGGCGAGTGCCACCGCGCGGTCACCGACCGGGCGGCCCGGGTGCTGGGGGTGCAGCAGGCCTACGGGATCGAGGTCGGCCGGCCCGCGTCGTTCCTCGTCATCGACGCCGCCGACCCGTTCGACGTCATCCGCCGGCAGGTGCGCCCCAGCCATGTGGTGGCCAAGGGCCGGGTCGTCGCGCGCGGGCCCGAGCACGCATCGACGCTGACCTGGCCCGGGACGGGCGAGACCAGGGTGGACTTCCGCAGGGAGGCCGACCGATGACGGTGGCCGCCAACGAACCCGCCGGGCGAGACGCGACCCGTCCGGCCGACCCGGTGAGCTGGCCGGACGGTGCCCGCTCGGCGGCGATCCTGAGCTACGACATGGACGCCGAGGCCGTCGTCCTCGCCATCGACCTCTCGCACGGCGAGCGGCTCTCGGTCATGTCGCACCAGGCGTACGGCCCGGTGACCGGGGTCCCCCGGATCCTGGCGATGCTCGAGCGTCAAGAGGTCAAGGCGACCTTCTTCTGCCCTGGCTACACCGCCGAGCGCTACCCGGAGCTGCTGCGACGGGTGGCCGACGCGGGCCACGAGATCGCCCACCACGGCTACCTGCACGAGGCGGTGCGGGGGATGTCGGCCGCGGCCGAGGCGGCGATGCTCGATCGCGGGCTCGAGGCGCTCGAGCGAGTCACCGGCCGCCGACCGGTCGGCTACCGCGCACCGATGTGGGAGACGACCTACGCCACACCGGGACTGTTGCTCGATCGCGGCTTCGCCTACGACTCGAGCCTGATGGACAGCGACGTCCCTTACGAGCTCGCCGAGCACCCCGGGGACGGCGCGCGCTCCCTCGTCGAGATCCCCGTCCACTGGGCGCTGGACGACTGGGAACAGTACGCCTACCTTCCCGAGGCGTTCGGCTCCGGGTTGATCGAGGACCCGGCCAAGGTGCTTTCCATGTGGACGGCTGAGCTCGCGGCGTTCCACGACCACGGCGCCTGCTTCACGCTGACCAACCACCCGTTCCTGTCCGGCCGGCTGGGCCGGCTGCGGGCCATGGAAACGTTGATCGAGACGATGCACGCGCTGCCCGGGCTCTGGATCGCCACCGCCGAGCAGGTGGCAGCGCACGTCCGAGGGCTCCGCCTGGCGCCTCGCGCCTTCCCGCAGCCGGTCGTCGACCCGCGACCCGGCGAGGTCTCGGACCCGAGTCCCGGAGCGCCAGCGTGAGAGAAGACGAGATCGTCGGCCCGGTCAGCGGCACGGAGGTCCCCCGATTCGCCGGCGCGCCGACGTTCGTCCGGCTTCCGCGCATCGACCAGGTGGCCGACTACGACGTGGCCGTGCTCGGCGCACCGTTCGACGGTGGCGTGTCCTTCCGGCCGGGCGCGCGTTTCGGCCCTGCCTCGATCCGCCAGGCTTCGCGACATCTTCGCCCGGCGTACCACCCGGACCTCGAGATCTCGCCGTTCCGCGTCCTGCAGGTCGTCGACGCCGGCGACGTACCCTGCAACCCGTTCGACATCGACCTTGCCCTCGACCAGATCGCCGGGATGTCTGGCGAGCTGCTCAGCGACCGGCACCGCCTGGTCACGCTGGGCGGCGACCACACGACCGCGCTCGGGACCCTCCGGTCGGTGACGCGGGTGCACGGCCCGGTCGCCCTGATCCACCTCGACGCGCACCTGGACACCTGGGACACCTACTTCGGCGCGGAGCGCACCCACGGGACCGTCTTCCGGCGTGCGTTCGAGGAAGGCCTGCTGCTCGCGGACCAGTCGGTGCACATCGGGATCCGCGGTCCGCTGTATGACGCCGCCGACCTCACCGCCGATGCCGGCTTCGGCTTCTCGATCATCCGCGCCGGAGACCTCGACCGGATCGGGCCGGCCGAGGTGCTCGGCCGCGTGGCCGAACGCGTCGGTGACGCCCCCGTCTACCTGTCCGTCGACATCGACGTCCTCGACCCCGCGTTCGCACCCGGCACCGGAACTCCCGAGATGGGCGGGCTCACGTCGCGCGAGCTGCTCGCGCTGCTGCGCGCTCTGCCCGGCGACCAGCTTGTCGCGACGGACGTCGTCGAGACGAGCCCGCCCTACGACCACGCCGAGATCACGTCGCTCGCGGCCGCGACGGTCGCGTTCGAGATGGCCTCGGTGATGGCGCGGGCGCGGCAGGGCCGCAACAGCACCGATCTTTAGGGATTCGGTGCGCCGGAACGACCACGAGCCCTAGAGATCAAGCCGGAAGCGCCCGCCGGCGGCGCTGGGCGCGTAGCGCCGCGTCCGCGCGGGCGATCAGCTCTTCGAGCGAGTCCTGCGGGCACAGCTCAGCCAGCCCCGTGCTGATGGAGGCGGCCGGGTAGGTTGCCAGGTCCGCGCTGATGTGGACGACCCGCTCGGCGGCGTTGTCGATCCCGACGTCCAGCAGCGCGCACAGGAACTCGTCCCCTCCGTACCGCACGACCAGGTCATAGGAACGCAGATGTGAGCGCATCGTGTCGACGACGCGGCAGAGGAGCTGGTCTCCGGCGGCGTGTCCGAGCGAGCCGTTGGTCGCCTTGAGGCCGTCGACGTCTGCGAAGGCGAGTACGAAGGGCCTGCGCGTTCGCTTCGCGCGCGCCACCTCTCGCGCCAGCTCTACCATGCCCGGGTCGCGGCGGTAGGCGCCGGTGAGCTCGTCGATCGACGATGCCGCCCGCTCGCGGGAGGCGAGCAGTCGGTCGATCAGGGCGGCCGCGCGGTCATCCGCCGCGTGGGTGCGGTCATTGGCGCCGCCCCGACGGTCTCGCCACGCACCGGCCCGGTCGGAGGCCGCCGCGGCGTCGAAGCTGGTGGCCTCCTCGCGCGACTCGGCCCTGCGGTCGCGGGCGTCGGCTCGCTCGTCGCGGCTCTGCGCGGCAGCGTCGTGGGCCTCGGAAATCTGGTCGCGGTCCTCCGCGGTGCGGTCCCGGTCATCCGCGCTCGGCCTTGGATCGTCGTTGGCGTCGCGGATCCCACGATGGGGCGAGGTCGGCTCAGGATCGGAAGCCGGCCCGGCGCCCTCAGTGGCATCCCGGGCGGCGCTGGGATCCTCGTCGGCCATGGGCACATCGTGACGCAACTGCGACAGTTCGCTCACCGATATACTGATTGTACGATCACCCGATCACCCTGCGTGATGTGGTGTCAAACCTCGGGCCGCCAGCGAACCCGTCCGCAGTGCACACTCGGGGAGCCCCGGCGCTCCCGGCGCGTGCCGCGCCGCGCTTCGCCAGCCGGACGTCAGTCGACGGCCTCGATGAACTCCGTCGACGTCATCGGCTCGGAGAACATCGGGAAGTCATAACGGAGCGCGTTGTCGTGCTCCTCGACCGAGGTCGCCGCCACGCAGTCGCTCAGTGTGATGACCTTGTAGCCGTTCTCGTACCCACTGCGCATCGTGGACTCGACGCAGCAGTTGGTGAGGAAGCCGCCGAGGACCAGTGTGGTGATGCCCTTGCTGCGCAGGATGAAGTCGAGGTTGGTGCTCGCGAACGTGTCGAGGCCGCGCTTGCCCTCGATGAGGATGTCGCCGGCCTCGGGCGCGAGCTCGTCGATGATCGCGGCGCCCCAGGTGTCCTTGACGAACGCGTTGCCGTCGACGACGCCCTTGAGGATGCCGTACGGGTGCGAACTGAGCTCGTTGTAGCCCTCGGCGAACGTGATCGGGGCATACATCACCGTCGCGCCCGACTCCCGGGCCTTGTCGACCACCCGCTTGGTGTTCTCAAGCATGTCGGTCTTGTCCATGACCTCGCGCACGGCCGGGTGGAGGGCCCCGCCGTCGGAGGTGAAGTCGTTCTGGTACTCGATGAGCACGACCGCGGTGGTCTTCGGGTCGATCGACATCGATGGTCTCCTCTCGGCTGCCCCGTCGGGTGACTGGTGCGGCGTCGTGGGCAGAGCCCGCTGGCGTCACGTCAACCTGATGAGGGTAACTTCCAAGACGCGGCGCCGCGAGGTTGCCCTTGGCCCCCTCTCGCTTTCCCTTGACGGTTCAACGGTCCTGGGTAAGGCTTCGAGCGGAGCCGGCGCACGCGGCCAACGGTGCGACCCGAGTGACGAACGCTCCAAGAGGAGTGCCCATGCAGATCCCGGCCGCATTCGACTATGCGAGAGCCGACACGATCGAGCACGCCCTGCAGCTGCTGGAGCAGCACGGGCCTGAGTCCCGGGTGATCGCCGGCGGGCACAGCCTGCTGCCGATGATGAAGCTGCGGCTGGCCCGGCCCGAGTGGCTGATCGACATCAACGACCTGCACGAGCTCGACTTCATCGTGGCCGACGGCGACCATCTGCGCATCGGCGCGCTGACCCGGCACGCCGCCCTGCTGGCGTCGGCTGACGTCGGCCGGCTGTTCCCGATCATCCACGACGCGGAGAGGGTGATCGCCGATCCGGTGGTGCGCAACCGCGGCACGATCGGCGGCTCGCTCTGCCAGGCCGACCCGGCCGAGGACCTCTCCACGGTGTGCGACGTGCTGCGCGCCGAGGTCGTCATCCGCGGTCCGGCCGGCGAGCGGACGCTACCGATGACCGAGCTGCACCGCGGACCGTACGAGACCGCGTGCGAGCAGCACGAGCTGCTCACCGAGATCCGGTTGCCGATCCGGCCGCGCTCCGGCAGCGCGTACGAGAAGGTCGAGCGACGGGTCGGTGACTGGGCGGTCGCCGCCGCCGGCGCGGCGGTCTCGCTGGCCGAGGACGGCACCATCGACGACGCCACCATCGGCCTCACCGCCGTCGGGCTGGACGCAGGCACCGCGACGCGGCAGAACGGTCGCTGCGCGGCCAGCGGCCCGAGCGAGGAGCTCTTCGCCGAGGCGGCCCGGCTGGCTGCCGAGGCCAGCGACCCCGATCGCGGACCAGCGCGGGCCGGTCGACTACAAGCGTCACCTCGCCGACGAGCTGACCCGCCGGGCGCTTCGCCGCGCCTGCGAACGCGCGCCAGTCCGAGCCAGGGAGGTCGCCACGATGCAGGTCACCATGACCGTCAACGGCGAGCGAGGTCACCCGCGACGTCGAACCGCGGCTGCTGCTCGTGCACTTCCTGCGCGACGACGCTCGGGCTCACCGGCACCCACTGGGGGTGCGACACCAGCAACTGCGGCACCTGCGTCGTGCTGGTGGACGGCGAGCCGGTCAAGTCGTGCACGGTGCTCGCCGCGATGGCCGCCGGGCACGAGGTGCGCACGGTCGAGGGACTGGTCGAGGCCGGTCAGCTCGACCCGGTCCAGCAGGGCTTCATGGAGGAGCACGGCCTGCAGTGCGGCTTCTGCACGCCCGGGCATGATGCTCACCGCCCGGGCGCTGCTCGACCGCAACCCGGACCCGAGCGACGACGAGATCCGCGAGGCCATCTCCGGCCAGATCTGCCGCTGCACCGGCTACGCGACGATCGTCCGCTCGATCCAGTGGGCCGCCGCCCACCCGGCCGCCGACCGCCGACAGGAGGTGCCGGCATGACCACCGTCGGACCGCCGCGACCGCGGGCCGCCGACCCGCGCCACCGCGCCGACCGGCCGATCGGCTTCGGCCGGATCCAGCGCAAGGAGGACCCGCGGTTCGTCCGCGGCAAGGGCCGCTACCTCGACGACATCGTGCTGCCCGGGATGCTGCACGGCGCGATCCTGCGCTCGCCGGTGGCGCACGCCCGGCTCGTCTCGATCGACACCACGCGAGGCGCTGGCCCACCCGAAGGTGCACGCGGTCATCACCGGCAAGGACCTCGAGGGGCTCAACCTGGCCTGGGCGCCGACGCTGTCGGCCGACGTCCAGGCCGTGCTGGCCACCGACAAGGTGCGCTTCCAGGGCCAGGAGGTCGCCTTCGTCGTCGCCGAGGACCGGTACGCCGCCCGCGACGCGCTCGAGCTGATCGACGTCGAGTACGAGGACCTGCCGCCGGTGATCGACGCCCGGCGGGCGCTCGACCCCGACGCGCCGGTCATCCGCGACGACCTCGAGGGACGCACCGACAACCACATCTTCGACTGGGAGGCCGGCGACAAGGCCGCGACCGACGCGGTCTTCGCCCGCGCCGACGTCGTGGTCAGCCAGGAGGTCGTCTACCCGCGGGTGCACCCGGCGCCGATGGAGACCTGCGGCGCGATCGCCGACTACGACGCCGATCGACGGCAAGCTGACGCTCTACGAGACCACCCAGGCGCCGCACGCCCACCGCACGCTGTACGCGATGGTCGCCGGCATCCCCGAGCACAAGATCCGGGTGATCGCCCCCGACATCGGCGGCGGCTTCGGCAACAAGGTCGGCATCTACCCCGGCTACGTCTGCGCCGTCGTCGGGTCGATCGTGACCGGCAAGCCGGTGAAGTGGGTCGAGGACCGCTCCGAGAACCTGATGTCCACCTCGTTCGCCCGCGACTACCTCATGAACGGCGAGATCGCGGCCACCAAGGACGGCAAGATCCTCGCCGTCCGCACGCGACGTGCTGGCCGACCACGGCGCGTTCAACGCGACCGCGCAGCCGACCAAGTACCCGGCCGGCTTCTTCTACATCTTCACCGGCAGCTACGACCTCGAGGCCGCGCACTGCTCGGTCACCGGCGTCTACACCAACAAGGCGCCCGGCGGGGTGGCGTACGCCTGCTCGTTCCGGGTGACCGAGGCGGTCTACCTGGTCGAGCGGATGGTCGACGTCCTCGCCGACGAGCTGCAGATGGACCCGGCCGAGCTGCGGCTGCGGAACTTCATCCGGCCCGAGCAGTTCCCCTACCCCAACAAGACCGGCTGGGAGTACGACTCCGGCGACTACGAGCCGGCCATGCGGCTGGGCATGGACATGATCGGCTACGACGACCTGCGCCGCGAGCAGGCGGAGAAGCGGGCCCGCGGCGAGCTGATGGGCATCGGCGTCTCGTTCTTCACCGAGACCGTCGGCGCCGGCCCGCGCAAGCACATGGACATCGTCGGGCTCGGGCATGGCCGACGGCGCCGAGGTGCGGGTGCACCCGACCGGCAAGGCCGTCGTCCGGCTCTCGGTGCAGACCCAGGGACAGGGCCACGAGACGACGTTCGCGCAGATCGTGGCCGAGGAGCTCGGCATCCCGCCCGAGGACATCGAGGTCGTGCACGGCGACACCGACCAGACCCCGTTCGGGCTCGGCACCTACGGCAGCCGGTCGACGCCGGTGAGCGGGGCGGCGGTGGCGCTGGTCGCGCGCAAGGTGCGGGACAAGGCCAGGCTGATCGCGGCGGCGATGCTCGAGACCCGGCCGGAGGACCTGGAGTGGGAGAAGGGCCGCTGGTTCGTCAAGGGCGACCCCGAGCAGGGCAAGACGATCGCCGAGATCGCGCTCGCCGCGCACGGCACGCGTCGCGCTGCCGGAGGGGGTCGACGGCAACCTCGACGCCGAGGTCACCTACGACCCGCCGAACCTGACGTTCCCGTTCGGCGCCTACATCTGCGTCGTCGACATCGACGCGGGCACCGGCAAGGTGCAAGGTCCGCCGGTTCGTCGCCGTCGACGACTGCGGCACCCGGATCAACCCGATGATCATCGAGGGGCAGATCCACGGCGGTCTGACCGACGGCGTCGGCATGGCGCTGATGGAGTTCATCGGCTTCGACGAGCACGGCAACTGCCTCGGCGGGTCGTTCATGGACTACCTGATCCCGACGGCGATGGAGGTGCCGGACTGGGAGACCGGCCACACGGTCACCCCGTCGCCGCACCACCCGATCGGCGCCAAGGGCATCGGCGAGTCCGCGACCGTCGGCTCGCCGCCGGCGGTGGTCAACGCCGTCGTCGACGCGCTCGAGCCGTTCGGCGTCCGGCACATGGACATGCCGTGCACGCCGGCGCGGGTCTGGGCGGCCATGCAGGGCCGGGCCGCCCCACCGGTCTAGCCGGTGACTCACGTCCGGCTGACGAAGGGATGCGCAAGTGCATGACACGCTGGCTGCGCGCGCGGCGGAGCTGAGCCGCGGACGTGTGCCGTTCGTGCAGGCCACCGTCGTCCGGGCCCAGAATCCGACCAGCGCGCACGCCGGCGACACCGCGCTGGTGCGGGCCGACGGCTCGATCGACGGCTTCGTCGGCGGCACCTGCGCGCGAGTCGTCGGTGCGCGAGTACGGCCTGGTGGTGCTGTCGACCGGCGAGCCGCTGCTGCTGCGGATCGTGCCCGGCGAGTCGCCGCCACGACGTCCGAGGAGGGCGCGGTGACGGTCGCCAACCCCTGCCTCGTCCGGCGGCGCGGTGGAGATCTTCCTCGAGCCGCGGCGTGCCGGCCCCGCGGGTGCTCGTGGTCGGGGACACCCCGGTCGCGGAGGCGCTGGTCGACTCTCGGCCGGACCGCTCGGCTTCCGGCCGAGTCGGTCGCGGGTGACCAGGCCACGCCCAGCCCCGACGACGCTGCGCTCGTCGTCGCCTCGCACGGCCGGGGCGAGGAGCCGGCGCTGACGGCGGCGCTGCGCGCCGGGGTCCCGTACGTCGGGCTGGTCGCGAGCCGGATCCGCGGCGGCCGCGGTCCTCGCCGCCCTCGACGTCGACCGACGAGCTGCCGGCCGGGTGCACAGCCCGGCCGGGCCTGGACATCGGCGCCCGCACGGCCGCTGAGATCGCGCTGTCGATCCTGGCCGAGCTGGTGGCGCGAGCGGCGGCCGGCGAGCGTGCACCGGTCGCGGCCGTGGCGCAGCCACCAAGCACCGCCGTCGACCCGGTGTGCGGGATGACCGTGTCGACCGACGGCGACGTCACCGCACGCCGAGCATCGACGGCGGCCGACGTGGTTCTGCTGCAGCCGGCTGCCGGACGCTTTCGTCGCCGACCCGGCCCGGTATGCCTCCGCCAGCTGACTGGTCGCATACCGGCCGGGTCGCGCCGGATCGGGAACCGGGATGACGGACGCGGCGCGTCGCGGTGCGGAGGCGGAGGTCCGCGCCCTGGTTCCCGACGTCGAGACGCTGGCCGCCGCGCTCGACGCCGTCGACTACCTCACCGACCCCGGCCTGGCGACGGCGCTGTTCCTCGCCGTCCGGCTGCCGCAGCCGCTGCTGCTCGAGGGCGAGCCGGGGGTCGGCAAGACCGAGGCGGCGAAGGCGCTGGCCCGGGTGCTCGACACCCCGCTGTACCGGCTGCAGTGCTACGAGGGCATCGACGCCGCCGAGGCGCTCTACGAGTGGAACCACCCCCGGCAGCTGCTGGGCATCCGGCTGGCCGAGGCGCGCGGCGACCCGCTGGCCGAGGACGACCTGTTCGGCCGCGACTACCTGCTGCGCCGGCCGCTGCTGCAGGCGATCGAGCACCCCGGCCCGCGGCCGGCGGTGCTGCTGCTCGACGAGATCGACCGGGCCGACGACGAGTTCGAGGCGTTCACCTTCGAGGTGCTCGCCGAGGCCGCGGTGACCATCCCGGAGCTCGGCACCGTCCGGGCGACCCACCCGCCGGTCGTCGTCCTCACCTCCAACCGCACCCGCGACCTGCACGACGCACTCGACGCGGCGCTGCCTGTACCACTGGATCGACTACCCGCGACCGGAGCGGGTCGCCGAGATCGTCCGCCGCCGGGTGCCCGGCAGCGCCGAGCCGCTGGCGGTGGCGGCGACGGCGGCGGTCGCCCGGCTGCGCTCGCTGGACTGGTCGAAGCCGCCGGGATCGCCGAGGCGATCGACTGGGTGGCCGCGCTGAGCCTGCTGGGTGCGCACCGGCTGGACGCCGGCGGCGGTCGAGGCCACGCTGGGGTGCGGTGCTCAAGAACCGCGACGACCAGGAGCTTGCCCGGCCCGCGGGTGACTGGCTGGCTGGGCCGGTGGCTGACCCATCCCGATCTGGCACGCCGGCTGTCGGCGGCTGAGGTCGCGGTTCGCCTCGCCGACGGCCTGCACCGGGCCGGGCTGCCGGTCACGCCCCGAGCGGGCCGGCCGGCTCGCCTCGGCGCTGCGGCTGCTGCCACCGGACAGACCGCGACCGCGCTCTACTGGACCTGCCGGGTCACCCTGGTCACCGACCGCGGCGCAGCTGCCGCTGCTTCGACGCGCGTCTTCTCCGCCGTCTTCGACGGGCACGCTCGACCCGGCCGACAGCCGCGGCGACCCGACCGCGCCCGCCACCGATGCAGGCCCGGGCGGCGACCCGGCCGGCGCGGCCGGAGTCGCGCCTCACGACGACACCGACCAGCGGCGAGTCGTCCGGGCCGCGTGCGGCGGGAGCCGAGTCGGACGACGACCGCGGAAGACGAGCGGCGAGCTGTGCTGGCGGCGTCGTCGCCGGAGGAGCGGCTGCGGGACGTCGCGTTCGCCGACCATCGAGCCGGACGAGCGTCGCTGCCCTGCGCCAGCTGGTCCGCCGGCTCGTGCTGAGCACCCCGACGCGACGGAGCCGACGCACCCGGCCGTCGTACCGCGGCGGCGACCGGCTCGACCTGCGGCGGACCGTCCGGCGGCCCAGCGCACCGGCGGCGACCCGGCCCGGCTCGTGCACGCGGAGACGACGGACACGCCCACGCCGGCTGGTGCTGCTCTGCGACGTGTCCGGCTCGATGGAGCCCTACACGCGGATGTTCCTGTCGCTGCTGCAGGGCGCGGTCGCCGGGGCGCGGGCCGAGGCGTTCGTCTTCGCGACCCGGCTGACCCGGCTGACCCGGCCGCTGACGGGACGCGACCCGGACACCGCGCTGGCGCGTGCGGCTGCAGCGGCGCCGGACTGGGCCGGCGGAACCCGTCTGGCCGAGAGCCTTCGCCGGTTCGTCGACGACCACGGCCGACGGGGCATGGCCCGCGGTGCCGTCGTCGTGTGCTCTCCGACGGCTGGGACCAGGACGACCCACGAGCTGGTCGCCGAGCCGATGGCACGGCTGCGGCGGCTCGCCCACCGGATCGTGTGGGTCAACCCGCGCAAGGCCGCTCCCGGGTACGCGCCGCTGGTCGGCGGAATGGCGGCAGCGCTGCCGTACTGCGACGCTTTCGTCAGCGGGCACAGTCTCGCCGCACTGAGCGAGGTGGTCGACGTGGTCGGGGCGGGGCGTGGTGAAACGGGTTCGGCGAGGAGGAGTCGGTAGATGCAACTCGACAATGCGTTCACGGTGACGGCGCCGATCGACGAGGTCTGGACGACGCTGATGGAGTTCGACCGGGTCGCCAGGTGCGTACCGGGAGCGGAGGTGGTCGGGCAGCTCTCCGATGACGTCTACCAGGTCGCCATGCGGGTGAAGCTCGGGCCGATGACGATGCAGTATGGCGGTGAGCTCGAGGTCATCGAGCGGGACGAGGAAGCACACCGGGCAGTGTTGCGCGGCAAGGCGAAGGAGGCGCGCGGCCAGGGCAACGCCGACGCCACCGCCGAGCTCAAGCTGTCCCAGGAGGGTGAGCAGGTCCGTGGCACCGTCCACGCCGACGTGCGGCTGCTCGGGCGAGCGGCCGCGATGGGGCAGGGTGTCATCACCAGCGTCGCCGACCAGATTCTCGCGCAGTTCGCCAAGAACCTGCAGGCGATGCTCAACCAGACCGACGAGGAGCCGACCGTGCAGCCAGGAGCCAACCAGGACGTCGACCAGCCGACCGCCGACGACAGGAGCGGAGCAACGGTCGCCGATGCCGTGGAAACTGCGGCTGCGGGCACCGAGCACGCCGGCGCGATCGCCGATCCAGAGGACACGACTCCCGGGAGCGCCCCCGTCGAGCAGACCGGCGGCGACGCCGCGATGACCGAGGGCCAGGTCGTCGGCGGTCCTGGCGAAGCCGGCGGCCCGGAGGTGGTCGGTCCGTCCGTCCCACCGCACGAGGCGGCTGCCTCCGGTGGAGCACAGTCGATGCCGGGTGCTCGTGTCAGCGACCGGATCTCGGGCAGTCACCGTGCGTCCGCCGGGCCGCTTGCCGGTGGAACCAGTGACGCAGACGACGGTGGTGCGGCGAGCCTGGACATGCTCGGCCTCGCCGGTGGCATCCTCGGCGACCGGCTGCGTCAGCCGCGCGTCGCGGCCGGGTTGCTCGTCACCGGGCTGCTGGCCGCGTTCCTCCTCGGCCGGCGCGCCGGTCGGCGCAGCGGCGGCGGCGGTGACCACCTGGAGCGTCTGCTGGACCTGCTCGAGAGCCGACACTCCCGCGCCTGAGCACCGGTCGCCGCGCTGCCGCTTTGGGCACCGCGATCCGACACTTGTTTCACGCGATCCGACACTTGTTTCACGTGATCCGACACTTGTTGACGCGCCGTAGGACAACTGGTCACGCCGACGAGGGGCAAGCATGACCGTTGCGCGCTCGTTGGTCACCGGCGGTCGGTGACCAACAACTGCGCAGATCCCGGCAGTGCCGGGCTGCCCGCACAATTTCGTGCCGATTGACGTCGACTCCGCGGTCCTGGTGATCCGCCGTCGGCAACACCAACGCGCGGTCGCCTAGCATCGAGCGCGCACGCACCCCTGCCAACCCGTCCCGCTGCGAGGAGTGACCCCAGTGATCTTCATCACCGCCAAGTTCCGAGTAAAACCCGAGTACGCCGACCAGTGGCCCGAGATCGCCGACGAGTTCACCGCGGCCACCCGAAGCGAGCCGGGCTGCCTGTGGTTCGACTGGTCCAGAAGCCTCGACGACCCGACCGAGTACGTCCTGGTCGAGGCGTTCGACGGCGACGACTCCGCTGTGGCGCACGTGCAGTCGCAGCATTTCAAGGACGCCCAGCAGAAGCTCCCGTCCCACCTGGCCGAGACTCCCCGGATCGTGAACACGAAACTCCCGCAGGACGACTGGTCGCGCCTCGGTGAGATGGCGGAGCCCGAAGGGTGACCTCTTGCACCGAAGGGTGACCCCTGCCCTTGACAGAACTTGCACAGTGTATAAGTATTACGAGCGATGTCTAAGACCGAGGAAGTCACCGACTGGCGCGAGGCACGCCGCCACTCCGCCCGGGCCGCGATCGTCGATGCCGCCTGGGCGTTGGTCCGCCAGGACGGACTCGCGGCCCTATCGCTGCGCGACCTGGCCCGGCGGGCGGGCATCACGACACCGACCGTCTACGCGTACTTCGACTCCAAAGCCGCGATCTACGACGCGATGTTCGGTCAGGCGGCCGAACAATTCGAGCTCGAGATGAGCTCGACGTACGACACCGACGACCCGCGTGAGGTCCTGATTGCCAGCCTGCGGCGGTTCGTCGGGTTCTGCACCAGCGACCTCCCCCGCCACCAGTTGCTCTTCCAGCGCACGATCCCCGGGTTCGAACCGTCAGCGGACTCCTATGCGCCAGCGGTACGCGCCCTGACGAGAGCCCGTGAGCGCCTGGCCACGAACGGCATCACCGACCCTCGCCACCTTGACATGTGGACGGCACTCACCATCGGCCTGGTCGACCAGCAGATCTCCAATGATCCGGGCGGCGATCGATGGATACGCCTGATCGATGACTACGTGTCGATGTTCCTCGCCCACTGCCTGCAGCAGCGCCTCCATTGGCCCACCGCTCGAGAGTAGGAACTGTCATGCCAACCGTCACGAAGCCACGCCTCCACCACATCGCCCTCACCGTCATCGACGTCGATGCCAGCGTCCCGTGGTACGAGAACGTGTTCGGAATCCGGTTCAGAACGGACGTCCCCCATCAGGGCGGCGTCGGCAGGCTGCTCGCGGACGACACCATGGATCTGGTGATCGTTCTCCATGACCACGACACGTCACGCGGCGACCTCTTCGGAGAGACCGTCACCGGCCTCGACCACGTCGGGTTCTTCGTGCCCACCCGCGCAGACCTCGAGGCCTGGCAGTCGCACCTGGACACCCACGGCGTCGCCCGCAGCTCGGTGGCAGACAAGCCGCTGACGCAGTCCCCGATCGCCGACGAGAACTATGGATCCGTGCTCGTGTTCCGGGATCCGGACAACATCCAGCTGGAGCTCTTCTGCCCGCCCGGGGCATGAGGTCTCGAGACGCCGCCACCTGAACCGGTAGCCTCGCGCGGAGACCGGTCCGAGAACGCGGAACTGGCGTACGACCTCTCGACCGGCCGTCCTCGAGGAGGTCCGTGACCGCCGCCGACCCGCCGGGTCTGGACCTCGACCGGCTCCGAGGCTACCTCGACCACACCCGGCCCGGGCTTGTCACCGGCCGGTTGCGGGGGCAGCTGATCGCCGGGGGCCGGTCCAACCTCACCTACGACGTGAGCGACGGGACACAGCGCTGGGTCGTGCGCCGGCCTCCGCTCGGGCACGTCCTCGCGACCGCGCATGACATGGGCCGCGAGCATCGGGTGATCACCGCTCTGCGCGACACCGTGCCGGTGCCTCGGACGGTGCTGCTGTGTCAGGACGCGAACGTGATCGGCGCGCCGTTCTTCGTGATGGAGTTCGTGGACGGGACGCCGTATCGCACCCGGGAGCAGCTGGCCGAGCTGGGAGCGGCTCGCACCCGGACCATCGCGCTCGGCCTGGTCGAGACGCTCGGTCGGTTGCATGAGGTGGAGCCCGCGGACGTCGGGCTCGCCGACTTCGGCCGTGCGGAGGGGTTCCTGGAGCGTCAGCTGCGCCGTTGGAAGCGGCAGCTCGATGCGTCCCACAGCAGGGACGTCCCCGCGATCGGCCACCTGCATGATCGGCTTCGTTGCGCCGTGCCCGCGTCGGGCCCGGCTGCGATCGTGCACGGCGACTACCGGCTCGACAACGTGCTTGTGGACGACGACGACCAGATCGCCGCGTTACTGGACTGGGAGATGTCCACGGTCGGCGACCCGCTCACCGATCTGGCGCTGCTCGTGGTCTATCGAGACGCCCAGGTCACCGATGGTGGACCGCTCTCGACCGCGACCGCCGCTGCGGGCTTCCCGACATCGCAGACGCTGGTGGAGGCCTACCGTCGGCGCACCGGACGTGACCTGACGCGGCTGCACTGGTACGTGGCGCTTGGATGCTTCAAGCTCGCGGTGATCCTGGAGGGCATCCACTACCGCTTCCGCCAGGGAATGACCGTCGGCGAGGACTTCGACCGGGTCGGCGACCTGGTGGCGCCGCTGGTCGAGCAGGGCATCACCCGACTGGACTCCGACCCCGGCCCGACCGAGGGAGCCTGATGGACTTCACCCACGACGCCCGTACCGACGAACTGCGCCAGCGACTGCTCGCTTTCATGGACGAGCACGTCTACCCGGCCGAGCCGGTGTTCGAGCAGCAGCTGGCCGAACGGGACGACTCATGGTCGCCGCCGCCGATCGTCGAGCAGCTGAAGACACTGGCGCGCAGCCGAGGTCTGTGGAACTTCTTCCTGCCCAGCCGTCCCGAACTCGGTGGGCTGTCCAACGTGGCCTATGCCCCGCTGGCCGAGATCACCGGGCGCAGCATCTGGCTGGCCCCGGTCGCGCTCAACTGCGCCGCACCCGACACCGGGAACATCGAGGTGCTGGCGATGTTCGGCACCCCGCACCAGCAGCGGACCTGGCTGAACCCGCTGCTCGACGGGCAGATCCGCTCCGCATTCGCGATGACCGAGCCCGACGTCGCCTCGTCCGACGCCACCAACATCTCCACCCGGATCGAACGCGACGGCGACGACTACCTGGTCAACGGCCGCAAGTGGTGGATCACCGGCGCCATGAACCCGGCCTGCGCGATATTCATCGTGATGGGAAAAACCGATCCGGCCGCAGCCCGCCACCGCCAGCAGAGCATGATCCTCATCCCCAGGGACACACCCGGTCTCACCATCAAACGCGGGATGCGGGTGTTCGGGTACGACGACAGCGCCCACGGCGGCCACGCCGAACTCGAACTGACCGACGTGCGCGTCCCCGTGGCCAACCTGATCGGCGCCGAAGGCGACGGCTTCGCGATCGCCCAGGCCCGCCTCGGCCCCGGCCGGATCCACCACAGCATGCGCTCGATCGGGCTCGCCGAACGCGCGCTCGAGCTCATGTGTAGGAGGGTCACCCAACGAGTAGCGTTCGGCAAACCACTCGCCGAGCAGGGCGTCATCCAAGACTGGATCGCCGAGTCCCGGGTCCGGATCGAACAGCTACGGCTACTCGCGCTGAAGACAGCCTGGCTGATGGACACCGCCGGCAACCGAACGGCGCAGACCGAGATCCAGGCGGTCAAGATCGCAACCCCCACCACCGTGGAATGGATCCTGGACAAAGCCATCCAGGCTCACGGCGCCGCCGGCCTCAGCCAGGACCACCCCATCGCCCAGTGGTACGCCGGCATCCGAACGCTCCGGTTCGCCGACGGGCCCGACGAGGTGCACAAGGCGTCCCTCGCGCGACGCGAGCTCGCGCGCCACGCCTCGGTGGTCTGACCAGCACAGGCTCCCTGATCAGACTCCACCGGTCAGTGTGAGCCCGCCGTCGATGACCAGAGTTCGGCCCGTCACCCAAGCCGCGTCGTCGGACAGCAGGAACGCGACGGCGCCCGCGACATCCTCCGGGACACCGAGGCGACCGAGCGGGTACGTCGCGGCGACGTCGCCCTCCCGCCCCTCGTACAGCCCACGGGAGAACCTCGTCTTGACCACCGCCGGCGCGACGGCGTTCACGCGGACCAGCGGAGCGAGCTCGAGGGCGAGCTCGGCGGTCATGTGCGAGAGCATCGCCTTCGTGGCACCGTAGAAGCCGATACCGGGCGCCGGCTTGACCCCGGCCACGGACGACACGTTGACGACGGCTCCGCCGTTCTCGGCCATCCATGCCCGGTGTGCTTGTTGCACGAAGCTGAGGGCAGCCAGCGCATTGACCTCGAAGATCTTCCGCGCCGCGTCGAGCTCGATCTCGACCATCGGCCCGAAGACCGGGTTCGTGCCGGCGCAGTTGACGAGCATGTCCACCCGCCCGAAGGCATCGAGCGTCGCGCGAAGAGTCTCGACCTGGTGCTCGACATCGTGCGCTCTCCCGGCGGCGGAGATCGCACGGTCCCCGCCTCCGAGAGCCTCCACCGCTTTGTCGAGCGCCGCTGGCTGACGGGCCGTGATGCACACCCGCGCGCCGTCGGCAACGAGCCGCTGCGCGACGGCGAGCCCGATGCCGCGACTCGCGCCGGTGACGATCGCGACGCGGCCGGCGAACCTGGTGGTCATCCTGGTCCGGATCCTAGACCGTGCCTGCGGCCCCGTTGGCCGGGTGACTCGCTGTGACAGCGCGAGTCGATTTGCCGATTTCTTCCTTGCAGCCGCGGCCGCCTTTGCCAGACTGCTCGGGCAGGCTGCGGAACGGGTGGCCCCGAGCCGAGGCCTCGTGCCGCCCTCGCTCCAGTTCCCGAGCTCGGAGCGAGGGTGGCAATTCTCGACGTCGACGGCCGGGGGGCCAGTTCAAGCAAATGGGAGAACACGCAAATTGGAGAATACTTCGAAGGCTCGACTCGCCATCGTGCTGGCCTGCACCGCAACGCTGGTGATGATCCCGTGTGCGGCGCAGGCTGCCCTGGTCGCAAACTGGCGGATGAACGAAGGTCCGGGTGCGACTGTCATGGTGGACTCGGCCGGTCACGACAACGACGGCAGGATCAACAGCGTCCAGACCGGAGTACCTGGGTTGGCCGGCGGCAATGCATACAAGTTCCACGGACCGCCCTCCTATGTCTTGGTGCCTGACAGCAGCGCGCTTGACCCGGTGAATGCGGACATCACCGTGACAGCCACCGTCAAGGTGGCGAACGGCCGCATCAATGACGACAGCAATGAGGTCGTACGCAAGGGCCTCGTCACCAGCAGGGGCGGCGACTGGAAGATGGAGATCAAGCGAAGCCAAACGAAGGCGACGGTCGGACGGTTGCACTGTGTCTTCAAGGGAGTCGAGCCGAATGGGTCGTCGTCCCTGGTGAGCGTCATCGCCGGCGTTGATGTCGTAGACGACAAGGCGCACCATCTGCGCTGCCGGAAGACCGGCACCCATGTGTTCGCGATCGTCGACGGGCAGAGTTTCTCGAAGCGGAAGGCGCCGGGGTCCATTGCGAACGACCAACCCGTGATCATCGGGGCGAAGGTGGCCGGCGACGATGAGATGGAGGGAGTCATCGACGCGGTCAAGGTCGACATCGGCTAGCCCCGGGAGGACCGTGCCCGCAGCGCCGACAGGAAGGCCGCATAGCTCCACGTTAGGTTGCGGACGCTCGACTCAAAGCCCGTCGTCCCGTCG
>CAVOHB010000004.1:0-653518 GCA_963695705.1 uncultured Actinomycetota bacterium
GGTGGAGCAACGCATCGCCGAGGTGCCGGGCGTGCGCGGCGTGTTCGGGCCGGCCGGCCTTCTGGACATCACCGCCGACGCGCGCGGCAACACCACCGCGCGCTGCGTGCTGCGCGCGGTCGCGGCGCGGCGGAGACGGGCGCCGCCAATTCGACTCGAAAGCGAAGGCGAGGCGGCGCGCCAGCGCGTCGTTCGCCGCGCCGACGCGCTCGGCTGGTTCCTGACCGAGAACGGCCGCCGGGTCCGGTTCTTCGTCGACACGGATGACTGGTCGCGCGTGTCGGCGGGCGTCTCCACCGCGCTCGCGGCCTCCGGCCTCGGGCTGGCGCCGGCGTCGTCGCCGGCCTGGAGGCGCGGCCGCTCTGGCCCGACCCGCGCCAGCGCTGGCGGCTGTTGCCGATCGGATTCGCGGCGGCTTGGGCGTTCTTCGCGCTGGTCGCGCTCGAGCGGGCCCGGATGGTGGGCGCGCGCCGGACCGGATGGCGGCGGCTGGCGTGATGGTCCGGCGGCGGCGGGCACGGCGGCGCCGGTCGCGTTCGCGCCCGTGCCCGGCGTGCGGCGACCGGCGCCGTCGCGGCTTCGGCGGCGGGCGCTCTCGCGTTCCTGCTGTGGCCGGGCGACGCAAGCGGCGGCGCCGAGGACGTCTGCCGCCGCTACCACGCTGGCCGGTGCTGTTGTTTCGACCGCGGTCGCAGGCGGGCGTGGTGCTGCTGCCGTCGGTGCGCGTCGGCACGGGGCAGTGGGGCGCGCCCAGATGTTCTTCGTGAGCGTGCGCGCGGACTCGATGAGCCGGTGCGTGCTGCGCGAGATCCGGCGGGTCACCGACCACCCTCGGGATCAGCCGGGCGTCGCCACGCCTGGTCGGATCGCGGATCGGTTGATGGGCGTGACGCTGGAAGGCGACGAGGCGAGCGCATTCCCGACGATGCCGAGCAGGTTCGCCGGGTCCTCGTGCAGGCGCGGACCGATCCGGCCGTCCGGCTGGAGCTCGCGGGCAACCACCACGAGGCGCTGATCGCGGTGCGCTCTCGACGATCCCACGTCGATCATCTGCAGATCGTCGCGCGGCTCGAACGCTACCTGACGCTGGAGCTGCCAAGCGCGCTTGGCGCGTCGATCAGTCACGCCCGCGGTCTCACCGGTGACCCGATCGCTCGGGCGGGGCGTGCTCGCAATCGAGCACGCGAACGCGTGCTGCGCATCTGTGCACGCTCGGGCCGACCGCTCGACGCGACGGAGGCGCTCGCCGTCAAGCGGATCGCGAGGCAGGCGGCCACGATTGCGCGGCGGGCCGATCCGCGCGACTGGAGGCGGACATCGCCGCCAGCGTGCGCGACTTCGTCGCGCGCCATCCGTTCGCGCTCGGACCGGGCGAGGTGACTCGTCTGATCGCGGCGGTCCGCGCGGTCGGCGACGGCGGTGAGCCGTGCGACGACGTGCGCGTCGCGGTCGCGACGGCGTAGCCGGACGGCTGTCCGACGCGATCCTGCGCGACCGCCGACAGCCTCGCCCGCCGATCGCGGCGGTCGGCGCCGTCACATCGCGGCCACGAACTTCAGGGACATGCTCTCGGGCGCGCAGCTCCCCAGCGAGGGCGTGCTGGCCGACGAGGTGCGCAGCGCGACGCTGGACGCGATGGGGCCGGTGGTCGGGATCCCGGCGGCGGCGGACAGCGCGACGGCCTATCGGCTGGATCTCGTGCCGGTGGGCGGCGCGCCGAACGATCGCGTGCTCTCGCAGCTGTGGCGGCGGGCGCTCGGCGCCGGCGCGGTGGCGGCGGCCGGTCTCATCGCGATCCTGCTCGTGCTGGGGGAGGTCCTGACGGCGGTGCTGTCGCTGCCGCTGGCGTTCGCGCCCGCGGCCGCGGCGATCGCGCCCGCGGCGCTGCTGGGCGAGCCGGTGGGGTTGCCGACGCTCTCGTTCTACGGGGGCGCGCTGGCGGCCGGCGCGATCCTCGCGCTCGCGGTGACGCCACCCGCGCGGGGGATCGGGAGCGGGGAGGCGCGTGAAGCGGCCTGTCGGCGCGCGCGTCGTGCATCGCGGTCTGCGGTTGCGGCGCGCCGCCGTGGCGGCTGGGGGCGCCGCTCGACGGGCAGCCGTCCATTCCACCGGGCAACGCCGTTCCGACGCCGGCGCAGGCGCCGAGGCGGCGGACCAGGCGCGGGCCAGCGGGCGGCGCGTGCTGGAGATCGCGGCGCTGATGCAGCTCGACACCACCGCCCGGCTGACGCGGGCCGCGCGCGATCGGCTCGTGGAGCTGTTGACGGCGCGTGCGACCGAGTTTCACGCGCTCGGCCGCGGCGATCCCCGAGAGCGCGGACCTGGAGACGGTGGCGCGGCCGGACGCGGTGCGCGGCGTGCAACTCACCCCTGCGCGCGCGGTGGCCGCGACGGCGGCGGGCGACGCCTGGAAGGCGATCGGCGCGCGCGAGGAGGCGCAGGCGGCCTACGCGCGCGCGGCGGCGCTCGGCGGCGTCCGTCCGGGTGAGGTCGGCATCGTGCCGAGGCGGGGCGGTGCCGGCGCGCCCGCGGCGCGGGTCAGCCGCCCGCCGACGTCGACGGTTACGTGCTGGCAGGGCGCGACGCTGTCGGCGCGCCTGCTGCCGCTGGTCGACGCGTTTCCGTGGCTGCTCGACCACCAGACGCGCGCGCAGTCGTGGGCGGAGCTGCTGCTCGCGGAGGATCCGACGTCGCCGGACGTGCTCGAGCTGGTCGCCTTGATCTGGGGCCGGCGCGGGCGCCCCGGCGACACGGAGCGGATGTTGATGGAGCTCGCCTACCATTCGCCCGACCGCGCGGCCGGCATCGCGCGCGGCGCGGCGGTCTGGGAGAAGGTCGGCCGGCCGCGCGAGGCGTGCGCCCAGTGGATCCGGGCGGCGCGCTGGCGCGACGATCCGGAAGATCCCACCTGGCGCATCGCGATCGCGTGCGCGCGCCGCGATCCCGGCGCGGGCGATCCCAAGGCGATCCGCGACTACGTCGTGACGCGGGCGCGCCCCGAGCGCCGCGACGCGATCGCCGCCGAGCTCGACGCCCGCCCGCCCCCCGCGCCGACGGCGGCACGCCGGCGACCGACGGTGGCGCGGCGCGACGGCGGCGGTCGTAGCGGCGCGGTGGTCACGTCGTCCTGGGTGCCGAAGCGGCGATCGCGCCCGCTGATCGCGCCTTCACAGCGAGATCGTCGTCGGCGCAGCAGGAGACGCGATCGGGGTGCCCCAGGGATCCGAGGTCCGCTCTTGCTGAGCTATTTCTCCGGGACCAAATCGCTGGCGGTGGCACATCGGCCGTTGTCGACGACGTACATCGCGATCGCGTTGATCCGTCCTCGCGAATCGCGGCCCCGCTTGCGGAGTTTCCGCCGCCGATGCAGGCGCAGTCACGACGATCAGGCCATAGATCGCGCACGTCCAGGTGAGGGCGACGCCGAGCGAGGATGGCGCAGAAGCGGCCGAACACGGCGCAGCGATCTTGGTCGAGGCCTGCGGCATCATCGTCGGGCCGGTGCGACGTTGGCGCGGCGCTGGTGATGTCGTCGGAGGTGTCGAACACCTTGTCGCGGCCGGCGGAACGGACCAACGCCCCGAGGTCGGAGCAGGAGAGGGCGATGTTGGTCTGCCAGGCATCCTTCAGCGCGCGCGCGTTGGCGTAACCCATCGCGACGAGATCGGTGGTCGTCCGCGGGCAGTGCCGCGTGTCGAGCAGGTATCGGGCGACCCCCTGGTCGAGCTCCTGCACGCGTTGCTGCGAGACCTTCCGCCGCGCGGCCTGGAGGAGGTGGTCGTGAAGACGTAGGCCCAGGGCCAGGAAGCCGCAGATCAGCAGGGCGATCCAGACGGCGGGGGGAACCTTGCTCAGCACGGATGGGCGCGTCGTTGTGCGAGCGGCGAACCACGCGCTGGCGGCGCCGGCGGGCGCGGGCACCTCGGCGGGCGACATCGCGTCGCGCGGCCGCGGCGGCGGGTTGACGATTTGGCGACGGCGTCGCGGATCAGGCGCGCGGCGCGTCCGGCTGGTCGCCGAACACCTCGGCCTCGAACACGCGGATCTCGGTCGCGCGTCCTGCCAGGCGTCGCCGCCAGCCCGGCCTTGCGGCAGGTCGCGGCGAGGAACGTTCTCGCGGTCGAGGCCGTGCTCGACGGCGACCTGGGGCAGCAGCAGGCCGCGCGCGCCGGCGCGGCGGACGTCCAGGCCGTGGCGGCCGATCTCGATCTCCTCGGGCCGGTGAATGATGACGTCCGGCGACAGCACGGAGATCTCGACGGTCATCTCCCGCAGGTCGGTCGCGTCGATCGGCGGGAAGCGCGGATCGCGCGTCGCCGCGGCGCCGGCCATCTCGCCGACGACGCTCCACAGCGACCGCCGCCGCTCGAGGTGCCGATGCAGCCGCGCAGCGCGCCGCCGACGTGAAGGGTGACGAACGCGGCGCCCGGCACGGCGAGCGCGGGGCTTCCGGCTCCGCTGTCGCCGTCGCCGTCGCCGTCGCGGGCGCCGAGCTTCGTCAGCACCGCGGCGCGGGCGTGCGCGATCAGCAGCCGGCGCTCGTCCGCGGAGAGCGCCCCGATCGATTCGCCCGGCACCGCCCGAGGCTAGCGGGCGCGCTCTTCGAACGCCAGCAACTTCGCTTGCAGCGCCTCCAGCAGCGCCGCCGAGGCCGGCGCGTCGGCGAGGTTCTTCTTCTCGCCCGGATCCGACGCCAGGTCGTAGAGCTCCCAGCGGCGGTCGCTGATGCGGTGGATCAGCTTGTGGTTGCCGTCGACCATCATCGTCGCGTGGTGCGGCCAGGCGGTCGCCGGCAGCAGCTCGGCGAAGATCGGCCGCGGCGCTGCGGCGGCGGCCTTGCCCGCTGCGATGCGCGGCAACAGGCTGCGCCCGCGCATGTTCGCCGGGATCGGCGCGCCCACCAGGTCGAGCAGCGTCGGCGCGACGTCGACCAGCGCGACCGGATCGTCGACCACCTGCGGGCTCTGCCCCGGCACGACGATGATCAGCGGCACGCGCAGCTGCTCGTCGAACAGGTCCTGGCCGTGGAAGTAGACCTTGTGCTCGCCCCACGCCTCGCCGTGATCGGCGATGACGACGATCGCGGTGTTGTCCGCCAGGCCGAGCTCGTCGACCGCGTCGATCAGCTTCTTGACCCACATGTCGCAGAACGCGATCTCGTAGTCGTACTTCTCCATCAGCCCGGCACGCCCGACAGCGACGTCGGGAACTCCTTGTGCGTCATGTACGACGAGTGCGGCTCGAACAGGTGCGTCCAGAGCGCGAAGCGCTCCTTGCGCGCGGCCGCCTGGCGCAGCCGCTCGATCACCTGCGGCACGATGCGCGGCGACGCGATGTCCTTGTTCGACTCGGCGATCGTCCCCGCGCCCTCGTTCGGACCATTCGGCGAAGCCGCGGCTGATGCCGCGATCGGGGGTGAAGTAGAAGTGCGAGAAGATGCCGATCGGCTTCCAGCCCGCGGCCGCCAGCGTCTCGAAGAAGGTGTGGTTGGTCGGCAGCAGGTTGGGGTAGTTGGTGCCCGGCTTGTCCCAGGCGATGTCCGACGGATAGCGCCCGGTCAGGATCACCGGGAACGACTTGCGGCGTGTTGGGCGCCTGCGACCAGGCGCGCCGGAAGTAGGCGCCCTTGCGCGCCAGCGCGTCGAGCGTCGGCGTCAGCGACTTGCCGCGCCGGCCGCCCGTAGCCGGCGACGCCCAGCCGATCGCCGCGCAGCGCGTCGATGGTGATGACGAGGAGGTTGCCCTTGAAGCCGTCGGCGCGCGGCGCGACGGGCGCGATGGCGTCGGCCGCTTGCCGCGTCGTCGGCGGCGGCTGGCGCCCGGGACGCCTTGGCGTCGCCGCCCTCGCAGTTCTCGTCGACGCCGTTGCCGGGGACGTCCTCCGCGCCCGGGTAGACGTCGCCGCGCGTGTCGTCGCAGTCGCCGCCGCCGAACCGCGCCGAGAACCCGTCGCCGTCGTGATCGGTCGCGCGGCGCGCGACGCCGAGCAGGAGGCGCATGCCCCACGAGCCGTCGGCGGCCGCCGCGAAGCCGGGCGAGCCCTCGGGCAGCCGCGCGCCGATGATCAGGCCGGCGAACGCCACGATCGCGACCGCGAACGACAGCGCCGACGCCGAGCCGCGCCGGCAAGCGCGCGCGCAACGCGCGGCCGGTCGCCGACCCGAACCAGAACAGGCCGTGCCCGACGCCGAGCACGATCGCGACGCGCGAGCGCGTAGAGCGGACCGAGATCGAGCACGCGCCAGTCGGCGCGCGACAGCGCCGCGACGAACGCCGAGCACCGCGACCGCGCCGAGCGTGATCAGCAGGACGCCGGTCGCGCCGAGCGCGCGCGGGCGGGGCAGGGCGTGCGCGATCCGGCGCAGCAGCGGCAGCGCGGCGATCGCGACCAGCGCGCCCGGGCAGCGCGCCGATCGCGACCAGGCCGCCGACGCGATCGTGGCCAGCTTCTGGCTCTGCATCTTGCCGACGAACAGGCGCTGGCCGGCCGCGGCGACGACGGCGACGACCAGGGTCGCCGACCAGGCACGGCGAGGATGCCGGCCGCGACCGCGCGGTCGCGGTTCGGCTCGTCGCGCAGCTTGCCCCAGCCGGGGGCCGCGCGGCGTCGAGCGCGGCCGCGAGCACCGCGCCGCCGAACGCCGCGAGCAGCGCGACCGCGCCGTAGAGGCCGAGCGCGAGCAGCGAACACCTGTCCGGTCGCGCCGCCGCGCCGACAGCAGCGCATCCACGATCCCGGCGCCCATGACTCCGGCCAGCGCCGAAGCCGCGACCGGGCGCCGCAGGGTCGGAAGCTGCATCCGTACGCGGTTAGCACGGGCGCGCCCCGCATGACAATTAAGTCGCCGGTACGGGCGACGCCGACTTGACAGCCCCGGCGCAACCGTTATTGCGGGCCGATGGGAAGACGAGACAATCGGCGGTCGATGAAGATGCGCCGCCGGACGCGACAGAAGAAGCTCAAGGCGCGCCTGGCGAAGAAGCGCGGCGCGCGCGCGACAAGGCCGCCGCCGCCGCGGCCAAGCCGGCGAAGAAGAAGGCCGCCGCGCCCAAGAAGTAGGACGGGTGGAAGCGGGCGCGCAGCCCGGCGCAGCGCTGATGCAGCAGCCGCAGCCGCGCCACGACGGCGCTCATGCGCCAGTACCTCGACGTCAAGGCGAGGTACCCGGACGCGATCGTCTTCTTCCGGCTCGGCGACTTCTACGAGATGTTCTACGAGGACGCGGTCTATGCCGCGCGCGTCCTCGATCTGACGCTGACGACGCGCGACAAGGGGAAGGAGGATCCCGTCCCGATGTGCGGCATCCCGCACCACGCCGTGCGGCCGTACCTGGTCAAGCTGACCGAGCTCGGCCACCGGGTGGCGCTGTGCGAGCAGCTCGAGGACCCGCGGGCGTCGCGCGGGCATCGTCAAGCGCGACGTCGTCCGCGTCGTCACGCCGGGCGTGATGCTCGACGAGGAGTCGCTGGATCCGCGCGCGCCCAGCTACGTCGCGGCGGTCGTCGGCGACGCGCGGCGGCGGCTACGGGCTGGCGTTCCTCGACGTCACGACCGGCGACTTCCGCGCCACCGAGGCGGCGACGGGCGACGCGCTGGTCGAGGAGATCGGCCGCGTCGCGCCGCGCGAGCTGGTGTTCGGGCGCGACGACGACGGCCAGGCGCTGGTCGAGCTGGTGCGCGCCGCGCATCCGGCGCGTGCCGCGCGCGCACCGTCGCGGCGGGCGACGACGCCGCCGAGCTGGCGCGCGCGCTGGGCCGGCGCGTCGCCGGCGGCCTGGCCGAGCGCGACGCCGCGCGGCCGCCGCCGCGGCGGCGCGGTGCTGCGCTACGCGCGCGCGACGCAGCCCGGCGGTCGAGCTGCCGGTCGCGCGCCTCGACGTCTACGCGCGCACCGACACGCTCGATCATCGACGAGCAGGCGCGCGCGCACCTCGAGCTGACCGAGTCGCTGCTCGACCGCCGGCGCGCCGGGCTCGCTGATCGAGGTGCTCGACGAGAGCCGGCACCGCGATGGGCGGGCGGCTGCTGCGCCGCTGGCTGCTGTTTCCGTCGGTCGACGTCGCGGCCATCCGCCGCCGGCACGACGCCGTCGAGCGGCTGGTCGGCGCGCACGCGGCGCGCGACGACGCGCGCCGCGTGCTCGGCGAGGTCGCCGACATCGAGCGCCTGGTCGGGCGGGCGCGCCTCGGCGTCGCGACGCCGCGCGATCTGGCGGTGCTGGGCCGCTCGCTCGCGCGCCTGCCCGAGCTGCGCGCGGCGCTGGCGGACGCGCGACGCCGGCGAGATCGGCGGCTCGCTCGCCGCGGACGAGAGCCTGCTGTCGCTGGGCGACGACCTGGCCGCGGAGATCGCGGCCGAGCTCGACGCGCGTGCTGCGCGCCGACGCGCCCGCCGTCGACCAAGGACGGCGGCTTCGTCAACGCCGGCGTCTCGCCGAGCTCGACGAGCTGCGCGACATCGCCGGCGGGCGGGCGCGAGCCGCATCGCCGCCATCGAGGCGCGCGAGCGCGAGCGCACCGGCATCCCGTCGCTGAAGGTCAAGTTCAACAGCGTCTTCGGCTACTACATCGAGGTGACGCGCGCGCACCTGCGCGTCGGTGCCGGCCGACTACCGCCGCAAGCAGACCGTCGCCAACGCCGAGCGCTTCGTGACGCCGGAGCTGGGCGAGTTCGAGCAGACGATCCTGTCCGCCGACGAGCGGCGCATCGCGCTCGAGCTGGAGATCTTCACGGCGCTGCGCGCGACGGTCGCGGCCGCGGCCGGCGCGGCTGCTCGCGCTCGCCGGCGCGCGTCGCCGCGGTCGACACGCTGGCCGGCGCTCGCCGAGGTCGCGCACCGCGCGCGGCTACTGCCGGCCCGGACGTCGACGACAGCGGCGTCATCGATCTCGCCGACGCGCGCCACCCGGTCGTCGAGCGGCTGGCGGCGGCCGGGCGCGTTCGTCCCCAACGACGTCCGCCTCGATCCGGCGGCCGAGCAGGTGCTGATCGTCACCGGCCCCAACATGGCGGGCAAGTCGACGCTGATCCGGCAGGTGGCGCTGGCCGTCATCCTGGCGCAGATGGGCGGCTTCGTGCCGGCGCGCGCGCGCGCGCATCGGCGTCTGCGATCGCGTGTTCACGCGCGTCGGCGCCGGCGACAACCTGGCGCGCGGCGAGTCGACGTTCATGGTCGAGATGCGCGAGACCGCGCAGATCCTGCGCTACGCGACCGCGCGCAGCCTGATCGTGCTCGACGAGATCGGGCGCGGCACGTCGACCTACGACGGCGTGTCGATCGCCTGGGCGGTCGCCGAGCACCTCCACGACCGGGTGGGCGCCAAGACGCTGTTCGCGACGCACTACCACGAGCTGGGCGCGCTGGCCGCGCCAGCACGCGCGCGTGCGCAACGTGTCGGTCGCGGCGCGCGAGTGGAAGGGGGAGGTGGTGTTCCTGCGCAAGCTGACCGCGGGCGGCGCGAACCGCTCGTTCGGCGTCGAGGTGGCGAAGCTGGCGGGCCTGCCGCCCGCGGTGGTCGCCCGCGCCCGCGCCATCCTGCGCACGCTCGAGTCGGACGCGGCGCGCGGGCGCGGACGTGCCGCGCCCCGTCGTACCCGGGCGAGGCGGAGGCGAGCGCCCAGCTCGGGCCTGTTCTCGGCCGCCGCGGCCGCGGCCGCGGCGTCGCCGGAGCGGGCGCTGTCCGAGGTGGTCGCGCGGCTCAAGGCCGTCGACCCGGACGAGCTGTCGCCCCGCGCCGCCCACGACCTCCTGGCCGAGCTGGCAAAGAAATTGACGCCACGCTCCTAGCTTGGCTTTGATGGGGAAGTCGGCGCGCGCGTCGGTCATGCTTTCAGCGCGGTCGACGCGCTCTCATGCTGGCTCGTGCCCCCCGCCTCCTGCTGTTCGCGGCCTTGTCGCTGCTGGCGCCGCTGCGCGCGCTGGCGGCCGACGCGGGGCGAAGCCGCCGCCAGCGCCGGCCGTGCCGCACCGGCGGCCGCCGCCGGCGCCGTCGGCGGCACGCGGCGAAGATCGCCGCAAAGCGCCGAGCCGCGAAGACGGCGAAGGCGCAAGACGCCCAAGGCGCCCAAGAACCCACCGGTCGTCCTCTATCACCGTGAACCACAAGGAGACGTTTCCGCTGCGCCTGCGCGACGCGCAGGGGAAGCCGATCAAGGGCAATCAGAAGCGCTTCGATCGCTTCCTCCGCTGCCACCACACCGAGAAGAAGCACGCGATGAACCCGCGGCTGATGCGCCTGCTCTATCAGACGGGCCGGCACTGGCCCGGGCAAGCGCGCTGGAGGTCGTCTCGGGCTACCGCAACCCGACCGTGGCCAAGAACCCGCGCAGCCCGCACATGAAGGGGCTGGCCTGCGACTTCCGCGTCGACGGCGTGCAAGACGGCCGAGCTGCGCGACTACCTGCGCAAGACCTTCGACAAGGTCGGCGTCGGCTACTACCCGAACTCGACGTTCGTGCACCTGGACGTGCGCAAGGATCGGTCGGCGTTCTGGATCGACTACTCCGGTCCCGGCGAGCGCGCGGTCTACTCGGAGAACCCGGGCGACGACCTGCGCACGGGCCGCGCCGACAGCTACCACCCGACGAAGATCGATGAATCGTGGGCGGCCGACGACTCGTCAATGCCAGCGGAATCCGGCGGGCAACGCGCGCAGAAGAAGGACGAGACTCAGCCGTCCGAAGCACCCCTGAAGAAGCGCCTCAAATCAGTGAAGTGAATCGACAAACCGTTCTCGGGTTTGTGCTAACGTCCAGACCTTCCCGACGGTCCACGAGGAGGATCTGATGAGAATTACTGGTGCTTTTGCCCTGTCCTTGTCGCTCGGAGCGGCCGTCGCCGTTGCTGGCGCCGCCAGCCACGCGAAGGGCGCCGCCAAGAAGGGCGGCGGCGGATCGGCTCCCAGCGCCAGCTCCGCGGAGGTCAACAAGCTGAAGGCCGTGCGCCTCGGCGATCCCAAGGCGGGCACGTTCAAGTGGGGGATGAAGCCCGAAGAGGTCATGGCGCAGGCCAAGACCGCCGTCGAGGCGAAGTACGAAGCGCGCATCGACAAGGCGCGGCAGGATCCCGGCCTGCAGCAGCGCATTCGCGACGAGATGCAGCGCGAGCTGACCGCCGTCAAGAAGAGCTTCACCAAGTTCGAGGGGCAGAAGACCGGCTGGGACGTGTCGATCATCGGCCCCGAGTTCCAGCAGAACACCGGCGGAAGCGGTGCTGGTGACCAAGGAAGACATCTGGACCCGGTACTTCTTCTTCTTCGAGGACGGCCTCTACAAGATGTTCCTGGGGTTCAACAAGGACGCGATCGGCGGCAAGACCTTCCAGGAGTTCGGCAAGAGCATGGAGGCCAAGTACGGCAACGGCCGCGAGGTCTATCGCGACGACAAGACCAAGGGCGGCGTCGTCCACAAGCTGGATCACTACGAGTGGTCGGCGGGCGGCGGTGATCGCCTGAGGCTGATCGATCGCTCCGAGTTCTACGGCGTCTACTGCCTGGTGCTGTACGACGGAGCGGTTCAGGACCGCGTGATCGAGCGCCGCAAGGTCGTCAACCCCGGCGAGGTCAAGCGCGACGAGCTGGTCGAAGGCGTCACGGGCGCGAAGAACACGGCAGAAGGGCTCCGACATCGACGACGACATCATCGACCGCGTCGTCGGCAAGGAGACCAAGAAGCCGGGCACCGAGCCGAAGGGCAAGGAGATCGTCGTCGACGCCTCCAACCTGCCGAAGGCGGCGTCGAGCACCTCGGGCTCGGGTCGGCGGCGAAAAGAAGAAGGAGATGAGCAACAAGGCCTCGTCTCGTCCTCGTCGTCCGTCCGAGGAGAAGGACAGCGGCAAGAAGAAGGGCGGCAAGAAGAGCGACAACCCGATGGACGGGTTGGAGCTCTAGCCGGCGTCGCAGCCCCCTCGGCTGCGCGCACGCGAAAGGGAGGGCCTCGGCGCCCTCCCTTTGTTTTATGGGCAAGCGGCACGGGCGACCGCGCAGCTGCCCCGTCCTTCTGCTCGCCCTGCTCCGCTCGCGGGACGAGGGCTCACGCGTGACGCGGCCCGCGCGAGCGCCGCGCGCCCAGAGCTCGCTCCCTTCTCTCGCCCTCTCGCCGTAGCGGGGAGAGCGGCCGAGGGTGAGGGCGCCGCGCGCCGCAGCGAGCTCGCGCTCCTCGACGCATGCCCCTCTCCCGCTAGCGGGGAGCGGGCCGGGGTGAGGGGCCGACGAGCGCGGACGGTAGCGTTCGTCGACGGGGCGTGAGCGCGTCTCCGCGGTGTCGAGCGGAGCGGGCGACCGGTCGCTGAGGCGGCGACCCGAGCGAGCCGCGCGCGAGCCTCGCGCGCGGGCCCCTCACCCTAACCCTCTCCCCGCGAGAGCGGGGACGAGGGATCACGGGCACGAGGGGAGCCGAGCAGGCTGCGCGCGGCACGGCGGGCCGGCAACAGGCGCGCAGACCAAAACGCCCGCGCCAGTCGCGGCGCGGCCGTCGGCGATTCGCCGCGCGAGCAGGCGGGCCTTGGCCCGCCCGGCGCGACCTAGAACACCGTCCAGATGTCGGGCCGAGCGGCGTCCTTGTGTGATGCCCTCGATCAGCTCTTTCTGGTTGGTCGTCGTCCGGCTCGACAGCGCGCGGATGTTGGCGACGCGCTGCTTGTAGCTCTCCTGGCGGACCTGATCCGGCGAGCCGGTCATGACGGCGTCCATGAACGGCGTCGGCTTCATCGGAACGACGTTGCCGGTGTCCAGCTTGCGCGCCCGACTTGCGGTCGACCCACGGCGCGCCGGTGTTCGAGCGGACCTTGAAGCCGGTCATGTCGGCGCGCCGGGCAGTCCTTGCCGCCGCCCTTGCAGACCGGATCGCCGACCTCGACGAGGTTGGCGACGATCAGCTTGCCGCCGCTGTTGTCGAACACGACGCCGTAGTTCTTCGTCGTCGCGCCGGCCGACTTCTCGGCGTACGCCTTCAGCGACTCCGCGTCGGCCTTGCTCTTCTTGATGTGCCGTCTCGACCTCGGCGTAGAGGGCGATCGAGTCGTAGTAGTAGTTGAACAGCTTGTCGACGTCGGCGTCGGGCAGGCGGAAGTAGTCGACGCGGAAGATCTTCGCGGTGTTGGGCCGCGGATCGAGCTTGATCTTCTCGAGGTCGGCGATCAGCTGCGGGTCGTAGGTGAGCAGGTCCTTCTTGTCCTTCGCCAGGCGCTGCTGGCTCAGGGCCATGACGGCGCCGATCTGCCCGAGCGTCTTCTGCATGCCTTCGATCTCGGCCTTGACCGAGCGGGCCGCGCTGTTGGCGGTGTTGAAGTTCGAGCGGCCGACGCTGATGACGCCCGCCCAGCCGCCGAGCACGAACGCGCCGGCGCCGACCAGCACCGACGCGAACAGCACGGCCTTGCCGCGGCCGCTGCGCACGTTCGCCGCGGGGATGCCGTCGTCGGCGGAGCGGAGGTCGAAGCCGCCGGTCGGCGCCTTCATCTTCGGCGTAGGGGTTCATCGCCGGCGGGCGCCGTGCGCCTGCGGGCGCGGGCGCTGCCTGCGGGTGCGGCGGCCTGCGCCGGGCACGCGCCCGGGCTGCGGGAAGCCACCGGGCTGGGCCTGCGGACGCGCGGCTGCGGCGGGACCGCCGGGTCCCGGCCCCGGGCCGGGCGCTGCGCCGTCCGGTCGCTTCAGACCGAGACGGGCCTTCAGATCGCTGATGTCCTTGGTCGGGGGAACGCCAGGTTTACGATTCTGATCCACGAGACTCCTCCGGCGTGGTTAGGGCACGCGCGCTGCGTCTGTTCGAGCGGGTGTGGCGGTCGAAAAAAAGCAAAGCCGACACGGGCACTGACGAAGCACGGACCATACTGACGCCGTTTGCGACTGTCAAGCGAACCCCGCCAAAACACAGCGTGTTTGTGGCGTGCTGCTAACGAAGTCGCGCGCGAGGAGAGGCGCGTAGCTGAGCGGAGACGAGCGCGGAACGCACCGACGGCTCCGTGTCCTGAGGTCGATCGCGTGAGGGAGGGACGGCTTTGCCGGCCCGAGCTCATCGCGGGAGGTGGGGAACCCTCCCAGGGTTCCCGTCAGCTGAAGCTCAGGAACGATTCGATCGCCCACGCCGCGTCGGGCGGCAGGCTCGTGAAGCGGACCCCGACCGTCTTGTCGTCGCGGGTGATCGCCACGCCCGACGCGGTCAGGATGTCGTTCCGATCCGGAAGCTGGAACTGCAGCCCCATGTAGCTCGGGCGCCTGGCTGCCGTCCGGCTCGATCATCGGCGCCAACCGGATGCCGGTCCGGCTGATGTCGACCATCCGGCACATGTACGGCTGGCCGTTCAGGAATCGGTTGATGAACATGTCGACCTTGACGCGCTTGTTGTAGCGGCGGTCGGACCCGTGATGGCGTCCCTTCTGGCGCCGATCGAGGACGCGATGTGAGCCTTGGCGTTGGCAGCTTCATTGGGACCCTCCGTGTCGCTGGATTTGCGACGATTGTCCTACATGTAGTTGCAGGTAGGCCGCACGTCAAATTTTTCGCCCTTCCGCCGATGTTGCGGTGCACCCGGGGAAACATTGACTGCGGCGGGCCGACTCTCGATAATCCGGGCCCGCTCAGAAGCCCTGTTGCCGCGGATATTTGCCTCATATTCGGGCCCTTTCCCTCCCTTATCCCCACCCCACCGCCGACCAGAGGAGCCAGGCATGCACCGCATGAAGATCGGGCTTATCGCAGCGATCGTTTTACTCGCGCTGACCGTTGGCCTTTACGCCGTCGTCACCCGCGAGCTCAAGGAATCGGTCGTTCAGGACCTGGATCTCGCGGTTTCGCGGGCGCAGCGCATCCACGGCGACGTCGCCCGGCTCGAGGCGATGGAGTTCGAGAACCTGGTCGCGGCAGCACTCCCACCGCGCCGCGGTGGTCGGCGTGTTCGACAAGTCCAGACGAGAACAGCCGCCGGCAGGCCGCCTTCGAGCAGTGCGAGCAGATCAACAGCCAGCTGCGCACGGGCGGAAAGCCGAAGGCCGACATCGTCGCGATCCTCGATTCGTCGGGCAAGGTGCTGGCGCGCGACCTGAACGTCAACGCGATGTTCGGCGAGGACCTGCGCTCGAAGTTTCCCGCCGTCGGCACCGCGCTGTCGGGCAAGGCGACCAAGGACATCTGGACGCTGCAGGGCCGCATGAACCGCGTCGCCGTCGCGCCGATCGTTCAGCCGGACGGCACGATCCGGGGCGCGCTGCTGGTCGGCTACGTGCTGACCGCGCGCGACGCCCAGGTGAAGCACGACCTGCTCGGCACCGAGGTCGCCTACTTCCACCACGGCAAGGTCCACACCTCGAGCTTCATCTCCGAGGGGACGGGCGACAACGCCAAGGAGGACGGCAACAAGACGCAGGCGCTGAACGCGGTCCTGTTCACGACCCCGCCCGCCTGGGGCCAGCAGGCGCTGCAGAAGGGCGCGCCGACGGAGATCTTCCACCTGACGCTCGACGGCAAGGAGTACGCGGGCGTCGCGGCGCCGTTGCACGGCAACGCGTTCGACAAGACCAGCGGCGTCGTGACGCTGGCGTCGATCTCCGACGGGCTCGAGTCCGGTTTCGGCGGTCGGGCGCGAAGCTGATCGGCTTCGGCGTGCTGGCGATCCTGGTGCTGCTGGGCGCGGTGGTGATGACGGCGCAGCGCTTCATCAAGCCGCTCGACCAGATCGAGCTCGGCGTCGCCGAGATCATCAACGGCAACATCGACTACCAGTTCCGGCCGGTCGGCCCCGACTTCGAGGGGCTGTCGAACGGGCTGAACGTCATGCTCGCGCGCCTGCTCGGCCGCGAGGAGCCGAACGAGGACGAGCCCGAAGAGGAGCAGGACGAGACCGCGCGCTGGCGCTCCGACCAGATGCAGGTCGAGGAGGGCTCCGGCCCGACCGCCGCGCCCGCGCCCGACGCGAACGCGCTGGGCCAGGAGAGCGAGCCGATCTACTACGCCCGCATCTTCAACGAGTACGTCGCGGCGCTGCGCAGCCAGGGCAAGCCGACCAAGGGGATCACCGTCCAGGCGTTCACCGCGAAGCTCCGCCTGATCGAGGGCGGGCTGAAGCAGAAGTGGAAGTGCCGCATGGTCCGCTTCAAGGTCAACGCCCAGGGCGAGCACGTCACGCTGAAGCCGATCCCGATCAACTGAGCGATTCATCGCGGCGTAGCGGCGGCGTATGATGCCGGCTGTGCGTGTGCAACCGGCCTCGACGTCCTCTGCGCGGACCGGCTCGATCTGCTGCGCGGGCGGCGGGTGGGCGTGCTCTGCCACCCGGCCAGCGTCACCGGCGATCTGGTCCACATCGTCGATCGGTTGATCGCCGTCGGCGTGCGTCCGGCGCGGCTGTTCGGACCCGAGCACGGCGTGCGCGGCGAGGCGCAGGACATGGTCGGCGTCGCCGACGGCCGCGACGCGCGCACCGGGCATTCCGGTGACGAGCCTGTACGGCGAGACGTTCGAATCGCTGACGCCGACGGCCACCGAGCTGGAGGGGCTCGACGTCCTGGTCGTCGACCTGCAGGACGTCGGCAGCCGCTACTACACGTACATCTGGACGATGGCGCTGGCGCTCGGCGCGGCGGCGCGCGCGCGCGTCGCGGTCATCGTCCTCGATCGGCCGAACCCGCTGGGCGGCGTCGCCATCGAAGGCGGGACCGTGCAGGAGGGCTGCGCGTCGTTCGTGGGCCTGGGCGCCGTCCCGGTGCGCCACGGGTTGACGATCGGCGAGGTGGCGCGGCTGGTGGCGGCCGGCATGCCGTGGGGCGGGGCGCGCTTCGCCCAGCCGCTCGACTGCGACCTGACGGTGGTGCCGGCGCGCGGCTGGCGGCGCGCGATGACGTTCGCCGACACCGGGCTGCCCTGGGTGATGCCGTCGCCCAACATGCCGACGCCCGACACGGCGCTGGTCTACCCGGGCCAGTGCCTGTTCGAGGCGACCAACCTGTCCGAGGGGCGCGGCACGACGCGGCCGTTCGAGATCGTCGGCGCGCCGTTCCTCGACGGCCACGCCTGGGCGGCGGCGCTCGCCGAATCGCCGTTCCCCGGGTCTGCGCCTGCGGCCGATCGCGTTCCGGCCGACGTTCCACAAGTTCGCCGGCAAGCCGTGCGGCGGCGTGCAGCTCCACGTCGTCGACGCCGCCGCGTTCCGACCCTATCGCACGGGCGTCGCGTTGATCGCGGCGGCGCGCAAGCTCGGCGGCGACCACTTCCGCTGGCGGACCGAGCCGTACGAGTTCGTCGCCGATCCGCCCGCCATCGATCTGCTGACCGGCAGCGCCGAGGTGCGCCGGGCGATCGAGGCGGGCGCGCGCCTTCGCCGACATCGAGGCGACGTTCGTCCCGTTCGAGCGCGCGTTCGCCGAGCTGCGCCGCCCGGCGCTGCTGCCGGAGTACGAGCTGAGATGGGAACCCTCAAAGGGTTCCCAAACCCTCCCGCGACGGGCTCCGACGGGCAAAGCCCGTCTACGCCCGACGCGACCGCGATGCGGATGCGGGTGGCCCTGTTCGGCGGGAGCTTCAACCCGCCCCACGTCGCGCATCAGCTGGCGGCGCTCTACGTGCTGGAGACGGCGCCCGTCGACGCGCTCTGGTTCGTGCCCGCGCACGAGCACGCGTTCGGCAAGCCGCTGGCGCCGTTCGAGGATCGCCTGGCGATGTGCGAGCTGGCGGCGGCCGCGCTCGGCCCGCGCGCCCGGGTCAGCGACGTGGAGCGCGCGCTCGGCGGCCGCAGCCTCACCCTGCGCACGGTGCGCCGCCTGACCGAGCTGCACCCGGAGCACGCGTTCTCGCTGGTGATCGGCAGCGACCTGCTGGCGGAGGTCGCGAAGCTGGTACGGCGCCGACGAGCTGGCGCGCACGGTCCCGTTCATCGTCGTCGGCCGGCCGGGCGCGACGCCGTCGCGCGGCGGGAGCGCCGCCGGCGATCACCTTGCCCGACGTCAGCTCGACCGCGGTGCGCGCCGCGCTCGCGGCGGGCAAGTCCGCCGAGGGGCTCGTGCCGCGCGCGGTTCTCGACTACATATATCGAAAAGGTCTATACAAGGAACCCGCATGAGCTACATGTCCGAAGCCGAGGTCAACGCCCGCCTGCTCGCGGAGGGGCCCGCCGAGCCGACGCCGTCGGTGTTCATCATGGGCGCGGGCGTCGTCGGCACGGCGCTGGCCGCGCGCCTGGTGCGCGCGAGCGTTCCCGTCATCGGCCTGCACGGCCGCCAGGTCGAGCTGTCGGATGCGGCGCGCGCGATCTCCGGCGTCGTCGCGTCGACCGGCGACATCCCCGACATCATCCGGGAGTCCGACGTCATCATCATCTCCGTGCGCGACGAGCGCGTGCCGGAGGTCGCGGAGCGGCTGGCGCGCGAGAAGCGGCTGCGCCCCAATCAGATCGTGCTGCACACGTCGGGCGCGAACCCGGCGCGCACGATCCTGGCGCCCGCGGTGCCGCACGTCCGCGCGGTCGGAACGCTGCACCCGCTGGTGTCGCTCGCCGATCCGCGCGTCGCCGTCGAGGCGCTGAAAGAGGTCGCCTTCGGCATCGAGGGCGACGAGCCGGCGCGCGCGCTGGCGAAGCGGATCGTGCGCGCGCTGGGCGCGCGGGCGGTGTTCCTGGAGGCCGAGAACCTCGCCGCTCTATCACGCGGGCGCGGTGATGGCGTCGAACTACGTCGTCGCGCTGGCCGACATGGCGCAGACGCTGCTGGTGCGCGCGGGCGTGCCGCCCGATCAGGCGCTGCCGGCGCTGATTCCGCTGCTGACGAGCGTCGTGCACAACCTGGCGCTACCTCGGGCTTGCCGGGCGCGCTCACCGGCCCGGTCGAGCGCGGCGACGTGTCGTCGGTGGAGCGCCACCTGAAGACGCTGGAGGCGCGCGCGCCCGAGCTGCTCGCGCTCTACCGCCTGGTCGGGCGCGACGTGCTGCGGCTGGCGAAGGAGAAGACCAAGCTGGACGCGGCGGCCGCGGCGCGCATCGAGGCGCTGTTCTCCGGGCCCGGCAGCGGCGGCAACGGCAAACCGACCAGCTAGACCAGCTCGGCGCGGCCGGGAACGGCGTCTCGAGGCCGAACGCGAACGGCGTCGGGCCGTGCGCGCGCAGGTGGCGGAGGCGCTCCTCGGCCTCGGCGACGGTCGGCTCGTGCCCGTGCGGGACCCACCAGAGCGCCAGCGTACGCTTCGGCGATCGGCAGGGCGAACTCGCGGCGGCGGCGCATGATCTCCGGTGTGGCCGGCTGCGGTAGACGTAGTCGGTCGAGCGCCTCGACCGAACGCCAGGTCGACATGTTCACGAGCACCGTGTCGTCGTCGAAGAGGCGCAGCGGCGACGCGCCGTCACCGCCGCCGTCGTAGGCGTTCTTCAGGCGCCAGACGAAGCCGGGCGCGCCCGTCGGCGATCGCGTTGATCGGGGTCGATCGCGGCCACGAACGCGGCCAGCGCGGGCGAATCGAGCGGCGCCTTCAGCCGCATCACGTTCACCTGGGCGAGATCGTGCGTCGCGTCCACGCGGGCCCGAAGGCTAGCCGCGCGACGGTGCCACGGACCAGTTTGGCGGCGGATCTAACTTGCGTGTCACCCCCGGACCTGGCCTAAGATGGGACGCTTCTCTGACGGCTAAAGGAGCAGTTCATGCACAAGCGATTGGGTCTCTTGTCTCGCTTTCTTGGTGATGGCTTTCGCGCGCCCGGGTCTGGCCGCAAAACCCGAGGACGTGTTCAAGGGCAAGATCATCATCACCAAGAACCGCATGCCGATGCGCTTCTCGTCCGAGGGCGCGTTCGTGGCGGCGCTGCAGAAGAACAAGATCGACAAGATCTGGCCGACCGAGGAGAAGGGCGACAGCGGCAAGTGGAACATCGAGTACATCGCGTTCTTCGCGACGCCGCTCAACGACAGCGAGATCCAGGTGAAGTTCTTCGACATCACCGGCGGCGAGAAGAAGTACGTCGCCGGCGATCCGCAGTACACGCGCGAGAAGGGCTCGCGCATCTTCGGCTCCAGCATCGAGCTCGCGAAGCCGGAGTTCGACGTGCGCAAGCACTACATGATGACGATCGAGACGCGCGGGCGCGTGCATCGCGATGACCCAGTTCTGGCTGCTCGGCAAGGGTGAGACCCACAGCGGCAAGGTCGAGTTCAGCGACGCCGATGCGAAGGCGAAGTGATCTGCGGCGGGGCCGGGGGCGCGTTGAACGCCGCGCGCGCGTCGTGTTGGTGAGGCGCGTCGGTCTGGCGATCGCGCTCGCGCTCGCGCTGCGGGCGACCGGGGCATGCCGCCGCGCGAGCCGACGGCCGCCGCGGAGCCGAAGGCCGCCGAGCGCCGAAGCTGGAAGAAGGCGCCGAAGGCCGCGAAGGCGCCCAAGGGCCGCCAAGACGAAGCCGGCGGCCGGCGAGCGCGCGCTGCCGGCGGCGCGCCTGGACGCGTTGCGCGCGGCGCTGTTCGGCGAGGACGACGCCGCGGCCGTCGCCGCCGCCGAGGCGCTGGGCGCATCGGGCGCGGGCAACGCGGCCGAGCCGCTCGCCGAGCTGCTGGCGGCCGGAGCGGCGCCGGCGCGCGCGGAGGCGGCGCTCGACGCGCTCGCGAAGCTGGGCGGCGGCGGCGCGCTGACCGCGCCGCGCGCGTTCGAGGTGCTGGATCTCTACACCGGCCACCGCGCGCCCGAGCTCCGCCAGCGCGCGATCAAGGCGCTGGGCACGATCAAGGACCCGCGCGTGGTGCCGACGCTGCTGGCGCGCCTGGGCGACGCGGCGCCCGGCGTGCGCGCCGCGGCCGGCGAGGCGCTGGCGGCGCGGCCGCGAGCCGACGGCGAAGCCGCGCCTGTTCGCGCTCGTCAAGCGCGGCGACATGAGCGCGGCCAGCCCGCTGGCCGCGCTGGCGACGCCCGACCTGATTCCGCAGATCGCGGAGCTGGCGGGCAGCGTCGACGACGGCGTGCTCGCGACGACGCTGGGCGAGTACGTCCAGCGCGGCGGACGTGCCCGATCGCCATGCGCGTCGACGTGCGTGCGCACGCTCTCGGGCATGGGCGGCGCCGCGGCGACGACCGCGCTGGTCGAATACATCGCGTCGGTGCCCGGCGAAGGACGATCGCCCGTCGAAGCGCGAGGCGCAGAAGCTGCTCGACGAGCGGGAGGGCGGCGCGATGAGCGCGGCCGCATGCGCGGCGGGCGCGGCTGGCGGCGGCTCGCGCTGCTGGCCGCGCTGGCGGCGCTGTCCGCCTGCGCGACCAGCCCGTACAAGCGCGCCGGCAACGCCGGGCGAGATCGCCGCCGCGCTCGCGCGTTCGCAGCCGCCCGCGCGATCGTCCGCGCGCAGCCTGGTCGTTCCTGGTGCTCGGCGGCGCGGCCGGGCGCGCGCGTCGGCGGCCTACGATCTCGCGGCGTCGCGCCTGGTCTGGACGCAGCCCGGCGAGGTGACGACGCGGATCGCGGTCGGCGCGCGACGTGATCGTGCACGGCGGCAAGCCGGCCGGCCCGGGCGGACGCCGGCGCGGTCGTCGTCGCGCGCGACATCGGCAACGGCGCCGTGCTGTGGCAGAACACGCTCGCCGCCGACGAGCGCCTGGCCGGCTACGACATCGACGCGCGGCGCGGTCTACCTGGTCGTGCAGAAGGTGGGCGCGTCGAAGCGCGAGACCACCGGCAGCGTCGTCGCGCTCGACCCGCGCGCGGGGACGGTGCGCTGGCGCCACCCGCTCCCGACGGGCCGGGTGGCCGGACCGGCGGTCCGCGGCGGCCTGGTCGCGGTGCCGGTCGATTCGCAGTACGTGATCCTGCTCGACGGCGCGACGGGCGCCGAGCTCGCGCAGGCGCTGTCGACCGCGGAGGCGGCGACGTTCGTGCGCGCGCTGCCCGAGGGGATGTTCTTCGGCTCGCGCGGGGTGTTCCTGCTCTCGCCGTCGACGGCGCGCGGCGTCGCGGCAGGCGCCCGGCTACCTGCTGGCGCGGCTGCCGGCGTTCGTCCGGCCGTTCTACTGGTACGACCTCTATCGTCCCGAGCAGCAGCAGTACTCGGCGATCGATCGCAACCACATCCTGTGGCGCGTCTCCGTCGAGGGCGATCGCGCGCGCTTCCGCGACGACACCGTGGTCGTCCACGACTACCGTTTCCTGTTCGGGTTCGACGCGACGTCGGGCGCGCTGCGCTGGGCGTACAGCCACCCGCCGGACGCGGTGGCGTCGACGGACACCGGCAGCGTCATCGCGTTCGTCAGCAGCGACGGCGACATCGGCGCGCTCGATCGCGTCACCGGCGCGCGCCGCTACCAGGCGCGGCTGCCGGGCGAGGTCGTGCGCGCCGCGACCTTCGACGCCGAGGGTTTTCGCCGACGCTGGCGGGTCCGAGACCGGCGCCGGCGCCGCGCCCGACGTGGTCGCGACGCTGGGCGCGATCGTCGCCGATCCCGATCGGCGGTTCCCCGATCTGAAGCTGTTCGCGATCGAGGAGATCGGCCGGCAGCCCGGGCGCGAGGCGACGCGGCAAGCTGCTGGACATCCTGGGCGAGCGCGGGCTGCCGCCGCTCGCCATGCAGAAGACCAGCGAGGCGCTGGCCGCGCGCCGCGACACGCAGTCCGCGGATCTGCTGGCGGCGGCGCTGCGCCTGCACGCCGACTACGCGGAGGGACGCACGGCGCCGCCGGTCGACTTCCTGGCCCGCGCCGTGGGCGCGCTCGGTCCGAGCGGCCGGTCGGTGACGCCGGAGCTGGTCGCGCAGCTGCGGCAGCCCGAGACGCCGACGCCGGCGGCGGCGCAGATCGCGCGCGCGCTGGTCGCCGACCGGCGCGGAGGAGGGGCTGCCCGGCGCTGCGCGACTTCCTGACCATGTACCGCGCCGATCCGGCGCACGACGCGGATCCGTCGGCGCTGATCGCGGTCTCCGAGGCGCTGCTCAAGCTGGGCGGCGCGGCCGATCGCCGGCTGCTGCTGTTCGTCGCCGAGGAGCCGCACACGGTGGCGGCGCTGCGCGCGCACCTCGTGCGGGCGCTCGGCGAGACCGATCCGGGCGCCGCGACCGCCGCCGCCAAGACGGCGACGCGGCGACGCGAGATTGACGCGGTTGAGCGACTGACCGGCAGGCTGACCGTCGTCGTCTGCCGCGGTCCGACCTGCGGCGACAAGCGCGGCTCGGGCGCGCTGTCGGCGCGCCTGGCGGAGACCGTGGCGGCGCGCGGCCTCGAGGATCGGGTCCGCGTCGAGGACGAGGTCTGCCTGGGCCACTGCCTGCGCGGGCCCAACATCCTGGTGCAGGAGGAGGGGGCCGAGCCGTTCAGCGGCGTGCTCTACAACCGGATGACGCGTCGAGGATCTGGATCGGGTGATCGACAAGCACCTGGTCGGCGGGATGGCGGTGCGGGTGCTGATGAACCGGCCGCCGGTCAAGGACCCGCGCTGACCTGCGCTGCCCGCGGGGGCGAGGCTATACTCCCGCCCGCCGTGAGCATCTACCTCGACCACAACGCGACGACGCCGGTGCGGCCGGAGGTGGCCGACGCGATGGCGGCGGCGCTGCGCGCGCTGCCCGGCAACCCGTCGAGCACGCACGCGCCGGGGCGCGCGGCGCGCGCGGCGGTCGAGGACGCGCGCGCCGAGGTGGCGCGGCTGGTCGGCGCCGGCGCGGAGGAGATCGTCTTCACGTCGGGCGGCACCGAGGCGAACGAGCTCGCGATCCGCGGCCTGATCCGGGGCTGCGCCGCGGCACGCGCAGTCTCCCTCGCCCCGCGAAGCGGGGAGAGGGTCGGGGAGAGGGGCCGCCCGCACGTCGTCACGTCGCGCCTCGAGCACCCGTCGGTCGCGGGCGCGCTCGCCGCCGAGGACGCCGAGGTCACGTACGTCGCCGTCGATCCCGACGGCCGGATCACCGCCGACGCGCTGCGCGCGGCGCTGCGCCCGGACACGGTGCTGGTGACGCTGGCGCTCGCGAACCACGAGCTCGGCAACGTCTACGACGTCGCGGCGCTGGCGCGCGTCGCGCACGAGGCGGGCGCGCTGTTCCACACCGACGCCGTGCAGGCGGCGGGGAAGCTCGACGTCGACGTCGGCGCGCTGGGCGTCGACGCGCTGACGCTGTCGGCGCACAAGATTCACGGCCCGAAGGGCGTGGGCGCGGTCTACCTGCGCCGGGGCGCGCCGTTCGCGCCGCTCGCCGGCGGGCGGGCACCAGGAGCGCGAGCGCCGCGCCGGCACCGAGAACGTGAGCGGCATCGTCGGCTTCGGCGTCGCCGCGCGCCTGGCCGCCGGCGGAGCGAGTCGAGGCGGCCGCGCGAGTCGCCGGCCTGCGCGATCGGCTGGAGGCGCGGCTGCTCGCGATCCCGGGCGCGCGGCGCCACGGCGACGCGCGCGGCACGGCCTGCCGGGGACGCTCAACGTCGGCTTCGCGGGCGCGCCGGGACAGTTCGTCGCCGGCGGCGCTGGACGTGGAGGGGATCAGCGTGTCGACCGGCGCGGCGTGCACGTCGGGGTCGCTGGCGCCGTCGGAGGTGCTGCTGGCGCTCGGGCTGTCGCGCGACGGAGGCGGCGTGCGCGGTCCGGTTCGGGATCGGGGCGCGGGAACACGGAGGCGGAGATCGATCGGGTGGCGGAGGTGGTGGCGGAGGTGGTCGCGCGGCGCAGTCGACGAGCGCGCCACGCGTACGGCCGCGTCGCGCGACGCAGCGTCAGTGCGGCAGGCGAGACGGGTCGTCGTCGCGATGTCGGGCGGCGTCGATTCGTCGGCGGCGGCGGCGTTGCTGGTCGAGCGGGGCTACGAGGTCATCGGCGCGACGCTGCGGCTCTACGACGCGAGCGGCACCGACGCCAGCATCGGCGGCCGCTGCTGCGGGCCGCGCGACATCGAGGACGCGCGCGCGACGGCGGCGCTGCTCGGCATCGCGCACCACGTGATCGACGAGAGCGCGGCGTTTCAGCGCCGGCGTGATCGACGACTTCGTCGCCGGCTACCGCGCCGGGCCGCACGCCGAACCCGTGCGTGCGCTGCAACGAGAAGCTCAAGTTCGGGCCGCTGCTGGCGTTCGCCGACGCGGTCGGGCGCGGCCGCGCTGGCGACCGGTCACTACGCGCGGCTCGCGCCCGGGCCGGACGGCGGCGTCGTGCTCGGGCGCGCGCGCGATCGCGGCAAGGATCAGTCGTACTTCCTGTTCGGCGTCCGGCCCGAGCTGCTGTCGCGCGTCTGGTTCCCGCTCGGCGACATGAGCAAGGACGAGGTGCGCGCGCTCGCGCGCCGGGTCGGCCTGCCCAACGCCGACAAGCCCGACTCGCAGCAGATCTGCTTCATCCCCGACGGCGACCACGTCGGCTTCGTCGAGCGCACGGCGGCGCGGGCGCGGGCGGCGACATCGTCGACGACACGACCGGCGCGCGCATCGGCGAGCCACGACGGCACGCACGCGTTCACGATCGGCCAGCGGCGCGGCGTCCCGGGCGGCGCGGCGCGCCGCGCTTCGTGCTGCGCATCGACGCCGCGACCGGCGAGGTGCGCGTCGGGCCGCGCGATCGCCTCGGCCGCGACCAGCTGCGCGTCGGCGACGTGCGCTGGCTGGACCCGCGCCCGGCCGGGCGGCGCCGTGCGCTGCGCCGTCCAGATCCGCCACCACGCGCTGGCCGCGCCCGCCTGGATCGAGCCTCGAGCGACGACGGCGCCGCGCTGGTGCGCCTCGACGAGCCCGCCTACGGCGTCGCGCCCGGCCAGGCCGCCGTGTTCTACGACGGCGACGATCGCGTCATCGGCGGCGGCTGGATTCAGTAGCGCTCCGCTCGCCTGGTTCACGTCGGGGGCGGAGGGGGCCGGGGGCGGGGAGCTCCTCGGCCGGAGTACCTAAAAGGTTGGAAGCGTCGGCCGCAAACGATCAGATGCGGCCGACTTCACTTCGGCTCCGAGGAGCTGCCGCCCCCGGCCCCCTCCGCGCCTCGCGTCGCACCTCGGCTCGCTCCGCGGGACACAGACGGTGGACTTCGATGGGGAGCGAAGCGGTGCTCTGAAGGTAGCGGGAGGGGCGGTTGTTCCGTAGGCCGAAGCTGAGTCGGGCGGCTCTGATCGTTCCGCCCGACGACTCCAAGCTCGCTGCGACGGCCGAAGGAACAACCGCCCCTCCCGCCCCCGCCGAAGAGCCAAGCGGAGCGGGTGTTAGTCGCCCGCGGTCGAGATCGCGATGACGATCTCTTGCGGCGCGGTGTCGCGCGACTTCGCGCGGACGGCCTCGACGGCGGTCGGCAGCTCGCCGCGGTCGAGGAAGATGCCGTGGCACTTGTTGCAGTAGTCGACGTGGACGGCGCCCAGCAGCACCTCGGCGAGGCTGCCGGGGCAGGCGGGGCAGGGGGCCTTGTTCTCGGTCGGGACCGGGGGCGGTCCCTTGGCGCCGGTCAGCAGGCCGCGCAGCCGGTCCAGCTCCGTCTCGGGCAACTTCGCCGCGCGCGTGATCTCGCCGCGATCCAGCCAGAGCCCGCCACACTTCGGGCAGAGGTCGACTTCGAGGCCCTGGAACGTCGCCCGGTCGAGGATCGAATTGCACTTCACGCAGCAGAGATTGGTTGCTTCCGACATGGGCAGGATAGTACCAGCATGTGGGGATAAGATCCCCGGTCACGATGCGTCCGACGATCCGAACTCGCCCGAACGCCCAGAGCCCGCTACGCGGAGCTGGAGGCCCGGCTCGGGTACACGTTCCGCAACCCGGCGCTGTGCGAGACGGCGATGACGCACACGTCGTGGCTGAACGAGGCCGGGCAGCCGGAGCGCAGCGACAACGAGCGGCTGGAGTTCCTCGGCGACGCGGTGCTGGATCTGGTGGTCAGCGACGTGCTGATGCGCCGCTTCCCGGACCGCCGCGAGGGCGATCTGTCGCGCGCGCGGGCGGCGCTGGTCAGCGAGAGCGGCCTGGCGCAGGTGGCGCTGGCGATCGATCTCGGCCGCTTCATCTTGCTCGGCAAGGGCGAGGAGCGGACGGGCGGCCGCGTCGCGTCCGTCGATCCTGGCGAACGCGCTGGAGGCGCTGATGGGCGCGATCTACCTCGACGGCGGGCTTCGACGCCGTCGCCGCGGTCGCGGCGCGGCTGTTCGAGGCGCGGCTCGAGGACGTGGATTCGCACGCGCGCCTCGACTACAAGTCGCGCCTGCAGGAGCGCGCGCAGGCGCTGTGGCAGACGGCGCCGGTCTACGAGGTCGTCGCCGAGGACGGTCCCGATCACGACAAGCGGTTCGAGGTGGCGCTGTCGCTGGCCGGGCGCCCGTACGGCCGCGCGGTCGGCCGGTCGAAGAAGGAGGCGGAGCAGGGCGCCGCGGCCGCGGCGCTGGAGGCGCTGGAGCGCGAGGCGAAGGCAAGGCGTGAGCGCCTCGATGCGCGCGCGCATCCCCGACGACGTGCTGGCGGTCTGCCGCCGGCTGCGCGGCGCCGGGCACGAGGCGCACCTGGTCGGCGGCGGCGTGCGCGACATGCTGCTCGGGCGGCGCGCCCGCCGACTTCGACGTCGCGACCGACGCGGTCCCGGAGGCGGTGCTGGAGCTGTTCGGCAAGCGCTTCGCGATCCCGACCGGCCTCAAGCACGGGACGGTCACGGTGCTGACCGACACCTCGCCGCCGCGCCACGTCGAGGTGACGACCTTCCGCGGCGAGGGCGACGTACCTCGACGGCCGCCGGCCGTCGTCGGTGACCTACGTGAAGTCGCTGACGGAGGATCTGGCGCGCCGCGACTTCACGATGAACGCGGTCGCCTACGATCCGCTGGCCGACGCGGTCACCGATCCGTTCGACGGCCGCGGCGATCTGTCGCGGCGGCTGATCCGCGCGGTCGGCGATCCGATCGCGCGCTTTCGCGAGGACGGCCTGCGCCCGATGCGCGCCGTGCGCCAGGCGACGCAGCTGGCGTTCGACATCGATCCGCCGACGCAGGCGGCGATCGAGCCGACGCTGGACGTGTTTCGCAAGGTGTCGGCCGAGCGGATCCGCGACGAGCTGCTCAAGATGCTGGCGGCGCCGCAGCCGTCGCGCGGCCTGGAGCTGATGCGCGCGACCGGCCTGCTCGGCGAGGTGATCCCGGAGCTGCTCGAGGGCGTCGGCTGCACGCAGAACCGGTTCCACAAGCACGACGTCTTCGAGCACACGCTGCACGTCGTCGACGACACGGCGGGCGACGCGATCCGGCGGCTGGGCGCGCTGCTGCACGACGTCGGCAAGCCGCGCGCGCGCCAGCCGCGCGAGGGCGCGCCCGGCGAGTACAGCTTCTTCCAGCACGAGTACGTCGGCGCCGAGATGGCCGACGACGATCTGCCGGCGGCTGAAGCTCGCGAACGCGGAGCGCGAGCGCGTCGTCGGCATCGTCAAGAACCACATGTTCTTCTACTCGCCCGACTGGACCGACGGCACGGTCCGGCGCTTCGTCCGGCGCGTCGGCGGCAACGCGGCGCTCGACGATCTGTTCGCGCTGCGCGCGGGCGACGTGAGCGGGCGCGGCTTCGGCGAGGATCCGGAGAACGAGATCGGCGAGCTGCGCGCGCGGGTCGCGGCGGTCGCCGCCGAGGACGCGGTGCTGAAGGTGACCGACCTCGCGATCGACGGCGACGACGTGATGCGCGTGCTCGGCGATCCCGCCCAGCCGCGACATCGGCGAGGTGCTGGAGAAGCTGCTCGAGCGCGTGATCGACGATCCGTCGCTGAACGAGCGCGAGAAGCTGGAGGCGCTGCTCGCGGAGATCTGCGCCGAGGAGCTCGAACGAGCAGAAGAAGTAGCCGCACACTCAGCGCTTCTCGCGCGCGAGCGGCTAGCGGGTCAGCACCGCGACCAGCGCCGCCGCCGACGCGTCACCTCTTCGGTGCCGCGCGAGGCCGGCTCGGGCTTGCCGAGCAGCTCGGTGCGCCGGCGGACGACGGTCGCCTCGGGATCGGCCAGCGTCAGCAGCTCGACCTCGCTCGGGTTGCCGGTGCGATCCGGAGGGCGGCGGCAGGCCGCGCGGGCCGGCGACGATCGCCAGCACCGCGGGCAGCTCGACGCGCAGGCGGCGCTTGCGCCCGCCGCCGCGCACGACGATCTCGACGGCGCGCGGGCCGGCGGCGGTCAGCTCCTCGACGCCGGAGACGTACGGGAAGCCGAGGTGGCGCGCCGTCGACGCGGGGACCGCGCCCAGCCCCTCGTCGTCGGAGCGCGCGCCCGTCAGCACCAGGTCGGCGCCGATGCGCTTGATGCCCGCCGCCAGCGCCTGACCGAGGGTGTGAAAGTCGACGCTGGCGTAGTCCTCGCCGCCGAGACGGACGGCGCGCGCCGCGCCCGCCACCAGCGCGCGCTGCAGCGGCCCCGACTCGTGCGAGGTCCCGGCCAGCACCGCGGTCACGCGATCCTGGCGCGGCCTCGGCGAGCGCGAGCGCCTGCGCCAGCGCGTACGCGTCGTCGCGGCCGAGACCGGAGCCGTCGGGATCGGGCGGCGGCGCGTGCAGGCAGACGACGATGTTCACGCGCGCGTCTCCTTGGCGGCCGCGCCGGCGAGCGCCGGCAGGCTCGCGGCCAGCTCGTCGATCAGCGCGTCCCAGGCGCCGCGGGGCCCCGGCGGCGGGCGCCGGCAGCAGCACGTCCGCCGGGCAGGCGCGGCGCCGCGTCCTTCTTCTTGCCGCGCTCCGGCGGGCGCGGGCAGCACCGCGCCGACCCGGCTGCGCGGCGTCCCGGACAATCGCGGCGCGCGTCGCCGCCCACCGCGAGCACGATGCGCGGGACCGCCATCGCGATCGCCGGCGCCGCCGCGACGGCGTCGACGACGGTCACGCCCGGGCGGCGCGGCCGCGGTCAGCTTGGCGAGCGCCGCCTCGCCCAGCGCCGGATCGACGACGATCAGGATCGACGCCAGCGCCGCCGCCGCGTGTTCGTCGGCCTCGGACGCGAGCTCGACGACGCCCAGCTTCGCCGGCGTCGACGCAGGCGATCACCTCGACCTCGACCGTCGTCGCTGCCGTGATCGGCGGGCGCGGCCCCCGGCGGGCAGGATCGCGACCACCGGCCGCTCGAGCTCGACCGGATCGAGGCGGCGGTAGGACGAACGATCGCCCCGCCAGCGGCGCACGAAGATGCGGCCCGACGCCGTCGGCGAGCGGCGTGGCCGCCTCGCCCACCTCGAGGTCGGCGCTGGCGGCGAACGCGCCGCCCAGCCGCGACGCCAGCCCCGGGCCCGAGCTGCGGCCCCGGCGCCGCCCGCCGGGAACAGCACCAGCAGCGGCGGGATCCGCTCGACGGCGGCGTACAGGGCCGGCCCGTGGGTCATGTCGAGCGGCGGCGCGCCCAGGCCCGGGACCTTCGCACGCCAGCACCTTGTCGGCGCCCGCGCGGCCCAGGCGGGCGGCGATCCCGTCGTCGAGGTGGCGATCGGTCATCACGATCGCGAACACGGTCACGCCCGCCGCGTGCGCCACCCGTCGTCCCTCGGAGAGCGCGAACAGCGACGGACCGGTGGGTACGCCGTCGTGAAGATCGATGGGAACGAGCAGATTCGGCAGAGAGCGCCTCGCGGAGCGGAATCATGCCTTTGGCGACGGGCCCGTGTCCAATTGACACGATGATCCACGGGTAGCGATAATGCGCCGACGGCCCGCACGGCATGGCATCGGGACATGACGGCGACGACGACGAGCTCGTCGAGATCGAGCTCGAGGAGCTACCGGGGGAGGCGTTGGATCCTCCGCCCGCGCCCGCCGACAGGTCCGCCCAGCGTGCCCATGCCGCCCAGCGGGGTCGACGCGCCGCCGCGCCGGGCCGAAGCCGCGGGCCGACGCCCGCGCCGGTCGCCGCCGCCGAGCGAGGGCGAGGTCGAGCTGACCGACATCGTCGAGGTGCGGCAGCCGATCGTCGGAGGCGGCCGAGATCGACGCGCGCGCCGATCGGGCGCTGTTCGAGACGCGAGGCGGCGGCGGCGACCGATCCGTCCCGGCGCGCGCGCGTTGCTGCTCGAGGTCGCGCGGCTGGTGGAGGCGGAGGGCGATCTGGACGGTGCGCGCGCGGCGGCGCGCGACGCGTTCGCCGCGGATCCGTCGCTCGCGGTCACGCTGTGGGGGCTGCGGCGCCTGCTGGCGCGGGGCGGGCACTGGGAGGAGCTGGCCGACGCGTACCGGCTGGCCGCGGCGTCGGTCCCGGTCGCCGCCTCCGGGCGAGGCGCGCGCGGCGCGCACGCGCGCGGACCTGCTGGTGGAGCGCGGCCGGCTGCTGGAGGATCGCCTGCAGCGCGACGCCGACGCGCTCGCCAGCTACGAGGAGGCGCTCGCGGCCGAGCCGGATCACGTGGGCGCGTTGCTCGCGCTGCTGCTCGCGGGCGCGCGGCGGCAGGACGCGGTGGTCGACGGCGACCGCGCTGGGCGGGCTGGCCCGCCGGGCGGACGGCGCGCGCCGCGCGCGCGCTCGCGATCGAAGAGGCGCGCGCCTGGCGGCAGCGCCGACGACGGCGCGCGACGGCCGCGGCGCTGGCCGTCCTGACCGCCGAGCTCGCGCGCGGCGATCAGGCGCTGCCGCTCGGGACGCGTGCTCGGCGAGCTCGAAGCGCTGACCGCGCCGGGCGCCGCGCCCGACGTCGCCGCGCGCGCGCTCGCCGAGATCGCCGGCCGCGCCGCCGCCGTCGATCGCGAGCTGGCGGTCGCGCTGTGGCGCGAGCGGGCGCGCCTGCAGGCGGCGCCGCCGCTCGCCGCGCCCGGCCGAGGCGCTCGCGTCGCTGGACGAGGCGGCGCGCCTCGACCCGGCGCATCCCGCCGTCGCGGCGGACCGCCTGCAGCTCGTCGAGACGCTGTCGGGCGGCGCCGGCGCCGACGCGCTCGCGCCCGAGTCTGATCGCGCAGGCGGACGAGCGACGACGAGGCGGTGGATCTCGCGCTGCTGCACGCGGAGCTCGCGATCCGCGGCGGCCGGGACGCGGCGGCGCGCGCCAGCCTGGAGATCCCCCGGGTCGCGCGAGCGGCGCGGCGCGCGCGCCGACCTGCGCGCGCTCGAGCTGGTGCTCGCGATCCGGGCGCGCGACGCCGGCGCGCTGCACGACGGCTTCGTCGCCGAGGCCGATCAGGCGGCGGGCAAGGGCGCCGGCGAGGCCGCGGCCGCCGCGGACGCGCTGGTCGCCGCCGGGGCGATCCGGCAGTGGCGGCTCGACGACGTCGCCCGGGGCGGAGGCGCTCTACCGGCGCGCGCTCGATCGGGTCCCGACGCACGCCCCGGCGACGCACGCGCTGGTCGACATGCTGGTGTCGGGCGGGCGCGCCGCGGAGGCGGCGGCGCTGCTCGAGAAGACGCTGACCTGGGCGGCGGACGTCTCGACGATGTTCGAGGTGTGGGCGCGCGAGAAGATCGTGTCGATCTATGCCGACGAGCTGGGCCAGCCCGACAAGGCGGCGGAGCACCAGCGCCGGCTGGTCGAGCTGACGCCCAAGGACGTCGAGCGCCGGATCCGCCTGGCGGACATCGAGATGTGCCGCGGCGCGGACGCGGAGATCCCGAAGCGGATCGACAACCTGCTGGCGCTCGCCGAGCTCGCCGGCGATCCGGCGGTGGCGATCGCGCTGAAGGTCGAGGCCGGGCGGACGCTGCTCGCCGCGCCGGGCGCGGAGCTCCGCCGCCGGGGCGAGACGATGCTCGCCGAGCTGGTGACCCAGGACGCGAGCGGCCTGGCCGCCTCCGGCGCTGGAGGGCGTGCTGCCGACGGCCGCCGCGCGCGTCGAGCTGGTCGGCAACGAGCTGGCCGCGGCCGAGACCGACGCGCCCGCCGAGGCGGTGCGCGCGCTTGCGCTTCCGCCTGGCGCACCACTACGAGGCCGACGGACGCTTCGCCGAGGCGCTGGCCGCGCTGACGCCGCTGCGTTCGGAGGGCGATCCGCTGGCGCGCGCCTGGAGCTACGAGCTGGCGCGGCGCTCGGGCGAGGCGATCCTGGAGGTCGCGATCCTGTCCGAGGAGACGCGGGCTTCGGACGGCGTGCTCGGCGACGAGGCGTTCGTGCGTTTCGCGCACGGCGAGGCGCTGGCGCGCGCCGGCGATCCGCACGGCGCGGCGGCGGCGTTCCGGCGGGCGCTCGCGGTCGGCGGCACGGGTCCGGCCGCGGTCGACGCCGCGCTGGCGCTGCTGCGCATCGCCGCGACGGACACGGCGGCCGGTCCGGACGCGCTCGGCCGAGGCGCTGCGCGCGCTCGCGGCGGCGTGCGCCGAGCGACGAGCCGCTCGCCGCGGCCGCCGCGCGCGAGGCGGCGCTGCTGCGCGCTGGCCGCGGGCCAGGCCGAGGCGAGCGACGCCGCGACGCCGCCGCCCGCCGAGGCGCCGCCGCGCGTGCGCGCGGACCTGGCGGTGCTTCGGCTGCTGTCGGCGGCGAAGCTCGGCGAGCCGGGCGCGATGGGCGAGGCGCTGCTCGAGATGGCGCTGCTCGCGGGGCACGACTCGGCCGCCTCGTTCGCCGACACCGAGCCGGCCTGGAAGGCGGACCTGCTCGCGCGCGCGGTCGCGCGCGCGCGGCTGGGCGGGCAGCGCCGCCGCCGAGGCGGTCGCGCGCCGCGCCTGGGAGACCGCGCACCTGCCGGCGCTGGCGCCCGCGCTGTCGGATCTCCCGGTCGCGGCAGGCGGCCTGGCCCGAGGACCGCCCCGACCCCCGCCGGGCCCGCGCGCGGCGCAACGGCGGCGCGTTCGGCGTCGCGCTCGATCTCGAGGTCGCGCTCGACGCCGAACGGCGGGGCGCGCTGGGAACGCGCGCTGGCGATCTACGGCAGCGTGATCGCCGTCGATCCGGAGCGGCTGGAGGCCTGGACGGGGATCCGGCGCGTCGCGCGCGCCGGCGGCGACGTGCTCGGCGAAGCGCGGGCGCTGGCGCGCCTGGGCGCGGTGGTCCGCGATCCCGGACGAGGCCGCGGCGCTGCTCGCGGAGGCGGCCGCCGCCTACGAGCGGGCGGGGCGGGTCGACGACGCGATCACCGCGCTCGCGAAGTGCGTCGAGCTGCGGCCGAACGACTCGACGGCGTACATGCGCGCGTACCAGCTGCTGCGCGCCGATCTGGACGCGCCCGGGCGGGCGCTGCTGTTCGACGCGCTGCTGTCGCACCGGCTGGCGGCCGCGCCGCTGACGCCGGCCGCGCGCGTCGCGCTGCTGTTCGAGCGGGGCCAGCACCGCCTGCAGAAGGTGGCGGACCGCGAGGCGGCGTTCGCGGACTTCAAGGAGATCTTGAAGATTCAGCCGGAACACCGCGAGGCGCTGTTTCAACTGGCGCGCGGCGCCAGCGAGGACCGCGACCCCAGCGCGGCGGCGCACTGGCTGGTGCAGTTCCTGGCGGCGGCGTCCGACGACGCGCGCGCGCCCGAGGCGCGCCTGGATCTGGCGACCTGCTACGAGGCGCTCAAGGACCGGGCGCGGGCCGTCGAGACCCTGCGGCGCGCGGCCGGCCTGCGTCCCGGCGATCCGAAGCCGCTCCAGCGCCTGTCCGACCTCTACCTGCGCCAGGGCGAGTGGAAGCCGGCGGTCGAGGCGTTGCGGGCGTCGGAGCCGCGCTTCCCCGACGCCGCCGAGCGCGCGGCGCTGCACCTGCGCATCGGATCGATCCTCCGCGATCTCGGGCGCGACGCGCAGGGCGCGGCGGCCGCGTTCCGGCGTGCCGCCGAGCTGGATCCGCTGGGGGAGGGGACGCGCGCGCTGGTGGCGCTGCACGATGCCGCCGGCGATCCGGGCGGCGCGCTGGAGACGGTCGATCACGAGGTGGCCGACGTCCGGCGCGCGCTCGCGGCGGATCCGCTCGACGTGCGGCGGCTCGAACGCCTGGGCGAGCTGCTGGAGATGGCGCGCAGCCGTGGCTCGACGGCGCGCCGATCGCCGAGGCGGAGGCGGCGGTCGCGAGCGTGCTCGATCTGGTGAAGGGCCGGACGTCGACGGCGGCGCCGGCGGGCCGGGCGCGCCCGTTCGCGCCCAAGGCCGCGCGCGCGTTCTGGGCGGAGCTCGCGCATCCGGCGGCGGGTGGCTTCGTCGGCGAGCTGTGGCCGAACCTGGTCGAAGCGGCGATGGAGCTGTTTCCCGCGCCGGCCGCTGCGCGGCAAGCGGCAGCCGATCCCGCCCGGCACCGCAGCCGACTGGCCTGGATCGAGACCAGCGCCGCCGCGCTCGGCGTCGCCGGGCTGCACATCCAGGTCACGCGCGAGCCGGGCAGCGCGCCGGTGGTCGCGCTCGAGGAGCCCGGGCCGGTGCTGCTGCTCGCGGCCGACGCGGAGAATTCGCTCGCCATCCGCTTCCAGGTCGGGCGCGCGCTCGGCATCCTGGCGCAGCGCGCGACCGTGCTCGAGCGCGTCGGTCCCGACGAGCTCGCGCCGCTGTTCGGCTGCGCCGCATTGCTGGCCGGCGTCGCGCTGCCCGCCGGGCTCCCGAAGCCGTCGGACGAGTCTGCTGCGCGCGGTCACGCGCGCCGTCGGGCGCAAGCAGAGGAAGGCGCTCACGCTGCAGGCGTCGCGCTTCAACTTCGAGAAGTACGATCTCGCCGCCTGGCACGAGGGCGTGCTGCGCACCGCGGATCGGCTGGGGCTGATGCTGGCCGGCGACGTCGCGGCGTCCGCGCTGGCGGTCGTCGGTCGGCGCCGCGCCGAGCCGCCCGCCGTCGGCCGCTGACGTCGCGACGAACCCGGCCGCGCTCGATCTGCTCCGGTTCGCGCTCGGCGAGCAGTATGCGCTGCTGCGGAGGGAGGTGGGCTGATGGCCGATCCGCGCAAGCCGCCCGGCTCCGACTGGGATCCGACGTTCGACGACGCCGAGATCTTCGTCGAGACGCCGACCGTCCGTTCGGACATCGGGCCGCTGCCGGAGCCCGACGACGAGCGGACATGGGCGGGATGGACTTCCAGGACGACAACGACACGCAGCCGGGCGTGGACGATTCCGATGATCGCGGAGCCGCTGCCCGAGATGGACGCGGAGATCTGGCAGGCCGGGCATCCAGGCGGTCGTCTCGGTCGCCGACGACACGCCGCCGGTGTCGCCGACGGCCGAGGAGTGGGCGGTCGAGGCGCGGCGCTACCGCGACGGAGAGCGCGCTCGCCGACGGGCCGGCGGAGGCGGCGCGGCTGCTGCTCGCGGCGGCGCGCGCGTTCGAGCAGGCCGGCGACGTCGCGCAGGCCGAGCGGTTGTGCGACGAGGCGCTGGCGCACGATCCGAACGCGCCCGAGGTGTTGCGGGCGCGGGCGCGGCTGGCCGAGGGGCGCGGCGAGTTCGACGACGCGCACGCGCTGTGGGCGCGCATGGCGACGGCGGATGCAGAGCGCCGACGAGCGGGCGTTCTACGGCGCGCTGTCGGCGGAGTGGACGCTGGCCCGCGGCGGCAAGCTGCCGCCGGTCGCGCGCCAGGCGATCCCCGCGGGCCCGGCGCGCGCGCTCGCGCAGGCCGAGGAGGCGCTGCGCGGCGGGACGCGCCGGCGACGTGGCCGCGGCCCTCGCGGAGGCCGGGCGGGAGATGGGCGGCGCGCTCGGTGCGGCGCTGCTCGACCACGCCGCCCGCTGTCGCGAGGTGGCGCGCGATCGCATGGCGGCGGCCGCCGAGCGGGCCGAGGCGGCGAAGCTGGATCCGTTCGCGCCGCCGTCGCTGCCGGGCGGCTGCGTGACGCCGCGCGCGCCGACGACCGGACCGCGCTCGGGTTGCTCGACGAGCTCGCGCCGGGTCCGGAAGGGGTGCTGTCGATGGCGCTGGCGCGCTGGAGCGCGGCGCTGGCGAGCCGCACCGGCGACAAGAAGCGCGCCGCGGCGCTGCGCGAGGGGCTGGCGCCGGTCACGACGGCGGCGGCGCGCGATCGCATCGACCAGGAGGCGGCGGCCGGCGCGCCGCTCGACGCGGCCAGCCTCGAACGCCTGCGCGCCGGGATCACGGGCGCGGCCGGGGTCGCGGTGCTGAGCTGGATCGAGGCGGGAAACCTGGCGCGGCGCGGGGAGAGCTCGCGGGCGCGCTCGCGCTGATGGGGCGCGCGATCGCGGAGAATCCGGACGCGATCCCGCTCGGCCTGCTCGCCCAGCAGATCGCCGCCGACTCGACCGACGCGGGCGTGCGGGCGACGGCGTTCGATCTGTGGCTGCGCAGCGATCCGGGCCGGCGGGCGGAGGCGGCGCTCGCGCTGGCGGACGCCCGGCAGGCCGCGTCGGCGGCGAGGATCCGCTGGCGGCGCGCGGCGCGCTCCAGACCGCGATCGAGGCGGCGCCGGGCTCGGCGCTGTTCTGGTCGGTCGCGGCGGCGGACGCGCGCGCGGGGCGGCAGGCCGACGCGGCCGCCACGCTCGCCTACGGCGCGGAGATGTGGGGACCGAGCGCGCTCGCGCCCGGGCTGCGCGCCGTGCGCGCTCTCGCACCTGGGCCTCGGCCGATCCGAGCGCGCGTTCGAGGATCTGCAGGCGCGGCTCCGGAATGCGTCTCCGCAGGCGGCGCCGACGCATCCCTTCGAGCTCGAGGCGCGCGCGCGGCTCGCGGAGCGCGCCGGCGACACGGCCGCGCTCGCGTCGATGCTGGCCGCGGCGGCTGCCGCCGCCAATCCCGACCGCGCGGCGTCGCTGGCGCCGCGGCGCGCCGACCTCGTCGACGCGCGCGGCGACGCCAGGGACGCGCGCGCGTCCTCGCCGAGGCGCTGGAGGCGCGTCCCCGACGCATCCGGCGGCGCTGGCGCTGCTGCTGCTCGACGAGGCGGTCACGCCGGGCGCAGCCGGGCAGGCGCTGTGGCGGGCGGGCGCGGCGGCGGCCGGCGCGTCCGCGGCGCCGATCGCGCGGCTGTATCGGCTCGCGGCGGGCGTCGGCGCGGCGCTGGCCGGCGACGACGGCGCGGCGGTGGCCCGCGCCTCCGAGCTGGTCACGGCGTCGCCGGCGGATCGGCTCGCGCAGCGCGCGCTGCTGCGGGCGGCGGCGCGCGCTGGAGCCCGACCGGCGCGCGGCACGATCGTCGACGTGCTCGGCGCCGGTGCGAGCGGGGCGGCGCGAGCGGCGGCGCCGATGCGGCGGACGACGCGGTCGCGCTGGCGGTCGCGGAGGCGCTCGCGGAGGTCGGCGACGCGCGGGCGCCGGCGGCGTTTCGCGCGCTGACGACGGGACGATTCGCCGCCGATGCGAAGCGCGCGCTCGCGCGCCTCGAGCACCGGCGGCGCCGGAGGGGCAGGGCGAAGGACAGGGGTTGCCCGCGGGCCTGCTGTCGGGCCCCGCCGACGAGGCGGCGGCCGCGGCGCGCACCGCGGTGACCGACGTCGCCGATGCGGCGCGCGGCGGGAACTGGGACGACGCCGTCACGTCGCTGCGCGACAGCCCGCCGCACGAACACGCCGCCGGGCCGATGACCCTGCACGCCGCCGCGCTGCTCGCCGAAGGGCGCAGCCAGACGGTCGACGGCACGTGCTGGAGGCGGCGGCGCTCGCGACGGCGGGCGACGATCCGGACGCGGTGCCGCTGTCCGGGCTGGCGCGCATCGCCGAGGGCGACGGCAAGGCGGAGCTGCGCATGAGCGCGCTGGAGCTCGCGGCGACGCGCTTCGCCCTCGACCAGGCGAAGATCGCGGTCGCGGCGGTCGAGTCGAAGCTGGCGCGGCTCGCCGACGAGGGCGCCGACGGCGAGCGCGCGGCGGAGCGCTGGCGCGCGGCGCTGGCCGTGGACCCGAGCCTGCTTGCCGGCGGCGCGCGCGCTGCGCCGGGACGCGGCCCGGCGCGGCGATCTCGCCCTGGCCGTCGACGCGAGCGAGGCGGAGGCGGCGTGCCTGCACGTGCCCGAGCACCGGGTCCGCGCGCTGCTGCTCGCGGCGGCGCTCGCCGAGGAGGCCGCGCGCGGCGAGGAGGGCGGCGTGCCCCACCGCCGGCGCGCGATCGCGCTGCTGCGCGCGGTGCTGGAGATCGATCCCGGCTCACGACGCCGCGTTCGAGCAGCTGCGCACGCTGCTCGAGGAGAGCGAGGATTCGCCCGCGCTGGCCGAGGCGCTCGCGGCGCGCATCGCGGTCGCGCGCGAATCCGTTCGAGGTGACGTCGCTGCGGCTCGCGCGCGCCGAGCTGCTGGCCGGCGCAGCTCGGCGATCGCGCCGGCGCGCGCGCCGAGCTGGACGCGATCCTGCAGAAGCAGCCCGAGCACCCGCGCGCGCTCGCGCGGCTCTCCGACCTGCTGTGGGAGGAGGAGGCGTGGGGCGACGCGGGCGAGGTGTACCTGCGCCGCACGACCGTCGAGCGCGAGCCGGCGGCGCTGCGCGAGATCTTCCTGCGCCTCGGCCACATCTATCGCGAACGTGTCCCCGATGCGCGGCGCGCGATCGCCGCCTACGAGCGCGTCCACGGCATCGAGCCCGACAACCGCGAGGCGCTGCAGGCGCTGTCGGAGCTGTACGTCGCCGAGGGGGACGCGAAGCAGGCGCTGCCCGTGACGGAGCGGCTGGTCGCGCTCGAGCCCGACGCGAGGAAGCGCACCGCCTATCGCGTCCGGCTGGGCGAGCTGCTGATGCGCACCGGCGATCTGCGCCGCGCGGGCATCGAGCTGCGCCGGGCCGTCGACGGCGATCCGCGCAACGTCGCGGCGGTGACCGCGCTGGCGCAGCTGCTCGAGCGCGCGCGCGACGTCGGCGGCCGCCGCGCGCTGCTCGATCACGCGGCGGGCCTGCTGCGCCACGACGTCGAGCGCGGCGAGCTCGACGTCGAGACGCTGCGCGCGCTGGTCGCGCTGCTCGAGCTGCGCGAGCGGCCGCGCGCCGCGGCCGCCGTCGCGGACCTGGTCGACGGTGCTCCGAGGGGCGCCACGCCGAGCCGCGCGGCCGGGGCCGGCCGCTCGCTCGGCCTGCGGCGTCCCGAGATCGACGAGCGCTCCTTCCCGCCCGGGCTGCCGCCGGGGATCCGCCAGCTCATGCGGCTCGTCGGCCCCCACCTGCGGCCGAGCGGCGGCGAGCTGGCCCAGCAGCTGGCGCGCCACGGGGTCACGCGCGCCGACCGCGCTCGGCCGCGGCGAGGCGCCGCGCCCCGTCGTTCGACGGCGTCGGGACGGAGCTGGCGCGCCGGCGACTTCGACCTCTTCGTCAAGACGGCCGCCGACCGCGTCGGGGCCGGTGCCGATGCGCGTCGAGCCCGGCTCGCCCGCCGCGATCATCGTCGGCGCGCCGATCGTCCGCCTGGGCGGCGACGCGGTGCGGTTCGCGGCGGCGCGCGACCCTGCGCCTGGTCGCGACCCACCTCGACGCGCCTCCTCGCGGTGCCGCCCGAGGAGGCGGCGGCGCTGCTGGTCGGGCATCATCCGCCAGTTCGTCCCCGACTTCCTGCACCCCGGCGTGCGCGACGCGCTGGTCGAGGCGAGACGGCGCGGGTGGCGCGGCTGCTGCCGCGCAAGGTCAAGCCGCCGGTCATGCCGTTCGCCATCGAGAGCGCCGGCCCGTTCGACATCGCCGCCGCTTCACGCCGCGGTGCGCGACGGCGCGAACGCGACCGGCCTGCTCGCGTCAGGCGACCTGCCGGCCGCGCTCTCCGTCGTCCTGGCGGCTTCCGGGATGCGCGATCAGCCGCTGACTTGTCGCCCATCGTCGCCCACTCCGGAGGCGCTCGCGCTGCTGCGTTTCGCGCGTCTCCGACGCCTACGACGACCTCGCCGCGGCGCTGGAGCGTAGCAAGCAAGGTGGGCAGCCGGGACGCGGCCGCGCCGGGGTTCCAAGCGGGCGACGCGGCGTGATAGATTGAGTGCCGATGCCCGTCGGCGATCCCAGCCCACCGACTGACGATCCGCTGATCGGCAAGGTGCTGTCGCGAGCGCTACCGCATCGTCCGCAAGATCGGCGAGGGCGGCATGGGCGCCGTCTACCACGCCGAGCACGCGCTCATCGAGAAGCAGGTCGCGCTCAAGGTCCTGCGCGAGGACTTCGCGCGCCAGCCCGACCTCGTCGAGCGCTTCCTGCAGGAGGCGAAGAGCGCCTCGCGCATCGGCCACGAGAACGTCATCGACATCACCGACTTCGGCGAGACGCCCGACGGGCTGCGTCTTCTTCGCGATGGAGCTGCTCAACGGCCACGACCTGGCGCAAGGCGCTCGACGACGAGCGGCGCGCATGTCGCTGGTCGCGCGCGCGGCCGATCCTCCTGCAGATCGCGCGGCGCTCGGCGCCGCGCACGGCAAGGGCATCGTCCACCGCGACCTGAAGCCCGAGAACATCTACCTCGTCGCAGCGCGACGGCGACCGCGACTTCGTGAAGGTGCTCGACTTCGGCATCGCCAAGATGACCGACGCCGACGACGAGCGGCGGCCCGCGCAGCTGACCAAGACCGGCATGATCTTCGGCACGCCCGAGTACATGTCGCCCGAGCAGGCGCGCGGGGAGCACGCTCGATCACCGCGTCGACATCTACGCGATGGGCTGCATCCTGTACGAGCTGCTCACGGGCAGCGTGCCGTTCGCGGCCGACAACTTCATGGGCATCCTCACGCAGCACCTGTTCGAGGCGCCGGAGCCGCCCGCGCAAGCGCCGCGCCTGACCGGGACATCCCGCCGGACGTCGAGGCGATCTGCATGAAGGCGCTGGACAAGGATCGCGACAAGCGCTACGCGGACATGGACGCGTTCTACCGCGCGCTCGGCGCGGCGGGCGGCTTCGCGTTCGAGCCGTCGCAGGTGTTCGTGGCGCCGCGCCCGCCCAAGGCGAGCCTGAAGTACCCGACGCTCGCGGCCGCCAACGTGGAGGCGCGCGAATCGCGGACCGCCATCGCGGGGGCAGGGCGACGTTCGAGGATGAACGGCCGGGCCGGCCCGAGGAGTCGCCGGCGGGCAGCCGCAAGCCGATGACGATCGCGATGGTGGTGGGCGGCCTCGCGCTGGCCGGGGTGGGTGCATTCTTGGCGTTGCGGCCGTCGCCGGCGGCGCCTCCGTCGCCGGCCGCCGCCGTCGCGCCGCCGTCCGCGCCGCGGCCGCGGCCGTCGTGGCGCCGGCGCCCAGCCCACCCGCTGCACCGCCCGCGGCGACGCCGCTCGCTGCTCCGTCAAAGCCGGCCGCCGAGGCCGCCGTGGAGACGCCCGCGAAGCCGAGCCGGTCGTCGCGCCGACGCCGCGGGTCCGAGACCGACGAGCCCAAGGCCGATTCCGCTGCACCGGGTGATCCCGGTGGCCCCGGAGACGACGACGCCCGCCGACCTCAAGGCGTTTCCGCAGTAATGATGGGAACCCTGAGAGGGTTCCCAAACCCTCCCGCGATGAGCTCCGGCGGGCAGAGCCCGCCTTCGCTCGACGCGATCTGGCGCGTGAGACGGTGAGAGGCTTCCCCGTCGAGGCGCCGAGACGCAGTTCCGGATCGGTCGCAGGGTCATCGAGGTCGGCTCCCCCCTGTGCGCCGACACCTAAACTAATGTGTGCGCTACAGCCGGCGCCCGCCCGCATGTGGTGGACACCGGGATGAGCCAGGCCAGTGTCCGGTGCGTACGATGGCCCGTTGTCACGGAGCGCGGAGGGGTTGAGTTGTCGGAGGATCCACATCTTCTTCCGTCCTGGCGGCCGGGACCCGTTGGCGACACGGTGACCTCACTGCTCTCCGGCAACGAGGTCGCCGTGGGCGGGCTCCGCCTGACCCGGATCGTCATGCTCCGGTCGGGCTCATCGCGGGTATGACACCCGAGACGTTCACCGGAAGGGTGCGGGACATCCTCGACCGCTTCACCCAAGCCGACCCTCGGGGTGGCCGTCCGGGCGGTCGTGACGGATGAACCTCCTCGTGGCCGTCCTTGTCGTCGTCGCGGTGTCGGCAGGTGCCATCGCGGCGATGTTGGTTGTGCGCCGTAACGCACCCGATGGCAGCTACTTCCACGATGGCGATCGCGCGGCTGGCGTGTTCGGCGTGCTGGCAACCGGGTTTTCGGTTCTGCTCGGGTTCGTGGTCTTCCTGGCGTTCGCCAGTTACGACGCCGCGAGGTCGGGTGCAGAAGATGAAGCGCTGATCGTGTCGCAGCAGGTCGAGACGGCCCAGTTCTTCCCGGCGCCGGCGGACCGGGTGCTCACCGGTGAGCTGGTCTGCTACGCCCGGTCGGTGGCTGGTGTGCAGTGGGACCGGATGGAAGCCGGCACTCTGGGTGAGGATCTCAACCCCTGGTCGAGCGCGATGTTCCGAACGTTGCTGACCGTCGAGCCGCGCACTCCCACCGAACAGTCCGCCTTTGACACGTGGCTCGGCCAGAGGCAGGCCAGGGAAGCGGCCCGCAATGACCGCATCCACGGAGCGGTCGGCGTGATCCCGACACCGCTGTGGGTGGTGCTGTATTTCATATCGGGGCTCATCTTGGTGTTCATGCTGTTCTTCGCCGACAGCGGGGAGCGGGCGGTCGTGCAGGGGCTCATGATGGGCGTGGTGATCTCGGTGATCACGTCCATGCTGCTGCTCCTGACGCTGCTGGACAACCCGTTCCACGACGGCATCGGAGGGCTTCGCCCGGTGGCCATGGAACGTGCGCTGCAGGTGATCGACCGGGAACTGCAGATCAGTGAGGCTGACGTGTCTCCCCCCTGCGATGCCCGCGGGAACGCGCTGTAGGCGGCCCTGGTGAACTGGTTGAGCTCCTTGCCGGCCGAGGTCCTGGTCGTGGGCTGGCTCGGGCTTGCGCTGCTGGTCGCGGCCATCGGGCGGCTCGGTGTCCGCGCGCTCGTGCCGGCCAAGGAGCGGGACCATGTGCCTCAGATCGCCTCGCCCCTGATGCCCGCGCTCGGCGCTGCCTTCGCGATTTTCGCGGCGCTCACACTGGCCGGTGAGGCCGGATACCTTCGCGCAGCTGAGGGCATGGTGAGCGACGAGGCCGCCGCTGCCTCCCGACTGGCCTGGGCGGCGACCAGTCCAGGAGTCCACTCGGGGCCGATCCATTCGGCGCTGCGCGACTACTTGGAGACCACCCGCACCCGGGAGTGGAAGGACATTGACGTGGCCAGCGGCGACGACCCGGCCACGGCTCGAGCGATCGCCGGGCTGGAGAAGGTGGTCCGCGCCGAGGCGGCGCGGCCCGATATCGGGACCCCGTCGAGCTCGGAGCTGCTGACCGACTTGGACGCCGTCACGAGTAGTCGCCGCGCCCGTGTTGCGGCTGCGTCGAGAGACATCCCGGGTCTCTACGTCGCCACCCTCGTGGTGAGCGGGCTGGCGCTCATCGTCAACGCGGGGGCGTTGACCTTCCGTAGCAGCGTACGCACGGCACTCCTCGCCGTGGGCCTGGCCAGCGTGGTCGGCCTGAGCTTGGCGCTGCTGTGCTCCATCACCGCCCCGTGGAGCGGGCCGCTCGTCGTGAGCGGGCACCCGCTCGACGCGATCATCAGCGACCTTGCAACAGGCTTCTTCGAACGCTAGAGACCGATTCGCGGGCGCGCGGGAAGTGCATCGCCGGAAGTCATCATCGGCGGCATGACCGTTCCGTCATATCGACGACCACACGTGGATCGTCGGGTTGGTCTGCGGTTCACAACGATCAACTCCCACTGGTGTCCGAGCTACGTGTTGACGACCCGGTGACCGGGAGTCCGTGAGCACTGCGTACAGGTACGACCGGCCCTGTAGGTCGTGCAGCTGTCCTGAACCTCGAAGGGGAGGCCGACTGTACGCATCGGCGAACTGTGATCGCGACAGCGGACGGTTTGTGGTACTCGGTATCAGCGATCCACCGCTGACCGTGTAGGTGAACGGCTTACCTCGGACCTGGTGGAAGGTCAGCAACTCCTCCTCGGTGCAGTTGCGGCCCAGGTTCCAACCCGAAGGTGATCAATTTTCGGTTGCCGACAATCAACTTTCGGTTGCCGTTGACACAGCATGTCGACGACCGGCTTGGAGATGAACCCCGAACGCGAACAAACCAAGATGGGCACCGGGTAGTGACAGTCTAGGTCCTGCCCGGCCACCCCGGGCGGGTGATGCGCGCTGGACCACCCGGCGTCTATGTTCGGCGAGTTCGGCCCCACCGGTTCGGACGGTCTTCAAACTCCGGGAGTGAAGCATGGTCGACCAGCCGAACATCCTCATCATCTGGGGTGACGACATCGGGATAAGCAACCTGAGCTGTTACAGCGAAGGGCTGATGGGCTACCGAACCCCGAACATCGACCGCATCGCGGCCGAGGGGGTTCGGTTCACTGACTACTACGGCGAGCAGAGCTGTACGGCGGGCCGGGCGGCGTTCATCACTGGGCAGAACCCCTACCGAACTGGCCTGACCAAGGTCGGCATGCCGGGGGCCGACATCGGTCTGCGTGCCGAGGACCCGACGATCGCGACCGCGTTGAAGTCTCTGGGCTACGCGACCGGACAGTTCGGCAAGAACCACTTCGGCGACCGGGACGAGTTTCTCCCGACGGCGCACGGTTTCGATGAGTTCTTCGGCAACCTCTACCACCTCAACGCCGAAGAGGAACCCGAGCTCGACGACTACCCGAGCGAGGAGGAATTCCCGGACTTCCGCAGGAACTTCGGTCCCCGCGGCGTCATCCACTCCTGGGCCAACGGCGACGGCACCCAGCGCATCGAGGACACCGGTCCGCTGACCAAGGAGCGGATGAAGACCATCGACGACGAGGTGGTGCCCGAGGCGCTCCGGTTCATGACCGAGGCCAAAGAGGGCGGCACCCCGTTCTTCGTCTGGCTGAACACCACACACATGCACTTCCGCACCCACATCAAGGACGGCAGCCGGGGCAAGGCGGGCCGGTGGCAGTCGGAGTACCACGACACGATGTGCGACCACGACGAGCTGGTCGGCTCCGTGCTGGACTACCTCGACGAGAACGGGCTCACCCAGAACACGATCGTCATGTACTCCACCGACAATGGGCCGCACATGAACAGCTGGCCGGACGCCGGGATGACGCCGTTCCGCAACGAGAAGAACTCCAACTGGGAGGGGGCGTACCGGGTGCCGGCCATGATCCGCTGGCCCGGGCACATCCCGGCGGGCGAGGTGCGCAACGGGATCGTGAGCCACAACGACTGGTTCGTCACGCTGCTCGCCGCCGCCGGCGACACCGACGTCGCCAACCGGCTGAAGCAGGGCACCGACCTGGCAGGAACGACGTACAAGGTTCACCTCGACGGGCACAACCAGCTCGACTACGTCACGGGTGCCGCCGAGGAGAGTCCGCGCAAGCACTTCTTCTACGTCTCCGACGACGGCGACCTCACCGCACTGCGCTACGACAACTGGAAGTTCGTCTTCCTCGAGCAGCGCGCACCAGGCACTCTGCGCGTTTGGGCGGAGCCCTACACCGAGCTGCGGGTGCCGAAGATCTTCAACCTGCGCACCGACCCCTACGAACGGGCCGACATCACCTCCAACACCTACTACGACTGGATTCTCGACCACGCCTGGCTGGCGATTCCCGCGCAGGCCTACGTCGCCCAGATAGTCACCTCTCTCGGCGAGTTCCCGCCCCGTCAGGAACCGGCCAGCTTCACGGTGGCGAAGATGCTGGAGAAGCTCAAGGCCGGCATTCCGAGCGCCTGACCGCCGCGTGGCCACCACCGCCCACACCGGTCCACCGCCGGTCAGCCTGACCGGGGGAACATTCGCCATGGGCTCCGACGCGCACTACGCCGAGGAGTCACCCGTGCACCACGTCCACGTCGGGGCGTTCTCCATCGACCCCTGTCCGGTCACCAACCAGCAGTTCGCGGCGTTCGTGCGCAGTACCGGCTACCGCACCGTGGCCGAGCGTTCGTTGGACCCGGCCGAGTATCCGGGCGCACCGCCGGAGAACCTCCAACCCGGTTCGCTGGTCTTCACCCCGACCGCTGGGCCGGTGGACCTGCGCCACTTGAGCCAATGGTGGACGTGGACTCCCGGCGCCTGCTGGGCGGCGCCGGAGGGTCCCGGCAGCTCGGTAAAGCGCCGCGCCGACCATCCAGTGGTGCACGTCGCGCACGAAGACGCCCGGGCCTACGCGGCCTGGGCGGGCGCCGAGCTACCCAGCGAGGCCGAATGGGAGTACGCCGCCCGAGGCGGCCTCGACAGGGCCGCCTTCACCTGGGGCGACGCAGCGCGACCTGGCGGACAGATCATGGCGAACACCTGGGACGGGCCCGACTTCCCGTGGCGCAGCACCCGCGAGAGCGGTTGGACCCGCACCTCTCCGGTAGGCAGCTTCCCCGCGAACGGATTCGGCCTGTACGACATGGCTGGCAACGTCTGGGAGTGGACCGACGACTGGTGGACAAGCCGCCACCCCGACGATGCCGGCAGCCCGTGCTGTGCTCCGGAGAACCCCCGTGGTGGCGACCTCGAAGCGAGCTACGACCCGGCCCAGCCGCAGTTCCGGATCGGCCGCAAGGTCATCAAGGGCGGCTCGCACCTATGCGCCGACAGCTACTGCCTGCGCTACCGTCCGGCCGCCCGCCGGCCGCAGATGACGGACTCCGGCATGAGTCACATCGGTTTCCGGTGCGTGTACCGCCCCCAGACGTAGAGCGAAGCGACCGGCCACGCGGCGGTACAACGGGACAAACAGCGTGTGTCGGCCGGACCTGCGGCGTGATGGTCCGCGGACGCACCGCGACGACCTAGCGGCACCGACAGGGGATGGCACCGTGTCAGTATCCGGTCCCCCTCTTGATCTGCGCACGCTCGACCTGTGCGGTCCCGCCCTGATCGTGGCGTTGACCAAGGATGTGACTTGGATGACCCTTTGAGGTTTGTGGACCCGCCAGTCACCAACGCGGCGTGAGGGGAAGTCTGGGTCCCGGCTCGTCACGTCCGGCTCGTGATGGGTGAGGACACTGGTGGACAGGTCCTCCCGAGCATGAAAAGGAGACGGAATGTCCGACACGGTGGAGCCCCAGACGCCTACGCCGGCTCAACGGCGGCGCCCATACGTGATCGCGGTGGTCCGCGGTCTGAGCCTCGCCACCGTCCTCACGGTGGCCTACTTCTGGCTACCTCTCCACCTTCTCGCGGACCTTCCGTTCGCCGCGATCGTCGTCGGTGGTGTCGTCATTCTCACCACAGTCTCGGTGCACCAGCTGCGCTCGATCATCCGGGCAGCCCACCCGGGGGCCAAGGCCATCGAGGCACTGACCCTGACCGGAGCGCTGTTCCTGCTCCTGTTCGCCTCGACCTACTTCCTGATGTCGCAAGCCGACGCTGGCAACTTCAACGTCGGGGCGCTCACCCGCGGCGACACCCTCTATTTCACGGTCACGGTCTTCACGACAGTGGGCTTTGGCGACATCCTGGCCGCCAGCCACAATGCTCGAGCAGTGGTAACGGCCCAGATGATCCTCGACCTGATCCTCATCGGCGCAATGATCAGGGCCTTCGTCGAAGCAGTCAGGATCGGCCGAGAGAGTTCAACCACCCCGCCCGCAGATGCCTGAAATCTGGGACCGCGGCCGATGAGGCAGCTAGAACGCGCAGTTCGAGGGTGCGACCGGGAGGTGCGAAACTGTTCGTCCGATTGGGACCGGGGTCGGGTCCGGTCCCGGGTATGCCCGGGCCGCTCGCCGAATCCATCGTGCGGCTCTCACCGCGGGTCGGCGCCGACTCCGGACTTATCCGCGCTTTGGCGTCGCGAAGCGATGAGACGGACCGACGATCGTGCGCGGCTTCAGTGCGTGACTCGCTGCCAAGTTTGCTCGACGGGAGCAGAAAGTCAGCACATGAAGCTTCGAACTTCCGCGAGCCATTCCGAAGTCATCGGGTGGCGTTTGGCCTCCGGAAGTGGTTCGATCCGTGGCAGAGCTTCAGCCCGAGCGGGCATGGTCGAGACGGGCCGAGATTCGGAAAGGGATCGAGATGGTCCGTCCATCAGAGGCCGCCACTGCAAGGCACCATTCCGTGCGGGGTCCTCGGGAAAGTTCCACCGGCCGTAGGCGAGGAGTCAGGCCCGCCCCCCTCCCGCGATCGCACGCAAACGCCTGCCGGCCGCCAGACTCCGGGAGATCTCCCGCGCTCCTCGAAGGTCAAACGGCCGGGGGATCACCGCCGCGGGTCGCGCCGGATCCCCCGCTCCGCAAGAGATAGGCCGGCACCATGCGCGTGGGTAGCCCGAGTTGCCGCGCCGTGGGTTTGGCCGCATGCCCGGCATGGAGCCGCACCCAGATCTCATCGACAACCGCCGGGGACAACTTCCGATGTCCACGCGCAACCTCAACATCCTTGAGTCAGGAAGTGTTGCGTCGACCCCTTGAGAGCACCGGCATGTCCGGGCTCCCATGGCGCCCAGACCCGTTGGCTGGCGCGGGACGCTCGCCGCGGCGCGCAGGGATCCGTCGATCGGCTGGGTCGTCGCCCAGATGCACCATTCCGCCGCGTCATCCTCATCAACGGGAAACGGCTCCGACTTGGGAGTCCTGCAGGAATGGCTGCCGTTGTTCGACCAGTACGAGGTAGACCTGGTAGTCAACGGCCACGACCACGACTAGGGCGCTCGTTCCCGTGTCGGGGCTTCGACATGAACGTCGGCAGATCTGCGATCACCCCGCCGAGATCGCGCACGGACAGCCGTAAGAGCAGTCGGCGGATGAGCTAGCTCTCGGTCATCTCTACCACGCGGTCCATCAGACAGCCGGAGCCTTGTTTGCCAGTTCTGGTTGTGGGTATCGCCGGGCAAGCCTGCCCGTGATGGGATGCAGTACGGCTAGGCCGAGGATCAACAGGGCGACGCCCGCGAGGATCTGGAACCCGCGTTCCTCAGCCTCGAACCCGACGTCCCCGGGCGAGGCCAAGAACAGCACCAGCGAGAACGTGTACAGGCCGTACATCCGCCAGTACGTCGCCCGCTGCATCACCGCGAGCACGAACGCGGCTACGGCGAGCCCGGTCTGAGCCCACGGGGACAGGCCGATGACGGCTACGACCACGGCGGCAGCCGCGCCGAGCGCCGTGCCGAGCGCCTTCTCGCGAATTCGCTCGCGGCGTCCCATGATCAGGTACATGACCAGGACGAGGATCGGCTCCGGCACCCAGTACGGCTCGGTCCACGACAACGCCACCCCGACGGCTGCGGCGGCACCCAGCACCGCGCCGAAGCAGAGCGCGATAACCGCGGTGACCGGCAGCGAGTACCGGTCGCCCTCGACCACCGCCGGTGCACCGAAACGGCGCATGATCACGAGACCGTACCCGGTGCCAATCGCGACGATCGCTCCGAAGGTGACTGCGGCTGTAGCGGTATCCACCGGCGTCACGAAGGTGGCGGCGTAGGCGACCATCAGCAGCGGGGCGAACCAGCCGAACCGGTACCCGACACCGGCAAGGACGCCCGTGGCGGTCAGCAGCGCCACCCACCACCAGTCGTAGGCGGTGTACGCGCCCAGCCCGGCCACGACCCCGACCACAGGCGTCACGTAAACCATCCGGCGTGTGCCCGCGAGCTTCGCCCCCACCGCGCCCCATACCACGCCCGTGAACAACGCCGAGACGCCCAACTCGCCCACCACCGCGCCGACCAGCACGGCAGGGAGAACAACCCCGACCAGCAGCGCCCCAAGAAGATGGAGCACCCGATGACCACCTGAAGGGACCTGCGCCGCAGGCTCCGCACGGTCGCTCGGCTGCCTGTCTCCGGGGCCGACACCCTCGACATCGCTCATGCCCATAAACCCCTCGGAACAGTCCGGCCGACTCTGGTGACTCTACGCGCCGACCGACCCGCAAGGGCTCCGGAACCAGGACCCCAGGGAACATCCTGACGTGCCTGCGGGTTCAGGGCGGTCAGCGCAACACCGCGGCTAGTGCATGCGATGGTGTCTTGAACCCGAGGGCCTGTCGAGGGCGTTCGTTGAGCTCTTGGGCGATGGCGTCGAAGTCGGCCTGGGTGGGGGTGCGGACGTCGAGCCGGCGGGGTAGGTCCTGGCGCAGGAGGCTGTTGGTGTTCTCGTTGCTGCCCCGCTGCCAGGGACTCTTGTCATGTCTCGAAACATCGCTGACAGATCTGTTCGGGACATCACTGGCAGACGGGGCGGCGTCCGGGCGGTATGCCGGTGGGTTGGTAGCGGCGGCTGGTGTCGATGGCGAGGCGTCGGAGGAGGCCGGTTTGGCCGTAGATGGCTAGGTCGAAGTCGCGGGCGATGACCAGGACGCGCTGGCCGGCCAGGCGGCTGTCGATGCCGACGACGTAGTAGCTCCAGCCGATGTGCCCGGCTTTGTGGGCGGGGTGGATGCTGGCTCGGACGGGACCGCTGATCGGTTGTGCTGGGTTGGCTGGAGGGCGCGCCACCGTTCGAGCTGTGTCTGCCCGTCCAAGGCGTGGTGCGGGCGGTCCTGGGTGTAGTGGGTGCGCCAGCGGTCGAGCTGGTCTTGGAGCTGGGCCGGGGAGGTGGCCGGTGGCTGCACTCGTAGCCAGGCCTTGGTGGTCTGGTGTGATCGTTCAAGCTTGCCGCAGGTTTGGGGGTGGGCAGAACGTGAGCAGATCTGGGTGGTGATGCCGAGGCTGCGGTCGATCCGTTCGAAGTCGGCGGCGCCGTGCTTGGCCAGCCGGCCGGTGAAGCAACTGCCGTTGTCGTTCATCACCCGCGCGGGCAGCCCCCTTCCTGTGCCGCGGTGGTGAAGGCGTTCCAGGCGGCGTTGGCTGTGGGTCCGGTGTCGACATGGGCGGCGCGGAGGGCACGAGAGTGGTCGTCGAGGATGTCCATGATCCACACGGTGCGTCCGTCGGCCAGCGCCCAGGTGGTGGCGTCGATTTGCCAGGCGTCGTTGGGTCATGGCCACTCGAAGCGACGCGTTGCCGCGCCACTCAACCTCACCGAAGTAGTGCTCGCGCCGAGGTTCGGCGATGACCCGATACGCGCAGAGCGCACCAGGTGCAGCGTCGAGTAGGTCGACCGCCTTGGAGACGGCGGCCTGTTGCGGCAGCCGACACCAGGCCACTAGGTTCGCGGAGAGCATCTTGGCTTGCCGCCCGGTTCTACGACTGTATCGCTGCCCACCTGGCCATGGGGGACGGCGCCAGCTGGGTCGAGGTGTGATTCCATCAGGGAAGAAAGGCCGCTCAGATGACTTCTGTGAATCCGGGACAAGCGATCGTGATCGCGGGGGTTCCGAACCTTCGAGACATGGGCGGGTGGGCGACACCGGGAGGTGTGGTGGCGTCGGGAGAGGTCTACCGGTCTGCGGAGTTCTCCGGCCTGACCGGCGAGGCCGCCACCGCCTTTGCCGCGTTGGGCGTTCGGGCGGTCTACGACCTGTGCACGACCGTCGAGCGCACTGGGCGCATATGAACCCCCGCCGGGTTTCGCCCTCGACGAGCACCACCAGCCACATATCACGACCCTGCAGCGGTACGTCAACACCGCCGACCTCGACGACGTGTACGCGGCGATCGACATGGTGCTCAGCTGCAAGGACCTCTCGACGCTGCAGCTCACCACGGACAGGGTGGCGCACATGGAGACGCAGCCGGGAGTGGGGCTGGCCGCAGTGGCCGTGACCCCGGGGCCGGAGGTTCTCGACTTCCCAGTCCCGCCTGATTCGGCGCTGGCTCCGTACACCGCCAGTGGTGGCGACGCCGACGCGTACGTGCGCACCGTGGCCGAGCCTGACAGCAACGACGCCACGATCAGCTACATCGAGAACTACGCCCCCGACCACAGCGGCGAGCACTACCTGGCGCACGTCGCCGTCGGCGTGGCGAACGTGTCCGACCTGGAGACGTTCGAGGCCGAGCAGCTGCCGCCGCTGACGTTCGCGGGCGGAGGGATCAGCATCTACCAGCTCGGGAACAACGGCACCGCTGCCAGGCACCTGAAGAGCTGGACCGCGACGTGAGTACGGGGGCGCCGGCATCCTCGGAACCCCCGGCAACCCAGCCCGCGCGTGATGTGTCGGTGCTCGAGCGGCTCTCCCCGCCGTGGCTGAAGGGGTACCAGCGCTCATGGCTGAGCCGGGATGTCATCGCAGGCGTCACGCTGGCCGCCGTGGCGATCCCGGAAACGATGGGCTACACCTCAATCGCGCAGACTCCGGTGGTCACCGGGCTGTACACGGTCATCTTCCCGACCATCGTGTTCGCGCTGCTGGGCTCCTCGCGGCTGTTGGTGGTCGGGGCCGACTCGGCCACGGCCGCGATCCTGGCGGCGGGCCTGGCTGGGCTCGGCATCGCCGGCCTGTCGCCGAACACGGCCGAGTGGCTGGCCTGGACCAGCCTCGTCGCGCTCGTCTGCGGCGGCCTGCTCGTCCTCGCGCGCCTGCTCAAGCTCGGCTTCCTCGGGGACTTCCTCAGCACCTCGGTGCTCGTCGGGTTCCTCACCGGCGTCGGCATCCAGGTGCTGACCGGCCAGATCCCCGACATGCTCGGGATCTCCAAGGGCTCTGGCAGCTGGTTCGAGCAGCAGTGGTCGACGATCACCCACCTCACCGATGCCAACGGTTGGACGGTGGCCTTCGCCGCCGGGGCCCTGGCCATCATTCTTGGGTTCAAGCGCTTCGCACCCGCTGTGCCTGGTGCAGTCGTGGCGGTCATCCTCTCGATCATCCTGTCGGCCACCCTTGATGCCTCCGCGCACGGCGTGGCAGTGGTCGGAGCAGTCACCGGCGGTTTCCCGCCCATCGGGCTGCCGGAGGGGATCACCTGGAGCGATGTACCCAAGGTGTTGGGCATCGCCTTCTCGTGCTTCGTCCTGATCATCGCCCAGAGCGCAGCGACCTCACGCAGCTTCGCGGCCAAACACGGCCAGCGCGTCGACGTCAACCGTGACCTCGTCGGGCTCAGTGGTGCCAACTTCGCCGCCGGGCTGAGCGGCACCTTCGTGGTGAACGGCAGCCCCACCAAGACCCAGATCCTCGACGAGCAGAAGGGACGCACCCAGATCGCCAACGTCACCATGTCGGTGGTCGTCCTCATCGTCGTCCTGTTCCTCACCGGGGTGCTCACCGACATGCCCAAGGCGGTGCTGGCCGCGATCGTGTTCCTCATCGGCGTCGGCCTGGTCGACGTCAAGGGACTCAAGCGCATCAAGGCCGCCCGGTTCAGCGAGTTCGTGCTCGCGGCCATCACTGCCGTCGTGGTCTTCGCCGTCGGCGTCGAGCAGGGCATCGTCCTGGCCATCGTGCTGTCGATCCTCGAGATCATCCGCAGGGCCTACTCACCCAGCGACTTCCTCGTCGCGGTGGACAGCGCCGGAGACACCGTCTACATCGCAGCCGAGCCGGGCCACCGCAGCCTGCCCGGATTGCTGGTCTTCCGGTTCGACGCCGAGCTCTTCTACGCCAACGCGAACAGGTTCGTCGACGACGCCCAGGCCCTGATGGCGGCCGCCCCCGAGAAGGTCCGCTGGCTCGTGCTCGACTGCTCCTCCATCAACGACGTCGACTACTCAGCCGGTCTCGCCCTGGCCGGGCTGATCCACTCGGTGCACGAGAACGACGGGGTGTTCGCCCTCGCCGAGGCCGACCCCGAGCTCATCTCCACACTCCACACCTACGGAACGATGGAAGAGTTCGACAACGCCCACATCTACTCGACCGTCGCCGACGCCGTCTCCGCCTTCCGAGCCAGCAGGCAGACCGACACCGATTAGGTGGCGTGGACTCGTCGGATCGTGGCGTTGAAGAACAACAGGGTGTCTTTCTGCAACCTGGTCGGAGCCACCGCGGCATCTGATGGTGCGGATCCGGAGGAGGTTCAGGCGCGCTTGTCGCCGTACCACGCCCGCGCAAGAGTGGAGATCGAGCGGTTCGGCGGGACGGTGGAGAAGTTCATCGGGGATGCCGTGATGGCGGCGTTCGGGGCTCCCCCTAAGGCGGCTCTACGTCATCGGATCGGTTCTCCGATGACCTTGGTGATGTCGAGGGGAACAAACTGTGCAGTCCCGTCAACGTTGAGAACTACACACGGGTACCTGGTGAGTGACGGAAGTCACGGATTATTGTGATGTTCGCCGTGCTTCGGCGACGGCGTGCTCCGCAGTATTAGGAGCGCCCCTCGTTTGTGTGCCTGCTCCCATCCCTGCGGGTCTATGAGTGGTCTGACCTGTGCATAGCATCGTTCGGCCAGTGCCGCGGCCTCGGGGTTTCCTTGCGCCATCGGGTACTCGAAATCGTCAGCAGCCGACGCGGCCTCGAACGCGCCCTGCAACGTTGCGGCCCGGTCAGGGTCACCCAGGACGGCGAACACGAGGGAGTAGGTCCAGAGCAGATTGATGTTGATCCATGGCTCACCGCGTCTGAGCGCCTCGTCGGCGAACCGGTCCAGCTGTTCGAGAGCGAGCTGCCCCTGCCCCGACACGGCCAACGTGCAGGCCAGGTCGATCTCCGCCACTATCGCGAGTCGTTCGTCACCTGACTTGCGGGCCAGGTCGAAGCCACCAGGACCAGTCAGGTGGTGGTGTCTTCGGCTGCCGGAGCCCCATCGCTGGCCCATATTCCGGCCGCATTGAAGCGGATGCCCGCCTGATGCGGCACGCGGCAAGCAGAGGCGACGCGCTGGTTCATGAACGGATGTACGACGAGATCGATTACCGAAGGATCCTTCCCTCGATCATCTAACAAGGCCGCGCCACAGTCGCCGCAGAACCGCTGCCCCGGCACCATCTCTCCGTACTATCACACGACAGGCACCCCATCATGCGCTGAATTCGACCCCAAGACCGACGATTCACGGTCACTGAGCGCAGCTGGTTGGCCCTGTCACTGCACGCCGCACATGTTTGCTGCGGTGCCGGTAGGTCTATTAGCTGGTGCGATCCAGGTCACGCAAGACTGGCCGGCTGTCACCGACTGGGCCTACCGTGGGACTGCGGATCAGTGCCAGCGGTGAATAAGAGTTCGTGAGGTCGAGTGTTGCGCGACGGTCGTCTGCAATGTCGCGGGTCAGCCGGGAAGCAGATGCCGGGTATCTGGCGGGGTCGCTGGATCTTCCCTCTACCAGGGCCTCCGCCCGGGGTCCCGGGCAAAGGAGGCGACGATGAGGATCGGGCTCGTGGTAGCCGCCTGCGCGGCGTTGATGGTGCTGGGCGGGTGTGGGTCGAGCGACAGGCCGGGCCGCCCGGTGCGGAGTCGAGCGTCGTGGGCAGCGTGCGGGTGGCGGCGGGAACGGCGGCAGTGGGCCGGACTCCCCGGTGGGCGGTGACGACCAAGGCTGCGGCCGGCTTGCCGCAGTCTGCCGATCGGCGGCAACGCATCATTTGAACCCGGGAGCTCGACGACCTGCGCGTTTCTTGCGTGGAACGGTGGCGACCTACCGGTCGGCGTCGTCGTGCGGATCGCCGAACTCACCTACCCCGCCGGGGTTAGCCTCGACCCCAGCGGCTCGTGCGACGGGCCGCCCTGCCTGAATGCCGACAGCTTCACGCCCGACCAGCAGACCTGCACGGTCGGGCTCGCCTGGGACGGGAACCCGCCTGCCGACCCAGAACCGGCGATCAGCGCTAGCGGAACGGTGGGGTGCGAGAGTCAGCGCGTGTGCGACCAGGTGAAAATCGCGGCCGCGATCCGCGGGGGGTGTCGGCGTTCGTCGAGCTTCCCGAGGTGTCCGAGCCGCCCGTGTCGCCGGAGTCGGCGGGGACGACCGAGTCGACTGATCCGAGCAGGTGAGAGCTCGTGACGTGACCGAGGAGCGCCTGTCGACGAGCTGGGATCGCTGGTACACGATCGCGACCAGCTTCGTCGCGCCCGCCACATTCGTGGGCGCGCTGCTCTTCTACTTCGGCTATGTCTCCTCCAGAGCGGAGTACTCCTACTTCGGCATCGACGTCGACGCCCTCGGACTCGGCACTCGCGACTACGTGATGCGCAGCCCACCAGGCCCTGCTGGTGCCCGCGCTGCTCCTGCTCCTGCTCGGAGCCGCGACAGCCGCCATAATCGGTCGGCTTTCGCGGTCCGGGCGGCTCGGGCCACGGCAACCGCGCGGCTGGCGCTCGCCGGCGGCCTCCTCGGTGGCGCAGGTCTGGCGCTGGTCTTTCTGACCCTGGTTCGGCGACTGGACATGGTATTCCTTGCTGACCCCACTGGTGATCACGGCCGGCGTCGGGCTGCTCGCCGTCGCCGGCCGCGGCCGCGGCTTCCCGACCAGCGTCGTGGTGCTGCTTGTGCTCGTCGCGGTCGTGTCGACGTTCTGGGCCACCGCGACACTCGCGCAGTGGACCGGACGCGGCATCGCCGAGAACACCGCGCGCCACCTCGACGACCACCAGCGATCGTGCTCGACACCCGCGAGCGGCTCTACCTTCGCGACACCGTGACGGAGGAGCAGGTGCTGCTGCCGGCGGGCGCCGACCGCGCGCCGGAGGGGCAGACCTTCCGGTACCGGTACTACGGCCTGCGGCTGCTTGTCCAGTCGGGCGATCGTTTGTTCCTCGTGCCGGAGCGGTGGGATCCAAGCGACTCGACGCTGGTCTTCGACATGTCCGACGTTCGGGTGAAGTTCCGGTTCGTGAACCAGCGGCCATGACGACCAGGGCGATGGGCAGACTCGACCCGCTACTGGACGATTCTGGCAGGACCGGCGTCAGGCCAAACTCGGTCCAAGCGCTCGGCGGGGCTCTCCTCGCGGCTGCATGTGTTGTCGACTGATGGTACGGCACCGACAAGGCCGGCTACGGCGCTCAAGGCCGGGAACGTTCGATGGACCGAACGCAAGCCGCAACGAACGGAGGCCCAAGCCGTAAACTCCGGTTGGCTATCGCCGTCTAAGGAGGCCCGACGGGTGAAACAGGGAGTCGTCCCGGAACACACAGGCCCGTCATTGGCAGCTCTTCTGCAGTGGAGCGGAATGGCTCTGATTGTTGGTGGGCTGTTGACGGTCGTGGCGACCGCGCTACACCCGAGCCGGGAGACCACTTCCAGCATCCTCCAGACCGAGCCGAGGCTGGTTGCTGCTCACGTCCTTTTCACCGTCGCGTATCTGCTGGTCTTGCTCGGCCTCCCGGGACTCTACGCGGCCGAGTCGACCAGGATGGGGCGGCTTGGCCTCGCCGGATTCTTGCTTGCCTTCATGGGCACAACGCTGATCGCGGTGTCCGGCGACTTCGGATTCATCGCCCCAGCGCTAGCCGCGGAATCGCCCGAAACGATCAACGCCGTCAACCTCTACCCGCCGGTGGTGACCCTCAATGCGGTGGCGTTTGCCACTTTCGTAGTCGGTTTCGTCATCTTCGGCATCGCCATGACCAAGACCGCGACGCTCACTCGCTCACCCGGCATTCCCATCGCCGTGGGTGCGCCGTCCCAAGTGTTTGGATTCGCTATGGCCCAGGTGGTCTCATCGACGTTGTGGACCATTGCCGTACTTGGCAGCGCGGCCCTCGGCGGCGGCCTTGCCTGGGCCGGGTACATGAGGTGGCGGCAACCGGCGGTGTAACCGCCCTCGCTCCCCTCCGCAGATCCCGATCGCCCAAATCGTCGTCTCGGCATCACCGCGCGACTGCATGCCTAGAAAGGCGTGCTCCCGCAGCCGTCAGCCTGGGGCTGGATGCGCAGCCACCGGTTGCAGTGCTGCAGCCCGCCAAGTTGCTGGAGTAGCCCACCGGCGATCTGGACCTCTCCCCGAGTTTTCCGCCAATCATCGTTTCGGACTGGTCAGCGCAGAAATTTGCGGACAATCGTGTGACGAGCCCGGCCTCCAGGTGCAGAGGAGAAGACTTATGACCATCAATGGAGGCAGGACGCCTTTCTTCACCTCGGCCACTCTCGGGCTTGCCGCCGGACTCGTTCCACTGTCCCCAGTGAGCGCCGCCAGCACCGCACCGACTACGAACGGCTCATCCAGGAGTGCCTCCTCCCCGATGAAGCTCTCGCAGGTGCGCTACGGCGACACGATCACGTCGCGATCAGGCGTCATGTCGGTGCGCGCCGTCGTCCATATGATCGAGGAGTACGTCCAGCACAATCGGCACGCCGACCTCATCCGCGAGCGGATCGACGGCACGACTGACAAGTGATCACCCGCGACGGCCGAGCGGCAAGGGCCTAGCCGTCCTCTGCCGTCACAGGATCCCCGGCTGTTTCCCCCGTCGTGGCTGCGGCGATCTCGCTGTCCTCGGCAGGGCTGTCGCGGTCGCTGCTTTGCTTGCCAAGATTGATGGCGATGGCGGCGGCGGCGGCTCCGACCGCGAGGCCCGTGACGGCCCAGACCGGCCCCCATTCGTCGCGGCCGAGGGCGGCGTCTACTGAGAGGTCACCCGGACCGGCATCGATGAGGGCAGTTAGGGCAGCGATCAGCACCGCGTTGTACTCCCAGCCTCCCTGGGCCACCCAGGGACCGTTCGGCTGGTGCACCTTGCGGATGGCCGTGATCATCGTGCCGATGAGGCTGGAAGCGGCCACCGGCGTCGCCGCACCGGCGATGAGAAGCACCCCGCCTGCGGTTTCGCTGACGCCGGCGGCTACCGCGTTGGCGCGAGTCGGTCGCATCTCCAAAGCGCCCATCATCTGCTCGGTGCCCTCGAGCCCCGGCCCGCCGAACCAACCGAACAGCTTCTGGGTGCCGTGTCCGACGAAGAGGCCGCCGATAACCAGTCGCGCGGCAAGTCGCCCGATCTTCATGGTTGTCCTCTCAGCTTTTCATCGCCGGTACCCCTAGCTCCGCAAGGCATGCGCCTGAACCCGGTTCGGTCAGCTTGCGGGGGCCGATGTCTGCGCGTCGACCCTTGTCGAGCCTCGACCGGGCTGTGACCGCCGGCGACAGTTACATCAAGGCGGTCACCTGCGACGTCACGTCGTCCCGCCTTCGATGCGGCAGTTGACGAGGTGGCCGGTGACCTGGGAGGCGTGGACACCGTGGTCAACCACGCCGGTGTCGGCGCGGTAGGCCTACCCGTCGCCCGCGGCGCCGAACCGACCGCACTGATAGATCTGCTGCTGGTTGCCATCGACTGCGCCCACATCAGGGACGACGACGAAACCGCCCAAGCCCTTACCGCCGAGCTGCTCGGCGCCCTGCAGGACCCCGACGCCGACGCCGCCTTCACCCAGTACCTCACCCGACTGGCCCGCGCGCTCATTCCCGCCGGTCGCGGCGATGTGATCCGGCGGATCATCGGCCACTCGCCCGCCGGCATGCTGTTCTACGACAACAACGTCCTCACCGCTCGAGCTCTCCTGGCTGAATCCCACGGCGAGCACGAGGCTGCGCTCGACCTACACGCCGCGGCCACGGCCGGCTGGACGAGCTACGGATATCCCCTCGAGCAGGCACACGCCCTGCTCGGAATGGCTCGATGCCGATACGTCTTGCACCAACCGGCCGACGAGCCGCTCGACGAGGCCCGCGGCATCCTGGTCGAGCTAAGGGCCGCCCCCCTCCTCACCCAGACCGACACGCGCCGCCGCTCCATTCCGTCGTAGGGCCGTCGGCGCGACCGACGCTCTCGATCGCCGAGCCCCACAGGGACGCGAGCAAGCTGGTCCGACGACATGCCCGAGCATCCCTGCTGCAATCAGTCGGTCGGAGGTGGTGAAACTGTGAACAGCATCAGCCACACAGGAGCCGTCTTCGCCGCGGGCAGGGATTCGGGGAGCTTCACTATGAATGTCAGGCTCGGAATCCACGGATTCCGTCCGGAGGCAACCGCATTCGGCCTGGATGCCTACGCGAGTCTGGAGGAGGCCGCGGCGATGCTGGCATTCGTTGGCGCCCAACCACGCCATGGTGGATGGCAACAAGCGACTGGCTCTCGCGGCCACGATCGCGTTCCTGGGCCTGAACGGGCGCCGTCTCACCCTCACCAACGACCAGGTGTACGCGAGTGTCAGGTCTCCACGTAGACCGCGACGGTGTCCGGATGCACACCGTCGTACTGCATGGCCGCCGCGCCCGCCTCGCTCTCCATCACAGCCTGAAACGCACCCATGTCGGCCACGTCCATGCTCAGGCCAACGTGGTTGGGTCGGCTGGGATCAACGAAGGTGCGGATGTCGGTCGCGACGGATGCGAAGACCTCCTCGCGTTTGGGGGAGGAAGTCCAATGGGCAACGTCATCGACTTCGTGGGTAGCGATCAGCCTGGGCATCCGGAGTCCTTCATCGTTGAAGTGATCCACGGTCGGGGATCGACTTCACCCTACGTACGTGCGGGCGCCAGCACCATAGCCCGGCTGTGCCCCGCGCGGGACGCTGGTCGCCGACGACAAGCTAGTAGACACAGATCACTGGTCTGGGGCATGGTCCTGGACGGGTTCAAGCCCGACCGCTACGACATCACCGGGGCACTGGTCTTCCTCATCGAAGATCCGGAGCGACCCGGTCGTCTTCCCTGGCTCGCTGTTGGCCGGGGCCCTTCGGTCCCGCGTCCCTTCATGGGTTGGGTGGGCCGGCCTACCGGCGCTATGTGTGTGTGCTGCCATCTATGGGATGGGTCTGCTTGCTGGCTCGGTGGTGGCTGATGATGTTGGACAGGAACCGTGCCACGATGTGTGGTTTCTTGCGCAGAGTTCTGGTCAGGGCCTTCCATTCAACCTCGGTGACGTTCCCGTCCAGCATGTCTGCGAGTTCCTTGCGGCTTACGGCCAGTGCGGTGAGCTCACCTCTGCTTTGCTCGGCCAGCTGGTAGATGGCCTGGACCTCGAACTGCACTACCTCCTCGTCGGTCAGGTCGAACCGGTTCAGTCCGGAGGCGTCGTCGGGGGTGTGGGGGTTACCTTGCTCCATGAAGGGCTGTTGTAGGTAGAGCCGTAACGGGGGGGCCAGTCCGGCGTCGACCTTGACGACGGCGTCGGGTGGAGCGTCGGCCAATGCTTCCAACGTTTCCTGACCGACCGCCAGCAGGCGCCGGATGCGGGTGATCACCTCACCGACCGTTGCGCCGTTCTTGCAGCACAGCAGGTAATGGTCGGCCAATGATCCGAGACGGCTCAGCTCATCCTCAGCCTTGTACATGGGGACCCCCGTTTCCGAACCCCCAATCCCGAGCTCTTGGGGAGTGGAATTGCACAATCCTCAACCGTACGTCCCAACGGGTGTGTGGCGCAGTGAGTAAGGGGATTTGCCCCGCTTCAACCGGTGCAGCGCCGTTGACAGGGGTGGCCCACGACCGCTTCGTGGGCCGGAGGACCTGCAGCTCGGGAGACGGTGGCGCGGCGCGACGTCGTCCGGGAAGGTTCTGGAGGATCACTCGACGGCGCGATCAGCGCGCCTGGGAGTCAACACTGAGCGGTTTCATTGATCCGCTAAGGGACGAGATGACCGAGACGACCGATTGGAACTCGAAGACCATCGCGACGTTCCGCGCCAACGAGGACCGCGTCGGCGGCCCCTTCGAAGGCGCGCCGATGGTCCTGGTGCACCATCGCGGTCGCAAGAGCGGCCGTGAGTACGTCACCCCGATGATGTATCTCCCCCACGACGCCGACGACGACATCCTCTACGTGTTCGCCACGAAGGGAGGTGCTCCCACCAACCCCGACTGGCACTACAACCTCACCGCCGCCGGTGAGGGCAGCGTCGAGCGGGAACCGAGTCTTCAAGGTTGCCGTCCGCGAGCTGACCGGTGCCAGGCGCGACCGGGTGTACGCCGAACAAGCCCGTCGCTACCCCGGATTCGCCGGCTACCAGCGGCAAACGGCTGGCATCCGAACCATCCCCGTGCTCGAACTCAGGCGCGCGTAGGTCACGTCGAACGTCCCCATCAGTTTTCGGCGGGGTGGCATTGTGGCGGTTGATCTGAGTCCCGTCGCCGTACGTGTCAGAGATCGCCTCCACGTGCTCGTGGCCAAAGGACCGATCGACTCCGGTGCCGCCGTCGGCCAGCGGGAGGGCGCTCAGTGAGCGCATCGGGGGTGATGTGGGGTCCACGTGCTTCCTAATCATCCGCTCGGCCAGCGAGGCTCCCTCGTCCGGGGCACAATCCGGCGATGAAGACCAGAGCCATCAGGTTAGGCACACCGGCGGCGGCGTTGGTGATGACAGCGCCGCCGTAGGAGTGCCCGACCAGCATGTTGCCGGGCGCCCTGCGCGGCCGGGAGAGTAGGTCCATGGGTCGTGTACGTGGTCGCTCCGTGACGGAACCAGCGCGGCAGATCGACGTGGTGTATGAGTGCGAGGTGCTCGTCGTCGGCTCGGGCCCGGCGGGGCTGTCCGCGGCGCTCGCCGCCGCGCGCGCAGGGGCGGAGGTCGCGCTGGTCGAGAGGTTCGGCTGCTTCGGGGGCAACCTCACCGCCGTCGGCGTGGAGGGGATGGCGTGGTACCGCCACGAGGCCACGGTCGAGGCCAACGGCATCGGCCGGGAGATGGAGGAGCGGGCGCACGCCATGGGCGCGACGGTGGCAGAGTCCCAGTCACTCTCGTACGAGATCGACGCGGAAGGCTTCAAGGTCGTCGCGGACACGCTCGTGACCGAGGCGGGCATCCACCCGATGCTGCACCGGACCTTCGTGGCGCCGCTGCTCGAGGGTGACGCGGTGGTCGGTGTCGTGACGGAGTCGAAAGCCGGCCGCGAGGCGATCCTGGCCGCCCGGGTCATCGACGCCACGGGGGACGGTGACGTTGCACATCGCAGCGGAGCGGCGATGCGTCAGACGCCTCGCGAGGAGACGTTGGCGGCGTCGGTGATGTTCCACCTCGCCGGGGTGGACAAGAAGGCGTTCCTGGCGGGTGTCCGCGCCGATCCCCAGACGATCGCCGACTGGTCCGGTGCAGGGTGGTCGATCGAGACGACCGGCAAGGAGGACCAGATGTTCTCGCCTTTCCTGCGCAAGCCCTTCCGCCGCGCGGTCGAGGCAGGTCTCATCGACGCCGACCTCTCAACCCTGGGGGGCACGTGGGGTGCGGTGCATGACAGCGGCGAGCTGACCTACATGAATATCGTGCACTTGGGCGGTATCGACGGCACGGACCCCGACGACCTCACCCATGGGGAGATGGAGGGTCGGCGCCTTGCGCTGCAAGCCATCGAGGCCCTACGCGCGTACACCCCCGGATGCTCCGGCGCCCGACTGCGCAACTTCGGCATGACGATCGGTGTCCGGGACACCCGGAAGATCCGTGCGGTCTACGACCTGACCGACAATGACGTGCGAGAGCAGGGCCGGTTCCCGGACTCCATCGGCATCTACCCCGAGTTCATCGACGGCTACGGCGTCCTCGTCCTCCCCACCACCGGTCGCTACTACCAGGTCCCGTACCGGTGCCTGCTGCCGCGCGGTGTCCGCCGGCTCCTCGTGCCCGGACGGGCCAGCGGAGGGGATCGCATCGCCCACGCGTCGACGCGCAACATGTCGTGCTGCGCCGTCCTCGGCCAGGGAGCCGGGATCGCCGCGGCCCTCTCGACGCGGCAGGGCCACGAACTCGATGAGGTCCCGCTCGAACGGATCCAGCACGAGCTCAGCCGGCAAGGGGTCCGGTGGGCCTGACGCGCCGGTCGACGGGACCCCGGCGCACCATCCGGCCGAGAGCCTGCATGCCTCGACGACGTCGCGCGACGAGCCCACAGCTCGGCCGTCCATTTGTCGGGCAGACGCGGGACCGCTGGGGCAGTCAACGTCATCAACGACTACGGCGACGAGGTCATGAAAGTCTTCCAGATCTAGCTCGACCTGGGCGGACACATGGTCTTCATGGCTGTGGACCACTCTCGACGGGTATCGAGCGGTCCACCGCCAGTCCGCAGCTAGTCCGCAAGGCGGCCACAAATAGCAAGCTTCGTCCATCGCTAGCAATCCCTAAAATGCCTGGTCAGCAGGCCCTTTGACTGTCTAAGCCCTGGTCAGTGAACGGCAAGGAACGGACTCTTGATCCGCGGGTTGTTGGTTCGAGTCCTGCGGGGGCCACCAGATCCCGACACGCAGAACTAGCATCGACCGCGGGCCGCTGTACACCCCGGCGGGCGTTGATCAGGCATTCGATCTCCGCGGCCGATGAGAACCTGCGGTCATCCAAGTCGGTATCCCCAGAACCGACTGCACAGCGCCAAACCAACCGAGGAGCGCGCGATGTCAATCACACGGGTCCACAACCTGTCCATCTCTCTCGACGGCTTCGCCACCGGCGAGCCACAGTCCGTCGAGGCGCCGTTCGGCCATGCGGGCCAGCGCCTCCACGAGTGGATGTTCGGCACCCGGTTCTGGGACGCCAGCGGAAGCGCGGGAGTGGACGATGCCTTCGCCGAGCGCCACAGTGTCGGCATCGGCGCCGAGATCATGGGCGCGAACAAGTTCGGCCCGCCGGGCTGGCAGGACAACCCGGACTGGCAGGGCTGGTGGGGAACGAATCCGCCCTTCCACACACCGACATACGTGCTCACGCACCATCCCAGGTCGTCGCTCGAGATGGAGGGGGGCACCACCTTCTACTTCCTCGACGTCGCCCCGGCCCAGGCGCTCGAGACCGCCCGCGCCGCAGCCGGCGGCCAAGACGTCCGGATCGGCGGCGGCCCCACCGTCGTACGCGACTTCGTCGCCGCCGGACTAGTCGACCATATGCACCTCGTCCAGGTCCCGATCGTGCTCGGACGCGGGGTCCGTGTCTGGGACGGTCTGGAGGCCCTCGAGGACACCTACGACATCGAGGCGGTCACCTCCCCCAGTGGCGTCACACATCTGACGTTCACGCGCAAGGCGATCTCGTGAGGGGCGACTCGAGACGAAGAAGCCCTTTTGGCACGGGTGCGGAGCCGTGGCAACTAGCGCGGCCCGCAGGGCTCGCAGGCAGATGCCCGGACATCACGGTCCGTGGGACGTGGGCGCGCCTTACGTCATACAAGTAGTACGGACCTCGTGGTCGGGGACCGCCCCATTCCCGGACACGATTCCGCCGTGGATCACGATATTTGCCTGGCGGCTCACGACGTTCCGCTTGCAGGGGGGCACGACGTGGGCGTCGGCTGTGCCTGGGCCGAGGACCCATTCGTCGTTTCCGGAAACGCAGTCGCACGGCAGCCCCCTCGGGTGTTTGCCAAGTGGGACCAGCTCCAGACCATCAACGCAGGCTATCCGGTGGCCGCATCGGACGTGGCTGACAGGATGACCGGGTGGTCGAGGAGCTGTCGGCTTGAGAAAGCCCGCGCCGCTGCGCACAGTGCTCCTACTCGTCAGCGCGATCGTGCTGCTGGATGTCCTCTTCTTCTCCGCGATCGCGCCGCTGCTGCCGACGTACGTGGCGAACCTTCATCTGAGCAAGACCCAGGCCGGGTTGCTGTCCGGCGCCTACCCGCTCGGGACGCTGCTCGCGTCGCTGCCCGCCGGCTGGCTGGCGGCACATCGGGGCACACGACTGACGCTCTTGCTTGGGCTCGGTCTGCTCGGCGCGGCGAGCATCGCCTTCGGGTTCGGTACGTCCTTCGCGGTTCTGACGGGAGCGCGTTTCATGCAGGGTGTGGGCGGTGCCGCATCGTGGGCCGCTGGTTTCGCTTGGCTCGTCGAGGTCGCACCGAGCCACAAGCGCGGGCAGGTCATCGGCGTGGTGCTGGGTACCGGCATCGCCGGGGCTATCGGCGGACCAGTGCTCGGCGCCGTCGCCGTAGTCATCGGTCCGGCCGAGGTCTTTTCAGGGGTTGCCGTCGTCGCGTCCGCTCTCTCAGTCGCTGTCGCGCTGACCGCGACCAGGGGTGCGCCGCCGCCCCACGGCGATGCCCGAACGGCCCTGCATGATCGGCGCGTACTGGCCGGAGCGTGGCTCACCATGCTGCCCGCACTCTTCTTCGGAACCTACTCGGTGCTCGTACCGCTGCGGCTCAGTGCACTGGGCGCCACGGCCACCGAGATCGCTGGTGTGTTCCTCCTGGCCGCAGCGGTCGAGGCAGCGTTGAGCCCTATGGTCGGTCGTCTGTCTGACAGACGGGGGCGACTGCTGCCCGTGCGAACCGGGCTGGCCGGCCTGCTCATCGCCTGCCTGGTGCTCCCGCGCCCAGATGTCGTGTGGGCAGTAAGCGCCACAGCGATCTTCGCAGCTGCCGTCGGAGGATTGCTCTACACGCCCGCCTCCGCGTTGCTTTCCGACGGCGCCGAGGCCGCCGGCCTGCCCCAAGGTCTCGTCTTCGGCCTCTGGAACCTCGTCTGGGCTGGTGGTCAGATCGGCGGAGCCGCCGGTGGCGCCCGACTCGCCGACGCCACCAACGACACAGTGCCATATCTCGTCGTCGCCGTCCTTGCCGTGTGTACCGTCCTCGCTCTACGGCGCCCCGACGGTTGAGGACCGGGGTTGGCACCCGTGCCACTCGGTGACCGGTTGAACTCTGTACAACGGCCAAGCGATGGTGGTTACATTGCCTGTCGGCCGAGTGCCATCGGGTAACACCTGATGCCCGTGTCCGACCCCGGGGGAGAGAAGTTTGACCATCTAGCCCTTGGGAGGCAGCAATGGCGTTCGGGATCGTCCATCACTTCCCTGGTGGAACTCAGGAGCAGTACGAGGCATCACTCGCAGCAGTCCATCCGAGTCGAGACCAGCTCCCCGAAGGTCAGATCTTTCACGCAGCGGGACCGTCAACCGGGGGATGGACGATCTTGGCGGTGCACGACTCCAAGGAGAGTTGGGAACGGTTCCGCGACGGCATTTTGATGCCACGTTTTCAGCGAGGTATTGAAGGCGGCTTTCCGACTCCACCCGAGGAGACGGAAATCGACTTGTACACCGTCATGCCATAGGTGACGATGGTCACCCTTGCATGGCTGACCCGCCTTTCTGCTTGCGCTGCTATCCGGCCGGTAGCCAGCCGCCTTCTACGTGGATCACCTGGCCGTTGATGTAGCCGGCGCCGTCCGAGGCCAGGAAGAGCACCGTCTCCGCGATCTCGCGGGGGTCGCCGAAACGCTTCATCGGGTTCATCGCCTTCGCCTCGTCGATGTGCTCAGGGGCGACGCCCCACTCCTGCTCCCAGTTGCCGGAGATCGGACCGGGGGCGAGCGCGTTGACGCGGATCTCCGGTGCGATGTCTCGTGCCAGCGAGGTCGTGAGGCCTCGGATGGCGCCCTTCGCCGCGCAGTAGGTGACCGGCACCCAGTTGATCGCGTTCTCCGGGTTGACGCCGTTGCCGTAGGTGCTCGAGAAGTTGATGATCGCGCCACGGCCGTGTCGCCGCATCACCGGGATGACGACGTGACACATCCGCATCGCACCTATCACGTCCACCGCGAGCAGCGCCGCGGCCGCGTCGGCGCTCATGTGCTCGAAACGAACGGTGTCCGCCTCGTCGAGGCGGCCGGCCGTGTTCACGAGCACGTCGATCCGCCCGTACGTCGTGTCTGCCTGTTCGACGAAGTGATCCACCGAAGCCTGATCGGTGACGTCGAGCTGAAGGGCAGCGGCGGCTCCGCCTGCGGCCACGATCTCGGTCGCTACCGACTCGGCTGCCTTCTGCGACTGCCGGTAGCCGAGGAGGACTGAGGCTCCCTCACGACCGAATCCACGTGCAACCGCTCCGCCCAGCGTCCCGCCGGCACCGGTCACAAGAGCAACGCGCCCCGAGAAACGCCGGCCATCGTTCCAAGTCGCTTCCACGACATCCCTCCGCTCAGGCGCGCGGCAAATCGTGTCACGACCCCACGGCACACGCAACGGCGGCGGACGGAGTCCTTACAGCAGCTCCGCGTGAGTATCACGCAGAGCTCCTTGTTGTCGGGGTCGGCCCTCACCGCCCAGTCCGATGTGTGGCTTACACCATCGGTCTTGACGCAGTCTGTGAGCCTTGTAGCGCGTCCGCGGGGCGAGGATGCTGACTCCTATGAAGCCCATCGAGTTCGAGCTCGAGCGCACGATCCATGCACCGATCGACCGTTTGTTCGCGCGGCTGGGCGACATCGAGGGGCACAACGACTGGATGGCCGGCACGGGAAGCATGCTCAAGCACACCCGGCAGACCTCCCCAGGAGAACCCACCGTCGGCACGACGTTCGTCGACGAGACCAGTCAGGGCCTCATGCCCGGGGAGATCGCCGAGATGCGGGCGCCGCACACGCTCGTCTACCACTGGTGGGACAAGTCGAAGTCGGGCAAGCTCAAGTTCGAGGGCTGGCCGAGCTACCACCTGCAGCCCACCAGCGACAACGAGACGCTGGTCCGCCATCGCGCCAAGCTGGTGTCGTACGGCGTGTGGCGCCTTGGCACACCGATCTGGCGGCGGTTCGCCGTCAAGGAACGCACCATCACGATCGACGCGCTCAAGGCGTCCTTCGAGCGGAATCCGAGCTCTGCTCCCGAGTGAGCCCTGCGCCAGGTCAGGACCGGGGTCGAGCCGCCGCTCGTATCAGTGAGTCCCCCAAGCCGGCACCTGACGGCTGGGTGGCCTTGCCGAGTGTCCGGGCGGCGTCCTGGACGCTGCTCTCGTTGAGCTCAGGCCCCCATCAACACCATGCGTGAGCTGACGTGTCAGCGTCGCACCGTTACGGCTCTGAACGTTCAGGGACCGGCCGGGAGTCACACCACGCGAGGGGACGTCACCCGTCGGCTGTCGACACTGCCCTGGCCGCTGACCTGCTGGGTGTCGCCGTGGCACCCTTGACCGCTCGGCCGCTGCCAGGACGGCCACCATCTACCCGCTGGTGACGCTGAGCCAAGTACTACGCTCATCGAACACACCTGAATCACGGTGTGCTTTACACCTTCTGGGGCCTCCGGGCTCGCCGGGGCGGTCGGTTGTGGAGTATCGCTGGTCAGCTTTCGCCACGCTCATGCTTCTCAGTGGCTGCTCGTGCGCCGGGCTGGGCTGGTACGTCTTACGCCGGCCGGGCGCCGTCGGCCGCCTGGGTCTGGCTGCAGTCCTGGTCGGCTCTGCGATCTGGGCATTGGCGTACGGACTCGAACTGGGCGCTCCCACGAGTTCGGGGCGTGAACTTTGGGGAGCCCTGAAGTACGTGGGTATAGTCCTGGTGCCGCCGGCATGGTTGATCTTTGCTTTGCAGTACACCGGCCGCGAGCGGTTCTTCACCCGCCGAGCCCTGGCCCTCTTGTCCATCGAACCCGTCGTCGTGCTGGCGATCCTGGCCGTACCCTCGACACGTCATCTGGTGCGGTCCTACCCGCCGGGGTCTGATTCTGCCTTCGTCCAGATTCAGTTGGGTCCGGCGTTCTATCTGCTCTTCGCGTACTCGGCTGTGCTTGCTGCGCTCGGAACCGGTCTCCTGGTGCATGCTCTGCTGAACACGTCGGCAGCTTACCGTCGTCAAAGCGTTGTCCTGCTCAGCTCGATCGCGCTGGTGTGGACCACCAACATCCTCGCCACGGCTGGCGTCGGTCGATTTCGGTTCGCGGACCCGACGCCAATGGCGCTGGCGGTGGCTGGGTTGATGGTGACTTTCGGTGTATTCCGCTTCGGCTTGTTGGACTTGGTCCCGGTTGCCCGTACGACCCTGCTGCAAACAATGCCGGATCCGGTCCTGGTGTTGGATGCCCATCATCGGGTGATCGATTACAACCCTGCCGCTGAGCGCATGTTCAGGGAGTCGAACACCGTTCTGCTGGGTGCACGCGTCGAACGGCTGCTGGGTCAAGACATCTCTGTCGCGGGACGTGACAGCCCGACGCGACAGGAACTCTCCGTGACCGCAACAGGCGGGCAGCGGACGTACGAACTCGTGATGTCTGTGCTGGGGGGTGGAAGGAGCGATGGACCGGGACATCTTGTTGTGCTTCGAGACGTCACCATTCGCAAAGATACGGAGCGACGGTTGGAGCAGTTGGCGCACTTCGACGGGTTGACCGGGCTGGCCAACCGGGCACGGTTCTACCAACGGCTGGAGCAAGAACTGGCGGCTGCACGCCGTCAGGGTGGAACACTCGCGGTTTTGTTCCTTGACCTAGACCGCTTCAAGCTCATCAATGACAGCTTCGGCCACGACGTCGGAGACGACGTTCTGGTGGCTGCGTCGAGCCGCCTGCGAAACGTCCTGAGGAACGAGGACACATTAGCCCGGTTCGGTGGAGACGAGTTCAGTGTGCTCCTACCGAACATCGACAGATCACGGGACCCAATGCACGTCGCGGAGGAAATTCTGACAGTCCTGTCAGACCCGATACACGTCAACGACCATCCGCTCAATGTCCATGCAAGCATCGGCATTGCTGTATACCCCGGTGATGGCAGTGAGGCACGTTCGCTTATCAAGCAGTCGGATGCCGCGATGTACGAGGCAAAGGCGTACGGAGGACACTGCGCCCGCCTCGCGAGTCCAGGGCTTGGGCGCGCCGTCGAAGCACGATCTGAGCTCGAGCGAGATCTTCCGCATGCCATAGGCCACCAGCTCTTCCTGGAGTTCCAGCCCATCGTCGACTTGAAGACCGAACGGATGTGGGGGTACGAGGCGCTCGTCAGGTGGCGTCACCCGCGCCGGGGAGTGATCTATCCCAGCGAGTTCGTCCCACTTGCTGAAGAGATCGGGCTTGGCGCGGCGCTCGATCGTTGGGTGCTCCACCAGGCTTGCCGGCAAGCCACAGATCTTGCTTGCGGTTTCCCTCCTGACTGCTATCTCAGCGTCAACGTATGTCCGCCACGCCTACGGCGATATGTACTGCCGGCAATAGTCCAGGAGGCCCTGGAAGCTGCCGGCCTGGATGAGTCTCGCCTCGTGCTGGAAGTGAGCGAACGCGCGGTGACCGACGACGCGGGACGCATGTCGGGCTTGCTGAAGGAGCTGCGAGCGCTTGGCGTCTCCGTTGCCCTGGATGATTTCGGGGCCGGCAGCACGTCACTGGGACAGCTCGGTGAGCTGCCACTGGACTACCTGAAGATCGACCGACGGTTCGTGTCCAGCCTGACACGGGACGACGGCCCCTTCCTGTCGATTGTCGACGCAGTGATCAAGCTGGCTGAAACCCTAGGCATCATGATCGTCGCCGAGGGCATCGAAATGCAGCAACAGCGCCAACTGCTGCTCGATATTGGCTGCACTCTCGGACAAGGGTTCTTGTTCGCCGTGCCACAGCCAATCTCGACGCGCGTGAGACCTGGCCAGGGCCCGGACGACGAAGGCAGATAAGCGGCCATAGACGCTCCAATAGGCCGGAGGGCGTCGCCGGTCATCCAGCACTTTCGCGCTGCAGCACTGGCAAGCCATTGCGCACAGGTCTTCATGGCAATCCCGATGCCGGGGTGTTCGAGCGTCCATGACGCCGGGCGACACACCCCGCGGAGATCGCGATTCGCTCGCGACGCCGCCGCGTTGCACAGGACGAGCTGTCGCCGCCAGCGCAGGAGGCGGCCCCGGGGCGACACAGGTCGCGAATGCAAAACTAGTGGTCGTGGGAGCACCGGAGAAAGGAGCGGTCAAGGTCGCGGATGATCCCCGGGCGCCGGGCCTACCGTTCCCGCCGACGACGTTGATCGGTCGGGCTCGTGACCTCGAGGTGGTCACGGAGCAGCTGCGTCGTGCCCGGTTGTTGACGCTGACGGGTGCGGGCGGCGTGGGAAAGACACGTTTGGCGCTCGAGGTCGCCCGACGCCGGACGGTTCGTCCCCACAGTGGTGTCTGCCTGGTCGACCTGGGGACGGTCGCGCCCGGAGCGGACGTGGCCAGCGAGACGGCGCGGATCTTGCAGATCGACGGTGTGATCGGCGTTGCCGCGAGGGAAGCCATAGGCCGGTCCCTCGGCGACCGTCACACGCTACTCGTCCTCGACAACTGCGAGCATGTGATCGAGGGTTGCGCCGAACTGGCCTCGGCGTTGCTCGGGGCCTGTCCGAACTTGCGGCTGCTCGTCACGAGCCGAGAGGTCCTGGCGTGCCCGGTGAAGTCGTCGCACAGGTCGATCCGCTCACCGCAGAGGACGCGCGCCTGTTGTTCGTCGACCGTGCCGCGCACCGAAAGCCAGGCTTCGTTCCGTCCCAACGCGACGACGACGCCATTGCCATCCTGTGCTTGAAGCTCGACCAGTTGCCACTGGCAATCGAGCTGGCGGCGGCGCTGGTCAACGCGATGTCACCGGCGGAGATCTCCGCGAGCCTCGACGCGCGGCTGCTCGAGCTGGGCGGTGGCCGGCGACCGGCGCCGGCTCATCACCGCACGGTGCGGGCGACGGTCGAGTGGAGCTACCGACTGCTCGATCCCGACGAGCAGCGGGGGTTCCGTGGCCTCAGCGCGTTCGTCGGCAGCTTCGATGCCGCCGCCGCCGAAGCGGTCGCCAACATCAGCGTCGACGTGCTGGCACGGTTGGTCGACAAATCGCTCGTGACCGTCGTGGAGCCCAGCGCGCGTGGCACGCGGTACCGGTTGTTGGAAACCGTGCGCGAGTTCGCCGTCGAGCTACTCGTTGAGGCCGGCGAGGCAGGAGATACGCTCGCCCGCCATCTGCACCACTTCTCGTCGATCAACGAGCCGACGCCGGGGTGGCCCTCACGGGTTGCCGATCGGGTGGTCGCGTCGCTCGAGGAGGACTACGGCAACGTGCGAGCCGCTCTGGAGTGGGCGGCGACCAACGATCCCTGCGGCGGGTTGCGACTGCTGGCTGGTGCACAAGCAGCTCGGGTTGGGGCGTTACAACTTTCTGTGTTGTTATGCTCACACCGAGCAATCTCTTGGTCTATAGATCGCGGGCAAAGGTAACGGCCCAGACCTGCGGAAGCGGGGGCGCAGGCGGCAGAGGTAGAGACCTCGCCCACGGTCGGTTTGCCCGGCCATGGGTGGAATCCGAGCCACCAGGCCCATCAGCCGGCGGTCGGCGGTCCTCCGGGCATCGCCCGGAACGGGTGAGCCGGATCGCGGAGGCAAGGCGGAGAATGCTCGATGTGAGTCCATTGTCTGTAGCTGCTCGTTGGCAAGACTGAGCCGCGGGTGGCCAGGCCCTACACACTCGAGGAGCCGACATGTCAGACAGCACTCCCCCTCCGACCTCGGGAGACGAGTACTTCGCAGCCGCGAGCGACGGGGCTTATACGTTGCTCGTCGCCGACTTCGCGGACACCTCGACCGCCTGGGATGCCTACGAGGCGCTGAAGTCGGTGGAGGACGGACGCACCGTCGCCATCGAGGGCGTCATCGTGGTCAATCGCCAGGCTGACGGAAAGCTCGAGGTCCAGAAGGCCACCGACCACAGCACCCGTTCCGGGCTCAGATGGGGCGTGGTCGGCGGCATCGCGCTGGGCGTCATCTTCCCGCCGTCGATCATCGGCAGCGCGGCAGCGCTGGGTGTGACCGGGGCTGCGACCGGCAAGATCCGTCAGCTGCACCATCGCAGCGAGCTGGCGGACGAGTTGGAGGATTCGATCGCGCCGGGCCACTCCGGAATCCTCGCCCTCGTCTCCGATCCCGGCGTCGTGGAGATCCGAAAGGCACTCGTCAAGGCCGACGCCATCGTCGAGAAGGCGATCGAGCGCGCCGCCGGCGATGAGATCAAGGCCGCCGCCGAGGAAGCATCCGCCGAGACAGAAGGAACCCAACCCTGACGCGGGTTTGGTTCGAGTCCCACGGGGCCGCCGGTCACGAGGGCTACCCCGATGTTGATGACGTCGTGGGTGAGGTTGCGCCCATTCGGGAATCCTTCTGAGCTCGAGTGGTCATAGGTCAGGGATCGGGGAGTAGACCCCCCGCTAGTGCAAGTGCCCGGTCACTGGGATGGCCCGCGCCCTCATAGACCTGCTTGAATTTGTCGAGGAAGCGTTCTCGGTCCTTGGAGGGCTCCTGCTGGTTCCAGATCCGCTTGTCGTCCTCGCTCTGATTGAACATCGCGTCGATTCCAGGACGACCCGCCCGGTCGCCCTGCACCAGCCGACCATCACGCGCAACCAGGACACGGGCCCGCTGTTGTGACCAGGTGTCTCTTGCCGACCGTCCGGATCTGGCAAGCCTGGGCGGTCATCCCGCGATCGACGGAGCGCCATCCAGGCTGCGCTAGCGTCAGTGCATGGCATCGTCGGTCCCGAGCCTCGACGCCGGGGTACGTGAGCGCCTGACGGTCCGATTTGGAGACCAGGTCGAGAGCTGGTTCAGCGAGTTGCCAGGTGTGCTGGGCGTTCTGTCGGGGCGTTGGCAGGTCGAGTGCGACTCAGTGATCCCTCGGGGGAGCGTGGCCGTCGTCGTCCGCTGCCGAATGTCGGACGGACGTGCGGCGGTGCTGAAGATCAGTCCCGACCGGAGACGGCTGGCACTCGAAGCGGCTGCGCTACGGCGGTGGACGACCGGCCACACGCCCGCCGTACTCGCCCTCGACTCACAGCTCGGGGCGCTGCTGCTCGAGGCGATCGAACCTGGAACCCCGCTGGACTCCACGTCGGCCTATCCGACACTCGGGAGCATGGCCGGGCTGCTCAACTCCTTGCACGTTGATATGCCCGGTTCGTCCTATCCGGCAGCCGCTCAGCGCATCACCTACCTCTTCGACTCCTCGGCGAAGCTGTACCAGCTTCACCCCCAGCGGGCCGAGCTGGTTTCACCCGAGCTCTACGAACAGGGGCGACAGCAGGCAGCCCGGCTTGCGCAGGACGGCTCACCTACCGTCCTCCTGCACGGCGACCTCACTCCCAGCAACATCCTCGACGGTGGGGAGCGGCGCGGCCTCGTCGCTATCGACCCAGCCCCCTGCCTCGGCGACCCGGCCTTCGACGCGATCGACATGGTCTTCTGGCAGGCTGACGACGTAGCGACGATTCGTGCGCGTGCCACATCGCTGGCCCCCGCGATCGCGACGGATGTGGAACGGCTCACCGCCTGGTGCACTGCGTTCGCCGGCATGACCGCCCTCGAACTCGCAGGCTCACCTCAGACGCCTCGCAAGCGCATCGAAGCGGCCGTGCAAGTCGCGTCTGGGGCGCTCCACGCGTAAGCGCGTCCGCTACCAGAGGGCGGCAACACAGCGCCGTCGGATCGGCTCTACGCTCACAAGTGAGGCGTCATCGACCTCTCGTGCCCCGACGGGCGAGGGCGCCTCTCATGCCTGCCTGGCTCACCTCGGGCTGCCCGGTTCGTCATGGATTGGTGGTCGGTGCGTCTTCGTATATGTGAGCGCTGGGGCCCGAGACTCAGAACCGCTCACAGTCAGGGCCCCCGCCCCAATCTCCGTGACCAGGGCGGGGGCCACTGACCAAGGCAACGTTCCCGGTGACTGGCGAAAGGAGCGGTGGACCAGGCAGACGAGAGCTCAGTCAGGCCCGGTCGCCGAGTGAGACGATGTGCTCTGGGAGCCGCTCATTGTCGCCGTACATGAAGTGGTTCTGCATCCGCTCCGAGAACCTGCTCGCCTCGGTGGTGCGTCCGACAGCCTCGGCCACCTGGCGGATCAGCATCGGCGACGCGCCACAACACACGCCCAGGTAGTTGACTCCGAGGTCTGCTGCCTCACTGGCGAAGGCGCCAACCTCGTACCGGTTCGCGTACAACGGGTCGAGAGCGGTCGGGAACGTTCGGCCGTGCGGCGACGGCACGCGGGCACGATCGTCGGTCAGGTTGAAGAACGTCGGCTCGGTGGTGGTGGTCCGATAGGGAATCGGCAGAGCGCCGACATGGCACGAGACCGCGGCCCGGATCTCGCGCAGCCACGGCATCATGGTCTCGGGTCCGCGGAAGCAGTTCATGCCGACGACGTCGGCACCACCCTGTTCCAGCCGTTGACAGGTTTCGACGATCCCGACACCGTCGGCCATCTCGTTCAGCGCCATCGGTGCAATGGTGAGAACGACCGGCAGCCCAGTCGACTTGGCCACCTCGAGTGCTGTGATGGCCTCTCCGGCGTAGTAGAAGGTCTCGCCGATGATCAGGTCGGCGCCGCCGTCGACAGCCCAGCCCACCATCTCCTCGAACATCCCCCGGACGTCCGCCTGCCGCTCCTGGTCCGCCGGATCCCAGATGTTGGTGTTCGAGATGTTGCCCGCCATCAGGTCACCGGGTCGCGCGTCGGCAACCCCTCGGGCGATCTCCAGCGCTGCCCGGTTCAGTGGCTCGAGCAACTCTTCCTTGCCGATCACCCTCATCTTCTCGCGGTGCCCGTTGTAGGTGAATGCCTCGACGATGTCGGACCCCGCACGCTGGAAGTCGACATGCAGCGCTCGGAGCGCCTCGGGGTACTCGAGTGCAACCTCCGGAACGAATTCCCCCGCGCTGAGGTAGCCACGCCGCTCGAGCTCGAACAAGAACCCCTCGGCACAGATCACCGGGCCGGCATCGAGACGCTCGGATAGCTGGCTGACGTCACTCATGAAGTACTCCTACGGAATGAACGGGATGGTCACCTTCCCGAACCATGCGGTTCAGTGGCGATGTTAGGTCAAGCTCTCTAGCGACAGCGCAAGGACCGTATCGGGACATGCACAGACCTCCGGTGCAGCATCGCTGCGGCGATTCTAGGCCCTCGATGACGGGCACGCGGCGCCCGCCGGCGAAGACCGGGACCCGAATGGAAACAGGGTCTTCAGGCGGGTCCTTGCAGTCAGCGCGCGGCTCGGCTTGAATGAACAGCGGCGGCGCCCGGAGGGACCTGCGCCGTGGAGGTGGAGCATTGACCGACCGTGACGACTTTCTGGCATGGGTGGAGTCTCGTCTCAGGGACGCGGAGATCGCGCTGCACAATGGAGACGCCGCTCCTCGTCGCGCGATCTGGTCCGGCATCGATCCCGTCACGGTTCTTGGCGCCTGGCAGTCTGCGACCGGGCAGCACGAATTGAGCGACCTCTTCGGGCAGTTAGAAGCCGCCTTCTCGAACTGCACGTCATACGCGTTCGAGATCATCGCCGCCGACGTGATCGGCGACATGGCCTACACAGTCGGCTACGAACACACCCAGGCTTCGGTCAACGGAGAGCCACGGAAGTACTCCCTTCGCGCGACCCAGGTCTACCGCCGCGAGGACGGGGAGTGGAAGGTCGCCCACCGGCACGCGGACACCGTGCCAGAGGTCGACGAGCCCTGACGCTCGTCGTCTGGGCGGGGAGCAGCGAAGATGGTGCGCCTGCTGACCTGCCGCTAGATACTCGAGGTCATGGAGATTCAGCTGCGGGACTACCGGGTCCGACAGGGACACATGGATGACTGGATCCATGGATGGGAAACCAGCGTCGTGCCACTGCGAAAGCAGGAAGGCTTCGTGATCGTCGGGGCTTGGGTCGACCGGCAGCACGATCGCTTCGTGTGGCTGGTTGGCTACTCCGGTGCGGATGGCTTCGAGGCGGCCGAGGAGCGGTACCACTCCTCGAACGAACGACTTCTGCTTGACCCCAACCCTTCCGATTTCATCCGCGAAGCAACGCTGGACATGGTCGACGCGGTGCTGTGACCGCGCTGTCGGATCGGCACACCCGCGCAGACATCGCCAACGGGCCGATGAGTTGCCGTCCCGGGCAGAGTCCAATAGAGCATGACCACTGGAAAGATCGACCCGAGGTACGGCGATGCCTCGGCCACCGCACCGCCGTGGGATGACATCGAGCGTCTCCTCACCGAGGCCCAGCTCTACTGGATCATCACCGTCCGCGCGGGCGGGCGTCCGCACGCCGTCCCACTCGTCGGTGTCTGGCACGACGGCGCGTTCGCCTTCTGTACCGGCGCGGAGGAGCAGAAGCAGCGCAACCTCGACGCCAACCCGCAGGTCGCGGTGACGACCGGCAGCACCGGTGCGAACGGCTGGGACAGCGGTAAGGATCTCGTCGTCGAGGGCACGGCGGTGCCGGTGACCGACGCCGCGGCCCTGCAGGCGCTGGCCGACGCCTGGTTCGCAAAGTACGGCGCGGACTGGCAGTACGAGGTCCGTGGCCAGGAGTTCTTCGAGCTCAGCCACTCCGGCGGCAGTGGCACGGGAGGAGCGCGGGTCTACCGCGTCGCGCCCACCAAGGTCATCGCGTTCGGCGACGCGCACGGTCAGACGACGTACCGCTTCTGAGGCTCAGGCCCGTTTCGGCAGGGCCGCGGGAGCCTCATCCGTACCCGCCCGAGCTTGGAAAGCCGTTTGCGCCGACGTACCAGACGGCCGAGGTGAGGATAACGGCGACCAGGAGCGCGAACAGCAGGCCACCGGCCACCGGCAGGAACCACCCAGGTGCGCGCCTGGACCGGACCGCGACCACCTTCACCACCACGGCACCGAAGACGGCGCAGCCGAGGACGCCGTGCACGACCGTTCGCGTCGCCACCTTCTCGCCGTCCTCCAGCGTGCCGCTCTCCAGGCCCAGGGCCCATAGGCAGTGGTAGGCGACGAAGATCGATAGCACGAGGGCGATGGTCCCGGAGGTGCGGTGCGCCCTCCCGAGCCAGGAGGGCGCACTGATCCCGAGCTTGCCGTACATCCAGAGCGCGCCGATGAGCTGAAGCACCACGAGCACCCCGATCACCGTCGAAATCACCACCTTCATCTCGATGACGGTATTGAAGCCCAGGGTGGTGGTGCCGTTGAGTGTCGGATCGTGCACCCTCCCGAACACCCCGAGGAGAAGCGCGACGACAGCGCCGGCGGCGAACGCCGTCAGCGGGATCGCCATGCTCTTCCGTGTGGTCGTATCTGCCATTGGTTCAGAATGCCGTGGCCCCCGCCGATTGGGAATGGCCAGGCTGAGTCAGGGGTGGTGTCGAGGCGACGAATCTGTCATGGTGCGAAGGCGGAGGACGGCGAAGGGAGTTTGACATGTTTGTGCAGGTCATCCAGGGCCATGTGTCCGATGCCGAGCAGGTACGTGCACAGCTCGACAAGTGGGTGGCGGAGGTGGCACCTGGAGCCGTGGGCTGGCTTGGCAGCACATCCGGTGTGACCGAGGACGGTCGGGTGATTGCGCTTGCGCGTTTTGAGTCCGAGGAGGCTGCGCAGCGGAATGGTGATCGGCCCGAACAGACGGCTTGGTGGGAAGAAATGGCGGCGTTGTTCACCGACGAGCCGGTGTTCCACAACAGCACCTCGGTCGAGGTGGACACCCCTGGTGACCCGTCGCAGGCCGGCTTCGTCCAAGTGATGCAGGGACGCTCGAGCGACCCGGAACGCGCGCGGGAGTTGATGGCGAACGATCCGGTCGACTGGCAGGCGGTCAGGCCTGACATCCTGGGCTCCGTGTCTGTCGGGCACGACGGCGACGCCTGGACGATGGCGATCTACTTCACGTCCGAGCAGGCCGCCCGCGAAGGCGAGCAGCGGGAACCGCCGCCGGAAATGCAGGAGATGATGAAGGAGATGGAAGCGCTGACCATCGGGGAGCCCGTCTTCTTCGACCTCAAGGACCCGTGGCTCAACGCACCGAGATGACTCCGCTGAAGTCGACCGTGGCTAGCCGGGGGTCATGCTTGCCCCGGCTGCGCCGCGTCGTGAACCGCGCCCGCTGAGTGGGCACCGAGCTCTCGAGCGCGGGGGCCTCGCCGACGGTCTATGCATTACGTTCACCTGGCGCCGCTCGATGCGACCAAGGCGGCGATCACCGTGACCGTAACCGGCTGGCATCCGTCGGCACTGACCTGGATCTCGCTGTCGCCGGGTCCCGTGGGACGCACTATGGCGAGTGCGCGCCGGGCCCGGCGACGCTCACGGAAACGAGTCGGTCGCGATGGCCGGCCAGAGCGCCGCTTCTCGTCATCGAGTCTGATCGTGACGTACGCAAGGTCGGCGTCATCGGCGCGGATGGCATCGCGGTCGGCGGTGGCGGTGAGGCGCAGCGCACCTGCCGACGCGCACGTCCGGCGGCCCTATTATCAGCAGAGGTCGCAGCAGCCGGTCGGCGGCCCCATGATCATCGCCAGTGGGGGGCCGCTGGACAAGGTAGGGAGCGGGACATGCTGGAGAACGTACGTGAGTACATAGACCGGCTCGGGATCGCCGGCCACTCGGTGGGTGAAGACCATGATGACGACCCCGTTCTCATCGACGCTGCCGGGAACGCGGTGGACACCTGGCGGGAGAACTACCCGTACGACGAGCGGCTGGACCGAAATGTCTATGACGAGCAGAAGTACCTGCTTCAGGTGGAGCTGCTCAAGTTCCAGAACTGGACTGAGGATGTCGAGGGTAAGCACGTCCTGCTCTTCGAGGGCCGGGACGCCGCGGGCAAGGGCGGCACCATCAAGCGGTTCATGGAGCACCTGAACCCGCGCTATGCCCGGACGGTGGCGCTGTCGAAGCCCGGCGACCGCGAGCAGCACCAGTGGTACTTCCAGCGTTACGTCAGCTACCTGCCCACCTCCGGCGAGATGGTGTTGTTCGACAGGTCCTGGTACAACCGGGCGGGTGTCGAACGGGTGATGGGCTTCGCGTCCGACGACGACGTTGAGCAGTTCTTCAGCCAAGTGACATTGTTCGAGAGGATGCTCGTCGAGAGCGGTATCTCGGTGACCAAGTTCTGGTTCTCGGTCACCCAGTCCGAGCAGCGCACGCGGTTCATCATCCGTCAGGTCGACCCGGTCCGTCAGTGGAAGCTCTCCCCGATGGACCTCGAGTCCCTGGACAAGTGGCAGGCCTACACGCAGGCCAAGGAGCAGATGTTGGTTCGCACAGACACCGACTACGCGCCCTGGATGACGATCAAGAGCAATGACAAGAAACGCGCCCGTATAGAAGCGATGCGCTACTTCCTCTCCCGGTTCGACTATCCGGGCAAGGACGCCGCTGTCGTTGGTAAGCCCGATCCCCGGTTGGTGATGCGCGGAATCGATGCCGTAGGAGATTGAGCGACTGCGCCCTGTCCATCGTCGTCCGTCACGACAATGCCACAGTGGCTCGGATGTCGCCCAGCCCGCGGGCGATGATCAGACGGCCGTCGTCGGGCAGGGTGGTCCAGGTGTTGGCGCCAGTCTCCCAGCGACGCCAGAGCCGACGCTCGCACGTCACGCTGACGTCGACCGACTGGCCCGCTGCGGCGTCTAGGGACTCCCAGCCGACGAGACGGATCGGCTGGCAGGCGTCGACAGGCTCGAAGTAGACCTGTACGACCTCGCGGCTCGGTCGGGCGCCGGTATTGGTCACCGTCAGCGCGACCGACAGGTCCCCGTCTTCGTTGGACAGCTGCGCATCTGAATACGCCCAGGTGGAGTAGCCCAGGCCGTGGCCGAACCAGAACAACGGCGCGGGCGCGCGCTGAGCGTAGTGCCCGCGGTAGCCGATGAACGTGCCCTCGGCGTAGGTGACCTCGCCGTCGACGGGGGTGACCGACCACGCGGGAGTCGCGCCATCCTCGAACGGGAAGGTGGTCACCAGGCGGCCGGCCGGCTCAATCGTGCCGAGCAGTGCGGCAGCGACAGCGTGACCGCCTTCCTGGCCGGGCAGGCCGGCCCACAGCACTGCGTCGACCTGGTCGATCCACGGCATGAGTACGGGGGTGGCGGCATTGACCACCACAACCGTCTTGCGAGCCGCAGCCGCCACCGCCTGCACGAGTTCGTCCTGCCGTCCGGGCAGGCGAAGCGTGCTCTTGTCGACTGCCTCGGTCTCCTGCTCGTCGGTGAGGCCGACAACGACCACCGCGACATCCGCGGCCTCGGCGACGGCGACCGCCTCGGTGATGACCTCGTCCTGGTCTCGAGCGGCGCGCCGGGCGATCAAACCGAGCAGCGCCGCACCGCCCAACGTGCCTCCGGACCGCAGGGTCATCGTTCCGACGATCGTGTCGCCAGGCTCCACCGCAACCCGGATGGTCTCGAGCGGAGGGTTCAGGACCTCCGCGCCCATGCCGGTACCCGCCGACCCCAGGTTGGCACGAAGCTCCTGGCCGCCGGCGGACAGCTGCCACGATCCCGCGCCGATCACGCCGGCCTCGATCGGCCCGCCCTCGTTAGCGCGCGCGTGCAGCCGAACGGAGTGCACGAGCCCCGCGAAGCCGTCGTCGAAGCCGACAAGCGTCGTGGCGTTGGCGCTGTGCCGTTCCTCGAGCACAGACCCGTTCGCGGCGAGCAGGGTGAAACCCACGCCGGGCTCGCCGGTACGGGGGTCGGTGACGAAGTCCGGGCGAGCGGGAACGGGGCGGCTCCGTACCTCGACTCCATCCGCGACGGTCACCGCGTCGCCGAGCAGCTCGTTGAGCCCCTCGGCAACGCTGACCTGGTAAGGGGCGTTGACCTGGGCCGATCCACCGCCCATGTTGCACGTCTCGATCGCGTGACGCCCGATGAGCGCGACGCTCGCACCCACTCGGAGCGGCAGCGTCTCCCCCCGGTTGGTCAACACGGTGATGCCGGACGCCGCCAGGTGGGTCAGCTGGTCCCGTCGCTGCCGGCTCGTAGGTTCGGGCAGGCCCTGCGGATACTCGCGCAGTGTGCCCAACGCGCCTGCCCGGTCTGCCAGGCGAAGCAGTCGCGTCAGGTGGTCATCGATCACCGACTCGGCGACCTCACCGGCGGAGACGGCGGCGACGAGCGTTTCGCCCCAAGGGCCGTCGGGGCCGGGCATGACGATATCGAGACCGCCATTGGCGGCCGCTGCGGCGGACTTGGTGGCGAACCAGTCGGACATGATCAGGCCGCGATAACCCCACTCACCCTTCACAATCTCGGTGTTGACGTGGTGCTGTTCGGTGGCCGCGACCCCGTTGACATCGTTGTAGGCAGCCATCATCGACCATGGGTCGGACTCGTCGACAGCGATCTCGAACGGCAGCAGGTAGAGCTCGCGCAGACTGGCCTCGTCGACCACGCTGTTGACGGTGTTGCGCTCTGTCTCGGACTCGTTCGCGATGAGGTGCTTCAGGCAGGCGCCTACTCCTGAGCTCTGCAATCCGCGAACGTACGCCGCGGCGAGTCGGCCGGTCAGCAGCGGGTCCTCGGAGTACGCCTCGAAGAGTCGTCCACCAAGCAGCGAGCGGTGCAGGTTGATGGTCGGGCCGAGGACGACGTGGATCTGTTGGGCCATCGCTTCCTCGGCGAGCAGCCGCCCAACCTGAAAGGTCGAGTCCTCGCTCCATGCGGACGCGAGCAGCGTGGCGTTGGGAAAGCAGGCCACCTCGCGACCGCCGCTGAACTTCAACCCGCGCACCCCGGTGGGACCGTCGGACAGGCGCAGCTCACCCAGTCCGATGGACGGCTCGGCCGGCATGGTGAAGGTGGTAGCGCCGGTGAGGAGGCGAACCTTCGTCGGCAGGTCCAGCGCGGCGACCAGGGAGCCGTAGTGCGTTGGCGTCACGGTCGGCACAGCGGCCGGGTCCGACGATGTGGCCATGTCACCCCCTTGCTGTACGTCATGCTCCGGGTCCTTTGGCCGCTGCCCGGCACCCCCTGACCGGGGCGTGCGAGACTAGAGCGGATGGTAGTCACGGACACGACCGCGAGCAACGGTGGGCGGCAGCGTCGTCCGTCGATGACTGATGTGGCTGCCCTGGCAGGGGTGTCATACCAAACCGTCTCGCGGGTCATCAACGAGCAGCCGGGCGTCCGGTCCACCACGCGCACACGGGTCCATGCGGCGATGGAGGCGCTGGACTATCACCCGAACTCGCTGGCCCGCTCATTGGTCTCCGGTCGCTCCCGGGCCATCGGAGTCATCAGCCCGAGCTCGGACCTCTTCGGGCCCAACCGGACGCTGCACACCGTCGACGACGCCGTTCGCGAAGCGGGCTACACCACCGTGATCGCGAATGTGCCGCGCCTTGATCTCCGGGGGATGGTCGACGGCTCCAGGCAACTGCGCAGCCGGGCGGTCGACGGCATCGTCATCGCGGGCTCTCCGCACCGGGAGGCTCGTGACTGCGCCCTGGACCTGGCCCGTCAGTTGCCAGTGGTGGTCATCGGGCGCGCGGATGTCCGCGTGCCGACGGTGGACACCGATGCCCGCGCGGGGGCACGCAAGGCTGTTCGTCACCTCTTGGCCCTCGGTCACCAGAACGTGTGGCACGTCGGCGGGCCCCCGGACTGGGCCTCCGCGCGGCAGCGGATGGACGGGTGGCGGGCGGAGCTGGCCGCACACGGCATCGCCGCACCATCACCACTGCCGGCGGGTGACTGGTCTGCTGCGGCGGGATACGAGGCCGGGCTCGTCCTCGGGCGGTCGGAGGACGTAACCGCCGTCTTCGCGGCCAATGACCACATCGCTCTGGGGCTCATCCGCGCGCTCAGTGAGACGGGCCGTTCGGTGCCGCGCGACGTCAGCCTGGTGGGCTTCGACGACATCCCCGAGGCGGCCTACTTCCTGCCGCCCCTGACAACGATCCGGCAGGAGTTCAGCACCTGCGCCCGTCTGGCCGTCAGCATGTTGATCGCCGAGGTCAAAGGCGGCCACGACGTAGGCGCACCCCATCGGCGCAAGATTCCTCGGCTTGTTGTTCGCTCAAGCACGACAGCGGCGACGGCGCAGGTTCGGGCAGCTCTCGCCTGATCCGCCACCGCCCTGCTCGGGCCACCGCGCACGGAAACGCGTACGGGATCGTTACCCCTGCACCTCTTGACACCCGCACTGTGAACGTTCACGATTACCCCACGCGCTCCACCGCACACTCTCTGGGGGTCTCGCGTGCGGTTACTGCCGAGTGGCGTCCTCTTCGGCGCCGCCTACTACACCGAGTACCAGCCGTATGACCGGCTGAAGGAAGACCTCGACCTGATGGCCGAGGCTCACTTCACGGTGATCCGCGTCGGTGAGTCGGTCTGGTCGACATGGGAGCCGCGCGACGGCGTCTTCGACCTGGACTGGCTGCAGCCGGTGCTGGACGGTGCCTGGGAACGTGGGATCGGCGTGATCATCGGCACGCCCACATACGCGGTGCCGCCATGGCTGCGGCACAAGTATCCGGAGGCCACCGCGCAACGCCGAACCGGCGAGACAGTGCCCTACGGGGCGCGCCAGGATGTCAACCATCCGCATCCTGCGTTCCGCTACCTCGCGGAAAGGCTGATCCGGAAGATCGTCACCCGGTACGCGGAGCACCCGGCCGTCATCGGCTGGCAGGTGGACAACGAACCCGGCATCAATTCGCTGCACAACCCCGGCGTATTCCAAGGGTTCTTGGACTATCTGCGGGAGCGATACGGTGATGTGCACACGCTCAATGAGCGCTGGGGGCTGGTGTACTGGTCACACCGCATCTCCGAGTGGGCCGACCTGTGGACCCCCGACGGCAACACGACCCCTTCCTATGACTTGGCATGGCGGCGCTACCAGGCCGGTCTCACCCACGAGTACATCGCCTGGCAGGCCGAGCTCGTCCGATCGCTGGCGGCGGAGCACCAGTTCGTCACCACCTGTCTCGCGTTGCACCAGCCAACGCAGGACGTTGCCGTCATCGGCGAGCCGCTCGAACGTGGTCGCGGCCAACATCTACTACGGCACGCAGGACGACCTCGCGTTGCCACAACTTGGTGAGGACCGCCCAAGCCGGAGTCCCTCGTTCCTTTCGTGGTCCGGAACCGCGTGGCTGTACCTCCAGGCCGACATCTCCCGGGGAACGCGGCAGCAGCCATTCCTCGTGGCGGAGACGAACGCCTCCTCGATCGGCGGTTCGGCCGACAACTTCCCGGCGTACCCGGGACAGTGGCGACAGGTGGTCTGGAGCCTCGTCGCGCGCGGCGCCCGGATGGTCGAGTACTGGCACTGGCACTCCCTGCACTTCGGCGCCGAGACCTACTGGGGCGGCGTTCTCGGGCACAGCCTGACCCCGGGCCGCACATACGACGAGCTCGCGACGGTCGCGGGTGAGCTGCGCGACACCGCCGCCGACCTGACGGACCTGCGGCCCTCGAGCGACGTCGGCGTCCTGGTCTCCGCCGAGAGCCGGTGGGCCATGGAGTTCATGGGGCCACTTCAGGCCAAGGTGCCTGTGTGGATGGGTGATCCCAAGTCCTATGAACGCATCCTCGCGGCCTTCTACCGGGGGCTCTTCGACGCCGGTCTGTCGGTGGACGTGGTGGCTCCGGCGCAGTTGCCCGACGATCCGGCCGAGATGGCCGCCCGCTGGCCGGTGCTCGTCGTCCCTGGTCTCTACATCGCCGACGACTCCCTGCTCGAGCTGCTGCGCGGCTATGCCGAGGCCGGCGGGCACCTCGTCCTCACACCGCGCACCGGCTACGCCGACGAGGAGGCTGTGGCGCGCCACACGATCATGCCCGGCGCGCTACGGGAGGCCGCGGGGGCGCACTACCTCGAGTTCACGAATCTGGTGGAGCCCGTACCCGTTCGGTCGGTCGCCACCGTGAGTGGGCCACCGGTCGCGGGACACGCCACCGGCTGGGCCGACGGCCTGGCCGCCGACGGCGCGACGGTTCTCGCCGAGTACTCGCACCCGCACCTGGGCCGGTTCGCAGCGGTGACGACGAACGCGTACGGCGAGGGCCGGGTGACCTACGTCGGGACTGTCCCCGACCGAACCCTGGCACGCGCCATCGGCGAATGGACCGCCGCGACCACTCTGCCGACCGACGCATGGCGGCAGGCCCGGCCACCATCTGTCACCAGCACCTCTGGCCGCACCGCTGACGGGTCGGTAGTGCGCTTCGTCAGTAACTGGAGCTGGGACCCAGCCGAGATGACTGTGCCAGTCCCCGTACACGATCTGCTCTCCGGTACGGCGCTCGCAGCCGGCGAGCCGCTGACGCTCGGGCCATGGGACGTCCGGGTAGTCGTTGAGCGCAAGGGCACAACTCAAACCGCACCGGGAAAGGATGCGATTCGATGAGAATTCCAGGAAGGGTCCGGGGCTTCTCCCGGGCGAAGGGGTTGGGCGGTCTGGTGGTAGCGGCCATCGTCGCTCTGACGGCCTGCGGCGGCGGGGACTCAACGAGCACGTCGTCGGGCGCGAGCACCAACACTGTCAGCCAGGCGGAGATAGACGCCGCCATGAAGAAGCCCACCACCATCACGTTCTGGACCTGGGTGCCCGAGATCGAGAAGGAAGTTGCGCTGTTCGAGAAGAAGTACCCTGCGATAAACGTCAAGGTGGTCAACGCAGGTCAGGGTGAACCTGAGTACACCAAGCTGCGTACGGCGCTCAAGGCCGGTACCGGCGCGCCCAACGCCGTCCAGATCGAGTTCCAGTACATTCCTACGTTCACGATCACCCAGGATCTCATGGACCTGGCCCCGTACGGCGCAGCGGCGACCAAGGACCAGTTCATCGACTGGACCTGGACGCAGGTGAGCGGAGACAACGGGGAGGTCTGGGCGTATCCGCAGGACACCGGTCCGATGGGGATGCTGTACCGCAAGGACATCTTCGACAAGTACAAGATCGCCGTCCCGAAGACCTGGGATGAGTTCGCCGCAGCGGCTCGCAAGCTGCACGCAGCGGACCCCAGCGTCTACATGACGGACCTGGCGGCCAACCAGGGCGGGTCTTACATGGGCCTGCTGTGGCAGGCGAAGGTCAATCCCTTCCAGCTCACCGGCGAGAGCTCGCTGGCCATCAGCCTCAACAATGACGCCTCGAAGCAGGTCGCCACCTACTGGGGCGACTTGGTAAAGGATGGCGTCATCGCCACCGATCCTGACTTCACGGATTCGTGGTTCCAGGGCCTCAACAGCGGAAAGTACGCCACCTGGCTGACCGCCGCCTGGGGTCCGGTGTTCCTCTCGGGCAGCGCCCAGTCGACCAGCGGGCTCTGGCGCGCCGCGCCACTGCCCCAGTGGGATGCCAGCGAGCAGATCTCGGGCAACTGGGGCGGCTCCACCACCGCGGTCATCCAGGGGACGCCGAACGCCATCGCGGCGGCCGAGTTCGCCAAGTTCCTCAACACCGACCCGGAGACGACCAAGATGTTCGCCACGGAGCAGTTCTTCTTCCCGGCGACCAAGGCGTTGCTGTCCGATCCCGACTACATCGGGCAGACCCCGGAGTTCTACGGCGGGCAGAAGGTGAACACGGTGTTTGCCGACATCAGCTCCACCGTGCCCACCGACTTCCAGTGGGCGCCGTTCATGGACCAGGTCTATACCGACTGGGACGAGACGGTCGGTAAGGCGCTGGCCGACAAGGGGGACACCACGGCGGCCACCGACACCTGGCAGGACCGCACCAAGACATACGCCGAGAGCCAGGGGTTCACGGTCGAATAGCAGTACGGGGACGTGACGGCTTCCTGGGCCGGCGTGCCGCTCGCGCGGTACCGGGAAGCCGGCCGTCTCTGTCTCCGATGCGAGGAAGGTTGACCCGTGAGCACTGCAACCACCACCTCCACACCGACTCGGCCGGACCGCCCGGCCAACCGCAAGGCGCACATCGATGCCCACCAGGCTCGCGCCGGGATGATGTTCGTCGCACCGTTCCTGGTCGTGTTCGTGACCATGCTGGTCGTGCCACTCTGCTACGCGGCCTACACCAGTCTCTTTCGGGAACAGCTGATCGGCGGGACATCATTCGTCGGGCTGGACAACTACACGAGAGCCTTCCACGATGACGCGCTGATCGAGGGGGTTCTGCGCGTAGCGGCGTTCTTCTGCGTGCAGGTTCCGATCATGCTCAGCTTGGCGTTGCTCGCCGCACTCGCCATCGACAGCGGCCTGCTGCGGTTCTCAAAGGTGGTCCGGCTGGGCATCTTCCTGCCCTACGCGGTCCCCAGCGTCGTCGCGACGCTCATGTGGGGCTACCTGTACGGCAGGGACTTCGGGCCTTTCGCACAACTGGCCGACAAAGTGGGTCTCTCAAAGCCGGACTTCCTGAGTGACCAGTGGATGCTCTGGTCGATCGGCAACATCGTCAGCTGGGAGTTCATCGGCTACAACATGATCATCCTCTACGCGGCCCTGCGGTCGATCCCGGAAGACCTGTACGAGGCCGCGGCGGTCGACGGCGCAGGCGCGGTCCGGACGGCGTGGAGCATCAAGATCCCCGCCATCCGACCGGCCATCCTGCTGACCGTGATCTTCTCCGTCATCGGCGCCTTCCAGCTGTTCACCGAACCTAAGCTCCTGAGTCCACTCGCGCCGAGTGTCATCGACACGTCGTACACCCCGAATCTCTACGCCTACTCCCTGACGTTCACCAGTCAGGAGCCGAACTACGCAGCCGCGGTGTCGTTCCTGCTCGGACTCGTCATCGTCGTCGTCTCCTCCGCGGTCCTGTTCATCACGAGCAGAAGGAGCCAGTCGTGACAACTTCAACGCGGGCCCAAGCGAGGGAATCCACCGCAAGCGGTTCGTCCGATCGGCATGTGAAGCCGATGGCCGAGCGCCGCAGCAACCTGCTGACTCTGGCCATGCTCGCGTTCCTGGTGTACTTCCTGCTGCCGCTGTTCTGGCTGGTGGTCGCGTCGACGAAGACCACCGGGGACTTGTTCTCCAGCTTCGGGCTGTGGTTCACCAGTGACTTCTCACTCTTCTCGAACATCAAGGACACGCTCACCTTCGACGACGCCATCTACACGCGCTGGCTTCTGAACACCTTGTTCTACTCGGTGGTGAGCGCCGGAGGAGCATCGCTCCTGGCGGCCATGGGCGGGTACGGCTTCGCGAAGTTCCGGTTCCGCGGGAAAGGGGTCGGCTTCGCGCTGGTGCTCGGCTCGATCATGGTGCCGACGACGGCTCTGGCCATCCCCACCTACCTGCTGTTCGCCAAGGTGGGGCTGGTCAACACTCCCTGGGCCATCATCCTGCCCTCACTGGTCAGTCCGTTCGGGCTGTACCTCATGCGCGTATACGCCGAGGACGCGGTTCCCTACAGCATCATCGAGGCGGCCCGCATCGACGGCGTCAGCGAGTTCGGCATCTTCTTCAAGATCGCGTTCCGCATGCTCGCGCCCGGCTTCGTCACCGTCCTGCTCTTCACCCTGGTTGCCACGTGGAACAATTACTTCCTCCCGCTCATCATGCTCAACGACCCGAAGCTCTACCCGGTCACGGTGGGTCTGGCCAACTGGTCCTCGCAGGCGGTGGGGGGCAGCGGTTCCAACGCTGAGCTGCTCGCTTTCGTCGTCACCGGCTCGCTGCTCTCCATCATCCCCCTCATCGCAGCGTTCCTCATGCTCCAGCGCTTCTGGCAGTCGGGTCTGACCGCCGGAGGTGTCAAGGGGTAGCCGAGTCTGCTCGGATGACGGCGACCCCACCTCCGGGCACCGGGACAGTGCCGACGTGATGGGTTCCCGTCAGCAGATCAAAGCCCGCCAAGGGCACTTCGTGCCGCTGATCGGAGTGATTGAAGACGAAGAAGTAACTCTGGTCACCACTGTCGCGTCGAACCACGTCGATGAGATTGCTGGCACCCGGCAGTCTGGGGGCACCGGCCTCGGTTCCGATCTCGTCGACGAGCTCTTCGCGCGTGTGCTCATCCAGCGACGTGCACACGTACCAGGCGGAGCCGGAGCCACGCTCGACGCGCGTCACGGCGGAATAGCCGGCTGACGGCCCGTCGACGAATATCGCGATGGAAGACGCGTCGGTCAGCTGGACGGGCTCGGTCCACACGCGACCACGCGCTGGATGCTCGAACGGCCCATGGGCTGGGGAGCCACTGATGGTGACCTCGTGCCCGTCGAGCAGGGGCCGAAACTCCTCAACTCGGATGCCGAGCAGCTCACGAAAGGCACCGGGGTATCCGCCGAGGTGGACGTGATTGTCGATGTCGGCGATTCCCGAGAAGTATGTCACCACCAGCTGGCCGCCGGACTCCGCGAAGGTCCTCAGCCGCGCAGCCAGTGTCTCGTCGGCGATGTAGAGAGTCGGCACGATCACAATCCCATAGTCGGTGAGGCTCGTCGACGTGGGCACGACGTCGACACCGATGCCGACAGCCCGCAGGCTGCGGTGCCACGACCGCGCTTCCTCTGCGTAGGACACCAGGTCGCTCGGATTCCCATCGAGCGCGGTGGCCCACCAGCTCTCCCAGTCGAAGAGTACCGCTGCCTGCGAGCGCACGCGCGAGCCGACGATCTCTGCCAAGCGTTCGAGGTCGGCACCGAGATCCACGACGCGCCGGAAGATCTCGCTGTCGCTTCCCGCGTGCGGCACCATGGCGGAATGAAACCGTTCGGCGCCTGAGCGGCTCTGGCGCCACTGGAAGAAGCAGACCGCATCGGCGCCTCGAGCCACGTGGGCGAGGCTGTCTTGGCGCATGAGCGCGGATGTCTTCGCAAGGTTCACCGGTTGCCAGTTGACCGCCGATGTCGAGTGCTCCATGAGAACCCACGGGTCTCCCGCAGCCAGTCCCCGGGTCAGATCCGCGCAGAACGCGAGCTCCCCCCTTGCGTCCGGGTCCTTCTCCCACACGTAGTGGTCGTTCGAGACCACATCGACGTCATCCACCCACGTTGCGTAGTTCATGTCCTTCGTGTGCGACATCACCATGAAGTTCGTCGTGACCGGCACCTCGGGTGTCACCCGATGGAGGATCTCTCGCTCGGCGCGCAGCTGTGTGCGCAGCTGGTCGGATGAGAACCGTGCGAAGTCCAGCTGTTGGGTGGGGTTGACGGACGCGGTCGACCTCGCCGGCACTCGGATCTCAGACCAGTCGCCGTACCTCTGGCTCCAGAAATCCGTCGCCCACGCGTCGTTGAGAGCGTCGAGGTCGGCATAACGGGCCTGCAGCCAGTCCCGGAAGCGATCCGCGGCCTCCGCCGAGTAGCACCGCGCGTTGTGACAGCCGATCTCGTTGGAGATGTGCCACATCGATAGTGCCGGATGGTTCGCGTATCTGTGTGCCAGCCTCTCGACCAGGCGCAGCGAATGGCGACGGTACTCCGATGAGCTGTGGCTCCAGGTCTGCCTGCTTCCGTGGACAAGCCGCACCCCGTCGGCGGTTACCGGCGCGACCTCCGGGTGCACATGAGTCAACCAGGGGGGTGCCAACGCGGTCGCCGTCGCAAGGTCGACCGCGACACCGTGACCGTGCAGGATGTCGAGGACGTCGTCCAGCCAACTGAAGTCCCAAACGTCTGGGTGCGGTTGAATCCGCGACCACGCGAAGACGCCTACGGTGACGAAGTTCACCCTGGCCTGTTGCATGAGGCGCGCATCCTCGAGCCAGACCGAGGACTCCCATTGCTCAGGGTTGTAGTCGCCGCCGTAGGCAATGCGGCCCTCAACGTGGTCGGTCCCCTCGGGCCACCGGATCCACCGCACGGCTCACCCCTATCGTCGGACGGTCTGACCTGGTTGCATCGTGAGCGACGCATGCCAAGCTCGCAAGCGTGTGGACCCAGCCAAACCTATCGCTCACTGCGCATGCCGCATCGTCCTGGGTTTCGTGGGACACCCCGTGCGGACGGGTCGGTGTCGTGCCGGTGAACGTAGCCCAGCCGGCGGCGCATCATTCGACGTCGGCCAGCAGGCGCCGAGTGATCTCACTGCGTGGCGCCCAGGCGCCGTCCTGTGTTGACGACACGATCGCGAGGTCGACCCCCAGTGCGGGAAAATGCTCGATGATCGCACTGGCGCCGGTGTTCATGCCGTCCTTGTAGTAGCTGCGAATCACACCGTCGACCAGGATGAAGACCAGACCGAAACCGTAGTCGAAGGTTTCCTTGTCGGTCGTGTGGTGCCGCACCTGAGGAGCGAGGAACGCTTCGGTGAGGTCCGCCGGCAGGAGCAGGCGGGAGCGAACGGCCTGCATGAACCGCACCAGGTCGGCTGCCGTGCAGTGCGCACCACCGTCGGGTGACCCGATCGGCGGATAGCTGTAGATGTTGCGCCTCCACCCCGACTCGCGTCGTTCCCAGCCCTCGGCCACGTCGGGCTCAGCGTCGCGCATGTCGAAGAACCCTGACCGGGTCATGTCGGCCGGGTCGAAGACGTGCGCGCGGACATATTCGCGGTACCTCTCGCCGGTCACCCTCTCCAGCGCCAGCCCGGCGAGCACGTAGCCGCAGTTGCAGTAACGGCACCCGGTGCCCGGCTCGAACACCGGAGGCTTGTACGCGAACTGCGGAAGGTGGTCGACGGTGTCGGTCACCGAATAGTTCGGACGATCCCGCCACACCTCCTCATACGACTCACCCGCCTCCTCGTCGGCGTCGTCGGCGATCCCGGACGTGTGGGTAAGGAGTTGGCGCAGCGTCACCCGGTCGGAGATCGTCGTACCCGACAGGTCCACGTACTCCATGATCGACGCGTCGAGATGCAGTGCCCCCGCCGCCACCTGCTGCAGGACCGCGACCGACGTGAACAGCTTGGTCACCGAGGCGACGTCGAAGCGCATATCCTCGGCCACCGGCATGGGCCAGCGTCGACTGGCCGGGCCGTAGGCTCCGGCGAACAACACACTGGGCCCGGAGCAGATCCGGATCACGCCGGAGAAGTCGCGATCCGCCGCCTCCGCCGACATGAAGTCGTCGAGTGTCGCGAAGTCGGGTACCTTCCTCACCGCGTCACCCCAGCAGGGCAGACGGCAACCGGCTCCGGCTGCGGTCCGTGCGTGAAGGTCAAGCCGCCACCAGGAAGACTCTCCACGCCTCCGGCACTCCCGTCATGCCGGGCCACCCGGCCGGTGACGAACTCCTCGACCTCGGTCAGGACGGCGTCGGTGTCACCCACGAAGTGCGGGTGAGCCCTGCCTGGGAGCTCCACGTACCTGGCCGCTGGAATGTGATCGGCCAGGTATCGTCCGTGCACGACAGCTGCGAACTGGTCGCCGGCGCGGTGCAGCACCAGTGTGGGCACTCGGAGCGTCGGTAGCAGAGCGCGGACATCGGCCGCGGACGGGGCGAGGAGAGGCAGCACGGCAGCGGTACCCCAGCCCGACTTCGCCATTTCGACGATCTGCTCGAACGACTCCGGCGGCATGCCGGCCGGGTAGTCCGGCGGACCCTCCCCAAGGGGCCTGATACGCGATATGCACACCCCGGTTGACGGCGTACCGGGTCTCCGGCGTCGACTCCGGGGACATGCGGGTGATTGTGCCACCGCAGCATCCCGGGCGCAGCGGGCCTGGTCGCCGGTGCCCATGGAGCGGGATGTCTCAACGCTGGTGGTCACCGTGATGCTCCTCGTGTCGTCGCCGGACGTCAGTGGCCGATCCGATAGCGGACGTGCGTCGCGTGAGGTGAGTGGATGACCTCCACCGGTTCGAAACCGGGATCATCCACGCTGTCGAACAGACGCTCGCCACTGCCCAACAGAACGGGCGCGATGTCCAGTACGAGCTCATCGATGGCACCCGCCGCGAACGCCTGCTGCACCGTCGAGGCCCCACCGGCGATGTCGACGTCCCGGTCTCCGGCGGCAGCCTTCGCCTGCTCGAGCGCCGCGTCGAAGCCTGCCGTGACGAAATGGAATGTCGTCCCCCCCGCCATCTCGATCGGCTCATGCGCGTGGTGGGTAAGGACGAATACCGGCGCGTGATAGGGCGGCTCGTCACCCCACCAGCCGCGCCAGTCTCCTTTCCACTCGCCCCTGATGGGGCCGAACATGTTGCGGCCCATGATGTAGGCGCCGCGCGCCTGGACCAGCTCGTCGCGCGGGCCGACGTCCGCCTCGTGGCCGGGCTCACCAGCGTGCCAGTGCCACTCATGGAGCCTTAGTCCGTCTACGCCGACCGGGTCGTCACGGCTCTGATCCGGTCCGGCGACGAAGCCGTCGAGCGAGATGGACATGTGACAGGTGATTCGAGTCATGCAGGGGTAGACCACCATTGCGGCGCAAAGTCATCGCCGACGACCCGCCGCCTGCCGATGGCACAGTTGCGTCGTGGACCACGGGCTGGTTGAAAGCTGGATTCGTTCGCACGTGGAACCGGTCGGGGGCTGTTGCTGCCGGACTGGGGGGATGCCTCGATCGCCCACCCCTTCGCGTCGCTCGTCGTCACGTTCCGCTTCCTCGAGGATAGGAACGGTCTGCCACGTGGCGACCCGTGGTTCGCTCGCCTGCGAGACGCCTACCTCGAGCCTTGGGGTCAAGGTCTGGTCGGCACGTTCGAGCTCGCGATGCGGGTCGGTACCTTCGCGCACACCTTCGCGTGGACACGGCAGCGAGACGCGTTGCCCAACAGTGCACGCCCCGAGTTCGACACCGAGTACTCAATGATGCTGCGGCGTGCCGTGGCTCTGACGCGGGAAGTCAGTGACGGCACGTGAAAGCCCGACTCGATTGCCGTGCTTTTCCCGCGGAGCGTTCCCTCATTGCCCAGAATGCTTGCTAGGCGAGCGTCCGGGGGTCCGCGTCCCGGGACGCCACCCTGTGCGTCCTCGCTCTTTGAGTTCCCCCACTCGGAGCGAGGGCGCGCACCTCGGCGGACCCCTTGACCCTCAACGTACCGCCGGCTCGTCACGGGCAGTCAGGTCAGGATGAGTCTGGAGCTGGGTGCGGGAGTGGACGCCAAGCTTCGTGTAGACGTTTCCGAGGTGGTAGCCGACCGTCTTGACGCTGAGCACGAGCTCATCAGCGACCTGCTTGTTGGAGAGGCCGGTGCACACCAATCGGGCCACCACCCGTTCCTGGGGTGTGAGGATCGTCCCCCGATACTGCTCTTGCGCTCCCGGCGAACGGCCGCAGGCTAGCAACTCCCGATCGCAACGCAGTAGGAACGGCTGCGCCCCCAGACGTAGGAAGCCGTCTCTGGCGGCCTGTAGGTGATCTGCGGCCGACCGTCGCTCGCCGCGCCGGCGCAGAAATCTCCCGAACGCAGCCTGCGCCATGGCACGTTCGAGTGCATCTGCGGTGTGCTCTCCGAGGCGCAACGACTCCTCGAATGCCTCCCTGGCACGAGCGCGCTCACGTCGGGCTGTCGCGAGCTCACCGCGTACCCGAGCCAGGGCCGCCAGCCTTGACCGCCGGCCACGGTCGCGCGCAACCGTCTCCAGGCCGGCAAGTTCGGCCGTCGCCTCGTCCAGACGACCTACCTCGACGAGCGCCGCGGCATAGTGGACCGGCCAGGAGAGGATGCCCGGCTCGTGAGCAGCACCCTTCGTGCTGCTGGCCAGCCGAGCAGCGTCCGCGATGACCTGTTGCGGGTCGGCGCGGCACATCGCGAGATGAACGGCAGCGTTGTCCGCGCATGCGGCGGTTGCGGGGTGCGCGAGCAAGGTCGCTGCCATCCGGGCCGCCGTCAGATGCTGCTGAGCGGCTTGCGATTCGCCCCGCCCCGCCAGTACGAGGACGGCGATGCTGTCGAGGTAGCCCTGCAGCCAGTACTGCTCAGTATCACGCGCCAGCGAGAGTGCCTGCTCGACCAGCGCCAGCGAGTCGTCCCAGTCGCCCAGCCGAAAGTAGGTCTCGGACAGGGCGCCGAGTGCCGTCAGTCGCGAGGGGGAGAGCCGGCGATGAGCTATCGAACTGCACACGAGGAGGTCTGCGCGTGCTCCTCCCAGGTCGTCGGTGATCAGGCGCAGGATGCCGCGGGCGCGTAGCTCCGGGTTGCGTTCCGGCGCGACCCGTGTGGGCTCGGGATCCACGTCGCCCAACAGCGCCAACCCCTCGTCGTGCCTTCCTGACATCGCCAGGCCGAGGGCGGCGGCGGCGCGAGTCGAGCTCGCCTGGTCGGGGGCCAGCCGACCACTGCTGAGGGCTTGTCGCGCCCACGCCGCAGCGGTGCTGCCCTCGTCGCGCAGGATGAACAGCAGTGCCAAGGTGGCCGCCAGGTCGTCGCGTGTGAGAGCGTCCAGGCTGTCGCCCTGCTCCCAGGCCAGTGTTCCCAACCGTTCAGCCTCGTCGAGCCGTCCGGACATCCAAGCCATCCGCGCCTGGACGCTGAGCCGATGGGCATCGGCAGGCATCGCGGCGATCTGTTCGGAGAACGCCTGCGCCGCGGCGGTGTCACCGGAGATCAGGAGCAGCTCAACCGCGAGAAGCAGCCGGCGATCGGCCGCCACACCAGGCTTGCTCAGCCTGGCCGCGGAGAACATCGCGTCAGCGGCGGCCGACAGCCGGCCGGCAGACTTGTGCGCCCCCGCCCTCTGCTCCACTCGGGCCGCCAGGACAGGATCCGTTCGCGACGTGGCCGCGACCAGATGAGAGAGCGCCGCGGGACCGCCCAACAGCTCGGCGGCGCGTGTGTGCAGCCGCGCCCGCGTCGCCGGACCCGAGTCCTCGTACACGGCGGCTCGGACCAGGGGATGGTCGAACTCCACGCGCCAGCCGTCCCTGAGCGGACGCAAATGAACGAGGCCGGCACGTTGCAGCTCCTCCAACGCCGGTCCGGGGTCCGCCACGTCCGCCACGTTCGCGACGTCCTCAAGAGACGCCCGATCACCAAGGACGGCCACGACGCGTGCGATCCCTTGGGCCACCGGCGATGTGGACGCCACCAACCGTTGGACCAAGAGCGCGAACGAGTATGGTGCCGGCAACGGTCCGCGCACCGCCTCCAGTGCGCCAAGGGGCAGCTCGGCCAAGAGGGCTCGCAGGTGTACAGGACTGCCCCCAGTGTGCTCGCGCAGCCGGGTCGCCAGCCCCTGTGATGGCTGCCCATGGCCCAGCGCCACTGAGAGCTCGATCACCTCGGCGTCGGTCAATCCGGAAAGACTGAGCCGCGTTCCGCGCTCCCGGACCAACCGGACCAGACCAGAAGGCAGCCGCGCGAGGCCGTCCGGGCGAACGGTCAAAACGACCACCAGGCCGTCGGTTCGAAGTCGGCGCAGTGCGAAGGTGATCGCCCGCAAGGAGCCGAGGTCGGCCAGGTGGGTGTCATCCACGATCAGCACCGCCGGAGCCTCGTCCGGCCGGTCACCCAGAACGCGCACCAGGTCGGCACCCGCATCGAAGGGATCCCGCCAGGCGGATACAGGCTCACCGCGGATGAGTTGCCGGCATACGCCGAAGCTCAGATCGGTCTCGTCCTCGTCCCCGGTCACGATCAGCGGCGATACATTGCAAACCCGTTCGGCGAACGCCGAGACCAACGCGGTCTTTCCAATTCCGGCAGGCCCCTCAATCAGGACCGTCCGGGAGCCGTTCGACTGCGCGGCAACCGCGCAGCCTTCAAGCACGTCGAGCTCATGACTTCGCCCGACAAATGGAGAATCCCCGTGATCCTGCACCGCACAACCGCGCCGATATGGTGACAAGCCCGAACATCCAGACTTAACCACAACGGGCGGATCGCGTACAGCGCTCGATTCAGCGAGCCGCGACCAGCCCGCGCCCGTAGGCGATGCCTACCGGCGCGGGCTCATCCCTCTCAGGCTGCGCGCCCTCTCAGCTTTGGTACGGCGACGACGATCAACTCGGTGTCGTCTGCCAGCCCTGGGTTGCGGCCGGCGTTCGGCAGGTTGTTGTCGCAGCCGATCAGTAGCCGCCGCGCGGATATGACGTGAATGGCTTCCACGGACTCGCAGACCACCCGGAACGGGTCGCCCAGCCCGACGTCACCTGAGTGAATCGGCGGGAGGGACACCAGATCCGGATCCGGGATCGCGGTCAGGTCGACGACGAGCGTCTTCCTCAGGAACCCTTGCGGATCCGTACGCCGCAGGTCAACCAGATAGACGCTCCTGAACAACGCCGCCAGGCCCGAGCCTGCATCGCGTTCGATCACGACGACCCGGTGGTTGTCCACCGCCCACATGTCCGCGACCAGGTTGGCCTCCGCTTCCGTCCGATACTGCAGCACCTGACCTGTGAACTCTTTGTGCACAGTGTCGAACTGGTACACGTAGCGCCGGGACTGGTCGGGATCCGCCACCGTGGCGCCTTCAAGCGCGGCGTAGAGGTAACGCCGGTCCGGCGTGATCGCCATCGCCTCGAGCCCGCGACTGTTCGGCTGCGTCGGATCATCACCCTTTTTCAGGAAGGGGTTGTTCGGCGACATGAGACCGCCTGGCAGAGCGAACGGAGGATCGAGCAGCCTGCCGCCGCCGCTGAAGTGCAGGATCCACGGCCCGAACTCGTCACCCACCCACAGATCGCCGTTTCGACCGCGCTGCAACGACTCCGGGTCGATGTCACCGCCGGTGAGGAGTCGCCGGTCGACGCCCTTGTTGACGATGGGAAACCCGATGATGTTGTTGGGATCCCGGAACGAGATGAAGTCGCCTACGTCAACCGTCCCAGAACCGCCGCTCGCGGTCTTGAAGTGCGGACGAATGTAGTAGGCACGGATCAGGAAGTCGGTCGAGTTGGTCTTCGAGCCGAAGCCGTTGTCCGGCATCGCGAGGTATTCACCACGATGCCGGCCGCTGACGATTGACGAGAAACCCTCCACGGGCTGCGAGGCGAGGGGAAACGTGATGCCCCGAACGGTTCCGGGCCCGGGGATCACGAAGGCACCGGACGGCGGTCCCTCGGCGAGTGTGGCGGCCGGAAGGACGGCGCGGCCGACCAGCCTCGGAGCGTGGCTGGAGTTCGAACCAGATGACGTGGCAGCAGGCGACGCCGCGAAGGCGGCGCCGAGCAGCGCCGTCGCCGCGAGAACGACGGTCGAACGCTTGATGACTGTCCCGTGCTGCGTCGAAGCCCGCGAACGATGAACATGCATTTCTGCTCCCTCGTATGTTTTCCTCGGCGTGACAACGTTGTTCGGCCTCGACGCTAGGGCGTAGACCGGTCCAGCCGCCCCGGGTGAATGCCCTGGTTCCGCCGTCACCTGGTGAGCAGTCGTCGTTTGCAGCGTCACGCGGAGCCGACCGGTCGGTCCGGTCTGCTGGTGCCGGCCGCGGTTCTCGAAACGGCACCCAGGTACCGGGGGCTCGGTACCACAGCCCGTTCCCTGGCTGCTCGATCGGTCACAGGCTCGAGAGCATGAACAACACGAGCACTTCCGTCGGATCCGGTCAGCAGGTTCCGGCCGGGTCAGGGCCGCCCACGGTCGATCCGGCCACTGCGAGCAGTGCATGACGTTGCTCGGCGTGCTGCTACTGGGCGTCCTGGCGGGCTTGCATGCAGCCAGCTGGGGCGGCTACAAGGATTCTCCGTTCGAAGGGTTCCACCTGCGCAGCTTCCTTCGGTCCTTGGTCGTAGCCGTCCTCGCATCTGGGTTTCTGGCGCTGTGGCAGGGGTTCGGCACCGGTGTCATCGCCACTCTCGGGGCGGTGTATGCATTGGAGCGTCTCGCCACCGAATGGTGGAAGGCCATTGCGCGAAACGACGACCAGAGCGCGTACACGATCCCGATGCGGCTCGCGGTCGGTGGACGACCGATTCAGCACACGGGCGTCAGATACTGCGTCGGCGGGAGTGTTGTCCTGGGGCTCGCCGCCGCGGGCGCTGCCCTCGCGACATTGGAGAGCACATTGCGCCAGGCGCCACCCTGGGTCTTGGCGATAACCATCGGCGGTGCCGGCGGTTGGGCCACGGCCGTTGGCGGGGCGTGGAAGGACGCACCCATCGAGGGTTTCAGCAGCTTCAAGTTCCTGCGCAGCCCGATCGTCGCCACCGCGTGGGCGGTTCCGTTGTCGGTCCTAACCAGTCAGCCGGTCCTCTTGCTGTTGGCGTCTGGGGGGTTCGCCGTTGCATCCATCGAGACCTACAAGACGTTCTTCACTGGTGGACGACCACCCGGCAAGTTCGCCGGACGTCCCGTCCTGCACCGGCTTCCGGCGATCCGCCAGCGGCTGGGCCGGCTGCACGCCGCACTGTGGGCCGCTCTGGGCGTCGGCCTCCTCACGTCGCTTCCCAACGACGCACCTCTCGCGGACGCCGCCGCGCTACTCCCGAATGTTCTCATCACCGCAGTCGCAGGCTGCGCCGGCTTCCTGGCGATCCTCGTCCTCGACCGGAACGCTCGCCTCGCGGGACTGGAGGCCACCGGGCGCGAAACCTGACTCCGGATGAGGCGCGATGAGTAGCCTCTTGATAGGGCTGGCGCGGAAGGACCGCCATGAGCAATGACCAACCACCGATGGCAGATGACGATGAGGCGCGCACGGATGGCACGCTTCCGTCATACCCAACGCAGGCAGGCCATCCCCAGATGGTTTCCGCTGTTCCGCGCCCGCCAGCTATCGCCACCGCGGTCAAGCTCATGTACGCCGGGGCTGTGCTCAGTCTTATCGGGCTGATCGTGACTCTGTTGTCGTTGTCCTCGCTGAAAGTCGAGCTGCGTCACGAGATCGCCAAGTCGAATCCGGACTTCACCACGCAGGACCTCGACAGCCTCTACCAGGTCACCGTCGGCGTCGCCGTTTTCTTCGGGCTCGTCGGCACGGCACTGTGGCTGTGGATGGCCTGGAAGAACGGCCAGGGACGCGGGTGGGCCCGCGTCGTAGCCACCGTGCTGGGCGGCCTCAACCTGCTCAGCAGCATCCTCACGATCGCGGCCGGTGCCTCGCTGACCATCTCCGAGATCCTGACGGTGATCAACCTGATCCTTGCGATCGTGATCCTTTTTCTGCTCTGGCGAAGGGATTCCAGTGCCTTCTACGCGGAATCCTCGAGCCGCCGGCGACTCGGCTGAGTGCTGTCAGTTCGTGAGAGGTTACCTGACCAACGACTGAGCAGTTGTGCCCGGCCGCAGCGGCTGGACCTAGTCACGAGGATCCCTCGACCAGGGCACGCTCGACGTCGGCGAGCCCTTCCAGCCGCACGTCCAGCGCCCGGTAGGCGTCAGCCTGTTCGGAAAGGAACTCCTGCCAGTCTGCTTCAGTACGCCAGGTATCCACGGTGATGAATCGATCGGACCTGTCCGTGCCACGGAAGAGCTCGGTTCCCTCGTACCCCCGGCCCTGCCGGAACAGCCGGGCCCACGGACCCTCCGATCCGTACGCCGCGAGAAAGGCGCCCACATTGCTCTCGGGCACGGTGTAGTACCAGATGCGCACGAACACGTCCTCCATCCAAGCACGGGCCTCCTGGGCGAGGTCGCTGCGAATTTCATGAGCTGGTCGGGGCCGCGCGGCGTGAGGGCTCGTCGCATTCGCCGTCGAGCGGGGGATCGCGGCTCATGGCCGTGTTGCTGCGGGTTTGCGCCTCGGCTCGCCGGTCAGTCGTCGAGCACCGTCACGGCGAGTTCGCGCAGTCGCGCGGGGTCGGCGAGGATCTCGATCCCGACGATCCTTTCGCCGGTGATCTCAAACGAGAAGGCAAACCGAGGCCGTCCGCCCGCGGCGAACACGGCTCCTACCGCCCCGCCGATGAGTGCCGGTTGCGCCAACCGGGCGCGACCGGAGAACGTGCCGGCAACGTCGCGTGCGCCGTGGACCTCGCTGGCCGCGCCGGCCCTGACCGCTGCGGGGTCCGCTCGGAGGGTGACCTCCGGGTCGAGCAGGGCCACAAGAGCCTCGAAGTCCCCGCCGCGCGACGCAGCGAGGAACGCATCGACCACTCTTCGCTGGCGGGTGTGATCGACTCGCGGCTGGCGGCCCGGATCAGTGCCGGCACTATCGGTGCCCGCGCTGTTGGGGCGGCGGGGAACCGGTGCGACTCCCCGTACCCGGCGCCGCGCCCGGCTGGCGAGCTGCTTCGTCGCATTCGGGGAGCGGCCGAGGATCGGCCCGATCTCGTCGAAGGGGACCGCGAACATGTCATGCAGGACGAACGCGAGCCGCTCCGCCGGAGCCAGGGTGTCGAGAACCACGAGCAGAGCAGGACCGATCGAGTCGGAGAGCAGTGCCTCGTGCTCGGGGTCCATCCCGAGCTCGGGATCGGCGACGCGGTCTGGAAGGTCCGCGCCCAGCTCCTCACGTCGTGACGAGCGCGACCGCAGCATGTCCAGCGAGACTCGGGCGACGACGGTCGTCAGCCATCCCCCCAGGTTCTCCACCTCGCTCGGGTCGGAGCGGCTGAGTCGCAACCAGGCTTCCTGCACGGCGTCATCGGCCTCACTGGTCGAGCCGAGCATTCGGACCGCCACCGCCCGCAAGTGGCTGCGGTGCGCCTCGAATCGTTCTGCCAGCCAGTCGTGTTGGTCCACTGTTACCTTTCCCTGCCGCTATCCGTCATAACACTGACGATGCAGAACAGTTCGAGGTAACACCACGAGGCTGAGGAGCTCTCATGACATCTGGCATGAAGACCATCATCTATCCGGTCACGGATATCGCTCAGGCCAAGACGCTGTACGGCGCCCTCCTGGGCGTGGCGCCGCAGATGGACGAGTCCTACTACGTCCAGTTCAGCGCCGCAGGGCTGGAGGTAGGCCTGGATCCCAACGGGCGCAAGCAGGGGATGACGGCACCCCTGGCGTACTGGCACGTCGACGACATCAACAAGACGCTCGAAGATCTACTCGACGCCGGTGCAGAGACCGAGCAGGCGGTTCGTGACGTGGGTGGTGGCAGGCTGATCGCCGCCGTCAAGGACGCGGACGGCAACGTCATCGGTCTCGTTCAACCCACCTGAGCAGGTTGGCCCTTGCGTCATTCATTGTGAGGGTCCCGACCCTCACAATGCATGACGTGACGAGTGGACGCCCCGTCAGGCGGGCTTGATGTTCTGGTTGAAGCGGAACACGTTGTCAGGGTCGTAGGTCCGCTTGATCGTCGCCAGCCGCTCGTAGTTCCCCTTGTAGTTGGCCCGTATCCGGTCCTGGTCGTCGTCGGCCATGAAGTTGACGTAGCCGCCCTCCTCGGAGTGGGGAGCGGTGGCGTCGTAGTAGTCGCGCACCCAGGCGATGTTGGCCTCGTTCTCGGCGGGGTCCGGCCACATTCCGGCGATGACGGTTGCGAAGTTCGCGTCGCGGTAGGCGAACGCGGTGTCGCCCTCAGCAACCCGGTGGCAGGCGCCGTTGATCGGGTAGATGTGAACCGTCGAGTTCACGGCCGGCAGCTTCGGCCCGTGGACGAGATGTGCCTCGATCGCGTCATCGGTCAGCTCGCGCACGAAGTTGGCCTTCCAGTAGTGCTGAAGGCCCGGAGGCACAAGGGCATCGAACGCGCTGTTCAGCGCGGGGTACGGCATCGGCCCGACGAACTCAGCCACCACGGGAGCGATGTCATGGAAGGGCTGGAGAGCCTTCTCCCCCTCGTCGAGAGGTCCTGCCCAGCAGGAGACCAGGAGGATGAACGGCTCGCCGTGCCGTTCCACGGGGATGAACGGCAGCGGAGGTGCGAGCTGGAAGGCGGGGAACGCGCCCAGCTGCTCCGGCGCATCCTGAATGAACTCGCGGTAGAAGCGCAGCACGTCGGCGGCACGGTCGAGCTCGAAGAGCATCGGTCCGCCGTAGATGTCCTTGACCGGGTGCATCCGGAACTCCAGCGAGGTCACCACACCGAAGTTCCCGCCGCCACCCCGGATGGCCCAGAACAGGTCCGGCTCGTTGTCCTCACTGGCGATGTGCAGGGTGCCGTCGGCGGTGACGACGTCGGCGGAGATGAGGTTGTCGCAGGACAGGCCGAAGCCTCGGTCGAGGTGGCCGATGCCGCCGCCGAGGGTGAGACCCCCGACGCCGGTGGTCGAGACGATCCCACCGGTCGTGGCCAGCCCGTATGCGTAGCCCGCGGCGTTGAAGTCGCCCCAGGTGGCGCCGCCCTCTGCTCGCGCGGTCGAGTTGAGCGGGTCGACCCGGACGCCACGCCTAGGGGTCAGGTCGACGACAAGGCCTTCGTCGCAGGTTCCAAAGCCGGGCACGCTGTGGGAGCCCCCCCGTACGGCAACCGGAAGGTCGTGCTCCCTGGCGAAGCGGACCGCCGTCATCACGTCGCCGGTGTTGGCCGGCCGCACGATCACCGCGGGACGGCGGTCGATCATCGCGTTGTACACGCGCCGCGCAGCGTCGAACCCATCGTCCTCGTCGGAGATGACCTCGCCTCTGAAGCCATCACGCAGCTCTTGGATACCCGAAACGCCCATCGTCCCTCCATTGGGTCAAACCCGTAGATGTAGCCCCGTTGGATTGCACGACGGTTCGGCGGGGGCTCGGCCGGTTTGCTCAACAGGCCTACACCTTCGCGCCCTTCTCGGCAATACCCCGGCGGCCCTGGAACCGTGGCGGTTCGCCAACAAGCTCCCACGCGTGCCCGTCACTGTCATGGGCTGAAGGCCGTCCCGAGGCACCGCAGGGTCCAGGTACCGGCTCGATGACATCCGGGCGCACACTGGCGGGGTGACCAGCGCCGGGCGGATACCAGGCGGGCGTACGAGCGTCCTGCGGCGGGCCGGTCGCCGTACCAACGTCGCGCTGCTGGCGTTGCTGGGCGGAGCGTTCGCCAGCGGCCTGCTGGCATACGGAACCGGCACCCCCGGCCAGGCGCGACTGCTCGCCGTTGCCCACGGAACGTTCGGGCTCGGGCTGTTGCTGCTGGTGCCGTGGAAGTCGGTCATCGTCCGGCGCAGCACCCGCCGGAGCGGCTGGTCACGCGGTCATGGCGCGGGCGCGGTTCTCGGTTTGCTACTGGGCATCACCGTCGCGGCCGGTGTGCTGCATTCGGCCGGCGGTTATCACCCGGTGCTCGGCGTCACCGCGTTGACGGTGCACGTGGCGGCCGCCGTGCTCGCGCTGCCGATACTGGTCGCCCACGCGTGGGGGCGCCGGCAGCGCCCCCGCCGGGGGGATCTGTCCCGCCGCACCCTGCTCCGTGCCGGTGCACTCGGGGTCGGCTCGCTCGCGGCCTACGCAGCGTTGGATGCGACCACGGGTCTGCTCGGCCTCCCCGGTGGCGACCGACGGGGAACGGGGTCGTTCGAAGCGGGCTCCGGTACGCCTGACAAGATGCCGGTGACGCAGTGGTTCACCGACTCGGTGCCCTCCCTGTCGCGCGACTCGTGGCGGGTCGGAGTTGGTTCGCGGGCTGTGCCGTACGCCGACCTGTCCACGGGCAGTGACTCGTTCCGTGCGGTTCTGGACTGTACGGGCGGGTGGTACGCCGAGCAGGAGTGGCGCGGGATGCGGATGGACCGCCTGCTGGGGACGATCCCGGACGGAGCCCGGAGCGTCGACGTGGTGTCCGTGACCGGTTACCGCCGACGGCTGCCACTCACGGACCTCGACCGGCTGCTGCTGGCGACGCATGTCGCGGGCCGGCCGCTGTCCGACGGCCACGGCGGACCAGTGCGACTCGTCGCTCCTGACCGCCGAGGTTTCTGGTGGGTCAAGTGGGTGCAACGGATCGAGCTGACCTCCGAGCCCTGGTGGCTGCAGCCGCCGTTCCCTCTGCAGTGATCCGGAGGAGAACTCGGCGCAGCTAGCTGCGCCGCACCTCGTCACGCCAGGCGACCCAATCGGCCAGCCGTCCGAGGTCGAAGGCGGGACCGCCGACGCCGACCGTCAGCAGTCGGGTACCGGCGCCGAGGATCGCCGGACCGACCACCGCCGGATCGCCGCGGCCCACTCCTGCGGATCGTTCGATCTCCGCGGGGTCGCGGCCCACCCTGCGGCACCAGTCATCGAGTACGTCGTGCTTGTGTATGAGTTCATCCACGCCGCCGAACCCGTGCCAGATATCGGCATGCTGGGCCACGATGCGCAGGGTCTTCCGCTCACCACCGCCGCCGATCAGGACCGGGATATGCCGGGTGGGGGCGGGGTTGAGCCGGGCGAGGCGCTGCTCGATCCGCGGCATCGACTCGGCCAGTGCGTCGAGACGCTGTCCTGCCGTGCCGAACTCGTAGCCGTACTCCTCGTAGTCCTTCTCGAACCAGCCCGATCCAATCCCGAGGATCAGCCGACCGGCGCTGATGTTGTCGACGGTTCGTGCCATGTCCGCGAGCAACTCCGGGTTTCGGTAGCTGTTGCAGGTGACGAGTGCACCGATCTCGACCAACTCTGTCGCCTCGGCCCATGCGCCCAGCATGGTCCAGCACTCGAAGTGCTTGCCCTCGGACTCGCCACGCAGGGGAAAGAAATGGTCCCAGTTGAACACCACGTCGACGCCGATCTCCTCGGCCCGGGCGACGGCGCGTCGGATGTCGGAGTACTCCGCGTGCATGGGTTGGAGCTGGAGCCCGATCCGCACCGGCCTGGCGCCGTAGGGACGGTCGGGAGACGCATGTGAAGACATGAGCGTGACCATAGCTCCGCTGGTCGTCGCATGGCGGTGGGCAGGCCGCTCATTGCCACTGGCCTCACGTTGCCTGCACGCGTCCGCGTGCCGCCGGTTCTCAGCCGCCAGGCAGCAGCTTCCAGACTGCGGCGGTCACCAGCGCCGTCCGGCCCAGGTCATGTGCGGACTTGAACGCCAGTACTGCTGCGCGGGTCTGCGCACCGAAGTACCCCGTTCGTTGCCGTCCTGAGGTTCCCAGAGCCGCCTGAAGCGCGAAGACGTACCCACCGGCCTCATGCGAGCGCAGCACGGGTGAGCCGGCCCTGCGCGCCCACGCTGCGGCTCGGGCCGGCCGCCAGGCAGGCTGGTGCAGCGAGCTGGACCCGGGAAGCAGACTCGCCCAGGTCGGCTCGTCCAGTGCGCCGGTCGGAGGGAGCTCCGCCGCGCGCTGGTACGCCAGGACGGCATGCCTGGTCGAGCTTGCGAAGAGCCCGTCCTCGTTGATTCCGAGCAGCCGCTGGGCCTGAGCCACGTACGAGCCCGAACTGCCGAGCCAGGCCAGCGGTTGCGGCGAGCTGCGGATCAGCGGCTGCGGATCCGGGCACTGCACCACCCGCGCCCGGCTTCCCGGTGTGGTCGCCGGCTGCCCGGAGAACACCTGACAGGGTCCGTAGTCAGCCGCCCAGACGCGACCCGTCCAGAACGACGTGTGTGCGCGAGCGCCGTTCCACGACAGCGAGATGTGGATGTGGCTGGTGTGCGGGTCGGAGCCGGTGTAGGCATGCCAGCGACGGTCGTAGCTGGACCACATCATCCTGTTGTAGATGAGGTACATCACGCCGAGCCGGTCGGCCATCTCGCCCGGCCGGCCGCTCGGGCCGTCGCGGGTCAGCCAACCGAGAAAGTCCCCGGCGACCCTGCGGTCGGCGAGGTTGCCGTAGGCGAGCATCCAGTCCCAGGCTCGTCCGTCCTTGTGCTCCGAGGTTCCCCCGGACGTGCATGCCCGGGGTGCGGCCGAGCTGTCGCCGCCGCGACCGTAGGTCGACAGCGCCAGTGCCCGCAGCGCGGAGATGCCGCGGGACGGCGCCGAGACGCAGGCCAGCTGCGGTTGGTAGCCCGTTGCCGGGTCGATCACCGCTCCCATCGGGCCGGGCGCAGGCAGCCCGGTCGGATGCGCGGGCATGTGGACCGGGGTGGTACGAGCCGGTGCCGATACCGGGCTGGACCTGTCGGCGGCACTGGCTGCCGCCGGCACACCCGCACCGAGCGCCAACGCCGTCGCCAGGCAGATGAGACCGCTGAGAACCGTTCTGGCTCGTACCGACACCCTGGCCATCCCGACTTGGCACTGAGGCCATTCGACCGGGTGTAGAAGACATTCAGTGACAGATTGACTACCTAGTGTGTCATTGCCGGTTACAGCACACTCGGAATCTCACGAACCCACCGATCCTGGCCCACCGCGATCCTGGCCCACCGCGATCCTGGCCCACCGCGATCCTGGCCCACGGCGACCGGGCGCAGGCCGGGCCTTCGAGCGCGATGTCGCCAACGGGCTGTCCGGGAGTCGTGAAACCCTGCCCCGGTGACCCTGACGCAGTACTACACCGCGACCAGCATTGACGGCTTCATCGCCGATGAGAACAACTCGCTGGACTGGCTCTTCGAGAGCGGGACGAGCGAGGCCACCGCACGAGACGGCAGCGGGCGCTTCGACACGTTCTTCGCCGGCATCGGGGCGATGGCCATGGGAGCGACGACGTACGAGTGGGTGCTCGACCACCACCGGCTCCTCGACGATCCGGACGCCTGGCACGGCTACTATGGCGAGACCCCGTGTTGGGTGTTCACCCATCACAGGCTGCCGCCGGTTCCCGGGGCTGATATCCGTTTCGTCTCCGGTGATGTGCGAGCCGTGCACGGACAGATGGCATCCGCGGCGCACGGCCGCAACGTCTGGCTCGTGGGCGGGGGCGATCTCGTCGGACAGTTCGCGGACCACGGGCTGCTCGACGAGATGCTGCTCGCGGTCGCTCCGGTGGTTCTCGGTTCGGGCGCCCCCCTCCTGCCGCGGAGGCTCACGGCACCGGAGCTGGCGCTAGGCAGCCTCGAGCGGGATGGCGGGTTCGCCTTCCTGACCTACCAGGTGACGCGGACCGTGCAGGCGTAGCGGCGACGGCCATCGGGCCAGCCCACGGTGCGGAGTGAACGGGGCGGCGCTAGACGACGTTCGTATGATCGAAAGCGGAGGTCACCATGAGGAGACTCGTCGGCCCTGTCCTGCTGGCCGCCCTCGCCGGAGGGATCCTGCTCCCGAATGCCAACGGTGCGACGGCGGATCCTCCCAGCACCGGCACTCCCAGCACCGGCATTCCCGCCATCGGCTCGACCGGAGCATCCGGTGCGGTCGCCCCGGGCCGGCCGGCCGCCCGCGGCTCCGCCGGTCTCGCCACCCTGATCCTCACCCGCCAGTCGCCTGCCGGCAGGACGGTCGCGAACCATCCGGCCGCCGAGCTCTCCCGGCCCGCGTCGCCCGCGCACGTCCCCAGGCCGGGAATGGTGTGGCCGGGCTGCGATACGCCGCTGGTGTGAGCCCGCAGGCTCAACTGCCTGCGGCGAACGGCGGGGGGCCCAGCACGGTCATTCCGCCGTTCTTCTCCGCCGAGGCGTGGACCCGGCTGAAACCCACCGTCCCCGATGGGGAGGCGCCCGCGGCCAGGGGCTCGCTGGCGTCCCAGTAGAAGTCCTGGCAGCACCCGGGGGTGTGCAGAAACAGCAGTCTCGCCACGTCGGAAACGACGAGGAAGGCGTGCGGGACGCCACGCGGCGCGACGGCCAGTCCGCCGGTGGCGAGACGGGCCTCCTGACCAGCCAGGTGCATGCGGATCTCACCCTCCAGCACATACGTCGTCTCGTCGGAGTCGTCGTGAGTGTGCAGCGGCGTGGCTTTGCCTCGTTCCATGCGCGCTTCGAAGAGCATGAAGGCGCCGTCTGTCTCCTCGGGCGTGACCTTCCACGTGTGCACACCGCCGCCGAAGAACCAGCGCCGCTCGCCTTCGTCATCGGCTCGAACGGTCGGCGGCAGTGGAACCGTCTTGGCCATGCCTGGCTCCCTAGGTTTGTGGTACGCGCGTACCATGATGAGACTGCAGTACCATGACGCTCATGTCAACCGCGGCGTACCCCGACACCGGCCGTACCGCGCAGAAACAGCGCACCCTGTCCGCGCTCGTCGCGGCGGCACGAGAGCTGGTCGCCGAGGGGGTCACTCCCTCTCTGGAAGCGGCCGCGAGCCGGGCGTCGATCTCGCGGACCACCGCATACCGATACTTTGCCAACCAGCGAGCACTGCTGATGGCTGCGCACCCGGAGACCGCGGCGCCATCGATGCTTCCCCTCGACCCGCCTGCGGATCCTGGCGCTCGACTCGACGTCGTGGTCACCGAGTTCCTGCGGATCATCATGGAGACCGAGGAGCAGCAACGCACGATGCTGCGGCTTTCGCTGCAGGCCGACGACAGCGAGCGGGCAGCGCTGCCGCTCCGCCAGGGCCGCGCCATCCACTGGATCGCCGAGGCCCTCGACCCGCTACGCGACCGGCTGACCGACCAGCAGCTGCATCGGTTGGTCATCGCCGTCCGTAGCGCCGTGGGCATCGAGGCCCTGGCCTGGCTGACCGACGTGGCCAGCCTGTCGAGGCCGGAAGCCGTGCAGCTGATGCGCTGGTCCGCGCAGGCGCTCATGCAGGCAGCGCTCGCTGATCCACCACCGACGAACGACACCTGAGGACCGGGTGTGCGTTACCCGCCGGGGGTGCCCACCAGGAAGAGCACGACGGGACAGTAAGGCTCCATCACCGGCTCTACGGCCGCGATCGCGGCACGCCTGACCTGTCGGCGCCGCTCGTCGGTCAACGAGGCCGTCCATGAGGTGAACTGGGCCTGGCTGAGCCGGTAGTCGACGAGCTCGTCCGCCTGGTGGACACCGACGTCCACCGCGGCCTCGTCCACCCGCACACGGAGGCCGGCGGCGGACCCCGCCGCCGCGAGTGCAGCGGTGGTGCCGATTGCCATCGCAAGTGTCTCCTTGAGCTCGCGGTACCACTCGGGGAAGGCGAATCCGAAACCTTGTGTGACCGCGTCGATGCGATCGCGCGCCGCGCTGCTGCTGGAGTTGGCATAGACGGAGGCGAGCACGGCGCCGCCGGGACGCACTACCCGTCCAAGCTCGGCGAGGGCACGCTCGGGCCGAGCGAGGTGGTTGAGGACGAACGGTGCGATCGCGTCGTCGACGCTGCTCGATGTCATCGGGAGGCGAGTGATGTCGGCGACGACACTCGCCGGTCGTTCCCGCCGGCGGTAGTCCAGCATGTCCGCGGAGAGGTCGGTGGCCAGCACGCGAGCGCCGCAGGCCGCGAGCGCCTCGCTGCCACAGCCGGTGCCGGCGCCGGCGTCGAGAACCAGCCGTGCGCGCAGGGGGTGCGGGCTACGGCGGACAAGCGCGACCGCCAGAGGTCCATAGACCCGCGCCGCGGCTGTCGCCCAGCCGGGCGCGGCGTCCGCATAGTGGTCGACGACGTTCACCAGGAGCCTTCGAGCTCGTGAAGTACGCCTGCGCCACGCTCGGCCTGCTCCACCCACCAGCCCAGCTCGTCGTCGTCGCCGAGCGCCTTCTCCCAGCCCATGGTCGCGGTCATTCCGAACAGGCACAGGCGCAGCTGCCGGTCGAACCAGCCGTCGGTGTCGATCCCGTGTCTGTGCAGTGCCGCCTCGAACGCGGTGATGGTGTCCTCCTTGGAGGCAGGCAGCCGGGCACGGTTGAGCGACAGGATCCAGGCGAGGTCCCAGCAGGCCGGGCCGGACCCCGGGTAGGCCCAGTCGAGCAGGATCGTGCGCCCGTCGGCGTGCGAGCCGAGATTGCCGAGCTTCCAGTCGCCCTGCAGGAACGTGACGGGCGTGGTCGCCAGTGCGCGGCACAGCGCCTGCGGACGTTCGTGCACCGAGGTCAGCAGGGCGTGGGTCGCCGGGTCCCGCTCGGCGAGGCGGTCCCAGCCGAGCGAGGCGTAGCTGAGCACGTCGTCGGTGTCCTGCCTGGCCAGCTCGGGGGCGATGTTGTCCCGAGCGAAGAACCGCAACCGCTCGGCCATCGTGGTCAGACCGATCGGGTCCCGCCATCCCCAGAACCTGGCGCACAGAGCCGCCAGATGGTCGATAAATCTGAGGTGTTGGTCCATCTCGAGAACCGCGTCTCCGGGCGGCACAAGCCGGTCCCCGACGTCGTGCATCAGCATCCCAAGCACGGCGTCCGGTCCCGAGCCTTCGAGGGCCATCCCGACCACGGTGTGGTCGATGCAGGAAGGCGCACCGTCCATGATCCCCGCCTGCCAGATCAGGTACGTGCGATAGACAGTGTCCCCGGTCACGCGCATGATCCAGTCCCCGGCGTAGCTCACGCGCTTGAGGAAGTAAGACTCATCCGCGATCCGGACCCGTTCGAACGTCGATCCGGATCGGGCATCCTCCGGTGTCAGAGGCTGTCGCTGCACCGCGCCGCTGGTGAGTTCCGCGACGGTCGGCGCGATCCGCGGGATGTCTGCCTGGCTCACGGTCGTAACCTACCGGCGCCACCGCGAGGGAACCGCCGTCGTACGCCCGGCGTCACAAGCAGGCACGGGCGAGTCGCGCCCGACGAGGAGCCCGGGACACGGCTCGATGAGGAGTGGCACATGAGTACGACCGTGACAATCAGCGTTCGGAGCCTCGTGGTCACAGCCGCCACGACCCTGGCGGTGCTCGCCGCCTATGCGATCGGCTCAGCGCAAGCCGGTACGTCAACGGCCCTTGCGGCACAGGCATCCACATCCGGAGACGGCCCGAGCATCGTGATGACCGGGACCGGCGACGCAACCGGAGTCCCCGACCAGCTCCGGTTCTCCCTGTCGGTCCACGCAACCGCCGGTGACGTCTCGACCGCCCTCCACTCGGCGAGCAAGACCACCCGGCAGGTCATCACCGCCGTGCGAGCTCAGCACGTGGCGCCGAAGGATGTTAAGACCACAGGCCTGTCCATCAACGCCGTGTACCACTACAGCGACAACTCGCCACCGGTCATCACCGGGTACGCCGTGACACAGAGCATGTCTGTGCTCGTGCGCACGCTGCCGGACGCGGGCGCCACGATCACCGCGGCCGTGGACGCCGGAGGCAACGCCGTCAGGTTGCACGACGTGAGGCTCCAGATAGGCGACGAGGCCGCCTTGCTCCGCCAGGCCAGAGCCGACGCGATCAAGCAGGCGCAGGCCAAGGCCACGCAGTATGCCGAGGCGGCCGGGCGCGAGCTGGGTGAGGTCACATCGGTGCGCGAGGTACAGGCCTCCCCCTCCTACCTACCGGTGTACCGCGCGAGCTCGCTCGATGCGGCTGTGCCCTCGGTCCCGATCCGAGCCGGTACTGCCGAGCTTCACGTCACCGTCTCCGTCGTCTGGTCATTCGCCTGATCGATACGACAAGAGGCAGGAGTTCTTCGGTGATGTGCGCGCCGAAGAACTCCCGCCTTTGAGCCATGATCTGCGGACAAATTCAAACAAGATGCGTGCTAATAATGCTCCACAAATCTGAGACTCGAAAAAAAGGATCCCATTGTGGGGGGTCGGTAATCGATAATCGAACGACCGGGTCTGGACGGTGAAATTGCACTATCCGCCCTTGCCGGCATTGCGCCGCTCAGGCATTCCGGGCGTGTGTAGAGTCCAGGAGTGCCCACGCAGCCGCCTCCTGTCCCGCCACTGCTCGACGGCCCGGGGATCGATGTATGCGATCCACGCGTTCTCCTTCTGGAGTACCTCGACTGGTACCGAGACGCGCTGAACCGGAAGGTGGCCGGGCTCACCGACACCGATCTCCGTTCCCCGCTACAGCCGTTCGGTTGGTCACCGCTGGGAATGTTCAAACATCTGGGGTGGGTCGAGCGCCGGTGGATGAGATGGGGCTTCGCCGCCGAGGATGTCGTGCCCTACCTGCCGGGGGACTCAGGCAGCGACAGCGACCGGGCCGAGTGGACCGTGCACCCTGACGAGACGACGCGCGATGTCTTGGCCGGGTACCGCCGCGAGGTCGAACACTCACGAACACTCGCTTGGGGCGCCGAGCTCAGCGACGTCGCTCGGCTGGGTGGACGCTTCCAGACCGCGGAGCAGGCACCGTGTCTGGGACGCATCCTCTTCCACCTGTTACAGGAGTACGCCCGGCACGTGGGGCAGCTCGATGTGGTACGTGAGCTCATCGACGGGGCAACCGGCGAATAGTCGCCCGCGCATTGCGGCAAGGAATACGGACCCCGGACACGCGGTTGCAGGCATCGCGCCCGTAGCGCGCAGCCCTCATCGCCGGGAGGAACGAGGAGACAGTGCCCAAGGTTTACGGCTTCAACGAGTACGGCGGTCCAGAGGTAGGGGAGATCCTCGACCTTCCGATGCCCGAACCGGGCCCGGGCGAGCTGCTTGTCGCGGTTCGGGCAGCCGGAGTCAACCCGGTTGACTGGAAGATCCGCTCCGGGTACCTGAAGGACTACATGCCGCTCGACATGCCGGCTGTTCTCGGCCGCGAAGTCGCGGGAGTCGTCGAAGAGGTCGGCAAGGACGTCGACGGTTTCACGGCCGGCGACGAGATTCTCGGCAGCACCGCGCCCGGCTCCGGTGGGTTCGCCGAGTTCACGCTGGTGACGGCGGACACCGCGGGGAAGAAGCCTCCGCAGGTGTCGTTCACCGACGCCGCGGTTCTCCCAGTCGCGGCAACTACGGCCTTCGATGCGATCAACCAGCTCGGCCTCGCCTCCGGGCAGACCCTGCTGATCACCGGCATCGGCGGCGGCGTCGGCGTGGCCGCGGCACAGCTGGCCCGAAACAAGGGGATCACCGTGATCGGGACGGGAAGCGAGGACAAGCGCGAGCTGGCGGAGTCGCTGGGCGCCACTCTGGTGACATACGGCGATGGCGTGGCCGATCGCGTCCGGTCGATCTTGCCCGGTGGTGTGGACGCGATCCTCGACCTCGTTGGCGGCGAGGCGCTCCGAGACGTCGCCCCGCTGGTTCGCGACCGTTCCCGTCTCATCACGACGACAGATCCTCAGACGGCCGCCGAGTTCGGCGGCGCCCTGGTCGAGCGTGACCGCTCGGGCCGGGCTTTACAGGAGGTTGCACAGCTGGTCGCAGACGGGAAGCTCGATCCACATGTGGGCGACATCCTGCCGCTCGACCAGGCTGCCGAGGCCCTCAGCGCCGTCGAGTCCGGCCATGCCCGCGGAAAGCTCGCTGTCCAGATCCGCTGAGCCCGGATGACACCGGCGGGGCATATTCGATCGATCCTGGAACCGGCCAGTGCTCAGGGATGGAGAGGCCGCGCAGGTGCGACCGGAACGCCGACCACGACCATGTTGTCCTGGTAGCCGCCCAGCCCTGAGTCGTAGGCGCCACCGCAGGTGATCAGGACGAGCCGTCCCTGCCCCAAGGGGGTGAACGCCGCGGCGTCGTCGGCGAGTGAGGCCTTGGGAACCAGGTGGGCCCACACCACTCGGAACTGCTCGTGCAGACCCTGCGACTCGAGTCGCACCATGGCCCCCGGCTCCATCTGCAGAAGCTCGGAGAACTGGCCCACCCCCTGGGTGAACGAGTCGACGTGCGCCGCCACGACGATGGAGCCGAACGGATCACCGAGCCGCGAACCGCCGGTCCACCACCCCGCCTGGCCGATGTCGTCGGGAACCAGCAGTGCGCCGCTGCCGCTGGTCGCGGCACGCTGGATCGCCATCCGGGCGCCACTGGGCAAGACGATGGACACCGGCCGCTGGGGCACGACCTGGGACGGCGCCGGGTCGGCAACGTCTGCGGGTGTGAGACTTCCGCGCAGAGATGGGCTGCCCTGCGTCGATTCCGGGTGGGGGACAACCGAGCTTGGCAGCGTGGCCTGGAGCGTCCGGTCCGGCTGGGCGGAACCCGGCGACGGCCACCACAGGATGCACGTAACCGCGGCCGCTGCCGCTGCCAGCGCGCTGACGCCGTAGGCGACGCGGCGACCCCGTCCGCTCGGACGGGGTCGCCGGGTCATCACGTCATCGGGCAACGCGGCGGCGCCACAGGGCGACGGTGAGGACGGCAACGCCCAGCCCACCGCCCAGCGCTAGCCCGGCTGCTGCGTCGAAGCCGCCGCTGGGTGGCGTCGCGACCAATCCAGCCGAGCCGGTGTCGACCGACGTGGGCGGGTTGGCACCTGAGCCCTGGAGCGGCAGTACCTGGACGATGGCGTCCATGCTTCCGTTCTGCGGCCTCCCGATCGCGAAGACCCGGGTCAGCGCGTCTGCCTTGACGGGCAGGTCGACCGGTCCGAACAACGGTGAGCTGGTTCCGGTGGGAACGATGTCGACCGAATAGGTCATGGCAGGCACCTCTGCGCTGACGAACTCGCCGTTGGCGATGTTGGAGAACAGCACCTGCTTGTCGACACGTACATCGGCCGGGGGGACGACCGCGGTGTGTGCGATCGCGACCCGACCCTTGCCGCTGCCGACCGGCTTCAAGTTGTTGGAGAAAACTGTGACGGTTGGTTTGGGGGACACAGAGGCCGGCCAGTGGAGCACGACATCGGTGCTGGACTTCGACAGGCTGAACGACGCGGGTACGGTCCAGTCCGCGCTCTGGAAGCTCACCACGTGCTTGCCGGGCGCAAGCTTCATCGGTCCGACGATCTGCTTGGTGGAGACACCCTTCGCCACCATGTGCCCGTCGATCTTAATGTCCACCGACGCGCCAGGCGTCGCCTGCACCAGGAACACCTGGTCGGAGGCCGGGGCGCGATCGGCCTCTGCCACCGCCGGGGTCAGAACCGCCCCAGCGACGGCGGTTGCCATCAGCCCTACGGCCCCACGTCGCCACCACAGTCGGGTCATTGAGAGTTCTCCGTCTCTTTTGCGCCAAGTTACTAAGGGTGGAAATGAAATGACGTATTGTGATTTCCAGCAATTCTGCCAACTACTTATTGTGCCGACGTGAGCACGCTAAGAATACCCGAACGTTTTGAGCAGCAAAGTATCTCACGTCATTTATAGTGAGCAATGTAGCCGTGTTCAGACGGGCTGTCATGACAACCGGTGGATGGGCGGGTGAGCGCGAATGGCGGCTAACGATACGCCGTGGCCCGGTAAATCAACGTCGGAAAAATCACGCGCCGGATTAACGCCTTCTCACCCGACCTTCGACTTCTCTGGCGATGTCCGAACCGAGCCGACCGGCAATCGTGGCCCGTCGCCCCGCCCGGCAGAGCGTACCCCCCCTCCGGCCTCCGGCTTCGACGACCGATCGTCGGGGACCCGTCGCGCCGTGATCGTGGCAGCCGTCGCGATGCTGGCGCTGGCCACGACCTCACTGACCGCATGGACGCTGCTACGTGACCCCGACACCACGGTAGGCAACGACACCGCGAATCCCGCCGTGACGAGTCCGACGTCGGGCCCGACCGGCGATCCGACCCAGACCGGCGAACCGCCGTCGGGTCCGGGGTTCACCACCAACTCGAGGATCTCAGCCGACGGAGCCGTGGAGACCAGCTCCACCGTGGTGTTCGAGCAGCCCGTCTCATCGATGACGATCACTGTGCCGGGCGCGAACACGGCATGGCTGGCCGGTGATTTCCATCCGACGGTGGCGCATCTACTCCTGACTGCCGGCGGGGCACCGCTGGCCGGCGTCACCGACCGGTTGTCGGCCGGCGGCTCGGCCGTCGTGCAGCTGCCGGCTGGGACGACGGCGGTCGACATGACGTACCGGGCCACCGGAGTGGTGATCCGGACGACCCCATCGATCCCGACCCGCGCGCTGGTCCTGGTCAACCCCCTCGGGGTTTCCGCTCGGTCCTCGCTGTCCGCGAGCGTTCACGTGGTTGGCGCCCGCATTCTCAACCTCGGGTGCTCGGGACCGAACATCGCGGCCGCCGCTTGCGGCGCCCCCACCGCCGACGGTTGGCAGGTCAAGAATTCCGCGGGAGCAGGCGAGGTCGCGGTCGTGGCCCAGGTCGACCTGTCGGAGCGTCGGTCAACGCCGTGACCGCGCCGCCCGGGGTATATCTCGGACAGTTCATACCGAGCGGGGCATATTGCTGTTGTCTGCACACATCCGCCGGTAAGGTCTATTAGGTGCCGTCGCAGCTTGCGTTGAGCCCACACCCTCGCTCTGCTGCACGCGCACGCGCATGGGTCACCAGCCAGTTGGCGGCAATCGACCGTCACGACCTCATCGACTCAGCCGAGCTCGGAGTGTCCGAGCTCGTCACCAACGCCATCGTCCATGCCGGGACACCCATCCTCGTCACGCTGGTGGTCACGTCCGGGCAGGTACGCATCGAGGTTCAGGACGGATCCTCGACGAGGCCCAAGTCGATCCCGGCGAGACGCGGTGGGGTCCAGCGCGACCCGTCCGCGGGCGGACGCGGCATCTACATCGTCGAGGCGCTGGCCAGCGAGTGGGGCATCCGCATCGACCACTCCCCCGGCAAGACGGTCTGGTTCGCGCCGACACCGGCGACGGCCGAAACGCTCACAGGCCCCTCCGGCTGAGAGCAGTCAAGCCCACAACCGCTCAGGTACCGCGAGGCGCCCCCAGCTCCCACACCAGGATCTCGCTCGCCGCGGTGGCCGTGACACGCTCACCGGACGCATCGCTCAGGCGGGCCGCGTCCCCCTCGGCGAGTTGCCCGAAGCCCTCCAGCGTGAGTTCCCCAACGGCCACGAACAGGTGTACGGAGGCTGCGGTCGGGAGCTGGATCACCTGGCCGGCCGACATCCGGGCGACGGAGAACGTGGCGTGCGCCTGCCCGATGCGGACAGCCGCATCCGTACGGTGTTCCGGGGCACCGCTGGCAACCGGGACCAGCCCCTCGCGCAGTCGGGCGTCATCGACCTCGGCCTGCTGGTAGCTCGGAGCGTACGACTGCTCGTCGGGAGTCACCCACATCTGCACGAAGCGGACCGGTCTCGCGTGGGACTCTCCTCCCGTGACCCGCCACGAGTCGTTGGTTTCGGAGTGCACGATGCCGGTCCCGGCCGTCATCCGCTGGGCGAGCCCGGGATAGATCAGTCCGGAGTGCCCGTTGGAGTCCCGGTGCACCAGGGAACCGCTCAGCACCCAGGTCACGATTTCCATGTCCCGGTGCAGATGTGACGCGAAGCCTGCGCCCGCCGCCACGACATCATCGTTGCTCGCGACCAGCAGGCCGAAGCGGACGTTCGCCGGATCGTAGTGCTCGCCGAAGGAGAAGGAGTGCCGCGCTCGCAACCAGGAGGTCTCGGTGACGAACCGGTCACCCGCCCGGCGAACGTCGATGTGCGGTGCACGACCTGATCCAGACGGCGGGGCAGGCGTCACGCAGCCATCGTTGCATGAGCGACCCCGACGGGACTCGAACCCGCGACCTTCGCCGTGACAGGGCGACGCGCTAACCAACTGCGCTACGGGGCCTGGTGGTGATGCGATCGAGAAGGAAAGCGCTGCAAATCCTAGCGCAGCCCTAACCGGAGCCGTTGCCAGCGGCCATCATCGGGGGCAAACTCGGTTGCAGACCCGGCATTTCCCGCGTGGCGGGTGAGGAGCCGACGTGCCCGAGAGCGAAGTCGAAAAAGCCGTAGTAAGCATCGAGGAACACGCGCGGCTCCGTCGAGATCTCGCCGATGCGGGCGAGCAGTTCACCGCGACCAGCGAGGTTCTCGCCGCACTGGGTCGGCACGCCTCGGATCCCGACGCAGTACTGGGAACGATCATCGAGAGCGCCCGGCGCCTGTGCAACGCGCAGGCTGCGGCGCTCTACCTCCTCGACGGCGACGTGTACCGTCTCTCCCGGGCCTTCGGTCTCTCCGACGAGTTCGTGCACCACGTGACTCTGCACCCGATCGAACAAGACCGCAGCACTCTTGTCGGTCGTGTCGGCCTCGACCGCCGAACGCAGCAGATCGCCGACCTGCTCGCCGATCGCGAGTACAAGCGATCGGACCTCCAGCGGATAGCCGGCTACCGAACACTGATGTCCTCCCCCATGCTCCTGGACGACTCCGTCGTCGGGTTGCTGTCGGTGTATCGCAACCAGGTCGAGCCCTTCGACGACCGCTCGGTTGCCTTGCTCGGTGCCTTCGCCTCGCAGGCCGCGATCGCGGTGCACAACGTGAACCTCGTCCACGCGCTCGAGGCTCGCAGCGCGGAGCTGGCCGGGAAGGTGGGTCAGCTGGAGGCGCTCGGAGAAGTCGGCAAGGCGGTGAGCTCCAGTCTCGACCTCGACCAGGTCCTTGCCGCGATCGTCATGAACGCGGTCCGGCTCTCCGACACCGATGGCGGTTCGATCATGGAGTACGACGAGGCCGACCGCATCTTCTCGGTTCGCAGCGCATACGGCACGGACTCGCGCGTCCTCGAGCGACTGCGGAACACGCGGATCGAGCTGAGCTCGACGCTTGTCGGCCGGGCGACCCTGGAGGCCCGTCCCATCGAGGTGCCGGACCTCGACGGCATCGCACTCGACCCGCACCTGCAGACCCTCTACGACGACGGCTGGCGGTCTGTCATGGCCGTGCCCATGCTGCGAGAGAGCCGCATCGTCGGTGCGCTCGTCGTGCGTCGGAAGAGGATCGGCGGCTTCTCCGAGGAGACCTTGGATCTGCTGCAGAGCTTCGCGGCCCAGTCGGCGCTGGCGATCCACAACGCGCGACTGTTCCGCGAGCTGGAGATCAAGAGCGCCGAGCTGGAGGTCGCCGGCCGGCACAAGTCGGAATTCCTGGCGAGCATGTCGCATGAGCTTCGCACGCCGCTCAACGCCGTCATCGGCTTCTCGGAAGTCCTGCTGGAACGGATGTTCGGCGACCTCAACGAACGCCAGGAGGAGTACATCCGCGACATCTGGAGCTCGGGCAAGCACCTGTTGGAGTTGATCACCGAGATCCTGGACCTGTCCAAGGTCGAGGCCGGCAAGATGGAGCTGGAACTGTCGACCTTCTCCATCCCCGCAGCTCTCGAGTACGGCATGTCGCTGCTGCGCGAGCGCGCTGCTCAGCACCGAATTGACCTGTTCCTGGTTGTCGACCCGGGCCTCGACGTCGTCGAAACCGACGAGCTCCGCTTCAAACAGGTCCTCCTCAACCTGCTCACCAACGCGGTCAAGTTCACCCCGGACGGTGGGAGCATCCGGGTGAGTGCAACCGGCGAGGCGGGCGAGCTGGTCGTCGCGGTGACGGACACCGGTATCGGCGTCCCTCCCCAGGACCAGGAGCGGATCTTCGAGTCGTTCCAGCAGGGCGGTCGCGGTGCCACCCAGGAAGAGGGAACCGGGCTCGGGCTGACGCTCTGCCGGCGGATCGTGGAGCTCATGGGTGGCCGGCTGTGGCTGGAGAGCGCGGGCGGACAGGGCAGCACGTTCGCGTTCGCCGTCCCGCTGCCCTCGGTTCGGGGCGACGACCGCACCGCAGATGCCGCAGATGAACCCACCGGCCTGCCCAAGGTCGTGCTGGTGGAGGACGACCGGCCCTCGCTCGATCTCTTCTCCGCCTACCTGGAAGGTGCTGAGATCGAACTGGTCGTCGCGCGCGACGGCGAAGAGGGCCTCGACAGGGTCCGGGCGCTCCACCCGGCAGCCGTCGTCCTCGACATTCGGCTTCCGCGGCTGGACGGCTGGGAGGTGCTGCGCACGATGAAGGCCGACTCCCGGACGGCGCACGTTCCGGTGATCGTGGTCTCCATCCTCGACGAGCGGGCCAAGGGCCTGGCGCTGGGGGCAGCCGAGTACCTGGTGAAGCCGGTCGGCCGCGACGACCTGCTCCGGGCGCTTGCCACCGTCAGCGTGATCGAGCCTGCGACGACCCATGAGGACGCATCGAACTCGGATGCGACCTCGTGACGGCGGAACGGATCCTCATCGTCGAGGACAACGCCAAGAACCTCAAGCTGATCAGGGATGTGCTGCAGTTCTCCGGCTATGAGGTGGTCGAGGCGCGATCGGGTGAGGAGGGTGTCGAGCTGGCGGGAGAGCGCGCGCCCGACCTGGTGCTGATGGATCTGCAGCTGCCGGGGATGGACGGCATCGAGGCTCTCAGGCGGCTGCGGGCCGATCCCGCCACGAGGGGCGTGCCGGTGGTCGCGGTCACCGCCTTCGCGATGAGGAACGACCGCGACCGCACGCTGCGCGCCGGCTTCGACGGCTACATCGAGAAGCCCATCAGCGTGCGCGCGTTGCCCAGTCAGGTCAAGAGCTTCCTGCATAGGACGGAGCCTTCGTGAGCGACGAGATCACGATCTTGGCCGTCGACGACCAGCCGCAGAACGTGCGGCTGCTCGAGGCGATCCTGTCCCCGCGCGGCTACCGGGTGGTCGGAGCATCCAGTGGCGAGGAGGCGCTCGAGCGGCTGACCGGCTCCGATGTCGACCTGGTGCTGCTTGACATCGTGATGCCCGGCATGGACGGGTACGCCGTCTGCCGCAGAATCCGGGCCGACCCCGGCACGGCGTTCCTCCCCGTGGTGATGCTCACCGCCAGTGGTGACCAGGAGAAGGTGAACGCGATCGAGGCCGGGGCCGACGACTTCGTCACCAAGCCGCTGAACCATGCGGAGCTTCTCGCCCGCGTCGCCTCGCTGGTGCGGGTCAAGCAGTACCAGGACACGATCTCGCGTCAGGCCGACGAGCTCTCCGGCTGGAACCGGGAGCTGGAGCATCGCGTCGAGGCACAGGTGGCCGAGCTGGAACGAGTGAACCGGCTACGGCGTTTCCTTTCACCGCAGCTGGCTGAGCTCGTGATCGACTCCGGCGACGAGTCCCTGCTCGAGAGCCACCGGCGCGAGATCGTCGTGGTGTTCTGCGACCTGCGACAGTTCACACCGTTCGCCGAGTCCAGTGAGCCCGAGGAAGTGATGGCGGTGCTCGGGGAGTACTTCGCTGCCCTGGGAGAGGTCATCTTCGAGCACGGGGGGACTCTGGAGCGCTTCACCGGCGACGGCCTGATGGTCTTCTTCAACGACCCGATCGCGTGTGACGATGCGCCGGAGCGTGCGGTACGGATGGCGGTCACGATGAGGGACAGAGTGGTGGAGCTCGCTGACGAATGGCGGCGCCGTGGCCACGAACTCGGTTTCGGCGTTGGTGTGGCGCAAGGCTTTGCCACGCTGGGCCGGATCGGCTTCGAGGGTCGCTTCGACTACGCCGCCATCGGCAGCGTCGTCAACCTTTCGGCACGCCTCTGCGCACAGGCCCGAGCGGGGCAGATCCTCGTCACCCAGCGCGTCATGTCCTCGATCGAGAGCCTCGCCGTCGGCGACCGCGTGGGCGAGCTCTCACTGCGGGGCTTCAGCCGGCCAATCACCGTCTTCGACATCACCGAATACAAGTCTGCGAGTGTGATCCCATGAGCACCACAACCCCGGTCGACTCTGCCGTGCGGTTGTCCCAGCTGAGTCCGCCGGAGAGGTATCGCCACTTCGACGAGCTCCAGCACCGGATGAGTACCGTGTGGGAGTCGATGCAGCTTCCTCTCGACGACGGTTCGGTCGTCGTCATCCCATCGGTCACTCTCGATCGAGCCGTGCCGCACGCCGGCAGCCTGATCCAGGCGTACGAAGAGCGGTTCCTCTTCCTGCTGCTGCTGCTGCGGAAACCGCGGCTGCACATGGTTTACGTGACATCTATGCCCATCGCCCCCGCCATCGTCGAGTACTACCTGGCGCTGCTGCCTGGTGTCATACCCAGCCATGCACGAGCCCGGCTCTCCCTGGTGTCGGTCAACGACTCCTCACCGCGATCGCTGAGCGAGAAGCTGCTCGACCGGCCGCGTCTACTGAACAAGATCGCCGATCTCATCGAGAACCCGTCCATCTCCCACCTCGTGCCCTACAACACCACTGAGCTCGAACGCGACATCGCGCTGGCGCTCGGGATCCCCATGTACGGCGCGGACCCGCGTCTGGCCGATCTCGGCACGAAGACGGGCTGCCGCCGCATCTTCGCCGAGTGCGGCGTACCCCACCCGCAAGGGGCGGAGAACCTGCACAGCCTCGAGGATTTGACCGACGCGGTGTGCGCGATGCGACGCGCCAAGCCGACCATCGCCCAGGTGATCGTCAAGCTCAACGAGGGTGTCTCCGGAGAGGGGAACGCGCTCGTCGACCTGGCCCACCTGCCCGCCCCCGGAGATCCTGATGAGCGGGAGGCCGTCCTCCAGCGCCTGGTGTCGATGCAGCTGGAGGCTCCGGAGACCCCGTTCCAGGTGTATATCGACAAGTTCGAGGAACGAGGCGGCATCGTCGAGGAGCGCATCACCGGAGTGGAGATCCGCAGCCCGAGCGTCCAGCTCAGGGTGACACCGGCCGGCGAAGTGGAGATGCTGTCGACGCATGACCAGCTGCTCGGCGGCGCGAGCGGGCAGAGCTACCTGGGCTGCGAGTTCCCCGCCGACCGCGCGTACTCGCGCTTGATCAGCCAGCACGCCGCGGTGCTCGGAGAGCGTCTTGCCCGCGAAGGGGTTCTCGGGCGATTCGCCGTCGACTTCGTCGTCGTGCGAGCGCCCGATGGATCGTGGACGCCGTACGCCATCGAGCTGAACCTGCGCAAGGGCGGGACGACCCACCCCTTCCTCACGCTCCAGTTCCTCACCGACGGACGGTACGACGAGGAGTCGGGGCTGTTCCTGACCCCTGAGCGGCGCGAGAAGCACCTGATGGCGACAGATCACCTGGAGGCCGACGAGCTCCGCGCGCTGAGCATCGACGATCTCTTCGACGTCGTTGCCCTGCACGGGTTGCACTTCGACCAGTCGAGGGAGACCGGGGTCGTGTTCCACATGATGAGCTGCATCACCGAGCACGGCAGGGTCGGCCTCACCGCCGTGGGGGACACACCCGAGGAGACGGAGGCGACCTACCAGAGGGCTCAGCGGCTGCTGCTGACGGCAGCGCGCGACGCGCTGGAGGAAGCACCGCTTCGGATCTGACGCAGCGGCGCCCCTGCGATGTGCACCGTGGCTGGTGCCCCCAACGGGATTCGAACCCGTGCTACCGCCTTGAAAGGGCGGCGTCCTAGGCCTCTAGACGATGAGGGCATTTGGGCCGCCTGGGCACAGGGTGCATGCCGTCGGGACCGATAAAGCATAGGGGAGGCACCGGCTCGGCCCAACATCGGCGGCCGCCCGATCTTGCGTCATGCATCCTGTGGGCCGTGACACAGGGTGGGACCCTCCGCTTGCATGACGCAAGGACATGATGAGGAGGTGATCGACGTCGGGCGCGAACGTTTCGAGGACCTGGTCGCCGATGCCCTCGACCAGATTCCGCCGGAGCTGTCCAAGCTGATGGACAACGTCGCGGTGTTCGTCGAGGATGATCCACCCCGCTCGAACCGCTACCTGTTGGGACTCTACGAAGGCATTCCGCTGACCTCTCGCGACAGCTCGTACGGCATGGGCGCGATGCCAGACCGGATCACGATCTTCCGCCGGCCGATCCAGGCCATCTGCGTCGATGAGCAGGACGTCATGGATCAGGTCCGCATCACCGTCGTGCACGAGGTCGCGCACCACTTCGGCATCGACGACGAGCGGTTGCACGAGCTCGGCTACGGCTGACCGGGAACGCGACCGGCACGCCGCCCTCCCACCTGGAGAGACGCTGCAGCACACTGACGGCTGTGGAGGTCGTCACACTGACCGGAGCCGGACTCACCCCGCGAGCAGTGCTGGCCGCGGCGGAGTCGCGGTCGACGGTCGCGCTGGATGCGGCGGCTTGGCGCCGGATCCAGGCCGCAGCCGACACCGTCGTCGCGGTCACCCGACGCCAGCAGGTGTACGGCCGCAACACCGGTGTCGGAGCCAACCGTGACATCGACGTCGATGACGACGCACACGGAGCGCGGCTGCTCGCGAGCCATGCCACCACCGGCCTGAGCGCGTACCCCGAAGAGGTTGTCCGCGCCTCGCTGTTGATCCGGCTCAACCAGATTGCCGTCGGCGGCTCGGGACTCAGCCCAGCCGTCCCGGACGCCATCGTGCGGCTGCTGAACACCGACCGTCTGCCGGTCCTGCACCGCGGTGGCGCGATCGGCACCGGCGATCTCGGCGCACTCGCCGAGCTCGGCCTGGCGCTCGGGAACGCGATCCAGTCCGCTGATGTCCTCCCTCTCCTGTCCAGCAATGCGGTAACCCTGGCTGAGTGCTGCGCGGTGGCCGTCCATGCCCGCGATCTGGTGGCCGCCATGCCGTTCGTGGGCGCACTGAGCCTCGTCGCCCTGCGCGGCAACCCGGAGGCCTTCGATCCGCGCGTACACGGCCGCCGACCGCAGGCCGGACAACGGGAGATCGCGGCCGAGATGGCGACCCTGCTCGACGGACTGGTGCAGGAGCCCGCGCGCGTCCAGGACCCGTTCGGGCTCAGGGCGTTCGCCCAGGTGGTCGGACCGGCGCTGGAGCTGGTACGCCAGCTCGGTGAGGTCGTCACTATCGACATCAACGCCGCCGCGGAGAACCCGCTGGTCGCCGGCGACTCGGTCCTGCACAGCGGCAACTGGCATGCGATGCCGATCGCGCTGGCACTCGACGGCCTGCGGCTGGCCCTGCACTCGGTGGCAACGCTGTCGACCTCGCGGCTGGCAAACCTGATCGACCCGGAGCTCACCGGGCTGACGCGTTTCCTCGCCTCCGGGCCGCCGTCCAGCTCCGGGGCACTGATGCTCGAGTACGTCGCTCACGACGCGCTCGCCCTGGTCCGGTCCGATGCGCAACCGGCGACGCTCGGCACCGCGACGCTCTCTCGCGGCGCGGAGCACCACGCCAGCTTCGCGCCCCAGGCAGCGGCGCTGACCACGGACCTGCTCGACAACCTGCTCACGGTGCTCGCCTGCGAGCTGGTCGGCGCCGTGCGAGCGATTCGCCTCTCCGGTATGGGATCGCAGCCCCTGGACGGAGCCGGCATCGGCGTCTTCGCAGCGCAGGCCGAGGCCTTACTACCTGGTGAGCTGACCGACCGCTCGCTGCGCGACGACGTTGCCGCCGCCCGGACACTGCTGGGCGGGTGGGGCGGCCCGTCCTGACGCTAGGGCGCGTGCCTGCTGCGGTATGGTGATCGGCGCTGTCCCGCCCGGCCAGGTAGCTCAGTCGGTACGAGCGTCCGCCTGAAAAGCGGAAGGTCGCCGGTTCGATCCCGGCCCTGGCCACCTCGAATTCAGCCGTCAAATGTGGTCCTGACCTGCGCTTTTGTGGCATGTACACGCATTCCTCGAATGGCCTTCCATTGGCCGGTGCGGGAACGGATGTGGTGGAGCTCAACCGCGCACGGTCAGCGGCATGAGCGTGCATTGGACGCGGGTCCGGCACGCCCACACGCACCTGTCACAAAGCGGCTATACCTTTGGTCGATGGCCCGCCTGGCTGACATCGTGTTCGACTGTGAGAAGCCCGCTCCCCTTGCGCGCTGGTGGGCATTGACCCTGGACGGGTATCGGGTCGCGCCGTATGACGCCGCAGAGGTCGAGCGGCTGCGCGCCCTGGGTGTGATCGATCTGGAGGACGACCCCAGCGTCGTGGTGGAACCGGCGTCGGGCGGCGAGCCCCGTTACCTGTTCATGCAGGTTCCGGAACCGAAGCGGCACAAGAACCGGTTGCACCTGGACCTGCGCAGCGATGAACTGGAGGTTGAGGTCGCCCGGCTCATCGAGGGCGGGGCCGTCGAGCTCTACCGAACCGGCACCAACGTGACGATGGCCGACCCGGAGGGCAACGAGTTCTGCATCGCCGCCAATGCAGTGTGACTCTTACGTCCGCACATCGGTATGTGAACGAGCCGGACAGCGGCTGATCCGGAGTGTGGTGTCAGAATCGGGAAGTGCCCCTGGACGGACTGCACAGCCAACGTGATCGAGCGGATTCGTTCGGGTCTGTCCGCTGAGGACCACGACCGTTACCGGCCCGGCTATCCAGCCGCCTTGATCGATGAACTTGTGGCGGGGAATCGGTCGAATGCTCTGGATGTCGGATGTGGGACCGGAAAGGTGGCAGTGTCCCTAATGGAGCGCGGCGTCTCCGTGCTCGGGATCGCCGACGACCGGATGGCCTTGGTAGCCCGGCGTCACGGTGTGCCGGTCGAGGTTGCTTCCTTCGAGTCCTGGGAGCCAGCCGGCCGCACCTACGACTTGCTGACCGCAGGCCACTCTTGGCATTGGGTTGACCCCGCTGTCGGGCTCGCCAAGGCAGCATCAATCGTGACGCCCGGCGGGACCGTCGCCGTGTTCTGGAACTTCCACGTCCTGGAAGGGTCCCTGCTGGCGGCCTTCGGTGAGGCGTACCGATCCCACGCGCCGACTGAGGGATCTCCAAGCTGAGCTGCGGGAGGCCATACAGCAGTCAGGCGGCTAGTCCATAGCCGGTGCGGCACCTATATGTGGAAGGCCCGGCGGGGCTGCGCATCCTGCACATCGGACGTGACCATTCATCGGCAAGTGCGTGCGACCGGACAACGGCACGTGCGTGCTGCGTGCCGGCCTCATCTTTGTTTGCCAGCCATGAAGAGGCCGACCGCCTTCTCGATGCGCCGCTGCCGAGTCTCCGGCGCCTTTGCTGCATTGATGTTGTCGACGTGATAACGCTGCAAACTGTTGGACAATGCGTCGAAGAACTGACGAGTCCCTTCGTGTCCCTCCATGGCGGCCGCGAAATCGGCCGGTATCGCCACGTCCCGAGGCGTATCCGCAATCCTCAACGTCACCGTGATCGCGTCACCGCCCGTCAGCCCGGTGGCAGCGCGGACGGCGGCGCTCAGGCCGATCAGGTATCGACCGCCCATGACCGCGACGGTGCTGCGGTAGTCGTAGCCGTTCACAGTTACCAGCACGGAGGGCCGCTTTCCCCGTCCCAGATGCTCGATGACGTCATCTGGGACCACGATGCCTGTGTTGTTGCCACTCGCAGTCAGAGTGGTTTGGAAGGTCACGCCGTCGGTGGCGGATGGCGTCATCAGTCTCTCCCAGTGCGACTTAATCCGAGGTGTGGACTCTATCCGGGTACGTCCGCTCATCGGCCAGATGAGTACGGTTCGCCGCGATGGGGGTGGGGATCGCGGGAGACGGTAGAGATGACTGTGCTCGACGTGCTCGAGTCGGAGTCGTTTCGTTCGGGGATTAAGCTGCCAGGCACGCCGGACAACGAGCTGGTGCCGGCCAGCACGACTCACGGTGGACTAGGCATGGATGCCGTGCTGGTAGGCGAACACCACGATTTGTACGCGGTCTCTGAGGCCAAGCTTGCGCAGCATGCTGCCGACGTGTGTCTTGACGGTCGACTCGCTGATGTAGAGCTGCTTGGCGATCTCGGTGTTGCTCATGCCCCGGGCCAGAAGTTTCAGCACTTCAATCTCCTTCTCGGTCAGCGATTCATACGCCGTCGGGACCGGCAGGCGCGATTTGAATTCGCCTTCGAGCAATCGCTGCAGGTCGTTCGGCGCTAGCACCGCGTTTCCGGCATGGACGGTCCGGATCGCGGCTTGCAGGTGGTCCGGTGTGGTGTCCTTGAGCAGGAATCCGCTTGCGCCGTAGCGGATCGTCGCTGCAGAACTGCAAGTGCTCGGTCCAGCGATCAGGCGATCGTGAGCCAGCTTCCTAGACCCATGCCCGCGGGGTCCGCCTCTACAAGAGTTCGTTGCCGTGTACGACGGCGCTGGTGGCGTGGCTCTGCGCGCGGTGTGCTCGGACTAGCCTCCTTTGCCCGGTAACGGCCCCGACAGCCCAAGCGTGGAGCTCAGCCGAACGCGAGCTCATGCCCCACTGACGATCACCATTTCGTTGCCTTCGGGGTCGGCGACCCGCCAGCGATCCTCCGACTCGTCAAGGAGCCGGCCACCGGCTGCGACGGTCGTGGCGAGGCGCGTCGCCGCGAGATCCGACGGCACAGCGAGCTCGAAGTGAATGCGGTTGCGCTGCCGCCGCCGCTCCGTCTCCGAACCGTCGAGCTCCTGGAACACCAGCACCGGGTTCAGCCGCCGCGGATCGTGGATGTCGCTGACCCCGGCTCGCCGGTCGTGGGTGTATCCGAGTGCGGCGACCCAGAACGCGCGGACCGCGGCGACGTCGGCGGCGTCGAGGAAGAGCTGAGCGAAGCGCGGCAGCCCCGGATCCGCAGTTGCCCCGAGTTCGCGGGCAGCGGTCTGAAGGTTTCCGGCGAGGTCGGTGAAGTCGAGCTCGAGGCCATGGGCGTCGTCCTCCCACTGGTCCTTACCGCTGTCGATGATCACGAGCCCGGGGCGCAGGTCGACCAGCAGCGGGAAGCCAGTGTCGTCGGCCAGCGCCGCTGCTGCGTCGGCCAGGTCACGCTGCTGCGTCGGCGAGGTGGTGCGGTAGCAGGCCATCGCGCTGAACACCGCCTGCCAGTCGGCTGTCCCGATCCTCTCGCCGAGCGGATCGCCCGGCACCAGGTCGACCTCGTTGCCGTCGGGGTCGGTGTGGCAGACCCCGAACGGTCCGGACGCCTCACCAAGACTCGCCTGCTCGACCGCCGCGGCCGGCCGCACCACGTCGAGGTGGATGCGGTTTCGCAACGGCCGCGGCTCGGTCGACGGCCGGATCCGTATCGCGGGGTCGCGCCGCAACGGATCCGCCAAACCGCCGTCCTCCCCAGGCGCGTAGTTGAGCACGCGCTGCCAGAACCGCCTTACCACAGGCGGGTTCGCGGACTCGAACACGACGCTCAGGTGCTGCAGCACGGAAGGGTTCGCGGCCAGCCCGAGATCCCGCGCGGCCGCCGACACCGCATAGGCGTGCTCGTCTGAGTCGAGGCGCACCCGCATGCCTGTCGCACGCAGGTCGACCACGATCTCGGCCGACAGATCCACGACGCGCCCGGCCAGCGCAGCCCCCTCGATCAGCGAAGGCGCGTCGAACCATGCCGTCGCAACGCCATCGACCACCCTCCAATCGGTTCCGATCTCAGTCATGCCCGGCACCGTACAGCGCATTCCGGACGATCTCCTGCCGGATAGGGATCATGTCCCGGCCGGCCCATTGATGAAACGCCGTTGGCAGTGACTGCACCACCGTCGCCGCTAGAGAGCCTGTCGAGTAGGCAGGGATCCAAGACCGCAATCGGTACACGCATCAGTGTGCCGCAACGATTGACCACAACTTCCTGAGCGGACAGTCAGTGTTTGCCGCGCTGGTTCAGGGCATTAAGTGGGTCATGCCGCAGCGACGTGCCGCAGCATCACATTGGCCGAACGAGTCTCCTGTTGGTGCTCCGTGGCCAGGCGCATTGCGTCTCGCGCCGGGACGAAGCCGGAATCCGCTCCGCAGTCGTGGCACACAGCGACGGCGCGAGTTCCCAAGTGGATCACCTCTATCGCGTGCGGGTGGCATGAGCCTGCACCGATGGCATGCCGGTGGTCTCGCCGGTGGGCTGCCGACATCGTGCATGTTGCAATCTCGATCGGATTCATTGACTGTCCTCGGTCCACTGCTGAGACACCGCCTCGTACGATCACGTGGTCTCGGTGGTGAACTCCGACGACATATTACGCACAGGTGGTAACTGACTACTCTTAGTAACAAAGTTAGCAGCCTTGAGCGGGTCCCGCAGCCGCCGGCGAAACCGGGTCACTGAGCAGGGCTCCCATTTCGTAAACGTGGTCAGCCCGGGCTGCCTACGTTGCTTTCATTGGACCGCCGTCGCGGCCGTACGACACCGCGACGATCTCGGCGACCACTGACAGTGCGATCTCTCCGGGCGCCTTGCCACCGATGTTGAGACCCGCCGGCACGTGCAACCGGGCCAACGTCTCATCCGGCAGGGACTCAGCCAGAGACGAGAACACTTTCTCGGCCCGGCGTCGACTGCCCATCATGGCGACGTACCCGGCCCGCCCGTGCAAGGCATGCCTGAGCAGCTCATCCATCCCTGGGGTGTCGTGGTCGCACAGCACGAGCGCGTCCCGTCCGTCGAGCGGGTGCCCGGTGAGCCACTCCATCGGCGACTGTTCGACATCCTCGTCCGCCAGCAAGGTCGCACGACGTCCCACGACCCGTGCGATCTCGACCACCGCGCGTCCGATCGGGTTGTCGGTCACGACCACGACCCGGCCGTGCTCGCGAGTGTCATGGGACCAGGGCTGCTCGCGACCGTGCGGGGCTCGGTCGTCCGATGCATCGCTCATGGGTAGTCAAGGGTCGGACCGCAGAGCGGCCAGGTTTCCCCATCCCCCTTCCAATCCGTGCGATCGGTTCCGGGACACAACATGGCGCCGACCCTACGACGGACCGGTACGTCGACGCCCAGTGCCGTCAGGTGGCGGTGGGGTGATCGGGTGCGTAGGGCTCCTCGAGGATGCGGATCTCGTCGTCGGTGAGGTGGTGGGGCGTGGTGGCCGGGGCGATAGCTTCGTCAGGCAGGAAGGCTCGTCCCCAGATCCACCGGGCTAGATCCGGTCGGCCTTGACGTGGTGGTCGCGCGCGATCAGCCTGTCCATCGACGCCGGCTCGTCGCAGTCGGCGACCATCACCTCACAGGACCAGAAGTTGTCATCGTTCGCACCACGTCGGTGTTCCCAGCGGTGCTCCTGAGTCGGCGGGTGGACGAAGGCCTCCTGTGCGGCACTGAGCAACGTCCGCACGTGCCGCTCGGGCAGCCGTTCGTGTGGCCAAGCGTCGATGCCGTCGCCGACATCCACGGTGATCTCGCCGATGCACTTGAGAACGACACCGAGTTCGTCCTGGTAGTAGTACGGCTGCTCCGTGGGCGCGTGCAGCGTGATGCCCAACGGACACAACCGGGTGACGACCTGCTCGACGGTCTGTCCGGGATAGATGCTGGTAAGGCTGAACCAATAGGCAGGCATAGCGCCCTCCCCCAGAGCCCGGCCGGCGAATGCTCGCCACGCTGTCCCGCTGGTGGGAGCCCCTCCCATACCCCGATGACAGACGCCTGGGTTGGAGCCCCGCTGGGCAAGTGCCGAGTCTCGTGTGCCTTGCCTTGGCGCAAGTCTTGCAAGGGCAAGGACTGATCGAGGTGAAACAGCGGCAATCGCTACGCGCGCTCACTGTGCGTCGCTGACGGCACTGGTGGTCGCCTCGACGACGAACGCCGGGTACGGCGTCGGACTGAGGCACTACCCGGCGTTCGACTGGGTTTATCGTGAGTGGTTACCCGGGGCGCTCAGCCGGCGTAGAGGAACATGCCCTTCGCGCGCCAGTCCTTGCCGCCGCTCACATCGGCAGCCGACCCGGAGATGGTCCCGTTGCTCCACTGGACCTCGTTGAGGTGACCGGTGACGCTGGACCCGACGTAGAGGTTGCCGCCGGTGAGGAACATCCCTGACGTGCCGCCGAAGTCGATGCCGTTGCCGTTCGCTGGGCCGTTGAAACGGACTGCCCCGACGATCTGGCTCTGCGGGGTGAAGTACCGGTAGTAGAGCTGCGACTGTCCGGACAGCGAGTAGTAGAGCCGACCGGCCGACTTGTCGTAGAACACCCCGGTGAGGTTGGGAATCTCGTTGCCGAAGTCGGTCAGGCCGTAAAGGTTGACATTCGCAGCCGGACCGAAGGTGGTGCCGTTGTACGTCCGGGCCTTGAGCGTGCCGTCCGACCATCCCGTGTAGAGGGTGTTGTCGATCATCACGGCCCCCCGGGCGCTGCTCCACGTCTGTCCGCCATCGGCAGCCGGCTGGTCCGTGGCAGTAATGCCGTCGTAGTCGCGGTCGATGACACCGTTGCCTGCCTGGCCCAGCAGGTACACGTCTCCGGGCAGTGACCCGGTGTTCTCGGCGGGCATGGTGAACCCGCCGGTGAGCGGGAAGAACGCGATCCGCTTGCGGATCTCGCCGCCGGTGTGGTTGGTGTCGTGGCCGACCCAGAGGCCGGCGGTCGTCGGCAGGAACTCCCAGACGCCCACCCCTCGGTCACGACCAGGATTCCAGGTGGTCGGAAGCCCGTTGCGTGGGTCGAGCGCCGCCAGGCCCTGCCGGCCCACCGCACCCTGTCCGGCTGAGTCGGCGTTGAAGGGGTTGTTCATCCACCGGAAGTGCCCGCCGACGTAGATGATCGGGCCGGTTACCTTGACCTGCGTGAACGTGTCGCCACCGCTGTAGTCGACCCAGCTGGGGTTCTGCCCTGCCGACTCGTTGGTCGGGCCGAGCTCCCAGCGCGACGCGGTATCGCAGAGCGTTCCGGAACCGACGCCGCCGGCCTGCGCACCGGTGGCGACGACGGCCATGTAGGTGCCCGAGGGGGCGATGTCAACATCGCGTAGGTAGGTGTCGAAGACGGAGGCGCAGTTGGTGGTGTAGCGCTGTGTGGCCCAGGGGCTCAAGGTCGCCGTCGGGCCGGTGAGGTCGAGTTTCACGATCTGCGGCCGACTCTCACCGTTGACGGTCCTGAAGTTGCCGACCGCGACCAACGCCGAGCCGTTGTCGCTGATGTCGAAGTGCTTGATGCCGAGGGTCCCGCCGTTCCACGTGTCGGTGAAGCTCACGTCGAGTGTGTTGGTGTCTGCTCCGGTGAGCGGGTTGAGTGCGGCGAGAAGGGTGTGAGGCTGTTTTGCCACGGTGGTGAAGCCCCCACTGATGTACAGCTTGGAGTTGACCAGCTGCATGTCGGAGAGGCCGCCGTTCAGGGCCGGGGACTTGAACGTCGTCACCACGGCGCCGGTGGTCGCGTTGATGCGCGCGACCTTTCCGGTTCTCGCTACACCGTTGACCTTGCTGAACAGGCCTCCGATGAAGACCGTGCCGTCACCGGCGTCGACCACCTCGCTGACCTCCGCCGTGCCGACGTTGGGCGCGAAGGCAGTGTCGATCGCGCCAGTCGCCGCATCGAACGCGAAGATGCTGTTGCGGGTGAACGTCGCGCCGCCGGCCGAGGCGGGCGCGGTCACCGAAGTGAACTTGCCTACGGCGATGATCCGGCTGCCGATCTGGACCATCGACTCGACCTTCCCCTGGTTCACGTTCGGGGTGACGTTGCTCGGGTCAATGGATACGACGCTGGCGTGGGTCGGCTCGGCGCCGTGCGCGGGTAGCGCGACACTGGCGACGAACGCGGCGGTGACGAGGGCTGTCCCGCCGGCGACAAGGCGGGTACGACGCCGCATGGATCCGACGCGCAAAGAGTTGGATGACACGCATACTCCCGAAAAAAGTGGTTCGTGGCCGAACCGTCTAGCTCCATGTTGAGGGCCGAGGCAGGCGCACCCGTGCCACGTTCGGCTAATCGCTGCGTCTAATTACTTAGAGTAGTCGATAAGCAGCGAGTAAGCAGAGCTCAAGGGGCCTGAGCGTACTAAACTACTCGTGGTTATCAAATCCGGTTGCTCTGCGTGCAAATCAGCCTATGGACCCGAGGCGGTGCCCCGGCTAGCTACGCGGTGCGTTGGCGCCCAGCGCCGCGGCGAGCAGTGCTGCGCGCTCGGTGATCCTCGCGCGTGCGCTACCCCGGGCTTGTCCCAGCTGGCTCTCGGCCAGCTCGATGGCCCGCCAGCCCTCCCAGCTGACCGCCGTCACGCCACGCTGGGCAAGCAGGCTGGGCAGCCCGTCGGGATCCCGGATCGGCGCCGGCGGGAGCAACGGCGCGTCTTCGAGGATGGCAGCCACGGTCTCGCGTGCGTCGTGCTTGTTGGTTCCGATCACCCCGGTTGGTCCGCGCTTGATCCAGCCCGCGACGTAGAGACCGCTGACCGGTTCGTCGTCGAGCAGTACCCTACCGGCGGCGTTCGGGACGATCCCACTGCTGTCGTCGAACGGTACCGCCGGCATCGGCAGACCCCGGTAGCCGACAGAACGCAGAACCATCTGGGCGTCGACGGTCGAGAGGGTGCCGGTGCCGACGACCTGGCCTTCGACCAGCCCGGTCTGCTCCAGCCGGACACCGGTCACCAGTGGGTCGCCGAGCACTTCCACCGGTCGCTGCCAGAAGCGCACATGCAGCCGGCGCGGCCGACCACTGGGCTGGCGCGCCGCCCAGCCGCGCAGAACCTCGACGTTGCGGCGTGCCGCCGGGGTGGTGGCCAGCAGCTGTTCGCTCGCTTCGTCGAGCTCGAGCTCGGCCGGGTCGACCAGTACGTCCGCGTTGGCGATCTCACCGAGCTCGCGAAGCTCCTTGGTCGTGAACTTCGCCTGAGCCGGCCCTCGCCGACCGATCATGTGGATGTCGGTGACGCGGCTGCTGTCGAGTACCGCGAGAACGTGATCAGGGATATCCGTTGACCGCAGGTCGTCCGCGGTCTTCGCCAGCAGCCGGACCACGTTGACGGCGACGTTGCCCACTCCGACGACGGCGACGCTCGTCGCATCGAGAGTGAACGCATCGAGCGCGGCGTCGGGATGACCGTTGTACCAGGCGACGAACTCGGTGGCCGAGAAGCTGCCCGGCAGATCCTCACCCGGCACGCCTAGCCGGCGGTCGACGGCGGCTCCGCTCGCGACCAGGATGGCGTCGTAGTAGTCGTGCAGCTCCTCCAGGCTGACGTCGGTACCGACGTCGACATTGCCCAGAAAGCGCACTTCGGGATCCTCGAGGACGCTGCTCAGTGCCGCGCTGATGGACCGGATCTTCGGGTGGTCGGGGGCGACGCCGTAGCGGACCAGGCCGAACGGGCAGGGCAACCGGTCGAGTACGTCTATGGCAACATCCCCATGCCGGGTCAGCGCCTCCGCTGCGTAGATACCAGCGGGCCCGGAACCGATGATGGCTACCCGCAGCACGCTGCGTCTCTTGCTCTCGGGACCGCGGAAGAGGACAGCGAAACGTGAGCTGCGCCGGCGGCTCGCGGTTCGGTCGTCATCGGACAGTAGGTTACTCAAAGCCGGGTGGTCGCTCGTCACCTACCACGCTGGTCACGCTCCACGGTGGTGCCGCGCAGCTGGTCACCTCCCACGCTGCACATCAGACGCCGGTCGCCTGCCAGGGGCCGGCACCGTCCGCCACGGCCGGCACTTGCGCCGGGAGCGCGGCTGAACGGATCAGCCACCGGCCTCTCAGACACTGACATGACGCCAACGATGGTTCGGACGGCGATGTGTGGAGGATCTTCGTCAACACAAACGCGACATCCACCACGAACCGGCCGTTCAAGTGGCCACTGCGCCCCGACCGAGTTCGGAGCGCCGGAACGTCGGGGACAGTTCCTCGGACACTCACGGCTGACGCGCTCATCCGCTCTCCCGCCCTGGGACGACGAGTGGCCGGACGAACCCGATAATCTTGACTTTGAGCACACGATACGTCACTCTAAGTAACACACCCTTTGTCTGTTCGGCCGCCGAGGGACGGCCCGCCCATTCGGGAGAGGGCTAGGCGCTGCGGCGCAACGCACAAAGGAGTCTCTCGGTGAGCAAGGCATCAAACCTCATACGACGGGGTGTGCGCTATCGCTATCGCCTGGTCGCGGCGATGCTGCTGGTGTCGGTGCCGCTGATGATCGGGCTGGCGTGGCTGCTGACAACCGCGGCGACGTCGAGTCTCACCTCGGCGGCCCAGGACCGCGGCGGCAACGTGGCGCGGGCGGTGACCCTGCACCTGGAGGACTGGGTCTCCGAACGGCGCGAGCAGGTGACGCTGGTCGCCACCGAGGCATCCGGCCGGCTGGATGACCCCGCGGTCGCCAGGCTGTTGACCGGTGTCCAGGCGGCAGCCCAGGACTTCGTGGCCGTGCAGATCCTCGACCTGCGAGGAAACGTCGTGGCCACCAGCCGACCCGGCTTCAGCCTCGGAGCCGCGAGCCAGGGTTGGTTCAGGGCCGCCAGCTCCGGCAAGCCGGCCCTCACCTCGATGGTCGCCCGCGGAGACCGGATCCAATGGGTGATGGCCGAGCCCATCCTCGGGCCTGACGGCCGACCCGACGGAGTCGTCGCGGCGGACCTGAACTCCGCGGTGCTCGCCGACCTGCTCAACCCCGAGCTCGACAAGGGCACCGAAGTCGTCGCCGTCGACTCCCAGCATCGACTCCTCTACGACACCGCCATGGGACCCATCAGCACCCCCAAGGCCCTACTGGCCGCCGGATCGCTGGGAAGCACCATCGACAACGCCGCGACCCGCGCGGCCACCGAGACAGGAGACTTCGGCGCGACGAGATTCACCGACGCACACGGGCATGACGTCATCGGCGGCTACGACGTCGTCGACGACCTCGACTGGACGATCGTCGCCCAAGATGCCGCCACCACCGTCCTCGCCCCCGTCGCGCACCAACGCAACCGCGCGATTCTCATCGTCATTCTCGGCAGCCTCCTCGCCATAGCCGCCGCCCTGACGTTCGGCACCCGAGAGGCGAGGAAGCTGCGGGCGATGGCCGACGAGACGAGTGCATCGGGAGTGGACGTCAATTCCGCGGCGGCGGAGTTGTCGGCGTCGTCGGACGAACTGGCGGCGACCACCACCCAGCAGAGCGCCGCGGTCACCCAGGCCACCTCGACCACCGAGGAGCTCGCCCGCGCCTCCGCAGCCATCGCCGACACCGTCGACGACGTCGCCAGCCAGACCGCCGAGACCAAAGACAACCTCGAACAGGCCGAGGCCGACATCACCCTGTCCAGCGAACGAACCCTCGCCCTGGCCCACAAGGTCAACGACATCGACGCGCTGCTCGACCTGATCAACGAGATCGCCGACCAGACCAACCTGCTGGCCCTCAACGCCGCCATCGAAGCCGCCCGCGCCGGCGAGAACGGCCTCGGGTTCGCCGTCGTCGCCGACGAAGTACGCCGCCTCGCCGAACGGTCGAAAACCTCAGCCGGCGAAATCAACACCATCATCCGAGCCGTCCAAGGCGAAACCAACGCCACCGTGATGGCGATGGAAAAAGGCGCCAAACAGATGCAACGCGGCCTGATGCTCCTCGAAGCCGTCACCGACGCCAACGCCCAAGTACGGATGACCACCCAACAACAACGCAGCGCCACCTCACAAGTCGTCGAAACCATGGAACAACTCACCGACTCCAGCCGCCAAGTCTCCGCCACCGCCGACCAGATCGCCTCCGCCGCCGGCAACCTCGCCGACCTCGCCGGCAACCTCGAAAGCAACGCCACGGCAGCCAGGGGCAGGTACTGGATGGCCGAAGCCATGCTCTCCGGCTGGTGGCGCCTGCGGCGCCGATTCGGCGTGCGCCTGGTGGCGGCGATGTTGGTGGTGTCGGTGCCGTTGATGGTGGTGCTGGCGTGGCTGCTGACGCCGTGCGTCGTCGTCGAGCCTGACGACGGCGGCCCAGGACCGGGTGAGCAACGTCGCCCGGGCGGTGACCCTGCACCTGGAGGACTGGCTCTCCGAACGGCGCGAGCAGCTCGACGGCTGATCGCCACCGAGGCGTCCGGCCGGCTGGACAGCCCCGCGGCTGGCCACGCTGCTGACCGGTGTCCAGCGGTCAGCCCAGGACTACGAGCTCATCGCAGATCGCTCGACCTGCACGGAAAGGTGCTGGCCTCCAGCCGACCGGGCACCAGCTTCGCCGGCCCGCGGCCAGGACTGGTTCCGCGACCGCCAGCTCCGGCAAGCCCGCACTGACCTCGCTGGTCCACGCGACGACCAGATCGCAGTGGGTCATGGCCGAGCCCCGTCTCGACGCGCGACGGACGACCCGAAGGAGTCGTGGCCGCGGAACCTGAGCTTCGCCGAGCTGGCCGACCTGCTGAACCCCGAGCTCGACAAGGGCAGCGAGGTGATCGCCGTCGACAGCCGCCGGCGCCCTGCTCTACGACACCGACATGGGCGACGTCACCAGCGACGCCGCCCTGCTCGCCGCCGGCGTCACTGAGAAGCACCATCGACAACACCGCGATCCAGCAGTCAGGCCGCCGAGACCGGAGAACCCGGCGCCACCCGGTTCACCGACGAGCACGGCCACGACATCATCGGCGGCTACGACCGTCATCGACGACCTCGGCTGGGTCGATCCTCGGTCCAAGACCCCCGCCGACCATCGTCCTCGCCCCCGTCGCACACCAACGCAACCGCGCCATCCTCATCGTCGCCCTCGGCACCCTCCTCGCCATCGCGGTCGTCGATCGTCCTGGCCGCGCGGACGACCCGGCCGATCCGCCGGTTGACGGAGGCCGCGCGGCAGGCCGCAGGCGGCGACCTGGCGGTCCGGGTCGAGCCGGAGGGATCGAGCGAGCTCGTCGATCCTCGGCGAGTCGTTCAACGCCATGCTGGACACGTCGCAGCGCCTCGTCGAACAGGTCACGACCGCCGGGGTGGAGGTCAATTCCGCGGCGGCGGAGTTGTCGGCGTCGTCGGAGGAGCTGGCGGCGACCACCACCCAGCAGAGCGCCGCGGTCACCCAGGCCACCTCGACCACCGAGGAGCTCGCCCGCGCCTCCGCAGCCATCGCCGACACCGTCGACGAGGTGGCCACCCAGACCGCCGAGACCAAGGACAACCTCGAGCAGGCCGAGGCCGACATCGCCCTGTCCAGCGAACGAACCCTCGCCCTGGCCCACAAGGTCAACGACATCGACGCGCTGCTCGACCTGATCAACGAGATCGCCGACCAGACCAACCTGCTGGCCCTCAACGCCGCCATCGAAGCCGCCCGCGCCGGCGAGAACGGCCTCGGGTTCGCCGTCGTCGCCGACGAGGTACGCCGCCTCGCCGAACGGTCGAAGACCTCAGCCGGCGAGATCAACACCATCATCCGAGCCGTCCAAGGCGAGACCAACGCCACCGTGATGGCGATGGAGAAGGGCGCCAAACAGATGCAACGCGGCCTGATGCTGCTCGAAGCCGTCACCGACGCCAACGCCCAGGTACGGATGACCACCCAACAACAACGCAGCGCCACCTCCCAGGTCGTCGAGACCATGGAACAGCTCACCGACTCCAGCCGCCAGGTCTCCGCCACCGCCGACCAGATCGCCTCCGCCGCCGGCAACCTCGCCGACCTCGCCGGCAACCTCGAAAGCAGCGCCAAGACGGCGACAGCCGCGAACGGCGTCAACGGCACGAGCAACGGCGTCGACGCCACCAGCAACGGACACGGCTGACCGTCATGGACGTGATACTCGTTCCCGTCGGCGACGACCTCTACGCCGTTCCCATCGGCTGGGTCGAGAGGTGCTGGCGGCGCCACCGCTCACAACGCTCGTCACCGCGCCGTCGACGGTCCTGGGCCTGTTCAACCTGCGCGGCGAGATCGTCCCGCTCTGGACACCTCATCACTGCTCGGCGTGCGGCACAGCGCGGCAGCCAGCTTCGCGGTGGTCCTGCACACGCACCTCGGCCCGGTCGGCGTCAGTGCCACCGCGTTTCCGCGACGGGTTGTACTCGACGAGTTCCTGGGTCCATCCGAGCTCGGCGTGCCGCCGGCAACTACCGGGTCGGCCAGACAGGTGGCGGTACTGCTCGACGTCGAGGCTGTGCTCGACTCCACTACGATCCCGGCGCTTGACCTACTGGACGACGACGAAACTCGAGCCGCAGCACCTCGTCCGGCACGACTGATGGCCCTCCTCGAGCGGCGAACGAGATTCGCGCCCTGTTCGCGCAGGAGGCGGAGGTGCGGCTGTCAGAGCCTCGGCAAGCTCCTTCTCTCCTTGGAGCAGGCAGGCAGTGACGAGCTCCTCGTCGACTCGATCTTTCGCGAGCTGCACACCATCAAGGGCTCATCGGCGGTCGCCGGTCTCACCGAGGTCAGCCATCTCGCCCACGAGCTCGAGGAGCTGGTGGAGGACCTGCGGGCGGGCCGGAGCTCGGCGACTCCTGAGCTGATCGACACGCTGTTGGCCGGCGTGGATGGACTCACCGCGCTGATCGCGACAGTGGTCAGCGTGCCCGGCATCGGCACCGCGATGACCTCGCAGATCGCCGGAGCGCCGAACGGCGCAAACGGGAAACCCCCCGTGGAGAAGCGCTCGCCACCCGGCGGCAACGGCGTCCCCGCGTCGGCCGGGCCGGCTCGGCAACCCACAGCAGCGCCGGCCAAGCCGAAGGGTTCGGGACTGCTGCCGCGCCCTCGTCCCGACTCCGAAAGCGGCGGCGGCGTCGTCATGGTCCCCCTGGAGCGCCTGGACGAGCTCAGTCGCCTCGTCAGCGAGTCGGCGTCGGCCCACCTTCGGGTCGGGCGAATGCTCAGTGACCGGTTCGGGACGGACCCCGCCTCGATCGCGGAGTTCAACGAGCTCTCGCGTTCCCTCAACGACCTGCAGGACCGCGCGATGCGGACGCAGATGGTCGCCGTGGCGACGATCACCGACGTGCTCCAGCGAACCATCCGCGACCTGGCCCGCAGCCAGGGCAAGGACATCCGCTGGGACGCCAGAGGCACCGACACCGAGCTGGACCGCGGCGTGCTGCATCGGCTCTCCGACTCGCTGCTGCACCTTGTCCGCAATGCCGTCGACCACGGCATCGAAACACCGCAGGAGCGCAAGGCCGCCGGCAAGCCGGCGCCAGGCCACGATCCGGCTGCATGCCATGCAACTGGGGTCGGAGGTGATCATCGCGGTCACCGACGACGGGCGCGGTGTCGACCTCGACCGGGTACGCGAGGAAGCCGCCCGGCACGGTATCGGCACCGACGGTCTCAGCGATGAGGACGTCGTCGCGCTGACCCTCCGCTCGGGTCTCTCCACGGCGAGCGTTCGTCACCGACGTCTCCGGCCGTGGCGTGGGTCTCGATGTGGTCCGGGCCAACGTCGAGGCCGCGCGAGGACGGATCGAGGTCCGCTCGCAGCCGGGCGTCGGTGCGGAGTTCCGGCTCATCGTTCCCATCACACTGGCTGTGCTGCGCTGCCTCCTCGTCGAGGCGGGTGGGTCCCGGTACGCGCTGCCGTTCCACCGGGTCGTGCGATCCCAGGCAGACGTCGCCTCGAGCAACGCCCACGCCGAGGGGCGTGCAGTGGTGTGGGTGGACAGGCAGGCGGTACCGGTGTCCGTGCTGTCGGAGGTGCTCGGGGGCTCCCCCAGCGAGGGCTCGGACGGTCCCATCGTCGTGGTAGCCGACTCCGACGCGCCGGCACGCTTTCAAGATCGACCGGCTGCTCGGTCAGCGTGACGTCGTGCTCAAGGGGCTGAGCCCCGCCCTGCCCAACGTCCCCGCGGTCGCCGGCGCGAGCGTGGAACCAGACGGCTCGGTCCTGCTGGTGCTCGACCCACCTGGCCTGATCCACCGTGCCCGGCAGTCGCGACCCCGGCTGGGCGCCGTCCGCACCCCGGGCCTGGCCGAGCGGCCGCAGCGCCGGATCCTGGTCGTCGACGACGCCCTGACCGTACGAGAGCTGCAGCGCAACATCCTCGAGCGCGCGGACTTCTCGGTGCGGGTGGCTGCCGACGGCGTGCAGGCCCTGGTCCTGCTCGGCGAGGAGCACAGCGACCTGGTGCTGACCGACGTCGAGATGCCGAACATGGACGGGTTCGCCCTGACCGAGGCGATCCGGTCGGACTCGGGCCTGGCCAACATTCCCGTGCTGATCCTCAGCTCCCGCTCAAGCGACGCCGATCGGCAACGAGGGCTCGACGTCGGCGCCGACGGCTACATCGTCAAGAGCGGCTTCGACGAGGGCGCCCTGCTGACGCGCCGTCGACAGTCTCCTCGGCGGCCGGCGATGAGCGCCAACGGAACCGGAAAGCCGATCCGCGCCGTCGTCGTCGAGGACTCGACGGCCGCACGGGACAACGTGGTCCGCATCCTGCAGGCCGAGGGCGACATCAGCGTGGTTGGGCAGGCCACGTCGAGCAACGACGCGATCGAGCGCGTCCTTGACGCGAGACCCGACATCGTCACCATCGACCTCTACCTGCCGGCCGGTGGGGGCCGGCACGCCATCGAGCAGATCATGGCGAACGTACCGACCCCGATCCTGGTCCTATCACGCAACATCGACGACAATCGATCGCCGTCGGTCGTCGAGGCCCTCGTCGCCGGAGCCCTCGACGCCCTGCCGACGCCCACCCAGTGGACACCCGACCTGGAGTCGCAGCTGCGCCGCAGCGTGCGTCTGCTGCGCGGGGTCCACGTCGTCAAGCATCCTCGGGGAAGCCAGCAGGGGATCGACGAGGCCACATCCGCCGTGCGGAAGAAGTCCGTCCAGCGAATGGTCGCCATCGCGGCGTCGACCGGTGGCCCGAGCGCGCTGGCGAGCCTGCTGGCCGGACTCGGCGGCACCACCGCCCCCGTTCTGGTGGTGCAGCATCTGCACGTCGACTTCACCGCCGGGCTGATCGAGTGGATGTCGCGGGTCTCAGCACTTCCGGTCGAACTTGCCGAACACCATCAAGTGCCACGCTCGGGACGCGTGTACGTGGCACCGGGCGGCGTCCACCTGCGGCTGGGCTCCGGATGCCGACTCGAGCTCGATCCAGAGCCGGCGACGATCCACCGCCCCTCAGCCGATGAGCTGTTCACATCGGTCGCCGAGCACGCGGGATCGGCGGCGATCGGCGTGCTGCTGACCGGCATGGGGGACGACGGCGCCAAGGGGCTGCTGGCCATCCACCGGCGCGGCGGCCGGACACTTGCCCAGGACGAGGCATCCTGTGCCGTTTTCGGCATGCCGGCGGCGGCTCAGCGCCTCGGGGCCGTTACCGAGATGCTGCCCCCGGCCGAGCTGGCTCGCGCGATCGCGCAGGCGAGCCGGGAGAAGTCACGATGATCGCCGACGACGCCATCGAGGTGGCTGTGGATCGCCTGAGCGAGCTGCTGGATCTGCAGATCGGGCTGCGACCCGAGACGACGCTTCGAGGCCGGCTCCGCCGGTGTCTGCGCGATGAGGTGTCGGTTTGCGGCGGGGACCTTGACGCCTACCTCCGAACGCTGCCCGGGAGCGATCACCTGCTGCAGAGTCTCGTGAATCGCGTCACCGTCCAGGAGAGTGCGTTCTTTCGTCATCCGGACCACTTCGAGGTGCTGGGGAACGACATCCTCCCCGGACTCGACCCACCGGTGACGATCTGGAGTGCCGGATGCGCCAACGGCCAGGAGGCGTACAGCCTGGCGATGGTTCTGGAGGAGCAGGGAATCCAGGGCTCCGTCGTGGCGACCGACCTGTCCACTACGGCGCTGGCTCGTACGACCTCCGCGCGATACAGCACCCGCGAGATCGCCGGCCTCTCGCCGTCGCGTATCGCCCGGCACCTGACCCGCGACGGTGATGCGTGGGAGGTCAACCGGTCGTTGCGATCGCGAGTGACGACGCTTCGGCACAACCTGATCACCGACCTGCCGGGCCACGTCGACGTCTGCCAGGTCGTCTTCTGCCGCAACGTGCTCATCTATTTCTCCCCCGAACACGCGAAGGCCTTCCTGGACCGGTTGGCCGGCGCACTCGCCCCGGGCGCCTATCTGATCCTGGGATCGGCAGAGTCACTGTGGCAGGTCACCGACCGGTTCCAGGCCGTCCGGCTGGGGGACTCGTTCGCCCACCGGCGCCGGGATCGCGCCGGCGCCGCACCGACAAGGCAGGAGGAGCCACCCCGCCGGCTCTTGCAGCTCAGGCCGACCTCGCGTGTCCCGCTCATGCGTGCCGCGCTCCCGCGGCCGCGACCCCAACCGGCCCCCGTCCTGTCATCCTGGATCCCGGAGACCGCGCTGATCGTCGAGGCTGGCCAGGACGCACTTGCCGAGGGCGACCATGCCGCCGCGGTAGTCGCCTTCCGCAAGTGGGTCTATCTGGCGCCCGACGACCCCCTCGCTCCGCTGCACCTCGGACTCGCCCTCGAGGCCGGTGGCCACGGAACGGCAGCGCAGCGGGCGTTCGGCGTCGCCCGGGCCGTGACGCTCCAGGTCGGCTCCGAGCGGGCCGAGGTCGCCCTGGAGGGGTACAAGGCGCAAGAGCTTCTTCGACTCCTCGATACCAAACAAAGGACCCCCAGATGAGAACGATGGTCCAGTTCCTCGTCGGCGGCGCCGCGTACTGCCTGCCGGTTGAGGACACCCGCGCCGTGCGCTCGGCGGCCGGGATGATCGCCCTGCCCGCGCCGGGTCCCAACGTGGCGGGGCTCCTGCCCGGAGACCCTCCGCTGACGGTGCTGTCGCCGTTCGGCGCCGACGGTAAGCACATCATCGTCATGCAGACCGGAGATGTACGGTACGGCCTGCTGGTGGAGGGGGTCACGGGCCTCCGTCGGGTCGACGAAGCAGACATCAGAGCCGCCCCACGGGGACAGGACCAGGAGCTCATCAGTGGGAGCATCAACATCGACGGCCAGCTCGTCCTGGTGACCGACCCCACAGCAGTGGCGGCGGGAATATGAGCGGCGGGGCACGTGTGCTGATCGTGGACGACTCGATGGTGATCCGAGCCGTGGTGCGCGGCTGGCTGGAGGAGCATGACTACGAGGTCACCGAGGTCGCCGATGGTGAGTCGGCGTTGGAACACTGCCTGGCGACGCCGCCCGACATCGTCCTTCTGGATATCGAGATGCCCGGCCTCAACGGTCATGACGTCCTGGCGCGGCTGAAGTCGCAGGACACACTCAGGGACATCCCGGTTGTCTTCCTCACCAACCACAGCGGCATGGACGAGGTGCTGCGCGGACTGCACGGCGGCGCGAACGACTTCCTCAGCAAGCCGTTCGAGCCTGCCGAGCTGGTGGCTCGCGTCGGAGCCGCCGCACGGGTGAAGAAGCTGCAGGACGAGCTGCACCGTCGCAACGACGAGCTGGACACCCTCAGTCGCACCGACCGGCTGACCGGCCTCTTCAACCGGCGGCACCTCGACGAGCAGCTGAGCTCGCAGGTCAGCACCGCTCGCCGTCACGACCACACGTTGGGCGTGTTGCTGCTCGACCTCGACCACTTCAAGAACGTCAACGACACGCACGGGCACCTGGCCGGCGACCTCGTGCTGTGCGAGTTCGCCCGGCGGGTCGAAGGCGCCCTCCGTGCCGGAGACGTCGCCGGGCGATGGGGCGGCGAGGAGTTCCTGGTTGTCCTCCCGCACACCGGGCTGCCCGGGGTGATCGAGGTCGGTGAGAAGATCCGCGCGGCGGTCGCAGCGAAACCCTTCGCCATCGGCAACGGCACCATCACTGTCACGGTCAGCGGTGGCTGCGCGGCCGGCGTCGGGGCCGGCCTCGACGACCTGGTCCAGCGCGCGGACACGGGGCTGTACGAGGCCAAGGACCGCGGCCGAGACTGCATCGTTGCGACGATCGGCGAGCCGTTACTCGCTGCGGGCGCCGTGCGGGACTGAGCCCCCTCCTTCGGCGGTCAGTAACCGACGATCAGGGACCGACGCCCCACTCGGCGTCGTAGTCGTTGACCGTGTTGTCGGTGAGCTGGTGCCGGCCGCCGCCGTCGGTCCTGATCGTGTAGACCTCGAAGTCGTTGCCGTCGTCGCCGTAGTATGCGATCCGCAGGCCAGAGGGCGACCAGGATGGCGAGTCGTCGTCGGTTGCGTTGTCGGTGACCTGGTGCCGGATGCCACCGCCGACCTTGATCGTGTAGATCTCGTAGTCGGTGCCGTCGTCGCCGTCGAACGCGAGCCACTTGCCCTTCGGGGAGTATGACGGAGTGCTCTCGCTGCTGGTGTTGTCGGTGACCGCATGCCGACCGCCGCCGTTGGAGTTCATCGTGTAGATGTCGGAGTCGGTGGCGTCGGTCACCGCGAAGGCGATCTGCCCACCCAAGGGGGAATAGACGGCGTCGTAGTCGTCGACGGTGTTGTCGGTGAGCTGGTGCCGGCCGCCGCCGTCGGTCTTGATCGTGACGAGCTCAGAGTCGTTGCCGTCCTCGTGGTCGTAGATGATCCGCTTGCCGTTCGGGGACCACGCGGGATCGGAGTCATCGGTCGTGTTGTCCGTGAGCTGTCGCTGTCCGCCCCCGTTGGCCTTGATCAGGTAGATCTCGTAGTCGTTGCCGTCGTCCTTCACGAAGGCGATCCACTTGGCCTTCGGGGAGTACGCGGGGTAGAAGTCGGTCAACGTGTCGTTGGTGATCTGTTGCCTGCCGCCGCCGTTGGGGTTGATGCTGTAGAGGTCGTACTGGGTGCCGTCGGACTCCGCGTAGGCGATCCTGCCGTCCGTACCGGGGAACCGGACGGCAGCGGACGGAGCGGATGTCGCGGGGGCCCCGCTGGCCACGACTGCAAAGGCTCCCGCCGTCGCGATCGCCACGTGCGCGCGAGCCGCATCGACCTGTTCATTGTGGCCACCTTCGCGCCCCGTCGACGGATCGTTGGGTGCCTTGCTACCACCCGGCCAGCGAGGTTGGCAATAGACCGCGGTGTTCGGCCACGAGCGGTAGGCACGGGATCCCACCAGGTGACGAATATTCCCGACAAACAGTGACTACCGACCTTCACCTGCGGTTTGGTCAGGGACCTGTGCCCCAGTCAACGTCGTAGTCGTAGGTGTCGTTGTCGGTGACCTGACGACGAGTGCCGCCACTAGTGCTGATCGTGTAGATCTCGGTGTCGTTCCCGTCGTCAGCGTCGTAGGCGATCCGCTTGCCGTTCGGGGACCAGGACGGCTCCTCGTCGTCGAAGTCGTTGTCGGTGAGCTGGTGCCTGCCGCCACCGTTGACCTTGATCGTGTACAGCTCGTAGTCGTTGCCGTCGTCGAGGTAGTACACCAGCCACTTGCCACCTGGCGAGTACGAGGGACCGTACTCGAAGGACGTGTTGTCGGTGACCGCGTGCCTGCCGCCGCCGTTGGCGTTCATCGTGTAGATGTCGCTGTCGGTGGCATCGGCGCCGACGAAGGCGATCTGCGTGCCCGACGGTGAGTAGACCGCGTCGTAGTCGTCGGTCGTGTTGTCGGTCAGCTGCTGGCGTCCGCCGCCGTCGGTCCTGACCGTGAAGAGCTCGTAGTCGTTGCCGTCGTCATGTCCGTAGATGATCCGCTGCCCGTTCGGGGACCAGGCGGGGTTGTAGTCGTCGGTCGAGTTGTCGGTCAGCTGCCGCCGCCCGCCACCGTTGGCCTTGATGAGGTAGATCTCATCATCCGTGCCGTCGTATTCCTCGTAGGCGATCCACTTGGCCTTCGGGGAGTACGCCGGGTAGTAGTCGTCGGCCGTGTTGTCGGTGACCCGGTGCCGGCCGCCGCCATCAGGGTTGATGGTGAAGATCTCGTTGTCGGTCCCGTCGTCCCCGGAGTAGGCGAGCCTGCCGTTCGTCCCCGGAAACCGCGACTGATGGGTCGGAGCGGACGAGGCGGAGGTCGCCGGAACGGCGGTGGCAACCACCGCGAGGACCGCTCCAGCCGCGACAGTAATCCGTGCCAGCCGCATCGTTCTGTTCATCGTGCCCACCTTCTGTCGGGTCATGGAGCGACGCCCCAGTCCACGTCGTAGTCGTTGGTGTCGTTGTCGGTGACCTGACGACGAGTGCCTCCGGTAGTGCTGATTGTGTAGATCTCGTTGTCGTTGCCGTCGTCAGCGTCGTAGGCGATCCGCTTGCCGTTCGGCGACCAGGACGGCTCCTCGTCGCTGAAGTCGTTGTCGGTGAGCTGGTTCCTGCCGCCACCGTTGACCTTGATCGTGTAGAGCTCGTAGTCGTTGCCGTCGTAGAGGTAGTACACCAGCCACTTGCCCCCTGGCGAGTACGAGGGACCGTACTCGTCGGAGGTGTTGTCGGTGACCGCGTGCCTGCCGCCGCCGTTGGCGTTCATCGTGTAGATGTCGCTGTCGGTGGCGTCGGAGGCGATAAAGGCGATCTGCGTGCCCGACGGTGAGTAGACCGCGTCGTAGTCGTCCACGGTGGTGTTGTCGGTCAGCTGCTGGCGTCCGCCGCCGTCGGTCCTGACCGTGAAGAGCTCGTAGTCAGTACCGTCGTCATGTGAGTAGATGATCCGCTGGCCGTTCGGGGACCAGGCGGGGTTGTAGTCGTCGGTCGAGTTGTCGGTCAGCTGCCGCCGCCCGCCACCGTTGGCCTTGATGAGGTAGATCTCATCGTCGGTGCCGTCGTATTCCTCGTAGGCGATCCACTTGGCCTTCGGGGAGTACGCCGGGTAGCTGTTGTCGGCCGTGTTGTCGGTGACCCGGTGCCGGCCGCCGCCATCAGGGTTGATGGTGAAGATCTCGTAGTCGGTGCCGTCGTCCCCGGAGTAGGCGAGCCTGCCGTTCGTCCCCGGAAACCGCGACTGATGGGACGGAGCGGACGAGGCGGAGGTCGCCGGAACGGCGGTGGCAACCACCGCGAGGACCGCTCCAGCCGCGACAGTAATCCGTGCCAGCCGCATCGTTCTGTTCATCGTGCCCACCTTCTGTCGGGTCATGGACCTACGCCCCAGTCCACGTCGTAGTCGCTGGTGTCGTTGTCGGTCAGCTGGCGCCGACCGCCCCCATCGGTCCTGATGGTGTAGATCTCGTAGTCGTTCCCGTCGTACGCGTCGTAGGCGATCCGCTTGCCGTTCGGGGACCAGGACGGCTCATCGTCGCTGAAGTCGTTGTCGGTGAGCTGGTTCCTGCCGCCACCGTTGACCTTGATCGTGTACAGCTCGTAGTCGTTGCCGTCGCCGAGGTAGTACACCAGCCACTTGCCACCTGGCGAGTACGAGGGACCGTACTCGAAGGACGTGTTGTCGGTGACCGCGTGCCTGCCGCCGCCGTTGGCGTTCATCGTGTAGATGTCGCTGTCGGTGGCGTCCTCGCTGACAAAGGCGATCTGCGTGCCCGACGGTGAGTAGAACCGCGTCATCGTCGTCGGTGGTGTTGTCGGTCAGCTGCTGGCGTCCGCCGCCGTCGGTCCTGACCGTGAAGAGCTCGTAGTCGTTGCCGTCGTCATGTCCGTAGATGATCCGCTGCCCGTTCGGGGACCAGGCGGGGTTGTAGTCGTCGGTCGAGTTGTCGGTCAGCTGCCGCCGCCCGCCACCGTTGGCCTTGATGAGGTAGATCTCATTGTCCGTGCCGTCGTATTCCTCGTAGGCGATCCACTTGGCCTTCGGGGAGTACGCCGGGAAGCTGTTGTCGGCCGCGTTGTCGGTGACCCGGTGCCGGCCGCCGCCATCAGAATTGATGGTGAAGATCTCGTGGTCGGTGCCGTCGTCTCCGGAGTAGGCGAGCCGGCCGTTCGTCCCCGGGAACCGCGACTGATGGGACGGCGCGGACGAGGCGGAGGTCGCCGGAACGGCGGTGGCAACCACCGCGAGGACCGCTCCAGCGGCTACCACGATTCGCGCCAGCCGCGTCAACGATCGCAGGGTGGCTGCCTTCGGCGTGCCCATCTGCGGCCTCCTACCGCGACCAGTGTTGGGTGTCTTGCTACCACCCTGGTCCGCAACCTGGCAATAGCACATCTGCCCGGATTCGCCGGTCGGCCCTGGATGCTCTCCGCCCTGAGCGAACAAGGAAATCTTGTAATCGTGTAAGCGTTGTACGTGAGGTATGCCGGTGTGGACCGGACGCGCTCATGAAGGAGCCCCGCATGACAACGACGACGCCGACCTCGACACAGAATCTCCCGCTGCTGCCCCTGGATGACATGGTCGTCCTGCCGGGAATGGCCGTGCCGCTCGACCTCAGCGAGGCCGAGGTGCGGGTGGCCGTCGAGGCCGCTCGCGGCACCGGCGGCGAGCGAGGCCGGCTGCTGCTCGCGCCGCGGCTGCAGGGGCGCTACGCCGCGGTGGGCACCGTGGCGGTGGTCGATCAGGTCGGCCGCCTTCCCGGCGGAGAGCCGGTGGCGGTAGTCAGCGGCGTAGCCCGGGCGCGCATCGGCGCCGGCACCACCGGAGACGGCGGCGCCCTCTGGGTGGAAGCGACACCGGTCGAGGACACCTCGCTGGGCGAGCGGGCCCGCGAGCTGGCCGGAGAGTACAAAGGACTTGTCGTGTCGATCCTCCAGCAGCGGGGCGCCTGGCAGGTCATCGACGGCGTGCAACGCCTCACCGACCCGTCGGCCCTCGCCGACACCGCCGGGTACGCGTCGTACCTCGACAATGACAAGAAGCTGCTGCTGCTGGAGACACCCGACGTCGTAGCCCGCCTGGAGCTCGTCATCGGCTGGGCGCGCGAGCACCTGGCCGAGCTCGACGTCGCCGACACGATCCGCAAGGACGTGCAGGACGGGATGGAGCGCCAGCAGCGGGAGTTTCTGCTGCGTCAGCAGCTGGCTGCCGTACGCAAGGAGCTCCGCGAGCTGGACGGCAAGGGCGACGGCGATGAGACCGACGACCTTCGTACCCGCGTCGAGGAAGCAGAGCTCCCGGACGCCGTACGTACCGCCGCACTGCGCGAGGTCGACAAGCTCGAGCGCACCCCTGAGCAGTCCCCGGAGGTCGGCTGGATCCGTACCTGGCTCGACGCCGTGCTCGAGATGCCCTGGGCCGTCCGCACCGAGGACGTCTACGACCTGGCTGCGGCCCGAGCAGTCCTCGACGCGGACCACTCCGGGCTCGACGACGTCAAGGAGCGAATCACCGAGCACCTGGCCGTGCGCAAGCGGCGCACCGACCGCGGCCTCGGGGTCGTGGGTGGCCGGCGCAGCGGCGCCGTGCTCGCACTCGTCGGCCCGCCGGGGGTTGGCAAGACGTCACTTGGCGAGTCGGTGGCCCGCGCGATGGGGCGGAAGTTCGTCCGGGTGGCACTCGGCGGGGTGCGCGACGAGGCCGAGATCCGCGGTCACCGGCGCACGTACGTCGGTGCCCTGCCCGGCCGGATCGTCCGGGCGATCCGTGAGGCAGGCTCGATGAACCCGGTCGTCCTGCTCGACGAGATCGACAAGGTCGGGAGCGACTTCCGCGGTGACCCGACGGCAGCGCTGCTCGAGGTGCTGGATCCCGCGCAGAACCACACGTTCCGCGACCACTACCTCGAGGTGGATCTCGACCTGTCTGATGTGGTGTTCCTGGCGACAGCCAACGTGCTGGAGAACATCCCGGCGCCGCTGCTGGACCGGATGGAGGTCGTTCGACTGGACGGATACACCGAGGACGAGAAGGTTGTCATCGCCCGCGAGCACCTGCTGCCGAATCAGCGCGAGCGTGCCGGGCTCGCTTCGGACGAGGTCGAGATCACCGATGAGGGACTGCGCCGGCTGGCGGCGGAGTACACGCATGAGGCAGGTGTCCGCGATCTGGAGCGCCAGATCGCCCGGCTGCTGCGCAAGCTGGTGGCACGGCTGCCTGAGGACGGCGCTGCGGCCCCGGTCACGGTCGAGGCCACGGCGATCACCGAGTACCTCGGGCGTCCGCGGCACCTGCCGGAGCCGGCCGAGCGGACCGCACTCCCCGGTGTGGCCACCGGGCTGGCCGTGACCGGCATGGGTGGAGACGTGCTCTTCATCGAGGCGTCGCTGGCCGATCCCGAGACGGGAGCGACCGGGCTGCGCCTGACCGGGCAGCTGGGTGACGTCATGAAGGAGTCCGCCCAGATCGCCCTGTCGTTCCTGCGCTCCCACGGCGCCGAGCTGGAGCTGCCGGTCGGGGACCTCAAGGAGCGGGAGGTGCACGTGCACGTCCCCGCGGGTGCGGTGCCCAAGGACGGCCCGAGCGCGGGAGTCACCATGGTGACCGCGCTCGCGTCGCTGCTCTCCGGGCGGCCGGTCCGGTCCGACGTCGCGATGACTGGCGAGGTGTCGCTGACCGGTCGGGTACTCCCGATCGGTGGGGTCAAGCAGAAGCTCCTGGCCGCGCACCGGGCGGGCATCACCGACGTACTCATCCCGGCGCGCAACGAACCCGACCTCGAGGACGTGCCCGCAGCCGTACGCGGGAAGCTCAACGTTCACCTCGTCAGCGACGTGCGGCAGGTGCTGAAGCTCGCGCTGGAGACGTCCGTGGAACCGGCGATCGCCGCCTGACCCGGTCCTACGATGTCTGTGCCGACCTGCCGGGTTCGAAGCTAGGAGCCTCTCGTGACGAGTGAGCAATTCTCCGCCGGCCAGGTCATCGACAACACCGGGCGTCGGCGGTTCGAGGTCACCAGCGACGGCCACGTGGCCGAGCTCACCTATCAACAGGTCGGGGACCGGCTTGTCCTTGTCCATACCGAGGTGCCGCCGTCGTTTCGTGGTCAGGGGATCGGCGGCCGCCTGGTGCGGGCCGCCCTCCAGAGAGCCGTGCGCGACGACCTCACGCTCGTCCCGAGGTGTCCGTACGCTCGTGGCTGGTTGAAGGCACATGGCAGTGATACGGCCGACGTGCGGATCGACTGGGAGGTCCGTCGCGGAGCATGACGGACCGGCGTGCCCGGCTCCCCTCGTTGCGTGATGCAGTTCGATGGTCCCGACCCTGAGGCCGCGTGACGTAAGCCGGGGCGTTCCGCAGGTGGATCCGGCGGATCGCCAGTTCATCGACGACCCGGCGCCTATCCTGAACACCTTGAGGGGAGGCGTCGATGGCTGAGCAACGATGAAGCGGGTGCTCGGCGCGGCCACCGCCTTGCTGGTAATGGTCGGACTAACGGTGAGCAGCCAGGCCGCCACGCTGGCCAACCCGATGGTGTTCGGGGCCTTCCCCGGTGCCGCCACCAAGGCGTCCACCCTGGCCATGGAGACGAACGTCTCTCGCTCGCTGGCCTACGTGCGCGTCTACCGATCCTGGGACGACTCCTTCCCCGACACCAATGTCACGTGGATGCGGTCGACCAGCCACAGTCTGTTCCTGTCGATCAAGGCAAGGCTCAAGAACGGCACCAACGTGCCCTGGGCAGAAATCGCCAATGCCAAGCCTGGTGACGCGCGCTACGCCACCATGCAGCGCTGGGCCGCGGCCATCAAGGGCTACGGCAAGCCGATCTACGTGTCGTTCAACCACGAGCCTGACACGGCCAACTCCCAGGCGTCCGGCACCTCGTCCCAGTACGTCGCCGCCTGGCAGAAGTTCGTCACCGTGATGAGAGCAGAGGGAGTCACCAACGCCTCCTGGGCCTGGACGGTCGCCGCCAGAAGCTTTCTGCTGGCGCCGACCGACCCCCGGTACGCGCCCAACTACTACCCGGGCGACAACTGGGTCGACGACATCGCCCTCGACGTCTACAACATCTACTGCCAGCGAAAGGACGGCTCGTTCGCCAATCCCTGGCGGTCGCTGGCGACCCTGCTCGGGCCCTTCATGACGTTCGTCGCCAGCCATCCCGGCCCCCACCTGGTGGTGGCCGAATGGGGCACCGTCGAGGACCCGGCCAACCCGACCCGCAAGGCCCAGTGGATCGCCGACGCCCAGCAGTTGTTCAAGCAGCCGGGCTACGAACGGTTCAGCGCGATCTCCTACTGGAACCACTCATCGCACAACTATGCCAACTGCGACTTCTCCGTCACGTCCAGCCCGGCATCGCTCGCGGCGTTCAAGACGATGGCACGCGACCCCTTCTACGCCGGCACGGTGCAGTAGCGCTCGGCGACCCGCGTTGCCGTTTGGCTGTGCTAGCACTGTTGCGGCACCGGCGACAGGCCGGCTGCCTGCCTGACTCTGCCCGCGGGGTCACTCGCCGACTCGGCCGCGCAGCCGGAACTCGGGGGTGTAGTCCGGGTCTGTCAGAGCGGGCCGGTCGGATCGGAATGCCTCGATCGGCCATGTCGTCCCGCCCCGTGTCGCGAGGTCGGCGAGGATGCTCCCGAGCAGTGTGGCGAACTTTCCGGCGTGGCCGGCGCCGACGGCCACGGCGATGCGCGGATGCCCCGGGACGAGATCCACCACGAAGTCCCGGTCCGGCGGCATGTCGTACACGCAGGTCTTGCTGTAGAGCTCCGGACCCACCGCCCCCGGAAGCCGCTGTCGCAGGAACTCGGCGACCACCGCGGTCTCCTCGGCGAGCGGCTCATAGGAGCGGGACTCGACCGTGACAAACCTCCCGGCCATGTCACGGGCCACCTTGACCGCGGCTTCGCCGTACACCGGGAACCCGTAGAAGATGTCGTCGCCGTGCCAGATCCACATCGGGAACCGATCCAGCGCGAAGTCCGCGACGTTGGGAGTCGCGAAGTAGCTGACCTGCTCCTGGCTCAGCGTGAGATTCCAGTTCAGCCCGAGCTGGCCCTGAAGCGTGGGCAGCCAGGACGCCACGCACAGCACCACCGACTCGGCGGTGAACGTCGTCCGGTCGGTGGTCACGCTGACGTGCTCGGCGCCGGATGAGACCGACCGCACGGCGGTCTGCGGCAGGAAGGTCACGCCCAGTCGCCGGGACAGTGCGATGTGCGCGGCGGTGGAGCGACGGATGTCGAGAATGCCGCCGTCTTCCTGGTACAGCCCGACCACGTCGTCGTCGATGCGCCACTGCGGCCAGCGCCGGCGGATCTCCGCCGCCTTGAGGTCCTCCGACCCGATCCCGAACGGCGAGAGCGACTGACGATAGGTCGCCAGTTCCGTCTCCCCCTCGGTCCCGATCACCGCGAGGTCGAGACCTCCGGTCTTGAAGACGAGCTGCAGCCCGCTCTCGGCTTCGATCTCGTCCCAGAGGTCGTACGCCGCCTGGGTCAGCGCGGTGTACGCCGGCGAGTGATAGGCGTGCCGGATGATCCGCGAGTGGTCCTCCGAGGCGCCGCGGTGGTGACCGAGGTCGAACTGCTCGAGCACCAGCACGTCCTTCGCACCCGATCTGGCCAGCCAGTACGCGGCGGCACTCCCGAGTGCCCCGGCACCGACGACGATGTGGCTGTAGTGACGCTTCATGCCTCTCCGTCCTGCTCGCCCTGGCGTTCGGCTGGATCGCCTACCGTGTCGCGGGCTGGGACTCCGGCTCGGGCTCCGGCGCGACGTCGCCGCCCGGCGGTGCCAGTGGTGACGGTTCGACGCGCAGCACGCGTGCCAGGCCGCCGGGCAGCCACCAGTTCCACCGCCCGAACACGCTCACCAGGGCAGGGACCAGCAGTGCGCGCACGATCGTGGCATCGATCAGGATGCCCACGCCCAGCGCCGTCCCCAGCACCTTGATGTCGGTGCCCGGTGCCGAGGCGAGCGCGGCGAAGGCGAAGAAGAGGATCAACGCCGCGGAGGTCACCAGCCGACCGGTGCGGCCGAGGCCGGTGATGACCGCCTCCGCCGTCGAGCCGGTGGCGTCGTACTCCTCGCGCATCCGGGCCAGGATGAACACCTCGTAGTCCATCGACAGCCCGAACAGGAACGCGAAGATCAGCACCGGCAGCCAGAAGGTGATGGCGCCGGTCGCCGTGACGCCGAAGAGCGCGACCGAACCGTGGCCCTGCTGCCAGAAGAACACGATGGCGCCGAACACCGCCGACATCGAGACCAGGTTGAGGATGACGGCCTTCAACGGCAGCACGAGCGAGCGGAACGTGCGCACGAGCAGGATGAACGTGATCGCGGCGATGAGCATCAAGACGTATGGGAACTTGTCGTAGACCGCACGGAAGTAGTCCTCGACGGCTGCCCCTGAGCCGGTGAGGCCCACCGTCGTGCCGGTGGTTCCCTCGATCGCGGTGCGCACGTCGTCGACCACCGCGGTCCCGTCGCTGTCGACGGTCTCGTGTACCGGCAGGACGTCGACGATCGAGGTCCCACCCTTGGTGCCGCCGAGCACGGCCGTGTAGACCCCGTCGACGTTGCGCGCCGCGTCGACCGCCTGCTGGGCCTGGTCGGCCGGGACCAGCACCTCGATTGGGGTCAGCACCCCGGTGCCGACCCCACCGTCGCGCAGCTGTTGGGCGGCGGAGAATGCCGGGCCGCTCGTGGCCAGGGAGTCGATACTGGTCTGGCCGATCTTCAGGCCCAGGACCGGCGCTATCAGCACGGCGAGCGCGACGAGCGCCACGGCTACCGCGATGAAGCGCCGGCGGACGATGAGCCGGGCCCAGGCCGACCACCCGCGGGATGCAGCCGCCTCATTGCGGATGCGGGGATAGTCCACCCGCGGCCCGATCTTGGAGAGCAACGCGGGGAGCAGGGTGAGACAGACCGCCACGCTCACTACGGGGATGAGCATGCCGCCGAGACCCATGCTGCGCAGGAACGGAACCGGGACGACCAGCAGAGCCACCAGGCTGATCGCGACCGTGACGCCGGAGGCGAAGACGGCATGCCCTGCCGTGCGCACGGCGATGACGACCGCCTCGTCGTTTTCGTGGCCGTGTGCGCGCTCCTCCCGCCATCGCGACACGATCAGCAGCGAGTAGTCGATGGCGACGCCCAGGCCGATCAACGAGATGAGGAACTCCACCACGAAGCTGACATCGGTGAATGTCGTCAGGCCGAGGACCAGGAGGAAGGTGGTCAGGATGGAGACCGCCGCGATCAGCAGTGGAACGAGAGCCAGGAACGACGCGAACACGAAGATCAGCACCGCGAGCGCGCCAGTCGCACCCAGCAGCGTCTCGAACAGGACGCTGGGACCCGAGGTGTCACCACCGGCCGACAGCAGCCCGTACGAGGTCAGACCGACGTCGAAACCCGCCTCCTTGGCGGCCTGATCGAGAACCGGCTCGACCTTCGTCTCGATGCCGGGTCCGAACCCGGTCGGCTGCGGTCCCTGGACGAGCGCGAACGTGCTCCGTCCGTCGTCGGTCACGAAACGTTGGTCGCCGGTGCTGCCCAGGTCCACCACGCGGATGTTCGGCACCTGGGTGCGGACGGTGTCGAAAACCTCCGCCACCGCTTGTTTGTCCTGCGCGACAGTCTCACCGGCCGGCACCGTGACCACCGGGACCAGCGTGTCGAACGTGCTGACGCCGAACGTATCGATGAGTTGCTGCTCGGTGTCTGAGCCGGGCTGCCCAGGCAGCGAGAAGTCAACCGTGAGCCGATCGGCGATGCCGCTGGCGGCTACGCCACCGGCGACGAACGTCACGAGCCAGAAGACGCTGACGATCGCTCGATGGCGCAGGACGAATCGTGCCAAGCGCTCCAAGATAGGCCTCCGGGCGGCTAGAACTGGTCCTGGCGATGTCGGCTCGACACCGGTGAGCAGACGGGCCCGGAAAAGCGTACCTCTACCTAATAGTTAGTTGGTTGAACGATAGATGAACTCGGGTCACGTCTATCGTCGGCGCCGGCCGCTCACCGTCAAGGCTTGCAGACGGGTCGGACAGTCCACCATCGGTGAGATCACCGATGGTGACCCTGATCGACGACCCTGAAGCACGACAGGGCCGACGCGAGAGGCGTGCGAACCGAGCCCCGGTCAGAGCTGGTCGAGCGGGACGCCGGTGTCGGCGAGCCGATCGGGGCTGACGGTCCGTCCGCCGAGGATGAGCTGCTCGACGGCCTCGGTGACATCCCAGACGTTGACGTTCATGCCCGCGAGAACCTTTCCTCCCGCTGTCCAGAACGCCAGGAACTCATGCCCGGCGGTGTCACCGCGGAAGACCACATCGTCATATCCACCCGGCTCGACGTAGCCGGTGTACTCCATCCCGATGTCGTACTGGTCGGTGAAGAAGTACGGCAACCGGTCGTACACGACGTCCTCGCCGAGCATGGACCTGGCGGCCGCAGCGCCTTGATTCCGGGCGTTCGCCCAGTGCTCAACCCGAATCCGCCGCCCGAGAACCGGATGGTAGGCGTTGGCCACATCGCCGGCGACGAAGATGTCTGGGTCGCCGGTGCGGAGGTGCTCGTCGGCGAGGATGCCGTTGTCGACGTCAAGGTCGGCGCCGAGCGCGAGCCCGGTGTTGGGCGTGATCCCCACTCCGACGAGCACGACGTCGGCGGGGACGACGCTACCGTCGGCGAGCCGTACACCGGTGACGGCGCCTCCCTCCCCGGTGAACTCGTTGACGCCCACCTCGCAGCGAAGATCGACACCCGCGGCGCGGTGGGCGTCCGCGAACACCTTGGCCACCTCCGGTCCGAGCACACCGACCAACGGCAGTGACGCCTGCTCGAGAATCACCACCTCGAGCTCCGCCGCCCGGGCGGCGGCGGCGGTCTCCAGACCGATCCAGCCCCCGCCGATGACCGCGACGCGCCCCCCGCTGCCGAACGCGGCCCGGATCCGCTCGCTGTCCTCGATCCGGCGCAGGTAGTGGATGCCGGCCAGATCGGAGCCGGGGATGGTGAGCCGGCGCGGGGTCGACCCCGTGGCCAGCAGCAGCTTGTCGTAGCCGAGGCGTGCGCCGTCATCGAGGACCACCTCGTGGGCCGACCGGTCGATCGCGGTGACCTCGCGTTCGAGCCGGAGGTCCACGTCATGCTTGGCGTACCAGTCCTCAGGATGGACGAAGACCGTCTCCCGCTCGGCCCGGCCCTGGAGGTAGTCCTTGGACAGCGGCGGCCGCTCGTAGGGTCGGTTCGGCTCGTCGCCGATCAGGGTGATCCGCCCGTCGTAGCCCTGCTCGCGCAGCGTCTCGGCCGCCAGGGCTCCGGTGAGGCTGGCGCCGACGATGACGAAGGTGGTGTCGGAGGTCATACCGGTCTGGGCTCCTTCTGCTGAGGCGCGTGCCCGGAGGGCCCGGGACCTGACGTTTGTCGTGGTTGCGCCTGCATGTAAAAGACACTACTCTGAACGTTAGAGTTTGGCGTTGCTCTTGTCAATCCTGGCTGGAGGGAGGGCTTGTCGGTGTCAGCGGACGACTTTGCCGCGCGAGTGGCCGGGGTTGGCGCGCTGGTCGAGCCCGTCCGACGTGACCTCTACCTCTACGTCAGCGGCCAGCGTGATCCGGTCAGCCGGGACCAGGCGGCCGCCGGCGTCGGCGTGCCCCGGCACACGGCGAAGTTCCACCTCGACCGGCTGGTGGAGGAGGGCCTGCTCGAGACCGACTTCAGGCGACTGTCGGGACGGACCGGCCCTGGTGCTGGGCGCCCAGCGAAGCTCTACAAGCGTTCCGCCCGTGAGGTTTCCGTCACGATCCCGGAGCGACACTACGATCTCGCCGGAGAGCTGATGGCGCGGGCCATCGACGAGACGGTCCGATCCGGCACGCCGGTGCTCGACGACCTGCGCCGGGCCGCGGTCGACCACGGAACACGGCTGGGCCGCTGCGCCCTGGCCGACGCCGGCGGCGAACGTGCCGACGACGAAGCGCTGGTGTCGTCAGCCTGCCGCACCCTCAGCGCCCACGGCTTCGAACCGCGCACCGACGACACCGCGATCACGCTCGCGAACTGCCCGTTCCACACCCTTGCCCGCGAGCACACCGAGTTGGTCTGCGGGATGAACCTGGCCCTGATCACGGCTCTCACCGAGTCGTTGTGCCCCGACCTGTTCGACGCCCGCCTCGACCCGGCACCGGGCCGGTGCTGCGTCGTCCTCTCGAGAACCCTAGGCGCGCGACCGGTCGCTGGCCGTCCAGGTGACGGTCGCTAACGGCCCAGGCCCTCGACGACCTCGGCGCCGGGGAGCTCGGCCAGGACGGCGCCCGGAAGTACCAGCTTCGAACGGCGCAGGCCGCTGCCCACGACAACCACCGGCGCAGCCGCCACTGCCGCGTCGACCAGCAACGGCCAGCTCGGGGGGAGCCCGACGGGCGTGATGCCTCCGTACTCCATCCCGGTCTCGCTCACGGCGAAATCAGTTGCGGCGAACGATGCCTTGCGCACCGCGAGCCGGCGCCGGACCAGGCCGTTGACGTCGGCGCGGGTGGTCGCGAGGACGACGCACGCCGCGTGCCGCGCCTCACCGCCGCGCCGGCCGGTCACGATGACGCAGTTGGCCGACATCTCCAGGGCAACGCCGTACGCCGCCGACATGGCGGCGGTATCGGCGAGTCCGGGATCGATCTCGGCGACGTGCACGCCCGCGATCCCTGCGACGCCCGCCGCCACGGCACCGGTGACCGCCGCGGCGACCACCGGCGCGAGCAGATCGAGTCGCTCCGTCGCCGGGATGGTCGGCAGAGTGCCGATCATGTTCCCGTGCCTTTCGAACCCATGGTCGTGGCGAGGCCGGTCACGGGGCACGCCCCGCGGTCGCGGCCACAGGCGGTGAAGTCGCACAGCCGGCAGAGGTACCCACCCGGCGGTGGATGGCCGACAGCGCGGTCCGCCAGCCGGTCCACGGCGAGCGTTCGCAGCAGCTTTGCGGCGATCCGCTCGAAGGCGCGGCACTCGGCTTCGCTGAGCTCGCCGAGCACCCTGTCGAGTGCTGCCGAGCGGGCGGCCAACACGCGCCGCGCCGCCCGATGGCCGTTCGAGGTGAGCACGAGGGACACGGCGCGTCCGTTGGCTCCCGGTCGTCGCTGGACGTAACCGTCGGCCTCCAACCTGTCCACGAGCCGCACCGCGCCGGACGGAGTAAGACCGACGACCCTGCGCAGGTCATCCATGGATCCCCCGGCCAGGAACTCGTGCAGCGCGACGAGCGCGGCCGGTGCAGCGGCGGTATGCCTGGCAGCATCCTCGGTGGCGACTCGCAACCGGTCCCCGACCGCCACTGCGAGAGCGCCGAGCAGATTCGTACTGCGGCCCTCACTGCCCGCAACGTCACGTGACTGACTCACATCGTGAGCGTACCAACCTGCGCCGCATCACTCGCTACAGTAATGTGAATGACACACACATTTAGGAGGCACTCGAGTGACTACTCAGGCAACCGCAACGTTCACCGTCGAGAGCTGGGACGAGGCACCCTGGGACGAGCAGGCGGACCTGCCCAAGCTCACCCGTGCGACGGTCGAGAAGGCTCTTTCCGGAGACCTCGAGGGCACATCGACCACTGTCTGGCTGATGTCCTACGGCGCGGACGGCTCGGCCGACTTCGTAGGCATCGAGAGGCTCAAGGGCACGGTTGACGGGCGCACCGGCAGCTTCGTGCTGCAACACATCGGCCGGTTCGACGACGGCGCCGCGCGGGCTTCGCTGGTGGTCATCCCGGGCTCGGGCACCGGCGACCTGTCCGGGCTCAGCGGTGAAGGCAGTTTCGTGGCCGACCCCAACGGCTCCATCACGCTCGAGCTGTCGTTCGCCGGTTCCGCGGGCTAGCCGGCTCATCATTCGGTCGGTGTCGTGGCGCGAGGAAGGACCAGAGCGAACGCCAAGAGCGCCGCGAGGGGCCCGGCGACCACGAACCATGAGCGGGTCGGGAGCTGCGCCACCGCGACGACGGCGACCACCGCGGCCACCGACCCGAGGACCGCGATCGGTAACACCGTGCCGAGCCACGGGTCAAGGTCGCCTTCGGGCGACTCGCCGTCACCGAAATCGGCCAGGAACGCGTAGCCCATCAAGAGCATCCCCAGGAGCGCGGCGGTCGGCGCCGAGTGCGTGGCCGCACCCATCAGCAGCACTGACACAGGTAGCAGGCCGGCCATCCATCTCAGCTGCCGCGCGAACAGCGACAACACCCCGGTGACTCCGATCAGGACCACCCACCACTCCTGGTCGGGTACCGGACCGAAGGCCAGCGCGAGCGCGGCAGCACCGACAGCCGCCGCGCACCAGACCGAGACGACACCGGCGGGCATCGTCATCGCGACATGCCCGGCTGAAGCCGCAGGTGCCTGCGCTCCAACGACACACCCTGCCCTTCCCGCCACGGGATGACCGCCACCCCGAGCTCCCTCATGGCATGCAGGGTCGCCGCCCGCTCAAGCCGCCAGATCCGCTGGCCGAGTGGACCTCTCGTGTCGGCCGACGGCGGTATGAACGTGGCCACGAGGTCGATGACCAGCGTCGCGTGCCCACGCGAGCGGAGGTCAGCGATCGAGTCGAGAACGGCCGGCTCGAGCAGCGGGCTGACGACGAACACCATGGCCCCGTTCGGCAATGCCGTGCGCGGCAGCCGGGTGATCTCCGGTCGCACGTAGCTGTGGTCGACGACGCTCGCCAGCGCCTGGTCCATGATGCGGTAGTACTGCCGGACGCCGAGATCCGGCGCGAGCCACCGGATTCGGGCGCCGAACCCGACCACTCCGACGCGGTCGCCCTGATCGAGATAGGCCTGGGCGATCCCCGCGCTCACCCGCACCGCCGACTCGAGGATCGACCCGTTGGCGAGCGCCCCGTCCCCCGTCGTGTCCACGAGCACAACGACCTCGGTGGCCCGTTCGGCCGCGTGCTGGTTGACGACCAGGGTCTGGCGGCGGCTGCTCGCCGGCCAGTTGATGTGACGGACGGAGTCCCCGGGGACGTAGTCGCGGGTGCCGATGAACTCCATGCCTGCGCCCGGGCGCCGGCCGGTGTGCGAGCCGATCCGAGAGAGCACGTTGGCCGGGACAACGAGGTCGCGCGCGCTGATCTTAGGCGGGAACACCTTGAGCCCGGGCAGCGAGACCGAAGCGCGCGAACCCCAGCCGAGACCCCGTGAACGCACCTGGATCTGCACGTCGCCCAGCACCCAGTTGCCCCAGCGCCGTGGCGTCACCGTCCAGCGGAAGACCGCGGTGTTCGTCGCGTGGACCGGTGCGACCAGGGCGGGCTCGATGCCGAACGCAGCGCCGCTGTCGGTGCCGCCGTACCTGGCCGCGATCATCCCCAGCACCTGGCTGCTCTTCACCTCGAGGACGACCTCGAGGTCATCGCCCTCGAAGCATCGCTCCTCGGAGACGCTGAGTGTCATCTGCAGCTCGCCCGGCCGCACCCCCCACTGAAGGACCGGTAACAGCGCCACCAGGCTCGGCGCGGCGATGAGAGCCAGTCCGGGGCGGCCCAGCGCGATCGCGAGGCCGAGTCCGATCAGCGCCACGGTGGCCAGCCGGGCGGTCAGGGCAGCCGGACGCCAGCGCAGCGCCTGGGTTCTCCGGCCCCGGATCCCGCGCTGCGATCCGGCTGTGATCCGGGTGGTCACGATCTCGCCGAGGGCGTCGGCACCAGCTCCATGACCTCTGCGACCACCTCGTCGCCGGTTATCCGGCTGATCCACAGCTCCGGTCGCACGACGACGCGGTGACCGAGCGCCGCCACGGCGATGCGCTTCACGTCCTCGGGGATGACGAACCCACGGCCGGCGAGAACGGCGGCTCCACGGGCCAGCTGCGTGACCGCGAGGGTTCCCCGCGGGCTGGCACCCACCAGCGCCTTGGGGTGTTCGCGAGTGGCGTGCACGAGCGCCACGATGTAGTCCAGCACATCGGGATGCAGCTCGATGTGCTCCAGCGACTCGACCATCGCGCGTACGTCCGCGGCCGTCACGAGCTCGGTCAGGTCAGGGGCCGCCGACCCGCGGGCCAGCCGGGTGCGGAGCATGTTCACCTCGCCGGCCGCGTCGAGATAGCCGAGCCGGACTCTAACGGTGAACCGGTCCAGCTGGGCCTCCGGCAACGCGTATGTCCCCTCGTACTCGATCGGGTTGTCCGTCGCCAGCACGACGAAAGGATCGGGCAGCGGACGGGTCCGGCCGTCTGCACTGACCTGGCGCTCCGCCATGGCCTCCAACAGGGCGGCCTGAGTCTTGGGGGGTGTCCGGTTGATCTCGTCGGCGAGCAGCAGGTTGGTGAAGATCGGCCCCTCGCGAAAGCTCAGGTCCCCGGACCGCTGGTCGTAGAGCACAGCGCCGGTGAGATCCTGCGGCAGCAGGTCCGGGGTGAACTGCACCCTCGTGAACGACAGCCCGAGGACCTGGGCGAACGACCTCGCCAGCATCGTCTTGCCCAGCCCGGGCAGGTCCTCGATCAGCACGTGCCCCCCGGCCAGCACTCCCAGCAGTACGGTCTCGAGCGCCGCCCGCTTGCCCACGATGACGCGTTCGACCTCGTCGAGGATCATGGTCACCGCGGCCGCGGTTTGCTCCGGCGTGTAGACCAGCGTGGTCACAGCGCCTCCAGCCGGTCGACCAGTGCGGTCAGCTCGGCCTGAGTCGGCCCGGACATCGACCGCGAGGTCTCCTTCGGTCGCGCCGGGTCGAGCAGCCTCCAGGCCGGCTCACCCACGAGGTCTCGCGCCCGCTCGGGGCGCTGCTCGAGGCGGACACCGTGGGCGTCGCGCAGCCGGCTCGCCATCACCCGTTCCAGCCGCGGTCGCAACGTGCGGTCGAACTCACGCATCGAATGCCTCGCGATGGCAAGCTCTGAGTCCATCGCCTTGACCGAACGAAGCAGACCGTCGGGTTCCGCCCGTGACCTGGCTCGGCGCCTGAGCGGGGGGATGTCCATCAGCTCGAGTCGGCCGTTCAGCGCCTGAAGCCCGACGGCGAACATCGACGTGTAGAGCAGCCCGATCGGCCCGAATGCGGCCCAGCCGCCCAGCATCAGGCAGGCCAGCCCGAACGGCAGTCGGCGTCCGAGGCTCGATCCGATCATGAGTGTGCCGGTGCAGGCGTGCCGGCATCGGCGATGATCCGGCGCAGCGCGGCCGCGGCGCGGTCCGCGGCATCGGGAGGTAGTGGCTCACTCGCGTAGCGGGCCACCTGGAACAGTTCGATGAGCTCTGCGCCGGACGAGTCATGAAGCACCCCGTTGCGGGTCGCCCGAAGCAGCAGGTCCGTCGGCGTATCGGCGGCGGTCGAGGGCACGCCGCACCGGGCGATCGTGGCCGCCATCGACTCATAGCACCGGATGACCGCGGTTCTCGCGTCGTCGTGGATCGTCAGGGCGGAAAGCCCGGCTCGCGCGGCCAGCTCCACCAGGGCCGCCGCGGTGTCGGCCTCCGGCTCGGGGCGGCTCTCCGGTCGGCGCCGCCGCAGCAGGAGTATCACAACAAGCGCCGCGACCGCCGCGGCGAGAACGACGGCCGGCCAGACGTCGTTGGACACGATGGAGGTATCGCCGCCGGTACTCGCGGAGTGCTTGGCGGTGTCGGGCTTCCCGCCACCGCCGAAGAGGTCGAGCCCGTGGGGGTAAGCCCGCCGGAACAGGTAGGCAGCGAACAGGAGCAGGGCGTAGGTCGCCACTTGCGCCAGGATCTGGCGCCCCGACGCCTCCTGACGGCGCCTGTCACGATGCCGCAGGTGGAGCCAGATGGTAAGGGGGCCCCCGACGACCAGGAGCACGAGTCCGATGGCGCCCGCGACGTCTGAGTTCATTCGGCGCTGGTCGAACGTCACATCGCCGCGCATCCTGATGCTCGCAGCCGCCAGGGAGAGCGCTGCGATGACGACGACGGACTGCCAGGCGAGGCGGAAGCGCAGCATCCTCACCCCCTCGGCCGACGGAGAGCGTCCACATGCCGGTCCTCACGATAATGGTCCGGAACGTCAAAGACCGACCCGCAAAGTTGCAGGTCGGCATCGGAAGGCGGAGAAGAAGATCGAGCGCGGCGCTCCCCCGTAGGCACTTGGTGCGAAACGGATCGCACGGGGCGCCTGCGGCACGCGCGCGCTAGTTGGAGCTGGAATCCTCCGCTCGTCGCTGCTGAGGAAGTGTCCCGGCTAGCAGATCTCGGACCTCGGACTCACGGTAGCGGCGGTGGCCGCCGAGGGTACGGATCGAGCTCAACTTGCCGGCTTTAGCCCACCGGGTCACCGTCTTCGGGTCAACCCGGAACATCGCCGCAACCTCTGCTGGTGTCAGCAGCGGCTCGGACTCCGGAGCTTTCGTATTCAATGCGTCCTTCTCCCATTCTGTCCACGCGGGACTCCTGCGCCTGTCGCCGGTTGGTGGCATGCGCATACCCGGCGATCAGGTCTAGATAACGCTGATCTGTGCGACACGTTACAGATGATGTCGTCGGTACGCATTAGCCCGTTTGGGCTATCTTGCGGGGCATTTGTGCGCTCGAAACGTGCCTTTTGGGCGGAATCAGTTGGCACGCTCCTGCATCCGGGCCCGCTGCCACCGCTCGGTGAGCCGCGTGTACGCCTCGGTGGCTGCGGTCAGGTCACCGGATGACAGCGCGGACAGCGCGTCGGTGATGTCCTCGACCGACCTGTCCGTGGCGACATCGACACCATCGAGCCGAGCCAGCCCGGCGTAGTCCAGCTCGAGCACCGAGAACGGATGGAAGGCCTCCAACCACCGACCCAGGTCGGCAACCACGTCGGCAACCGGCTGGTCGGCGAACGTCCGCCGCAACAGAGCATGGGCGCGGGCGATCTTTCGCCGCGCGTCGGCCATCGCGGTGCGCAGCCGTAGCGACTCGATCCCGTCCACCTCATAGGCCTCACCAGAGGTGACACTGAACGGCACGAACCACACCGGCGGGATCTGCCAGGTGACCTGCCGGATGTGCGGTTCGACATCGGGGTTCGCTGCGCGCCAGCGCAGGAAGTCGGCATCGGCCTGCGCTACCACGCCCGGTGAGACGATGAGCTGCGCCCTGAGGTCGGTCCTGTCCCCGCCGGTGTCGTTGACCAGCTCCGAGATGGCCAGCCACGACCGCAGATGCACATCCGCCGGGCAGACCTTGAGGTCCGGGCCGTCCCAGCACAGGTAGGCATGCGACTGGTCCCGGTCCGCGGCCGGAGCCGATGCGGACATCGCCGAGACGATCGCCTGGTGCTGTTCGGCATCGAGGGTCTGTGCCGCGGTGACTCCCGCGTGTTTGAGCGCGTACGCTTCCCACGCCGCAGCCGAGGGGGCGTCGAACGCGGACAGCGGTTCGTAGACGCGGAGGTAGGCAGCGTACGGAACCACAAAGGCGATTATCGTTGACGCAGCATCCGCAGCACCCCCGCGGGTCAACCCATCGGAAGGGGTCACCACCGTGACCGAGCCTGCCGCCGCGGCTCCATCCGGCGACGGGCGCGTGATCGCCGTGGAACCCGCCGGCGTCTTCGATCTCGGCGGCGAGCATGAACAGGTGGTGTTCTGCTCCGATCCCGCCAGCGGTCTGAAGGCGATCATCGCGATCTACTCGACGGCACTGGGACCAGCGCTGGGCGGGACACGCTTCTACCCCTACGCCCGCGAGGTCGATGCGCTCGCCGACGTGCTCAACCTGGCGAAGGGAATGGCCTACAAGGCGGCGTTGGCCGGACTCGACCTCGGGGGCGGGAAAGCCGTCATCATCGGGGATCCGGCAACCGACAAGACCGAGGCGCTGCTTCGCGCGTACGGCCGGTTCGTGCAGTCGCTCCGGGGCCGCTACTACACGGCCTGCGATGTCGGTACGTACCCCACGGACATGGATCTTGTCGCCCGTGAGTCGTCATTCGTCACCGGTCGTACCGCCTCGGCGGGTGGGGCCGGCGACTCCAGTGTGCTGACCGCACTCGGCGTCTTCGAGGGCATGCGGGCGGCTGCCGAGGTGGCCTGGGCGGCTCCGAGCCTGCAGGGGCGACGGATCGGGATCGCCGGCGTCGGGAAGGTCGGCAACCACCTGGTCGGCCACCTGATCGAGGCGGGTGCCGAGGTCGTCATCACCGACGTCAGTCCCGCCGCGATCGCCCGTGTCGTCAGCCGCAGCCCCCGGGTCGAGGTCGCCGCGGACGCCGCGGAGCTGGTCGCCCTCGACCTCGACGTGTATGCCCCGTGCGCGCTCGGCGGCGCGCTCGACGAGGCGACCGTCCAAGTGCTCAACGCCCGGATCGTCTGCGGCGCCGCCAACAACCAGCTGGCACATCCCGGCATCGAGAAGCTGCTCGACGACCGCGGGATCCTGTACGCGCCGGACTACTGCGTCAACGCCGGCGGCCTGATCCAGGTGGCCGACGAACTCGCGGGTTTCTCGTTCGAGCGGGCCGAGGCCCGCGCCTCGCTGATCTACGACACGACCAAGCGGGTCCTGCAGATGGCAGCCGACGAAGGGCTCACCCCGGCGGTCGCCGCGGACCGGCTGGCCGAGCGGCGGATAGCCGACGTCGGCCGGCTGCGCCGGCTGTGGCTCCCCCCGCGCTAGGACCCTTTCACGCGATCCGACACTTGTTCCACGCGATCCGACAGTTGTTTCACGCCATCCGACAACGTGTCAGCCGGTAGGCACGGGTTCAGGCCAGGGCTCGCGGCCGCGACCGCATGAGTCCGAGGCCGACCACCACGCTGCTTGACCCCGCAGACTTGTGCAGGCGATGAGAGTTGTCGCACCCGATTACCCCGCAACAACTGCACAGTTCTTGCCGCGGCCGACACGGTGGGCCTCCGTTGGGTGGTGCGTCAGCATGACGGCTCTGCAGCGACCTTTGCGCGGTAGATGGTCAGCGGCCGGCGGCTCAACCGTGACCAACAACTGCGCAATCCGCGGTGCGCCGCGAAAGACGGCCGCAACTCTTCAGGCGCGGCGCGCCGGATCGGTCTCGTCGTAGGCGAACCTGTCGTCGTCGTCGTCGGTGTCGTCCGCCGGTGAGACGGCAGGGCCAGTGCCGTTCTCCGGCTCCCCGTGAAGCTCGCGCTGTAACTCGCTGAAGTCCGTCTCGTACGTACGGTACTTCAGGTCGCGCGCGACCTTAGTCTGCTTGGCCTTCGCACGGCCGCGCCCCATAGGGTCGACCCCCTCGCACACACGGGCCGGGGCCGCCACTTCGGCGACCCGGGCTGAAGTTGTCGTTTACTCGTGGGCTCAACGGTACCCGGCTTGGGGATGTTCCCGCACATCGACCCACCTCGGGATCCAGCCGACGTCAGGCGTACTCGCCCTCCATCCTCACTGTGCCGGCATCCTCACCATCTGTGGCGGACGTCTCCCCACAGATCCAGGCCACCACTCCGAGCTCACCGAGCAGCCGCACCGCGGCGTCGGCGTCGTCGGGATGCAGGATGGCGACCATCCCGACGCCCATGTTCAACGTGCTCTCCAGCGCCGAGCGCTCGACCCGACCGCGCTCACCCACCAGCCCGAAGACCGGCTGCGGCGACCAGGTCGACCGGTCGATCCGTCCGGCCACCCGGTCGGGCAGAACCCGGGCCAGGTTGGCTGCCAGGCCTCCGCCGGTGACGTGGGCCAGCGCGTGCGTACGGGTGGCGCGCGCCAGCGCGAGGCACGGCTTGGCGTAGATCCGGGTCGGCTCCAGCAACTCCTCCCCGAGGGTCCGCGCCAGCTCGGGAACGTGGCGGTCCAACGCCCAGCCCTGCGGGCCGAGCAGCACGTGGCGCACCAGGGAGTATCCATTGGAGTGCAGTCCACTGGACTGCATCGCCACGATGGCGTCCCCCGGTTGGACCAGCCCGGGACCCAGCAGGTCGGCGGCTTCGACCACTCCTGTCGTCGAGCCGGCCAGGTCGTACTCATCCGGCTCGAGCAGCCCCGGGTGCTCGGCGGTCTCGCCGCCGATGAGCGCACAGCCCGCGGCGACGCATGCCTGAGCGACGCCCTTGACGATGGCCGCGATGCGTTCCGGCACGACTCTGCCGGTGGCGATGTAGTCGGTGAGGAACAGCGGCTCCGCCCCACACACCACGAGGTCGTCGACGAGCATGCCGACCAGATCGAAGCCGATGGTGTCGTGCTTGTCCATCTGGGCGGCGATGACCACCTTGGTGCCGACGCCGTCGGCGGAGGTCGCCAGCACCGGGTGCGTGTACGACTTCAGGGCACCGGCGTCGAAGAGTCCGGCGAAGCCGCCGATCCCACCGAGCATCTCCGGTCTGCGCGCCTTGTCGACCCATGCCTTCATCAGCTGTACGGCGCGCTCACCGGCCTCGATCGACACGCCCGCCGACTCGTACGTCGCGCCGGGCTCGTCGCTCATCGACACCTTCGGCCGGTCATGGTCGCAGGAGGGCGTCGGCTGCCCCACCACCGGCGGCGACCGCGGCGAGGCCGTCCACGCCGAGCGTGCCCGGAGCCGACTCGAGCTCGTGCTCCAGCAGCTGTGCCGCGAGCAGCGTGGGTTCGGACACCTCGATCGGATAGATGCCGTCGAAGCAGGCCCGGCACAGTCCGTCCATCTGTACGTTCGTCGCCGCGACCAGCTCGTCCAGGGAGATGTAGCCGAGGGTGTCGGCACCGATCGAGCGGCGGATCTCGTCCAGTGAGAGTCCGTTGGCGACGAGTTCGGCCCGGGTCGCGAAGTCGATGCCGTAGAAGCACGGCCACTTCACCGGAGGACTGGCGATCCGGACGTGCACCTCACGGGCTCCGGCCTCACGGAGCATACGGACCAGCGCGCGCTGGGTGTTGCCGCGCACGATCGAGTCATCGATCACCACCAGCCGCCGGCCGTCGATGACGTCCCGCAACGGGTTCAGCTTCAGCCGGATCCCGAGCTGCCGGATCGTCTGTGACGGCTGGATGAAGGTGCGCCCGACGTAGGAGTTCTTCACCAGCCCCTGTCCGTACGGGATCCCGCTCTGCTCGGCGTAGCCGATCGCGGCAGGCGTGCCGGACTCGGGGACCGGGATCACCAGATCGGCCTCGGCGGGGGACTCGCGGGCCAGCCGGCGACCGATGTCGACCCGCACGCTGTGGACGCGGTTGCCCGAGATCAGCGTGTCCGGTCTGGCGAGGTAGACGAACTCGAACAGGCAGCCCTTCGGTGCTGGCTCCGCGAACCGGCTGGAGCGCAGGCCGTGCTCATCGATCACGATGAGCTCCCCGGGCTCGATCTCGCGAATGAACGACGCCCCCACGATGTCGAGCGCGGCCGTCTCCGACGCGACCACCCACCCGCGCTCGAGCCGGCCGAGGACCAGCGGGCGGACGCCCTGCGGATCCCGCGCGGCGTACAGCGTGCCCTGGTCCATGAACACGAAGGAGAAGGCGCCGCGCAGCTTCGGAAGCACGGTGCCCGCGGCGTGCTCGAGCGGGATGTCTGGGTACGACGACAGCAGAGCGGCCACCAGGCTGGTATCCGTCGTCGACGTCTCCACGATCCGACGGGGCATCTCGATCTCGCCCGAAACCCCGGCCCGGTCGTCGACGAGCTTGGTGATGTCCGCGGTGTTCGTCAGGTTGCCGTTGTGCGCGAGCGCCATCGACCCGGTCGCAGTCGAGCGGAAGGTGGGCTGGGCGTTGTGCCAGACACTCGCACCGGTCGTGGAGTAGCGCGTGTGCCCGATCGCGACATGCCCCTTGAGGGAGCTCAGAGTGCTCTCGTCGAAGACCTGGCTGACGAGTCCCATGTCCTTGTAGACCAGGATCTGCCGGCCGTTGCCGACCGCGATTCCGGCCGACTCCTGACCGCGATGCTGCAGCGCATAGAGCCCGAAGTACGTCAGCTTGGCGACTTCCTCACCGGGAGCCCAGACCCCGAATATCCCGCAGGCGTCCTGCGGTCCCCGGTCCTGCGGGTTGAGGTCGTGAGTCAACAGTCCGTCGCCACGCGCCACGCGCCAGAGTCTACGCTGACGCCGCCGCCGCCACGGTCACGCTCGCCGAGGGTCGGCCGAGGTACCGGCCGCCCAGCCCGGAAGCGGCAGCAGGGACGTCAGATCCGACCGCTCGCCGGAGGCGAACACGAGGCCAGCACCGACCGCGTCGGCCCAGCCGGTGAGGCCGGCCGCGAGCCGCACCCAAGTCAGCGGGTCTGTCTCCACCACGGCGGGCGGGGTGCCCCGGGTGTGCCGGGCGCCGGCGATGCACTGGATGGCGGCGTACGGCGGGACCCGCACCTCGACGCTCTTGCCCGGCTGGGTCTGTTCGAGCATGGCGAGGAAGTGCCTGGTCAGCAGGCGCAGGTCCGACTCATCGGCGGTGTCGGCGGCGACCCTGGTCATGGCGGCGGCGACGTCGGTCGGGTCGGCGCGGCGCAGGCGGCTCGGCACCGGGTCAGTATGCCAATCTCGACGGTGGGCTTGCCTCCTGGTCGATGCGGGTAGTCAAATGAGGGTCCACCAGCAAGAGGGGGAATCCGCATGCGCAGACAACGACTGCTCGCGGCCGCCGTGACCGTGGTACTCGGCATCGTTCCGGCGGTGGCGGCACAGGCGGCGGACGTGATCACCGGAACGAACGCCGGTGAGCACCTCAACGGGACGCCAGGGGCCGACACGATCCGCGCGCTCGGCGGCGATGACTCCGTCACGGCCCGGCGAGGCGACGACATCGTCGGCGGTGGCACCGGTGCCGACGTCCTGTACGGCATGGAGGGCAAGGACGTGATCCGCGCCGGGCCGGGCAACGACGTCGTCTACGCCGGCCTCGGGAACGACCACGCCTTCGACGGCACCGGTTCCGACGTGGTCAACCTCGGTCCCGGGAACGACACCGTAGGCATGGCGTTTCCCAATCGCAGAGACGTCGTCTACTGCGGCACCGGCATGGACACGGTCGAGTACGACGGCGCGCAGGATCCGGACGATGTGCTGCACAACTGCGAGCGGGTCTTCGTCTTCGACTGACCGGCATCGACCGCACCACACGGGTCGAGCGCACCACGCTGGTCAGGCGTCCAGCGCCGCCGGCAGCGGCGAGGTCCAGGCGGCGCGAAGCTCCTCGAGCGGGATGCGGAACTGGCCGTCGACCTCGAGCGACGCCTGCCCTCCCGCCCGGTCGACGACGCCCAGCCGCTGCTGCGGCACGCCCCGGTCGACGCAGAGGTCGGTGAAGCGGCTCTCGGTCCCGGGCCGAACGGCCACCAGGCAACGCGCGCTCGACTCGCTGAACAAGGCGACGAACGGGTCCATGCCGGCGGGGATGGTGACGCTGGCGCCGACCCCGTGACGCAAGCACGCCTCCAGCAGGGCCTGGGCGAGTCCACCGTCGGCGAGGTCGTGCGCCGACTCGATCAGCCCGGTGTGCGACGAGGCCACGAGCAGGTCGGCGAGCGCACGCTCGGCGTCGAGGTCCACCGTGGGCGGGCGTCCACCGACATGCCTGTGCATCACATGCGCCCAGGTGGAGCCGGACAGTTCCTCGCCGGTCCGGCCGAGCAGGTAGAGCGGCTGGCCGGGAGCACGGAACCCCAGGCAGAGGCGCCGCCGGACGTCGTCGATCACGCCGAGCACCCCGATCACCGGGGTCGGCAGGATGGCGACGTCGCCGGTTTGGTTGTAGAACGACACGTTGCCGCCGGTGACCGGGATGCCGAGTTGCTCGCAGCCGTCGGCCAGCCCGGTGGTCGCCTGCGCGAACTGCCACATCACCTCGGGGTCCTCGGGGGAACCGAAGTTGAGGCAGTTCGTCACCGCCAGCGGCCTAGCGCCGGTTGCGGCCACGTTCCGGTAGGACTCGGCCAGCGCGAGCTGGGTTCCGGCGTACGGGTCCAGCTTGGTGAACCGGCCGTTGCCGTCGGTTGAGACGGCGATGCCCAGGCCGGTGCGACGATCGACCCTGACCACCCCGGAGTTCTCCGGCTGGGCGAGCACGGTGTTGCCCTGCACGTAGCGGTCGTACTGGTCGGTGACCCAGCCCTTGTCGGCGAGGTTCGCCGAGCCCGCGACCCGCAGCATCGTCTGCCGGAGCTCGGCGCCGCTGGCGGGCCTGGGCAGCGTTTCGGCGCGGTCCGCCTGCAGGGTGTCCTGCCGGACCGGCCGGGCGTACGGGCGCTCGTAGACCGGACCCTCGTGCGCGACCGTTCGCGGCGGGACGTCCACGATGGTCTGGCCGTTCCATTCCACGACGAGCCGCTGGGTGTCGGTGACCTCACCGACGACGGTGGCATCGACGTCCCACTTCGCACAGATCGCCAGGAACCGTCCGACGTCTGCCGGCCGGACGACCGCCATCATCCGTTCCTGCGACTCGCTCATCAGGATCTCTTCGGGCGTCAGCGACGAGTCACGCAGGGGCACGCGTTCGAGCCACACGCGCATGCCACCCTCACCGGCGCTGGCCAGCTCGGAGGTCGCGCACGACAGGCCGGCGCCCCCGAGGTCCTGGATCCCGACCACGACCTGCTCGGCGAACAGCTCGAGCGTGCACTCGATCAGGAGCTTCTCCGTGAACGGGTCGCCGACCTGGACGCTCGGCCGCTTACCGGCTCCGTCAGCGTCGAACGTCTCCGAGGCGAGCACCGACACGCCCCCGATGCCGTCGCCGCCGGTGCTGGCGCCGTACAGGATGACCTGGTTCCCGACTCCGGACGCCTTCGCCAGATGGATCTGCTCATGGCGCATCACCCCGACACACAGGGCGTTGACGAGTGGATTGCCGGCGTACGACTCGTCGAAGACCACCTCGCCGCCGACGTTGGGCAGCCCGAGGCAGTTGCCGTACCCTCCGATGCCGGCGACGATTCCCGGCACGACCCGCCGGGTGTCCGCCGCGTCGAGCGGGCCGAACCGCAGCGAGTCGAGCACCGCGACGGGTCGCGCGCCCATGGCGAGGATGTCTCGGACGATGCCGCCGACCCCGGTCGCCGCGCCCTGGTACGGCTCGACGTAGCTCGGGTGGTTGTGCGACTCGATCTTGAACGTGACCGCGTACCCGTCGCCGATGTCGACGACGCCGGCGTTCTCGCCGATGCCCACCAGCAGGTGTTCGCGCATCCGATCGGTGACCTTCTCGCCGAACTGGCGAAGGTGCACCTTGGAGGACTTGTAGGAACAGTGCTCGCTCCACATGACCGAGTACATCGCCAGCTCGCTCGACGTCGGCCGCCGGCCGAGAATGGTCCTGATCCGGCCGTACTCGGCGGCGGTGAGCCCGAGCTCCTGCCAGGGTTGCGGCTGGTCGGGCGTTGCGACCGCGACCGCAACGGTGTCAGTGGGGCGGGGGTCGGTCACCGCGACAGGCTCCTGGTTGGACGAGATGGCGGGCGAGCGGACAGGACTTCAGGCAGCAGGCTACTGGCACCAGCGACGGCCACGGCCTGGCCAGAGGGGTCTGCAGACAGATGTCACCGACGGTGGGCCCGGCGTACGGTTCAGGCATGAACCGGGCCCGAGGTGCTGGCGCGCCCGATGAGAGCGCGCTGCCTCTCTGGGCGCGGCGGGCACCGGCGTGGTTCGACGTCGTGGTCGGCATCGTCGCGGCCGGCGCTGCCCTGGCCTCTCTGCTGGGCACCGAACCGGCCGCCGTGGACGCCCGGCTGGCCGAGCCGAATCTGTTCGCGGCCGTGGTCACGGTGGTCGGTGCTCTCGGTCTGGTCTGGCGACGCACCCATCCCTGGCGCGGGTTCCTGCTACTCGCCGCGGCGGGCGTGGTCGTGTCGGCAACCGGTTACTACATCGGCTTGCTGTCGGTGTTGTTGATCGTCGCGGTGTTCTCGGTCGCGGCGCACGGCCGGCGCATCGAGGGTGTCGCGTCGTTGGCCGTCAGCGTGCTGGCGCTCATTGGGCTGGCTCTGGCGGACGTGCCCGATCTGCGGCTGTCGGATCTGGGCCAGAGCTTCGCGGTGCTGCTCGCGGCCTGGGCGGTCGGCAACGCGGTCCGGTCCCGCCGCGACCAGCAGAGCGAGCGGTTGCGTGCCGCCGAATGGGAGGCTGCGGCGGCACGCGACGAGGCAGCTCGGGCGACCGCCCAGGAACGGCTGCGGATCGCCCGCGAGCTGCACGACGTGGTGGCGCACAGCATGTCGCTGATCGCCGTGCAGGCGGGCGTCGGAGCGCATGTGATCAAGTCCGACCCAGCCGCCGCCGAGCGGGCACTGGACGTGATCGCGGACACCAGCCGGGAGGCGCTGACCCAGACGCGTTCCCTGCTGGGAATGCTGCGCAGCGACGACGGCGCCGCGGCCGGTGCGCCGGCCCCTCGGATCGCGGAACTGGACACGTTGCTCGCGACGGTCCGCGAGGCGGGTATCTCCGTCGATCTTGATGTCAGTGGTGAGCCACGGCACCTCGGCACGGCCGTCGATCAGACGGCGTACCGGATCGTGCAGGAGTCCCTGACGAACGTGGTCAGGCACGCCGGGGCCGGCCGGGTGCACGTGGGTTTGCAGTACCAGCCGTCGGCGGTGTGCATCGAGGTCGTCGACGACGGGCGAGCGGCGGGCAGTGCCCACCGCGCGCCTCAGGGGCTCCCCTCCGGTGGACACGGCCTGGCCGGGCTTCGAGAGCGGGCCAACCTGCTGGGCGGCACCTTCTCGGCCGGCCCGGCCGCGAACGGCGGCTACCGTGTTCTGGCGGAGCTCCCCGATCCGCCGGTGCCCGGCGGTGCGCTGGCGGCATCACGATGATCCGGGTGGCCGTCGTCGACGACCAGGAGCTCGTCCGCAGCGGCTTCGTCGTGCTGCTGCGGTCTGCCGACGGGATCGACGTGGTCGGCGAGGCCGCTGACGGCCTCGAGGCCCTCGACCTGGTGCGCCGCACCGCGCCGGACGTCGTACTCATGGACATCCGGATGCCGGGCATGGACGGCCTCGAAGCCACCCGCCGGATCACCGGCGACAGCCGGTGCAGCGGCACCCGCGTCCTGGTCCTGACGACATTCGACGACGACGAGCTGGTGCACGCCGCGCTGCACGCCGGGGCCAGCGGTTTCCTGCTCAAGGACACTCGGCCGGTCGAGCTCCTGCACGCGGTGGAGGTCGTCGCGGCGGGTGACGGCCTGCTGGCTCCCAGCGTCACCCGGCGGCTGATCGAGCGCTTCGTGAAGAGCCCGCCGGAGAACGCCGGTAACGCCGGTGCCACCCCGGCTCCGGACGTACCGCTCACCGAACGTGAGCGCGAGGTGCTGCGCGTCGTGGCCCAGGGCCTGTCGAACCGAGAGATCGCCGCCGCGCTGCACCTCGGGTACGGCACGGTCAAGACCCACGTCAGTCACCTGCTCACGAAGCTGGACTGCCGTGATCGGGCCCAGCTGGTGATGTACGCGTACGAGTCGGGGCTCACCAAGCCGCAGGCGCTGGGCTGACGGCTCCACCGGCGACTCTGCGCCCACGCAGCAGGCACCCTGCCCGCAGCGGAGCCTCTACCTGGGGACAGAGGGTGGCCAGCTGAAAGATCTGTCCCGGGCCGCGAGGGTGGAGTCCCAGGATCGATGGCACGGATGCCGGGAACGACGAGATTGGAACCAGTCGCCAAACCCGTCATCCGTCCCGGAGGTTCCAGATGTATCGATCCACCGCAGCGCGAGAAGCGACCACCTTCCTCGCTCTGGTCTACTCAATGGCACTCGGCATCGCACTCGCCCTCCCGCATGCCGGCATCGCGCCGCTGTTGTCGGTGCTCGTGCCGGTCGTGAGCGTCGCGATCATCACGTTCGCCGGGCACCGCCGGGGCCACCGTCGCGCGCTCTGGCGTTCCTTCGGTCTGGGCAGCGCCGGACTGCGAAGCTGGCCGGCGGCCATCGTCATGCCGATCGTGTTCCTCACCGTCGCCTACGGAACTGCCATCCTGCTGGGGCTGGCGAGTGTGCGCGGACCGGACATGTCAGGCTCCGCCCTCGCCTCCAACGGCGCCGACCTGGCCATCAGCCTGGTGCTCGGCAGCGTCCTGATCCTGGGCGAGGAGATCGGCTGGCGCGGTTACCTGCTGCCCCGGCTGCAGCAGCTAGGCTCCCGACGTCGCTCGGCCGTCACCACCGGGTTCCTGCACGGCCTGTTCCACCTGCCGCTCATCCTGCTGACCACCACCTACGACAGCATCGGGAACCGTTTCATCGTGGCACCGATCGTCGTCGTGACGATCACCTCCGCAGGCGTCTTCTACGCCTGGCTGAAGGACCGGTCCGCAAGCATCTGGCCCGTCGCCATCGCCCACAACACCGCCAACACCGTGTTCGACATCGGCGCGGCAGCGACCATCACGACCTCCCCCGCCGCGCTCGCGTACACCGCAGGCGAAAGCGGGATCGCCACGATGCTCGTCGTCGCGGGGTTCGCCGTCTGCCTGCTCGCCCGCTCCAGCGTCTGGGACCAGCCGGCGACCGTCGTCGATCGGGATCGCCGCCCGCAGCGTGTGCTCAGCGAAGTCGCCTGAGCACACCGAGCCACCCGCCGCATTCGCCTATGACCTGCCCGATATCCCGGGCAGGTCATAGGCGTGCGCGGAAAACGGCCCGAAGCGGGTCAGATCGGTGCCAGCGCCGCCCGAAGGACGGACTGGAAGAACCCGAGGCCATCGGTGCCCGGGCCGCACAGGGCGTCAACCGCGTGCTCGGGGTGTGGCATCAGCCCGACGACGTTGCCGGGACCGTTGCTGATGCCGGCGATGTCACGCAGTGAGCCGTTCGGGTTCCCGCCGAGATACCGGGCCACGACGCGGCCTTCGGCCTCGAGCATGTCGAGGGTCTGCTCGTCGGCGACGTAGCCGCCCTCCCCGTTCTTCAGCACGATGGTGACCTCCTGGTCCCGTCGGTACGCCGAGGTCCAGGGGGTCGACGCGTTCTCGATCCGCAGTCGCTGGTCGCGGCAGACGAACCTGCGGTGGTGGTTGCGGATCAGCGCGCCCGGCAGCAGATGCGACTCACAGAGGACCTGGAAGCCGTTGCAGATGCCCAGCACCGGCATACCCGCATTCGCGGCGGAGATCACCTCGGTCATCACCGGCGCGAACCGCGCGATCGCGCCGCAGCGCAGGTAGTCACCGTAGGAGAACCCGCCCGGCAGGACGATGGCGTCGACCCCGGCCAGGTCGTCATCGGCGTGCCAGACGGCAACGGGCGCGCCCCCGGCGATCTCGACTGCCTGCCGCGCGTCCACGTCGTCGAGGGAGCCGGGAAACGTGACGACGCCGATCCTCACGGTTCGACCTTGACGTCGTAGTCCTCGATGACCGGGTTGGACAGCAGGGTCTCGGCCAGCCTGCGCACCTCGGAGAGCCGCTCCGCGGTGACATCACCCTCGAGCTCGAGCTCGAAACGCTTCCCCTGCCTCACACCGCTGACGCCGGTGAGCCCGAGCCGGCCGAGCGCACCGTGAACCGCCTTGCCCTGCGGGTCCAGGATCGCCGGCTTCAGCATGACGTCGACGACGACCCGGGTCATGCTGTGCTCCTCGGCTCGATGCCACCACCCGCGAGAGACCTCACTGTACCGAGGCTCGTCGAGACCCTTATCGAGGCTCGTCGTGGAGCTGACGCTTGAGGATCTTGCCGGTCGCGGTCATCGGCAGCTCGGGCCGGAACTCCACCGTGCGGGGGTACTTGTAGGCGGCCATGTGCTCACGACACCAGCCGACGAGATCGTCCTCGGTCGCGTCGGCGCCCGCTGCCCGGATGACGTACGCCTTGATCTCCTCACCGTGGCGCTCGTCCGGGATCCCGACGACGGCCGCAAGTGACACGGCCGGATGGGTCATCAGCACTTCCTCGATCTCTCGCGGATAGACGTTGAACCCACCCCGGATGATCATGTCCTTGGCCCGGTCGACAATGTAGTAGAACCCGTCCTCGTCCCGCCGGGCGAGATCGCCGGAGCGGAACCATCCATCGCGCATCACCTCCGCGGTGGCATCGGGCCGCTTGTAGTAGCCCTTCATGATGTTGTAGCCGCGGATCGCGATCTCGCCGACCTCGTCCGTCCCGGTCACCTCCTGCCACTCGGGATCGATCAGCTTGAGCTCCACGCCCCATATCGGCACGCCGATGGACCCGGGCTTCGGGTCCCGGCGCGGCGGGTTGAACGTCGCCACCGGTGACGTCTCCGACAGCCCGTACCCCTCCTTCACCACGACGCGGAACCGTTCCCGCATCTCCTTGATGATCTCGACCGCGAGCGCCGAGCCGCCGGAGACCGCAACCCGCAGGTTGGCCGCGATCCGCTCCACGTCGACATCGTCAGTCAGCGCTGCGAGCAGCCCCCAGTACATCGTCGGGACGCCGGCGAAGAACGTGATGTCCTCGGACTGCATGAGACCGAGCGCGGCCGTCGCGTCGAACCGCGGCAGGAGCACCAGGGTCGAGCCGTCACTGAAGCCGGCATTCATCTGGACGGTCTGCCCGAACGAGTGGAAAAGCGGCAAGGTCACCAGGTGGACGTCGAAGCCACGTTCGGACTGCCCGTGCAGCCAGAGGTTGCTCATCGCGTTGAGCACCATGTTGGTGTGCGTGAGCTCTGCTCCCTTTGGCCGGCCGGTGGTCCCGCTGGTATAGAGGATCACCGCGGTGTCGGTGGGCTCGGTGAGTCGGGTGGAGAACGTCGAGGGCTGGTCCGCCACCGCGCTGCCGAGCGTCGGTGCTCCATCGATCGGTGACGACGCGGCCGGATCTGCCCTGATCAGGAAGAAGCGTTCGCAGCCGGGCGTCTCGGTGAAGCCCTGCCAGCCCTCGGCACCCATCGGCAGCTCCGCCGTGCCCTCGAAGCAGAAGAACGCCTTCGCGTCGGAGTCGTCGAGGTGGTAGGCGACCTCGCGGCCCTTCAGGAGCACGTTGAGTGGCACGACCACTGCACCGGCCTTGAGGATCCCGTAGTAGACGATCGGGAAGTACGGCAGGTTGGGACACGTCAGCGCGACGTGGTCGCCCGGCTCGATGCCGATGGACACCAGCAGGTTCGCCACCTGGCAGGCGGCGGCGTTGACGCTCTTGTAGTCGAGGCGCCGTTCGCCGCAGACGATCGCATCGCGGTCGGGGACCGCGCGAGCGCTGTCCTCCAGCATCATCGACAGGTTGAGCACGTCATGCCTCCTGGTCGGGGGGACGGCGGGGCGCGCGTCCCTCGGATGGATGCGGCGTCTAGACCCCCTGTCCGGTCAGGCGGTGGTACGCCTCGGCGTACCGCTGACGCGTCATCTCCACGATCTCGGGCGGAAGCGCCGGCGGTGCCACACCGGCGGCCGGGTCCCATCCCGACTCGGAGGTTAGCCAGGTGCGAACGAACTGCTTGTCGAACGACGGCTGCTCCCGTCCGGGCTGCCACTCCTCGACCGGCCAGAACCTCGATGAGTCAGGAGTGAGGGCTTCGTCGGCGAGCACGATGGTGCCGTCCGGTCGCGCTCCGAACTCCAGCTTGGTGTCGGCCACGATGATGCCTCGTTCTCGTGCGACGTCCTCCGCGCGCTCGTACACCTCCAACGTGAGCGACCGCAGCTTCGCCGCGACGCCCTCGCCGACAGCGTCGGCCACGGCCTGGTAGGCGATGTTCTCATCATGCTCGCCTATCGCGGCCTTCGTCGCCGGCGTGAAGATCGGCTCGGGCAGTCGCGAACCGTTCTCGAGATGCGGCGGCAGCTCGATCCCGCACACCTCGCCGGTCGCCGTGTAGTCACGCACGGCGGAGCCGGCGAGATACCCACGCGCGACGCACTCGATCGGGAACATGTCCAGCCGCTCACAGACCACGGCGCGGCCGGCCACCTCGTCCGGGACCTCGGTCGAGATCAGGTGGTTGGGAACGATGTCCGCCAACCGCTCGAACCACCACGTCGACATCCTCGTGAGGATCTTGCCCTTATCCGGAATCCGTGTGGCCAGCACATGGTCGAACGCCGAGATGCGGTCGGTGGCGACCATCAGCAGCCGGCCGTCACCGAGGTCGTACAGGTCTCTCACCTTGCCCGAGTGGAGGTGCGAAGCGTTGGGGATCTGCAGGACAGGACCCATGTGCGGCATCCTGCCATGCGAGGATGGCCCGATGCGTGAGCCGGGAGCGATGCGAGGGCGCCGACGTGAACGCCCTGGGACGTGACGGCCGTGCCTGACGCGGTGGGGAGCCACGGCCATGCCTGTGCCGTCGGGGGGCCGCGGCCATGACCGATGCCGTGGTGATCGGTTCCGGACCCAACGGGCTCGTCGCCGCGAACCTGCTCGCCGACCATGGGTGGTCGGTGACGGTGCTCGAGGCGCAGTCGACCATCGGCGGGGCCGTCCGCTCCGACTCCGAGGTGGCCGAGGGGTTCGTGCACGACACGTTCAGCGCCTTCTACCCCTTCGGTGCCGCATCCCCGGCGATCAAGGCGCTCCACCTGGAGGACCACGGACTGCGGTGGGTGCACACCGACGCCGTGGAGGGCCACGTGTTCCCCGACGGCAGATGGGCAGTGATCCATCGGGAGCCGGAGGCCACGGCGGCAGGCCTCGACGAGCTGCGCGCCGGAGACGGACAGGCCTGGCTGGAGATGTATGCGATGTGGCAGCGCGTCGGCGCCGACCTGATGGGCGCGCTGCTCAGCCCGTTCCCCCCGGTGAAGCACGGGGCGCTCGCCGCCGTCAAGGCACCGAGCGCCGGCCTGCTCGAGGTGGCCCGGATGCTGGTGATCTCGGCCCACCGGCTGGGCATCGAACGGTTCGCCGGCGAAGGGGGCCAGCTGCTGCTGAACTGCAACGCGCTGCACGCGGACTTCCCGCTCGACGGCCCGGGATCGGGTCTGTTCGGTTGGATCATGTGCATGCTCGCCCAGGAGGTCGGTTTCCCCGTGCCCGAAGGGGGAGCCGGCCGGCTGACCGAGGCGATGGGTGCGCGGTTGCGGTCCAAGGGTGGCGAGATCGTGACCGGTGCCCGGGTCGAGCGCATCGTCGTCCAGGACGGACGGGCCGTCGGCGTCGAGGTGGCGGGTGGCGAACGGATCACAGCGACCAAGGCGGTTTGCGCGGACGTGACCGCTTCCAATCTCTACGGCGGGCTGGTCTCCTGGGACGACCTACCGTCTCGGGTACGAGCCGACATGCGGCGCTTCGAGCTGGACCCCGCCACGATGAAGGTGGACTGGGCCCTCAGCGGCGCCGTGCCCTGGAAAGGCAGGCCGGAGAAGATGCCGGCCTCGCTGCACATCGCGGACAGCATCGATGCGCTGCTCACCTTCGCCGGGCAGCTCAGCTCACACCGTGTCCCGGCCGAGCCGTTCCTCCTGGTCGGCCAGATGACCACCGCCGACCCGACCAGGTCGCCCGCGGGTACCGAGTCGATGTGGGCGTACACCCACGTGCCCCAGGAGGTTCATGGCGATGCCGGTGACGAGGGCCTGACCGGAGCGTGGGACAGCAGCGAGACCGAGCGGTTCGCGGACCGGATGCAGGCGCGGGTCGAGAAGTATGCTCCCGGCTTCGGCGACCGGGTCATCGCGCGACGGGTTCTGGGCCCGCGCGAGCTCGAGTCCCGCAACGAGAACCTCGTCGGCGGCTCGGTGAACGGCGGCACCGCAGCGGTGCACCAGCAGCTCATCTTCCGGCCCATTCCCGGCCTCGGTCGCGCGGAGACACCGGTGAAGGGCTTGTATCTGACCAGCGCCTCGGCGCATCCAGGCGGTGGCGTGCACGGGGCTCCCGGCAGAACCGCAGCGCGCGCAGCGATCGCCCATGACCGGGTTCGCCGGCCACGCCGGAAGGGCTGACATGAGCCAGACCGAAGTCACCGAGCACTTCGCCGCGACGCCGGCGCAGGTGTGGCGGGTCCTCGCCGACGGGCACCGGTACGCGGAGTGGGTGCAGGGCACCAAGCACATCCGCCATGTCGAGCCCGGATGGCCGGCCGTGGGCACCTCTATCCACTTCACCGCGGGGATCGGGCCACTCGAGCACAAGGACCGCACGACGGTCCGCGAGTGCGAGGTCGAGCGGAAACTCGAGCTCGAGGTGCATGCCTGGCCGGTCGGCACGGTCCGGGTAGCCCTTTCGATCGAGCCGGAGGCAGACGGGAGCCGGGTGACGCTCGCCGAGCACCCCCTTCATGGTCCCGCCGCCTGGTTGCACTCCGCTCTGACCGCCGTCGGCTTCCGGGCGCGAAACCGGGTCCAGATCAACGAGCTGCGCCGGCTCGCCGAGGCGGGTTAGCCGGGCGTACTTAGACAAGGCCGCCGGGCGAGTACGCCGCAGCGTCAGGATGCCTGGCGACCACCTCGCCGACCCTGCGGACGACCTCGTCGACCTGACGTACCGACGTGCCGGTGAACGACAGCGGGTCCGACACCAGCGAGGAGAGTTCATCGCGGGTCAAACCGAGCCGTTCGTCGGCGGCCAGCCGGTCGAACAGGTCGTTGCGATCGGCACCCTTCTCACGCATCAGCAGCGCCGCGGCGACGGCATGCTCCCTGATCACCTCGTGGGCCACCTCGCGACCGACCCCCCGTCGCACCGAGGCCGTCAGGATGCGGGTGGTCGCCAGGAACGGCAGATAGCGTTCTAGCTCACGCGCCAACACGGCAGGAAAGACGCCGAAGTCGTCGAGCACGGAGATGAGCGTCCGGAGCAGACCGTCGACGGCGAAGAAGGCATCGGGCAGGGCGACCCGGCGGACGACCGAGCAGGAGACGTCGCCCTCGTTCCACTGGTCGCCGGCAGTCTCACCCACCATCGACAGGTGGCCCCGCAGGATCACGGCGAGCCCGTTGACGCGCTCACATGAGCGCGTGTTCATCTTGTGCGGCATCGCGCTCGAACCCACCTGGCCGGGGCGGAACCCCTCGGTGACAAGCTCAAGTCCTGCCATCAGCCGGATCGTCGTCGCCAGGCTCGACGGTCCGGCGCAGATCTGGACCAGCGCGCTGACGACGTTGAAGTCGAGCGAACGCGGGTAGACCTGCCCGACACTCGTCAGCAGGTGGTCGAACCCCAGGTGCGCCGCGACCAGCCGCTCGAGCTCGGCAAGCCTGCCGGGGTCCCCGTCGAACAGGTCGAGCTGGTCCTGAGCCGTGCCGACCGGCCCCTTGATGCCCCGCAGCGGATAGCGGGCGATGAGGTCCTCCAACCGGGCGTAAGCGATCAGCGTCTCCTCCGCGGCGGATGCGAAACGCTTGCCGAGCGTCGTGGCCTGCGCCGGCACGTTGTGGGTTCGCCCAGCCATCACCAGGGTCTGATGCTCCTCGGCCAGCCGGGCCAGCCGGGCCAGCGTGGCCACGACGCGGTCGCGCACCAGCAGCAGCGAGTCGCGGATCTGCAGCTGTTCGACGTTCTCGGTGACGTCGCGACTGGTCATGCCCTTGTGCGCGTGCTCATGACCGGCCAGTGCGGCGAACTCCTCGATCCGGGCCTTGACGTCGTGCCGGGTGACGTGCTCGCGGCGGGCGATCGACTCGAGGTCGACCTGCTCCACAACGCGGGTGTAGTCCTCGATCACCCCGTCCGGCACGTCCACGCCGAGACTCCCCTGAGCGGACAGGACGGCCAGCCAGAGTCGCCGCTCCAGTACGACCTTGTGCTCCGGCGACCAGAGGCGCACCAGCTCCGGCGACGCGTACCGGCTGGCAAGGACGTTCGCGATCACCGGGCCAGTGTCTCGCATCCGGCGTCCGGCAAGCGGGGTCCGGGCCGCGGATCAACCGGCGTCGACGTCGACCGCAGCACCGGCAGCCACGGCCTGCACCGCGGCGGCCGCGATGTCGGTGCGGTGGTGCGAGCCGTCGATATGGATCGCGGCGACACCGGCGTACGCGCGATCGCGTGCCGTCCCGAGGTCGTGGGCGCGGGCGGTGACGGCGAGCACGCGCCCGCCGGCCGTCACGAGAACTCCGTCGCGGTATGCCGTGCCGGCGTGGATGACGTCGACGCCCGGGATCGTCTGGGCCTCGTCGATGCCGCGGATCTCGTCCGCGAGGCGTGGAGACTGCGGGTAGCCGTGCGCGGCGACCACCACGGTCACTGCCGCCCCGTCGTGCCAGAGAATCGGGCCGGCGTCGAGCAGACCACCGGTGGCGGCGGCGTGGAGCAGCGCACCCAGTGGCGTCTTGAGCATGGCCATCAGCGGCTGGGTCTCCGGGTCGCCGAATCTGGCGTTGAACTCCACGACTCGAACCCCTCGTGAGGTCAGCGCCAGTCCGGCGTACAGCAGGCCACGGAAGGGAGTACCGCGGCGGCGCATCTCGTCGATAGTGGGTTGGAGCACCCGCTGGAGAGTCTCGTCAGCAAGGCTCTCGTGCGCCCACGGCAGCGGCGTATAGGCGCCCATGCCGCCGGTGTTGGGACCCTCGTCGCCGTCGCCAAGGCGCTTGAAGTCCTGGGCAGGCTGCATCGGCAGCACCGTGGTCCCGTCGGTGACGGCGAAGAGCGACACCTCCGGGCCGTCGAGGAACTCCTCGATGAGCACCCTTCCGCAGGCTGCGGCGTGGGCCATCGCCGCCGCCCGGTCATTGGTCACGACGACCCCCTTGCCGGCAGCCAGCCCATCCTGCTTGACGACGTACGGCGGACCGAACGCGTCCAGCGCCGCGGCCGCCTCCGCCTCGGTGTCACAGATGTGCGCCATCCCGGTCGGGACCCCCGCGGCCGCCATCACCTCCTTGGCGAACGCCTTCGAACCCTCGAGTCGAGCCGCCTCCCGGCTCGGTCCGAAACAGGCGATTCCGGTGCTGCGTACCGCATCCGCGACTCCGGCGACCAGCGGACCCTCCGGGCCGATGACGACCAGGTCCACGCGGAGCCGCGCCGCCAGCGCCGCCACCGCCTGCGCGTCAGCCGGGTCGATCTGGTGCGCCGTCGCGAACCGCATACCCGGGTTTCCCGGTGCGACGTGGACCGCGGTGACTTCGGGGTCGCGGGCGAGGGCGAGCGACAGCGCATGTTCGCGGCCGCCCGATCCGATCACGAGGGTCTTCACGGGCGATCAGGCTAGTCGAGTCACAGCTGCAAGCGGCGGCCACACGGTCAACCGGCTACCCGGGTGAGCGGCCGTCTGGTGTCGAGCAGGGCGAGGTCGGCGGCGGTACGGCCCGCGGTCCAGCCGTACCCATTGGTGACCGTGGCGTCTCGGGCGACCACGTTCCGGGAAGATCTGTCCGAACGCCTCGTGCACGCGCTCGTCGTGCCGTTCCAGCAGCGGCACGAGTTCACTTCCGCGCCCCGTCTGCTCGACGGCGTCGTCGGTTGCGCTCTGCAGGCGTTCGCCGATTCGCGAGGCGTAGGCGAGCAGGAACGACCGGCGAAACGATGTCGTCCGCGAGGTGCCGCGCCGGTCCCCGTGGCGGCCGCATCCCAGCATGGCGGTGTTCGCCTGGACCAGCAGCGAGGTCGCCATCAGCTCGACCGCCTCCAGATCCGCCGGTTCGCCGACGACGGTGCAACAGTCGAGCTGCTCGGACAGCACGGACCGGCACCGGTTTGCATCGGAGACAACGCCGATCAGCGTGGCCTTGGCGAAGACGTAGGGGCGGTCGATCCAGACCCGCCGCGTCGCCACGGATCCGCTCTGTTGGTCGGGCCCCGCCTGATCGGCATCGATCATGCGGTCGAGTGCGTACCTGCTGATCAACTGCTGCGCCTTGGCGGACAGCGCCTGGGCCTCCTCTTCGTACTGCGTGGACTCCGCCTTGGCCAGCAACGACCGAACCGTGCTCAGACGCTTCAGATCGGTGCGCGCCGCGGAAGCGCCACGCCCGGTCGTCGTTCCCGGAGGCGGGAGCACCTGCGTGATGCCGGGCAGCGTGTGGAGCAAGGCGCACAGGCTGAGCGCCATCTCCAGACCTGCGACGCTCCGCAGGTCGCCCGGTCGGGCCCGGCCGAGCCCGGCGAGGTCCGCCCGCCACTCGCCGGGGACCCGGTTCGAGCGGGTGCCTGTCGGCCTCAGCGGCGAGCAAGGCGGCCAGGGGAGGCACGTGGTGGGAGGTCAGCCGCCGTCGCGTGACCGCGGCGAGGTCCGACGGCGCCCAGCCACCGCCCACCGTCATCGTGATCGCTCTGGCGAGCAACCGGCTGAGTGAGTCGGTCACCACCGTCGCTGCGAGCGGGCTGTTGGGGCCGGCGAGCCGTTCGGCCCAGAGGCGAGCAGCCCGAGGCTCGATGACCACCTCGCCGACGATGCCCTCGAGCAGGCCAGTCACCGTCCACCGGTCGCCGGCCGGACCGTGGCGTTCGTCCTGTCCGCCGGCCCACCCGTCCCGGCTGCCCGAGGCGTTGCGGCCGCCCGATCCTTCCCGGCTACTCGATCCGGCCGGTCCGCCAGGCCGGAAGTCTCTGCGCTTGCGCCGCTTCGCCGCTCGCCGCCGCCGATTGTTGACGCCCACCTGTCCGCCCTCCTGATCCGCTGAAACGACGCTAGCGGCGATCGCCGACATGGTTGGCCACCGCGCGGTCGCACGTGTCTCGGCTGAGTGGAGCCCGGGGCCCGCCGGGAATTGCGCAGTTGTTGTCCACGGCTGACGGCCGTTGACCATCTAGCGCGCAAAACGTGGTGCGGTCGTGCTGACGGCGTCAACAACTGTCGGATCGCGTGCAACAACTGTCGGATGACGTGAAATAAGTGTCGGATGGCTGGATACAAGTGTCGGATCGTGGGGAAGGGTCAGGCGAGGTCGCGGAGCACGATGCTCTGGTCACGGGCCGGGCCGACGCCGACCACTGAGACCGGCGCTCCGGACATCGCTTCGAGGGCTCGCAGATAGCGTTGCGCGGCGCCCGGCAGGTCGCCGAACGTCCGGCAGCCGCTGATGTCGTCGTCCCACCCGTCGAACCGCTCGTACACCGGCCGCGCGTGGTGGAACTGCGTCTGGGTCATCGGCATCTCGTCGACCCGGGCACCGTCGATCTCGTACGCCACACAGACCGGAATCTGTTCCCATCCGGTCAGCACGTCGAGCTTGGTGAGGACGAAGTCGGTGACCCCGTTGACCCGGGCGGCGTAGCGCGCGATAACGGCGTCGTACCAGCCGCACCTGCGCGGCCGCCCGGTCGTGGTGCCGTACTCCTGGCCGTTCGCGCGGAGCCGCTCGCCGTCCGCGTCGTGCAGCTCGGTGGGGAACGGTCCTTCACCGACCCTGGTCGTGTACGCCTTGACGATGGCGACCACCCGGGCGATATCACGCGGCGGGATGCCGGCCCCAGTGCACGCCCCTCCCGATATCGCCGAGGAGGACGTGACGAACGGGTACGTGCCGTGGTCCACATCGAGCAGGGTCGCCTGGCCGGCCTCGAGCAGCACCGTCCTGCCGTCGGCCAGCGCCCGCGAGAGCAGCAGCCCGGTGTCGGCGACCATGGGACCGAGCCGCTCGGCGAACGCGAGCAGCTCCTCCACCGCCTCGTCGACCGGCTGCGCGCGCCGGTTGTAGATCTTGGCGAGCACCTGGTTCTTCAGCTCGAGAGCCCCTTCGACCTTCTGCCGCAGGATCTTCTCGTCGAAGATGTCCTGGACCCTGATACCGAGCCGGCTCATCTTGTCCGCGTAGGTCGGACCGATGCCGCGCCCGGTCGTGCCGATCCGGCGCGATCCGAGGAAGCGCTCGGTCACCTTGTCCATCACCCGGTTGTAGCTGGGCACGACGTGGGCGTTGGCACTGACGACCAGACGAGAGGTATCGATGCCGCGCCGGTCGAGATCGTCGATCTCCGAGAACAGCACGGCCAGGTCGACGACGACCCCGTTCGCGATCACCGGCACGACGCCGGGCGTCAGGATGCCGCTGGGAAGCAGGTGCAGAGCGAACGTCTGGTCATCGATGACCACGGTGTGCCCCGCGTTGTTCCCGCCGTTGAACTTCACGACGTAGTTGACACGGTCACCGAGCTGGTCGGTCGCCTTGCCCTTGCCCTCGTCGCCCCACTGGGCACCGACGATCACGATCGCGGGCATCCGAGCCGTCCCTTCCGGGCCGATGCGCGAACAAGCCCCGATGCGTGACGCAACAGCAACCGGGGCTCTTGCGGACCAAGGGTAGCGGACCCGCCAGCCGGTAGGGTCTGCCGACGTGGAGCGCATTCTGGTGATCACCAACGCCGATGCCGGCAGCAACGAGAGCGACTCCCTCGACGCAGCCCTCGCGGTGCTGTCGGGGCAGGCGGACCTGGAGGTCGCGCAGACCGCTGACACCGCTGACCTCGAGGGCGTGCTGGCGAGGCGCGCGGACCGACGGGTCGTGGTCGCCGGGGGAGACGGGAGCCTGCACGCGCTGCTGGCGGCGCTCTATCGCCGAGAGGAGCTGGGCGAGGCGGTCGTCGGCCTGATCCCGCTCGGCACCGGCAACGATTTCGCCCGCAGCGTCGGCGTCCCGCTCGATCCCGGCGACGCGGCGCGACTGAGCCTGCATGGCGAGGTCCGCGCCGTCGACCTGCTCGAGGACCAGGTCGGCACCATCATCGTGAACGCGGTCCATGTCGGTGTCGGTGCCGAGGCAGGACGTGAGGCCAAGGGCTGGAAGAGCCGGATCGGCAAGCCGGGGTACATGGTCGGCGCGGTCATCGCGGGCCTGAAGACCCAAGGGCTACGGCTCCGGGTCGAAGCCGACCAGGAGGTACTCACCGATCTCGACCGCCTCGTCCTCCAGGTGGGCGTCGGCAACGGACGCACGGTCGGTGGAGGCACCATGCTGCTGCCCGATGCCGATCCGGAGGACGGGCTGCTCGACGTCGTCGTCTCGTTCGCCACGGCACCGCTGCGCCGGCTGTCGTACGCAGCCAGACTGAGGCAGGGAACCCACCCCCGGCTGCGCGACGTGCGTTATCTGCGGGCGCGCGAGGTCAGCGTCACCGGTCAGGATTTCTGGTGCAATGCCGACGGGGAGCTCGAGGGTCCCGACCGACACCGCGCCTGGCGAGTGGTGCCGGGCGCGGCCCATATGGTGCTTCCTCCGCGCCGATCCTGACGCCGCGAATCGATTTCCGAAGCGGTTTGTCGCGCTTGTGCGGACTCGTAGCCCGGATCGGTATTTTTCCGCCGGACAACCGTCGATTTTTCTTGCGGAATCGTGCATGATTGGTTACGCGGTGCAATGCGGTGTCGGAATCGCAGCCGGGGACGATTCCGACACCGCATTGCGCTCGCCGCATTTCGGGCACGCGCCGCCCCCGGGCGTGACACGCCGTCGGGCCGGCACCTAACGCAGTTCGTCAGGACTTCGCCCGGTCGAGTCTCGCAGCAACTCTGCGCATCGCTCCGACTCCGCTGTGTCGCCGATGAGCGCGGAGGCCTTGGCCAGCGCGGCCAGCGCCCGCAGGAAACCGCGGTTGGGCACGTGCTCGTAGGGCACCGGCCCGTATCCCCGCCACCCATTGCGCCGCAAGGCATCGAGTCCGCGGTGATATCCGACCCGTGCGTAGGCGTAGGCGTCGAGATCGCGCCCGTCGGCCAGGGCACGCTCGGCCAGGACGGCCCACACCAGGCTTGATGCCGGGTTGGCCCGGGCGACCCCCTCCGCCGGCTCGCCGGCGTCCAGGCTCTCAGCCGCGGGGTCGGCCGGGAGGAGGGTGTCCGGAGGGCCGCCCAGCAGGTTGTCAGGCACGATCGTTTCAGGCCTTCAGCGTGGTGCCGGCCGACCGGAGGTTCTCGCAGCCGACGACCACACGCGCCGCCATTCCCGCCTCGGCTTCCTTGCCCCACACGCGCGGGTCGTACTGCTTCTTGTTGCCGACCTCGCCGTCGACCTTGAGCACGCCCTCGTAGTTGACGAACATGTGGCCGGCGACCGGCCGGGTGAAGGCGTACTGGGTGTCGGTGTCGATGTTCATCTTCACGACGCCGTAGTCCAGAGCGGCGTGGATCTCCTCCAGCAACGATCCCGAACCGCCGTGGAAGACCAGGTCGAACGGCTTGGCGCCCTCGCCGAGACCGTGCTTGGACGCGACCGCCTCCTGTGCCTGCTTGAGGATCTCGGGGCGCAGCTTGACGTTGCCCGGCTTGTAGACACCGTGCACGTTCCCGAACGTGAGCGCAGCCAGGTACCTGCCGTTCTCACCCAGACCGAGCGCCTCGACGGTGGCCAGGGCGTCGTCGGGGGTTGTGTAGAGCTTCTCGTTACGCTCGCCCACGACCCCGTCCTCCTCCCCGCCTACCACCCCGACCTCGATCTCCAGCACGATGTGGGCCGCGTTCGCCTGGGCGAGCAACTCGGAAGCGATGTCGAGGTTCTCGTCCAGAGGCACCGCCGAACCGTCCCACATGTGCGACTGGAACAAGGGCTCCTCCCCGCGGGCGACCCGCTCGTTGGACAGCTTCAGCAGCGGGCGGACGAAGCCATCCAGCTTGTCCTTCGGGCAGTGGTCGGTGTGGAGCGCAACGCTGACGGGGTACTTGGCGGCGACCTCGTGGGCGAACGCCGCCAGGGCCACCGAGCCGGTCACCATGTCCTTGACCGTGGAGCCCGACAGATAGTCCGCGCCGCCGGTCGACACCTGGACGATGCCGTCGCTCTCCGCTTCGCTGAAGCCTCGAAGCGCGGCATTGAGCGTCTGGGAGGACGTGACATTGATCGCCGGGTAGGCGAACGACTCACGCTTGGCCTTGTCGAGCATCTCGGCGTAGACCTCGGGCGTCGCGATCGGCATGGTCTGGGCTCCCTCGAGTGCGGACTGGGTTCGTCGGGCCCAGTATCCCCGCATGCGCCTGCGACGACCAGCGGCGGGCTACTGGGAGAGGCTGCGGCTCTCAGGGTGTCGTGGCGGACGCCTCGATCTCCGGCTCGGCCTCGTCCTCCTCGCGTCCCGGCGTCCTCAGGTTCCACTTGCGAATCACCCAGCGGAAGATGAAGTAGTAGATCACCGCATAGCCCAGGCCGATCGGAATCAGCAGCAGCGGCCTGGTCGCGATGTCGAAGTTGAGCGTGTAGTCGATCGCGCCGGCGGAGAACCCGAAGCCGTCGTGTATCCCGAGCGCATTGGTCAGAGCCAGGGAGGAGCCGGTCAACAGGGCATGGATGAAGTACAGCGGCCAGGCGACGAACAGGAACGAGAACTCCAACGGCTCGGTCACCCCCGTGACGAACGACGTCAACGCGGCCGACAGCATGATGCCGCCGACAATCTTCTTCTGGCTCGGCTTGGCCTCCTGCCAGATCGCGAAGGCTGCGGCAGGTAGCGCGAACATCATGATGGGGAAGAAGCCCGTCATGAACTGCCCGGCGCTTGGATCGTGTGCGAAGAAACGGGACAGGTCACCGTGCGCCACGACGCCGGTTTGCGGGTCCTTGTAGGAGCCAAAGACGAACCACACCAGCGAGTTGAGGATGTGGTGCAGACCCAACGGGATGAGCAGCCGGTTGGCGGTGCCGTAGATGCCCGCACCCAGGGCACCCGCGCCGGTGAGCCACCCACCGAAGTCCTCGAGCCATCCGCCGACGGTCGGCCAGATCAGCCGGAACAGCACCCCGAGCAGGAGCGCGGCCACGGCCGTGACGATCGGCACGAACCGGCGGCCGCCGAAGAAGGCCAGATAGGTCGGCAGCTTGATGCGGTAGTAGCGCTGCCAGAGCAGCGCAGCGGTGATGCCGATGACGATGCCCCCGAGCACACCGGTCGGATTGGGCAGCGCCAGGTTGAGCGCCGTGACCCCGTCGATCTTGCTGTTCACCTGGTCCGACAGCGAGGAGGTGTCCGCGAAGAGCGTCCGGCTCACCCGGTCGAAGACGAGGTAGCCGACGACTGCGGCCAGGGCGGTGGATCCATCGGACTTCTTCGCGAAGCCGACCGCGACGCCGACCGCGAACAGCAACGGAAGGTTGTCGAACAAGGCCGCACCGGCCGCGGCCAGCGGCTCGGCCACCCGCGTCCACCCCAATCCGTCCGCACCGACGAGATCTGCCTGCCCCAGTCTCAGCAGCAGCGCTGCGGCCGGGAGCACGGCGATGGGGAGCATCAGGCTGCGTCCGATGCGCTGTGCGACGGCAAGCCCGAAGATCTTGCGACCGCCGGAGGGGGTCGCGGGCTGAGAAGTCATCGAGATCCTTCCTGGACGTCGTGTTGCTCGGATGTCCAGTTCCGGTCCAGGGTCATGTGCACCTGGTAGCGGTCACCGCGGTACCAGGAGGTGACGTGCTCCACGACGTGACCGGCGGCGGTCGCCGTACGCCGGAACACCAGCAGTGGCATCCCGGCGCGGACCGTCAGCTGGTCGGCCAGGCGGTGGTCGGCACCTTCCGTCCACACGGTCTGCTGCGCGCCGTCGATGACCATGCCGAACCGGTCCTCGAACAGGGAGTAGAGCGAACCCGTGAGGTCCTCCTGGAGCAGGCCCTCGAGTCCGTGCGGGGTGTACCACCCGATCTCGTACGCCATCGGCTCTCCGCCGGCGATGCGCAGCCGCTCCAGGCGGTACGCCGGCTGCCCGGCCTCGAGTCCGAGAGCCGCGCGGGCGAACGTGGGGGGGACAGCCGCCTCGGACTGGATCAGCACCGTCGACGGCTCAAGCCCGCGCCGGAGCATGTCCTGGGTGAACGACTCGAGGTGCAGTTGGGAGTCGACTCGAGGGGCAGCGACGTAGGTGCCCTTGCCGCGTACCCGGTAGAGACGGCGCTCGTTGACCAGTTGCCCGATGGACTCACGGACCGTGGCCCGGGAGACGCCGTACCGTGCGCCCAGCTCGCGCTCGGAGGGAACCAACGCGTCCGGGGCGAGCTCGTCCTCGATCAGCCGCAGCAGGATGTCACGCAGCTGGCTGTGCTTCGGCACGGGTCCGTCGCGCAGCCGCGTTCCCAACCGAGTGGCCACCAAGATCTCCCGTTGTGAGGGGTGGTCCAGACTGGTACGGTCCGGCAGGGACTATGGCGCAGCGTGATCATCGATGTCAATGGAGTGCGCGTGACGGTGCTCGAGGCGCCCACCGTGGTGCAGGGATCGCGGTCACTGTCCCCGGGCTGGGTGGCGTTCGAGTCGGGGACGATCATCGGCGCCGGGCGGGGGCGGGCACCGTCGGAGCTTGGACCGCCGACGATTCTGGGCTCCGGGACACTCGCGGCAGGGCTGGTCGACATGCAGATCAACGGCGCCTACGGAGTCGACTTCGCGGCGGCGACCGAGCAGCAGTGGGCCGAGGTGGCGGCGCGGCTCGCCCAGACGGGGTGCACGGCATTCGTCCCGACGTTCATCACCGCATCGATCGACAACCTCGTCACCGCAATCACCCGGTACCGCCAACTGTCCTTGCCCGCCGGTGGGGCACAACCGATCGGGATCCATCTGGAGGGGCCCTTCCTGTCCGAGCGACGTCGTGGGGCGCACCGCGCCGAGCTGCTGGTCGACCCGACCGCGGATCGGCTGAGCCGACTCGTGCAGGCGGCCGGGCCGGACCTTCGGTACGTCACGCTGGCCCCGGAGCGATCCGGTGCGCTCCGGGCCGTCCGGGCGCTCCGTGCGGCCGGTGTCGACGTCGCGATCGGACACAGCGATGCCGACCATGACACGGTCTTCGCGGCCGTCGACGCGGGAGCGAGCCTGGTGACGCACCTGTTCAATGCGCAGCGACCGCTGGGGCACCGCGACCCCGGCGTCGTCGGCGCGGCACTGGTCGACGAGCGGCTCACCCTCGGGCTGATCGCCGACCTGCATCACGTCGACCCGACGGCGGTCAAGGTGGCGTTCAATGCTGCTGCCGGACGGATCGCGCTGGTGACGGACGCGGTGGCCGCGATGGGCATGCCCCCCGGCCAGTACGAGCTCGGCGGCGACACCATCGACATCGCCGAGTCCGGACCGGCACTGCGTCCCGACGGGACGATCGCCGGCTCGGCGGTCCGGATCGACGAGGCGGTGGGCAACGCAGTCTCCTGCGGTGTCGACCGGCAGGTCGCAGTCGACGCCGCCACCCGCGTACCGGCGGAGGCGATGCGCCGCCGCGACCTGGGCCGCATCGAGGTGGGTGCGCGGGCCGACCTGGTGTGGCTGGACGACAGCCTGCGGGCCGCATCTACGTGGGTTGCCGGAGAGCGCGTGTTCACCGCGGGTGCGCGCCGATGAGCGTGATGATCGACGAGATCGCAGAGCAGCCCGCCGCAGTCGAGGCGACCTGGCGCTCGCTGCGCCCCCAACGTGACGTACTGCGTCGGCTACTGGCCGGACGGCGTCACGTTCTGTTCGTCGCCCGCGGGTCGTCGGACAACGCCGCGGTCTACGGACGCTACCTCTTGGAGAGCCTCGGGCTGCTCCAGGCGGCGCTCGCCGCCCCGAGCATCGCCACTCACTACGGGCGCCGGCTCGAGCTGTCGGACACCTGCGTCGTGTCCGTCTCCCAGTCCGGGCAGACCGAGGAGATCGTCCGGACCCAGGCCTGGGCGGCCGAATGCGGCGCTGCCACCGTCGCGGTCACCAACGACGCCGACAGCTCGCTCGCAGACGCCGCCGACCTCGCGCTGGTGACCCGGGCCGGCCTCGAGCGGGCGGTCCCCGCCACCAAGTCCTACACCACCCAGCTGGTGGCGATGATCGCGCTGGCCGCCGCTGCCGCTTCCGATCCCGGGCCCCTGGAGCGCGCGGTGGAACGCGCACCTGCGCAGATGCAGACGCTGATCGAGGACCGGCTGGGGATCGACCGTGCCGTCGAGGTGCTGGCCGGCTCGGAGCAGACCCTGGTCGCGGGCCGTGGGCTGGCGCTGGGCACCGCGATGGAGATCGCGCTCAAGCTGGAGGAGACCTGCCTGCGGCCGGTGCGCGGCCTGTCGTACGCAGACCTGCGGCACGGCCCGATCGCCGTCGTCGAGGCCGGGCTGGCCACCATTTTGGTGGCTGCGCAGGACGGGCCGATGCTGACCGGGATGACCGAGCTCGGAATGGACCTGCGTTCCCGTGGCGCGGCAGTGATCGCGGTCGGCGGCGATGCCGAGTTCGCCACCGGCGCCGGGGTCGCCGTAGCCGGGCCGGACCTGCCGGAGACGGTCGCGCCGCTCGGGCTGGTGCTCCCCGGACAGCTCATCGTGGAATCCTTGGCACGTCACCTCGGTCTCGATCCGGACACCCCACGCGGGCTGGCGAAGGTCACGACGACCGATCCCACAACTGGAGGCCACGAATGAGCCAGGCAGAACAGATCGTCGCCGGTCTCGGCGGCAAGGACAACATCGTCGAGATCGAGGCCTGCATCACCCGCCTTCGCACCGAGGTCGAGGACGCAACACTGGTGGACGACGCAGCGCTGAAGGCGGCGGGGGCGCACGGCGTCATGCGATCCGGAGCCGTGGTCCAGGTGATCGTCGGACCGCAGGCCGACACGATCGCCAGCGACATCGAGGACATTCTGTGACGCTCACTGTGACCGCCCCCGTCGCCGGGACGGTCACCGCGATGAGCGAGGTCCCGGACCCGGTGTTCGCCCAGGAGATCGTCGGGCCGGGCGTCGCCATCGCACCCGACGCAGGTAGCGCCACCGCGGTGGCGCCGATCTCGGGCAAGCTCGTCAAACTGCACCCGCACGCATTCGTCATCGTCGGCGACGGCGGAGCGGGTGTGCTCGTCCACCTCGGCATCGACACCGTGAAGATGCACGGCGAGGGCTTCACCCTGAAGGCCGCCGAGGGCGACGAGGTCTCCGCCGGTGACCCGATCGTGGAGTGGAGCCCTCCCGACGTGGAGTCGGCCGGCTACTCCTCCGTCGTCCCTGTCGTCGCTCTCGACGCCAAGGCCGACGCGCTCGAGGACATCGCCCAGGCCGGCAGTGTCGTCGTCGGTGACAGGCTCTTTGCGTGGAGACGCTAGACCTTACGGTGTTTCGCGCCGCGGTTTTCGACCTCGACGGCACCCTCATCACCAGTGAGCCGCACAACCGCGCCCAGTGGTTCAGCTTGTTCGAGAACCACAGCTGGACCATCGACGAGGACACGTACCGCCGCAACTTCATCGGGCGGCGCGGGTCAGACGTGCTCGCGTCGACGCCCGGCCCCTGGCAGGAGTTCGACCTCGACGAGCTCTATGCCGAGGCGCTGGCCATCGTGCCGGACGGGGATGTCGCGATCGAGCCGGTGGCAGGGGCCGCCGAGCTGGTTCGGTGGTTCGCGAGCCGGCACGTGTCGCTGGCGCTGGTCACCTCTGCGCGTAGGAACTCGGTCGACGGCGCGCTGCAGCTGGTGGGCGTCCGGGATCTGATCGGAGTCGTGGTCACCGCGGACGACGTCACGACCGGCAAGCCCGATCCCGAGGGATTCCTGCGGGCCAGCGAGCTGCTAGGAGTGCCTCCCGCCGACTCGGTGGCCTTCGAGGACTCCTCGAACGGCGTGGCGGCGGCCCGCGCGGCGGGATACCGGACCGTCGTCGGAGTGCTGACGACGTTGACCGCGGACATGCTGATGGAGGCGGGCGCCGACATCACCGTGGACGATCTGAACGATCTGCTGTGAGTCGTGAACCGGCGGGGCGAGCCGTTCGGGACGTGCGCGACTAGCGGAGCTTCGCCGCCACTGCCCTGGCAGCGGTCTGCACGGGATCCCACACGGGTGAGAACGGTGGGGCGTAGGAGAGGTCGGTCTGCATCAGCTCGTCCACCGTCATCTCGTTCCAGAGGGCGAGCGCGCAGGTGTCGATGCGCTTCGCCGACCCTTGGCGGCCGACGATCTGTGCTCCCAGCAGTCTCCCCGCACCGAGCTCGGCGAGCATCTTGACGGTCATCGGCTGTGGGTCGGGCAGATATCCGGCCCGGGTCGTCGACTCGATGGTGACGACCTCGTAACGGAACCCGGCCCGGTCGGCGGCGGCCATGGCGAGTCCGGTGCGGGCGATCTCCAGGTCGCACACCTTGCTGACCGCGGTGCCCACGATCCCGGGGAACGTCGCGTACCCCCCGCCGATGTTGATCCCGGCAACCCGGCCCTGCTTGTTGGCGTGGGTCCCCAGCGGCACGTGGACCCAGCTGCGCGACACGCGGTCATAGGACTCCACGCAGTCCCCCACCGCGAACACCTGGTCCTGACCGGTCACCGCCATCCGCAGATCGGTGCGGATCCCACCCGAGCCGCCGAGGTCGATTCCGGCTTCCGCCGCGAGGGTGGTCTCCGGCCGAGCGCCGAGTCCGAGGATGACGATGTCGGCGTCGTAGGACGTGCCGGCGGCAGAGACAGACCTGACCCATCCCCCGTCGTCCGCGTCGAACCCGTCGACCGACTGGCCTCCGAGCACACGCACCCCGAAACCCTCCATGGCTTTCCGCACCAGGCAGCCCATATCCGGGTCGAGAGTCGTCATCGGCTCCGGCGCCTGGTCGAGCATCGTCACCTGCATGCCTCGCCGCTTCATCGCTTCGGCCATCTCGACGCCGATGTAGCCCGCGCCCACCACGACCGCCTGCTCGAGCGCGCGACGGTCGGCATCCATCGCGGCCAGCCTCGCGATGACGGCCGCACCGTCGCGAATCGTCTGCACACCGTAGATGCCCTCATGGTTGATCCCCGGCAGCTCGGGCCGGACCGGCGTCGCCCCCGTGCCGATGACCAAGTGGTCGAAGCCGAGCCGCTCGGTCCGCCCATCCCCGTTGCGGGTCACGACGACGCGCGCGTCGAGATCGATCTCGGTGGCCTCCGTGCCCATCCGCACATCGATACCGGCACGCCGATGCTCTTCAGGGCTCCGCGCCACGAGCTCGTCGGGGCCGGTCACGTCACCCGCGATCCAGTACGGGATGCCGCAGGCGGAGTACGACGTCCACTCCCCGCGCTCGAGCATCACCACGTCCAGCCCGTCGGGATTGGTTCGCTTGGCCTGGCTCGCCGCACTGGCTCCGGACGCATCCCCGCCAACCACGACGAGACGCTCGGTCATGGCGCCCACACTAACCGCGCGAGGGCCAGCCAGGCGGCGGACGACCATGACGCGCGCGGCTCTCGCTATCGTTGGCCACCATGATCGCCGCGCCGCATCTGGGCTTCGCCTTCCTCGCGATGCCGAAGTGCGCCTCGTCGTCGATCGAGCCGAAGCTGCTGTGGCGCGGAATGATCTCGATGCCGCGCAACCCTGCCCTCAAGCACATTCCGGCGGCCGAGTTCGAGCGGCTCGTGGTGCCGCTGATCGAGCTCACCGGCTACCGCCGCGGCTCGTACGAAACCGTCTGCCTCTTCCGGGAGCCGATCGAATGGCTGCACAGCTGGTGGCGGTACCGCTCCCGGGACGAGCTCGCCACTCCCGGAAGCCCCGGGCACAAGAACTACACCGGACACGTCACGTTCGAGGAGTTCGCGGACGCCTACATCGCCGGCCAGCGGGCGTTCGCCCGGATAGGCAGCCAGGCGGACTTCGTCCGTGGATCGGCGGACGAGGTGGGTGTCGACCGGATCTTCGCGTACGAGCGCATCGACCTCTTCCTGGACTATCTCGCCGAGAAGCTGGGCACGACTCTGGAGCTCGACTGGCGCAACTCGTCCCCACCGAGGCCGTTCGAGCTCTCCGACGCCGGTCGCGAGCGACTGCGGCGACACCTGCGCACTGAGTACCGCATCTACGATGACCTGACGGCTTCGACGTCTCCGGAGGCGGCGCGCGCGCACAATTAGCGACCGTCAGCACCCTCTAAGGTGAGGAAATCATGACTGACGCTACCGACACTGTGCCCGAACGCCGGATCGTCTTCATCGCGGGCTCGGGTCGAAGCGGCACCAGTCTGATGGCCGGAGTCCTGCGTGAGCTCGGGTTCTATGTTCCGCAACCCGAGGTGACCGCCGATCCCACCAATCCGAAGGGCTTCGCGGAACCGCAGTGGGCGGTCGACTACCATGCCCGCCTGTTGCGGGTCGCCCGGGTGCACCCGTCCGACGCTCGGCCGAGCGCGTGGTTCGAGACCGGCAGGTTCCTCAACCGGCTACGGGCACGCACGACGCTGGAACGCTGGCTGGGCGAGCAGCTGGAGATCTCGGCGGACCTCGTCCTGAAGGATCCACGACTGATCTGGTTCCTGCCAATCTGGCAGCAGTGCGCGACGGACCTTGGGGCGAGGACTTCCGTCATCACGATGCTGCGTCACCCCGCCGAGGTCGTGGCCAGCAAGGAGCGCTCGTACGGCGGCAGGCTCACCAGCACCAGCCGCACCGCCGGCTGGCTCAACCTGATGTTCTACACCGAGCGCTCCACCCGCGATGCCAACCGCGCGTTCGTGCGTTACGCGGACCTGCTCGACGACTGGACGTCGGTCGTCGCGGACATCGGCGACCGGCTGAACCAGCCGGTGATCATCGGTGCGTCATCGGCGGCGATGCGGGCTGCCCATCATTTCGTCGACCCGCGGCTGCGTCGCTCCGTGTCCGGGTGGGACGACCTCGGAGTCCCCCCACGGGTGCGGGAGCTGGCCGACGAGGTCTCCACCGCACTCGACCGGCTGGCCGACGACCCGTCCGACCTCGCCGCCCAGCAGCGGATGGACGCCGCCCGGATCGACTACGCCGCGCTGTATGAGGAGGCCGAGGGGATCGCTCTGTCCTCGATCCTGGCGGCGGGACCACCCAACGTGCGGCGCAGACCTGACGGCCAGCCGGTGATCGACCCGCAGGGTTCGGACCCGGTGACGGATGACCCGATGGAATCGGACGACGAGCCCTCCTCGCCCGACGGCGCAGCGCTGCCCGGGTCGCGGACATCCGCAGTTCCCCGGCGAGCGATCGACCGGTTCGTGCACAAGGTCCCGCACCGCTACCGGGAACGCATCCCGGTCGGACTTCGGTCCAAGCTGCGGCGGGACGGCGGTCAGGCCGAGTCGGAGGACCGGTGACGACCCAGGGACAGATGACCAACCGCGAGGACCGGCACGACTTCGACGTGCATTGGGGATGGGCCCAGGGACCCGTCGAACATGGCATCACGGCAGTCCTGCGCGTCAAGAACGAAGCCCGGTCCCTGCCGTTCGCGCTGCCGCCGTTGATGCGTGCCGTCGACCGCATCATCCTGGTCGACAACGGTTCCGACGACGGCACGCCTGACCTCGCCACCGAACTCGCCGAACGGCATGGCGTCGCCGACCGGTTCGAGGTCAAGTCGTACCCCTTCAGTGTGTCCCGGTGCGGCCCGGAACACCTCCACACACCGCCAGACTCCGTGCATTCGCTGGCGTACTTCTACAACTGGTCGTTCTCGGGCGTACGCACGTCGTACTCGCTGAAGTGGGACGGCGACATGGTCCTCACCGAGATCGGTGTGGCAGCGCTGCGCACGCTCAACTGGCAGCTCGAGCCGGTCGAGGTCGTGACGGTCATCCCCCGACATCCGCTCTACGTCGCGGACGACAAGACGGCCTACTTCGACTTCGACTACATCAACCTCGAGCCGTTCATCTTCCCCAACGGGCCGGACTACACGTACGTGAAGGCGTTCGACTGGGAGCTGCGGATGCTACCGCCGGACAGCCGGTGGCTGCGCATGCAGCAGGGGCTGCAGTTCGAGCTGAAATGGCTCGACGCCGACGAGTTCGACCATTGGTCGTCGACGGACTTCGACAAGAGCAACCGCACGCTTCGCAAACGTCGCGAGGTGGAGGTCGTGAGCACGCTCCATGCGGGACGGGACCTACCCGGCATCACTCGGATCGACGCGCCGGACGGTATGCACGTGATCGACTATGTTCCGGACCGTCTGGCTGGACCGGCTGCCGCGCCCGATCGTTCAGGTGACACCGCCGGAGGAGGACCAGGGCCCGACCGGCGAGGAGAACGCCTGACCGGCGACATTCAGGCGGAGACTCCAGTGAAGATCCTTGTCAGCGGCGGCGCCGGGTTCATCGGCTCGCACTACGTGAGGTCTGCGCTCTCCGGCGGCTACGCGCGGCTGTCCGACGCCGAGATAGTCGTCCTCGACAAGCTCACCTACGCCGGCAACAGGTCGAACCTCGAGCCGGTGGCCGACAGCGAACGGCTGCGGTTCGTGCAGGGGGACATCCTCGACGTGGCACTCGTCGAAGCACTGATGGAGGACGTGGACGAGGTGGTGCACTTCGCCGCCGAGAGTCATGTCGACCGGTCGATCACCGGCGCCGCGGAGTTCGTCCTGACCAACGTCGCCGGGACGCAGACGATGCTGCAGGCGGCGCTGGACAAGGGAGTCTCCAGGTTCGTGCATGTCTCGACCGACGAGGTGTACGGATCGATCGAGTCCGGCTCCTGGACCGAGGGATCCCCACTCGAGCCCAACTCGCCCTACTCCGCGAGCAAGGCCGGCAGTGACCTGATCGCCCGCGCGTACCACCGAACCCACGGCCTGCCGGTCATGATCACGCGTTGCTCCAACAACTACGGGCCGTACCAGCTGCCGGAGAAGCTCATCCCGCTCTTCGTGACGAACCTGATCGAGGGCCGGCGGCTGCCGCTGTACGGCGACGGGCTCAACGTCCGCGACTGGCTGCACGTTGACGACCACTGCCGCGGGGTCGAGCTTGTCCGGTCGGGTGGCCGGGCCGGAGAGATCTACCACATCGGTGGCGGTGTCGAGATGACGAACCGCGAGCTCACCTGGCGCCTGCTCGAGGTGTTCGGTGCGGACTGGAGCATGGTCGAACCGGTCGAGGACCGGCTGGGCCACGACCGTCGCTACTCACTCGACTTCGCCAAGATCTCGTCCGAGCTCGGGTACGCCCCACGGGTGCCATTCGACACCGGGCTCACCGAGACCATCCGCTGGTATCGAGAGAACCGTCATTGGTGGTCGCCACTGCGTGCTCGGCTCGAGACGTCCTGACCGGGTTTCCTGGCACCCGCTCTGTCGGCCGCGGCAAGAATTTGTGCAGACGGCGTGACATGTTGTCGGATGGCGCGGCAACAACTGTCGGATCGCGCGAAACAAGTGTCGGATCGGGGGGTGGTGGCGGGTCACGGTTGGTGGGGTGCGAGATCCGCATGCTGGCGGATCCAGCTGTGCATCGCGATCGCCCCCGCGGCGCCTGCGTTGATCGACCGGGTCGAGCCGAACTGGGCGATGGACAGGGTGGATTCGCATCCGGCGCGGGCCTGGTCAGACAGGCCGGGACCCTCCTGGCCGAGCACGAGCACACAGCGTCGCGGCATCGCGTACGTCTCGATCGGCACCGACCCCGGCAGGTTGTCCACGCCCAGCAGGGGCAGTCGCTGAGCCACCGACCACGCGACCAGGTCGGCGATCGAGTCGTGGTGCCGGACGTGCTGGTACCGGTCGGTGACCATCGCCCCGCGCCGGTTCCATCGCCGCCGGCCGACGATGTGGATCTCGGCGGCCAGGAACGCGTTGGCCGTCCGAACGATCGAGCCGATGTTGAAGTCGTGCTGCCAGTTCTCGATCGCCACGTGGAACCCATGCCGCCGCCGGTCGAGGTCGGCCACGATCGCCTCGAGTCGCCAGTACCGGTAGCGGTCAGCGACGTTGCGGCGGTCGCCGTCGCGAAGCAGGTCCGGGTCCAGATGCGGCGCCGTCGGATGCGTGCCCGGCCACGGCCCGACGCCGACGGACACCCCGGGCTCGTCATGCCGGTGCGCAGGGCGCTCGGGCATGGCCACGTTGGGCATGCTAGGCGTTTGCGACTCGCGACGTGAGCCGACGGTTACCCTTGGGCACGTGATCGCACCTCACCTGACCGGCCTCGGCTGGCTCGACCCGAACACGCTGGTCGACTCGTTCGGCCAGTACGCGCTCTGGGGTGTGCTCTTCATCATCTTCGCCGAGTGTGGCCTGTTACTCGGCTTCTTCCTCCCCGGCGACACGCTGCTCTTCAGCGTCGGGCTACTGGTCAACCAGGGCACCATCGACTATCCGATCTGGCTTGTCTGCCTGATTCTCACGATCGGCGCCATCGTCGGCAACGCGATCGGGTACGAGATCGGTCACCGGGCCGGCCCCCCGATCCTGCAGCGCTCGCGCGGACGCCTGATCAGACCGGAGTACGTCCGGCGGACACAGGCCTTCTTCGACCGGTACGGCGCACCGGCGATCATGCTGGCCCGGTTCGTGCCGATCGTCCGTACGCTCATCACCGTGACCGCCGGTGTCGCACAGATGAGCCGGCGGCGCTTCCTCATCTACAGCACCGTGGGCGGCGTCGCCTGGGTGTGCAGCATCACCCTGCTCGGGTACTTTCTCGGCGACATCGCGTTCGTGCGCGACCACATCGAACCGCGGCTCGACCTGCTCATCCTCGCCGCCCTCGTGATCTCGATCGTGCCGGTCGGCGTGCACATGCTGCTCGACCGACGCAAGTCCGCCGGCGAGGTTCGTCAGGAGTCGAGTACCAGTTCGCCGACCCCGAAGGCATAACGGTATTCGGCGCCGTGCGACTCGATGTTCTCGCGTGCGCCGGTGGCCCGGTCCACGATCACGGCCACCGCGACCACGTCGGCGCCGGCTTCGCGCAGCGCCTCGACAGCGGCAAGAACCGAGTCGCCGGTGGTGGACGTGTCCTCCACGGCCAGAACGCGCCGCCCCTTCACGTCCGGCCCTTCGATCCGTCGCTGCATGCCGTGCTGCTTCTCCGCCTTGCGCACGACGAACGCGTCCAGTGACCGTCCCTGCGCCGCAGCGGCGTGCATCATGGCCATGGCCACCGGGTCCGCGCCCAGCGTGAGACCTCCCACCGCGTCAAAGCGTAGGTCGTCGGTCAGCTCGAGCATCACCCTGCCGACGAGTGGTGCGGCCTCGGCGTCGAGCGTGATGCGGCGGAGGTCGACGTAGTAGTCAGCCTGACGACCCGACGAGAGCGTGACGGTCTCGTGCACCACGGCCTTGGCGTTGATCTGATCGAGCAACGCACCACGTTGGCTCCGACGGGCATCCATTGGTAGCACCTTACGGGCGCCGCGACTGACGACAGACGAGGTGGCTTAGAGTCGGCGCGTGACCCAGGCCCGGCTCGCGCACCGTCTGCAGCACCTGGGGACGACGATCTTCGCCGAGATGTCGGCGCTGGCGGTGCGTACGAAGTCGGTCAACCTCGGCCAGGGCTTCCCCGACAGCGACGGCCCGGACGAGATCATCGAGTCCGCCGTCGCCGCGCTGCGGTCGGGACGGAACCAGTACGCACCCGGGATCGGCATTCCCGCGCTGCGGGCGGCTGTAGCCGACCACCAGAGTCGCTTCTACGATCAGCGATTCGATCCCGACTCCGAGGTGCTCATCACCACGGGTGCCACCGAGGCGATCGCGGCGTCGCTGCTCGCGCTCATCGAGCCCGGCGACGAGGTCGTCGCGCTCGAGCCCTACTACGACTCGTATGCGGCCGGCATCGCGATGGCGGGGGGCATCCGTGTGCCGGTCACCCTCCATGCCCCGGACTTCCGGCTCGACACCGACGCCCTGCGCGCCGCGATCACCGCCCGGACGAGGGCGCTGCTGATCAACTCCCCGCACAACCCGACCGGGACCGTCCTGGACGACGCCGAGCTGCGGTGCATCGCCGAGCTCGCCAACGAGCACGATCTGCTGGTGATCACCGACGAGGTCTATGAGCACCTGACGTTCGACGGGCATGCGCATCTTCCGCTCGCGTCCTACGACGGCATGCGCGACCGGACGGTGACGATATCCAGCGCCGGCAAGACGTTCTCGTTCACCGGTTGGAAGGTCGGCTGGGTGTGCGCCAGCGCCGCCCTCGTCGCGGCCGTCAACACTGCGAAACAGTTCCTGACGTTCACGTCCGGGGCGCCGCTGCAGCCTGCCGTCGCCGACGCGCTCGCGCTGCCCGACGACTACTTCGTGGAGTTCCGGAACACGCTGCAGGCCAAGCGTGACCGGCTCTGCTCCGGCCTGCGTGAGCTGGGGTTCCAGGTGTACGTGCCCCAGGGGACCTACTTCGTCACCACCGACATCCGGCCACTCGGTTTCGACGACGGCGTGGAGTTCTGCCGTGGCCTTCCCGAGCGGGCAGGAGTGGTGGCGATACCGCACCAGGTGTTCTACGACCACATCGACGTCGGTCGGCCGCTGGTGCGCTGGGCGTTCTGCAAGCGCGACCAGGTCATCGACGAGGCGCTTTCCAGGCTTCGGGTCGGGCTGCGCGCGCGCTAGCGGCGCGGTCAGGCCTCAGCGCAGCTTCGGTACCCGCTGGCGGTAGCCGGCCGTCCCGGGAACGTCGCCGGCCGAGTACCACGCGCGCGCAGGTCGCGTCCAGAGAAGCCCCACGCAGGCGATGACGTACACCGTGTACGGCAGCCCGACGGCCCCCGAGGCGAACGGCCCGACGAACGCGGTGACCACGTAGACGGCCGCCATGGCGGTCAGGGCGATGCGCGCCCAGTTGCGCCGCGCTGCGGCCAGGGCGGCGACCGCGGTGATCAGCACGGCCCAGCCGATCATCACGGCGCCGGTGACTCGGACCTGCGTGACGAGGGAGGCCGGGTCGGAGGTGCTCTGGATCCGGCTCCGGTACTCGCGCAGGAACCCGTCATCGGAGGCCAGGAACAGGAACAGGACACCGAACGCGAGGGTCGCGGCCGCGCCGACCCAGCTCATCGCGACCGCCGCCGTCACGTGGCCGGGCCGGTCGTCGGTGCGAGGCATCGACGTTCGCTGACTGCTCACCCGGGCTCCTTTGCTCCTGGTCACAGCCTAGGCGGCCGGGGTGGCGGAGCGAACCAGGAGCGTGCGGCGCGGGTCCACAGCAGCCCGACGCCGACCGCGATGTACGCGAACGCGAACACGCCCGGGATACCTGCGAGCAGCACTAACGCGGCGGTCACCGAGCCGACTGCGGTGAGCCCGATGCGGGACCCGCGGTGACCCCGGAGCACGAAGATCCCCAGAACCAGAGCGACGACGCACAGGACTGCGGAGACGGTGATGCCGATCCGCAGCCAGGTCAGTGCCGTGTTGACATCGATCGACGAGAACCTCTGCTGAGCCAGCAGCCGGTCGACCTCGTCCCGGACCGGTCCGGAGTCGAGCTGGGTGATCGCCGAGAACGCGCTGCCCAGCCCGACCACGGCTCCGACCACCGCCATCAGGCCGGCGATCGACACCTGACGCGGTCGAGCGGTCAGCTGGCTCACCTGGTCTTTCCCATCACGGCCCAGTACGGCCCATTACGGCCCATTACGGCCCATTACGGCATTGTGGCCCGGACCTCCAGTCCGTCGCCGGTCTCGTCGAGGTCAACGGTAATGGCGCTCCCGTCGGTCACTGTCCCACTGAGCAGCTCTCGGGCGAGCCTGTCGCCGATCGCACTCTGCACCAGCCGCCGCAGCGGCCGCGCGCCGTACACCGGGTCGAACCCGGAGATCGCCAGCCACTCCTTCGCGGCGGGAGTCACGTCGAGCGTGATGCGCCGCTCGGCGAGCCGGCGGGCGAGGCGGTCGACCTGAAGGTCGACGATGCGTGTCAGCTCCGCGGTCCCCAACGGGTCGAACAGCACGACCTCGTCGAGCCGGTTGAGGAACTCCGGCTTGAAGGACGCGCGTACGACCCCCATCACCGCGTCACGCTTCTTCTCCTCGTCAAGGGAGGGGTCGGCCAGGAAGTGCGAGCCGAGGTTGGACGTCATGATCAAGATGACGTTGCGGAAGTCGACCGTTCGGCCCTGGCCGTCGGTCAGCCGGCCGTCGTCGAGGACTTGCAGCAGGATGTCGAACACGCCGTGGTGTGCCTTCTCCACCTCGTCGAGCAGGACGACGGAGTACGGCCGTCGACGCACCGCCTCGGTGAGCTGACCGCCCTCGTCGTACCCGACGTAACCGGGGGGCGCCCCGACCAGGCGGGACACGGTGTGCTTCTCGGAGTACTCGCTCATGTCGATGCGCACCATCGCGCGCTCGTCGTCGAACAGGAAGTCGGCCAGCGACTTGGCCAGCTCGGTCTTGCCCACGCCGGTGGGACCGAGGAACAGGAACGCGCCGGTCGGGCGGTCGGGGTCGGAGATGCCGGCTCGGGCGCGACGTACCGCGTCGGAAACGGCGGCGACCGCCTTGCGCTGGCCCACCAGACGACGGCCCAGCTCCTCCTCCATCCGCAGCAGCTTGCCGGTCTCCCCCTCCAGCAGCCTGCCGGTGGGGATGCCGGTCCAGGCGGCGACGACCTCGGCGACCTCGTCGGCGCCGACCTCTTCGCTCATCATCGGCTGTTCGGTGCCCGCTGCGCCGGTCTCGAGCTCCGCGACCGCGGACAGCTCCTTCTCGAGCTCGGGAATGTCGCCGTAGAGGATCTTCGAGGCCAGCCCCAGCTGTCCCTCGCGTTGGGCACGGTCGGCCTGGACCCGTAGCTCGTCGATGCGTTCCTTGATCTCACCGACCCGGTTGAGGCTGTCCTTCTCCTTCTCCCAGCGGCTCTCCAGGGCGCGAAGCGACTCCTGCTTGTCCGCCAGCTCGGCGCGCAGCCGCTCGAGACGGGTCAGCGACGCCTGGTCGTCCTCGCGTTCGAGCGCCAGCTCCTCCATCAGCAGCCGGTCGACCTGGCGGCGCAGCTCGTCGATCTCGACGGGGCTGGAGTCGATCTCCATCCGCAGCCGCGACGACGCCTCGTCGATGAGGTCGATCGCCTTGTCGGGCAGCTGCCGACCGGTGATGTAGCGGTTGGACAGAGTTGCCGCGGCCACCAGCGCCGAGTCGGCGATGGCGACCTTGTGGTGCGCCTCGTACCGCTCCTTGAGCCCGCGCAGGATCGCGATCGTGTCCTCGACGCTGGGCTCGCCGACGAACACCTGCTGGAACCGCCGCTCCAGCGCGGGGTCCTTCTCGATCCGCTCGCGATACTCGTCCAGCGTGGTGGCGCCGATCATCCGCAGCTCACCGCGGGCCAGCATCGGCTTGAGCATGTTGCCGGCGTCCATCGCCGAGTCACCGCCGGCGCCGGCGCCGACCACGGTGTGCAGCTCGTCGATGAACGTGATGACCTGGCCGGCGGAGTCCTTGATCTCACTCAGGACCGCCTTGAGCCGTTCCTCGAACTCGCCCCGGTACTTGGCGCCCGCCACCATCGCGGCGAGGTCGAGCGACAGCAGTCGCCTGCCGCGCAACGACTCCGGCACGTCACCGGCCACGATGCGCTGCGCCAGCCCCTCGACCACCGCGGTCTTCCCCACGCCGGGCTCGCCGATGAGCACCGGGTTGTTCTTGGTGCGCCGCGACAGCACCTGGACCACGCGGCGGATCTCACTGTCCCGCCCGATGACCGGGTTGAGCTTGCCGGACCTCGCTCCGGCGGTCAGGTCCACCGCGTACTTCTCCAGCGCCTGGTAGGTGCCCTCCGGGTCGGCCGACGTCACCCGGGTTGACCCACGTACCTGCGCGAAGGCCGCGTGCAGTGCATCTGCGCTCGCACCCGCATCGGTCAGGATCGTCTTGACCGGCGATTCAACCGATGCCAGGGCGACCAGCAGGTGCTCGGTCGATATGTAGTCGTCTCCGATCGAGCCGGCCTGCTCCTGCGCCAGGTCGAGCACCTGGAGGAGGGGCCGCGACATCGTCGGTCCCTGCACCGACCCGCCCGACGCGGCCGGCAGCGTCGCGGCCAGCGTCTTGGTGGCGCTCTCGATGTCGGCGACAGTTGCGCCGACCGCCTCCAGCAACGGCCGCGTCGACGTGTCCGGCTGCGCGAGCATGGCGGTGAGCAGATGCACGGGCTCGACCGACGGGTTGCCGTCGCTCGCGGCTCGGCGCACTGCCGTGCTCAGCGCCTCCTGGCTCTTGGTGGTGAGTTTCTGTGCATCCACGGTGATGAGTCCTCAGATCAGTTGTACGTGTCGTGTTGTGTCGTGTCGTCGAAGGCGTGTCTCTGACATCAACGTCACCAGAGTTGAGTGCATTCCGCTCAACTCTCAGCATATTAGTCGGCCGTACACACCCTCATAGTGTGATCCGCGAGCTGGCGTGCAGGTCGTGCGGGTTCGGCTGCGGGCTGATCGGACGGCGGCCAACAAGCCGGATGGCGCGTCAACAACCGTCGGATCGCGTGAAACAAGTGTCGGATCGCGTGAAACAAGTGTCGGATGACGGCGAACCCCTGCTTTTCCGGCGCGTGCGCCCGGGATTCGAGGGTCCGCAGCGCCTCCAAGGGCGCCGCCGCCGTCACCGGCGCCGGCCTCGCCACCCTCGCGGCCGGGCTCCAGTCGCACAAACCCGCGCTTCTCGACGGCGTAGGGCTCATCGTCGGCATCGACCGGTTCATGTCCGAGGCCCGGGCGCTGACCAACTTCTCCGGCAACGCTGTCGCGACGATCCTGGTCGGGACCTGGGTGAACGAGATCGACAACGACCAGGCCCGCCGCGTACTCGACGGGGAGGATCCGTTCGACGAGGAGGCGTTCAGCGAGGGAGAGGACCGTCGCCACGAACGGGCGCACGAGGAGGGGCACGTCGGGCAGCCCGGCACCTAGCAGCCGCGGCCGTTGCGGACCCGGTCAGCGCTGGTACCGCTGCAACCGCCACAGCACCACGGCGTGGCCTGCACTGTCGACCGGAATCGGCAGGTTCGTCGCCGTGGCCAGGGCGGCGTGCGCGGCGTCGAGAGCCGACTGAAGCTCCGCGGCACGCGCCTGGAGTGACTCGACCTGCTGCTCGAGCTCGAGGACGCGCCTGACACCCTCCAGACCCATGCCCATGCCCACCAAGCGGGATACCTCCCGCAGCTGCTGGATGTCGCGCCAGGAGTAACGCCGGCCGCCGCCACCGGCCCGGCCCGGGCTGACCAGGCCGATGCGGTCGTAGCCGCGCAGCGTCTGCGGGTGCATTCCCGAGAGCTCCGCCGCGACGCTGATCACGAAGACCTTGGCATCGGGGTTGTCGACGGGATCGGTGACAGGACCGGACGCGAGCGGAGTCTTCTCCACGTCAGGGTCCCTTCGGCTCCGCGCCGGCGTGCGGGACCGCGCCGGAGGTCGCGGCGGCGTAGGCCTGGAGCGCCTCACGGGCAGTGTCGTCCAGCTCGGTCGGCACCACGACCTCGACCGTCGCGAGCAGGTCGCCCTTCGTGCCGTCGCGCCGCGTCACGCCCCGGCCGCGGACCCGGAACGCCCGCCCTCCGGGAGTGCCCGCAGGCACCTTGAGCGTGACGCGGGAGCCGTTGAGAGTGGGCACGGCGACCTCGCCGCCGAGCGCGGCCACCTCGAAGGGCACCGGCACGGTGATCGTGAGGTTGTCCCCGCTCCGTCCGAACACCGGGTGCTCCTTGACATGAACCGTGACGTACAGGTCGCCTGCGGGACCGCCGCGCTCTCCCGGCGCCCCCTTGCCGCGCAGCCGGATCCGCTGTCCGTCACGCACGCCGGCCGGTATCCGCACCCGCATCGTGTGGGTGGACGTGCCCCTTCCGGACCCGTGGCACTGGGGGCAGGGATCGTCAACGATCAGGCCGCGACCGCGGCAGTCGCGACAGGGCTCGGGGATGCTGAACCCGCCCTGGCTGTTCATGGTCATGCCGGAGCCCTCGCAGGTCGGGCAGACCCGGGGAACCGTGCCGCTCTTGGCCCCGGTGCCGTGGCAGACGGGACAGGGGGCGTCGCTGGTCATCCGCAATGGCACCGTGACGCCGTCGATCGCCTGCTGGAACTCCAGCGACGCCTCGGTCTCGACGTCTGCTCCACGCCGCGGCTGCGAGGTCGTGGTCCGGCCCCTGCCCGAGTTGAAGATACCGCCGAGCAGGTCGCCCAGGCCTCCCCCGCCGGCACCGCCCTGGCCGAACAGGTCCCCGACATCGAAACCGCCGCCGCCGCGCGGGAAGCGGACGCCTCCGCCACCGAACAGCGCCCGCTGCTCGTCGTACTCCTTGCGCTTGGCCGGGTCGGACAGCACCGAGTAGGCCTCGGAGATCTCCTTGAACCGGCCGTCCGCCTTGGGGTCGTCAGGGTGGGCGTCTGGGTGGTTGGCGCGGGCAAGCTTGCGATAGGACTTCTTGATCTCGTCAGCCGTCGCGTCCTTGGAAAGCCCAAGGACCTTGTAGAAGTCCTTGTTCATCCAGTCTGTGCTGCTCATGCCGCCATCACCTCCGCCCTGACATCAGCCCTGTTGCTCGTTTGATTCCCCGGCGTCGCCGACCTCGCCGTCGGCCCGATCATCTCCGACGTACGTCTCCGCGGTGATCGACTCATCCAGCGAGGTGTCCTGAGCTGTCACGGGCTCGGGCTCGATGACCGCCACGCGGGCGGGTCGCACGATCCGCTCGCCGATCCGGTAGCCGGGGGCGAGGATCATCCCGGCGGTCGGTTCGGATACCTGATCGGAGTACGAGTGCATCAGTGCCTCGTGGATCCGAGGGTCGAACCGGTCACCGGTGTCGGCGAACCTCACCAGTCCCAGCCCTCCGACGACCCGCTCCAACGACTCGGCGACCGCCTTGAAGCCGCCCTCGAGCTCACCGTGCTCGCGCGCCCGGCCGATGTCGTCGAGGACTGGCAGCAACTGGGCGACGACGTTGGCGACGGCCGAGTCACGCGCGACCTCGCGGTCCCGGTCGACTCGCCGCTTGTAGTTGACGTACTCGGCCTGCAGCCGCTGCAGGTCCGATGTGCGCTCGGCCAGCTTGGCCTCGAGCTCGCTGCTCTGGTCATCGGTCTGGGCCGGCGTGCCGTTGGGCGCGCCTGGTGTCCCGGGCGCCGCAGCCGGTTGCCCGGCCGGTTCGGCAGCCGCACGTTCGCGCGGCTCCCGAACCTTGCCGGTCACCGGGTCGATGCGTCGACGATCTCGGATCACCGGGCCCTCAGAATCCCCTGGCTCTCGATCGTGGTCGGGCGCCTGGGTCACTTCTGCTCGCTTCCGCTCTCGCCTTCGTCGACGATCTCGGCATCGACGACGTCCGCGTCCTCGGTGTCGGTGCTACCGGCCGGCCCGGGCTGCTCGGTGGACGCGCCGGGGTCGCTGTTGGCGTACATGGCCGCACCCATCTTCTGGCTCGACTCTCCGAGCTTGGTCGCCGCCGCCTTGATGGCGTCGGTGTCCTCACCCTCCAGGGCGGTCTTCAGCGACGAGACGTCGGCCTCGACCTCGGACCTGACGTCGGCCGGGATCTTGTCGGCGTTCTCGGCCAGGAACTTCTCGGTCGTGTAGACGGCGCTGTCGGCCTGGTTGCGGATCTCGACCTGCTCCCGGCGCTGACGGTCCTCCTCGGCGTACTGCTCGGCGTCGCGGATCATCTTCTCGATGTCGTCCTTGGACAGTGCCGAGCCGCCGGTGATCGTCATCGACTGCTCGCGGCCGGTGCCGCGGTCCTTGGCGGACACGTGCACGATCCCGTTGGCGTCGATGTCGAAGGTGACCTCGATCTGCGGGATGCCGCGTGGCGCGGGCGGCAGACCGGTCAGCTCGAACGTTCCGAGCATCTGGTTGGCCGCGGCCATCTCACGCTCACCCTGGTAGACCTGGATCGCGACCGACGGCTGGTTGTCGTCGGCGGTCGTGAAAACCTCGGACCGCTTGGTCGGGATCGTGGTGTTGCGCTCGATCAGCTTGGTCATCACGCCGCCCTTGGTCTCGATGCCCAGCGACAGCGGCGTGACGTCGAGCAGCAGGACGTCCTTGACCTCGCCCTTGAGCACACCGCTCTGCAGGGCGGCGCCGACCGCGACGACCTCGTCGGGGTTGACACCCTTGTTCGGGTCCTTGCCCGCGAGCTCCTTGACCAGGTCCGTGACCGCCGGCATCCTCGTCGAACCCCCGACCAGGATCACGTGGTCGATCTGGCTGACGTTGATGTTGCCGTCCTTGATCACCTGCTTGAAGGGCTGCTTGGTGCGGTCGAGCAGGTCGGTGGTGAGCTTCTGGAACTCCGACCGGGTCAGCTTCTCCTCGAAGTGCAGCGGCCCGGTCTGCGCCAGCGTGATGTACGGGAGGTGGATCGAGGTCTCAGAGGACGAGGACAGCTCGATCTTCGCCTTCTCCGCGGCCTCCTGCAGGCGCTGGCGGGCGATCTTGTCGGCACCGAGGTCCACGCCATGGGCGTTCTTGAACTTGTCCACCATCCAGTCGACGATGCGGCCGTCCCAGTCGTCGCCACCGAGGTGGTTGTCTCCGCTGGTGGCCTTCACCTCTACGACGCCCTCGCCGATCTCCAGCAACGAGACGTCGAACGTGCCACCGCCGAGGTCGAACACGAGGATCGTCTGGTCGGACTCCTTGTCGAGTCCGTAGGCCAGGGCGGCCGCGGTGGGCTCGTTGACGATGCGCTGGACGTTCAGCCCGGCGATCTCGCCGGCTTCCTTGGTGGCCTGGCGCTGGGCGTCACTGAAGTACGCCGGAACCGTGATGACGGCGTCCGTCACCGGCTCGCCGAGGTATGCCTCGGCGTCGCGCTTGAGCTTCTGCAGGACGAACGCCGAGATCTGCTGGGCGGTGAACTCCTTGCCGTCGATCTGACGCTTCCAGTCCGTGCCCATGTGGCGCTTGACGGACCGGATCGTACGGTCGACGTTGGTGACGGCCTGCCGCTTGGCGACCTCACCGACGAGGACCTCGCCGTTCTTGGCGAAAGCCACCACCGAAGGAGTCGTGCGTGCTCCCTCGGCGTTGGCAATGACGGTGGGGTCGCCACCTTCGAGCACGGCCACGACGGAGTTCGTCGTGCCGAGGTCGATTCCGACCGCGCGGGCCATGTATACCTCCACGAGTTGAGTGAGTCGAGCGCAAGTATGACTCTCACAAGCGGATGACACAAACTGGTTGAGTCGATTCCGCTCAAGTACCTACGTCTGTCTCAACAGCGTGGGCGGACGCCTTTGTTCCGCGTTCGCCGCGTCGCTTCGGTCCCGTCGGCCGACGTCATGCATCCGGAGGGTCCTGACCCTCCAGATGCATGACGCAAAAGCCGAAGCCCGGAGCTACGATCCGGGCATGGCCGACCTGGACGACATGGTGAGCTCGGTCGCGTCGTCGCTGCAGGCACGCACCGGCCGCACGCTGGACGAGTGGGTTCGCACGGTGGCGGACGGCGGCATCGACCCGCTCGACCAGCTCGCCGTCCGTCGCTGGCTGCGCGACGAGCACGGCGTGCCGCAGAACAGCCAGTGGGCGATCGCCGACGCCACCGCCAGGGCCGCCGGCTGGTCCCGACCGTCGGTCGACGAGTACATCGACACCCAGTACTCGGGCGCGAAGGCGGCGCTGCGCCCGATCTTCGATCACATTCACGCGATCGCCACCGCCCTCGGGGACGACGTGAGCGTGCAGGGCCGTTCGACGTACACCCCGTATGTCCGCGGGCGACAGTTCGCCGCTGTCGCCCCGGCAACCCGGAGACGGGTCGACCTCGGGCTGCGCTACGTCGACCCCCCGGCGTCGGGTCGACTCGTTCCGACCCGGGCGCCAGGCCAGAGCACGCACAAGATCATCCTCGAAAGGACCGCCGAGGTCGACGCGGAGGTGGCATCGCTGCTCCGGCTGGCGTACGAGCAGAACGGCTGAGGTCAGCCGAGCCGGGCGTCGACGAGTCGCACGAACCAGCCGATGGCCACGGCCGTCGCGGCGGCGACGCCTCCCAGCGTGGCGACGTAGACAACGAGATCGCGCAGCGAGCCGTCCGGGCGTATCCCGACGGCCAGCATCGCTAGGGTGGCCGCCGCGGTGCCGGTGAACGCCAGCACGACATGGCTGATGTGGGTCCGCGGGCGCGCCGGGTGGGCCCATCCGATCACCATCAGCATGAACGCGCCCCAGCCCAGGCAGATCGCGATCGCTGCGATGACGTCGCTGGGACGGTGCCAGGCCGCGACGATCGTTCCCACCCCGGTCAGGGTGATCGCCGCCGTGCCGGCGAAGGCGGCCGGACCGCGACCGATGGCCGGCGCCACCAGCAGCAACGCAAGCACCAACGACGTGACCACGGTGGTGTGCCCACTGGGCAGGCTGTTGGAGGTCCAGTGCCCGTAGTCCGGCCGTGAGAACACGGAGTTCTTGAGCACCTGAGTGGTCAGGTTCGCGCCGGCCACGAGCACGACGGCCGAGGCCGCGACCACCCGCTGACCGCGCACCAACGCGATGACGACGCAGACGAACAGGCACAGCGCGACCATCCCGATCGACACGTCACCGAGAACCTGCGCGATCACGTGGCGCGTACCGGACGGCGCGCCGACCCGCAGCCGGGCGGCCTCGTCGACCCGTTGCCCGTCCGGAGTACGGACGAACAGCCAGTACATCGCGGCGAGAACCGCGGCGGAGGTCGCGAGCGCGAGCGTCGGCGCCCATGCCGAGGCGCCGCGTCGGACAGGCGCCTCGTCGGACCTCGGTGCGGCTGCATACCTGGCGTCGGGCACGGACCCTCGTGTCGGCACGCCTTCATTGTGCCTGGCGTCTCCAACCGCTTCGCGTCATTACGTCATGCATTTCGAGGGTCCCGACCGTCCAGATGCATGACGCAACGCGGGCGGGCGGCCGTCGACGGGTGGCGTCGCGCTGGTCAGGCCACCGGCCGCCCACCCTGCCAGACGCCGCGCACCAGCGGCACCCCCGGACGGTAGGCGAGGTGCAGGTAGGACGGTGCGTCCAGCGCGACCAGGTCGGCCCGGGACCCGACGCCGAGCCGCCCCACGTCGGTGCGACGGAGCGCGGCGGCGCCGCCCGCGGTCGCCGACCAGAGCGCCTCGGCCGGACTCAGGTGCATCTCGCGGACCGCGAGCGCGATACACAAGGCCATCGACGAGGTGTAACACGATCCCGGGTTGCAGTCGCTGGCCAGCGCCACCGTCACGCCCGCGTCGACCATCCGGCGGGCGTCCGGGTACGGGGACCTGGTCGAGAACTCCACTCCGGGCAGCAGGGTGGCAACGACTCCGGCGGCGCGCAGCGACGCGATGTCCTCGTCGGTGGCATAGGTGCAGTGGTCAGCCGCGGCCGCGCCGACCTCGCAGGCCACGGTGATCCCGGGTCCGTGCCCGAGCTGGTTGGCATGGATCCGGGGTGCCAGCCCAGCGTCGGCACCGGCACGCAGAACCGTGCGCGCCTGGTCGGCGTCGAACGCCCCCCGCTCGCAGAACACGTCGATCCAGGCCGCGTTCGGGGCGCAGCGTTCCAGCATCGGGCCGGTGACCAGGGCGACGTACGCGTCCGGGTCGTCGGCGTACTCCGGTGCGACGACGTGCGCACCCAGGAACGTCGTCTCCCCGGTGAACTGCCGGGCAACGGCGAGCGAGCGGGCCTCGTCGAGCACGCTGAGCCCGTACCCGCTCTTGATCTCGACCGTGGTCGTGCCCTGCCGGCGCATCTCGGCCACCAGCCGGGCAACCTGGCCGAGGAGCTGCTCGTCCGTCGCCGCGCGGGTCGCCGCGACGGTCGTGCTGATGCCTCCAGCGGAGTAAGCGTGGCCCTGCATCCGCGCGGAGAACTCCTCCGCCCGGTCGCCGTCGAACACCAGGTGGGAGTGCGAGTCGACGAACCCCGGGATGACCGCGCCGCCGGCGGTCCAGGCCTCGTCGGCTGCCGGCGCCCGCGAACGAGGTCCTGCCCAGGCGATCCGGCCCCCGTCGACGACCAGCGCCGCGTCGGCAACCAGTCCGAGCGGCGACTCGTCCCCGAGCGTCGGGTCGTTCGTCACGAGCTCGGTGATGCCGGTGATGGCGACGCTGGTCATGCCACGACCACCCTTCCGCCGGCGACCACGTGGGTCACGTCTGCTCCCGTCGCCGCGAAGACGAGCGTCTCGGCGGCGCCTCCGGTGCCACGGGTACGCCAGGAGTCGGTGCGCACCGTGACCAGATCGGCCCAGGCGCCGGGGGTGATCATGCCGGCGTTGCCGAACCCCAGCGACGCGTGCCCGTCGCAGCTGGCTGCGCGCAACAGCTCGTCGGCGGTCCAGTGTCCCCGTCGCTGGGACACAAGCCGCTCGTTCATCTCCACCGCCCGCATCTCCTCGTACATGTCGATGACGGCGTGACTGTCCGACCCGAGCGTCAGCGCCGATCCGGCATCCGCAAGTCCCCGCGAAGGGCCCACCCCGTCGGCGAGATCACGCTCGGTCGTCGGGCAGAAGCAGGCATGGGTCCGGCTGCCGCCGAGCAGCTCGATGTCACCGGCGGTGAGATGCGTGGCGTGGACGGCCGTCGTGCGCGGGCCGAGAGCGCCGGCATCGTGCAGCACCCGGGTCGGGCTGTGGCCGTACGCGGCAGTGCACTCGTCGTTCTCGGCGACCTGCTCCGACAGGTGCACGTGCAGCGGGGACGAGTGCGCGCGTGCCCAGGCCGCGACTGTGCCGATCTCTTCGCGTGGCACGGCGCGCACCGAGTGGATGGCCGCGCCGATGACCACGTCGGCGTTGGCTTGGTACCGAACGCGCAGAGCCTCGGCCCGCTGTACCCAGCGGTCGGCGCTGCCGTCGCTGAACCGCTCCTGGACTCCAGTGACAGGCTTCCCGATCCCACCGGCGAGGTAGCAGGTGTCGAGCATCGTGATGCGGAGCCCGACATCGACGGCTGCCGCGATGAGCGCCTCCCCCATCGCGTTCGGGTCGGCGTAGGGAGCGCCACCAGACCCGTGGTGCAGATAGTGGAACTCACCGACGGCGGTGATTCCGCCGGACAGCATCTCCGCATACACCGAGCGAGCCAGTTCGTGATAGCCGTCGGGATCCAGACCGGCGGCCGCGGTGTACATCTGCTCCCGCCACGTCCAGAACGAGCCCTGGCCCGTCTGCGCGTGACCGCGCAGCATCCGGTGGAAGGCATGGCTGTGGCAGTTCGCCAGGCCCGGGATGGTGATACCCGTCAGCCGCCGGGCCCGCTGCGGGGGGTCGGGGACATCGACCGTGACCCGGTCGACGTACCGGTCGGCGATCTCGACCAGGACCGCCTCGGCCAGCCGGCCGGGACCCAGCCAGGCACGCTCGCACCAGTAGACGTCCGTCGTCATCGCCGGTCCGCCCGACCCTCGACGGCGAGGTCGGCCAGCACCGTCGCGAGCGCGTCGACGCCGGCCAGGCAGTCGCCCTCCTCCGCGTGCTCGTCGGGCGCGTGAGACACACCGCTCGGGTTGCGGACGAACAGCATCGCCGCCGGGATGCCGGCGCCCGACAGCACACCCGCGTCATGGCCGGCCCCCGTCGGCAGCTCCGGCACGCCGCCGAGCAGCCCGGCCAGCCGCTCGCGCAGCGTCGGGTCGAACCGGACCGGTGGCGCCACGGACTCGGCCACGAGGCGCACACCGGTGCCGTCCCGGGCCGCCCGGGCCGCTGCCTGGCGTTCGACCTCGCTGAGCAGAGCGGTGAGCGTGTCCTCGTCGGCGGCTCGCGCATCGAGCCAGGCGAGCACCCGCGAGGGGATCGCGTTCGTGCCGTTCGGTTCCACCTCGAGGCGGCCGAACGTGGCCCGCGCCCCCGCCAGCCGCGCCTGCTTGTTGGCGGCCAGCGCGGTCATGGCGTACGTCAGCATCGGATCGTGGCGGTCGGACATGAGGGTTGTGCCCGCATGGTTGGCCGCACCGGTGAACTCCAGCCGGTACCGCCCGTGCGGCCAGATCGCGCTGGCGACACCCACGGCTGCATCCTGGTCGACGAGACCCCGGCCCTGCTCGACGTGCAGCTCGACGAAGCTGCCGATCGCAGCGAGCAGCTGATCGTCGCGGCCCAGCTCGCCGGGATCACGGCCCGCCCGGCGCAGCACCTCGTCCATCGTGCGTCCGTCCCGGTCACGCAGCGACCGGGCCGTTGCCGGGTCCAGTGTGCCCGTCAGCAGCCGCGACCCGGCGCAGGCGACCCCGAACCGCGCTCCCTCCTCGTCGACGAAGTTGACCACGGCCACCGGACGCACCGGACGCACCCCGCGCTGACGGAGCCGGTCGACGGCGGCGAACGCGGAGACGACGCCGAGCGGGCCGTCGAACGCCCCGCCCTCCGGCACCGAGTCCAGGTGCGAGCCCACCGCGAGAGCATTGCCGGCCGCCGGGTCGCCCCACCAGGCCCACTGGTTGCCGTTCCGGTCGACGTGCAGGTCCAGCATCCGGTGCTCCGCCTGGTCGGCGAACCATTCGCGCAGAGCGTGGTCCGCGTCGTTCCATACGAACCGCCGGTAGCCGCCGCTGCCGGGGTTGCGCCCGATCCCTTCGATGGACTGCCACATCGACACGAAGTCCCGCATGTGGTCTCACCCCTCGGGTTAGCCTGGCGCCATGCTCATTGTCGAGGATCTCCTGCTGCTGCTCACCGACGACACCTCGGGCAGGGCAGTGGTCGGATCCACCGAGCTGGACCTGTCACTGGCGGGAGCGGTGCTCATCGAGCTCGCGATGGCGGGCAAGGTCGACGTCACAGGACCCGCAGATCCCGGCCGCAACGGGCGCCTTGTCGTCCGTGACCCGGCACCTACCGGAGACCCGCTGCTCGACGACGCCCTGGCACGCCTGTCGGCGAACCCGGGCCGTAAGCCGGCCAAGGGGCTCGACCTGCTCAAGAAGAACCTCCGCGCCTTGACCTACCGGCGGCTGGTCGAACGCGGCATCGTCCGCAGCGAGAACGGCAAGGTGCTCGGTATCTTCCCCACACACCGGTGGCCGGCACAGGACCTCGCCCACGAGCTGGGGGTCAGGGCGGCCCTGCACGACGCGCTTGTCATCGGGACGACGCCGCAGGCGCCGACGGCGGCTTTGATCTCGTTGCTGCAGGCGATCAAGGCGATCAACAAGGTCCTCGACATCCCGAGGGCCGAGCGATCGGCGGTCAAGGACCGGGCCAGGCAGATCTCCCAGGACGCGTGGGCGGCCAACGCCGTCCGCAAGGCGGTCAACGCGGTCAACTCCGCGGTGGTCGCGGCGGTCGTCGCCGGATCGGTCGCGGCAACGTCGGCGAGCTGAGAGCGGAGATGGAGTTCGGCGAGGTTGTGAGGCGGCGGCGGATGGTTCGTGCCTACACCGACGAGCCTGTCGACGCGTCGATGATCGAGCGGATGCTCACCCACGCCCGGCACGCACCGAGCGCGGGCTTCTCCCAGGGATGGGCCTTCCTGCTGCTCGACCGGCCGCAGATGCTCGAGCGTTTCTGGGCGGCGACCACCCCGGAGGAGGAGATGCTCGGGCCCTGGATGCAGGGCATGCGTGGCGCACCGGTCATCATCGTGCCGCTCTCCTGCAAACAGGCCTATCTGGACCGGTACGCAGAGCCCGACAAGGGCTGGACAGACAGGGACGAGAGTCGTTGGCCGGCGCCGTACTGGGACATCGACACCGGGATGGCGTCACTGCTGATCCTGCTCAACGCGGTCGACCAGGGGCTCGGCGCGTGCTTCTTCGGGATCCCGCCGGACCGCATCGAGAGGTTCCGCTCCGAGTTCGGCGTGCCCGCCGACCACCACCCGATCGGGGCGATCAGCATCGGCCATCCGGCACCCGACCGGCGGTCGCCGTCGTTACAACGCGGTCGCCGAGGCGCAGCCGATGTCGTGCACCGGGGGCAATGGTGACCGACTGGTGATCCGAAGATCAGGTGCCGGTGCGCCGACTGCGGGCCGCCCGCTCGCTTGCCGACTGGGCGTCACTCAGCAGACGCAGCACCGCCGCCTCGACCGCCCCGTGGGTGGCCGGGGAGCCGTCGTCGACGTTCTCGCCGAGCTTGGCCAGTGCCGGCTCGATCGTTGATCCGTCCTCGAACAGATCGATGATGCGCGAGTCGACGTAGGACGCGCGGGCCACCGTCGGGGTGTTGCCGAGGTAGTCGGCCACCTCCCGCATCGCCCGGGCGATCGCCCGCTTCCGTGCTGTCGGGGTCTGGGCAGCGTGCGTGGAGACCGCGAGAGCGACGGCGGCGAGCACGGTCGCGTGCCACGTGCGGAAGTCCTTCGCCGACACCTCGCCGCCGATGACCTCCTTCAGATAGCCGTTGATGTCGTCGGAGCTCACGTCGCGCCAGCCAGCGGGCCCCTTCCAGGCAAGCAGTTCCTCACCACCGCCGCGGCGTCGCCGCATCGTCTCGATCGCCGCCCTGACGTCATCGTCGGCGATCACGACGTGCTGCTCCTTGCCGGACTTGGCATCGAACTCGAACTCCAGCCGGCCTTCTCGCACGCGGACGTGCTCCCTGCGCAGGGTGGCGAGTCCGTAGCTACCATTCGCCTCCGCGTACGTCTCCCCGCCGACCCGGAAGAAGCCGAGGTCGAGCAGCCGGAACGCGGTTGCCAGCGCCTTGTCGCGGGGCGCTCCCGGCAGGCGCAGGTCGTGGGAGACGCGCTGGCGTGCGCGGGGAAGCTCTCGGGCGACGATGAGCACGCGGTCGTGCTTGGCCTGGTCGCGTTCGATGCGCCACTGCGGGTGGTAGATGTACTGGCGTCGCCCGGCGGCGTCCGTGCCGACCGCCTGGATGTGCCCGTTCATGTGCGGGCAGATCCATACCTCCTGCCAGGCAGGAGGTATCACCAGTCTGCGGCAGCGTTCGGTGCTCTCATCGGCCAGCCGGAGCCCGGACTCGTCCACGTAGACGAAGCCGCGACCGGCGCGACGGCGCTTCCATCCCGGCTGGTTCGGCGACACGGTGCGCAGTCGCGGCATGGGGCCATCTTCACCCCTGACACTTCTACCCGCAGCCGATCGACGAGGCCTGCTCCCCGACCCAGCCGTGGATCGACTCCGCGGCAGATCGAGAGTGCTGGGCATGGCTCAGCGACCAGCATCCACCACGAGGATCACCGCGTTTCCTCCGGCAGCCGGGCATCGACGCGGGGAAGCTGTTGCAGCTTCTCCAACAGACCCCTACGCCGTGCGTTCCACATCCCGTACTTGGCGAACAGCCCGTTGCTGATCAGCAGCAGATCCTTGGCGGGTGGAGCTCGAAACCCCTTGCTGGTGTGTGGGGCATGGACGGCGGCGCCGTCGGCAGCGACCTCGAGCCAGCCGGTGAACATCCGGGTGCTCAGCCCGACGAGGTGCGGGTGGTGGCTGTGGGCGAGGAAGCCGGCGCGCCGCGCCCCCTGGGGGCAACAGATCCGGTGAGCTGACGAGTCGCAGTCCCGCGGGGTCGTGACCACCGACTGCCACCGGCACGACGATCGGCAGGCCGTCGGCTCCGCGGTACGCCAATACGCGATGCGGCAGAACCACTCAACAACCGGCTCGTCCACGCTGACCCCTCACATCGTGCTTCGGGTTCCTGGCGGACCATTTTCACGTCCAGCGGCTGCGACGTCGAGGCATCCGTGGCGTTCATGCCGGCTGCGGCGCTTGGCGCCGGCCGGGGGAATGCGATGGGATGTGCTTCCATGCGCCCCCAGCTCACCGTCCCGCCGAAGGTTGCCTCCGGCGACCGGGTTGCGGTGTTGTCGCCATCGTTCGCGGCACCCGGAATGTTCCCGCAGGTTCACGATGTCGCGATGCAGCGGTTGCGCGATGACCTCGGACTCGTTCCGGTGGAGTATCCGACGACTCGACTGCTCGACGCCTCCCCGCGGCAGCGGGCCGCCGACCTGATGGCCGCGTTCGCTGATCCCGACATCCGGGCGGTGCTGGCCACGATCGGTGGCGACGATGAGATCACCGTGCTGCCGTTCCTCGACCCGGTGCTGATGTCGGACAACCCGAAGCCGTTCTTCGGCTACAGCGACAACACCAACCTGCTCAACTGGCTGTGGAACCTCGGTGTCGTCGGATACCACGGCGGATCCACCATGGTCCATCTCGGCCGGGCCGGCGGACCGCACCCGGTTTCCGTCAACTCCCTGCGCACGGCGCTGTTCGAGCGCGCCAACCTCGTCCTGCACGAGGTACCGGAGTTCGGCGAGGACAGCGGAGACTGGTCCGACCCCGCAGCGCTCGAGCACGAGTGGCCGATGAGAGCCGGCCCCGGATGGAGCTGGCACCGACCCGACAGCGTGGTGAGCGGTCCGACCTGGGGCGGAAACCTGGAAATCCTGCACTGGAACCTCGCGGCCAACCGATGGATCCGGCCGGTGGAGGACTACGCCGGCTGCGTCCTGCTGCTTGAGACCTCCGAAGAGCACCCGAGCGCGGGGGAGGTTTTCCGCATGCTGCGCAACGCCGGTGAGCGGGGACTGCTGGAGCAGTTCCCCGCCGTCGTCCTGGGTCTGGCGAGGGCGGTCAACCTTGGCGAGCAGGCCACCGACGAAGAGCGGCATGGCTACCGGGCGGAGCAGCGGGCAGCGGTGCTCCGGGCCTTCGAACGCTACAACCCGGCCGCGATGATCGTCTTCGACGTCGACATCGGACACACCGACCCCCAATGGGTCCTGCCCTACGGCGGCACGCTCACCGTCGACGGCCCCAAGCGCAGCATCACGGCGCGGTACTGAAGGTCCGCAGCGATGGGGCACGCGCGAGGGCCCGCGTCTAGTCCGGCACGATGAAGGCCCAACCCGGTATCCGTCGTCGGCGGCCCGGGATTCTGAACCTCGAGGACGACCGCCCTCGAAACCGCACGCGGCGAGCCGTCCGCGGTACTGGTTCGCCGATGCGTCCACATGGTAGAACGCAGACATGGATGAGGGGGGCCAACACGCGCCACTCGTGGTGGTGATGGGGGTGGCCGGGTCGGGCAAGAGCGCCGTCGGCGTACTGCTGGCCGAACGGCTGGGCGTCGACTACGGGGAGGCCGACGAGTTCCATCCGCAGGCCAACGTCGACAAGATGGCATCCGGTCACCCGCTCACCGACAACGATCGGGAGCCCTGGCTGAAGGCGATCGGGGCTTGGCTGCACGAGCGGGTCAACTCCGGCGCGGTTGCCAGCTGCTCAGCGCTGCGCCGCAGGTACCGCGACACGTTGCGATCAGAGGCACCGTCGGTCCTGTACCTCCATCTGGCGGGGACCCACGAGCTCATCGCCAGGCGGATGGCGGCCCGCGAGGGGCACTTCATGCCGACGTCTCTGCTGGACTCGCAGTTCGCCACGCTCGAGCCGCTGGGTGACGATGAGGCCGGTGTCGTCATCGACGTCGGCCGGCCCGTACATGACATTGTCGAGGAGTTCCTCGACTGGTGGGGCCGATATCAGACAACGACCAAGGAGGTGGGCGCCGATGAATGACACGGTGCAGCTCGTACTTGCCACTCTCGCAGGCGTCGCAGTCATCGTCGTGTTGATCGTCGTCGCCAAGGTGCACCCGATGATCGCACTGACCCTCGGCTCCTTCACCGTCGGCGTGGTGGCGTGGCAGAACCTCAACGACACGTTCACCAGCTTCACCGATGGTGTCGGCACCACGCTCGGCGGCATCGGGGTCTTGATCGGGCTCGGTGCGATGTTCGGCAAGCTACTGTTCGACTCCGGCGGTGCCGACCAGATCGTCGACACCCTGGTTGCCCATTCCAGCCGCGCGACGCTCCCGTGGACGATGGCCGCGGTCGGCGCGCTGATCGGCCTGCCGATGTTCTTCGAGATCGGCCTCGTCCTCCTGGTGCCGGTCGTGTTCCTCGTCTCGCGGCGCGCCGAGGTGCCGCTGATGATGGTGGCCATCCCCACGCTCGCCGGGCTGTCGGTCATGCACGGCTTCGTGCCACCCCACCCCGGACCTCTCGTTGCCGTGGCGAACCTTCAAGCCAACCTGGGCGTCACCCTCGCGCTCGGAGTGGCCATCGCCATTCCCACTGTGATCGTGGCCGGACCGCTGTTCGCGCCGCTGGCTGCCCGGCTGGTCCCGGTGGGAGCCCCTGCGCTGTTCTCCGGTGATCCTGCCGACCGCGGCCAGGCCCGAGAGCTCGAGGCCGGCAGCGCGGCAGATGTCATAGCGCGCCAGGCCGGCCCCGGGCGGACCGCGACCACGAGCCAGGCGACCGGCATGGACGAAGGGGAGCCGGCCCGCACCACCACCAGCGGCGCACGAGCGTCTTTCCCTGTCGTCGTCGCCACGGTGATGCTTCCGGTCACGCTGATGCTGCTCAAGGCCGTCTCCGACGTAGTGGGCGGAGATCCGGCAACCGAAGAGTCGATCAGCTGGCTGCATTCGGCCATGGACTTCATCGGCACACCCCTGGTCGCACTGCTGATCGCCGTCCTCGTCGGCCTGTTCACGCTCGGCGGCCCGGCCGGGATGGGAAAGAACGAGCTCTCGAGAACGCTGGAGCAGGCGCTTCCGCCCATCGCGGGCATCCTGCTGATCGTCGGGGCCGGCGGCGGATTCAAGCAGACGCTGATCGACTCAGGCGTCGGCGAGGTGATCACGAGCTTCGCCAAGGACAGCGGAATATCCATCCTCTTCCTCGGGTGGCTGGTGGCGGCGCTGGTCCGCCTCGCCACCGGCTCGGCGACGGTCGCCACGATCACCGCCTCGGGCATCCTGGCACCGGTCGCGAAGTCGCTTGACCTGACCACGGGACACACCTCGCTGCTGGTGCTCGCGATCGGCGCAGGGTCGCTGATCTTCTCCCACGTCAACGATGCCGGCTTCTGGCTGATCAAGGAGTTCTTCGGTATCACCGTCCTCGAGAACATCAAAACCTGGTCGGTGATGGAGACCATCATCTCGGTCGTCGGGCTGGTGCTGGTGCTGGCGGTGGGAATCGTGGTGTGAAGCGACTCGAGCTCGGTCGTCGCGCTCGCGCTGGCGGGGCCTCGAGCCGCCAAGCTCTTGACGTGAACCGCCTGACCAACGAGGGTTTACCCTCACTCGTCTCGTGACCGGAAAGGTACAGCCTGTGACTACAACTTCTCGGGTCGCACGTCGCGTCTGCGCAGTATCCGCGGCCGCGGCGCTGACCGTGACCACCGGCCTGACGGCCGCGTCGACACAGGCCGCCGGCCCGAAGGCCGCGGCCACGCCGCACTCCGTCACCAGCGTCAAGGTTCCCCAGAAGAAATCCGGGCCGGGAAAGTACATCGTCGTCCTCGGCGGACTGCCGGAGACGGCATATGACGGCCGGGTGGCCGGCTTCGCCGCCACCCGGGCGTTGCCGGGCCGACAGTTCGACGCCAACCGTACGGTCGTCCGGCGCTATCGCGGCTACCTGCGCGCCCAGCAGAACGCAGTGCTCGACCGCATCGGTAACCCGCAGATCTACTACCGGTTCACGACCGCACTCAACGGCTTCGCCGGCCAGCTCACGGCTGCGCAGGTCGGCGCGCTCCGCCGCATGCCGGGTGTGCTGAGCGTGCAGCCGGACAAGCTGATCCACACCGATACCGTCGAGACTCCGGCCTTCCTGGGCCTGAGTGGCCCGCACGGTGTCTGGGCTCAGCACGGCGGCCCGAAGAAGGCAGGGGACAACCTCGTCGTCGGGGTGATCGACTCGGGCATCTGGCCGGAGAACCCGTCCTTCGCCGGCCACCGTCCGGTCGGCCCCGTACCCGGTTTCCTCGGACGGTGCGAGACGGGCGAGCGGTGGACCAAGAAGGACTGCAACAGCAAGGTCGTCTCGGCGCGCTACTTCGTCAAGGGGTTCGGTGCCGGCAACATCGAGAAGTTCGAGTACCTCTCGCCGCGCGACGCGAACGGGCACGGCTCACACACCGCGTCCACCGCCGCCGGCAACCACGGCGTCAAGGTCACCATCGAGGGCCAGTCCTTCGGCCGGGCGTCGGGCATGGCCCCGGGCGCGCGGATCGCCGTCTACAAGGCGCTCTGGTCACAACCCGACGGCACTGCCTCTGGAGCGATCAGCGACTTGGCCGCCGCTATCAACAGTGCTGTCCGCGAACGGGGTCGACGTGATCAACTACTCCGTCGGTGGAGGCGGGCAGGCCTCGATCACGGAGGCGGATGAGTTGGCTTTTCTCGGCGCGGCGGCGGGTGGCGTCTTCGTCGCCACGTCGGCTGGCAACGACGGACCGACGCGATCCACGGTGGAGCACCCGAGCCCGTGGGAGGCAACAGTCGCCGCCAGCACCCATCGAGCGACGGCTTACCTCGAGGGATCTGTGCGCCTGGGGAACGGCAAATCGTACGCAGGGGCCATGGCCTCGCATCACGTCGTCAGCAAGCGCCGCATCGTGCTGTCCTCTCGCGTTGCCAAGCAGGCAGCCGATCCGGCGGAGGCCACGCTCTGCTTCCTCGGCACCCTGGACCCGGCCAAGGTCAAGGGTCGGATCGTGGTCTGCGATCGGGGAATCAACGACCGAACCGAGAAGAGCGACGCGGTCAAGCGCGCGGGTGGAGTCGGGATGGTGCTCGTCAACACCGAACCGACCGACATCGACGCCGACTTCCACGCCGTTCCGACGGTGCACCTCGATTTCGCGCAGGGAAGGAAGGTCAAGGCTTACGTCAAGCGGGCCGGCCGGAAGGCACGGGCGACGCTGACTCCGAAGGGATCGGTCCATACCCCCGTCCCGCAGATCGCGGGCTTCTCCTCCCGCGGACCACTCGTCGTCGAGCCGACAGACGTACTTAAGCCGGACCTGTCCGCACCCGGCGTCAGCGTGATCGCCGCGGTGTCACCCCCGGGCAACAACGGGCACCGATGGGACGCTCTACTCCGGCACCTCCATGGCATCCCCGCACATCGCGGGTCTAGCGGCGCTCATCATGCACCTGCGTCCCCGATGGAGCCCGGCCGAGATCAAGTCGGCGATGATGACGACGGCGTACAACCTCGAGGGTCAGCACGGCCCCTTCACCCAGGGGGCCGGCCATGTCAACCCGCGCCGGTTCCTCCATCCGGGGCTCGTATACGACGCCGGGTTCAGCGACTGGTTTGCCCTGCTGACCGGACAGCAGAGGGCGAGCAACGTCAACCAGCCTTCGATCGCCTTGTCAAACCTCACCGGCGTGCAGACGGTGCGCCGTACGGTCACCAACACCACCGGCCGGGAGCGCTACACCGCCAAGGTGACCGGCATGAAGGGCGTCAAGGTCGCTGTCTCGCCACAGCGCTTCACCATCGGGCGACACGGGGTCAAACGCTTCACGGTCCGTTTCACCGCCACCTCGCGGGCGAGATTCAACAAGTACACCACCGGACACCTCATCTGGTCCGGCTCACGCGGCCACGTCGTACGCAGCCCGCTGGCAGTGCGCCCGGTGCCCGTCGACGCCCCCGCGGAGATCACGGGTTCGGGCGCCTCGGGATCCCGGACGGTCAGCGGCCGCTCCGGCTTCACCGGACAGCTCGACCTCGCGGTATCCGGGCTGACCGGGGCCACCCCGACCAGCCACGCGATCACAGCGGGACCGTTCGACCCGAACAACCCCACAGCGGACGCCGACACCTACGAGGTGACCCAGGCCGTGCCGGCGGGGACGGCGGTCGTGCGGTTCAACGAGAACGCGGACAACACCGACGACGCCGACATGTACGTCTATGTCAACGGCACCTTGATCGCACTGTCTGCGAGTGAGTCCGCCGATGAACAGGTGACGATCAACAGACCGCCGGCCGGCAGCTACCACATCTTCGTCAACGGGTTCGCCGACGCCGGCGGCGGTATCGACTCGACCTTCACCGGATGGGTCGTGCCGAGAGCCGACGCCGGCAACCTGACCGTCAGCCCCGACCCGGTGCCGGTGCAGATCGGCAAGCCGTTCAGCTACACCGCGGCGTGGACCGGTCTGTCAACCGCGCAACGCTGGTTCGGACTCGTGCGCTACCCGGGAACAGGCGCACGGACGTACGTGACGATCAACTAGCGCATCACGCGAGGCCCCGGCCAGACACCTGGCCGGGGCTTTCGTGCCTCGGAGCAGCCTCAGCCCTCGCGCATCGGAATGCGGACGTGCCGCTGCGCCGCCACCGTCACCGCCTCGTCGTACCCGGCGTCGACATGGCGAATCACGCCCATCCCCGGGTCGTTGGTGAGCACGCGCTCGGCCTTCAGGCCCGCGGTCTCGGTGCCATCCACGACGCACACCTGGCCTGCGTGGATCGACCGGCCGATGCCGACGCCGCCGCCGTGATGGATCGACACCCACGACGCTCCGGAGGCGACGTTGACCATCGCGTTCAGCAACGGCCAGTCGGCGATCGCGTCGGATCCGTCGAGCATCGCCTCGGTCTCGCGATAGGGAGAGGCGACCGATCCGCAGTCGAGGTGGTCGCGGCCGATCACGATCGGGGCCGACACCTCGCCGGAGGCCACCATGTCGTTGAACCGCATGCCGGCAAGGTGCCGCTCGCCGTACCCGAGCCAGCAGATCCGTGCCGGCAGTCCCTGGAAGGTCACCTTCTCCCCCGCCTTCTTGATCCACCGGGCGAGCGGCTCGTTGTCGGGGAACAGCTCGAGCACCGCGCGATCCGTCGCCGCGATGTCCTTGGGGTCACCCGAAAGAGCCACCCACCGGAACGGCCCCTTCCCCTCGCAGAACAGCGGCCTGATGTAGGCGGGCACGAACCCGGGGAACTCGAAGGCCCGGTCGAAGCCTCCGAGGCGAGCCTCGGTGCGAAGAGAGTTGCCGTAGTCGAAGACCTCGGACCCGGCGTCCTGGAAACCGACCATCGCCTCGACATGTCGGGCGATCGACTCGCGCGCCCGCTCGATGAAGCCGTCGGGGTCCTTCTCCCGGGCGGCCGACCAGTCCGCGAACTCGATACCGGACGGGAGATACATCAACGGGTCGTGCGCCGAGGTCTGGTCGGTGACGATGTCGATCGGCGCACCGGCGGCGAGCAGCTCGGGCACCACATCGGCTGCGTTGCCCAGGAGCCCGATGGACAACGGCTTTCGCTCGTCGCGGGCCTGCGTTGCCAGGGTCAGCGCGTGCTCCAGCGAGTCTGCGCGCACGTCGAGGTAGCCGTGCTCGATGCGCCGCTGGATCCGCGACTCGTCGACCTCGACGCACAGGCACACCCCGTCGTTCATCGTGACGGCGAGCGGCTGGGCCCCGCCCATGCCGCCGAGGCCGGCGGTCAGCGTGACCGTGCCGGCGAGCGTTCCGTCGTAGGACTTCGCGGCGATCGCGGCGAACGTCTCGTAGGTGCCCTGCAGGATTCCCTGGGTGCCGATGTAGATCCAGGATCCGGCGGTCATCTGGCCGTACATCGTCAGCCCGAGCGCCTCGAGCCGCCGAAACTCCTCCCAGGTCGCCCATTCGCCGACCAGGTTGGAGTTCGCGATGAGCACCCGCGGTGCCCACTCGTGCGTGCGCATCACCCCGACGGGACGGCCCGACTGGACCAGCAGGGTCTCGTCCTCGCGCAGGTCGGTGAGGGTACGGGTGATCGCGTCGTAGGACGGCCAGTCGCGGGCGGCCTTGCCGGTGCCGCCATAGACGACGAGCTCCTCCGGATGCTCCGCGACCTCGGCGTCCAGGTTGTTCTGCAGCATCCGCAGCGGCGCCTCGGTCTGCCAGCTCCGTGCGGTCAGCGATGTGCCACGTGGGGCGCGAATGCTGCGACTCATCTCGTCCTCCTCAGTCAAGGTCGGTCAGCTCAGTCAAGCAGCCCGACCGCCGACTCCGCGGCCGACGTCAGGCCGCCGGTGCGTACCAGCCGCACCGTGGCGGCGATGTCGGGCGCCAGGTAGCGGTCCGGCCCTGGCCCGGGCACCTGCTGTCGCAGCACCTCCCTGACCGCCCCGGTCGCCGGTGAGGGCACCAGCGGGGCGCGCATGTCCAGGCCGCGGGCAGCCGTGAGCAGCTCGATGGCCAGGACCTGGGTGAGCCCGTCGACCGAGCGGCGCAGCTTGCGGCCCGCCGCCCAGCCCATCGACACGTGGTCCTCCTGCATGGCACTGGACGGGATCGAGTCGACGCTCGCCGGGACAGCGAGCCGCTTCATCTCCGACACGATCGCGGCCTGCGCGTACTGGGCGATCATGTGGCCCGAGTCGACGCCCGGGTCGTCGGCCAGGAAGGGAGGCAGTCCCGCGTTGCGGCTTCGGTCGAGAAACCGGTCGGTGCGACGTTCGCTCATGCTGGCGAGGTCGGCGGCGACGACCGCGAGAAAGTCCAGCACGTAGCCGATCGGAGCGCCGTGGAAGTTGCCGTTGGACTCGACCCGCCCGTCGGCGAGCACGACCGGGTTGTCGATGGTGGCCCGCAGCTCCCTCCCGGCGACGAGGGCCGCATGATCGACCGTGTCGCGCGCGGCGCCGTGCACCTGCGGGGAACAGCGCAGTGAGTACGCATCCTGGACACGGTTGCAGTCCGGGCCGCGATGGCTGGCCACGACCCCTGAGTCGGCAAGGATCCGGCGGAGATTGGCGGCCGAGGCCGCCTGCCCCGGATGTGGCCTGAGCTGCTGCAGGTCCTCGGCGAACACCCGGTCGGTGCCGAGCAACGCCTCGACGCTCATGGCCGCGGCGATGTCCGCCGTACGCAGCAAGGCTGTCAGGTCCGCGATCGCCAGCACGAGCATGCCGAGCATGCCGTCGGTGCCGTTGATCAGAGCCAGCCCCTCCTTCGCGGCGAGCTCGATGGGGCGTACGCCGATCCGGCCGAGGGCCTCCGACGCCGGCAGGGTCTGCCCGGACGCGTCCCTGACCTCGCCCTCTCCCATCAGCGCCAGCGCGCAGTGGGCCAGCGGCGCCAGGTCGCCGGAGCAGCCGAGGCTGCCGTACTCGTAGACCAGCGGCGTGACACCCTCGCTGAGCATCGAGGCGATCGCCTGTGCGGTCTCCGCACGGATGCCGGTGCGTCCACTGGCCAGCGTCGACAGGCGCAGCAGCATCATCGCGCGGACCACCTCACGCTCGACCTCGGCACCGGAACCCGCGGCGTGGGAACGCACCAGGCTGCGCTGCAGCTGCGCCCGCATCGCGGCGGGGATATGCCTGGTCGCCAACGCACCGAAACCGGTCGAGACGCCGTAGGTGGGCGTGGACGCGTCAGCCAGCACGTCGATCGAGGCCCGAGCCGCGGCGATCGCCGCCCTCGCCTCGCCGCTGAGCTCCACCTTCGCGCCTTCGCGGGCCACCGCTACCACGTCGGGAGAAGAGACAGGACCCACTCCTACGGTGACCACGGTTGGCATGTCAGCCATTCCACCACGGCCGGCCACAATGGACGCAGGGCGTCTGGATCGTCCTGGTTCCACGTTCCAAGTGCGGGTAAGGGGTTTCCAGTACACCCGGTAACGCCCTAGGGTCCCTGGTGGCCCTGCAAAGGTGCGGGGCACAGTTTCGGGAGGACGAATGAGCCACCGATCGAAGCGGGGGGCGATCGCCATACTCGCGGCGTCTGCCACCGCCTTGACCATGGCAGGGGGGCCGCTCGCTACCGCACAGTCGAGCCCGCCGGCCAAGAGCACCGCATCGCGAACAGGTTTCGACTCTCCGATCGTCTCGAGCAAGGGCGGGGACGGGCGGAAGGGCTTCTACGACTCGCGCACGGCCAGCCCCAGAGCACTGGCAACGGCGGCGACCCAGGTGGTCGCCTCCCAGGACAAGGCATTCGACCGGTTCGCCCGGTCGAACGGTCCGCAAGGAGTCGTCAGCATCGACCCGCTCACCGGAACCCCCCGGCAGGTCGGCAGGCTCGACGGCTTCCTGACCGCCCGATCCTCGGCCCCGGCCGGAGCGATCGCACTGAACTACGTGAGGTCGCACCGGACGGTGTTCGGCCTGAGCCGAGTCGACATGGCTACGTTCAAGCTGTCCAACGACTACGTCGACATTCTCGGCACGCACCACATCTCCTGGCAGCAGTACGTCCACGGAGTCCCGGTGTTCGGCAACGGTCTCAAGGCGCACGTGACCAGGGACGGCCGGCTGATCTCGGTCCAGGGGTCGCCGATCGCCGGTCTGGCCGGAAGGCGCGTGGTCTGTCGACCAGCGGTTCCCTCAGCCCCGCCGCCGCCCGCTCCGCCGCAGTGGGCGACGTCGGCGGCACACTGGCCGCCGCGATCCTCCACCCGAAGCGGCGGTCGCTCGAGGTGGTCCAACGGCGATACCGCGCAGCGCGTGTGGTTCCTGACCTCCGCCGGTCTTCGGCTCGGCTGGTCGACCTACACCACCAGCGGCCCGGCGCTGGGCTACCAGCACGTCATCGACGCCCAGACCGGCCACGTCCTCTTTCGGCGCAGCACTGTCAACTTCGACAACGGGGACGCCCTGGTCTTTCCCTACTACCCGGGTGCTGCCCGTGGCGGGAACGCCCGGTGGTGAACTTCGTCCAGCGCGGCTGGATCGGCCGGCACGCTCCCTGGCTCAAGGGCAACTTCGTCTACGCCTGGAGCGACGTCAACGACAACAACCTGGCTCGACCCGAACGAGAAGACACCTATGCCGGGGACAAGGCACGTGCCCCAGTTCAAGTTGAAGCGGTTCCAGATGCCTCGAAGCTCTGCTCACCGAGGTTTGTCTGCTCGTGGGATCCGAACACCCCATTCTCGTGGCGGGCCAACCGGAAGGCGGATGTCTCGAACGCCTTCTTCCTGGCGAGCAACTTCCACGACTACCTCAAGAAGGAGCCGATCGGCTTCACCGCACGCGCGGGCAACTTCGAGGCGAGTGACGGGGACCCGGTGCTCCTTCAGGCGCTGGACGGCGCCAACACCGCCGGTGGCTTGCCCGACGGCGGCCACATCGACAATGCCAACATGAACACCCTCCCCGATGGCGTACCGCCCACGATGCAGATGTACCTGTGGCACTTCCCGGGGACGACAGCTGCTCAGGAGCCGTTCCTGCCGGCGAGCGGCGCCTTCGACCCCGAGCGTCCTCTACCACGAGTACACCCACGGCCTGTCCAACCGACTGGTGACTGACCCGTCGGGCAACGGCGCGCTGAACGTCATCCAGGCCGGCTCCATGGGCGAGGCGTGGAGCGACTACTACGCGATGGACTACCTCGTGACAAAGGGCTTCGTCAGAGACACACGCAAGGACGGCCAGGTCAGGGAAGGCCAATACGTCGCAGCGGGGCGACCGTTCCGCACGCAGCCGATCGACTGCAAGGTCCACTCCAAGGCGAGGATGTGCCTCGACGTGTTCGGCGGGCGCGGGGGCTACACCTACGGCGAGTTCCCGATCATCAACGGTTCCGGCTCCCGAGGTGCACGCGAGCGGCGAGGTCTGGGCGCAGACCCTGTGGGACCTGCGCCGCAGGTTCGGCCACGCCAAGGCCGACATGCTCATCACCCGAGGGATGGAGCTCTCGCCACCGGAGCCGAGCATGCTCGACATGCGCAATGCCATCCTGCAGGCCGACAGGGTCGCGTATCGGCGGCGCTGACCAGCCGGCGATCTGGCGGGTCTTCGCGCACCGCGGCATGGGCTGGTACGCGGGCGCGATCGACGATGGCAACGCAGTCCCGGCTCAGGACTTCCATACGCCCCCACCGGCTCAGACACCGCGGGCAACGCTGGTCGGTAGAGTCGTCGACCCGGTCACCGGAAACCCGATTGCGAACGCGTTGGTTTCGATAACCGGTCACAACACTGGATACGTCGGCGACTACAGCGCCGTTACCGGACCGAACGGGATCTACCAGATGCCCTCGGTGTCTACCAGGCACCTACAAGAAGGTGGTCGTCTTCGCACGTGGCTACGAGGTTGCCAGCACCCGGATCAAGGTCAAGCGCAACGCGAGCCACGTGACGGTGGCGAACTTCGCGATTCGGCGCGACTGGGCCTCCAGCTCCGGGCGGCGGACGGGTCGACCGGCTTCAACGGTCCCGACTACACGGCGTTCGGCTGTGGACCGTCATTTGCCATCGACCTCTCGCAGGGCACCGGCTGGGGAAGCACAATCGGTGACGATGCCGGGACGCCGACCGGCGTCGCCGATTCCGAAGTTCATCGTGATCGCGTTGCCGAGGGCGATCGACATCACCGCCGGCACCGATCCAACGGTGGGGAGGGCGTTCAAGGTCGACCCGACCGCCACCTGCGGATGACGCCGGAAGCTGCGTCCACCGACAAGTTCCGGATCGACGTGTCGACGAACGGCACCACCTGGACGACAGTGAAGACCGGCTCGTTCGGCACGATCGAGGATCCGGGCGTGCGGTTCCGGTACCTCCATGTCGCGTCGGACCAGAATGTGAGCAACGTCCGGTTCGTGCGGTTCTGGATGCTGCAGCCCCAGGTTCCGGACTTCAGTACCAGCTGCCCGGCAGGCAACTTCAGCGGTTGCCAATTCATGGACACGACCGAGGTGGAGGTGTTCGGCACGGCATCGCCGTAGTTTCCTGACGGCGAGAGCATGGGCAGGGCTTCGGGCCCTGCCCAGTGCTGCACGTCCGGCTGTGACGACAACTCCGTTCACTCTGACACCACATTTGCACCACGATGGTGTTGACATGACGTCACAATGATGTCAGAGTGATGCACATGAACATCACGCCGTACGTCGAAGGCCTCCGCCGAGACCTGACCGCAGCCGCCGAAGCCGGCGGCGAGGAGGCCCGCGCATCCGCGGAGCGCCTCGCCCTCGCGCTCGACCCGGCGGTCCGGTTGGCGCTCTTCGACGCGCTCAGCCAGGCCGCTGCCGAGATCACCCAGGACATGTCGGGCGGCTCGGTGGAGGTCCGGATCAAGGGCCGCGACCCTCAGTTCGTCGTCGACCTCCCAGCGGCCATCGAGCCCGCTGAGGTCGCTCCGGATGACTCGACCGGCGAGGAGGACGAGGACGAGGAAGGTCCGGCGGCCCGGATCACGCTGCGCCTGCCCGAGGCGCTGAAGCAGCGCGCCGAGGACGCTGCCAACCGCCGGGGCCAGTCGCTGAACACCTGGCTGGTCAGCGCGGTACGGATGGCAACCCGGGACCGGTCCATCAACGTCGACATCGACCTCAGCTCACTGCCGTTCGGTATGGGTCCTGGCGGACCCGGCCGCGGCGGCCGAAGCAAAGCTGGCCCGGGGAAGCGCATCTCCGGCTGGGCCCGCTAACCGACCAGACCCAACACACCCACAAACCGACCGGCACCCGCCGGCCCGGGAGTCCAGCACACCCTCGAAAGGGACATCATGCACACCTTCAACACGCCAGGACCGGTTCGGCTCCGGATGGAGTTCGGCGGGGGACGCATCAGGTTGTCCGCCGAGAACATCACCGAGAGCACCGTCGAGCTGCGCCCGCTGCGTGGCAACGCAGAGGCGCAGCAGCTGATCGACGATTCACGCATCGAGCAGCGCGGCGACGAGATCGTCGTCCTGGTTCCGAGACCGATTCGCGGGTTCTTCCGCCGTACGCCGGACATCGAGGCGATCGTCGTCGTGCCGACCGGTTCCGAGCTCGACATCCACACCGAGTCCGGTGACCTCGACGCGACCGGTCCGTTCGGCACGGTCAAGGTCGAGTCGGGCAGCGGCGACGTCCGCTTCGAGTCCACTCAGGACGCCCGTATACAGAGCGGGTCAGGGGACATCCAGATCGACGCGATCGCGGGCCAGTTCCGAAGCGAGACTGGATCCGGCGACGTCCGGGTCCGGAATGTCAGCGGCAACGCGAACGTCAGCACCGGGTCGGGCGACGTCATGATCGACAACGTCGGTGGCAACGTCCAAGTGAACTCCGGGTCCGGCGACATCCTGATCCAGGATGCCTCCGAGAACGTGAACGCCAACACTGCCAGCGGCGACCTCTCGATCAACCGGGTTCATGCCGGGAAGGTCAGCGCCAACACCGCCAGCGGTGACGTGCAGATCGGCGTCGCGGACGGCATCCCGGCCTTCCTCGAGGTCGTCACGATCACCGGTGACGTGCACTCGACGCTGGAGGGCTCGGAGGAGCCCGCTCAAGGCGAGCCGTCAGTTGCCCTGCGGGTCAACACCGCCAGCGGCGACATCTCCCTGTTCCACGCGTGACCTCGGTCAGCCTCACGGCTGCGCAAACCACATCAAGCAGCACCGTCACAGTATCTGCGAATGTCAACCAGACAAGGCGAACCAGCCAGACAGACAAGGAGTCGGACCATGACGAACAACCATCTCGAGCAGCTAGCCCGGCAGTCGATGCAGGAACGGCTCACCGACGCCCACGCCAAGGCACTTGCCGCCCAGTGCCGTGACCGGCGACACCCGGTCGCGTGCTACCTGGCGGGCGTACTGCACAACATCGCCGACCGCCTCGACAGGCGGAGCCAGGCGGCGGCGCATCCCGCGCGATGAACGACGATCTCCAGCACGCGCACGACACGACAGAAGTGAACAGTCAGATCGCAGTCCGATGGAGGTTCGCGGTGGACCGGGGACGGCACGGCCAAGCTGTTGTCCCCGGTACGGCGAACCGCGTGACGCACTCGACGCAGGATCCGAGTAGGAACTCCCCCGTAACGGCTCGTCGCCGGCCTGCTCGACGGCCGTACGCGGCCGCGTCCGCGTAGTATTGTGGCCGCTCGCTGCGCCCCTGGCGCGGTGTTGCGGGTGTAGTTCAATGGCAGAACATCAGCTTCCCAAGCTGACAGTGCGGGTTCGATCCCCGTCACCCGCTCCAAGCGCAAAGCCCCAGTCAGAGGCACTAGTCCTGCCTCATGGCTCGGCTCGACGGGTTCCGCGCCGCCCGCGGACTAGCGCAGCGCGCTTCGCGGTGAGACGGCTCCAAGCCTTCTGCTGGAAGGCGAGGGTGGCCCAACCGGCCAGCGCCATGCCGGAGATGTTGAGCAGAAGTTGGAGGCCACTGCCGACCACCTCGTGCCATGCGCCGAGCGCCAGACCCAACGCCACGTTTCCTGACGCCGGCACAGTGGTCACTGAGATGAAGACCCCGGAGAGCCCCCCAACCCTACCCGAGGTCAGCGAAAGGACCCCAGCGGCTGCCGCGACGACGGCCACGATGAACGACCACTTGTCCGGCTGGAAGATGAAGTCGGTCTCGGGTCTCCGCCCGGTGACATCGGCGAGATCAATCCAACCGACCCAGCGCGCCAGGAGGGCGAGAGCTGTCGCCAAAAGGATGGAGACGGCGAATCCGACAAGCAATGTCCGCAAGGCCAACCCGAACAGGGTCCTGCGGCGGCGCACCAATGCCAGACCAAGTGCCGCGATGGGGACGAACTCCGGGCCGAGCACCATAGAGCCGATGACGAGGATCTGAGAGTCGAGCACGATCGCAATGCTGGCAAGCAGGGTGGCCAGCGACATGAAGCTCAGATAGGTCCAGTTGAGCTCGGAATCCTCGTAAGCCCGTTGCGTCACATCAGCCCAAACAACAGAATCCGCGCTGCTCCCGGGAGTGCGCTTCTCGGCCTCAAAACCCCGTTGTGACAGCCAGGCCTGGACCGTCTCAATATGCAGGGTTCCCTGCCGGTGCACACCCATGGCACTCAACTGGTCGACGATCTGATTCGCCCCTTCGCGGGCAACATCGGCGACGATCACGTCCCCAGCGGGAATCACTGACGCGCCCCGCAGCACAGCCAGGCTGCTGACCGACTCATCCCGCTCTAGCAGCTCCACCACCGCATCCGAGAGATCGGTCGTCGTCGACACCCGCAACTGCAGCACGCGGTCCATCCTCCCGTACGGCCACCACTAGGCACGCCGGCGCGGCCGTGAGCAGCCGACCACGCCGTTGGAGAACCGCGTGGTCAAGCCGTTTGGCGGCTCACGTCCCGAGTTCTCATCCGGGTAGCCGCCCGCGACCTGCCGGACTGCGCTCTGTCCCCCGTATCCCCAGCGGCCACCGTGCGGCAAGCTCCGAGGATTACCCGGGCCCGGGCTTGGCGTCGGAGACCGGAGCCTGCAACGTGGCTACCGAGTCGTGTTCGGGAGGACTCCGCCAACCTGGTCGGCGAAAAGGACAGCGACTTTTCGCTGCTCTAGCGTCGGGCGGGTGATCTCGGCGGAAGCGGTGAGTAGGAAATGTCCGAGCGTCACGTCAGCGCGTGTGATTGGGAGCGCGATTTCGTCATCGGTTGGTAGTCCGTCCTGGTCGACATTGATGGGATGCCCTTGGCGCGTGACGAGACCCTTGTGGTCGAGGACTGGGATTCGTGGGTCATGGAGGGGTCCGGAAACGAACCGGCATCTGTCGACGACCAGGAGTTCGGCAATCTGTTTAGCCACCTGGTCGATGAGGACTTCCGGGGTCTCGTTTCGTGACGTCACGATGTCTGCCGTCCCAAGAACGCCGTCAAGGTAGCCGGCGCGTCGGCTGGCCCGTGTCTGCTGGCGATGACCCCACAGCGCAACTTCGGTGACGGCCGCCCCGATGAGAACAAGCAGGACTGTTGCTTCGATGTCATCGGGGTCGGTGATGGTCAGACGTTCGTAGGGCTGGGTCAGGAAGAAGTCGAACCATACCCCGCTGGACACGGCTGCGGTGATTCCGGCTTTCCTCATTCCGGTGCTGGCCGCGGCAACGACCAGCAGAACCAATACCAGTGCGGCCGTGGTGGTGGTGACGCTGGCACGGAACGCTGCGAGCAGTGCGCACGCCAGCAAGGGCGCCAGTGCTGCGGCCAGGATCGCCAGCCCCTTGCGCCGCTCAAGGATGGGGACCGCATCCATGCCCACAGTCAACATCGGAACGCGTCATGTCGGTGTCAACATTCCGTCAACGAAACGTGGCTCGGCATCAACATCTCATCAACAGTGGTGATGTGGGCATCAGGCCGCTCCAACATGGATCTGTCGCCATCGAGGCGGTCGTGACTGGTCGGATGGAGCTGCCTTGTCCTCGTCGCAGGAACCCAGGTCGTGTGTCCCTTTCAGCCCCCCTTCTGGCGTTGGATGGCGACCAATGCTTCTCGTAGGCGGATGTCCAAATGGCTGATTTCTTGTTTGTGCTGCTTACCCTCGCGGTCTTCGCGCTGCTCGCCCTGGCGGTCAGGGGAGCCGAACGACTGTGAATGCTGAAAACATCGTCGGTCTCGGATTGGCGGTCCTCACCGTCATTTTCCTGGTGATCGCGTTGCTCTTCCCGGACAGGTTCTAGATGACGACCACTGGTGCCGGGATCGTTTTCGTCGCGGTTCTGATCGCCGCTCTGGTGTTGGTTCATCGACCGCTGGGCGACTACATGCACAGGGTCTACACCAGCGAGAGGCACAGCCGGGTCGAAGAGGTCATTTACCGTCTGATCGGGGTGAATCCACGGGTCGAGCAGGGATGGAGCACCTACCTGCGCAGTGTTCTCGCGTTCTCCGCTGTTGGGGTGCTCTTCCTCTACGCGTTTCTCCGCCTGCAGAACCACCTGCTGCTGGACCTGGGGTTTCCTCCGATGGAGGCGAGCCAGGCGTTCAATACCGCGGCCAGCTTTGTCACCAACACCAACTGGCAGTCCTACTCCGGCGAGTCAACGGTGGGGCACCTGGTGCAGATGGCGGGGCTCGCGGTCCAGAACTTCGTCTCGGCGGCGGTCGGCATGTCGATCGCCGTCGCGCTGATCCGGGGCTTCGCCCGCAAGGCCACCCTTGCCGTCGGCAACTTCTGGGTCGACCTCACGCGCACGTGCCTGCGGATCCTGCTGCCGATGGCAGCGATTGCGGCGGTGCTGCTGGTTGCCGGTGGCGCGATCCAGAACTTCCACGACACCCAGATCGCGCACACCCTGGCCGGGGGGGTGCAGAGCATCACCGGCGGCCCGGTCGCCAGCCAGGAGGCCATCAAGGAGATCGGCACCAACGGCGGCGGCTTCTACAACGCCAACTCGTCGCATCCCTTCGAGAACCCGACGGGCTGGACGAACTGGTTGGAGATCTTCCTGCTGCTCGTGATCCCGTTCAGCCTGCCGCGTACTTTCGGCCGGATGGTCGGCAACACCAAGCAGGGCTTGGCGATCGTGGCAGTGATGGCGGGCCTGCTGCTGGCCAGCTTCGCGGTGAACGTCGGCTTTCAGATGGCTCACCAGGGCACCGTCCCGACGTCGGTCGGCGCGGCGACCGAGGGGATCGAAACCCGATTCGGGGTGCCGCAGTCGGCGGCATTCGCCAGCGCCACAACCGCGACGTCGACGGGCGCTGTCGACTCTTTCCATGACTCCTATACCAGCCTCGCCGGAGGCACGTTGCTGCTGAACATGATGTTCGGCGAGGTCGCGCCGGGCGGTGTGGGCTCAGGGTTGTACGGGATGCTGGTGCTCGCGGTCATCACGGTGTTCGTCGCGGGTTTGATGATCGGACGAACACCGGAGTATCTCGGCAAGAAGATCGGCGGCCGGGAGATGAAGTTCGCCTCGCTGTACATCTTGACGACGCCTTTGGTGGTGCTCGTCGGGACCGCGACCGCGATGGCCCTGCCCGCCGAGCGGGCGAGCATGTTGAACTCCGGCGCCCACGGGCTTTCCGAGGTGCTGTACGCGTTCACGTCGGCCGGGAACAACAACGGGTCCGCTTTCGCCGGGATCTCGGTGAACACCACCTGGTACAACACTGCGCTGGGCCTCGCCATGCTGGTGGGCAGGTTTCTGCCGATCGTTTTCGTTCTCGGGTTGGCCGGAAGCCTCGCCCAGCAGCAGCCGGTGCCGGTGTCCGCGGGGACGCTGCCGACGCACCGGCCGTTGTTCGCGGGCATGCTCGCCGGTGTTGTGGTCATCGTCGTCGCACTCACCTACTTCCCGGCGCTCGCGCTGGGTCCTCTTGGGGAGGGTCTGCACTGATGTCCACGACAGTCCACGACGCACACGGGGCTACGCCACAGCCCTCAGGCCTGGCCGGGCAGCAGCGGCGCGTGCAGGGCGGGCTGCTTGACCCGCGACAGTTGTGGAGGTCCTCTCCCGATGCCGTGCGGAAGCTGAACCCGCTCACGCTGTACCGCAACCCGGTGATGTTCATCGTGGAGATCAGCGCCGCCTACACCACGATCCTCGCGATCGCTGACAGCACCATCTTCTCGTGGCTCATCGTCGTCTGGCTCTGGCTCACCGTGCTGTTCGCCAACCTCGCGGAGGCGGTGGCCGAGGGTCGCGGCAAGGCCCAGGCCGAGACGCTGAGGCGGACCCGTAGGGACACGATGGCACGCCGGCTGCGGGCCGACGGCAGCGAGGAAACCGTGCCGGCTCCGCAGCTGCAACAGGGTGACCGCGTCGTGGTCGAGGCGGGTGAGTACATCCCCGGTGACGGCGACGTCATCGAGGGCATCGCCAGCGTCGACGAGTCGGCGATCACCGGCGAGTCGGCTCCGGTGATCCGGGAGGCCGGCGGAGACCGGTCCTCGGTCACCGGCGGCACGCGGGTGCTGTCGGACCGGATCGTGGTGGAGATCACCCAGAAGCCAGGTGAGAGCTTCATCGATCGGATGATCGCCCTGGTCGAGGGTGCCAACCGGCAGAAGACCCCGAACGAGATAGCGCTGAACATCCTGCTGGCCAGCCTGACGATCATCTTTCTGCTGGCCGTGGCGACACTTCAGCCACTGGCGATCTTCTCCAAGGCCCAGCAGCCTGGCCTTCCAGACACCAGCGCGCTGTCCGGGAACGGTGTCACCGGGATCGTGCTGGTGTCGCTGCTCGTCTGCCTGATCCCCACCACTATCGGTGCACTGCTGTCAGCGATAGGCATCGCCGGCATGGACCGGATGGTCCAGCGAAACGTGCTGGCGATGAGCGGCCGCGCCGTGGAGGCTGCCGGCGACGTCAACACACTGCTCTTGGACAAGACCGGAACGATCACGATCGGAAACCGGGAGGCGCGCGAGTTCATCCCCGTCGGGCAAGCGACCCAAGAGGAGCTCGCGAGCGCCGCGCAGCTTTCCTCACTGGCCGATGAGACACCGGAGGGTCGCTCCATCGTCGTCCACGCCAAGGCCCACTACGGCCTACGTGAGCGGCCCGCCGGAGAGCTCCCGCGCCTGTCGTTCGTCCCGTTCACCGCCCAGACCAGGATGTCTGGGGTGGACCTCGAAGGAAGCGACGAACCCCGCCGCGAGGTTCGCAAGGGCGCGGTGAGCTCGGTCGCTGAGTGGGTGCGCCAACACGGAGGTGCGGTACCGGCCGACACCGGCCAGCTGGTGGACGGGATCTCGGCGTCCGGCGGCACACCGCTGATGGTGGCCGAAGCACAGGACGGCACCGCTCGAGTGCTTGGCATCGTGGCGTTGCGCGACATCGTCAAGCAGGGTATGCGGGAGCGGTTCGACGAGCTGCGGGCGATGGGTATCCGGACGGTCATGATCACCGGTGACAACCCACTCACGGCTCGCTCGATCGCCGACGAGGCCGGCGTCGACGACTTCCTTGCCGAGGCAACCCCCGAGGACAAGATCGCCCTGATCCGCAAGGAGCAGGAGGGAGGCAAGCTCGTCGCGATGACCGGTGACGGCACCAACGACGCCCCGGCACTGGCCCAGGCAGATGTCGGCGTAGCGATGAACACCGGCACGTCGGCCGCCAAAGAGGCAGGGAACATGGTCGACCTGGACAGCAACCCCACCAAGCTGATCGAGATCGTCGAGATCGGCAAGCAGCTGCTGATCACCCGCGGGGCGCTCACCACATTCTCGATAGCCAACGACGTCGCCAAATACTTCGCGATCATCCCGGCGATGTTCGCCGCGGTCTACCCAGGCCTCGACACCCTGAACGTCATGCGGCTGCACAGCCCCGAGTCGGCGATCCTGTCCGCAGTCATCTTCAACGCCCTGATCATCATCGTGTTGATCCCCCTGGCACTGCGCGGGGTCCGCTACCGGCCCGGCACCGCCTCGCAGATGCTGCGCCGCAACCTCTACGTCTACGGGTTGGGCGGACTGATCATCCCTTTCATCGGCATCAAGGCGATCGACCTCATCGTGCAGTTCATTCCCGGGGCGCGGTGATCTGATGACCAATAACCTGCCTACCTGGATCCGGCAGCACTTGGCCGCTCTGCGCGCTCTGCTCGTCCTCACGCTCGTCCTGGGGATCGTGTACCCACTCGTCATCACCGCCGTCGCGCAGATACCCGGTCTGCAGGCTAGAGCCGACGGCTCACTCATCAAATCCGCAGACGGGCAGATCATCGGGTCCAAGCTGGTCGGGCAGGCGTTCACCGACGCCAACGGCAACCCCCTGCCCCAGTACTTCCAAAGCCGGCCGTCCGCGGCGACCGCCAACGTCTCAACGGGGTACGACCCGACCGCCACCGGGGCGAGCAACCTCGGACCCGAAAGCGTTACGGACTCCTTCGACGACCCGGCCACGAAGCACATCGACGAAAGCAGCCAGAGCCTGCTGACCCAGGTCTGCAGCCGCAGCCTCGCGGTCGGGAAGCTGAACGGTGTCGACGGCAGCCGGCCGTACTGCACCGCCTCCGGTGCCGGCGCGGTCCTCGCCGTCTTCCACCGCGGCCCCGGCTACCAGGGCCCCATCACCCGGGTCGTCAGCGTCAACGAGGAATGTCCGACCTCTCCCTTCCTCGCCACCTATCAGGGGGTCGAGGTCGACTGCCACCGGCTGGGTGAGGACGTCGCGGCGGCCGAGCAGGTCTTGATCCGCGGCAACACGAACGACAGCCCGGCCGTGCCGCCTGACGCGGTCACCGCCAGCGGCAGTGGGCTGGACCCGGACATCTCCCCGGCGTATGCACGGCTGCAGATAGACCGGGTCGCGGCCGCCCGCAACCTCGACCCCGGCGCGGTAGAGGAGCTGGTCAACCAGCACGTCGACGGCCGAGCGCTCGGCTTCCTCGGCGAACCGCACGTCAACGTACTCGCGCTGAACCTGGCCCTCGACCGGCTCACGGCCGAAAGCTAGCCATGCTGAACCCCGCGAACCGCCTCGTCGAGACATACTTGTGGTCGAGGCAGTGCCCATCGTCGCTGCACCGACTCCTCCCCGACCACGGCGCTCCAAGCGGCTGGTGAGGGACTTGGTGGCTTGGAAGATGGTCGGACCAGAAGCAGGACCGCGGTCATGACGCGTGGCACATTGAGGGTATATCTGGGTGCGGCACCCGGCGTCGGCAAGACGTTCGCGATGCTCAACGAGGGTCGTCGACGCCGAGACCGCGGCACCGATGTGGTGGTCGCATTCGTGGAAACCCACAACAGGCCCAAGACCGCAGCCCTGATGGAAGGACTGGAGGTCGTGCCACGGCGCCCGGTGGAGTACCGGGGTGCGAACTTCACCGAAATGGACCTGGAAGCCGCGCTGCAGCGCCATCCCGAGGTAGCACTCGTCGACGAGCTCGCCCATACCAACGTCCCCGGGGTGAAACACGAGAAGCGCTGGCAGGACATTCAGGAGCTGCTCGACGCAGGTATCAGCGTGATCACCACGGTGAATGTGCAGCATCTGGAGTCCCTCAACGACGTCGTCGAGAAAATCACCGGAGTGCCCCAGCGGGAGCGTGTGCCCGATGAGGTGGTCCGGGACGCCGACCAGGTGGAGCTCGTCGACATGACACCGGAGGCGCTGCGCCGGCGGATGGCGCACGGCAACATCTACGGGCCCGAGAAGGTCGACGCCGCACTGGCCAACTACTTCCGGGTCGGCAACCTCACCGCGCTGCGGGAACTTGCTCTGTTGTGGCTCGCGGACAAGGTCGATGAGCAGCTCGACGCCTATCGTGCCGCACACGACATCACCCACACCTGGGAAGCCCGGGAGCGAGTCGTCGTGACACTTACCGGCGGCCCGGAAGGGGAAACACTCATCCGCCGGGCGGCGCGGATCGCTGCCCGCGCCACCGGCGGCGAGCTGCTGGCAGTGCACATCACCCAGTCGGACGGCCTGACCGGCGCGGATCCGCAGGCGCTGTCGGCCCAGCGGATGCTGGTCGAGTCCCTCGGCGGTACGTACCACCAGGTCGTCGGTGACGACGTGCCGCGGGCACTCCTGGAATTCGCGCGCGCCGAGAACGCCACCCAGCTGGTGCTCGGAGCCAGCCGGCGCGGACGGCTACAGGCACTTCTCACCGGACCGGGGATCGGAGCCACGGTGACCCGCGCCTCCGGTGACATCGACGTCCATATGGTCAGCCATGACCGGGTCGGCAAGGGGCGTGCGCTGCCTGCCGTGGCCAGCGGTCTCACCGCTCGACGGCGGGTTCTCGGCGGTCTGGTCGCGATTGTCATCCTGCCGCTGCTCACCCTCGGGCTCAGCCTCTCCCGGGAGCGGCTGAACCTGACCAGTGACGTCCTGCTCTTCTTGCTCGCCGTTGTGTCCATCGCAATTATCGGCGGGATCTGGCCCGCGCTGGCCGCTGCGGTGCTCGGCAGTGTCCTGCTGAACTACTATTTCGTCGCCCCACTGCACCATTTCGCCATCTCAGACAGCAACAATGTTCTGGCGCTGGCCGTGTTCGTGTTGGTCGCCGCGATGGTCAGTCGCGTTGTCGACGTCGCGGCCAGGCGTGCCACCGAGGCTGCCCGCGCAACCGCGGAAGCAGAGACGCTGTCCACCCTCGCCGGCAGTGTGCTGCGCGGCCAGTCCGCGCTGCCCGCACTGCTGGACCAGGTACGGGTGACCTTCGGGATGACATCGGCAACGCTTCTCGAACGGGGTCCGACTGACTCACCCCCAGAACGCCTCGCGGCGTCGGCGGCGGTCACCGACGGCCTGGCGGACCGTCGAGGCTGGCACGTCGTCGCCTGCTCCGGCGCCGATCCCTGTCTGCGACCAGAAGAGGGTGACACCGACCTTCCCGTGGGCGACGACCTCGCCCTCGTGCTGCGCGGACGACCGCTGCCGGCAGCCGACCGGCGGCTCCTCGGAGCCTTCGCCGCCCAAACCGCTATCGCGCTCCAACAGCGACGTCTCGTCGAGGAAGCCGCCACTGCGGCGCCACTGGCCGCCGCCGACCGCACCCGCACCGCCCTCCTCGCCGCGGTGAGCCACGACCTCCGCACCCCGCTGTCCGCCGCCAAAGCGGCCATCACCAGCCTGCGCAGCACGGACATCGATTGGGCCGAGGAAGAACGCCGAGAACTGCTCGCAACCGCCGACGAGTCGCTCGACCGCCTCATCCGGCTCGTCGAAAACCTGCTCGGCATGAGCCGGCTCCAAGCCGGCGCCATGACCGTGGCCGTCCGGCCGGTAGGCCTCGACGAGATCGTGCCGCTCGCCCTGGACGATTCCGGGACCGCAGGACCGCGGGTGCGGCTCCAAGTGCCGGACAACCTGCCCGCCGTCCTAGCCGACCCGGCGCTGCTCGAGCGGGTCATCGCCAACGTCGCCGCCAACGCGATCCGATACTCCCCACCCGACCAACCGCCACTGATCACCGCCAGCGTGCTCGGCGACTGGATCGAACTCCGCGTCGTCGACCGCGGACCCGGAATCCCGAACGCGGAACGAGAGAACGTCTTCGCCCCGTTCCAGCGACTAGGCGACCGCGACAACACCACCGGCATCGGACTCGGGCTCGCACTCTCCCGCGGCCTCATCGAATCGATGGGCGGCACACTCGCGCCGGAGGACACCCCCGGTGGAGGCCTCACCATGGTCGTACGACTGCCAGCCGCCCCCCAGCGGGCACCCGCACCCTCCCATGACACCGCTGACCACCTGACCGAAGGACTGCCACCGGGAGTCGCCCATTGGATCGAACAGCTCCCCCCTGACCGGCGCTCGCCAACGGACAACTCACCGTGAGCCGCGTCCTCGTCGTCGACGACGAACCACAACTGCTGCGCGCGCTGCGCATCACCCTGACAGGGCGCGGCCACGACGTGCGCACCGCCGCGGACGGAAAACAAGCGCTCGCCGATGCCAGCGCGCACCCACCCGACGTCATCATTCTCGACCTCGGACTACCCGACATGGACGGCATCGACGTCATCCACGGACTGCGTGGATGGACCACCGTGCCCATCATCGTGCTCTCCGGAAGAGTAGGCAGCCAGAGACAAGGTCGAAGCGCTGGACGCAGGCGCCGACAACTACGTCACCAAACCCTTCGGCGTCGACGAACTCCTCGCCCGCCTTCGGGCCGTCGGCCGACGCACGACCGGCGACGAGGATGCGCCCGTCGTCACCATCGGAACCGTCACGATCGACCTGGCCGCCAGGCGCGTCACCCCCAGACCGGACGTCGCACCAGAATCAGGCACCGACCCGAGCACCGACGAACAACCGGGCATCAGACTCACCCCAACCGAATGGCGCATCCTGGAGATACTCGTCCGGCATCCCGGAAAGCTCGTCACCCAGAAACAGCTGCTCACCGAGGTCTGGGGACCTGCATACACAAACGAATTCCACTACCTCCGCGAATACCTCGCCAGGCTCAGGCGCAAACTCGAGCGTGACCCCGCGCGACCACAACATCTCGTCACCGAGGCCGGGATGGGCTACCGATTCCAACCCTGACTCCCACTGCTTTTCGCGCGCTGCCAGAGCTCGTCGGGCAGGGTGGGGGCAACAATGAACGCGGCTTCGTGCTGTTCGCAGGGCTCAAAGGTGCCGTGCCGATCCTCCTCGGCGGCTTCCTCCTCGCTGCTCCGGTTCCCAACGCCGAGCGCCGCTACGGCATCGTCATCGTCGTCGTGATGTTCTCCGTCCTCGTCCAAGGCAGCCTGATCCCCACCGTCGCGCAGTTGCTTCGCCTACCCATGCGCACCACGCCCCCAGGATCCTGGTCGCTGGGCGTGCGGCTTCGGGAAGAACCACAAGGCATCCACTGGCTCACCATCACCCCGGCGCCCCGGCCGACCGACGACGCATCGATCAACTCAGCGCCCTGCCGAGGACGCCTGGATAAGCCTCGTCGTCCGTGACCAAACGCTGCAACCGGTCCGCAGCGACAGCCAGATGCGCGCCGGCGACGAACTGCTTGTCATCGCCGACCCGGACCTGAGCGACTCGCTCACGGCCGTGTTCATCACCAGCCCGAGTAGCCCATGACACCGTCCGCTGTCGACTGGCAAGACTGCAGGGCAGAACCCCCACTGTTTCCGCCTCGAAGCAGCGTTCCACTACACGTACCTTTTGCGGGTATTCGGCCGGGAATGACGCCAGTGAAAAGCAGAAAAGATGGACATTCGGTTGATCGCGATGCCCCGTTGTTGGATTTGGCTGCGAGACGGTGAATGCGCGATTACAGTCGGTTCAGACCGTTGTGCTCGCGCTCACGGAGGGGCCGACCGATGACGTGTTGGAGGACTGGCGGACTCGGCGTGGCGGCTCCTGCCGGGGCTGCCGCGCCTACCTGCCAGGGCAAGACAGGGACCGACGTGGGCGGCGGCGAACTAGGCAATGACATCCTCGGCGGTGGCTTCGGCATCGACTACCTCTACGGCAGCACGGGCAACGACAAGCTGAAGGGCGGTGTCGGAGCCGATCATCTACTCGGCGGGATAGGTGTCGAAACGCTCATTGCGCGCGACGGCGCCCCTACCGACACCGTTCGCGGCGGAGCCGGGACCGATATCTGCGACACCGACCCCGGCGACACGGTGTTCGGCTGCCCATAGGGCCGGCCGACTCCCGTTCCAGACACGACACCGATGTCGCGCCCCGCAGAGCCCGAACGTGGCTCCGCTACGGCCGGAGGCTTTTACGGCGGGGCTGGACAGGTTCGTCCCAGTCGACCTCGCCGAGGACAGCGATCGCCTGGTTCGTGGATCGATGCCGTCGTTGCGGTCCCGCGGTCGCCTTTCCGGACGCAGCTGCGCAGCCGAGAAAACGAGGCTTGACCCGTGCTCGCCATTCATCGACGCCCGAACACGCGGCACCGGATGATCGTGGCGATCGCGATCGGGGCGGTCTTCGCCCTGCTCATGACCGCCGATGCTGGTCTCGGCTACAACGTCGTCCACGATGACCAGCCGATTCCTTCGGGGGTAGGGGTGGCACCAGCAGCACCCGATCTGCCCCCGTCAGTTCGGAGCGTCGATGCTCTTCACTTACCACCTCGCAAAGGCATCACGACAGTGGTCAGCCTCACCTTCGACGACGGTCTCCTCGATCAGTACGCCCTACGGACATTGCTGCCTGAGCATCACCTCACCGCCACGCTCTACGCCAACAGCGGCCTCCTCGCCAACGCGGGCTATCCCGGCCGCATGTCGCTCTCGGCCTTGTACGACCTTTCCAGGAGCGGCGTGGAAATCGGCGGACACACCGCTCACCACCCTGACCTCGCGGAGCTATGGCCAGTCAGCGCCCGCGCGGAAATCTGCGGCGATCGAGACCAGCTGCAGGCTTGGGGCTTCGAGGTGGTCAGCTTCGCCTATCCCTCCTCCATCTCAACCCCTCGAATCCAACGCCTGCCCCGCCGCTGCGGCTACCTCAGCGCCCGATCCGTCGGCGGCGTGGTCTGCCCCGGTTGCACCACTGCCGAGACCTACCCACCACTGAACAGATACTCGCTCCGTACACCTGACGGCATCGAATGGCGAACCCGGCTCAGCGAGCTCAAGCACGAGGTCATGATGGCCGAAGACTCGGCCGCTCTCACAGGAGTCCCCAGCTGGCTGATCCTCAACTTCCACCACATCTGCGACCGATGTAACAAGTTCGCCGTCACCGAAAGGCACCTCGCCGCGCTCCTGACATGGCTCAGCGACCGTCCACCATCGACCGCAGTCCGCGCCGTCGGTGCGGTCATGCTGCACGGCTTCACCTGACAACTCATCGCCCTGCGGGCCGTCGGTCGGTCGCCACCCTCACGACCAACGATGACGCCACCACCCTCAAGAAGAGCGCTGACGGTGGGGAACCGCACCCCGGGATTCAGGGAGACTCTCAACTCCCTGGGGGCCATCACTGACTTTGCCGGTCCCCAAGACGCGCCGACAATCCGGAAGCGGGGCCGGAAACAGCCCAGCGCTTAGCGCTTGGGCAGCAGGCGTCCGGCCTGGCGCTGCTTTCCGGCGCGATCGCTGTCGGACCATGACAGCCGCGGCCAGCAGCCACCATCCGGCGGCGGTCAGCAGACCGAGCCGGAGGGAGTCGGCTCCGTGGAACAGCTGGCTGGCGTAACTCCCGCCAACGGCGTTGTTGGTTGCGTGCAGCACCATCGCGATCAGCACGCTGTCCCGCGCGGAGTGGAAGACGGCCGCGATCACGACGCTGGCGGCCAGGACGACCAGCACATCGGGCAGCAGGATCTGTCCCGCCAGGAACAGCGGCAGGTGCCAGAACACCCAGAAGACGCCGAGCACCAGCGGTGCGGCCAGCAGGCCGAGCCGACGTTCCAGCCGGCCCAGGGCGTACCCGCGGAAGCCCGGCTCCTCCCATGCCCCGCCGAGGCCGGGCACCAGCAGGATGAGGAGCAGGGTGACAGGAATGTTCGTCCAGGCAGCCGCGGCTGCCGCATCCGGGGCCGCTGCTCCGAGCGCCAGGTTGCCGAAGATGGCCACGGCGGAGATCAGTACGGGCACGCCGACAGCAGCCACGTACGCGCGCGCCGGCACCCGCCAGCGCACCATGCTGGACAGCAGCCGCCGCACGCCCGCGCGCCCCTCGGTGACCCTGAGCACCACGACAGCGGCAAGGAACGGCCCGAAGCCGGCGGTCGGCACCGGTGAGACACCCAGCACATACGGCACCGCGGCCCACCAGGACAGGGCGCAGGACAGTAGGAAGAACGCGGCGAGCGGCTGGGACCGGATCGCCCGCGACAGCCGCCCGGATGCCGTCGTGGACGTGGTCGAGGGGACAGGACGTGTGCGCTTCTGCGAAAGAGTGGTCATGCGTTCAGGCTGGCCATGCGCGGTTCCCCTGTCGTCAGCCTCCAGCCCAGACCGTCGCGATACCCGGGTAGGAGCGCGCGTAGTTCTCACCCCGCCGCCGGCATTCGAGCTCACTCCCCAGTACGAGGACATCTCCCCCTGCAGACCGAGGAACGACCACGCGGCGCCGCTCTACAGTGATCCGGTCAACGATCGCCAATGCGACAGCAGAGTCGCAGGCAGGGGTCACGATGGGTCTGGCATCGGATCTGTTCAGTGCAGGTGACGTGCCCGCCCTGACCCGGCGACAGGCCGCGGGAGATCTCGCCCTTGCCGTGGTCTGCGTGATCACCGCCGTTCTTTTCCACCTCAACCGGGTGGACGCAGTCCCCGCAAACCGCGACCCGGATCTCTTCTCCGTACTGCTGACCGTGTTCTGCCGTCGCACCCCTCGCGGTCCGTCGCCGCGCGCCGGTCGCGGTGCTCGTCGCCTGCTTTCCCGGGCTGCTGCTGTTGATCGCCACCCGCCACGCTGTCGGTGCAACACCCATCGGGGTCGTCATCGCCTTCTACACCGCGGTTGCCTGGAGCAGCCGACACACCGCCAGGCTTGCCGCAGTCGTGATGGGCGTCGGACTGCTGCTCGGACTGCTGCTGCACCCGATCGACCTCAGCGTTGAGGGGTTGGTCGTGCAGGTCGCGCTCTTCATCGGCAGCTGGGTCATCGGAACCGGCACGAGAGAGCGACGCGAACACCACCAGGCCCGTATCGCGGAGGCCGAACGCCAGGTCGAGCGGGAACGCGAGCGGGTCGCGTTCGAGCGCGAGCGGGCTACCCGTGCCGCGATGGAGGAGCGACTGCGGATCACCCGTGAGCTGCACGACGTGCTGGGTCACGCGTTCAGCGTCATGGTCGTCCAGGCCGGAGTGGCCGAGCACCTGCTCGACACCAATCCACGTGAGGCGCGCCGCGCCCTCGTCGAGATCGGCAGCACCGGGCGTACCTCGCTGGCGGAGATGCGCCGGCTGCTGGGAATCCTTCGGGAGGGTGACACGGCGGCCGCGCCGCGTCTTCCCGCGCCGACGTTGGCCGAGGTGTCCGGCCTGATTGCCCGGGTGGAGGCCGCGGGCCTACCGGTGTCGTTCGACCTGACGGGCTCGCCCGTACCCCTGCCGGCCGGGCTCGAGTTGGCTGGCTATCGCGTGATCCAGGAGGCGCTGACCAACTGCATCAAGCATTCCGGAGCGTCACATGCCCAGGTGCATCTGACGTACGAATCCCGCGCGGTCTGCATCGAGGTGCGCGACGACGGCCCCGCCGCGCACCAGCAGTCTTCTCAGCCGGGTCAGGGACTGGCCGGCATGAGAGAGCGGGTCGCCGTCTACGGCGGTGAGCTCAGTGCCGGTCCCGCGCCGGCTGGCGGTTACCAGGTACGCGTCCGACTGCCGGTCGAGCCGGTCGGCGAACCGGCGGTAGCCGAGTGATCCGGGTGCTCGTCGCCGACGACCAGGCGCTGATCCGCAGCGGATTCGCCCTGATCCTCGGCTCCGATCCCGAGATCGAGGTCGTCGGAGAGGCTGCCAATGGAGTCGAGGTGCTCGCCGCGACGCGTACGCTCCGGCCCGATCTGGTGCTGATGGACATCCGAATGCCCGACATGGACGGGATCGAGGCGACGCGGCACCTCAGCTCCGGCGCCGCCACGCGCGATGTGCGGGTGCTCGTACTGACGACCTTCGATGACGACGAGTACGTCTATGACGCCCTGCGTGTGGGCGCCAGCGGCTTTCTGCTCAAGGACATCGCGCCGACCGAGCTGATCGCCGCGGTCAAGGTCGTGGCCACCGGCGAGGCGCTGTTGTCACCCTCGATCACCCGGCGATTGATCGAGCGGTTCGTCCAGAGCGGACGGCCCGACTACGGCAGCCGTGACGGCGAGAGCGTCGCCGCGGCAGCGGGACCTGCGCTCCCGGAGCTCACCGGGCGTGAGGCGGATGTGCTGCGGGCGGTGGCGCGCGGGCTCTCCAACGTCGAGATCGCCGCAGAGATGTTCGTCAGCTACTCCACGGTGAAGACCCACGTCAGTCACCTGCTGACGAAGCTCGGCGCCCGCGATCGGGCGCAGCTAGTCATGGTGGCCTACCAGTCGGGCCTCACCGGAACGGTAGGCGATACTCACTGAGTCGCGAGTCGACAAGCTCGGCCCGGCTACTCGCCACGTTTCGCGGCGGCGACCGCGGGATCGTCCAGGAACTCCTCGCGTATGTCCTTGGGGCCGAACGGCCACGTCTTCTCGGCCCTCGCCCAGATCAGGAACGCGACGCAGCCTAGCGCCAGCCAGACCAGGGACCATTCGATCGGATGGAACCCTGGTGAGTTCTTGTCGGCGTAGCAGTAGACCGAGACCCAGCCGATCAGCGCGATGATGCTCGGGACGGGGTAGAGAAACATCTTGTAGGGACGTTCCAGCGTGGGCTGACGCTTGCGGAGCACGGTCAGGGCTGCGACCTGTGATACGGACTGCACGATGACCATCACCGTGGTGAGCAACTGGATCAGGACCAGGAGCGGCGGCGTCTTGTCGTTGCTGCCGAGATGACGGCTGATGAAGAAGCCGGCCGCTGTGATGACGCCCATCGTGACCAGCGCCACGGTCGGGAAACGGTGCTTCGGGTGGAGTCGGCCGTACGCGCTGAAGAACACCTTGTCCTTCGCCGCGTCGTGAGGTACCCGAGACCCACCGAGAAGGCCGGCGAACACTGATGTGAACGCCGTGATCAGGATCAGGACGGTCACCACGTCAGCGGCCGTCTTGCCCCACGACCTCTCCAGTACGACCGAGGCGATCGACTGGCTGGCCGGATTGTTCGGATTGAGCATCTCCGGCCAGTGCACGACGCCGAGCACGCCGATCTGCATGACGAGGTAGATGGTCATGATCCCCAAGATCGAGTAGACGATCGACCGGGGAATCACCCGGCCGGGGTTCTTGATCTCGGCACCCAGATAGGAGGTCGTGTTGTACCCGAGGTAGTCGTAGATCCCGATCGTGAGGCCGGCGACGACGCCCACCCAGAACTGGCTGGTGCCGACGTCGAATGCGTCTGAGGGGAAGTCGAAGGCCCGGTCGCTGCTGAAGTCGGTGAACGAGGCGGCGATCACCGAGAGAACGCTGATGAGCATCACGCCCCACAGCACGACCGTGAGCTTGCCGATGTCTTCGATCCGTCGCCACAACAGTGCGACGACGGCCACGACCATGACCAGTCCGACGATGTCACCTTGGGTGGTCGACATCGAGGGCCACAGGTAGCTCAGGTAGGACACGAATCCCGCGACACCGGTCGACATGATCAGCGGGATGAACAGGATCGCCGTCCATACGAACAGGAACGGCATCAGCCGCCCTGTCCTGTACTGGAACGCCTCCCGAAGATAGATGTACGTGCCTCCGGCGCCGGGCATGGCAGCGCCGAGCTCGGCCCAGACCAGCCCGTCGGTCAGCGCGAGCAGGGCACCGAGGATCCATCCGATGATCGCCTGCGGACCACCGAAGGCGGCGATCATCAACGGGATCGTGATGAACGGTCCGACGCCGACCATCTGCGACATATTGATCGTGGTCGCCTGGAACTGGCCGATCCGCCGTGCGAACCCCAAGTCCTCCGGCGCCGACGATGGTCGCTGCTGCTCGGTCATGATGCGTACTTCCTCTCTCCCTACGCAAACCTAGAACTGGTCGGCACTTCAGGCACCTCGGCGGGAACCTGCGGTCGGCTGCGGACATAGTCAGGTGTGCAACCACTGGAGAGGATGCGGATGGCGACGCAGGACCTCGACAACTCCGACGCGCTGCTCGTCGACGAGATGCGACGGGGCAGCAGCGCAGCACTAGCGGCTCTGTTCGATCGGCACGCCGACGCCGTGTACACGTACTGCTTCCGGCGCAGCGCGTCGTGGCATACCGCCGAGGACGCCACCTCGACGGTGTTCCTGGAGTACTGGCGCGGGCGCGTGCGCGCGAAGGTGCACGACGGCTCGGCCCTGCCCTGGCTGTACGGCATAGCGCGCAACGTCTGCCGTAGCGCGGACAGGTCGTCCCGCCGATTGAGCCGGGCATTGCAGCGGGTGCCGCACGAGGCATCGGCGTCGGCCGGAGACGAGATGGCCGATGCGGTCGCAGGCAGAGTGGACAGCGAGCACCAGATGGCTGCCGTGCTCGAGGCCATCGCGGCGCTGCCCGAACGGGAGCGGGAGGTCTTCGAGCTCGTCGTCTGGGCCGGCGAGAGCTATGAGGCGACCGCCGCAGCGCTCACGATTCCCGTCGGCACGGTCCGCTCCCGGCTCTCGAGAGCACGACGGCGGTTGTCCCTGTCCATTGATGACCCCGCGTCTCATGACCCCGCCTCCTCTGATGACACCGCCTCCGATGACACAGCGTCGTGACGCAGCAGCCCACCTGACCGCCACCTCGACCTCATTGCCCTGACACTGCACGAACACGCGAAGGACCTGACATGTCTGACCACAACAGCATCACCCCGCCCCCACCGGAGCCACTGCCCACCGATCGCAAGCGGACCATCCGGGCGCGTCTGCTGGCCGCGGCCAACACTCCACCCGCTTCAGCACCCAGAAGATGGCTGGTCCCCGGACTGGCCGCGGCCGCCGTTCTCACGATCATCGGTGCAGGTGCGTTCGCGGCCAGCCGAGACGGCGACTCGGGCGCACCCGGCTCGGGTGGGCAGGTACCGGTCGGCGGGACGACCACTTCCACCACGGCCACGACGCCCTCGGCGGACGCCAGCACCGCGGTGATCCCGGACCTGTCCACCGTCCCCCCGACAGTCACCGCTCCCACTCCCTCCGCGACACCCAGCACGGTGCCCGGCGGTGCAGCCGGGTCGTGTGACAAGGACATCGAGCAGCTCGGCGAGCCCAGCCTGCATGGTGCAAGCGTCACGGCACAGCGCACGACCGGCCCCGCGACCACCTGGCTGTATGAGACCAAGTCGGCGTGGATCGTGTGTGACGACCTGACCGCCGCCGACGGCGGTGCTCCGACACTCTTCGCGCCCCACCACAAGGCGGAGGCGTACCAGCCGGGTGTATCGACGCTGAAGGTGAGCCAGAACCTCATCACCAGCTCGAACGGCAGCTGGCGTTACGCCCAGTTCGTCGCGGGCGGACGCGACTTCGACGGCGTCCAGGCCATCTCGTACGCGTTCCCCGACGGCCATGTCGAGGACGCCGTGGTCGGGCAGAACGGCCTGTGGTCGATGAACTACCTGGCGACCCGCGGGCTGTTCCTCCAGCACGGCACGAACGTCACCAAGCTCGACCCGATCGAGGTGACCGTCCACTACACCAGCGGCGACGTGAAGACGTTCTCATTGCAGTGGGGTCTGGACACCTGCGCGCAGATCAACCACGGGTGCTGAGCTCGTCCGTCATGGGCTCCCCATCGCCCGTGGCCGACGCGATCAACCCGATGACTCGTTCCAGATCCGGTTTCGCACCGAGGTCGCTCAGGATGTCCCGCGCCTCGACGAGGAGCGGCTCCGCATCGGCACGGCGACCCCGAGCAGCCAGCCACTGACCGAGGTCGGCCTGAGCTCGGGCCAGCCAGTAGGGGTAGCCCAGATCGCGCAGACCGTTCACGGCGCCTCGCAGCCCGTTCTCGATCTCCACCGACCGATCGCCTTCGGCGACCCCGACGAGCGCTCGGTACCGAGCCAGCTGGGCTCGGATGTACGGCGGCGCGTGGCCCGGCGGGGCGTCCGCGACGAGCGATAGGAGTCGCTTCGCCTCGTCGATCTCACCGGCTCGCATCGCCGCGTCCAGCGCCAGCGGCCAGGCCAGCCGGAATCCCTCGGACCTGAAGCCGTTGATCTTCGCGGCGTCCAGGGTCGCCGCGCCCGCCGATGAGAGCGCGTCCCGGAAGCGAGCCTCCGCGAACGCCACCGCACCGAGTCCTGTCATCAGGGCCTCGCGGTCCTGGGGATCGGCGCTGCCCTCCCACCCGGACAGGCCATGGACCTGCTCGTTCGCCTCGGCGAGGCTTCCGCGGACCGAATACAGAAGCACCAGCGGGAACCGTCCCAGGGCCGCCATACCTTCATCTGGAGACACGTCGATCGCTTCGCGCGCGTAGGTTTCGGTCCGGTCCCAACGACCCGCGTAGAAGTGCAACAGAGCAAGATTGCCGAGGTTGATGGCCTGACCCAACACGAAACCGAGCCGTACGCACAACGCGTGGGCGGCGACTAGCTCGGGCTCGGCGCCGGAGAGGTCACTTTGTACCCGAAGGTCGCCGAGGTTGCCTCGACTCGTCGCCTCACCTTGCAGGTCGCGACCCTGCGACGCATCCACGGTGGCGGACAGGTGAGCTGCCGCCTCCACAACCCGATGTTCGGCGAGAAGCCCGAGCGCTCGCGCATTCAACGCGGTCGCAAGCGCCTCGGGCACATCGAAGGCCGTGGCGAGCACCAGCGCCCTCTCCGTGTGCTCGGCCGCCTCCTTGCTGCTCCCCGCCGCAATCAGAAGGTCGGCCATGACCGCATGCAGCTCGGCGGCATCCTCCGGAGTCTCCCCCCCGTCGAGGACCGAAAGCGCGTCCTGCAAAACGGTGATTGCCTCGGAGCGGTGTCCGGTGAGAAACAGCAACGGACTGATGCGCGCGGCCAGTCGGGCGGTCTCCAGCGGCCGGCCCGCTTCGGCGTGTACACGTGCGGCCTGCTGACACAGCTCGAGGGACTCCTCGGTCCGCCCGCCGCGCATGCTCATTCTCGCCGCAGCCACTGTCAAGCGTGCCCGCTCAGCTTCATCGTCCGTCAGGCCGGCGGCGGCCAGGAAGTGCTTCCTGGCGGTCTCGACAGAACCAACGGCGCGGGCTCTGGTGCCGGCCGCATCCAGAGCCCGGGAAGCGCCGGCCCGCAACTCGTCGGCGTCGTCGTCACCTCGCGCTGCCAGGTAGGCATCGTGGTAGTGGGTCGCGATCACCTCTACGACCTCCGCGCCGTCGTCGGGAAACGCGCTTCGCAGATAGGCAGCCACTGCAAGGTGGCGGGCCTTGCGGTCCCGCCTGCTCAGCATGTCGTGCGCGACGCTGCGCAGCATGGACTGGACGAACTCGTACTGGCCGCGTTCGGGCGAGAGCGGGTCCGCGCGGACGGTCAGGATGTCCTTGCGCACCAGCGCCTGCAACCTGGTGTCGACCTGCTCCGGCGCGGCGGTGCTGACCGCGGAGACCGCGTGCCGGGGGAACGACGAGCCGAGGATGGCCAGCCCCTTCACCAGCTCACGCTCGTCGGGCGGCAGCTCGTCCAGCCGAGCGGCGATCAGTGACGTCAATGAGGCCGGGACATCGAGCTCGCCGATGTCGCCGACCAGCCGGTAGACACCGTCGCGGGGGATCACCAGATCACGGTCGATCAGCGCCCGGATGGTTTCGACCGCGTACAACGGAACACCTGCCGCTTGAGTCGCGATCTTGGCCTTGACGGGTCCGGGCATACCCGGCACCAGGTCCTCCAGAAGGTCCACCAGGACCGGCTCCGGCAGCGGGTCGAGATGCAGCGACGTCACGTTGCGCCGATGTGCGAAAGCGCCACCTGATCGCTCCGAGAACTCCGGGCGGGCGAAGGTGAGCACGTACAGCGGACGAGCACTCGACCAGTCCAACAGGTACTCCAGGAACTCGAACAGTCCTCTGTCGGCCCAGTGCAGGTCCTCCAGTACGAGAACGACGGGTTGCTGGTCGGCGAGCCGCTCGAAGAACAGACGCCAGGCGGCGAAGAGCTCCTGCCGCGGGTATTCGCGCTCCACGGCCCCCACGAGCACGCTCAACCGCGACTCGACGAACGTCCGTTCGTCGTCGTCTGGAAGCCACTGGGGGAGCTGAGAGCGCAGCGTGGCACCGGCTACGTCGGAGGAATCGTCTTCAGCGATTCCGAGGCGTTGTCGAACCATCTCCGCCAGGGCCCAGAACGCCACCCCGTCGCCATAGGACAGGCACCGGCCGCGGTGCCAGAAGACCGACATGGCCAACCCGTCGAGATATTTCTCGAACTCCCACGACAGCCGGGTCTTCCCGATGCCGGCCTGTCCTGTCACTGAGACGAGCCGGGCGCGTCCGCTCTCGACCGTGGCGTGGAACAGCTCCTTGACCAGGGTGAGCTCGCGGGTCCGCCCGACGAACGCCGCCTCCAGCCCATCGACGCGCTGCGAGCCGCCGACACCGGCGACCACCCGCACCGCCGTCCACAGGCGCATCGGTTCTGAGATGCCCTTCAGGTCGTGCTCGCCCGCATCCGAGTACGCGACGGTCGCTCGGGTCGCACGCATCGTGACCTCGTCGACGAGCACTGAGCCGTGCTTGGCTGCCGATTGCACCCGCGCGGCGGTGTTCACCCGGTCACCTGCGACGAGTCCCTCGCCGGACGCGCCCCACGACGCCACCTGTCCGGTGACCACTCCGGCCCGCGCCGCCAGGCTGGGTGTCCCGCGCCGGGCGCCGTACTCGGCCACCGCTTCGATGACTTCCAAGCCGGCTCGGACGCAACGCTCCGCGTCGTCCTCATGAGCGGCGTCCGACCCCCACACCGCGACAACCGCATCACCGATGAACTTCTCGATGACGCCGCCGTAACGGTCGACCACTGTCCGCGCCGCATCGAAGTATCCCGAGAGCAGCTCCCGGACGTCGGCGGCATCCCAGCCCTGTGTCAGCGACGTGTACTCCACCAGGTCGACGAAGAGCACGGACGCCCAGTGCAGCTGAAGGTCAGCCTGGGGTGCCGGCTCGGCTGCGGCTGGTTCCGGCACCGCCTTTGGCGGGACGTCCGCCGCGGCTCTCGATCCGCACTGACCGCAGAACGGCTGGCCCGACGGCACCGGGCTGCCACAGGTCGGACAGGTCTGTGCCATGGCCGTTCCGCACTGACCGCAGAAGCGGTTGCCCGCGGCGTTGGATGCCCCGCAACTGTCGCAGCGCATGACCAGCCTCGGCTCCTGGAAGCGGAATGTCGATGACGCCGAAACTGTACCGAAGGGCGCGGCACCGGTCGGGTGAATCGCAGCGACCGCTTCGTCGTAGCCCAAACCAGTCCAAAGCACCCTGGATCCCGCACCCGATGCCGCGGATCGACGCCAGCGCGTGTACGTTCGCTCGGGTGATCCGGCGCAAGGCAAGGGTGGTGGCGACGCAGCCATCCGCAGCGGGCGACAAGGCGCCCTGATGCAGGTCATCCTGCACGGGGTCCGCGGTTCGACCGCCGCCCCAGGACGTGACTTCCTAGAGGTCGGCGGAAACACGTCGTGCGTCGCGATCACGCCGAACGGTCACGACGCACCCACCGTGCTGCTCGACGCCGGCACCGGGCTCTCGTCTGTCAGCGTCGCGCTGGACGGTGCTGCCTATCACGGGGCCATCGTGCTGACGCACCTGCACTGGGACCACGTCCAGGGGCTGCCGTTCTTCCGTGCCGGCGACCGTGATGACGCCACGGTGCGGCTGATGCTGCCGGCACAGTGCGGAGCTACACCCGGGCTGGCGGGTTCTGCCGCCGGGCTCCTGGCCCGGTCGATGTCACCGCCGCATTTCCCGATCGGACCGGACGGGCTGCGCGGCGACTGGACATTCGAGGCCATCGAGGCCGGTCGGTTCACCGTGGGGGGCTGCCAGGTCACGGCCGTGGAGGTGCCCCACAAGGGCGGGCGAACCTACGGCTATCGGATCGAGGCCGACGGCACCAGCTTCGCGTACCTGCCCGACCACCACCCCGCGGTCGACCCCCACCCCGGCGTCGAGCTGGCGCGCGGAGTCGACGTGCTCTGTCACGGTGCGATGTTCGCCGACTCCGAGCGCGCAATCGCGCACTCCTACGGCCACGCCACGCTCGGGGAGACCCGCCGGCTCGCGCGTGAGGCCGGAGTCGGACGCCTGATCATGGTCCACCACTCGCCGTCGCGGACCGACGACGAGGTCGACGCGCTGGCCCGCGAGTTCGCCGACGACGATCCACCGGTCACCATCGGGCGGGAAGGCGATGACGTCATGAAGGGCGTCTAGCGGCTCAGCGTGACCGCACCAGGTTTTGCGCACCACATGGTCACCGGCCCGTACATTCGTGACCAACGACTGCGCAATTCCCGGCAGTGGCCCGGGCTCGGGTGTGCCGCCACCCGTCACGCACCGTCAGGCCTAGCGGCCTGCGAACTGACACTGAGGGAGGGATGCGTGCGCCTCAGCCGTGCCGAGGCTCCTTCCATGAGCGCGACCGACGGAGCCGCCTCCGTCAGAGCGTCGAGGAAGTCCTGGCCGGAGATCCTGAGCAGCCGGTTGGGCTCCACGGTCTTCACTGTGGCGGTGCGGGGGATCCGCTCGATCAACCCGATCTCACCGAAGTAGTCGCCGGCGCCGAGCTCGCCGAGGTACTGCTCGCTCCCAGCCTCGCCGCGGGAAGTGACCGTCAGCCCCCCGGAGACAACGACGTAGAACGCATCGGCCTCCTCGCCCTCGCGCACCACGAACTCACCCGACGCCACCTCGATGTAGTCCGCCGCTCCCGCGAGCTGCTCGAGCGCCCCGGGCGAGATCGACGCGAACAGGTCACACCGCTCGAGCAGCTCGGCCCGCGGAGCCAGTTCGGCGAGCCGGACCTCAGCCTGCCGGTCCATCACCCGCAGGGCCGGGACTCCCAGCAGACACAGGACCGGTATCGCCGCGCCCGCCAACCACAGCGTCCCATCGAGCCCGAAGACGTCGATCCCGATCGGTGTGACGTATGCACCGATCACGATCGCGAGGAGGACCAACCCGCCGAACGCTCCGAAGACCCGACCCATCTGGTCACTCGGCAGCGCACGCTGCAGAGCAGTCATCGCGAGCACATCGACGACGAGCGTGCCCGCTCCGCGGACCACCTCGATGAAAAAGGCCACGAGCGGGCTCGAGACGAAGAGGAACAACAGAGTGGGAGCACAGTAGAACGCGATGCCGAGCAGGATCACTGGACCCAGCCGGGGCAACCGCTCTATGCGGGGAACGAACCCGGCCATCACGACGCCTCCGACGCCGAGCCCCATCAGCAGATACCCGTATCCCTCAGCGCCGGTGCCGAGAACGTCTCTGGACAATATGACGAACTGGACCGTGTCGACTCCGAAGACGAAGCTGGCGACCACGCTGTAGGCCACCAGCACCGCAGCGGTCTCTGAGGTGACGATCGCCTTGAGGCCGACCAGCATCTGCCGGAAGGGGCCGGCCTCGCCGCCCTCGGTGACGTCGACCGGCGCGCTGCGTGCACGTATCCGGCTCACGATGATCGCGGAGGCGAAGAAGCTGGCGGCGTTGAGCAGGATGCACACCCAGGGCGGACCGGCGAGCAGCAACAGGGCTCCGATGGCCGGGCCGGCGATGATCAGCACGTTCTCCAGGGTGTTGCGCAGGGCGTTGGCGGAACCCAGGTCGCGCTCACCGACCACCTGCGGGGTCAACGCCGTCGCCGCCGGCTCGTAGACCGTACCCATCGTCGACGTGATCGCCGCGGTGAGAATGGCCAGTGCTACCGGCGCGTGCAGCGCCGTCTCCAGCGCGAGAACGAGCATCACCGCGGTCGAGGCGAGGTCGAGGACGACCATCAGCCGGACCCGCTCGAAGCGTTCCGCGATCACGCCGGCATAGGCGCTGAACAGCAGCGCGGGCACGAACCGGCCGATCGTGGCCGCACCCACCCATGCCGCGGAGTCGGTCTCGTTGAAGATCCACACGGTCAGGGCGACGTTGTACGCCCAGGAACATGCGACGGAGACCGTGGTGGCCTCCATCAACAGTCGGAAGTCCCGGTGCCGCAGGCCGGTGAAGAGGGCGGGCAGCTTCATCGCTGACCCACCGGGACCGCCGCGACGGCCTGAAGGCTGCGGAGATCAGCGCTCCTGAGCAACCGGCTCTGCTCGCTCACCCGCAACTCCCGGTGGTCGCACGTCTCGGCATCCTCCGCGCATACCTTGCCGTACGGCCGCCGGTCGAACAACGGCGACACCCGTGCCGGCGGTGTCGACGGCAGCTGTCGGCTCAGGTCGAGCTGACGCCGCCGATGCGCCCCTCCCGGAAGGCATCGACAAACAATGCGTGGTCTTCGCGCGACGTCTGCGCGTACGCCATCGCCCAGTCGACGATCTCCTCGACAAACTCCGACGGGTCAGACCCGATGGCCGCGGCGATCGCCTCCTCGGTCTGGAAGTCGACCAGTGTCTGGTCGCTGTCCTCGTCGCTCACGCAGTGCACCTTCGCCGTCGCCCGACCCAGGTCGACGAGGACGGGCTCGATCTGGTCCGGCTCGGTGATGTCTGACCAGTCGAGATCGTTCTCGTACGGAGACATCTCGTCGACAACGTAACCGACGTCCCCGACGGTCGTGTAGCCGAGGAATGGGTCGGCGTGCACCTGCAGCGCCCGTTGGCTGACCGTCGTTCGATGCCCTTCGTGCTCGAAGTACTTTCGCGCGGCCGGCAGGTCGACGATGCGGCTGAGCGCCGGCACGTTGCCCTGCTTCATCGACAGCACCACGTCGTTTTCCAGGGCCTGGTTGAAACCTTCGATCAAGACGTTGTACGCCGGCAGACCCGCGCTGCCGATGCCGAAGCCTGCCTTGCCCACGACGTCCTTGACGACATAGAACGTGTCGTGGTGTTCCCGCTTGGACGCGGGAATCGTATCGATGTAGCGCAGGAACGCGTCGTAGACGTCGTGCTCCTCGGCCTTCTTGAGCCGTCGTACGCCGGCGTGCTCGGTGAACATCCGCTCATAGTCCTGCACCGAGCTCAACGAGTCGAGCATCCCTACCCTGGTTGACATGCGGGCCTGTTGCAGCACGTGGTGGATGGTGCCGCTCGTGGTGTCCAGGCGGAGCGCGAACTCCTCGTCGTCCATGCCCTCGACGTAGTGCTGGACCTGGCTGACGTAGGCCTCGAGGAATTCCCGACCCAGGTGGCGCAGCGTTTCCTCCGGTAGGGCCTTCTGCCAGCCCATCACGGCCAGGCTCGCCACGAGCCGGCGCAGATCCCAGGAGAAGTTTCCCAGGTACGCCTCGTCGAAGTCGTTGACGTCGAACACCAGCACTCCGTGGGAGTTCATGTAGGTGCCGAAGTTCTCCACGTGCAGGTCGCCGTGGATCCAGACACGGCTCGTCTTGGCGTCCGCCCAGGGGTCCTTGAAGTCTTCCAAGTCGGCATAGAACAGGCACGCGCTGCCGCGGTAGAAGGCGAACGGGTCCGCGGCCATCTTGCGGTACTTCGTCCGAAAGCCGGCCGGGTCGGCGGCCATCAACTCGGCGAAGGCAGTCTCGAAGACGTCGATGATCCGGCTCTGCCGTCGTGTGCTGGTGCGCTGGTTCTGTGGCTTGGCCGGCATGCGATCCCTTCGAGCTGACATGCAGTTGGATGGCGACGTCTCAGAGGTCGTAGGCCGTCGGGTGCGACGGTTGGTACAGCAGGATGTCGTCGGCGCCGGGCACCCGCATCATGATCCCTGCCCCGAACCCGAAGTCGTTCACCTCGCCGCTGAACTGCACTCCACGTTCCCGCAGCTCGGTGACGGTGGCCGCCACGTCGTCGCACATGAATGACACGGAGTGGTGCCGCGGGTAGGAGAACGAGCCTCCCTCGTGCGTGCCCGTCGTGGGATGTACGCCGACCTCGCTGAGCCCGCTGCGGAAGATCAGCCAATCGGAGCCCGAGCCCGGATGATTCACCGACGGCCACTGGAGGACATCGCGCAGAAACGCCCTCGTCGCCTCGGGATCGTCGGAGTAGATGAGCGCATGCAGTGACGTGATCACGATACGAGGCTAGGACCGATCGGCCTGGGCGTCAGGTCAGCGTCCTGCCGAAGCACAGCCGCTTGACTCGATCACCCGAAACGTCATGCCTGCGCTCTGCAGCCTCCCCAGGAGCGCGTCGCCCATCGCCTGCACCGTCGTCAGCTGACCCACCCCGGCAGGGAGATCGTCACGAGCCAGACAGATCGCGGACTCGGCGAGCATCTTCGCGGTCTCGTCGTAGCCCGGGTCGCCTCCCGACACCTCGGTCACGACCCGGTGACCCCCGCCGGCACCCACGAACCGGACTCTGAACCACGACTTGCGCCGGCGCTGCGGAGACGGTCCGTCCCCGCCACGCCTGAGCCGCAGCAGGGCGGCGCGCGCCGGTGAGACCCGGGCGAGCAGGCGAACGGCCACCAGCCCGCCGACCGTTCCGGCAACCGTCGGCAGGCCGCCGAGGCTTGCGTAGTGGCCGTAGCGGAAATCCGGCCCGTACCGGTCGAGCGCCCGAGCCGAGCGTCGCACGACGATCGGGTCGATGGTCGGCAGCCGGAGCGCCCAGCGGTTGGAGCCCGGCTCCCGGCGCAGGTCACGGTGTATCGCCTCGACGCTTCGCCCCTTGGGTCGGGGCTCGGTCCGGCGGCGCTCGGCGGACGCGGCCGCCGCCTGGCGCGACTGTGCGAACGAGCCGACCGCGGACCGGTAGGTTCCCGCCGAGATGCCGGCATGTGCGCGGACGAACCCCTCCACGGTCAGCGGTACGGCCTCGGGCAGGTGCCGAAGTGTGAACCAGACGCCCAGGTCGGGCGGAACAGAGTCGAAGCCGCAGCTATGCACCAGCCGCGCGCCGGACCCGGTCGCACGCTCGTGATGGAGCAGCCACATCCGGTCCACGAACTCCGACTCGCCGCAGATGTCGAGGTAGTCGGTGCCCGCCTGCGCACACGCTGCGACCAAGGGCTCCCCGTACGCCGCGAACGGTCCGGCCGTCGTCGCGACGACCCTCGCCGAGCTCGCCAGGGACGTCAACGACCGCCGGTCGGTCATGTCGGCCTGGATAACCCCCACCGGCTCACGGTCCGGCGACCGGGCTGACAGGCGGCGCGCGAGTTCGTCGAGGCGAGCCCGGTTCCTGCCGGCGACGGCCCAGCGCAGGTCTCCCGGCGCGTGATCGGCGAGGTACTCGGCGGTCAGGCCACCGGTGAAGCCCGTCGCACCGAGCAGAGCGATCTCGTAGGTCACCGGCCGGCGCGATCAGGCATCGATGACGATCGGCATGATGATCGGTCGGCGCCGGTGTGTGTTGCTGGCCCACTTGCTCACGGTGCGATGGATCAGCTGCTCGAGCTGGTGTGCGTCACCGATCCCCTCCTGCGCTGCCTTGTCCAGAGCCGCCGCGATCAGCGGTACAACGGTGTCGAACGTGGAGTCGTCGTGGACGAATCCCTTGGCCAGGAAGTCGGGACGCTCCGCCAGCTTCCCGGTTTCGGTGTCGACGATCGCCACGATCGTGATGAACCCCTCCTCGCCGAGCGTCCGCCGGTCCTTCAGCGATGCCTCGGTCGCGCCGCCGACGGTCATCCCGTCGACGTACACGTACCCGGCGGGGACCTTCCCGGTCACGCTGGCCCGTCCGTCGACCAGGTCGACGACAACGCCGTCCTCGGCGATGACGACTCGCTCGGAAGGGACCCCCGTCCTGGTCGCGAGCGCGCCGTTGGCGACCAGGTGTCGCCATTCGCCGTGGACGGGCATGACATTGCGCGGGCAGACCAGGTTGTAGCAGTAGACGAGCTCACCGGCGCTCGCATGCCCGGAGACGTGCACATTGGCGTTTCCCTTGTGCACCACGTTGGCTCCCCAGCGGGTGAGCGCGTTGATGACGCGGTAGATGGCGTTCTCGTTGCCCGGTATCAGGGAACTCGCCAGCAGCACCGTGTCACCTGGTCCGATCCTGATCATGTGGTCACGGTTGGCCATCCTGGACAGCGCGGCCATCGGCTCGCCCTGCGAGCCGGTGCACACCAGCGTGATCTTGTCATCAGGCAGCTTCTCCAGCACCTTGAGATCGACCACCAGGCCGGCCGGGACCTTCAGGTAGCCGAGCTCGCCGGCGATGGCCATGTTGCGCACCATCGAGCGTCCGACGAACGCCACCTTTCGCCCGTGGGCCTGCGCCGAGTCGAGCACCTGCTGGATGCGATGCACGTGGCTGGCGAAGCTGGACACGATCACCCGGCGCGGGGCGGTACGGAAGACCGTGTCGATCGCCGGAGCAAGCTCCCGCTCGGACGTAGTGAAGCCCGGCACCTCAGCGTTCGTCGAGTCGACGAGAAACAGCGAGACCCCCTCCTCACCGAGTCTGGCGAAGGTTCGCAGGTCGGTGATGCGCCGGTCGAGCGGGAACTGGTCCATCTTGAAGTCGCCGGTGTGCAGCACCATTCCCGCCGGAGTACGGATCGCGACCGCCAGCCCGTCGGGTATCGAATGATTGACCGCGACGAACTCGCAGTCGAACGGGCCGAACTGCTGGCGCTTTCCCTCGGCCACCTCGACCGTCGACGGAGTGATGCGGTGCTCCTTGAGCTTCGACGCGATGAATGCCAGCGTCAGCTTGGACCCCACCACCGGGATGTCCTTGCGCTCGCGCAGGAGATACGGCAATCCGCCGATATGGTCCTCGTGTCCGTGGGTCAGCACGATCGCCGCGACCTTGTCGAGTCGATCCCGGATCCAGGTGAAGTCCGGAAGGATCACGTCGACACCCGGCTGGGTCTCCTCCGGGAAAAGCACCCCACAGTCGACGACCAGCAGGCGGTCCCCGAACTCGAAGACCGTCATGTTGCGCCCGATCTCACCGAGGCCGCCGAGCGGCACGATGCGCAGCGCGCCCTTGGGCAGCCGCGGCGGCGGTCCCAGCTCCGGATGAGGATGGCTCATACCACGACGCTACCGAAGTCGCCCCGGCCGGCGGTCAACCAAGCCGCGTCGAGCGTCGTCTTCCGTACGCTCAGGCACATGACTCACCCGTACTGGCCGCTGTTCGACCTGCGACTGCGCACCGGAGACGTGACGCTGCGACCGATGACCGAGACCGACCAGCTGACCGTCGCGGCGCGACTCCCCGCCGACGTGGAGCTGAACCCGGCTGCCACGACGTACGCCGTTGACGACGCCGATGTGAACCGCGGAATCGTGATTCATCAGAGCTACTGGAAGGCTTACGGGACCTGGCACCCGGAATCGTGGCGCCTGAGCTTCGCGGTCCTGGTCGACGACGAGTTCGTCGGTGCGCAGGAGCTCGAGGGCAATGATTTTCCCCGGTTGCGCACGGTCGACTCCGCGTCGTTCCTGGTCAACGCCGTGCGCGGCCGCGGCATCGGCAAGCAGATGCGCCGCGCCGTGCTGGGCCTGGCGTTCGGGCCGATGGGCGCGCAGGCGGCGATCACGTCGGCCTGGCACGACAACCATGCGTCGCTGGGCGTCTCGCGGGCACTCGGGTACCGACCGAATGGCGAAACGTTCGACCGGCGGGGGGACGGAAGGGACACGATGGTCCACTTGCGCATGGTGCGCGCGGACTGGGTGGCCAGCGGCGCCGCCGACACGGTGAGCATCAGCGGTTTCGAGGAGTGTCGACACCTGTTCGGGATCACCTGATGTCACCTCTGGGCGAGGACCTCCAGAGCGCCCGCGTGACCTAGTGGGGCCGCCAGGCGTCCTCATCCTTGGTGCGGATCTCGACGGCACGCGGCAGCTTGCCATCGGCGAGGTGCTGGATGGTCACCGCCTCGAACACGTCGCGCAGGCTGCTGCGCGCAGCGATCCACACCCGCTGGAGGACCAGCGCGGAGTCGTTGTAGCTCACGCTCTCCGGGCGCATGCCGTAGACGCTGACCAGCGGTCCGTCGACGGCGCGGATCACGTCGGCGATGGTGACGTCGTCCGCCGGTCGGCCCAGCCGCCAGCCTCCGGACTGTCCGCGCAGGCTCATCACGACACCGGCCCGACGGAGGTCGGCCAGGATGGCCTGCAGAAAGCCGTGCGGGATGTCCTGAAGGCGACCCAGCTCCTCGGCCGAGACCGGCCCGTCGTCGGTACGCCCCGCGATCTCGACGAGTGCCCGCAGGGCGTAGTCGGACTTGGCCGATACCCGCATGAACGTCAGTCTGACAGACGGCGGCTCGATGTCAGGCGCATGCCGACACCAGCCCGTATGGTGTGCGACACAGACCTGAAGCTGCAAAAGGGATGCCCATGCTGGTTTCCAGAGCCGCCACTGTGCGACGCACCGTGGTCGCGACCACAGCCATCGCCGTAGTCGCGAGTCTCACGATGGTCGGCGGTGCAACCGCCAGGGCGGGTCGCGGTCTCGACGCGGCCCTGCCGGCGACGACGTCAACGATGACTGCGTCGGCGGTGCACCACGAGGTCCAAGCTCCCGTCCCGAAGCTGCACTGGAAGAAGTGCTCGTCGTTCTCCGGCGGGATGCAGTGCGCGCACGCGAAGGTCCCCAGGGACTACGACCATCCTTACGGCGCCAAGACCACACTCACCCTGTCCCGCGTGCGAGCGACCAACCCGTCGAAGCGCATCGGCACGTTGTTCGTCAATCCCGGTGGGCCCGGTCTTCCGGCCTCAGAGTTTCCCGGCCTCTTCGCGCAGGTGCTCGGCAGGCACGTCGCGCAGCGATTCGACCTGGTCGGGATCGACCCACGAGGGGTCGGGGGCAGCGCACCGTTGATCTGCCGAGACCCGCCTCCGAACAGCGCACACCCGAACCGCACCATCGCCTTCCCCTACACGTCTCGTGAGATCAGGGAATGGCTCCGGTTCGACGCCTACACGAGTCACCTGTGTGCGACCCACAGCCGGCCGATCCTGGACCACATGAGCACCGCCGACACCGCCCGCGATATGGATCTGATCCGCCAGGCTCTCGGTGAGTCGAAGCTCAGCTACTACGGAATCTCGTACGGCACGTATCTCGGGGCCACCTACGCCGCCCTCTTCCCCGACAGGATCCGGGCGATGGTGCTCGAACGGGGTCCTGGACCCGGTGGCCTGGGCAACCGGCCGAGACGGACAGGGAAGAAAGGTGCCGTTCAGCAATCGGCTGCACAGCAGCATCGGCAGTTGGCAGGCGCTGACGTCCGCGTTCGCCGAGTGCGATCGGGTCGGGCGGAGCAGATGCCCGCTGGCGGGCCACGCGGCGTTCTCGTGGCATCAGGTGATCCACCGGCTCAGGAAGGGACCGGTGATGTTTCCGCACCGGTTCGTGCTGCGCTACAGCGACCTCGTCGGTGTGGCCGCCGGAGCGCTGTACTCGCGCCCGAGCTACCGCCCGCTGATGAGACTCATAGCGGACGTGCACGCCCACTTATTTGCCCCCCAAAACGCCCGTCCGATGGCGGATGCGGGGTCGGCATACCAGCGGCTGAAGGCGAAGATCAGGCGTGCCGACGTGACCGGTCCCTACGGCTTCGGACCCCACCGGTTCGATATGTCCTTCAGTGGCATCGCCTGCGCTGACAGCATCAACCCGTCCAACCCGAAAGTCTGGATCCGAGCGGCGCGACAGGCGGACCGGAGGTCGCCGTGGTTCGGTGCCTACTGGGCGTGGGTGTCATCGACCTGCTCCACCTGGCCAGGGTCGTCGGCTGATGCGTTCCGCGGACCGTTCAAGACGCGAACGTCCGCGCCGGTCCTGATCGTCGGCAACACCAACGACCCCGCTACCCCCATCTCCGGCGCGCGCCGACTCAACACGCTGTTCGCCGGTTCGCGACTGCTGACGCTCGAGGGCTGGGGACACGGCGCGATCGGCGAGAGCCGGTGCGTCACCAAGAGGACGCAGGGCTACCTCGTGCACGGGATCCTGCCCCTGTCCGGGAAGTCCTGCAAGGAGGACAAGCAGCTCTTTCCCCGTCGAACCGCGCGCTGAGAGCCGCCGGGGCGTGCCGGTACTCCCCGGACACCGGCCGACCAGGCGGTCCGCAGCCTGCGGGGGAGACAGCCGGCAGCCGGAACGATCGGGATCAGGCGATGGCCGGTTGGTGTGCGCCTGCGTCGACCTCGGCTGCGCGGGCGTGCTGCTCGTCCTGGACGGCGACCAGGATCAGCGAAACGGACACGATCCCGACCAGCGCGGCGAGGGCCGCGACGGTCGCCGCCTCGGCGCCGAGAGCCTCGGCGAGTGTCTTGGTGTTGGTGAGCACAATCAGCGAACCTGCCGCCACGCCCAGGATTCGCGCCGGCAGGTGCCGCACGAGCCAGGCCGCGAACGGCGCGGCAATGACCCCGCCGGCCATCAGTGCCGCCACCCAGGACCAGTTGACGCCCTCGCTCCCGAGCGCGAGGAGGAAGCCGGCCGAGCCGGCTACCGCGACCACGAACTCGGAGGTGTCGATGGACCCGACGACCTTGCGGGGCTCGAGCCGCCCCGAGGAGAGCAACGAGCTCGTGCCGATGGGGCCCCAGCCACCTCCTCCGAGGGTGTCCACGAGACCCCCGAACAGTCCCAGTGGCATCAGGAACCATGCCGACAGGCGTCCGCGAAACTCCGGTCGCCGGCCGCGTAGGGCAAGGAACCGGTAGACCACGTACACGCCCAGCGACAGCAGCAGCACGGCGACCCACGGTGTGGCGACTCTGCCGTCGATGCTGGACAACAGGGTCGCCCCGGTGAAAGCGCCGGCGGCGCCCGGCACGGCCAGGATGCCTACCGTTCTCCAGTCGGTGTTGCCCAGCGTGGAATGCGAGATGCCGGAGACCAGCGACGTGCCCACCTCGGAGAAATGCACGGCTGCAGATGCGGCGGCGGGCGCCACCCCGGTGGTGATCAGCAGCGTGGATGTCGTAACCCCGTAAGCCATTCCCAGCGAACCGTCGACCACCTGGGCCAGGAGACCGACGAGAGCGAGCAGCACGAGCTTGCGCATGAGAAGGTGGCCCCCATTACCTTATTTAGTCTACTGAATAACTAGCCTAAATGACGTCTGCAAGGGCCGTCAAGCCAGGTCCCACGAGCAGCGACCCTTGACGACCTCAGCCAAAACGTGTCGGAACCGTCCTGCGATGCGCTTCACTGACAGTCGGAGACATACAACTGCGACCAAAGGAACGGCCATGGGCATAGGTCTAGGCGTCGTGCTGGCTGTAGCCGGGGCCATCCTGCTGTTCCGCGCCGTGGACATCCCCGACGGCTGGCCGGTCGACAACGATGCCCTCGGCTGGATACTGCTCGTCGCGGGCCTCGCCTGCATCGTCTTGGCGCTGGTCATGAACGCGCAGCGCAACCGAACCAAGCATGTCGAGGAGCGTCGTACCGACGTCTGACCCGTCGACCCATGCCCGGGCGACCCGGCCGACGGCCGGCCGGTCAGCGAGGAGCACGTCCCCTGTGCGCGTCGCCCGAGCGCGCGTGGCCACCTGCTCGCCGGCTCTGACCCGAGGAGGACCGGCGCTGGCCGGTGCCGCCGCGGACGCCCGATCGTGCGGGTGGCTTGCGGCTCCCACTGCTTCGGCGCTTGGGCCCACCGCTCGACTTTCCGGTCACCGCCGGAGCCGCCGTTCCGGCACTCGCCAGCGAGTCGGCGGTCAGCGGGCTGGGCGCGGTATGGATGTCATGGTGTCGGGCCACGACACCGGCCGAGCGGTGCAGGCGGACGACGTCGTTGACCTGGTTCGGCGTCGAGACGGTCACGACGGCACCGGACTCACCGGCGCGCGCGGTGCGGCCGGAGCGATGCAGGTAGGACTTGGACTCGGCCGGTACGTCGTAATGGACGACGAGCCCGACGTTGTCGACGTGAATGCCCCTGGCCGCGACGTCGGTGGCGACGACGACCGTCGCCCTCCCGGACCGGAACCTATCGAGGTTGCGTTCCCGGACACGCTGGGTGAGGTTTCCGTGCAGGTCGACGGCCTCCACGCCCTTGCGGGTGAGCTCCCTGGCCAGCCCGGAGGCGCCGTGCCTGGTCCGGGTGAACACGATCGAGCGGGGGTTGGCCTGGAGCAGCGTCGTCGTCGCCCGCATTTTGTCGTGCTGGCCGACGACGAGCACGTGGTGCGCCATCTCGGTCAGCACCCCCTGGTCGGGGTCGAGTTCGTGGAGTGCGTGCACGGGAAGATGTGCGCGCACGATCGCGTCGACATCGCCGTCGAGCGTCGCCGACAGGAGCATCCGCTGGCTGTCTGCTGGCGTGGCGGCCAGGATGCGGGAGATGACGGGGTGGAAGCCGAGGTCGCAGAGGTGGTCGGCCTCGTCGAGGACCATGACCTCGATGTCGTTGAGGTTGCACGAACCGCGGCGCATCAGGTCCTCGAGGCGACCTGGTGTGGCGACGACGATGTCGGCGCCCTGCTGCAGCCGGCGGATCTGACGGTCGTACGGCGTGCCGCCGTAGACGGTGACCAGCCGCAACCGCAGCGCACTCGCGATCGGTTCGAGTGCCGTGCGCACCTGGACGGCGAGCTCGCGGGTGGGCACCACGATCAGACCGCGTGGTGAGCGCGGACGGCTGCGCCGACCGGACAGCGTGACCATCATCGGCAGGCCGAACGCCAGGGTCTTGCCGGAACCGGTGCGCGCCCGGGCCAGGACGTTGCGTCCGGCGAGCGCGTCCGGGACAACGGCTTCCTGGACCGGCGTCGGTGTGATCAGTCCCTGGCGGTGCAGGGCGGTGATGATCGGCGGGGGAAGGTGCAGGGAGGCGAACCCACCGGTGGCCCGGGTCGGCTCGTGGGTGGGCACGGGGGCGTGCTTGGGCAGGGACAATTGGTCGACTGTCAAGTCGATGCTCCGGGGAAAGTCGATCGGGCGCCGCCAGCGAGTCCGCGGCGCGGATCGGTGAGCCGTGATGGCGCTTGCACCCGATCCTCTGGCCGCGCTGTTGTGCGCACCAACGCCGGGCACGAAGAAGGCCCGGCTACAAAAGAGCTGCAGCACAGGCCCTGGCTGTCGCCAAGTCTAGCAGCCTTTCGGGCCAGTCCTCGCCGAGCGGGCCGGCCCCGGCTCAGACGTGACGCCGAGACTGCACTATCCGGAACCTCGACGCCACGAAGGCGCCGTCGGTGAATGTCGCATTGGCGGCCGGATTGGCGCCGGTTCCGTGATAGTCGCTGAACGCCGCTGACTGGTTGACGAACACCTGCCCGGTGAGGTTCTCGCTGAGTGCCACCCCTGCGTCGAGCGCAGCACTGCGCGCAGCCTCGACAACGTCGCCGGTGGAGGAGTACACGGCCGCGGTCATCGCACCATGCCGCAGGCCGGTCTCGCGCATCAGCTCTATCGACTCAGCGGTTCCGGACGTGCGGATGACGTACGAGACGGGACCGAAGCACTCCGTCTCGTACACAGACGAGTCAGCCGCCTCGAGGGTCACGATGGCCGGTGTGCGTACCACTGCATCGGGGAACGCGGGATGGGTCACCTCCCGCGAGCTGACTGCGACGGATCCGGCCGCTCCCACCGACGAGAGCCGCTCGAGCACGCCGGAGTTGACGACGCCACCGAGCAGTTCGACGGCCTTGGCGTCGTCACCCAGCAGCTTGTCCAGACCGGCGGCCAGCCCCGACACCACCTCGTCGAACGACTTGTGGCCCTCATCGGTGTCGATGCCGTCGGCGGGTACGAACACGTTCTGCGGGGCCGTGCACATCTGCCCCGTGTAGAGCGCGAACGAGAACGCGAGGTTGAAGCACATCCCCCGGAAGCTGTCGGTCGAGTCGATGACGACCGCGTTGACCCCCGCCTTCTCGGTGAACACCTGCGCCTGCGTCGCGTGGCTCTCCAACCACTCGCCGAACGCGGTGGACCCGGTGAAGTCGACGAGCCGGACGGCCGGCTCGGTGGCCAGGACCTTGGCGATTCCGTCAGCCGGGTCCTCCGCCGCGAGCGTCACCAGTTCAGGGTCCATTCCCGCCTCGGAGAGCACCGCCTGACAGGTCTGGACGGTGATCGCCAGCGGCAGCACCGCACCCGGATGCGGTTTGACCACGACGGGGTTTCCGCAGACCAGCGATGCGAACAGGCCCGGCCAGGAGTTCCAGGTGGGGAACGTATTGCACCCGATCACCAGCGCGACTCCGCGCGGGACGACAGTGAACGTCTTCTCCATCCGCAGCGGCTCACCACGGCCGGGCTTCTCCCAGACCACGGTCCTCGGCACCCGGGTCATCTCGGCGTATGAATAGGCGATCGACTCCAGAGCCCGGTCCAGAGCATGAGCCCCGCCGGCCTGGAAGGCCATCACGAAGGCCTGGCCGGTCGTGTGCTGAACCGCATTCGCCAGCTCGAAGATCCGTCCGTGCAGGCGTGACAGGATCTCCAGGCAGACCCCGGTCCGGCCATCGGGGCCGGCGTCCCGCCAGGCAGGCATGCCGGCCCGCGCCGCGCGGAGCAGCTCAGGGACGCCGGTCTCCCGCACCCTCGGATAGCGCACGTCGAGCGGCAGGCCGAAGGGCGACTTCTCCGTGGCAACGGTGCCCGCGGCTCCCGGTGTCGACAACGGGAAGTCGCCGCCCAGCCAGGCCTCGAACGCGCGGATGCCATAGGGTGCCGCCTGTTCGCCGTACAGACGCGGGCTCGGTGACTCAGGGAACGCGGAAAAGTACTCACGAGCGGCGATCGCTCGAAGGGCGTCGTCCAGCAGTCCACGGTGCTGCTCGAACAGCTCGGGAGGTTGGCTCACGCTCGATCCCCTCTCCAGCGGCGCGTCCGCCGGTGGCCGGATGACAGCACAGTACGTACCCCTGCACAGGACGTATCAGTGGCACAGTACGTACCAGTTGCCGAAGCGTGTCACATCCGAGCGGCGCACGGTATGGCTGCTGTGGGCCCAACGGCGCACGGTATAACTGAGGAGGCGTGGTCGGAAGGAGTGGCGGATGCACTCGCGAGGTCGCGGATGAAGCTGCGTCCGATCCGAAAGGCCGACGTACCGGCCGTCCTCGAGCTGAACCAGCTGTCCGTCGATGCCACCAGTCCGCTGGACGCCGCTCGGTTGCGCCAGCTCATCGACTGGTCCACCCACGCGCACGTTCTCGACGGCGACGTCGGCGTGGTGGCGTTCTTCCTGGTCTTCGCGCATGACTCGGCCTACGACGGAACCAACTTCGCCTGGTTCGTCGACCGCTACCCCGACGGGTTCCTCTACCTCGACCGCATCATCGTCGCCGAATCGCACCGTCGCCGAGGGATCGGCGGGCTGATCTACTCCGCGGTCGAGACACAGGCGACGCCAGGGCGGCTGACCTGCGAGGTCGTCTGTGAGCCTCCCAACACGGCGTCGCTGGCGTTCCACCAGAGCCGTGGCTTCGTGGAGGTCGGCACGCTGTCGCAGCCGAACGGGAAGGTGTGCTCGATGCTGGTCAAGGAACTGCCCGGATGACCGAACCGTCGCGCGACGGGGCAACGGCGCCGGCCAAGGCGGCCGCGGGAGATTCAGCCAAGTCGGCCGCGGGAGATTCGGCCAAGTCGGCCGCGGGAGATTCGGCCAAGTCGGCCGCGGGAGATAGAGCCCAGGCCCTCGCCCGGAGGTCGGCCGCGGCGATGTGGCGGCAGGACGCGGCGAGCAAAGGGCTCGGCATGCGGCTCGTCGAGGTGGCGCCGGGCCGCGCCGTGGTCGCGATGACCGTGCGCCCGGAGATGACGAACGGGCATGGGATCTGTCACGGCGGGTTCATCTTCACCTTGGCCGACTCGGCGTTCGCCTTCGCGTGCAACTCCCACAACCGGCGAACCGTCGCGCAGGGCTGCGACATCGTGTTCGTCGCTCCGGCCGAGAGTGGACAGGAGCTCACGGCGACCGCCCTGGAGCGGCTGCGGACCGGACGGAACGGGATCTACGACGTGACCGTGCGTGCCCCCGGTCGGGTGGTCGCGGAGTTCCGTGGTCGTAGCCGGGAGATCGGCGGGACCGTGGCTGACCAGGGGCTGGAGTGACACTCGCGGGTCCCGACCGCGCCACGTCCTCGGGCGCGGTGCCCGGTCTGTCGATCGAGCAGCTGCGCGTGCTGCAGCTTCAACGACTGCAGTGGTCGCTCCAGCATGCCTACGCTTATGTCCCGCACTACCGGTCGGCTCTCGACTCCGCCGGAGTCGATCCACGTGCGGTTCGTGATCTCGACGACCTTGCGGCGTGCCCGCTCACCACGAAGTCCGACCTGCGCGACAACTACCCGTTCGGCATGTTCGCGGTCCCGCGCGAGCAGGTGGTCAGGGTCCACGCCTCATCGGGCACCACCGGCCGCCCGACCGTCGTCGGCTATACCCGCGATGACATCGATACGTGGGCAGAGTTGATGGCGCGTTCGATCCGCTGCGCCGGGGGGAGGCCGGGAGACATCGTGCACATCGCTTACGGCTACGGGCTGTTCACCGGCGGGCTCGGCGCGCACTACGGGGCCGAACGACTGGGCTGCACGGTCGTGCCGGTCTCCGGCGGGATGACAGAACGGCAGGTCCAGCTGATCAGGGACTTCGAGCCTTCGGTCATCATGGTCACGCCGTCGTACTTCCTGGCGATCGTCGACGAGCTCGAGCGGCGGGGCATGGACCCGGTTTCGACCTCGCTGCGGGTCGGCATCTTCGGTGCCGAACCATGGACCGGGGACATGCGGCGCGAGATCGAGCGTCGCTGCGACATGCACGCGGTCGACATCTACGGGCTGTCAGAGGTGATGGGTCCGGGCGTCGCGCAGGAGAGCGTGGAGACCAAGGACGGGCTGCATGTCTGGGAGGACCACTTCCTTCCGGAGGTCATCGACCCGGTGACCGGCCGGAGAGTCCCCGAAGGTGAGAGCGGCGAGCTCGTCTTCACATCCCTGACCAAACAGGCGATGCCGATCATCCGGTACCGGACCCGTGACCTGACCCGGCTGCTGCCGGGCAGCGCCTACCCGGCGTTCCGCCGGATGGAGAAGGTCACCGGGCGCACCGACGACATGATGATCGTGCGCGGCGTCAATGTGTTCCCGACGCAGATCGAGGAGCAGATCCTCAGGGTGCCCGGGCTGGCACCCCATTATGTCTGCCGGCTCACCCGTCCCGCCCGGCTGGATGAGATGACGGTGCGGGTGGAGGCGTACGACCCGAGCGCTCTCGACAGCGCGGCCACCCTCGCCGCGCGGCTCCGCACCCTCATCAAGGAGGTCGTCGGCGTCACGGTCGACGTCGAGGTTCTTCCGCCGCAGGCTCTGGAACGCTCGCTCGGCAAGGCGAAACGCATCGACGACCAGAGGTAGTGCCAGCCGGGTCCGCTCAGCCAGTGACCGGCCGCGGCGGGATCCGGGTGAAGCTGCGGTAGGCCACTATCGACGCCGCCACGGCCGCGCCGAGCGCTACCACGCCCCCGCTCAACGGGTCGCCGATGCCGGCCGCCGGTTCGCCGTGGCCGAGCTGGCCGATCGCGAGGCCGAGCGAATCGAGGAGGAGGAACGTGGCGGCAAGCGTGAAGACGGTCGCCGCGATCAGAGGCACGACGAAGCCCGGGATGACATGGAAGCCGGACACACCGCGCGACCGGCGGTACCAGCCGTATCCCAGCAGGGCCAGCACCCCGAGCGCCCCGGCGGCCAGGCGATAGACCACCACCTCGTCGGAGTGGTGCAAAGCCGCCGCGGCGGCGCAGCCGCCGGCATTCGGGAAGTACTCGAGGTAGTCAGCGCACCGGGCGCGGCTGTAGCTGACACCGAACGAGTCGCCAGCCAGGAACCGCGCGCCGGCGGTGACGCCCAGCAGCCACGCAACGCCCCCGCTGATGCCGATGGCCACCAGCCCGCAGGCGGCCAGCAGCCAGCCGGCGTGCAGCAGGTCGCCGATGACCGCCCGGGCAGGCGGGCGCATCGTCCGGGCGACCTCAGCGGCTGCTCCGAAGCGTGCGACCGCCTCACGAGTCGCGGCGGCGTCGTCCCATCCATCCGCCCGCAGCGCATCGGCGGACTCACGCAGGTGGGACTCACTCTCGGCGAGCAGCCGCCGCAGCCGCGGCCCGTCCGAGCTCAGCCGCCCGGCGAGGTCGTCGAGGTAGTCGTCGATCGCGTCGGTCACGATGCCGCCGCCGGTTGCAGCACGGTCTGCACTGCGGCCGCGAAGCGCGTCCATTCGTGCCGTTCGGCGCGGAGTGCGCGATGCCCGAGTGAGGTCAAGGCATAGACACGGCGGCGCCGGGTGACGCCCGGCTCCCAGCTGCTCGCGAGCAGGCCGGCCCGCTCGAGTCGGTGCAGGGCCGGGTAGACCGTGCCCTCCGGCAGGTCGAGCTGACCACCGCTCTGCTCACGCAGGGCTGCGATCACCGCATAGCCGTGCCGCGGCCCATGGAGAAGCACGGCGAGTAGCAGTCCGTCCAGGTGACCACGCATCCGGTCGGGTGAAGTCGGCACGTTCCCACAATACCTAGATACCCGAGGTATTCCAAGCGACTCGCGGAGGCTATCGGTCCATCAGGCGTCGAGCCTGGCGCTCCTGGAGACCGCAGGTGCGCGGACCTTGGCCGGCTGGGTGGTGTCTCCCCGGCGGAGTCCACCGGGCTCGGTGAGGTTCACCGCGGCGGCCTCGCGCGCCGACAGCGCGACACCGGCGGCCTTCGCACTCGACTCGGAGGCGACCAGACGAGCCGTGGCGGCGGCAACCGCTTGCACCGCCGCCGCCGCGTTGGTGACCTCCTGCTCGAAGACGATGGCAGCCTCCGATGCCGTCAGCGCGGCCTGGGCAGCGGCAGCGGCCACCGCGCGCGCTACCGAAGCAGCGGCGAGCGCGGTTTCCTCGGCGGTCGCCACCGCGGCGGCCGTTACCGTGGCCGCGAGCCGGGATGCGGTGATCGCGGCGTCGACATCCTCGCCGGAACTGATGGCGGCGGCGATCCCCAAGGCAGCGGCGGAGGCGGCGTCGGCCACCCGGGAGGCGGATTCGTCGGCCTGCAGCTGCACGGCGGCGGCGGTTTCGGCAGCCTGGGCCGCAACGGCGTCGGCCGCCGAATCGGCCGCGATCGCCCGGGCGCCGCGGGCGGCCGCGGCGGCGAGTGCGGTCTTGCCGGCGGCTGCCGCGACGGCGGTTTCGGTGGTGACCGCAGCCTGCGCGACGTTGTCCGCCTCCAGCTCCGCGGTGACGTCGGTCTGGGCCCCGGTGGCGATGGCGACGGCCTCGGCGAAGACGTCGTCCCCCGCGCTCGAGGCAGCCCGGTCCGGCGCCGCGGACGGCGATGGCGACGGGATCCCCGGCCGGACCATGATCGAGTCGGGGGTCGTCTGCGCGGTCGTCGTGACGGTGCGGCTCCGCTCACGAACGGTCTCGCGCTGGAGCTCGGCCTCGGCGGTCTTCCATGCCCCGCGCAGGAACGCCATCCGCGTCACGGTGGGCGCCGACTGCCGGACCTCACGCCGCCCGACCTTCTTGGAGAGCTCGTGCACCATATCGTCGAGCCACACAGGGTGATTGTCGTCACCGCGAGCAATGGTTGTGGCCAGCCCGTGGGCCCGCTGGGGAGTCATGGTCAGGACGACGTTGGAGCCGTCCATCTCGACCGACATGGGCTGGCGTGCCTTGCGGTTTCTGCGCATCCTGGGTACCCCTTGAGAGTCTCGCGATCGATGGCAATATAACTCTGCGTAAAGCATTCCTTACTAAATGTATACCCCCGGGCCAGCACGCTCAGGTCTTCCGGCTAACCCAGGCAATCGGCACAAACCACTCGCAGACCGGTCTGCGCGCCGGACCCGGCAACGACTCCGACCGCGCGGCCCGCGCAACGTTCTATCGTCGGGACATGGCCCCACTCCTGTCCGATCTCGTCGTCGTCGACCTCACCCGAGCGCTCGCGGGACCGCATGCCGCGATGATGCTCGGCGACCTCGGCGCGCGGGTGATAAAGGTCGAGAGCCCCGGCACCGGTGACGACAGCAGGACCTGGGGACCGCCGTTCGTCGGGCCGGTCGACGAGCCGGAGTCGACGTATTTCCTGTCGACCAACCGCAACAAGGAGTCCGTCACCGCCGATCTGAAGTCACCGCAGGGCAAGGACCTCCTCACCCGGCTGGTCCGGCACGGCGACGTTCTGCTCGAGAACTTCCGGCCGGGTGTCCTCGGCCGACTGGGTTTCTCCGAGGCGCGGCTGCACGAGCTCAACCCGCGGCTCGTCGTGTTGTCGATCACCGGTTTCGGCCACGACGGACCCGAGGGCGGCCGGGCTGGATACGACCAGATCGCCCAGGGCGAGGCCGGCCTGATGAGCCTGACCGGACCCGCTCCGGAGGAGCCGACCAAGACCGGCGTACCCATCGGTGACCTGCTAGCGGGAATGTACGGCGCCTTCGGGGTGCTCGCGGCGCTGCACGAGCGGGAGACCACCGGACGCGGGCGGGTCGTGCGCACCAGCCTGCTGGCGGCGCTGGTGGGGGTGCACGCGTTCCAGGGAACGCGCTGGACGGTAGCCGGAGAGGTGCCGCACGCGATCGGCAACCACCACGCCGCGATCGCACCGTACGGCCTGTTCACCACGGCCGACGCGCCGGTGCAGGTGGCCTGCGGAAGCCAGGGCCTGTGGCGATCGTTCGCGACCGCGATCGGCATGGACCCGCAGGATCCGCGGTACGCCACCAACACCAACCGCGTCGGTCGGCGCGAAGAGCTGAACGCGGACATCGAGCGGATCTTCGCCACCGCCGGCGCCGAGGAGTGGCTGGCCCGTCTCGCGGTCGTGGGCGTGCCCGCCGGCAAGGTGCGCACCCTCGACGACGTCTACTCCTGGGAGCAGACGCTTTCGCAGGGTCTGGTCATCGAGGTCGAGCATCCGACACTCGGCCGGGTCTTGCTTCCCGGGCCGCCGCTGCGGTTCGACGACCAGAGGTTCGCCGGAGCCAGGCCGCGCAACCTGCCACCACCACGGCTTGGCGAGCACAACCACAGCGTCGCCCGCTGGCTCGACGAGCGCGACAACGCGCTCCGCGACGACGACTGACCTACCGGCACCCCGGCGCGCCTGGTGTCAACAGCCACTAACCGGCGCGCCACCCCGAGAGCGGGCACGGGACGTCTCAGGGCCGGTCCAGGGTCGGTCCCTGATGTCGTCGCGTGCTGTCATGCCGCAGTCTTGAGACGTCCAGATCGCTCTATCAGTAAGGAAAGTAGATCCCAGTGAACGACATCCATGACACCTTCGCACGGCAGGGGCTGGTCCGACCCACCGAGGGCCGACTTCTCGGCGGGGTCGTCGCCGGACTCGGCAGGCGCCTCGGCATCGACCCGTGGCCGGCGCGGCTGCTGTTCGTACTGCTGTTGCTCGTCGTCCCCGGCAGCCAGATCCTCCTCTACCCGATCCTGTGGCTGCTGATGCCGGACGAGGCGACCGCTACCGCGCCGGAGGCCGCGTCGTACGCAGAGCCGCCGGCCGCGTGACGTAGGGGTTCAGCCCGGGCAACGCGCCCTCGAGCGGCTGCGGCTGCCTCCCAACAAGGTGACGTCTCGTGCCAGGAGTGACGCACGGCGCATGGCCGGCCAAGACCTAGGATACGGCCCATGACGGAACCGCCCCGCTCCCCCTTCGATCCCAGTCTGAGCCAGATGCGATCGATGGGGAGCGAGGTGGTCGATCTCGTCACCCGCTTCGTCGACGACCGCTACGCGGCTCCGAGCTCGGACTACACCGACCTCGCACCGCTGCTGGCGTCCCTGTCCTCACCACCGCCCGAGCACGGATCCCCCTTCCACGAACTGCTCGAGACGATCGAGACGGCGGCCGGCAAGGGCTTTGACACGGCCAACCCCGGTTTCGTCGGCTACATCCCCGGCGGCGGGCTGTTCTCGTCGGCGCTCGCGGACTTCGTCGCCTGCGTGCTCAACCGCTACACCGGCGTCGCGCTGCCGGCACCCGCCTTCGTGCAGATGGAGGCCAGCGTGCTGCGCTGGCTGTGCGACCGCTTCGGGCTGCCGACGACGTTCTCAAGGGGTGCTGACGCCGGGTGGCTCGATGTCGAACCTCTCGGCCATCGTGGCCGGGCGAACCGCGAAGCTCGGCGACCACTACCTCGACGGCACGATGTACGTCTCCGACGAGGTCCATCATTCCATCGTGAAGTCGGCCCGATTCGCGGGACTGCCCCCGGACTCGGTGCGCATCGTCGGCACCGACGACTCGCTCCGGATGGATCCGCGCTCGCTCGCGGAGGCGATAGCCGCGGACCGCAGACGCGGGCTCAAGCCGTTCCTCGTCGTGGCCAGCGCCGGCACCATCAACACCGGCGCCGTGGATCCGCTGACCGAGATCGCCGACGTGGCCGAGCGGGAGGAACTGTGGTTCCACGTGGACGGTGCGTACGGGGGCTTCTTCCAGCTGACGGACCGGGGGCGCCGCGCTCTCGACGGGATCGAACGGGCGGACACGATCACGCTCGATCCCCACAAGGGGCTGTTCCTGCCGTACGGCACCGGGTGCCTGCTGGCCCGGGACTCCGACGCGTTGCGGCAGGCCCACGAGATGCAGGCGCACTACCTTCCGCGGCGATCCGACGACCCCGGCCTGCCGGACTTCTCGTCCTTCTCCCCCGAGCTCACCCGGGACTTCCGCGGGCTCCGGCTCTGGCTGCCGCTGCACCTGCACGGTGTCGACACGTTCGTTCGAGCGCTCGACGAGAAGCTGGACCTCGCCCGCCTGGTCCATCAGCGGCTCGCGTCTCTACCGGCGCTCGAGCTGCCGTGGGCCCCCGAGCTGTCCCTGGTGGCCTTCCGGCCCCGCGACGGCACGACCGAGGACGCCGAGGACCTGTTGCGGCGGATCAACTCCAGCGGACGGGTGTGGCTCTCCTCGGCACCCATCAGGGGGCGGACGTACCTGCGGATGTGCATCCTCTCCCACCGGTCACACCCGCAACGGATGCACGAGGCCGCCGAGATCATCGCGGCCGCGGTCGCCTGACATCACGCAGCGGGCCGCCCCGCCGTCGTGGCTCAGTACAGCAGGCTGTTGCCGGGGTCGTGCACGATCGCCGCCACAGCGGCCAGGAACCTCGAGCCCTGCTCGCCGTCGGCGACGCGGTGGTCGAACGACAGCGCCAGGGTCGTGACCCAGCGCGGCTTGACGACGTTGCCGTGTACCCACGGCTGCCGCCGGATCGCTCCCATCGCGAGGATCCCGGATTCGCCGGGGTTGAGGATGGGTGTCCCCGAGTCCACCCCGAATATCCCCACGTTGGTGATCGTGAACGTGCCACCGCTCATCTGCGCGGGCTGGGTCTTGCCCTCCCGGGCGGTCTTGGTCAGTTCGGTGAGCGCTCTGGCGAGCTCCAGCGCCGACATCGCGTCGGCATCCCGGACGTTGGGTACGACCAGGCCGCGCGGTGTCGCGGCCGCGATACCGAGGTTCACGTAATGCTTGACCACGATCTCCTCGGCCGCCTGGTCCCAGGACGCGTTCAGCTCGGGCGTACGCCGGATGGCCAGACACACCGCCCGGGCGACGACGAGCAACGGTGAGACCCTGACATCGCGGAAGTCGCGGTGTTCACGCAGGCGTTTCACGAGCCGCATCGTGCGGGTGGCATCGAGTGTCACCCACTCGGTGACATGGGGCGCCGTGAACGCCGAGGTCACCATTGCCTGGGCGGTCATCTTTCGCACGCCCTTGACCGGAACCCGGGTCTCGCGCTCGCCCCGGTCGGCCCGGAGCGGGGTGACCGAGGCCAGGTCCGCGGAGGACCCTGCCGTCGCGGCGGCCTCGACGTCGGCGCGCGTGATCGTGCCGTGCTCGCCCGAGCCACGAACCAGCGCCAGATCCACGCCGAGGTCCCTGGCCAGCTTGCGTACCGGCGGCTTCGCCAGCGGCTTGGTCCCACCGGGCGGCGGGGTTCCCTTCACCGCCGGCTGCGGCACCTCTGCCGGCGCGGCATCCTCGACCGCGACCGAGGGCGGCGCTGCATCGGGCTGGAACGCGCCCTGGACACCCGCCTGAGCGGCCGCGGGTGAGCTACCGGCCGGTACCGGGCCGCTGCGCGGACGGCGCTTGGCCTCAGTGGTTCGCGGGCCGTAGCCGACGAGCACCGAGGTCCGGCCACCGGGCGCGGGGCCGCCGATCAGGCCGGGCTCGACCGCCTCGTCGGCCTTGGGGCTCGGCACCGTCTCCGCGGCATCCGGGGTCCGGGTGCCCGACCCGGGCTCGGCGGCGGACGCGTCCTGTCCGGTGGACACGGCGATGATCGGCGTGCCGACGGCAACCGTCTCACCCTCGGGAACGAGCAGGTCGGAGACCGTGCCCGCGAACGGCGACGGCAGCTCGACCAGCGACTTCGCGGTCTCGATCTCGACGAGGATGTCGTTGACCTTGACCGTGTCTCCGGGCTTGACCTTCCAGGTGACGATCTCGGCCTCGGTCAGGCCCTCACCCACGTCGGGGAGGTTGAACCGCTTGATCTCAGACATGGCCTGGCCCCCGGTCAGTACGCAAGCGCGCGGTCGACGGCATCGAGCACCCGGTCCAGGTCGGGGAGGTATTCCTCCTCGACCCGGCTCGGCGGGTAGGGCGTGTCGAAGCCGCCCACCCGGATCACCGGCGACTCCAGCGAGTAGAAGCACTCCTCGGTCACCCGGGCCGCGATCTCCGACCCGAGCCCTAGATTGACCGGCGCCTCGTGAACGACGACGGCGCGGCCGGTCTTGCGTACCGACGCATGGACGGGCCCCATGTCCAGCGGGGACAGCGCGCGCAGGTCGATGACCTCGAGGTCGCGACCCTCCTCGGCCGCTGCTGCCGCCGCCTCCAGGCAGGTCTTCACCATCGGTCCGTACGCCAGCAGGGTCGCGTCTGTTCCGGGCCGGGCGACGCGGGAGGCGAGTAGCGGCATCGGAGCCGTCTCGACGGACTCGTCGAGATCCGCCTTCTCCCAATAGCGCCGCTTGGGCTCGAAGAACACCACCGGGTCGTCGGTCGCGATCGCCTGCTGGATCATCCAGTACGCGTCGACCGGGTTGGAGCAGGCCACCACCTTCAGACCCGGCGTGTGGGCGAAGTAGGCCTCCGGCGACTCGCTGTGATGCTCGACCGCGCCGATGCCGCCGCCGAACGGGATCCGGATCACGATCGGCATCGTGAGCCGGCCCTGGGAGCGGAAGTGGATCTTCGCGACCTGGCAGACGATCTGGTCGAACGCGGGGTAGACGAAGCCGTCGAACTGGATCTCGCAGACCGGTCGGTAGCCACGCATCGCGAGCCCGACGGCCGTGCCGAGGATGCCGGCCTCGGCCAGCGGCGTGTCGATGACCCGGTCCTCGCCGAAGTCCTTCTGCAGACCGTCGGTGACCCGGAAGACGCCGCCGAGCTTGCCGACGTCCTCGCCCATGATGAGGACCTTCGGGTCGGCGTCCATCGCGGCCCGCAGGCCGTTGGTGACGGCCTTGGCCAGTGTGATCGCGGCCATCAGCGCGCTCCCTCGAACGTGGCAAGGTACGCCGCGAACTGCTGCTGCTGGCTCTCCAGCTCAGGTGACTGCTCGGCGTAGACGTGGTCGAAGATGTCCAGCGGGTTGGGGTCCGGCATCTCCAGGCACCCCTTGCGTACCCGCGCCGCGATCTCGTCGGAGTCCGCCTGCACCTCGGCGAAGAAGTCCTCGCCGGCGACGCCGTTGCGGGCGAGGTACGCCTTGACCCTGGCGATCGGGTCCTTCAGGCGCCAGTGCTCGAGCTCCTCGGTGACCCGGTAGCGGGTGGGGTCGTCCGACGTCGTGTGCGCGCCCATCCGGTAGGTGTAGGCCTCGACGAACGTCGGCCCGCTGCCCTCGCGCGCACGCTTGAGTGCGGCCTGGGTGACCGCGTAGCAGGCCAGTACGTCGTTGCCGTCCACCCTGATGCCGGGAAAGCCGAAACCCAGGGCCCGTTGGTACAGCGGGATCCGCGACTGGCGCTCGATCGGCTCCGAGATCGCCCACTGGTTGTTCTGACAGAAGAACACCACGGGAGCGTTGAACACAGACGCCCAGATGAATGCCTCGTTGACGTCACCCTGGCTGGTGGCGCCGTCGCCGAAGTAGGCGACCACCGCGGCGTCCTTGTCGCGCTCGCCCGAGCCCACGACTCCGTCGCGCTGCATGCCCATCGCGTACCCGGTGGCGTGGAGCGTCTGGGCGCCGATGACGATCGTGTACAGGTTGAAGTTGTGCTCGTTGGGGTCCCAGCCACCCTGGTCGACACCGCGGAACAGTCCGAGCAGGTGCATCGGATCGACACCACGGCACCAGGCGACGCCGTGCTCGCGATAGGTGGGGAACGCGAAGTCCTGCGGCCGCATGGCACGGCCGGAGCCGATCTGCGCGGCCTCCTGGCCGAGCAGCGACGCCCAGATCCCGAGCTCTCCCTGCCGTTGCAGCGCGGTGGCCTCGGCATCGATGCGCCGGGTCATGACCAGGTCGCGGTAGAAGCCCTTGATGGCTTCGTCGTCGAGGTCGAAGGTGAAGTCCGGATGCTGGCGGCGCTCGCCCTCCGGGGTCAGCAGCTGCACGAGCTCGTGCCCGTCTCCCTCTGGGGCCGGTCCGAACACCGCGCCAAGGTCGGGTCCGAATCCTAGGTCGGTCACACCCACTCCTCGTCAGGTCGGCGGGGCGGGATCACCGCTGCCGGCTGGAGTTCTCGGTGCGCCGCCACAGCGCGGGGTGATGCCCTGTGCCTGCGCACCTGTCCGGCTGTGAGGGGCTCACAGCCCTACCTAAAGGTAGCGACTGGCAGGGGTGGACACGAATCGGACCGCCGATCCCGCCGGATGTTCGACCGTTCCCGACGAACGCCCCGGGGTGGCGGATGTCGCCGTCCGGAGCCCGCGAAGATGCCGTCCGGAGCCCGCGAAGATGCCGTCTCGAGGTCGCAAACCCGCGCGACACCCGCGCAGAGCCTGGCGTAACCTTGTCAGGAGCCAACATGAAGGACGCCCATGACAAGGCCAGTCTCACCCTCACCGGCACGCTCACCAGTGTCGGACACCCGCGTCGGACGCGCGGTCGCGGCCACCGGCGGTGCCGCCTCGCCGCTGCTCATCGGGATCGCGCTCGGAATCGTCTATGTGGTGTGGGGTTCGACGTACCTCGCGATCCGGATCATGGTCGAGGACATGCCCCCGCTGGTGGGCGCGGGTTCTCGCTACCTCGGCGGCTTCGCGATCCTCTGGGCGATGCTGGCGATACGTCACGGAGTGCGACGGCTCGTGGTGACACGGCGGCAGCTCGTCTGCTGCTCCCTGCTCGGGCTGCTGCTGCCGGCCGGCGGCAACGGACTGGTGACCGTGGGCGAACAGATGGGCGCGCCCTCGGGTATCGCCGCCCTGCTGATCGCCGCCGTGCCGTTGTGGGTCATCTGCTACCGGCTGCTCTCGGGCGACCATCCGGCTGCGCGGACCGTGTCCGGCGTGCTCCTGGGGTTCGCCGGGCTCGCGTTCCTCATCACGTCGGTCGGGATCAACGGGTCGGTCCGCATCGGGGCCTGCGCGATCATCGTGTTCGCCAGCGCCTGCTGGTCCTTCGGATCGTGGATCCAGCCGCGGCTGTCGCTGCCGGCCGACCCGTTCGTGACCACGACGTACGAGATGCTCGCCGGGGGTCTGGCCCTGATGGTGTCCGGCCTGCTCGGCGGTGAACGGATCCACGTCGCGGACTACTCGCCCCGCTCGCTGATCGCGTGGGCATACCTCGTGCTGTTCGGGACGGTGATCGCGTTCTCGGCGTACGTGTGGGTCCTGGACAAGGCCCCGATCTCGCTGGTGGCGACATATGCGTACGTCAACCCTGTCGTCGCCGTGTTCCTGGGCTGGATAGTGCTGTCGGAGCCGATCACGCTCCCGATCATCGCCGGAGGGGCCATCGTGATCGCGGCGGTGGCCATCGTGGTGAGCGCCGAACGCCACCCCCACCACCCCAACCCGCGATCCGACACTTATGACACGCCATCCGACACTTAGCGCACCGATCCAGCAGGGCCGTCCGAGCACCAACCAGCACGCGTCATTACCGGGAATTGCGCAGTTGTTGGTCACGGTTGAGCCCCCGGCCGGTGACCATCTACCGCGCAAAAGGTCGGTGCGGTGCGGTCATGCTGACGCACCACCATCGGGACGTGACCCGCCGGGCTCGAGCAATCGCTGCCGCGAACCCGTCCCTATCGGCGTGCCAACTGTCGGATCGCGGGAGACCGATGGTCAGGCGAGGGACTCGAGCCAGGCGTCGTGCAGATCGGAGAAGCGCCCCGCGCCGCCGGCGATGAGGTCGTCGGGGGCTCCGTCCTCGATCACCCGGCCGTGCTCCATGACCAGCACCCGGTCGGCCACCTCCACCGTCGACAACCGGTGCGCGATGATCAGCGCGGTGCGCTCGGCGAGGATGGTGCGCAGCGCCCGCTGCACGAGTCGTTCAGACGGCACGTCCAGTGACGACGTGGCCTCGTCGAGGATGAGTACGGCAGGGTCGGCGAGGAACGCCCGGGCGAACGCCACCAGCTGGCGCTGGCCGGCGGACAGCCGCCCGCCGCGGTTCGCGACGTCGGTGTCGTACCCCTGCGGCAGGCCGGCGATGAACTCGTGCGCGCCGATCGCACGCGCGGCGTTCCTGACCTCCTCCCGGCTCGCGTCGGGCCGGCCGAACCGGATGTTGTCGGCGACCGTGCCACCGAACAGGTAGTTCTCCTGGGTCACCATCACGACCGCGCGGCGCAGATCGTCGTCCTCGAGGTCCCGCAGGTCGACCCCGTCGAGCAGCACGTGCCCGGAGTCGGGGTCGTAGAACCGCGAGAGCAGCTTGGCCAGCGTGGTCTTGCCCGCACCCGTGGTGCCGACCAGCGCCACGGTCTGGCCGGCGGGAACGAGCAGGTCGAGCTCGGGCAGCACGGGCCGGCCGGCCACGTACCCGAACCGCACCTGCTCGAAGCGCACCTCGCCGCGGGCCGCGGGCAACGGGGTCGGCTGCAACGGCTCGACAACGGTGGGCTTCTCCTCCAGTACGCCCGACAGCTTCTCCAGGGCCGCGCTGGCGGACTGGAACGTGTTGTAGAACTGCGAGATCTCCTGCATCGGCTCGAAGAACTGCCCGAGGTAGAGCAGGAATGCCGCCAGCACACCGACCGTGATCTCGCCGGAGTACGCGAGATGGGCCCCGTAGAACAGCACGATCGCTATCGTGACGTTGCCGATCGCCATGACCCCGGGCATGAAGAGCCCGACCAGCCGGAACGCCCTGACATTCGCCCTGCGGTAGTCGTCGTTGACCTCCTCGAAGATCTCCTGGTTGCGTGGCTCGCGCCGGAAGGCCTGCACCGCGCGAATGCCTGTCATCGTCTCCACGAAATGCACGATGACGACCGCGACGGTCTCGCGGGTACGCCGGTAGGCCTTCGCCGACTCGCGACGGAACCACCACGTGATCCACCACAGCAACGGGAAGCAGCCGAGCGCCACCAGACCGAGCTTGACGTCCAGGACCAGCAGCAGGACGGCCGTACCGAACAACGTCAGCACGGCCGTGATCAGACCGTCGAACCCGGTTTCCAGCAGCTCGTAGATCGCATCGATATCCGACGTCTGGCGCGAGATGACCCGGCCCGAGGTGTACTTCTCGTGGAAGGCCGGTGACAGCTTCTGGAAGTGCTGGAACACACGGCGGCGCAGCTGCAGCAGGATCTGCTGGCCGATCCGACCCGACATCAGCAGGAACGCCTGCCGGGTGAACGCCTGGATCAACGCACAGCCCAGCACGCCCAGCACGATCGCGATCAGCAGCGCCGGGCCGTCCCCCGCCGCGATCGGCGGTATGCCGCTGTCGATGCCGACCTTGACCAGGAACGGGATGGCCAGCCGGGCGGCGTTCTCGACCAGCACGACCGAGAGCAGGATGACCAAAGTCCGCCGGTGCGGTCGCATCAGCTGACCGAGCAGCCGGCGGGAGCGCTCGCGCAGATGCAGGGAGACGCTGCTGCTGAGCTCGTCGGAGGACTCGGCCGCGACCCCGCGCCAGTCCTGGCCGGACTCCTGCGCGGCCGGGTCGTGGGTGCTCGTCTCTGGCGAGGTCGTCATCGCCGCATCACCGCCGCGTCATGGTCGGGCCGGCGACGGCTGTTCCGCCGAGGTCGCCGCCGAGGTCGTCCGGCGCCAGGTCGCCGTCCGCATCGGCTGCGAGCAGGTTGCGGTACGCCGGGACAGTGGCCAGCAGCTCTCGGTGGGTGCCGACGTCGGTGATCGTTCCGTTCTGCAGCAACGCAACCTTGTCCGCCAGCATCACCGTGGACGCCCGATGGGCCACCACGATCCCGGTGGCGTCCGCGAGCACGCGACGCAGCGCCTCCTCGACGAGTGCCTCGGTGTGAACGTCCAGTGCCGACAGCGTGTCGTCCAGTACGAGGATCCGTGGCCGGCTCAGCACAGCACGCGCCAGTGCCAGCCGCTGACGCTGACCACCCGACAAGGACATCCCCTGCTCGCCGATCCGGGTGTCGAGCCCCCACGGCAGGTCATGCACGAACGTGGCCTGCGCGACGTCAAGCGCGGCGAGGATCTCCTCGTCGGTGCAGTCGGGCCGGCCCAGGGCGAGGTTCTCCCTGGCCGACATGGAGAACAGCGTCGGCTCCTCGAACGCCGTCGACACGATCGAGCGGAGGCTCCGCAGATCCAGCTCCCGGATGTCGACGCCGTCGATGGTCACCCGCCCGGCGGTGGGGTCGTAGAGGCGCGGGACGAGCGCCGTGATCGTGGTCTTGCCGGAGCCGGTGGCGCCGACAATGGCCACGGTCTCGCCGGGCGCGACGTGGAGGTTGAGGTCGTGCAGAACGAGCTCGTCGGAGTCCGGGAAGTGGAAGTCGACGTGCTCGAACCGCAGCTCACCGCGCGGTTGCACGAGCGTACGGTTACCGCCGACGATGGCGGGCAAGGTGTCGAAGATCTCGTTGACCCGGTCGGCCGCGGTCATCGCCTCCTGGGCCATTGCGAGGATGAAGCCCAGCGACTCCACCGGCCACACCAGCTGCAGCAGCAACGTGATGAACGCCACCAGCGTGCCAAGGGTGAGCTTGTCGTATCCGACTCCCAGCGCACCGAGGAGCAGCACCATCACGACGGCGAGGTTGGGAATGACCTCCAGGATCGTCCAGAACCGCGAGGAGAGGACGACTTTGCTCATCGAGGCGTCGTAGAGATCCCGGGCCCGGACGTCGTACTTGGCGAACGTGTGGTCGCGACGCCCGAACGCCTTGATCACCCGGATGCCGACCGCAGCCTCCTCCACCTGGGTCGCGACATCGCCTTGCAGGTCCTGAACCCGGCGTGAGACCACGACGTACTTGTGCTCGAAGCGCATGGACAGACAGATGATCGGCACCGATGTCAGAAGCACCATGAGTCCGAGCGGCCAGTACAGCCGTAGCAACAACGCGACCACGACCGTCAGCTGCAGGATGTTGATGATCAGAAAGAGCAGTCCGAACCCGAAGAACCGGCGCAGGCTCGACAGGTCAGCGGTGACACGCGAGAGAAGCTGCCCGCTCTGCCAGCGGCTGTGGAACGCCATCGGCAGTTCCTGCAGCCGGCTGTAGAGGTCGTTGCGGATGTCGGTCTCGAACCCGAGCACGGCCCGTGCCTGCACCCACCGGCGTACCAGGACCAGGCCCGCCTCGGTGAGTCCGAGCCCCAGAGCCAGCAGGCCGAGAGGCAGGATCGGGTCGATCTCGTGGCTGACGATCGGCCCGTCGATCATCGCCTTGGTCACCAGGGGAATGGTCAGGCTCGCCGCCACGCCGATCACCGCTGAGACGGCCATGATCGCCAGCGCACGACGGTACGGCCGCAGATAACCCCGAAGCCGCCACAACGAATGCACGCCGCTCGGCCGGGCCGGCGGCGCTGACGAAGCGGGGTTCGGGAGGCTCATCGGGCAGGGGTCCCCCTTGTAGGGTCAGTGGGGTAACGACCAGTTTAACGTGTGCCTCTGACCGGCGAAACCGAATTAGTGCGTGCGGCGCCACTCGCCGGCGACCTCGAGCATCAGGTCGTTGGCCACGGATTCACCGATCGAGATGCGAACCCCGTCATCGGCGAACGGCCGGACCATCACCCCGACCGCCTCGCACGCGGCGGCGAAGGCAACCGAGTCCTCGCCGAGGGTCAGCCAGACGAAGTTGCCGTCCGCTGCAGGGACGTCCCACCCTTGCGCGCACAAGGCCTCCCGGACCCGGGTCCGCTCGGCTACCAGCGCTTCGACCCGCTCGAGCAGCGCGTCCTCCGCTTCCAGCGACGCGACCGCCGCGTCCTGGGCCACCTGGGAGACCCCGAAGGGCAGAGCGCACTTGCGCACGGCCTCGGCAACCTCCGTCGGCGCGACCGCGTACCCGACCCGGAAACCAGCCAACCCGTAGGCCTTGGAGAACGTACGGAGCACGCATACGTTGGGTCGCCCGCGGTACAGCTCGAGCCCGTGGGCGGGATCGTCGATGCGGACGAACTCGTGGTACGCCTCGTCGACGACGACGAGCACGTCGGCGGGCACGTGCGCGACGAAGTCGGTGAGCTCGGCGCCGCGCACCGCCGGGCCCGTGGGGTTGTTCGGGGTGCAGACGAGCACGACGCGCGTCCTGTCGGTGACTGCCGCCAGCATGGCACCGAGATCATGCCGCGCGCCCGGTCCCAGCGGCACGCGGACGGAGGTCGCACCGGTGAGGTCCACTGCGATCGGGTACGCCTCGAAGGAGCGCCATGCATAGACAACCTCGTCCCCCGGCTCACACAGCGCCTGCAGCAGGTGATAGAGCACCGCGACCGAGCCGGTGCCGGCGGCAAGGTCCTCGACCGGCACATCGAGCCGCTCGGAGATCGCGGCGTACAGGGCGGACAGCCGCATGTCGGGGTAGCGGTTCATCGTCGCCGCGGTGGCTGTCGCGGCCTCGAGCACCCCCGGAAGCGGTGGATAGGGGTTCTCGTTGCTCGACAGCTTGAATGTCGGTACTCCGTCCTGCGGCGCCGGCGCTCTCCCCGGCACATACGTCGGGATCGTCTGGAGCGCGCTGCGGATCCGGGGCGGCGTCATGCGTTTCACCCTAGTAAGCCTCGGCGGGCGCCGGTCACCTCCCCTTTTGCCGACGCCGGGCGGAATGGGACGCTGGGCCATGATCAACGCTCGAATGCCGGTGACTCTCGTCGTGGTGGCGATGGTGACCGGGATCGCAACGTCCGCATGCAGCAGCTCCGACCCGAGAGGCCAGACGAGCTCTCAGGTCGCGGTCCCCGACTCGACGGCCACGTCGACCACATCGGGGACCGCGCTGGGCCCGACCACGCTGCGGCTGCACCGCACGGTGGTCGCACACGGGATCAGGAGCCCGTGGGGGTTGGCGTTCCTGCCCAACGGCAAGGCGCTGGTGAGCACCCGTGACCCCGGGAACATCCTGCTGGTCAGCCCACGCGGCGGGAAGCGACTGGTCAAGCACATTGCCGGTGTGGTCTCCAACGGCGCAGAGGGCGGGGAGGCCGGGCTGCTGGGGCTGGCGGTCTCGCCGCGGTTCCGGACGAACCACTGGGTGTACGCGTACATGAGCGCCGCGAGCGACAACCGGATCGTCCGGATGCGGTGGAGACACGGCCGCCTCGGACCCCGGCACGTGATCATCTCCGGCATTCCGCGCGGACTGCACCACAACGGCGGCCGGATCGCGTTCGGCCCCGACGGAATGCTGTACGCGACGACCGGCGAGAGCGGTGTGCCGTCACTGGCGCAGCAGCGCGGCACGTTGGGCGGGAAGATCCTGCGGATGACGCCGGCCGGCCGGCCGGCACCAGGCAACCCGTTCCGGAACTCGGTGGTCTATACCCTGGGGCATCGCAACGTCGAGGGGCTGGACTGGGATCGCAAGGGTCGCCTGTGGGCGACGGAGTTCGGCGAGCACGCCTGGGACGAGCTCAACCTGATCCGTCCGGGGCGCAACTACGGCTGGCCCCTCGTCGAGGGCATGTCCGGTGACCATCGCTTCACGAACCCGAAGGCGGTATGGCGTACCGACTCGGCCGGGCCGAGCGGCATCGCGATCCAGCCCCGCCGAAGGGGGTCGGTGGCGTGGATCGGCGCGCTGACCGGCGAGCGGCTCTACCGGGTCCGACTGCACGGGAACGCCGTCGTCGGCCGCCGCTTCTTCCTCGAAGGCAGGCTGGGCCGGATCCGGACGGCGGAGATCTCGCCGCACGGCCGACTCTGGATCACCACCAGCAACACCGACGGCCGTGCCACACCACGACCCGGCGACGACAAGATCATCCGCATCACCGTCCGCTGACCGACCCGCGATCCGACACTTATTTCACGCCATCCGACAGTTATTCCACGCCATCCGACACGTGACTGCATGCGGGATCCGACACTTCGCGTGCCCACGACCGCCCGCTTCGGCCGGTGAGGAGTCATCTACGCTTTTGCTCATGACCACGCCCCGGCCTCGACTCGGCCTCGCGCTGGTGCTCTGCGGCAGTGCCCTGTTCATCCTCAATGCCGGAGTCTCACGCGTCATCATCCGGTCCGGCGTCGAGCCCGCCACCTTCACCACCGTGCGTGTCACCGGCTCCGCGCTGATCTTCGCGCTGTGGACCGCATGTTGGAGACGTCACTCGCTTTACCTGCCGCGCGGACGCGAACTCCTGGTCCTGATCGGCCTCGGCCTGGCCGGCGTGGCTCTGCTGCAGTGGACATACTTCGTCGCCGTCCAGCGACTCCCGGTCGGCGTCGCACTGCTGCTCCAGTTCACCGCACCCGTGCTGGTGGCCCTGTGGTCACGTGTGGTACGCAAGGAGCCCGTACGCAACCGGATGTGGGTCGCCATCGGGCTCTCTTTCGCCGGCCTGGCGGTCATCGCGCAGGTCTGGCAGGGCATGGTCCTGGATCCCGTCGGCGTGCTCGCCGGTTTCGGCGCGGCGATCTTCATGGCGACGTACTTCCTGCTGGGCGAGCACGGCGTCAACACGCAGGATCCGATGACCGTCATCGTCTGGGCGTTCCTCATCGCTGCGCTGGCGCTCAACATCGTGCATCCGGCGACGAACCTGTCGGTCGATGTCGCCGGCACGAGTACCTCCATGCTCGGGTCGCTCTCTGGACTGTCCGCGCCGGTCTGGGCACTGATCGCGTGGGTGATCGTGATGGGGACCGTCGTGCCGTTCGGCCTCGAGCTGCACGCGCTGCAGCACCTGCCGGCCACTCTCGTGATCATGGTGGCGATGCTCGAGCCCGTCGGGGTCAATGTGCTCGGGTGGGTGTGGCTCGACGAGACGCTTAGCCCGGTCCAGATCCTCGGGGGGATCGCAGTGGTGACCGGCATCGTGCTCGCGCAGACGGCACGACGGCATGTTGAGCGCGAGCCCGTACCAATCGGCTGAGCCCCGCCGCACCATGGGAGCATCTCGTCATGAAGTCGATCCTCATCGCCTGGTTCATAGCGGCCTGCTCGCTTGCCGCTGCGGCCTGGGTGTTCGACGGCATCACCGTCACCGGGGCCACCAGACAGGATCGGGCCATCACGCTTCTCGTCGTGGCGGCGATCTTCGGGCTCGTCAACTCGTTCGTACGACCAGTGGTCAAGCTCCTGTCCCTGCCGCTCTACCTGCTCACACTCGGGCTCTTCTTCCTGGTGGTCAACGCTCTGATGCTGCTGCTCACGTCGTGGATCGCCGACCAGGGCAGGGTGAGCTTCCACGTCGACGGGTTCTGGACCGCGCTGTGGGGAGCGGTCGTCATCTCGCTCGTGAGCTGGCTGCTGGGACTCGTACTGCCAGACGATGACTGAGCCCATCAGCCTGCCGGCACCCAAGGACCCAGGTCGCGGGTACCGCATCAGCTTCATCTGCCTCGGCAACATCTGTCGCTCCCCGATTGCCGAGGCCACACTGCTACACGCGCTGAACGAGGCCGGGCTGGCTACGCGCGTCAGCGTGGACAGCGGGGGCACCGGTGACTGGCACATCGGCGAGCCGATGGACCGCCGGGCACGAGCCGTGCTGGCCACGCACGGGTACGACGGTTCGAGTCACCGGGCGCGGATGTTCGAGCCGGGGTGGTACGAAGACCACGACCTCTTCCTGGTCATGGACCGGCACAACCTCGCCGACGTACGACGGCTGGCTCCCGACGAGGCAACCGGGCTGGAGCGCGTCGTACTGCTCCGGACCTTCGACCCCCTCGCCGGGGACGACGACATCGATGTACCGGATCCATGGGAGGGCGGGCCGGAAGGGTTCCAGGACGTACTCGCTATGGTCGAGCGCAGCGTCGAGCGGCTGGTCGAGGAGCTGTCCACGTTCACCGGATGAGGCGCAGGTTACGGGTCACCGGCCTGGGCGCTGCCGGGGGTTGCGCAGTTGTTGGTCACGGTTGAGCGCCCGGTGTCAGGTGGTCGTTGACCATCCAGTGCGCAAAACGTCGGTGCGGCCCCCTGACGCCTGCACAATTTCTTCGGAGTCACGGACCGTAGTGGTCGACCTCCGGCCCCAGCAATCACGGCCGCGAGCCCCGTGCCGCAAACGGTGACTGTCGGCGTACAAGTGTCGGATCGCGCGAGGGCGCGGACGGGCTAGCCTCACGTCATGACCGCGCACGACTCGACCGCGCACGGCGTTCACGACCACGACGACGATCCGCGTAACCGGGACGTCCTGGTCTACGTGAACGGCGAGCTCGTCGCGCGCGACCGCGCCGTCGTCTCCGTCTTCGACGCCGGGTTCATCCTCGGCGACGGCGTTCTGGGAGGGACTGCGCGTCCACTCGGGCCACCCGGCGTTTCTCGAGCAGCATCTGGACCGGCTCTACGACGGGGCCAAGGCGATCGCTCTCGACATCGGCATGAGCCGGGAGCAGCTCACCCGGGCGATCTACCGCACCCTGGCGGCGAACTCGATGACCGACGGGGTGCACGTCCGGCTGATGGTGACGCGCGGCCCGAAGTCCACCCCGTACCAGGATCCCCGGCTGTCAGTCGGGCCGGCCACGGTCGTCCTGATCGCCGAGCACAAGGCCCCCCGGACGGCGACGGGTGAGCGTGGTCTTCGCTTGTTCACCACCCATGTGCGCCGGGCCCACCCGGACACGCTCGATCCCAAGCTCAACTCGCACAGCAAGCTCAACGACATCACGGCCTGCATCCAGGCCTACTCGGCCGGCGCCGACGAGGCGCTCATGCTCGACCCCGAGGGCTTCGTCTCCTCGTGCAACTCGACCCACTTCTTCCTGGTCCGACGCGGTGAGGTCTGGACCTCGTCGGGCAAATACTGCCTGGCCGGCATCACCCGGGGCAACGTGCTGCAGGTCTGCGCGGCGGCCGGCATCCCTGCGTACGAGAAGAGCTTCAGCCTCTTCGACGTGTACGGCGCCGACGAGGCCTTCGTCACCGGCACGTTCGCCGGCGTCGTCCCCGTGCACGAGGTCGATGGACGCGTCATCGGCTCCGGCGAGCCCGGAGCCGGACCGGTGGTCCTCCGCCTGCAGCAGCTCTACGCCGACCTCGTCGACCTCGACGTGGCGTCCCGGAGCGTTCCGACCGGATGACGGGCGGTCCGCGGCCCAGCACCGGAATCCGCGAACCGGTCCGGCTGGCGGTCTGGTCGGGGCCGCGCAACATCTCGACCGCGATGATGCGCGCCTGGGAGAACCGTCAGGACACCGTGGTCGTCGACGAGCCGCTGTATGCCCACTACCTTGCGACGACCGGTGTCGATCATCCCGGACGCGACGACGTGCTCGCCGCGCAGCCCAACGACTGGGAGTCGGCCGTCGCCGGGCTGTTCGAGCCGTTGCCCACCGGAGTGCGGATCCACTACCAGAAGCACATGACCCACCATCTGCTACCCGGCATGGACCGCGCGTGGATCCAGCGCCTACGCAACGTCATGCTGATCCGCGACCCGGCGGAGGTTGTCGCCTCCTACCTGCGCTCGCGCGCAACCGTCGACGCCGTCCGACATCGGGCTCCGCCAGCAGGTCGAGCTGTACGAGATGCTCCAAGCGCTCGGAGCGCCACCACCGATCCTGGAGGCCGGTGACTTCCTGCGCGATCCCGAGGGCCATCTGCGCTGGGTCTGCAAGTGGATCGGCGTCGACTTCACTCCGCGGATGCTCTCGTGGCCGGCCGGTGCACGAGACACCGACGGGGTGTGGGCGCCGCACTGGTATGCCACGGTGCGACGGTCCACCGGCTTCGAGCCGTGGCAGCCGAAGGTCCCCGACCTGCGCGGGCCGGCTGCGCGGGTCGCAGACGCCTGCCGGCCGGAGTTCGCCCGGCTCTACGAGGCGCGACTGGTTCTCAATCCCGCATAACCGGGTGGCGGTGCGCCCGACCGGTGCCCAGAACCCGTACCGTCAGGAGCATGGCACGGATGGCAACCATTGCGAGCCGGGCGGAGTCGCTGCTCGGCACCGGAGTGGTCGCGACGACGCCGGTCGCCGGCGGCGACGTCTGCACGGCCACCCGGTTGCGGCTCTCCAACGGTCGCAGCGCCTTCATCAAGACCCGTCCGCAGGCCGAGACGGGCTTCTTCACCTCCGAGGCGGCCGGCCTGCGCTGGTTGGCAGCCGCCGCGGACGGCGTCCGCGTGCCCGACGTCCTCGCGAGCGCGGACGACTGCCTGATTCTCGGCTGGGTCGAGTCCGGCCGCGCGACCGCTGATGCGGCAGAGGAGTTCGGCCGGGCGTTGGCCCGGATGCACCGCTGTGGCGCGGAGCGGTTCGGCGCGGCGGACGACGGCTTCATCGGCACCCTCCGGTTGCCCAACAAGGAGGCGCCGTCCTGGCCGGAGTTCTGGGCGACCCGCAGGATCCTCCCGTACCTCAAGGCAGCCCGGGATCGTGGCGCGCTGCTCGAAGCCGACGTTGACCGGATCGAGGCGGTGCTCGCCCGGCTGACCGAACTCGCCGGCCCGGACGAGCCGCCGGCGCGCATCCACGGCGACCTGTGGTCGGGCAACGTCATGTGGGGCAATGACGGCAACGCCTGGGTCGTCGACGCCGCGGCACACGGCGGGCACCGCGAGACCGACCTTGCCATGCTGGCGCTGTTCGGGACACCCAACCTCGCGCGCATCCTGCAGGCCTATGACGAGGAGGCGCCGCTCGCCGACGGCTTCCGGGCGCGTGTGCCGCTGCACCAGCTGCATCCGCTGCTGGTCCATGCAGTGCTGTTCGGAGGGTCGTACGGCCCACGCGCCGGACAGGCCGCACGCTCGCTTCTCGACGGCACCGCAGGCACGTCGAACTGACCGTCGCGAGTCGCTGGCCGTCAGGGGGTCGACGTGTCGTCTCAGCCTCGTCTCAGGTGCGAATGACACTCTGGGTGCATGCGCATCCTCGTCGTCGACGACGACAGAGCCGTTCGTGAGTCGCTGCGTCGTTCTCTGCAGTTCAACGGCTACGAGGTCGAGGTGGCCTCCGACGGCGCGGAGGCGCTCGCCCGGGTCTCGGCGGTCGCCCCCGACGCACTCGTCGTCGACGTGATGATGCCCCGGCTCGACGGGCTCGAGACCACCCGTGCGCTGCGTGCTGCCGGCAGCGACCTTCCGATCCTGGTTCTCACCGCCCGGGACGCGGTCACCGACAGGGTCGCCGGGCTCGATGCCGGAGCCGACGACTACCTCACCAAGCCGTTCGCGCTCGAAGAGCTGCTGGCCCGGCTGCGGGCGCTGCTGCGACGTGTCGTGGTGAGCGAGGGATCCCCAGAGCCGGTGCTCCGCTTCGCCGACCTGAGCCTGGATCCGGCGACCCGGGAGGTACGACGCGGCGGCCGGGCGATGTCCCTGACCCGTACGGAGTTCTCGCTGCTCGAGCTGCTGATGCGCCGGCCGCGGCACGTGCTCGACCGGGCCTACATCCTCGAGGAGGTGTGGGGCTACGACTTCCCCACCACCGCGAACTCGCTCGAGGTCTACATCGGATACCTGCGGCGCAAGACCGAGGCGGAGGGAGAGCCGCGCCTGCTCCACACCGTGCGCGGTGTGGGGTACGTGCTGCGCGAGTCTCCACCGTGAGCGGCCGGGTCACGCTGGCGGCGCGTGTCACCTGGCTGACCGCCGTCGCCGTCGGAGTCGCGGTCGCGGTCGCCAGCCTCGCCGCGTTCGTCACCGTGCGCTCCCAGACGCTCAGCACCCTCGATCAGAACCTGCTCGACCGGGCCAGGTCGGTCAGCGCCACCCTGGACGACCCCGGGTTCCTGTCCGGGGTTCCTCCCAGTGCGATGGTCGCCGCGGACATCCGCATCGCGCTGCTCGACGTGACCGGCCAGGCGGTGTGCGCGTGCACCGAGGCCACCCGGCCGCCATTGAGCGGTGCCGAGCTCGCCGTGGCCAGGGGCGACGCACCATCGTCGCTGCGGACGGTCAATATCGACGGTGAGTCGCTGCGGGTGGCGGCCGTCCCGGTGCCCAACCTCGAGGGAGGGTTCGCGCTCGTCGTTGCGCAGTCGCTCGAACCGACCGAGCGGACGCTGCGGCGGCTGGGCCTGGTGCTGCTCCTCGTCGGCGGGCTCGGGGTTCTCGTCGCAGCGCTGGCCGGATGGGCTGTCGCACGCTCGGCGCTACGGCCGGTGCGCCGGCTGACCGAGGCCGCCGAGGACGTCGCGCGCACCGCGCGGCTGGAGCCGATCGAGGTGACCGGGGACGATGAGATCGCGCGGCTGTCGATGGCGTTCAACTCGATGCTGGCGGCCGTGGCCGCATCGCAGGCACGGCAGCGGCGCCTGGTCGCCGACGCCGGTCACGAGCTGCGCACTCCGCTGACCTCACTGCGGACCAACCTCGACCTGCTGGCCCAGGCCGACCAGCAGGGCGGTTTGCCGCCGCAGGCGCGCACCGAGCTGCTCGCCGACGTGCGCGCGCAGATCGAGGAGCTGTCCACTCTCGTCGGCGACCTGGTGGAGCTGGCCCGCGACGAGCCCCTGCACCGCGACGACGAGTCCATCGACATGGCGGAGATCGTCAGCCGGGCGGTGGAGCGGGTACGCCGGCGGGCCGGATCGGTGCGGTTCGAGGTGTCCTTGCAACCATGGTTCGTGCGCGGCGAACCACAGGCCCTGGAGCGTGCCGTGACCAACCTGCTCGACAATGCGGTCAAGTGGAGCCCCCCAGAGGGGACTGTTCGGGTCCACCTCGTCGACGGGGGCCTGATCGTCGGTGACGATGGCCCGGGCATCGCCGACGAGGATCTGCCGCTGGTCTTCGACCGCTTCTACCGCTCGCCGGAGGCCCGGATGCTGCCGGGCTCCGGCCTGGGCCTGGCGATCGTCCGCCAGGCCGCGGAGCGGCACGGCGGACACGTCGCCGTCGGCCATTCGGCCAGCGGCGGCGCCGAGCTGTGGTTCGGCATCCCAGGATCGTCGACGCCCGACCACGATTCCGTCGGCCATCCGTCCGAAGGCGGCGCGCAGCCGGTATGATCGAACTCGAAGGCGGCTCCGACTACGTGGTGCACGCTGACAACATGGACGTCCTGCCCACGCTGCCCGACGAGAGCTTCCAGCTGGTCTATCTCGACCCACCGTTCAACACCGGAGCCCAGCAGCAGCGGCGGACGCTGCGGACCTCCCGCGACGCGGAGGGAGACCGCGTCGGGTTCGCCGGGCATCGGTACGCGACGACGGAGACCGGCCGGATGGCGTACGCCGATGCCTTCGACGACTATCCCGCGTTCCTCCGCCCGCGACTCGAGCAGGCCCGGCGCCTGCTCACAGAGTCCGGCACGCTGTACTTCCACATCGACTGGCGCGAGGCGCACTACTGCAAGGTCCTGCTCGACGACATCTTCGGCCGGGACTGCTTCCTCAACGAGGTGATCTGGGCCTACGACTACGGCGGGCGGGCGCGAGACCGGTGGCCCGCCAAGCACGACACGATCCTGGTCTACGTCAAGACCAGCGGCAGGCACCTGTTCGACCAGGACGAGATCGACCGGATCCCGTATCTCGCTCCCGGTCTGGTCGGCGCCGCCAAGGCCGCACGCGGCAAACTCCCGACCGACGTCTGGTGGCACACGATCGTGCCCACCAGCGGCACCGAGAAGACCGGCTACCCGAACCAGAAGCCCGAGGGCGTGATGCGCCGGATCCTGCAGCCGTCCACCCGACCCGGCGACTGGGTGCTCGACTTCTTCGCCGGCAGTGGCACCACGGGTGCGGTGGCCGCCGCGATGGGACGACGGTTCGTGATGATCGACTCCAACACCGAGGCGATCGACGTGATGAGACGACGCCTGACCGGCCTGGACGTGAGCTATCTGGGTTGAGCCTGGACCGTCGCGGCACTGTCGCGGACGGCCCGGGCATTTCCTTGGCGAGGCTTGTGCCTGTTTTCAGGGTCATCTCAGGTTGGTCGTGGATGGTTGCCCACATGAGCACGTCACCCCCGTTCCCGCCGCATATGCAGTCTCCCGGTACCACCGAGCGCGACCTGCCGTCCGACCGGCCCCTCTACCAGCCGTACGGGCCGCCGATGCAGAGTCAGCCTCCACCCGAAGCCCCGAACGGAGCGGGTCCGTTCGGTCGCAACCCGCGCGAGAGCACACAAGATCGCCGCCCCCCTCGGCGAGGTGCCTGGGTTGTGACGGCCGCCCTTCTCGCCGGCGTCCTAGGTGGCGTCGGCGGGGCGGCCGGTTATTCCGCGCTCACCGACGACGGGACGCCCAGCCCGGCGTCACAGAGCGCCTTCACCAGCGCCGTGTCCTCCGAGCCGGACACGGCGGCTCCGGCCGGCAGCATCGAGGCCGTCGCCGCCAAGGTGCTTCCGTCGGTGGTCCAGATCAACGTCGCCTCGGCGACAGCGGCCGGCTCCGGCAGCGGCATCATCCTCACCTCTGACGGACTGATCCTCACCAACAACCACGTCGCCGAGGTAGCGGCCAACGGCGGGCGGATCGCGGTGTCGTTCAACAACGGCGCAACCGCCAGCGCGAAGATCGTCGGCCGTGACCCGCTGACCGACCTCGCGGTGATCCAGGCCCAGGGAGTCTCCGGCCTCAAGCCGGCCACCCTCGGTTCGTCGGCCACTCTCGACGTCGGCGAGCAGGTGCTCGCGGTCGGATCGCCGTTCGGGTTGTCCAGCACGGTCACGTCCGGGATCGTCAGTGCGCTGAACCGGCCGGTCAGCCCGACCGAGGCCGGCAGCCCCGGCAGCGGCGGCACCAGCAACACCAACGGGATCTTTCCCGGGATCCAGACCGACGCCGCCATCAACCCGGGCAACTCCGGTGGCCCGCTGGTGAACATGCAGGGGCAGGTGGTCGGCATCAACTCGGCGATCTTCTCCGACTCCAACTCAACCACGTCCCAGGGCGGCTCCATCGGACTCGGTTTCGCGATCCCGATCGACGAGGCCAAGCCGATCGCCCAGCAGCTCAGCAACGGCCAGACCGCGACACATGCCAAGCTCGGTGTCCTCGTCTCCGACGCCGTCGACTCGCAGGGCCTGCCCGGTGGCGCAAAGGTCGGCGATGTCACCGCGAAGAGCGCGGCGGCGAACGCGGGCCTGAAGTCCGGCGACGTGATCACCGCGATCGACGGTCAGGAGATCACCAGCGCGGACTCCCTCGTCGCGACGGTACGCACCTACCGGCCGGGCGACCACGTGACGCTGACCATCCACCGAGGCGACGCGACCAGCCAGTTGCCGCTCACGCTCGGGAGCGACGCCAGCTGAGTCGACCTCGAGACCCTGCAAGGGTCCGTACAGCCAGGACACCGGCGCGACGCCCCCTCCCACCGAACTCGCGCCGGTGTCCGCCCCTTGTCCGGCGCTGGCCAGCCGGCGCTGGCTAGCCGGCGGGGCCGACGACCGCCGTCCGGAGGATGGCGATGACCAGGTCGCGGATGAGGCCGTACCCGTTCTCGGTCAGGATCGACTCGGCATGGAACTGCACGCCCCGGAAGTGCGGGCCGGCGATCATGTTCACGTCACCGCTGGGCTCGTCGGTCTCGACCTCCAGACCCGCGGCCAGTCCACCCGCCGGCACCCGGGCGACGAAGGTGTTGTAGAAGCCCACCCGCTCCGGGCGCCCGAGCACCCGGACCGGCGTCTGCGTGCCCTGGAACACGATGTCCTTGAAGACAAGGTCGAGGCCGAGGCGCCCGCACAGGATCTGGTGACCCAGGCAGACGGCGAGGAACGGCCGGCCGGACTCGAGCACATCGTCCACGACGCGGCCGAACGTCGCCATCTTGGGATCGCTCCCGTCTCGCGGGTCCCCGGGGCCGGGTCCGAGAACCACCAGGTCGTACCCCTCGGTGTCGTCCGGCTGGTAGTCCCCGTGCCGGACGACGGCCGTGCTCATCCCGAGCGTGACCAGCACATGCCGCAGCATGTTGACGAAGTCGTCCTCACCGTCGATGATCACCGCCGTCCTGCCCAGCAGCGAAGGAACCGGAGACGTGTCGGCCTGGTCCACGAGCCAGAACTTCGACAGCCGCTGGTTGCGTGACCCGAGGGCCAGCAACACGTCCTCGTCGGTCGCCAACTGCGCGATGCCCGGGACCTGTGTCGGCGGCACGTCGACGAGGCCGAAGGCGCTGAGGATCCCGGCGGCCTTCGCGTGCGTCTCGGCCACTTCCGACTGCGGCTGCGAGTCGCGGACCAGCGTCGCCCCGGCGGTGACGCGCAGGCTCCCGTCCAGGGCGACGTCGGCGGCCCGGATGATGATCGGCGCGTCCGCGGTGGGCCGGCCGTCGCCGTCTCGCCCGAGCAGCGCCAGCACGGCGCCGTAGTAGCCGCGGCCCCGGGTCTCGTACCGCTTGATCACCCGACAGGCGTTCTCGACGGGGCTGCCGGTCACTGTGGCAGCGAACATCGAGTCACGCAGGACGTCGCGGATGTCGCGGGTGGTGCGCCCGGCCAGCAGGTACTCGGTGTGGATGAGGTGGGTCATCTGCTTCAGGTACGGCCCGAGCACGAGCCCACCCTCATTGCAGATGTCGCACATCATCTTCAGCTCCTCGTCGACCACCATGAAGAGCTCGTAGATCTCCTTCTCGTCGGCGAGGAACTCCAGCAGCGCGGCCTTGCTGGTGACCGGGTCCTCGAGCCCGCGGAGTCGGAACGTGCCGCTGATCGGGTTCATCCGGACGTTTCCCGCGTGCACGCTCACGTGCCGTTCCGGGCTGGCACCGATCAGGTAGCGATCACCGGTGAACACGCAGAACGTCCAGTACGCCCCGCGCTCGCGCACGAGCAGCCGGCGGAACACCGTCAGTGCCTTGGCGGCGTCCCAGCCAGCGATCCGGCAGCGGTAGTCGCGGGCGATGACGACGTTGGCTCCCTCGCCGTTGCCGATCTCGTCGGTGATCACCCGGTCGACGATCTTGGCGTACGCGTCGTCGTCGACATCGAAGCCACCCGGCTCGGCGACCTCGACCGGTTCGTCGGGCAGGAGTCGCAACATCTCGACGAGCTGGACCTCGCGGTGGCTCTGCACACTGATCACCGACAGTGGGGTGCCGTCGTCATGGACCTCGAAGCCGCGCTCGGCCACCTGCCGGAACGGCACCGCCAGGAGACGGTCGAACATGGGTCCGGTCGTCGGGACGCCGTGGTCCAGCGGCAGGTCGGCGAGCCGTTCGAGGTCCTCGCGGTGCCCACCGAGCAGGGTCACGGTCGCCGAGTCCCGCAGCCGGATCAGCGCGAACGCCGGATAGCCGACGAGCTCGTCAAGGACCGACACGATGCCATCCGGGATCGGAAGGGGAATGGGAAAACGACCCTAGCGCGTGACGTCGTCGCGCCCGGCTGATGCTGCGCCGGCCATCCAGTCCCGATCGGTCGACACCGTCACCAGGCGCTTGGTCGCCCGGCTCAGGGCGACGTACAGCGTGCGCCAGCCGGCCGACGACTCGGCACCGATCTCACCGGGTTGAACCACCACGACGGCGTCGAACTCCAGGCCCTTCACCTCCAGGCCGTCGAGGACGCTCACCCGCGACCGGTCAAGTCCGTCCAACCACTGCCGGCTCTCGGTCCGGCGGGCGACCGGAACGACGACGCCTATCGTTCCGTCCACCACGTCGAGCAGTGTCCGAACCCGGGAGACCACCTCGCGGCCCAGGACATCCTCCTCGGCGACCAGCTGGAGCGGCTCGTTCCCCGTCGCCCTGACGGCCTCGGGCAGATCCGGGGCCTCGACCGCCAGCCGCGCGACCTGCGCAGCGAGGTCGAAGATCTCCTTGGAGTTGCGATAGTTCACCGAAAGGCGGAACGAGTGGAGTGGCTTGCCCTTGAGCGCCTCCGCACGTGCGACTTCGGCCTCCGCCGGTGCGGGCCAGGCGCTCTGGGCGGCGTCTCCGACGATGGTCCAGCTCGCGTGGCCGCCGCGCCGACCGACCATCCGCCACTGCATCGGCGAGAGATCCTGCGCCTCGTCGACCAGCACGTGCGCGAACCCGTCGTCCTCGATGCGCTGGGACGGCTTGGACTGCGCCCCCTGCCGCCTGTCGGCCACCGTCGAGACCTCGTGCACGTCGTCGTCTGCCAGGTCACCCAGCGGGTCATAGCGCTGCTGGAGAACTGGAACGTCCCCGATCAGGTAGCGGAGCTCGTCGATCAGCGGGATGTCCTCGACCGACCAGTCGGGCCGGTCCGTCCACGACTTGACCAGCAGCGCGCACTCGGCGTCGCTCAGCCGCCGCCGGGCGTACCGCCGCAGCCGCACCGGGTCGGCGAGCCAGCTCAGCACGGCTGCGCCGTCCACGGGCGGCCACCACCGAGCGACGAAATCCATGAACTCGTCGGACCCGAGCATCTCGTTGACGAACTCGTCCCGGCCCCTGGCCCTGGCACGCTCTCCCCTGGCCTGTGACCAGAGCGCGTCGATCAAGGCCTGCTGTACCCGCGGGAGCGCACGGTTGCGGCGTTGGCCGTTCGCCAGCAGCTGTCGTCGAACCCGGCCGAGCGAGTGTGGGTCGAGCGTGAGCACGTCGTCGCGGTAGAACACGCGGAAATGGTCGGGAGACCCGGGGACGAAGTCGCGCGCAGCACTCGCGAGTACGTACCGCATCCGCGCGGAACCCTTGATCGCAAGGACTTCCGGCGGGTCGTGCCCGACGCCGGACACGCCGTCGACGATCTCACCCAGGGAGCGCAAGGTCACCGCGGTCTCACCCAGTGACGGGAGCACCCTTTCGATGTAGTGCATGAAGACCGGGGACGGCCCGATCACCAGCACGCCACCGCTCTCGAATCGCCGGCGGTCGGTGTACAGGAGGTAGGCGACCCGATGCAGGGCGACGACGGTCTTTCCCGTGCCCGGGCCGCCGCTGATCGCGGTCACGCCACGTTCCGGCGACCGGATCGCCTCGTCCTGCTCACGCGCGATCGTGGCCACGACCGAGTGCATGGAACGGTCCCGGGCCCTGCTGATCTCGGCCATCAGTGCGCCCTCGCCCACGACAACCATGTCGGCGGGGGCGTGCTCCGGGTCGAGGAGCTCGTCCTCGACGCTCACCACGGTCTCTCCCACGCTGCGGAGCACCCGGCGGCGGAGCGCGTTCATCGGGTCTTGCGCCGTGGCCCGATAGAAGACCGCGGCGGCTGGGGCCCGCCAGTCGACGAGAAGGGACTCGCGGCTCTCGTCGCGAAGGCCGATCCGCCCGATGTAGCGCCGGTCGGTGTCGCGCAGGTCGAGCCGGCCGAAGACGATCCCTTCCCGGGCCGCGTCCAGCGCTGCGATGCGGCGCGCCGCCTGGAAGACCATCGCATCACGCTCGACGAGGCCGCCCTCGTGTCCGAGCCGCGCTCGGCCGTGGCCCTCGGCAGCCAGGGCGTGCGCCGACACAGCCGCCGCCTCGAGCCGCTGGTGGACCCTGTTCGACAAACGCCTGTTCGTTCGCGATTTCCCGCTCGACGACGTGCTCGGACACCCGGCTCCTTCGCGGGTTCAGCGAATTGACCAAACCACGAGTCTGTCGTGAGTGACTCTGCGGTTCAAGACGGCCCGGTCGCGCGACAGTCGGCGGGCTCTTGCGCGAGCACCGGGATCGGTCCATTCTCGCGTTATCAACCCCATCACCGGCAGGGAGATGCCATGGCTGGATTCGTACAGATCATCGAGTTCGAGAGCTCGCGGGTGGACGAGATCAGGGCGTTGGGCGAAGAGGTCGAGGCTCAGAATGACCGGGGCGGAACGGTGCGGCGGGTCACCGTCGTCGCTGACCGCGACCGGCCGAACCACTATTCGACGATCGTCGAGTTCGACTCGTACGAGGCGGCGATGGAGAACAACGACCGCCCCGAGACCGCCGAGTTCGCCGGCAAGATGCAGAAGCTGACCGACGGTCCTCCGACGTTCCGCAACCTCGACGTCGTGCATCACTGGGAGGGCTGACGACGGTTCGCGCCCGGAGCGAGCCCTGATCCGGCACGCCCGCGCTGATGAGTTCGTTGCGCTCTACGAGCTGGAGAGGGCGGCATCTCTGGCAGCGCTGGGTCATATCTTCCCCGCGGAGACGTGCCCGTTCCCCGACGCCGAGGTGCAGGCTCGCTACCGACTCTGGTTCGACGATCCCGCGTTCCGGGTCCTCGTGGCCGAGCAGGACGGACGGCTGACCGGCCTGGTCGCCTACGATGCTGTGCACCTGCGCCAACTGTCGGTGCACCCGGACCTGTGGGGCTCCGGCCTCGCGGTTCGCCTCGTCGAGGCGTGCCTCGATGACGTCACGGCGGTCGGCGGCGCGTCAGTCTCGTTGTGGGTCCTGGCCGACAACCACCGGGCGCGGCGCTTCTATGAGCGCACCGGTTGGCGGCAGACGGCCGACACGTCGACCTCCCAATTCGCGCCCTACCCGGCGACCGTGGGATACCGACGGTCCCTGGCCGGTCGCAGCCCGGGTCAGCCGGCGTAGGTCAGTCGAGCAGCACGCCGATCTCGTCGAGGTTCGCCAGCAGGTCGGCGGGGTCCGCGTACACCCGCAATGCCTGTGCCTGCTCGAACTCCGACGCCGACCGCCCACCGCACAGCAGGCCGACCGCGAGCATGCCCGCTCGTCGCGCCGCCAGCACATCCCACACCGCATCCCCAACGACGATGCAGCGCTCGGGATGGACCGCCAGCCTGTCCGCCGCGGCGAGGAAGGCGGCCGGGTCCGGCTTGGCTGTGCTCACGTCGTCATTGCAGATGATGGTCGGCTCCATGCCGAGGTTGAGCTTGGCCACCAGCGCATCCGCCTCGGAACGGCTGCTGCTCGACGCGATCGCCCAGGCAATGTCGGAGCCGGACAGTGCCAGCAGCAGGTCGCGCGCACCAGGAAGCGGTCGGACGGCGTCCAGCATCTGCTCGTAGTGGGCGCCGTGCAGCGACTCGACGCGCTCCACCTCGGCATCAGTCAGCACCCGACCGCTCTCACTGGCGACCCGAGCCGCGACCAGCGAGCCACTCATCCCGATCCGCCGGTGGACCAACCAGAGGGCCGGGTCGATGTCGACGTCCGCGAAGGCCCGCTGCCAGGCGATCACGTGCTGGTAAACGCTGTCCAGCAAGGTGCCGTCGAGGTCGAAGAGAAAGGCAGGCGTCTCGGAGTCCGTCACGCTCCGATCCCATCACCGTCGAGGGAACCGTGCACGGAGCACTGGGCAGTCCAGCCCCGCGGCACCACCTGGACCACCAGCCGACGCCGGCAGCTGGGGCAGAAGCGGGGCGGCTCGAGCCGACGCCGGCGACGGCAGTCCCGGTGCGCGGCGGCCGCATCGCTGGGCTCCCCGCAGTGGTCGCAGTACGTCACAGGGTCTTCGACAGCTCCTTGATCGGCATCTTCAGGTGCGACAACAGCTCGAGATCCTCGTCCGGCTCACGGCCGAGCGTGGTCAGGTAGTTGCCCACGATGACCGCGTTGACCCCGCCGAGCAGACCGTCCCTGGTTCCCAGGTCGCCAAGTGTCAGCTCACGCCCTCCGGCGTAGCGCAGCACGGTGCGCGGCATCGCGAGCCGGAAGGCCGCAATCGTCTTCAGCGCCTGCGCGGCGGCCATCACGGGCTGGTCGCCGAATGGGGTACCGGGTCGTGGGTTCAGGAAGTTGAGCGGGACCTCGTCCGGCGCGAGCAGCGCCAGCTCGGAGGCGAGCTCGGCGCGCTGTTCGAGCGACTCGCCCATCCCGACCAGCCCCCCGCAGCACAGCTCCATCCCCGCTTTCTTGACCAGCAGGCAGGTCTCCCAGCGCTCGTCGTAGGAGTGGGTGGTGACGACCCGTGGGAAGTAGGAGCGGGCGGCCTCGAGATTGTGGTTGTAGCGATGCACGCCGATGGCGGCCAGCTCGTCGGCCTGTGGCGGCGTCAGCATGCCCAGGGAGCAGGCGATGTTGATGTCAACGACGTCGCGGATGGCTTCGATCCCCGCACGTACCTGCTCCAGCAGCCGCTCGTCCGGACCGCGCACCGCCGCGACGATGCAGAACTCGGTCGCGCCCGTCGCCGCGGTCTGCCGAGCCGCTTCCACCAGACCCGGTATGTCGAGCCACACCGCGCGAACCGGTGAGCTGAACCGGCCGGACTGTGAGCAGAAGTGGCAGTCCTCCGGGCAGCCGCCGGTCTTGAGCGAGACGATCCCCTCGATCTCCACCTCCGGTCCGCACCAGCGCAGACGCACCCGGTGGGCCAGCTCCAGAAGCTCGGGCAGAGCCTCGTCGGGGAGGCCGAGCACCTCGACCAGCTGGCCCTGGGACAGACCCCGACCCTCGCTCAGCACCTGTTCGCCGGCAAGCCGGAGACTTCGGCGTCTGCCGGCTGCCGGCGGGGGCGCCTGGTCCGTCACCCGGTACACGCTACCCACGATGGCCGAACCGATGTCGGCGGACGCGGTCGCGGCAGTCCGGCCTCAAGTGCCGCGGGGCTTCGACCGCCAAGCCGCCGACTTCAGGCGGGCGGTGGCGTCCTTCGCCTTGCGCTCGGCCTTGGCCTCCTCGCGCCTGGCGGTCCGCTCCTCCGCTGTCGCCCGGGCCAGCTCCTCGAGCGCGGAGTCCAGCTCCACCCGCAGCCGGTCCACCTGGCTCTTGGCCCGCTCGCGCGCCGCCTGCGCGTCGCGCAGGTGTCCTTGCGCGTTCTCGTGCCTGTCGCGCGCGCTCTGTGCCACCTCCTCGGCCCGGGTCAGGCCGCTCTCGGCCAGTTCCTGCTGCTGGACATGCTGCTGGCGCTTCGCGTCGAGGTCGCCGACGGTCTCTGATTTCGGCGACGCCGGTCGTCGCGAGGTACGGCCGGCAGCGGGGCCGGCGGGGTCGGGGAACCCGGCGAACCCGAATCCGGAGACCTCCAGAGCATCGGACAGCCGGCCGGCGGCAACGGCGTCCGCGCTGTCGGCGTCAGACAGGGTGGCTTCGAACGTCTGGCGTACTCCCTGGACGGCGTCCTCGCTGAGTCGGCGGCCGTCGGTGCCAGCGAGGTCGCGGGCCTGCTGCACAAGGGCCTGGACGAGCTGATGGCGCTGACGGGTCAGCTGCCGCAGCTCGTCACCACTGAGGGCGGTGGAGGATTCTCGCAGCGTGCGGCCGAGGTCGAGCAACGACTCGATGTCGCCCCGACAGCGCCGCGCCATCTGGTTGACCACCCAGGCCGCGAGCGTGGGTTTGCGCAGCGCGGTGATGCGCGCTGCGAGCTCCCTGTCCCCCTGGGAGCGCGCCTGCTTGGCGGCAGCGTTGCGGGCCGCGGTGAACTCGTCGGGCGAGCGCCCGTACAGCTCGTCAGCGGCTTCCTCGAAGTCCATCCGGCAACCCTCACACGTCGATCAGTCGTCGTCGAGGCGCCTCGTAGACCAGCGGCCCTCGTCCGTGTGCCGGACGACACAGAGCCCGGGGTTTGCAGCAGCGCGTGCTGCGCCCCCCGGGCCTGGTGCTCTACCCCCGTCCCGGACTCTAGACCCACAAGACCGAACAGGGAACTGCGAAGGTGCTAGCCAGAGTAACTATACTGTGTAGCTAGACTGGGCGGACGTTCTCCGCCTGCGGACCCTTCTGACCCTGGGTGGAGGAGAACTCCACCCGCTGGCCCTCTTCGAGGCTCCGGTACCCACTCGCGTCGATCGCCGAGTAGTGGACGAACACGTCCGGACCGTCACCATCGGGGGCGATGAAACCAAACCCCTTCTCAGCGTTGAACCACTTCACCGTGCCTTGCGTCATGCAACTGCTCCTTCTTGGGGGTCAAACGAGACCGCACATCACCGTCTCGGGTCGCGACCAGGTGCCACGCTCCGGGGGAAGCCCAAGAACAAAAACACCCGCTGTCAGACTTCGCGGGCAGGTAATAACAACCGAACCGAAGTACAAACTGCAACCGACACGACCGTACGGGCCACACCACCCCAGGTCAACTCCACCACGCAGCACCACCATCGCGGAGCGGCCACATCGACGGTGTTGGATAGCCTGCGCAAGCGATGAGCACCCGCGCGGAGGCCAAGGAGACTCGACGTCTGCTGACGTTGGATCGCGAACACCTCTGGCATCCGTACTCCTCGATGACCGACCCCGGGCCGGTCCGGCTGGTCGACTCCGCGAAAGGGGTGCGGCTGCGCCTCGCCGACGGCCGCGAGGTCATCGACGCGATGTCGTCGTGGTGGTGCGCGATCCACGGCCACGGGCACCCGGCGATCGATGCGGCCGCGCATCGTCAGGTCGACCTGATGTCCCATGTGATGTTCGGTGGCCTCACCCATCGACCGGCCGTCCAGCTGGGGGAGCGACTGTTGTCGATGGCTCCGGATCCCTTACGGCACGTGTTCTTCGCCGACTCGGGCTCGGTCTCGGTCGAGGTGGCCGTCAAGGTCGCGCTGCAGGCCCAACGTGCGCGGGGCCATCCGGAGCGGACGGCACTGCTGGCGTTGCGGGGCGGCTACCACGGCGACACGTTCGCCGCGATGAGCGTGTGCGACCCGGTGGACGGGATGCACTCGGCTTTCGCCGGCGTGCTCATGGACCAGGTGCATGCCCGCCGGCCGCCGGCCGGCCTCGACACCGACGTGGCTGCCTGGGGCGGTGAGGTCGGCAGCCTCGTCGAGCGGCACCGCGCCCGGCTGGCCGGCATCATCGTCGAGCCGGTGCTGCAGGGCGCCGGTGGGATGCACATCTACAACCCCGAGTGCGTGCGCATTCTGCGCGCACTGGCCGACGAGTACGGCCTGGTCCTGATCCTCGACGAGATCGCCACCGGGTTCGGCCGTACGGGCACGCTGTTCGCAGCCAACCGGGCCGGGGTCTCTCCCGACATCATGTGCGTCGGCAAGGCCCTCACCGGCGGCTACGTCACACTCGCGGCCATGCTGTGCACCTCGCAGGTGGCCCACGACGTCAGTGCCTCCGATCCCGGCGTGCTCATGCATGGCCCCACGTTCATGGCCAATCCGCTGGCCTGCGCGGTCGCGGGCGCCTCGCTCGACCTCCTGGCCGCCGGCGGATGGCAGGCCCGGGTCGACCGGATCGCCGGTGAGCTCGCGTCGGGGTTGGCGCCGGCGCGGGGGAGCGAACGGGTCGCCGACGTGCGTACGCTCGGCGCCGTCGGCGTGGTCCAGCTCCGCCATGCGGTCGACGTACCGGCTGTGACGACCGCGGCGCTCGACCAGGGGGTCTGGGTGCGCCCGTTCCGCGATCTGATCTACACGATGCCGCCGTACATCACCACCAGCGAGGAGATCGCCCAGATCTGCGCCGCGATCGTGTCCACGGTCGACCTGTGAGCCTCGAGGACTGGCTCGGCGAGCAGGCTCGCGAACGCGAGCACGCGGGGCTGGTGCGTTCGCTCTCGCCCCGCTCGCCGAGGCCGGAGCTGGTCGACCTGGCCGGCAACGACTACCTGGGGCTGTCCACGGACCCGCGCGTGACCCGGGCCGCTGCCACCGCGGCCCTGACCTGGGGGGCCGGGGCGGGATCATCACGCCTGGTCACCGGGACGCTCGCACTGCACGCGGAGCTCGAGCGGGAGCTCGCGGCGTTCTGCCGGCAGCCGAAGGCGCTCGCGTACTCGACCGGCTACCACGCGAACCTCGGACTCGTCTCGGCCCTGGCCGACCGCGAAACGTTCATCGTCTCCGACGCCCACGTTCACGCCTCCCTTGTCGACGCCTGCCGGTTGTCGCGGTCGCGCGTCACCGTCGCTCCGCACAACGACGTCGGGGCGGTCGCTCGAGCGCTCGACGGCCGCCCGGTCAGCCGCGCGCTCGTCCTGGTCGAGTCCGTCTACTCGGTGCTCGGAGACGCCGCCCCGCTGGACGAGCTCGCCGAGGTGTGCGGACGCCTCCAGGCCGTGCTCGTCGTCGACGAGGCACACGCGCTCGGCGTCGCCGGGAACGATGGGAGGGGGCTGGTGGCGCAGGCCGGGCTGGCCGGTTCCCCGCACGTCATCGTCACCGCCACGCTGTCGAAGTCGCTGGGCAGCCAGGGTGGTGTCGTGATGGGCAGCGGTGCGCTCGTCGACCATCTGGTCAACCGGTCGCGTCCGTTCATCTACGACACGGGGCTGGCTCCGGCGTCGACCGCCGGAGCGCTCGCCGCGCTGCGCGTACTCGCCGAGGAGCCCGGCCGCGTCACTGCGGTACGCGACTGTGCGGGTGCTCTGGCATCGGCCGTCGGCGTGGTGACCCCCGGCGGCGCGGTGCTCTCGGTGCGGATGCCGGGCCCGGGTGAGGCGCTGGCCGCGCAGGAGCGCTGCGCCCGCCGGGGACTCCGGGTCGGGTGCTTCCGGCCGCCGTCGACTCCCGATGCCAGCAGCAGGCTGCGCATCACCGCCCGGGCAACGCTCGGCGGACCCGAGCTCGAGCGGGCCTGTTCGACCCTGACCGATGCCGTGCGGCCGGCCGTGCGATGAGCGTCACGCTTGTCACCGGTACCGACACCGGCATCGGCAAGACCGTCGTGACGGCCGCGCTGGCGGCGCGCGCCGGCTCGTCCGGTCGCCGGGTGGCCGTCGTCAAGCCCGTGCAGACCGGCGCGGCGCCCGGGGAACCGGGCGACGTCGACGAGGTCGTGCGCCTGACCGGCATGGGGGACACGTACGAGCTGCAGCGGCTACCCGACCCACTGGCGCCGACCGTCGCGGCCCGGTTGAGCGGCCGGGCCTTGATCCCGATGCCGTCGATCGCAAGCCAGGTGTCGCTGATAGCGACGGCATACGACCAGGTGGTTGTCGAGGGCAGCGGCGGGCTGCTCGTACGTCTCGACGAGTCGGGCGCGACGCTGCTGGAGCTGGCCGACTCGCTGGGTCGGCTCGGGCACGGCGTCCGGTGGGTGGTCGTCACATCGCTGGCTCTCGGGACTCTCAACCACACCGAGCTGACCGTCAGGGCGCTGCGCTCACGAGGGTTCGAGCCCGTCGGGCTGGTGATCGGGTCGTCGCCGCCGAGTCCCGGGCTCGCCGAGCGGCACAACCTCGGCGAGCTACCGGTGCAGACGGGCGTACCCCTGCTCGGCGCTCTTGCGACGGGCGCCGGAAGCCTCACCCCCTATGCCTTCACCGAACTCGCCCTCGCCTCACTCCACCCCCCGCTCTGAATCCGCTGGTGCGTAATAAATTGTCGGATCGTGGGTCAGTGGTAGGCGCTCGCCGGCAGGCCATTGAGGAAGCGGGCGACGACCGGGGCCGCGTCGTGCGATCCGGACTCACCGTTCTCCACGAACACGGCGAAGGCGAGGTCGCCACGAAAGCCGATCATCCACGCGTGCGTACGAGTGGCACCGCTCGGGCCGTACTCCGCGGTCCCCGTCTTGGCCGAGACCGGCAGGCCGGCAAGATCGACACTCGATCCGGTCCCTTCGGTTACGACCGCACGCATCATCGTGCGGAGATCGCTCACCAGGCCGCTCGGCAACGGATCGCCGGCGGCACCGCCCGGCTTGACCTCGGGCAGTAGCTCCGGCTTCATCGGCTGACCGGAGTCGACGGCGGCCGCGACCATGGCCATGCCGAGTGGGCTCATCAGCACCCTGCCCTGGCCGATCATCGAGGCGGCGCGCTCCACCAGGTCCACCGGTTCCGGCACCTGACCGCTGTACGCGCTCAGCCCGATGTCCCAGTCGGCACCGATCCCGAACCGGGCCGCGGCGTCCGGGATCGCGGCGTCGTCGAGCCGGTCGGCCAGGTTGACCATCGTCGTGTTGCACGACTGCGCGAACGCGTCGGTCAGCGTGCCGCCTGCCGGCAGGATCCCACCGTCGTAGTTCTTGAAGGTCTTCCCGCCGACGACTGTCGTGTCCGGGCACTCGACCCGGTCGGTCGCGGTGAGGACGCCGGCGTCGAGCAGGGCCGACACGCTGATCACCTTGAAGGTCGAGCCGGGAGGGAACTGCCCGACGAAAGCGAGGTTCTCGGCGCTGATCTCCGGCCCGTTCGCGGCCGCCAAGATCCTGCCGGTGTTCGCCTGCACGGCGACCAGGGCCGTCGTCTTGACCTGCCCCGACACAGCGGCCTCCGCGGCGGACTGGATCGTCTCGTCGAGCGTCGTCGCCAGCGGCTTGCCCGGCACCGGCTTGACCGACCAGAGCGTCTTGACCTGCTCGCCGGAGTGGGCCTTCACCAGGTCGACCCGGCCACCCGGGGTGCCGGCCAGCTGCCGTTCGTACGCGAGCTGAAGCCCGCTCTCTCCGAGCTGGTCGCTGCTCTCGGCCAGCGGTCCGGCCTCGCGCATGGTCTCCTTGGTGGCGTCGCCCACCCTGCCCAGCACCGGTCGCGCCCAGGCAGCAGTCGGCCCGAGGGACATGGTGCCGAGGTTGTACTGGAATCCGGGCACCTGCAGCAGCTCGTCGCGGATCGGCTCGTAGTCGCTGAGGCGCAGCGGGTAGATCTCGACGAACCAGTCCGGCTGGGCGGCCGCGACCTCCCTGCGCAGTGCGCCGGGGTCGATGTGCAGGATGTGGGCCAGCATGGGGTACGTGCTGGGCTCCACCTTGCCGGCGACGACGCCGATGTCGACGATCGGCCGCATCCTGGTGAGCGCCACACCGTGCCGGTCCAGGATCGGCGCCCGCGGCGGCAGGATCCGAGTCCGGTCGAAGGCGGTTTTCGCGGTGAGGTCCGGGTGGAGGGTCTGCGGACTCCAGTCGACTGTCCAGCCGCCGTCCGCGGTTGCCGAGGCGCTGAGCGTGGTTTGGTACGTCCAGGTGCCGACGCCCTCGATCATCTGCCGGACGGTGACCTTCTGAGTGCAGGTGGAGCCGGCGCAGCTCGTCCCGCCCACCGGGGCGATGGCGGTGTCCTGCGAACGTAGCTCGTCCAGCGCGGCTGCCGAGACCTTCCGCGCAGCCGACGGGCTGTCCGTGGCGGCGCCCATCGCCACCGGGTCACCGGCCGCCCAGGCATCGGTGAAGTCGGCGATCGCCGCTGAGCTCTGCGCCTCCGGGCCCTCGCCGGGCGGGTCACCGCCGCCCATGCATCCGGCGAGCGCCATGCCGACCAGCGCCGCCAGCACACCGGCAAGCCAGAGTGCACGTACGCGGAACCGATCAGGTCTCACCTCGTCGACACTCGGCAGCGCGCCAGCACCCTGGCAGTCTGCCATTGGCGATCTCGACCGATCGCAGGCGCGTCCGATCCGCCACGATCAGGGCTAGCATCAGCGGATGCATCAGCCGACGATGGGGCCGAGCGCCGCTCGGATGGCTCTCGTGGCGACCATGGCCGTCGCGGTGATCGGCGTCGGCCTGCCACTGTCGCTGGTAGAGGCGTCGGCGCCGGACAAGCACGACGCGCCGGCGCGGGCCGCCATCCCGGCCGGGGCGCTGCATCCCTGCGCGTTCGACCGCTCAGTGCGCTGCGGGGCGATCCACGTGCCCCGGGACCGGCGGGCGCGGCACTCGGGTCGGATGCGGATCGCGTACGAGCTGTACCCGCGCCGCGACCGCTCCAAGCCGCTGCTGGGGACGATCGTCGCGGTCGAGGGTGGACCCGGCTACTCCACCACCGACAGTCGTGGCTCGTACCTCGACCTGTTCGGACCGCTGCTGGACCGACGGCAGCTGCTGCTGGTGGACAACCGGGGAACCGGGAAGTCGGACGTGATCAGCTGCCCACTGCTCCAGTCCTACCCTCCGAACTTCGTCCGCGCCGTCGGCGTGTGTGGTCGGCAGCTCGGCTCGGCCTCGGACCTCTACGGGTCGGCCATCGCGGCCAAGGACATGGTCGCGGTCCTCAACCACCTGGACATCGGCAGGATCGACCTGTACGGCGACTCCTACGGCACGTTCTTCTCGCAGACGTTCGCGGTCCGCCACCCCGCCCGGGTACGCACGGTGATCCTCGACGCCGCCTACTTCGTGGGGGGAACCGATCCCTACTACGTCGACACCAACCTGGCCTACCGGGACGCGTTCCGCCAGGCCTGCCGGCGCAGCCCGGCGTGCGCCCACCGTCCGGGCGGCACGATGCGACGAATCTCCAGACTGGCAGGGCTGTTGCGTCATCACCCGATCACCGGCTCGGCCCCCGGGGGGCACGGAAAGGTCCGCCGCACCACGGTGACCATCGACGACCTGGTCACGCTGCTCACCGGCGCCGCAACCAGCTCGGACATCTACCGTGAGCTCGATGCCGCGGCCCGGGCCGTGCTGCGGCCTCATCCGTACAACCGGCCGCTGGTGCGGCTGGTCCGCGAGACCCGCTATGTCGGCGGAGCGGGATATCTGAAGGTCTACTCGGAGGGGCTGGACCAGGCGGTTGCCTGCAACGACTATCCCCAGCCCTACGACATGACGTCGCCGGTCGGGACCCGGGGACACCAGTACCACCAGGCGCTCGCACGGCTGCGCGCGACGCGGCCACACGTCTTCGCACCCTTCACGGTGCACGAGTGGGCGTACGCCGCGGTGGGCTACTACTCCGACTGCCTGCGCTGGCCGGTTCCCAGCCGCTGGGTCCACCCGGTACCGCCACGCGCCACCTATCCGAACGTCCCCACGCTCGTGCTGGTCGGCGACCTGGACTCACTCACCTCGCCGTACGGTGCCCGGGCGACCGCGCAAGCGTTTCCGAACTCCACCTTCGTCAAGGTGGCGAACACCACTCATGTCAGCGCCCTGGTGGACTTCGACCAGTGTGCCTCCCTGCTGGTACGCCGGTTCGTCCAGCGGCGCGACGCCGGCGACACGTCATGCGCAGCGGACTACCACGAGAACCGGACCGTTGACCGCTTCGCCCGCTACGCATCCCAGCTCGGCTGGAAGGATCCGCAGCGGCGAGCCGCCCGGGTCGCCGCCAGCACCGTTGCGGACATCATGGCCCGCTGGTGGATCCTGTCCGGCGACCACGGCGTTGGCCTGCAGGGCGGCCGGTTCACCACGCGCGGCGGCTACTACAGCGGCACACCCCCGGTCGTGACGTGGCGGCTGCACGGGGTGCGATGGGTACGCGATGTCGCCGTCTCCGGCCGGATGCGGTGGAACCAGCAGAGCGGCGGCTTCGTCGCGCACGTGCGCGTCGCGGGGTCGGGTGCGCCGGGCGGCCGGCTCACCCTGCGATGGAACGACCAGGACCGCCATGCCCAGGCCGTCGTGCATGGACGGCTTGAGCACACACCCGTCCGGATGACGTTCCCGGCTCCCTGATCACCCGCTCCGGACGCATCGGCGGGATCGACTGACTAGGCAGGCAGCACACGGGCGAGGAACTCCCGGGTGCGGGCCTGGCGGGGGGTCGTGAACATGTCGGCCGGTGAGCCCTGCTCGAGCAGTACGCCGTCGTCGAGGAAACACACACTGTCGGCGACGTCGCGGGCGAAGCTCATCTCGTGCGTGGCGATCACCATCGTCATGCCCCCCTCCTTCAGCTCCCGGATGATGTCGAGTACCTCGCCGACCAGCTCCGGATCGAGGGCGGAGGTGACCTCGTCGAACAGCATCAGGTCCGGACCGGTCGCCAGGGCACAGATGACCGCGACCCGTTGCTGTTGACCACCCGACAGCCGATCGGGGTAGTCGCCCGCGCGGTCCGCCAGCCCGAACTGCTGTAGCAGCCCCATCGCGCGGCTCTCGGCGTCCCTGCGCGGCACCTTGTGAACGCGCCGAGGCGCCAGGGTGATGTTGCCCAGCACGCTGAGGTGGGGAAACAGGTTGTACGCCTGGAACACGATTCCGATCCGCTGGCGGACCCGGTCCGCGTCGACCGTGGGGTCCGAGATGTCCTCGTCCTCCAGCCAGATCTGCCCATCGTCGATCGGGGACAGCAGGTCGATGCAGCGCAGCAGAGTCGACTTCCCCGATCCGGACGAGCCGATCAGGCAGACCGCCTGGTGCGACTCCACCTCGAGGTCGATGCCCTTGAGCACGACATTCTTCCCGTACTCCTTCCACAGGTTCTCCACTCGAAGCAGGCTCACGCCACACCGCCGTGCTGTCGCGCCGCGACCCGCCGGGCGAGCCAGTCGGTCAGCCTGGCCAGCGGCACGGTGAGGGCGACGAAGAACATCGCCGCCACAACGTACGGCGTGTAGTTGAAATTGGTGCTCGCGTAGATGTTGGCCTGGTTGAGCGCGTCGACGAGCCCGATGGTCGCGACCAGCGCGGTGTCCTTCTGCAAGGACACGAAGTCGTTGAGCAGCGGCGGCACCACGTTGCGCACCGCCTGGGGCAGCACCACGTGCCGCATCGCCTGCGACTCGGTCAACCCCCGGGCCCGGGCGCTGAGGTGCTGGCTCGGGTGCACCGACGCGATTCCCGCACGGAACACCTCCGCCACGTATGCGCCGTAGGACAGGACTAGAGCAATGAGCGCGAGCCAGTACAACCCCGATGGGATCCCGTGCAGGCGCAGCGCCGGGAGCCCGAAACCGATCAGAAACACCACGAGCAGGGTCGGTACGCCGCGGAACAGGTCGGTGTAGATCACCGCCAGCGCACGTACCGGAAACAGGTAGGCCGAGCGCGTTCCGCGGACGATCGCGACCGCCAGCCCGACCGCCAGGATGATCGGCTCGGCGACCATGAAGAGCTTGACGTTGAGCCAGAAGCTCCTGGCGATGTCGGGAAACGACGCCTTCGCATCAGACCAGGAGAAGAAGGTCTCTTGGACGCGTTCCCAGCCCGGCGAAGACACGGCCGCGGCCACCGCGACACCGAGCACGACGACCGTGGACGCCGATGCCAGCGCGGCCCTGCGGCGGTTGCGCTTGCGGATGAGCCGCTCACGGGCAAGCTGCTCGTCGCTCCTGATCCAATCCCCGGCTGTGACGGTCTTCACCGCTCGCTCCGGCTCAGCTCAGGGTCGGAACGCTCGCGACCTGGCTCAGCCACCGCTGCTCGATCTGGTCCAGCCGGCCCGAGGATCTGAGCGCGTCAAGCGCTTGGTTGACGCATGCGACGAGCGGATTCCCCTTTTCGAACAGCAGGCCGAGCTGGTCATTGACTCCCTTGGTGGGCTCGAACTGACCGACGATCGTGGAGCCGGGGATCTGCGCGTCACGGATGTAGAACGCGGTCGGCAGGTCGACGACTATCCCGTCGATCTGGCCGTTCTGCAACGCGGACTTGGCGTCGTTGGTGCTCTGGTAGACCAGCGGGTCCTGCGACGGCTTCACGATGTCGGTGATCGCCTGCAACGACGTCGTCCCGACCTGGGCACCGAGATGCGCGTCGGCGAGATCCGCCAGCGACTTCGCGTCGGCGAAGGGGGAGCTCTTCAGGGTCAGCACCGCCTGGGCGGTGCTGATGTAACCCTTGGAGAAGTCGACGACCTGGGCCCGCTTGGGCGTGATCGAGATCTGGTTGATGTCGAAGTCGAAGTCCTTCGCCCCCGGTGCGTACGACTTGTTGAAGGGCTCCGCCACCCACGCCACCTCCTTCTTGCTGAAGCCGAGCTGGTCGGCGACCGCGTAGGCGACGGCGGACTCGTACCCCTTGCCGCTGCTCGGGTCGTTGTCGAGCACCCAGGGCGCGAACGCCGGGTCGCTCGTCGCGATGGTGAGCTGGCCAGGCTTGAGCAGGTGAAGGCTGTCCTTGGCGCACTGGTCCGATGTGGTGACGGTGGGCGCCACGGTGGTCGAGCTCTCGTCGGTCGGGGAGCAGGCGACGAGAAGCCCGAGCACCGCGAGCCATCCGATCCAGCCGACCGTGCGTGGGAGGGTCTGCATGCGCCCAGGGTATGGGCACCGCAGGCCGTCGCGGGCGAAGGGAGCCGCTCGGCTCACTTCACGTCGTCGTCGACCCAGTCGAACGTCTTGGTGACGGCCTTCTTCCACAGCCGGTACTGACGCTCGCGCTCGTCGTTGTCCATCGACGGCGTCCACCGCTTGTCCTCGGCCCAGTTCTGCCGCAGGTCGTCGATGTCGGACCAGTACCCGACGGCGAGCCCTGCCGCGTAGGCAGCGCCGAGGGCGGTCGTCTCCGCGACCTTCGGCCGAACCACCGGGACGTCGAGGATGTCGGCCTGGAACTGCATGAGCTCCTCGTTGACGACCATGCCGCCGTCGACCTTCAGCTCCTTGAGGGCGACACCGGAGTCGGCATTCATCGCGTCGAGCACCTCACGGCTCTGGAAAGCGGTCGCCTCCAGCACCGCCCGGGCGATGTGACCCTTGTTGACATACCGGGTCAGCCCGACAAGGGCGCCGCGGGCGTCGGCCCGCCAGTGGGGCGCGAAGAGACCCGAGAACGCCGGCACGAAGTACGCGCCACCGTTGTCCTCGACGCTCGCGGCGAGACCCTCGATCTCTTCAGCACTCGAGATCATCCCGAGGTTGTCCCGCAGCCACTGCACCAGTGACCCGGTGACGGCGATCGAACCCTCGAGCGCGTAGATCGGCGCGTTGTCGCCGATCTTGTAGCAGACCGTGGTGAGCAGGCCGTTCTCGCTCGGGACCTTCTCCTCGCCGGTGTTGAGCAGCATGAAGTTACCGGTGCCGTAGGTGTTCTTCGCCTCGCCGATCTCGAAGCAGACCTGGCCGAAGGTCGCCGCCTGCTGGTCGCCGAGGATTCCGGCCACCGGGGTCCCCTCCAGGACGCCCCCGGCGACAGCGCCGTAGGTCTCCGCCGAGGAGCGGATCTCCGGCAGCATCGACATCGGGATCTTCATCTCGCCGGCGATCTCCTCGTCCCAGGAGAGCGTCGACAGATCCATCAGCATCGTCCGGCTGGCGTTGGTGACATCGGTGACGTGCACGCCGCCGTCGGTGCCACCCGTGAGGTTCCACAGCACCCAGGTGTCCATGTTGCCGAACACCAGGTCACCCTGCTCGGCCTTCTCCCGGGCGCCGTCGACGTTGTCGAGAACCCAGCGGACCTTCGGCGCCGAGAAGTAGGTGGCCAGCGGCAGCCCGACCTTGGCCTTGTACCGGTCCGCGCCGCCGCCGAGAGCGGCGAGCTCGTCACAGATCTTGCCGGTCCGCGTGTCCTGCCACACGATCGCGTTGTAGACCGGTTCGCCGGTGGTGCGGTCCCACACCAGGGCGGTCTCGCGCTGGTTGGTGATCCCGACAGCGTTGATCTGGGAGGGAGTCAGGTTGCCCTTGGCCAGCGCCCCGCTGATCACCTCGCGGGTGTTGTCCCAGATCTCCTTGGCGTTGTGCTCGACCCACCCTGCCCGGGGGAAGATCTGCTCGTGCTCCATCTGGGAAACGGAGACCACCGAGCCCGACTTGTCGAAGACCATGCACCGGGTGCTCGTGGTGCCCTGGTCGATTGCTGCTACGTACTGAGTCATGAGTCAAAGCTCCTCTTGAAAGCGGTCAGATGTAGATATTGGCGACAATGCCGGCGAGTACCCCGCCGATGATGGGACCGACGACCGGGACCCACGCGTAGGACCAGTCACTGTCACCCTTGCCCTTGAACGGCAGCAGGGCGTGCACGATGCGGGGGGAAAGGTCCCGTGCCGGGTTGATGGCGTATCCGGTCGGGCCACCGAGGGAGATACCGATGGCCACCACGAGCAGCGCGACCGCGAGCGGCCCGATCTCGGTCGGTGTCTTGCCGAAGCAGAGGATGACGAAGACGAGCACGAACGTCCCGATGACCTCCGTCACGACGTTCCACGCGTAGTTGCGGATCGCCGGACCGGTGGAGAACACCGCGAGCTTGGCCTCGGGCGCGGCGTCGTCGTCGTCGAAGTGGTCCTTGTACGCCGCCCACGCGAGCACGGCACCGAGGAAGGCACCGACGAACTCTCCGGCCAGGTAGACGAGCGTGGACCCGAAGGTCACGTCGATACCGGGAACGAACTCGTCCACACCGTTCGCCACGAGCCCGAGAGTGACGGCCGGGTTCAGGTGCGCACCGGACTTGTAGGCGACGTAGACACCGGCGAACACGCCGAGTCCCCAGCCGAAGTTGATGAGCAGCCAGCCCCCGTCCTTGCCCTTGGACTTGCCGAGCAGAACGTTGGCCACGACGCCGCAACCGAGGAGCAGCAGCATCGCCGTGCCCAGCACTTCACTGACAAACACCGTACCGAGAGACACAGGAGACACCCTTCATCGTTGGAACGGATCGAAAGTGTTCCCCAGAGAAACACGCACTGGGTAGTGTGAGCCGACACTAGGGGGCTGGTCCTTACAGGTCAACGGTGTACTTTTCCTGTCACTGGGAGTACGGACACCTCGGCGCAACCGATCGGAATCAGATGCCTGGCTCAGCCCAACTCGGACCGACCCAGCGAGCCAATGCCTGGGAACGTCTCGACCGTGAAGAGTTCGACGTCCTCGTCGTCGGCGGCGGTGTCACCGGTGCCGGCGCCGCATTGGATGCGGCCACCCGCGGCCTGCGCGTCGCGCTGGTCGAGGCACGCGACTATGCGTCCGGGACGTCGTCGCGTTCGTCGAAGCTCTTCCACGGCGGACTGCGATACCTGGAGCAGATGAACTTCGGGCTGGTCCGCGAGGCGCTGCGCGAGCGCGAGCTGATGCTGACCCGCATCGCGCCGCACCTGGTCAAGCCGGTGTCCTTTCTCTACCCGCTGACCCACCGGATCTGGGAGCGCCCCTACGTCGGGGCCGGGATGACGCTGTACGACACCATGGGCGGCGGGCGCTCGGTCCCACGCCACAAGCACCTCACGCGCGGCGGCGCTCGCAGGCTCGCCCCGGCGCTCAAGCCCGACGCGCTCACGGGTGCGATCCGCTACTACGACGCGCAGGCCGACGACGCCCGCCACACCCTGACGGTGGTTCGCACCGCGGCGGCCTACGGCGCCCGGGTCCTCAACTCCGCGGAGCTGATCGCCTTCAATCGTGCCGGCGAACGCCTCGTCGGCGCGCGGGTTCGCGACATCGAGACCGGGGACGAGATCGACGTCACCGCCAGCGTCGTGATCAACGCGACTGGCGTGTGGACCGACGACCTGCAGACCCTGGCCGGAGGCCGCGGCCGGTTCCACGTCCGGGCCTCCAAGGGCGTCCACATCGTCGTACCGCGTGACCGGATCAACTCCGAGACCGGGCTGATCCTGCGTACCGAGAAGTCGGTGCTGTTCGTGATCCCGTGGACGACCCACTGGATCATCGGCACCACCGACACGGACTGGTCGCTGGACAAGGCGCATCCGGCCGCGAGCCGGGCCGACATCGACTACATCCTCGAGCACGTCAACTCCGTGCTCGCGGTGCCGCTCACCCACGACGACATCCAGGGTGTCTACGCGGGGCTTCGTCCGCTGCTGTCCGGCGAGTCGGAGGAGTCATCGCAGCTGTCACGCGAGCACGCTGTGGCGCGGCCGCAGCCCGGGCTCATCTCGATCGCGGGAGGCAAGTACACGACCTACCGGGTGATGGCCGCGGATGCCGTGGACGCTGCCCGCGAGGACATCGGCGGGAGTGTCCCCGACAGCGTCACCGAGCACATACCGCTGGTCGGGGCCGAGGGTTACCCGGCGATGGTCAACCAGATCGACTCGCTCGCCAAGCGCTACCACCTCCCGGGATGGCGCATGCAGCACCTGCTCGACAGGTACGGCTCGTTGGCCGACGAGCTCCTGGCGCTCGCTTCGCAGGATCCTGCCCTGCTCGAGCCGCTGCACGGTGCGGAGGAGTACCTCACGGTCGAGATCCTCTACGCCGCGACGCACGAGGGCGCACTCCACCTGGACGACCTGCTGGCCCGCCGGACCCGCATCTCCATCGAGACACCCGACCGTGGCGTGACCGCTGCAGACGGCGTTGCCCGGCTCGTCGCCGACCAGCTGGGCTGGGACGGCGACCGGGTGTCCAACGAGGTGGCTGCCTACGCCGCCCGGGTGGAGGCCGAACGCGACTCGCAGCGCGAGCAGGACGACCAGGCGGCCGACGCCCTCCGGGTCGCTGCCCCCGACACCCGCAGGGTGGCGGTCGGGCGCGCTCTCGGCTGACCACCCGTCCGGCCGAACCGCGCCATGCTCTCCGGGCCGCGTCCGACCTCTGAGTCCCACCGGGTGACCACGCTCGAGCTGCTGCTCGACCTGGTCTTCGTGTACGCGATCACCCAGGTGACGACGTACGGCGCCCACCATCTCACCGGCACCGGGCTGGCCCAGTGCCTCGTGCTGTTGGGGTTGATCTGGTTCGGTTGGACCGCGTACGCATGGCTCGGCAACCAGGCCCGCGCCGATGAGGGACCGCTGCGGCTGGCGATGATCTTCGCGATGGTCGGCTTCTTCGTTGTCGCGCTGACCGTGCCTGAGGCCTTCCACGACCGTCCCGGAGGTCTGTTCGGTCCACTGGTCTTCGTACTGGCCTATGCAACCGTCCGACTGGCCCACCTGGCTGTCTACCGGGTCGCCGCCGGCGACGATGCGGAGCTGCGCGCGACGCTGCGGCGGGCGTTCCTGCTGGTGCTCCCGTCCTTGCTGCTCCTGCTGGCCGGGACCGTGGTCGGCGACGATCCACGCCTCGCGCTCTGGGCGCTCGCCGTGCTGCTTGACTACGGCACGGTTTTCCTCGGCGGCGCGTCCGGCTGGCGCGTACGTGCGCCCGCGCATTTCGCGGAGCGCCACGGGCTGATCGTGATCATCGCCATCGGTGAGTCGATAGTCTCCGTCGGCGTCGCCGTGGCCGAGGCGCCGATCAGCTGGCCCATCCTGGCCGGGAGCACACTCGGCATCGTCATCGCCGTCGCCCTGTGGTGGGCGTATTTCGACGTCGTCGCGCTCGTCGCCGAAAGCACCCTGACCAGGCTCACCGGGGATGCGCGCACTCGGCTGGCGCGCGACTCCTATACCTACCTGCATCTGCCGATCGTGACGGGCATCGTCATGCTCGCGCTGGGCACCAAGGTGGTTCTGCTCCAGGCGGCGTCCGCAGAGCACAGCGATGGCGCGCCGCTGCCTGACCTCGCGCTGTGGGCGATGTACGGCGGGGCTGCCCTCTTCCTGGTGTCGATGTCCGCGCTGCGGTGGCGGAACCTCGGCCGTCCCAACGTGCAGCGGCTGGTCGTCGCCGCGTTGCTCCTGGTCGCTGCCGTGGGCGGCACCGCCGGTGACCTGCCGGCGCTGGTGCACCTCGCCGTGGTCACATCCGCGCTGGTCATGTTGCTGGCGTACGAGGTGATCCGCTTCCGTGACGTCCGCGCGACGGTACGCGCCGGTCACGAGTGACGCATCGACCTGCCTGGGCCTGCCGAGCGCCCCGCGGTCGGTCCGGAGATACTCGATCTCGTGACTCAGTACGGCCTGACCGCGCTGCGCGACCGCCTGGGCGCCGCCATCTTCGAGCGTGTCGCCGGCGAGGAGGGGCCCTCGCGACGCGACCGGATCGCCCATGCGCCCGGTCCGCGGTGGTTCTCCGCCGACCGGCCGATCCGCAGGGTGCACGGCGATGCGTGCATGTTCGTGGGTGGGGTGCGCGCGCTGCTGCTCCAGTCGTTGCATCCGCTCGCGATGGCTGCCGTCGCCGGACACTCCGGCTACCGAGGTGACCCGTGGGGGCGGCTGCAGCGCACCAGTCATTTTCTCGCGGTGACCTCGTTCGGCAGCGCAGCCGACGCCGAGGAGATGGTGGCCACGGTCCGCGCCATCCACGAACGCGTGCGCGGCACGACCGCCGACGGCCGACCGTATGCCGCATCCGACCCGCACCTGCTGCGGTGGGTGCACCTGGCGGAGGTCGACAGCTTCCTCGCCGCTCACCAGCGCTACGGGGTCGAGCCGCTCGATGCGGACGGACGCAACGGCTACATCCAGGACACGGGGCGGGTGGCACAGGCTCTGGGCGTCCTCGATCCGCCACAGAACGAGGCGGAGCTGCGCGAGCAGATCGACAGCTACCGGCCCGAGCTCGAGGGGACGCCGCAGGCGCGTGCCGCCGCGCGGTTCGTGCTGCTGCGGCCCCCGGTTCCCCTCGCCCTGCGCCCGGCATACGGCGTGCTGGCCGCTGCCTCGGTCTCGTTGCTGCCGATGTGGACCCGCTGGCCGCTGCGGCTGCCGTACCTGCCGCTCACCGAGGCGGTCGTGGTCCGGTCGGCCGGGGGCTTGCTGACCCGCAGCATCCGCTGGGCGATGACGGCACCGGCTCCCGCGACCGCCTGACCCGCGCTTGTGCGATCGGCAGTTGACTTCAAGTCAACTTGAAGTACGAGCATGGACTCCTTCAACCCATCGCTCAAGGAGTGTCATGCCTGTAGCCATCGTCACCGGGGCCTCCCGAGGTCTCGGACACGCCACCAGCCGCGCCCTGGTCGCCCGGGGCTGGTCGCTCGTCCTCGACGCCCGTGGGGCGGAAGCCCTCGATGCGGTTGCTCGCGAACTCGCGCCGGCCGACGTCATCGCGATTCCCGGAGACGTCCGCGACCCAGGCCACCGGCAGCAGGTCGTCGACGCCGCAGCGCGCCTCGGCCCGCTCCGGCTCGTCATCAACAACGCGAGCCTGCTCGGACCGAGTCCACAGCCGGCCCTCTCCCGTTATCCGCTCGGAGTGCTGACCACCGTGTTCGAGGTGAACGTGATCGCTCCTCTCGGCCTCATCCAGCTCGCCCTCCCGGCACTCGTCCAGAATGCGGGCACGGTGCTGAACATCAGCTCGGACGCCGCTGTCGAGGCGTACGCAGGCTGGGGTGGGTACGGCTCGTCGAAGGCCGCCCTCGACCACCTCACGGCGATCCTCGCCGCCGAGAACCCGTCGGTCGCGATGTACGCGCTCGATCCCGGCGACATGCGCACCGACATGCACCAGCAGGCGTTCCCCGGAGAGGACATCTCCGACCGCCCGGAGCCGGACACGGTGGTTCCGGCGCTGCTGCGGCTGCTCGACGAGCGACCGGACAGCGGCCGCTACCAGGCGGCGCAGCTGCTCACGCCGGCCGGTGCTCCGTGACGCGGGCCGCGCTCGACTTCCGGCTGCCCGATGAGCTCGCCGCGGACGGGCCGCCCGAGGAACGCGGTCTGGCCCGGGACGGGGTCCGGTTGCTCGTGGCGTCCGCAAACGGCGTGCAGCACACGCGTTTCCGTGAGTTGTCCCGGTTCCTCGACCGCGGGGACGTCCTCGTGGTGAACACCTCAGCCACGCTGCCGGCGGCGGTCGGAGGCCATCGCCGCGACGGCCGGCCGGTAACCGTCCATTTCTCGACACACCTGTCCCCGGGGCCGAACCACGAGATCTCGCCGAACCACGAGAGCTGGCCGAACCACGAGATCTGGGTGGTCGAGCTGCGCCCGGCAGGGCGCGCCAGCGGTCCCGTCACCGATGCCGCCGCCGGCGAGCCGGTCACACTCCCCGGCGGCGCGACGATGCGGCTCCTGGCCGGCTATCCCGGCGACGCGTCGCCCGCCGGCCGGCTCTGGGTCGCCCGCGTCACGACCGAGCGTGGGGTGGTGCCGCTGATGCAGCGGTTCGGGCGTCCCATCACCTACTCCTACGTGACCGGGGACTGGCCTCTGGCGGCGTACCAGACGGTGTTCGCGGCGGAGCCGGGAAGCGCCGAGATGCCGAGCGCGGGACGACCGTTCAGCCGCCGAATGGTTAGCTCGCTGGTACGTCGCGGCGTTGTCCTGGCGCCGATCACCCTGCACACCGGTGTCTCCTCGGCCGAGAAGGGCGAGGGACCGTTGCCGGAGCCGTACGAGGTCGATGGGCCAACGGCGTCCGCGGTCAACACCGCCCGCCGGGCGGGACGACGCGTCATTGCGGTCGGGACTACCGCGACCCGGGCGCTGGAAACCGCGGTCGGGAGCGACGGTGATGTCCGGCCGAGCCGCGGCTGGACGGATCTGGTGCTGGGACCCGACTCTCCGGCCCGTGCGGTGACCGGGCTGGTGACCGGCTGGCACGCCTCCGGTGCCTCCCATCTGCGACTGCTGGAGGCGGTAGCCGGGCGCAGGCTGGTCGCGCTGGCCTACGACGAGGCCCTGCGCGAGCGCTACCTCTGGCACGAGTTCGGCGACAGCTGCCTGCTGCTGGCAGGCCCCGCACCGGGCTGACGCCGCAAGCCGGGGCTTGCCAAGCGGCACCTCACCTGGTCTGCTAGCAGCGTGGTCCAGCAGCGGTGCCACGCGGCCACCCGTCAGCGGGAGTTGCCATGGCACCGCAGTTGGTTCTCTCCGATCTGGACGACCACCCACCGAGGGATGTCGACGACCGCGCCCGGCTGAGCCATCAGAAGCTCCTCCTGGCCGCCGGCGATCCCAATCCCGCCGAGCGGCAGCGGCTGCACGACGAGGTGGTGATGCTCAACGTCGCCATCGCGGACTCGATCGCCCACCGCTATCGCAATCGGGGTGTCGACATGGATGACCTGGAGCAGGTCGCCCACATGGGTCTGGTCAAGGCCGTCGCCGACTACGATCCGCAGGTCGGGAGCGGCTTCGACGCCTACGCGGTCCCGACGATCCGGGGCGAGATCCGCCGTTTCTTCCGCGACAACTGCTGGACGATCCGCCCGACTCGTCGGGTCCAGGAGCTCCAGGCCGCCATCACCGCGATCGAGCCGACCCTGACCCAGCGCCTCGGTCACATGCCCACCGTGCCGGAGCTCGCGGCGGCGGTCCAGAGCGACGCCACGCACATCCTCGAGGCGCTCGCCGCCGAAGGCTGCTTCCATCCGAGGTCGCTGGACCTGCCGATCGGGCCGTCCAACCCGACCGCCCTCCGGGAGTCCATCGGCGACCTGGACGACCAGCTCGAGTGCGTCGAACAACGGCATGTGCTGCATCAGCTCCTGATGGACCTGTGCCCCCGCGACCTGCTCATCGTCCAGCTCCGGTTCTTCCATGGCTGGAGTCAGCGGGAGATCGGCGAGGAGATCGGGGTCAGCCAGATGCAGGTGTCCAGGCTGCTGTCGTCGATCCTGGCCCGGCTCCGCGACCGGGTACGCCTCGGCTGAGGAGACAGCTGTGTCGACGTACGTGTCGCTGCTGCGTGGCATCAACGTCGGCGGCCGCGCCAAGGTCGCGATGGCCGACCTGCGGGAGATCTACGCCGACTTGGGCATGGGTGACGTGACGACCTATATCCAGAGCGGAAACGTCGTCTTCACCACCGACCTTCGCGCCCGCGATCTTCCGGCCCGGATCGAGGCGGGCATCGAGAAGCATCTCTCGATGACCGTGACTGTGATGGTGCGCACCCCCAAGGAGCTCAAGAGGATCGTCGACGCCAACCCGTTCCCCGACGTGGACGCGTCCAGGCTGTACGTCGCCTTCCTCTCCGAGACTCCGACGGCGGCGGGGGTCGAGCGGCTGGCCGCCTTCGATGCCGGCCGCGAGGAGTTCAAGGTCGCCGGGAAGCACATCTACCTGCACTACCCCGACGGTGCCGGCCGGGCCCGACTCCCGGTCGAGCGCGGCAGTGGAGTCGCCGCCACCGTGCGCAACTGGCGTACGGTCAACAAGCTCATCGAGCTGTCCACTCGGTAGCCGCACCCGGCGGCTACCGAGTGACCAATCCCGCCGGAAGGCTGCGTTTCCCGCCGGAAGGCTGCGTTGTGAAACCAAGGGGGGCCGACTAGCGTGAAGCGGCGGGAGCCGTCGACCGGACGCCGCCGGCCCGCGCACGACGGGTCGAAGGGATGGCACGTGCACGAGCTCTCGATCACCCAGAGCGTTGTTGACGCGGTGGACGAGCGCATGGCCGGGCAGCGGGTGGTCAGCCTGCGCCTGGAGGTCGGCCGTCTCTCCGGTGTCGTCCCCGACGCGATGCGGTTCTGCTTCGAGCTCGTCACCGACAAGACCGTCCTAGAAGGCGCCAGACTGGACATCGACGAGACCGCCGGGCGAGCGCACTGCCGCGGCTGCGGCCAGGACTTCACGCTAACCGACCTCATCCTGCTGTGCCCGTGCGGCAGCGCCGACGTCGAGGTGACAGCCGGTCGCGAGCTCGTGATCAAGTCGGTGGAGGTGGCCTGAGCGATGTGCGCCACCTGCGGGTGCGGGGACGACACCGGGACACGGGTGACGGCGTTGGACGACCATCACCACCCGCCTGACCAGACGCATGGCCAACACGTGCACGACCACCAGCACCCACACGATCACCAGCCGCCGCACGCTCACCCGCCCGGCTCCGCGGCGGTCAGCACCCGCACGGTCGAGATCGAGCAACAGGTGCTCGCCAAGAACGACCTGCTGGCCGCCCGCAACCGCGGCTGGCTGGACGGACGGCGCATCTGTGCGCTCAACATGATGAGCTCGCCGGGCTCGGGGAAGACCAGCCTGCTGGTGCGCACCATCCGCGAGTTGCGCGAACACCGTGAGGTCGCGGTGATCGAAGGGGACCAGGAGACGCTTCTCGACGCCGAACGTATCCGGGAGACCGGCGCGAGGGTCGTGCAGATCAACACCGGCGCGGGCTGCCACCTCGATGCCGAGATGCTGGCGCGGGGCCTACGGATGCTCGATCCCACGGCCGGCTCGCTCTTGTTCGTCGAGAACGTCGGGAACCTGGTCTGTCCGGCGCTGTTCGACCTCGGAGAGACCGCGAAGGTGGTCGTCATCTCGGTCACCGAGGGCGACGACAAGCCACTGAAGTACCCCCACATGTTCGCCGCAGCAGACGTCGTGGTGATCAACAAGACCGACCTGCTGCCCTACGTCGACTTCGACATCGACGAGTGCGCAGCCCGCGCGCGCATGGTCAACCGGGATCTGGAGGTGCTGCCGTTGTCGGTCACCAGCGGGGCCGGCCTGCACGCCTGGTACGCGTGGCTCGGCGGCATGTGAGGCCGGCAATCTCGGCGGCCCGTGACTCTGTGTGAGACCGCACCGAACCCGATGTCGCGGAATCCGGGAAAATGGCCTTTGACCTGCTAGGACACGGGCGGCGGTAGCCCTTGACACCCCAATTTCTAGAGGTGTAGACACAAAACCACGTGAGTTCATTGGGCCCTGCGAGCGCCCAGGACAGGGTCGCCCAGACGGCCCGGAGAGCGTGGCACGATGCAGACTGCCGAAGCCATTGCCGCCGAACAGACTCTCATCCACGTTCTGTGGATCAACGCCGGCCTCAGCTGCGACGGGGACTCGGTGGCACTGACCGCCGCCACCCAGCCCAGCATCGAGGAGATCGCGCTGGGCGCGCTTCCCGGCCTTCCGCAGATCGCCGTGCACTGGCCGCTGATCGACTTCGAGTGCGGACCCAACGGCGGTGCGGACGACTTCCTCGAGTGGTTCTTCAAGGCCGACCGCGGTGAGCTCGAGCCGTTCGTGCTCGTCGTCGAGGGCTCGATCCCCAACGAGCAGCTCAAGGAGGAGGGCTACTGGTGCGGGTTCGGCAACAACCCGGCCACCGGGCAGCCGATGACCACCAGCGAGTGGCTGGACCGGCTCGCGCCGAAGGCCACCGCGATCGTCGCGGCCGGCACCTGTGCCACCTACGGCGGCATCCACGCGATGGCCGGCAACCCGACCGGAGCCATGGGGGTGCCGGACTACCTCGGGTGGGACTGGAAGTCCAAGGCGGGCATCCCGATCGTCTGCGTCCCGGGCTGTCCGATCCAGCCCGACAACCTCTCCGAGACCCTCACCTACCTGCTCTACATGGCGACCGGCCAGGCGCCGATGATCCCGCTCGACGAGGCGCTGCGACCCACCTGGCTGTTCGGGCAGACGGTCCATGAGGGCTGCGACCGCGCGGGCTACTACGAGCAGGGCGACTTCGCCACCGAGTACGGCTCACCCAAGTGCATCGTCAAGCTGGGGTGCTGGGGGCCGGTCGTGAAGTGCAACGTCCCCAAGCGTGGCTGGATGAACGGCATGGGCGGCTGCCCCAACGTGGGCGGGATCTGCATCGGCTGCACGATGCCCGGATTCCCCGACAAGTTCATGCCTTTCATGGACGAACCACCCGGCGGCAAATTCTCCACGACATCGGTTCGTGCGTACGGCGCCGCCATCCGCAGGCTGCGAACGATCACCACGAGGACGGTCGACAAGGAACCCAAGTGGCGTTCCAAGGGCCGTCAACTGACCACAGGCGCCACCCGTACCTGGTAACGCCGGTAACCCCATGTCCGTGGTGTCGCTCATTCGGCTCACGTGGGCCACACCGTCGCACAACAAGCCGAGAGGCACACAATGACCTCGACGATTCCCAACCCCACCAGCAAGAAGACCAAGGACAACGGCCTCGTCGAGATGGCGTGGGATCCCATCACCCGCATCGTCGGCAGCCTGGGCATCTACACCAAGATCGACTTCAAGCAGAAGGAGGTCGTGGAGTGCCACAGCACGTCGTCGATCTTCCGCGGCTACTCGATCTTCATGAAGGGCAAGGACCCCCGAGACGCCCACTTCATCACCAGCCGGATCTGTGGCATCTGCGGTGACAACCATGCGACGTGCTCGTGTTACTGCCAGAACATGGCGTACGGCGTCAAGCCGCCGCATCTGGGCGAGTGGATCGTCAACCTCGGCGAGGCGGCCGAGTACATGTTCGACCACAACATCTTCCAGGAGAACCTGGTCGGCGTCGACTACTGCGAGAAGATGGTCGCCGAGACCAACCCCGGGGTGCTCGAGCGGGCCAACAGCACCGAGGCCCCGCACGCCGGTGACCACGGCAACCGGACCATCGGCGACATCATGCGGTCGCTCAACCCGTTCACCGGCGAATTCTACCGCGAGGCCCTGCAGGTCAGCCGCTACACCCGGGAGATGTTCTGCCTGATGGAGGGACGCCACGTCCACCCCTCCACGCTCTACCCGGGCGGCGTCGGCACGGTCGCCACGATCCAGCTGATGACCGACTACATGGCCCGGCTGATGCGCTACATCGAGTTCATGAAGAAGGTCGTGCCGATGCACGACGACCTGTTCAACTTCATGTACGAAGCCCTGCCCGGCTACGAGCAGTCCGGCCTGCGGCGCACGCTGCTCGGCTGCTGGGGTTCGTTCCAGGACCCCGAGTACTGCAACTTCGCGTACAAGGACATGACCGAGTGGGGTCGCAAGATGTTCGTGACCCCCGGCGTCGTCGTCGACGGCAAGCTGGTCACGACCGACCTGGTCGACATCAACCTGGGCATCCGGATCCTGCTCGGCTCGTCGTACTACGACGACTGGGAGGACCAGGAGATGTTCGTCCGCAACGACCCGCTCGGCAACCCCGTCGACCGGCGTCACCCCTGGAACCAGTCGACCAACCCGCGGCCGCAGAAGCGTGACTTCGACGACAAGTACAGCTGGGTCATGTCGCCGCGTTGGTACGACGGCAAGGACTACCTGGCTCTCGACACCGGCGGTGGGCCGCTGGCCCGACTCTGGGCCACCGCCCTGGCCAAGCTCGTCGACATCGGTTACGTCCAGTCGACCGGAAGCAGCGTCAAGATCAACCTTCCCAAGACGGCCCTGAAGGGCCCGGTCGAGCTCGAGTGGAAGGTGCCGCAGTGGAGCAACACGATCGAGCGCAACCGGGCGCGGACCTACTTCCAGGCCTACGCGGCAGCGTGCGCCCTGCACTTCGCCGAGAAGGCGCTGGTGGAGATCCGCGCCGGGCACACCAAGACGTGGGAGACCTTCGAGGTCCCGGACGAGGGCATCGGGTGCGGTTTCACCGAGGCGGTACGCGGGGTGCTCTCGCATCACATGGTGATCCGCGACGGCAAGATCGCCAACTACCACCCGTACCCGCCGACCCCGTGGAACGCCAACCCGCGTGACTCCTACGGCACCCCCGGACCCTACGAGGACGCCGTCCAGGGCCAGCCGATCTTCGAGGAGAACGACCGGGAGCACTTCAAGGGAATCGACATCATGCGCACGGTCCGCAGTTTCGACCCCTGCCTGCCCTGCGGTGTGCACATGTACCTCGGGAACGGCAAGAAGCTCGACCTGATGCACTCGCCCACCCAGTCGGTCACCGGCGAATAGCCGGCGGACATGGAGCAAGCCGAACAAACCGAGAGGCCGCCGCCCGATGCGCTTCGGGCGGCGGGTGATCGTATCGAGGCCCTGATCGACGCGAGTGCGTCCGGTGGCGTGGTCGCTCGCGAGCGCGCCGAGGAACTGGTCCGGCTCGTCGCCGACCTCTACGGTGCAGGGCTCGAGCGGATCCTTGACATCATGTACGACCGGGGCCATCTCGATGACGACGTGCTCGCCGCGCTGGCGGCTGACGAGCTGGTCTCGAGCCTGTTGCTGGTGCACGGGCTGCACCCCTACGACGTGACGACCAGGGTGGAGAACGCCCTGGAAAGCGTCCGTCCCTACCTGGGCAGCCATGGAGGTGACGTCGAGCTCCTCGACGTCACCGAGGACGGTGTGGTGCGGCTGCGGCTGCTCGGCAGCTGCGACGGCTGCCCGTCGTCATCGGTGACGCTGACACTGGCCGTCGAGGGCGCGGTGGAGGCGGCCGCTCCGGAGGTCACCAGCATCGAGGTGGAGACCAGCGACGGCGACGACGGAGCGGGCAAGGGCCCCTTGATCTCCGTGGACTCACTGCGGTCGCGGCTCGGCCCCGCCGAGGCCGATGCGGCAGGCGCCTGGGAACCCGCTCCGCTGGTGGCCGAGCTGGAGCCGGGGGAGGTCGGCGGCTTCACCGTGGGTGAGGTGCCGGTGCTCGCCTGCCGGATCCAGGCGGATCTCTTCGTGTTCCGCGACCACTGCCCACGGTGCACGTCCCGGATGGCCGGTGCCACCCTCGAGCGGCGGCTCGGCTACCCGGTCGGCGACGGGGTCCTGCGGTGCCCCACCTGCCGCAGCCACTACGACGTTCGCCGGGCGGGTGCGTGCCTCGACGCGGACGGTGAGCACCTGGCGCCACTGCCGCTGCTGATCCGTGACGGGGTTGTGTCCGTCGCGGTGCCGGCGGTGAGCCCGTGACCACTCCGCAGCGCCCCGGCTCACCCGTGGCAACGCTGCGGCGGATCACCTCCAACCGGCCGGCGCCGGTCCCCTTCGAGCGCTGCGAGATGTGTGCTGAGCAGATCAGCGAGACCCACCAGCACGTCGTCAACCTGGAGAGCCGGGCGCTGATGTGCACCTGCCGGGCCTGCTACCTGCTGTTCACCGCGGACGGTGCCGAGTTGCGCTACCGCGCTGTCCCGGACCGGTACCTCTCGTTTCCGGAGTTCACCATCGGGCCCGGTCAATGGGACCAGCTGGAGATCCCCGTGGGGCTGGCGTTCCTGTTCCGCAACTCGATGCAGCGCCGCACGATCGCCTTCTACCCGGGTCCCGCCGGGGCCACGGAGTCCGAGCTTCCGTTGCAGGCATGGGACTCGGTGGTGGCGGCCAACCCGCAGCTGGGGCTGCTCAGGGCCGACGTCGAGGCCCTGCTGCTCAGGGCTCCGGAGCGCGGACGAGCCGGATTCACCTGCAACCTGGTCCCGATCGACGCGTGCTACGAGCTGGTCGGCCGGCTGCGTCTGCTGTGGCGCGGGTTCGACGGTGGCAGCGACGCCCACGACGCCATGGACCAGTTCTTCGAGACGGTGACGGCACGCAGCCGCCCGGCGCCGGCCGTGCAACCGACGCCAGGCCCATGAGCGACCTCACGTTCTCCGTCGTCGACGTCTTCGCCGAGCGGTACGCGGCGGCGCCCCAGCTGACAGCCCGGCTGCGCATAGCGGAGTCGAGCGACCAGGTGATCCACGCGATCGCGCTGCGCGCCCAGGTCCGCATCGAACCCCAACGGCGTCGCTACAGCGAGGACGAGGAGAGTGGGCTGCTCGACATGTTCGGTACGCGGGACCGGTGGTTCGACACACTCAAGCCGTTCATGTGGATGCAGTGCAGCACGATGGTTCAGGGGTTCCACGACATCACCGAGGTCGACCTCGCGATGCCGTGCACATACGACTTCGAGGTGACCTGGTCGAAGTACCTGCACGCGCTGCGCGAGGAGACGATCCCGGTCGTCTTTCTGTTCTCCGGGACCGTGTTCACCCGCGGCGTGAGCGGGTTCGGCGTCGAACAGGTCCCATGGGACCGGGAGGCGTCGTACCAGATCCCTGTCCAGGTGTGGAAGGACATGATCGGCCACTACTTCCCGAACACCGGATGGATCCGGCTGAGCCACGACACCCTCGAGACGCTGGCTCACTACAAGTCCGTGCGAGGGCTTACCACGTGGGAGGCCACCGTCGAGTCGCTGCTGACGAAGGCGGGGGTCATCTCGTGAGCCTCGAGCATGCGCGCGCCGTCGCCGACGCCGTTCTCTACGAGGGTTACCTCCTCTACCCCTATCGCGCGACGTCGAGCAAGAACCAGTCCCGGTGGCAGTGGGGTGTGCTCGGCCCGCCGGGTGCCGCGGCGGGCGGACTCGGTGAGGACTCCACGATCTCCACGCAGTGCCTGGTCCGTGGCGAGACCGCCACGGTCGACCCACGGCTGCGGTTCCTCCAGCTGCAGACCCGCGGCGTCGAGCGGGCTGACCCCCGCGACCCGACCCGCTTCGAACCGGTTGCGGAGCTGCGCTCGGGAGATCGGACCTGGCTGAGCTGGGACGAGGCCGTCGCTCACGAGGTCGAGCTCGGCCCGTACCCGCTGGCCGAGCTCACAGACGGCCGCTCCTTCCCTGTCTCGGTTCCCGGCGGCACGGACATCGAGCCGCTGACCGACCCGGACGAGCGTCCGCTCGGCCGAATCGTGCGCCGTCGGTGGCCCATGGCCGCAGAGGTTCGTGTCGCCGTGACGCCGGTGGCGGCTGGTGCCGACGGCCTGGTCCGGCTGACCGTCACCGTCGACAACATCGGCTCGCCGGCCTCGGACAAGCCCGAGGCGATCCGCGGCTCGTTCATCGGCGCGCACCTGATCCTCGCGGTGACACAAGGCGAGTTCGTCTCGCTGCTCGAGCCTCCAGACGATGCCCGCGCGGCGGCCCAGGCATGTGTGCAGCGACGCTGCTGGCCGGTGCTCGCCGGCGCGCCCGGCCGGACCGACGTCGTCCTCGCCTCGCCGATCATCCTCTACGACTACCCCGAGGTCGCCGAGCAGAGCGCCGGGGCGCTGTTCGACTCCACCGAGATCGACGAGATCCTCACCCTTCGGGTGATGACACTCACCGACGAGGAGAAGGCGGCAGCCCGAGCCACCGATCCCCGTGCCGCGGAGATCATCGACCGCTGCGACCAGATGTCGCCGGAGAGCCTGCAGGCCCTGCACGGCATCCTGCGCGACCCGCACGCCGGAGTGGATGCGACGTCGTTCCGGGATCTCGGCTCGCTCCGGGAACCGCCCGACCTGCGAGATGTCCCCACGTTCGGCGAGGCGGCCATTTACCCGACCGACATCCGCAACGTCGAACCGCCCAGCTTCGACACCGACGGTGCCCCGTGGTGGGACCCGGCCGCGGATGCCAGCGTGCAGCCCGAGGCGGACTCGGTGATGATCAGCGGTGTGCCCGTCGCCAAGGACAGCCTGGTCCGTCTGCACCCGTCCCGGCGCGCCGACGCCCAGGACCTCTTCTTCGCCGGCCAGACGGCCCGGGTCACCGCCGTCCTCAGCGACGTGGACGGCCAGATCCACGTCGCCGTCGTCCTCACCGACGATCCGGCGGCCGACATGCACGAGTGGTACGGCCGCTACATGTACTTCGCTCCGGAGGAGCTCGAGCCACTGGGTCGCCGCTCGACCGAGACCACGTCCGATCATCGAGAGGAGAGTCGATCATGAAAGCACTGGGATCAGTCACGGCCATTGTGCTGTCCGGCGTCGTGATAGTCGCCGTCGGCGTGGGAGTGCGGTCCATTCCCGACGTCAAGCGCTACCTGAAGATGCGCAGCATGTGAACAGGGGAGAGGAGCCAGGCGAGCACCTTGCGGAGGAGCCGCAGGCCGAGCGCGGTGACCCCGGTTCCCGGGACACCGGCTCGGGCGAACCCGCCGGCGGACCGGTCGATCGTCCGGCCGGCACCTCTGACGAGGACAGCGACAGCTCGGTCGACCCGCAGGGCGCAGTTGACGAGGACATGCCGCAGATGCCCTCCGGCGACCAGGGTGGCTGACGGAGCACCGAACGACAGTTCTAGGAGGACCGGATGACCGAAACGCCCAACGATGACCCCGGCACCGGTCGGGCCGTGCCACCGTACGAGGGCCGTCGGGAGACCGCGGACGTCGAGGGTGCGGACGAGCTTCGCAAGGACGGCGCCAACGTCGGAGGAGCCACCGCACCGGTCGAGAGCGACCAGATGAAGTCGACGCCCAAGGACGACACTCCGCGCGGCGCCGCGGCTTCGCCCGCCGACGAGCAGCCGGCCAGCGAGATGCCCGAGACGGACACCGACAAGGACATGGTCGGGCCCGACCACCATGAGGGGACCGGCAGGGGCGAAGACAAGGCGTAGCTCGGCGAAAGGAACCTGGTGATTTCCGAGTGACGAGCAGTGACCGGTACAGCAGCGAGCGCGTCCTGGTCGCCGGGGTCGGCAATATCTTCCTCGGGGACGACGGCTTCGGCCCGGAGGTCGCTCGGCGGATGCTGGCCGGTGAGCCGAACGACACTGCCGCGGACCCCGGCAGGCCCGATGCCGGGATCCTTCCCGAGGGCGTGCGTGTCGTGGACTACGGCATTCGGGGGATGCACCTTGCGTACGACCTGCTGGACGGGGTCGACGTCCTCGTCCTCATCGATGCGCTGCCCGGGGACGAGCCACCGGGAGCGATCCGGGTGCTGCGCATCGGTCCCGAGGACCTCGGCGAAGGGCAGTTCGACGCGCACGGGATGGATCCGGTGGCGGTGCTCGCCAGCCTCAGGTCGCTGGGCGGGCAGCTACCCACGACCTACGTCGTCGGCTGCCAACCCGCTGACGTGACCGACGGCATCGGGCTGTCGCCCCCGGTCGCCGCGGCGCTCGACGACGCGGTCGCCACCGTACGAGCATTGATCAGGCAGCGACTCACCGCCGGCGTACCCATCGGAAGGGAGGGCTGACCATGTGCCTCGGCATACCAGGTCAAGTCGTCGAGATGGTCGAGGGCTACGGGAACCAGCTGGTGCTCGTCGACGTCGCCGGCGGCCGCAGCAGAGTCAACCTCGGCATGCTGGAGGATCCTGAGGTCTCGCCCGGGGACTGGCTGCTCATCCACATGGGCTTCGCGATCGAGCGGATCGACGAGGACGGGGCGGACCGGGCGATGGCCGGCCTCGAGATGATGGGCCGGTCCCGCGACGACTCCGAGCAGCCGCACGGAGCTGCCTTCGAGGCTCGGCTCAGACCGAGGGGGCAGTGACGGGTGCGGCGCCCGCCCCGATGGCCGCCGCCGGCACCGGTCGCCGCCGGCGGCGCTTCGTCGTGCGCGGTGTTGTCCAGGGCGTCGGATTCCGACCGTTCGTCTATGCCGCCGCCTCGGCGCTGTCGTTGACCGGCTCGGTTGCCAACGACTCAGGTGGCGTCATCGTCGAGGTGGAGGGCGTGCCCGCGGCGATCGCGGCCTTCGCGCGCAGGCTGCGTGACGACCCGCCGCCGCTGGCTGTGGTCGAATCCATCGAAGACGTCGATATCGCACCCCGCGGAGGCACCGGGTTCCGGATCGGCGACACCTCGCGTCAGCCGGGAGCCCGCACGCTTGCCTCCCCCGACGTCGCCACCTGTGCGGACTGCCTGCGCGAGCTCGCCGACCCGGCCGACCGCCGCTACCGGCACCCGTTCATCACCTGCACCAACTGCGGTCCACGGTTCACGATCATCACCGACCTGCCCTATGACCGGCCGTCAACCACGATGGCGGGCTTTCCCATGTGTTCGCGGTGCGCCAGCGAGTACGCCGACCCGTCCGATCGGCGCTTCCATGCCCAGCCCATCGCCTGCCCCCGGTGCGGTCCACAGCTCGAGCTCGTCGGCGCCGGGCCGGCGCGGCACGGCGAGCAGGCACTCCGTCTCGCCCGGACGTTGATCGCCGAGGGCGCCGTCGTCGCCGTCAAGGGCATCGGCGGCTACCACCTGGCCTGCGATGCCGGCAACGAGGCAGCCGTCCGGGCGCTGCGGGTACGCAAGCAGCGCGGCGACAAACCCTTCGCGGTCATGGTCGCCGACCTCGCCACCGCGCGGGAGCTGTGCCGGATCGACGCCGCCGAGGCGGCACTGCTGGAGGGACCACGGCGGCCCATCGTGCTGCTCGCCCGGCGCACCGACCCCGGGTCGGGAGAGGGTCAATGCATCGCGGAGTCCGTCGCCCCGGGTAATCCCGACCTCGGCATTCTGCTTCCGTACACACCGCTGCACGTGCTGCTCCTCGGCCTTGCCGGTGACCCTCCCGGGCCGAGCAGTCTGGTGCTGACCTCCGGCAACCTCGGTGGAGAGCCGATCGTCTACGCAGACGATGACGCGCTGACCCGGCTCGCGCCGCTCGCAGACGCGTGGCTGCGCCACGACCGCCGGATCTGCGTGCCCTGCGACGACTCCGTGCTGCGCGTCGTCGACGACGACGAGCTGCCGATCCGCCGGTCCCGGGGGTACGCCCCGCTCCCGGTCGCGCTGCCGGTCGACGTCCCGGCCACGCTGGCCGTCGGCGCCGACCTGAAGAACGCCTGCGCGCTCGCCGACGGGCGCTACGCCTGGCTGAGCCAGCACATCGGTGACATGGACGACCTCGCCACGCTGGAGGCGTTCACGGCGGCCGAGCGGCACCTCGAACGGCTGACCCGCGTCGCACCGGCCCAGCTGGTGGCCGACCGCCATCCGGGTTACCGGTCGAGCGGCTGGGCGCGTGCCCACCGTCGCGACCGCCCGTTGCGTACCGTCCAGCATCACCACGCGCACGTCGCGGCCCTGATGGCCGAGCACGGCCTTGACGGCTCGCGCCAGGTGATCGGCATCGCCTTCGACGGCACCGGCTACGGCAGCGACGGTGCCGTCTGGGGTGGCGAGATCCTCCTCGCCGACTACAAGGGGTTCCAGCGCTTCGCCCACCTCGGGTACGTCTGGCTGCCCGGCGGTGACGCGGCCGTGCACCGCCCCTACCGGATGGCCCTGGCCCACCTGGCCGCCGCAGGGGTCGCGTGGGATGGAGGCCTGCCTCCGGTACGGGCCTGCCCGGCGGCCGAGCGCGAGGTGCTGGCCCACCAGGTCGCCACCGGGTTCGGGTGCGCGCCGACGTCGAGCGTCGGACGGCTCTTCGATGCGGTCGCGGCGCTGGCCGGCGTCCGGCAGGTGGTGGACTACGAGGCGCAGGCCGCGATCGAGTTCGAGGCCCTCGCCCGGACCGAGGCCGCCTCCGGTGGAGCCACGTCCGAGGTGCAGCCCCGGACGTACGGCATTCCCATCGTCACCGGACCGGAGGGCGCTCCCCTGGTGGCGGACCCCGCGCCGCTGATCCGTGCCGTCGCCGCCGACGTGCATGCTGGGGTCCCGGCGGCCGGCATCAGCCGCGGGTTCCATTCCGCCCTGGTGGACTACACCAGGGCTATCGCCGACCGGGCCCGGCGCAGCACCGGGCTCGAGACAGTGGCGCTCACCGGCGGTGTGTTCCAGAATGCACTGTTGCTGTCCGCCTGCAGGAGGGGACTGCGCGCGGACGGGTTCACGGTTCTGTGCCATCGGCACGTGCCGCCCAACGACGGAGGGCTGGCGCTGGGCCAGCTGCTCGTCGGATCGTCAGGATGACAAGGGAAGGACGATAACCATGTGCCTGGCCGTACCCGGCAGGGTGATGAGTCTCGAGACTCGCGACGACACGCCGATGGCAGAGGTCGACTTCGGCGGGGTCCGCAAGGAGGTCTGCCTGCAGTACATCCCCGACGTCAAGATCGGCGAGTACGTCGTCGTGCACGTCGGGTTCGCGATCCAGCGGCTCGACGAGCAGTCGGCGATGGACACCCTGGCGAACTTCGAGAAGCTCGGCATCCTCGAGGAGGAGTTCGGGGACGGGTTCGCGCTGGCGGCCAAGCAGGCCGGGATCGGCGCGGAGGCGGCGTCATGAAGTACCTCGACGAGTTCAGCAACCCGGACCTGGCCAAGCGCCTGCTCGACCAGATCCATGCGACTACCACTCGGCCGTGGGCGATCATGGAGGTGTGCGGCGGCCAGACGCACTCGATCATCCGGCACGGGATCGACCAGCTGCTGCCCGAGCAGATCGAGATGATCCACGGCCCCGGCTGTCCGGTCTGTGTCACGCCCCTGGAGATCATCGACAAGGCGCTGGCGATCGCGGCTCGCCCCGATGTCATCTTCTGCTCGTTCGGTGACATGCTCAGGGTGCCGGGCAGCAGCCAGGACCTCTTCCGGATCAAGAGCGCCGGTGGTGACGTCCGGGTGGTCTACTCCCCGCTCGATGCGCTCAAGCTCGCGCGCGAGAACCCCGACCGTGAGGTCGTCTTCTTCGGCATCGGGTTCGAGACCACAGCGCCGGCCAACGCCATGACGGTCTACCAGGCCAAGCGGCTGGGGATCGAGAACTTCTCGCTGCTGGTGTCGCACGTCCTCGTGCCACCCGCCGTCGCCGCGATCATGGAGTCCCCGACGTGCCGCGTGCAGGCGTTCCTGGCGGCCGGTCATGTCTGCAGCGTGATGGGCACGCATGAGTACCCGCCGCTGACCGAGAAGTACCAGGTGCCGATCGTGGTCACCGGTTTCGAGCCGCTGGACATCCTCGAGGGAATCCGGCGTACTGTGCTGCAGCTGGAGTCCGGGCGGCACGAGCTCGAGAACGCCTATCCGCGGGCGGTCACCGCCGATGGCAATACCGCCGCGATGGCGATGCTGCGAGACGTCTTCGAGGTCACCGACCGCGCCTGGCGCGGCATCGGCGTGATCCCGGCGAGCGGATGGAGACTCTCTCCGGCGTACCGCCACTTCGATGCCGAGCACCGGTTCGACGTGGCTTCCATGCACACCGACGAGTCGTCGATCTGTCGCTCGGGCGAGGTGCTTCAGGGCCTGATCAAGCCGCACGAGTGCGAGGCGTTCGGCCGCGAGTGCACCCCCCGCAACCCGCTGGGAGCCACCATGGTCTCGTCGGAGGGCGCGTGTGCGGCGTACTACCTGTACCGGCGGCTGGAACTGGTGGAACCCGCGCATGCCTGAGGCCGAACCGGTCAGCTTCGACGGCTGGGTCTGCCCGCTGCCGCTTCGCGACTCCCCGACGATCGTCATGGGACACGGTGGCGGGGGGGCGATGTCGGCCGAGCTGGTCGAGCACCTCTTCCTTCCTGCCTTCGGGGAGGCCGCCGACGCCGAGCTGGGCGACTCCGCCGTCATGTCGGTCGCCGGCGCCCGGCTGGCGTTCTCGACCGACTCCTACGTCGTCAGACCGCTGTTCTTTCCCGGTGGGAGCATCGGCGACCTCGCGGTCAACGGCACCGTCAACGACCTGGCGATGTCCGGGGCCACGCCGCTCGCGCTCTCGACCGCCTTCATCCTGGAGGAGGGCACCGCGCTGTCGGAGCTGGGCCGGGTCGCCGAAGCGCTGGGGACCGCTGCGCGGGCGGCCGGTGTGCGACTCGTCACCGGGGACACGAAGGTCGTCGACGCGGGACACGGCGACAGCATCTTCGTCAACACGGCCGGGATCGGGGTGCTCGCGGCCGGGACCGACATCCGTCCGGACCGGGCCCGCAAGGGAGACGCGGTGATCGTCAGCGGCGACATCGGCGTGCACGGCGTAGCGGTGATGAGCTGCCGGGAGGGGCTGGAGTTCGGCACCGCGGTCGAGAGCGACACCGCACCTCTCAACGGGCTCGTCGCCACGATGCTGGCGACCGGCGCGGACATCCACGTGCTCCGTGACCCGACTCGTGGTGGTGTCGCGGCGTCGCTCAATGAGATCGCGAAGGCGTCCAAGATCGGGGTCAGCCTGGTCGAACGCCAGCTGCCGATCCCCCAACCCGTCCAGGACGCCTGCGGGCTGCTCGGACTCGACCCGCTCTACGTCGCCAACGAGGGCAAGCTGCTGGCGTTCGTCGACCCCGGCGACGTCGACCGGGTGCTCGAGGCGATGCGCGGCCACGAGTACGGAAGGTCCGCCGCGCTGATCGGCGTCTGCGTCGACGAGCACCCCGGCATGGTCGTCGCCCGGACCGGACTGGGCGGCACCAGGGTCGTCGACCTGCCGTTGGGCGAGCAGCTCCCCCGGATCTGCTGAATGGGCCCGGATCTGCTGAATGGGAATACCATGCCGGGGGCACCGGTGACCCCCGGCACCGTCGAGGGCGCGCTGTTGTTCGCGCGCTACGCGTTCCCGCCCAACGAGCTCGGCTACTGCGGGCCGGACGGCGCCTCGGTGCTGTTGGAGCACGCCACGTCCGGCGGGCTCGAGGAGGAGATCGTCCGCCGGGCCCGGAACTTCGACGGGGCCTGGCCGTACCTGCAGACGATCTCCGCCGCAGCCGGGATCGACGACCCGCTCGACGCCCGGGTGGTCGAGGCGTACTGGATCGGCAACGAGCTGCTCGACAGGGTGGACGCATCCGCGTTCCTGGAGACCCTGGGCGAGAAGTTCGCCGGCCAGGTCGGCGGAGTCTGGGACCGCGTTGGCCCCGCGGGCCGGCCACTCGCGCACCACAGTTTCCACGTCTTCGCGGTCTACCCGTGGTTCGGCCTGCTGCGAACCGGCAGCAACGTGCCGCTCTCCGTCCTCGACCAGTGCCGGATCCGGTGGGGCACCGTCATCGGCCTCGACGCCGAGCGAGCCCTGGTCCGCTCCCAGCCGCTGACCTGGGACGGCGAGGCTCTGGCCATCGGCGCCGAACGCGAGGAGACCGTCCGGTGGTCGACGGGGCGTCGATCGCTGCGCGCGGGCCTAGCCGTCGGCGACCTGGTGTCGCTGCACTGGGACTGGGTCTGCGACCGGCTCACGCCCGCGCAGCTCGATGCGCTGCGCCGCAGCAGCCAGCGACAGATGGATCTCGTCAGTCGGGAGGGTGCGACGATGACCAGCGGCGGTGAGCGGTTGAGTTGACCGACCACGGACCGCCGGGGGGAGGATGGCCGGCTCCCGATGTCATCGGTACGCCTCGACTCGTCCTGGAACCGCTGCGCGAGACACACGCCGAGCAGGCCGCGGCCGCCTTCGAAGACCCCGCGCTGCATACGTTCACCGGCGGTGCCCCGGCGACCGTCGCCGAGTTGCGCGGCAGGTACGTTCTGCAGGCTGTCGGCCACTCGCCGGACAACCAGGAGGGCTGGCTCAACTGGATCATCCGCCGAAGGACCGCTGCCGCGGAGCTGATCGGCACCGTGCAGGCCACGCTGAGGCGTGACGACGACGGACTCATCGCGGAACTGGCCTGGGTGGTCGTCCCGACCGCCCAGGGTGCCGGGATCGCCACCGAGTCGTCGGCAGCAGTGGTCGATTGGCTGCGCGGACAGGGCGTCGGCCGGTTCACCGCCAACATCCATCCCGGACACCACGCCTCGATGGCGGTGGCCCGACACCTGGGCATGAGCCCCACTGAGGACGTCGTCGATGGCGAGACCGTCTGGACCTGTGTCTGACGGGGTTTCGGGACTCTTGGCGCTCAGGGCGACGAAAGGCTCGGCGTCCCGCGTCCACGCAGCTTCAACCGCCGGTCAGCTCCGCAATGGCTGCCGTGAAGACCTCGGTATGCCGCGTGACGTCCTCCGCCGACGTCTGCGGGCACATCAGTGCCATGTTGTGGAACGGCGTCATCATGATCGACCTGTTGAGCATGTACAGATGCATATAGTCGTCGAGCTCCTCGTCCGTCGCCGCGGCTGACTCCCCGCCGCTGCGGGGAGCCGGCGACACGAACCGGTACTCGGCGCGAGCACCGAGCTGTGTGATGGACCACTCGAGGCCCGCTGACTCGGTGACCTTGCGCACCTGCTCGGTGTAGTCGGTCGCCAGCGCGACCATGTGCTTGAACGCATCCTCGGTCAGCACCTCACCGAGCGTGGCCCGCATCGCGGCCAGGGACAGCGCGTTGCCGGCCAGGGTGCCGCCCACACCCCCGACGTCAACGATGTCGGCGTGGCCGGCGTCGGCCTGACGCGCCACGGCCGCGGCCACCTCGTCACTGAGGCCGTACGCGCCGCAGGGGATCCCACCGCCGATGGCCTTGCCGATCACGAACAGATCGGGCCGCAGCCCGTCGCGTAGCGTCATCCCTCCCGGTCCGGCCGAGATCGTGTGCGTCTCGTCGATCAGCAGCAGCGCGCCGTACCTGGTGGCCAGGGCGCGCAGACCGTCCAGGAAACCGGGATCAGGCAGGACGATGCCGATGTTGGTCAATGCCGGCTCGGTGAGGATCGCCGCGACGTCTCCGCGCGCGAGCTCGCGCTCGACGGCATCGAGGTCGTTCCACTCCGCCACCCGGGTCGTCGTCGTCGGGTCCACCGGCGGCCCGACGTTGCCCGGCCGGCTCACCGCGGTCCCGTCCGGGCCGACGACCACGAAGCTCTCGTCGACCGACCCGTGATAGCAGTACGAGAACACCAGCAGCTTCGGCCTGCCGGTCACGAGCCGGGCCAGGCGTACCGCCCATCGATTGGCGTCGGTGGCGCTGAGCGTGAACGACCAGATCGGCAGGCCGAACCTGCGGTGCAGTTCCGCGCCGACCCATTCGGCATCCTCGGTCGGCAGCATCGTGGTGAGCCCGCCGCGGGTCGCGATGCGGTCCTCCACGGCGCGCACCGTCGGTTCGGGCGAGTGTCCTGCCATCGCGGCGGTGTCGCCCAGCGCGAAGTCGATGTAGGTCAACCCGTCGACATCGATGATCCGGTTGCCCCGCGCCGAGTCGAAAGCGACCGGGAAGCCGCCGGTCCACATGCTCATCCACGTCATCGGTACGCGCCCCAGCAGGTGCCCCGCCTGCGCGTGCACCTGCATCGAGCGGGGGTGTCCGGCGGTGAACTCGGCTCGCTCCCGGGCGAGGAGCCGAGCCAGTCGGTCGCGGGGAACTGTCGTCATCCGGACACGCTATCGACATCGCGCCGGTCCCTGCCCCGAGCTCACCCTCGACCGCAGTGCGGCACCAGTTCAACCCCCGGCTGGCGGTCGACGGGGCCGTCGGTCGGCACCACCGGGGCATCCGCTTCGGCTGCGCCGCGCGCCGGCAGGAGGACCAGGGTCGCGACCGCGGCCAGCGCGGTGGCACCGGCGGCAACCAGGGAACCCGCCGACAAGCCGTCGAGGAATGCCTGCCGTACAGCCAGACCCGCCGGTCCCTGGAGGGCGGACGGCAGCGCGCCGACCAGCGACAGCCCGCCGCCTACCGAGTCCTGTGCCGTCCGCGCGGTGGCGGCGGGAACCCCCAGTGCGGTCAGGGAGTCGATCACCCGCGGCCCGTACAGCGAGCTCATCACCGAGCCGACCACGGCGACGCCGAGGGTACCGCCGATCTCCCGGGTCGTGTCGTTGACGGCCGACCCGGCACCGACCGTGGCGCGGGGCAGCGCGCCCATCACCGCGTCGGTCGCCGGACCCGCAGTCAGCGCCAGTCCGGCAGCCATCAGCACCATCGAGACGATCACCCGGCCCCAGTACGCGCTCTGCAGATCCGTGCCGGAGGCGACCAGGAACCCCACGCTCATGAGTGCGAGTCCGGCGGTCACAACCAGGGTCGTCCCGACCCGCTTCATGGCAAGGATCGCAACCGGGGACAACGCGCCGATCACAATCGCGAACGGGAGTGTTGCGAGGCCGGCCTCGAGAGTCCCGTAGCCGCGGACCATCTGGAAGTACTGCGTGATCATGAAGATGAAGCCGAACAGGCCGAAGAAAGCCAGTGCGATGGCACCGCTGGCCGCGCTGAACCGCGGATTCGCGAACAGACGGACGTCGAGCAGCGGATCGCGGCGCCGCAGCTCCCAGGCGACGAAGCCGGCGATCAGCATCATGGAGGCCAGGAACCCGAGCACTGTGGTCGTCGATGTCCAGCCATGCGACGGCGCCTCGATGACGGTCCAGACCAGTGAGCCGATCGCGCCGACGGACAGAAGCGCACCCGCGACGTCGTACCGACCGGCGGAGGTGTCACGGAACTCTGGCAGCAGGGCCCGGCCGGCAACCAGCGCGAGGGCGACGACGGGTACGTTCACCAGGAAGACCGCGTTCCAGGAGAACCGCTCGAGGAGCAGACCACCGCTTACCGGGCCGAGCGCCACCGCCAGGCCGGAGATGCCGGACCAGATGCCGATAGCCGTGGCCCGCTCCCGGGGCGAGGTGAACGTGTTGGACAACAGCGCGAGGGTCGCGGGGTAGATCAACGCAGCCGCCACGCCCATCAGTGCGCGGCCCACGATCAGCTGGGTGGTGGTCTGTGCCAGCGCCGTCGCCAGCGAGGTCAGACCGAACAGGACGAGGCCCACCTGGAGCATCCGGCGCCGCCCGAGCCGGTCGCCGAGGTTCCCGCCCATCAGCAGCAGGCCGGCGAACACCAGCGTGTAGGCGTCGACGACCCATTGCAGGTCGCGCGTGCTGGCGGCGAGCTCGGTACTGATCGTCGGCAGCGCCACGTTGACGATGGTGTTGTCCACGGTCACCAGCAGCACGCTCATGCACAGCACGAGCAGGATCCACCAGCGCCGGCGGTGAATGTTCGCCGCGGTGCGTGAATCGGTCATCGACCCTCCTGTAGAACGTTGTTCTAGTACAGTAGAACAACGTACTACAAAGCGTCAAGGAGATCTGCGCCAGGATGACGAGATGCCAGGATGACGGGATGCCAGGATGACGGGGTGACAGCGCAGAATGCCCCGGTTCCCGCCCGGGGGCGTACTCCCAGCCAGGACGTCAGCCAGGCACTGGTCGACGCGGCCGAGGTCGTGCTGGTGCGCGACGGACCCTCGGCGGTGACGGTGCGCGCGGTGGCCGCGGAGGCGTCGGTTGCCCCGATGGGCGTCTACAACCACTTCGGTGGCAAGGAGGGTCTCGTCGACGCCCTGCTGGTGCGCGGCTTCGACGGGCTCCGGGCCGCGGTGGCCCCGCGCGGCGGCGGCCAGGACCCGCTGGAGGAGCTGCGTTCCTCCGGTATCCGGTATCGCGAGTTCGCGCTGGCCAACCCGCATCACTACGCGGTGATGTTCGAGGGTGCGATCCCGCGCGAAGGTGAGTCGCCAGTGGTCCAGGAGCACGCCGGGGCAGCGTTCGGGGAGCTCGTCGGCATCGTGGCGACGACAATGGGCGCCGGGCTGATCCGGCCCGGCGAGCCCCAGGAGCTGGCCCAGCAGATCTGGAGCACGGTGCACGGAGCGGTGGCACTGGAGCTGAAGGGGCTGATCCTGACGCCGGACCCGGTGGCGACCTACCGCGCGCTGCTCGATCTGGTGCTGCGCGGGCTGACCTGACGGGTTTCGCTCAGCGGCGCCAGACCGGTTGCCGGTCTGTCACGACCGGCGGCGCGGTCTGCGCCCAGACCCGCCGCCAGCCGGCCACCGCGGGACCAGAGGCGTCGGGCGTGGCACCGTTCGCGGCCCGGCGCCGCGCGTCCCACCAGGTGCTGGCATCCTCGTCGAGCAACTGAGAGACGGCCCCGTGAATCCGTACACCGAAGTCGCGGACGCTCTCCCCGGCACCACAGCTCAGCGGATCACCGAACCGAACCGAGACCGGCATCCTGCCAGGGCGCGGCCAGCCACGGCCACGGGGCATCGCCGCGTAGGACCCCCGGATCGACACCGGCACCACCGGTACCCGGTTCTCGACCGCCAGCGCCGCTGCACCGAGCCGGAACCGGCCCACCCATCCGTCGGCTGAGCGGGTGCCCTCGGGGAACACCAGCACGCTCCACCCGTCGGCCAGCAGGTCCGCCGGCGTGGTGGACATGCTGCCGCCGCGCCGTTCGATCGGGAACGTGTTGAAGAGGATCGCCGATCCGGTCGCACGCCACCAGGTGTCGAAGAAGTAGTCGGCCGCCGCGGCAACAGCGGTACGCCGCCGCCACGCGGCGGGCAGCGAGCAGAGGATCAGCGGAGTGTCGAGGTGGGAGGAGTGGTTGGCCACGAACAGCACCGGGCCACCGACTTGCATCAGTCGCTCCAGACCCGTGACGTGCGGGCTGACCTCCGCGCGCAATAGCGGCGTCAGGCCGCCGACCTGGACGACCTCGCGCAGCGCACGCGCCGGTCTGCCGCGGGCCCACGTCGTGGGAAACACCGAGGTGGATGCCTCCGGGGCGTACGGCTCCGCCGACCGAGGCACCAGCGGCCTGCGTCCCCACCGCCACCCCCGTGCGACGGTCTGGACGTCGTCGACCGTGCCCCGCCAGAAACCGCCCATCAGCGCACGTCCGCGACAAGGTGGGGTGGGTTGTGCAGGTAGCTGATCGACGGTGAGCGGCCGACGGTCGTCGACACCATCTCCAGGGCGTCGGCGAGAGTGGAGGCGGCCCGGAAACCCATCCGTTCGACGGTGGAGCGGTCCGCGCCCACCCACACGACCTCGTCGACGTGGTCCATCGCATGCGCGGCCCAGTACCACATGTAGAACGGGTGAACGCCGTGGTAGGCGTGCGACGTGCGATACAGGTGGATGTACCACGGGTCCGTGGCGTAGGCGTGCTCGAACTTCGCCTCGATCACGCTGGGGTCGGTCGACTCCGCGAGGACCTCGTCGAAGAAGTCGATGTAGCTCGGGTGGTGCAGCTGGCTGAACGCACGCGGCACGGGATGGTAGAGGATCACCGCGCCACCCCGACGTACGACCGGCTGGCCGCGGTAGGAGTTGAAGTAGTACCCCAGTCCGCTGCAGGTGGCCAGGATGGGGTTCATCACCGAGTTGACGTTGTACGGCCCGAGGTACGGCACGCCCATCACCATCACGTCGGACTGGCCCTGCACCTCGACCATCTGCTGGCGGTGCACCGTTGCCAGCGTCTTGCGGTGCACCGCTTCGGTCTCACCGGCGTGCACCCCGGTGATGCCGTACGGCGCGCGCAGGTCCTGGAACATCCGGTGCCGCAGCCTGCCTGGTGACAGCGCCAGGCCGCGACGGGCCGCGAGCATCGCCGCCTGGTCGCGCACGCCCCACTCCCACTCCCGCTTGAGCAGGAAGTCGTACGGCGAGGGGAAAACGTCGTTGTTGAGCGTGGTCTCGACGGTGAAGACCTTCAGGTGCTCGGCCAGCAGGCGGCCCATCCGCTGCGCCGAGTGATGCAGGTGCGACTTGTCGGGGTCCATGAACGAATGGGATTGCACCATGGTCTTGACGTTGTGGTGGTGCTTGAGGCTCCTGTAGGACGCCAGCCCGATCGGGACCGACTTGTGGCCACCGTCCATCGCGACCAGATTGACGTTGACGTAGACCAGCAGGTCCGACTCGGCCGCGCGGCGGTTGATCTCGACATCCTCGCCCTGGTCGGTGAGACCGATGTGCAGCATGTTGTCCGCGTCCTCGGCGTCGTGGTTGGTCAGCCGGCCGGCCGGGAAGAACGAGCGGTAGACGCGCTCACCGACGATGTCGCGCAGCTCGTGCGGTGTGAGCCGCCGGTGCAGCGAGTTGGCGGAGATCAGCTCGACGTCGTCGACGCCGGCATCGGCAGCCATCGAGAGCACCTGCTCGAGCACGCGCTGACGCACGTCCGGCTTGCGCATCGGAGGGAGCGGGAGCGAGATGTCGTCGAACGCGATCGTGAGCCGCATCCCGGGCTTGAGCAGCTCTGCCAGCGGCTCCGACCCCTCGGGGTTGGCGAGGGCGTGGCGGATCGCGCCGTCGACGTCGTCGGTGCCCGGCAGTGACTCCGGCGGGTAGATGACGCGGGTGCCGGCGGGGAAATGCTCCAGGCGGAACCCCTCGCCCTGGTGCACCACGAGCGGCGGTGTGCGGTCGTCGACTTCGAGTACGAACCCGGGGCGGCTCACGCGCTTCTCCTTGGGTCGAAGGCCACCTTGACCGAGCCGAGGCGACCTGCCGTCTGTGCATGGTCGAGCGCTTCGCGCCAGCCGTTGAGGGGGTATGTCGCGGCGACCACGCCGTCGAGCGGAGCGGAGGCGGCCAGCTCCATCGCGACGTCGAAGGCCGGCCGCTCGCCGGCGGCCGGCTCGCGAGCGGCCGAGGCGTACGACCCGATCACTTCGAGCTCGCGGAACCACACCGGTGAGAGGTCGACGCCCGGCCCCGGCATCCCGGAGAGCACCACCCGGCCTCCGGCACGGGTCGCGCGCAACGACGTCTCCAGCGACTGCTTGCTCCCCACCGCGTCGATGGCGATGTCGACTCCGCCGAGCAGGAACGGGCTGTTGTAGTCCGGCGTCAGCGCGAAGGCCCTGGTCCGGCGCCGGATTCCCTGGAACACCTCCGACGGCGCGACCACCTCGGTGGCACCGAAGGCCTGCGCCAGCTCCCGTTGGCGCAGGTGCTTGGCGACAACCGTGACGCGCCCCGCGGCGGTCAGCTCGCGCAGTGCGAGCGTCACGAACAGGCCGACCGCCCCGGCGCCCGAGACGAGAACGTTGTCGCCTGCGTGCACGCCCGCGCGCAGTGCGGTGTGGACCGCGCAGGCCAGCGGTTCCACCAGCACGGCCCGCTCGTCGCTCATGCCGTCCGGGACCGCGTGCAGCTGGCTGCGGTGAGCCATCAGCACACCGCTCCAGCCGCCGCCGGTGTCGGCGCAGTAGCCGGTCTGCAGCCCCGGGGAGACGTGCCCCACGGTGATCCGGTCGCATCGGTTGGTGGCGCCGGCGGCGCATCCGGTGCAGGGCTCGACTCCCCGTGCGGCACACGACAGCACCGGATCGAGCACGACGCGGGTGCCCACCGGCAGGTCGTCGCATTCGTCGAGCAGCTCGCCCACCACCTCGTGGCCCGGAACGAACGGCATCGACACCAGCGCCGAGAAGTACAGGCTGGTGGATCCGGTGATGGCACCCAGGTCGGACCCGCAGATGCCGGCCAGCCGGGTCCGCACTCGTGCCCACCCGCTGTGCGCGGGTCGGGGCTCCTCGCGGTTGACCAGCCGCAGCGGCGCGGTCGGTACGGTGAAACCTCCCGGCATCCGGGAGCCGAGCGCCCGTGACGCGATGAACCGCGGCAACGACCGGTACATCTCCAGCGCGAGAATCATTGTGGCCTTCCCTCAGGGAGGAGCACCCTGGGAGCCGCGGACGTGTCAGCCCAGCCCACGATCTGCCATTTGTGTCTCTTCGCGGCCCGTTGCAGCGGCACGTCGGGGCTCACCGCCACCGGTATGCCGACCGCGCGCAACAGTGGCAGGTCGGAGTGCGAGTCGGCGTAGGCGTACGACGACGCGAGGTCGAAGCCCTGCTGGGACGCGTAGTGCCGCAACCACGCGGCGCGGGCCTCGCCCACCATCGGGGAAGACTCCAGATGGCCGGTGCAACGTCCGCGCGCGTCGGTCGCGAGGTCGGCGGCCACGATCGTGTCGAACAGCGGCCGCAGCGGACGGGTCAGCGGCCGGATGGCACCGGTGACGAGGACGGTGTGATGACCGGCCGCCCGATGCTCCCGTACCTTGCGCACCGCCTGCGGGGAGAGGCGTTCGAGCACGTGCGTGGCGAGTACGTCGTCGGCCAGCGCCTCCAGCTCGGCCAGGTCGGCCCCGGCGTACTGGCGGTAGACCGACCGCAGGAAGCTGCCCCGGTCGCGCCGCTCGGAGCCGACGTATCCCGGCAGCCGGCCGAGGACCTTCGCGACCTCACCGAATCGGGAGGCCGGATCGAGGTCGGGCAGCCGCATCCACAGGTAGGTCTCGATCACGTTCGACGAGAGCAGCGTGCCGTCCATGTCGAACGCGGCCAGCACCTTCGCCGACTCGGTCAGAGGGCGCGGCGGCCGCGGCCCCACCCGGTCGCGCATTCGGCGGGCGACGTCGAGCCGGCGCACCGGTGCGGTGACGGCAGGGCAGTGCACCTCGCCGAGGTAGTAGCCCCAGTCATAGTCCGCAGTGTCGAACCCGAGGCGCTCGAGGTCGGCGTCGTCCAGGTTCTCGTGCAGGGCGAGGGTCGCGTTGTCGATGAAGCGCAGCTCGGCCCGGGCGTACTCCCGGTACAGCTCGATGTAGCGGCGCAGGAAGTCCAGCCGCCTCTGGTGGCGGTCGATGCGGCGGGCGAGCTCACGGGTGCGCTCACCCCGCGGGACGTGTGTGACGAGGTAGTCGGCGGCCTTGTTGGCGCGCTCGCTGGTGACGAGCAGCCGCTCGACGCGCTCGCCTCCCGGCAGTCGCCAGGACGGCAGCCGGACAGCGCCCCGGTCACCGACGTCGAAGGGATGCCGCTCGAAGTAGCCCCGGACGATCTCGTAGAGGTTCTGGAAGTTGAGGGGATTCCTGGCACCGGAGCTGATGTGGTAGTAGCGGGCCTCACCCGCTGGAGGCGTGGTCGCCATCACCGCGATGATCGCGCCCGCCACCTTGTCCACCGGCACGATGTCCACCACGGAATCGGGGGCGGCCGGGAACTCCGGGAGCTCACCACGTCCGAACGACATGATCAGCGGCTCCGCCATCTTGAAGCCTTCGATCCACCCCGGGTACGGGATGCGCAGCGCGGACTCGATGATGCTCGGCCGCACGATCGAGCAGGGCACGGATGACGCGTACCCCTCGACGACACGCTCCCCCATGGCCTTGGTGAACGTGTAGACGTCTGTCCAGCCGAGACTGCGGGCCCGCTCCGAGCCCGCCTTGACAAGCTGCTCCTTCACCCAGTCCGTGCGGCGTCGCTCGGTGTCGGTGGCGGCGGTGAGGAAACCGGCGCGCAGGTGCTCGCGTTCGGCCTTGGCCCGGAGCTTCGCCAGCAGGTCGGGCTTGCGCGACTCCTCCTCGATCCGGTCGCCCAGCGCGGCGGCGAAGCGCGCCTCGGCGTGCCGGTCGACGTCGTGGTCGACGGCATGTTCGGGCACCGCGCCGCGCCTGCGGCCGGCCACGTACGCGGTGGACACGTGGACGTAGCGGACACCGGTCGGGAGCTCTGCCACCCGCCTGAGGAGGTTCTCGGTGCCGTGCACGTTGACGGTGAACGCGTCCTGGATCGGCGGGTCGAACGATACGTCGCCGGCGCAGTGCACCACGACATCGAGGTCGGCCGGCAGCTCAGGCACGTCGGCGAGGTCACCCTCGAGCACGCGTACCCGACTCTCCAGCAGGGCGGCGGCACCGCCGGCGGCGTCCCGGGCGGCGGCGAAGATGGGCTTGGCCACCATCTCGGCCAGCCGGTCCTGCCCCCGCGCGTCGCCCTTGGGGCGTACCAGCACCGTGACATGCGTGTCCGGCAGCTCGGTCAGGATGCGGTAGAGCAGCGCCTCGCCGACGAACCCGGTGACCCCGGTGACCAGCACGCGGGATCCCGCCAGGCGGTCCTTGAGCCGCATTGACTGTTCTCCTCGACTCTTCGCGAAGCGCGCACTGCTGCGGGGATGCTGATGGGTGCCGGCAACCTGCCCGAGACTACTAGGAGACCCGACCAGCGGTTGCACCTGCATAATTACCGGGGAATGATCGACCGGACCGTGCGGACCGGCGGGAGGGACGCAGATGGACTGGTGGATGTGGGTCCTGCTGGTGCTGGTCGTGCTCGCGGTGCTCGCGGGTCTGGTGCTCTACGTCCAGGCCCGCCGTCGCAGCGGAGGAGTCATCTCCGGCGGGCCCGGACGTCGCGGAAGACGCCCATGACCCTGCTGATGCGGGCCACTGAGGTGATGAAACGGCCGGTGGTGACGCTGCACGGCGACGACGTTGCCCAGGTCAAGGACATCGTGTTCGAGGGGACCGGAGGCTCGGTCGGCGGCTTCACCCTGGCCGGGCGCGGACTGCTCGCCGGCCCGCTGAGGGAGGCCCTGCCCTGGGCCGCCGTGCACGCCTTCGGCCCGCACGCGGTGATGATCGCCGACGAGACCGTCCTGCAGGACCGGGAGGCGGTGATCGCGGCGGCGCAGGCCCGGGAGAGTGACGTGATGGGATCGCGGGTGATCACCGACGACGGGATCGACCTGGGCCCGGTGAGCGATGTCATCCTGGAGGTCGGCGACGTCGCCGACGTGATCGGGTATGAGGTCGACTCCACCGAGGCGCTGGGGCGGGACAACAAGCGGGTCCTGATCCCGCTGCCGGACGTGCTGGCCGTCTCCGGTGAGGCCCTGATCGTGCCCGCGGCCGCGACCGAGTTCGTCTCCGACGACCTGGCCGGTTTCGGCGCGGCGGTACACGAGTTCCGGGACCGGCTGGCGGCTGGAGGCGGCGAGCCGTGAGGTTCTCCGAGGCCAAGGGGCATCGCGTGATGAGCACCAGCGAGGCCGTCACGGTGGGCCGGGTCAAGAGCCTCGTCGTCGACGTACCGGCAGCTCGGGTGGTCGCGCTGCAGCTGCGAAAGACCCCCGGCGAGGGCAGCCTGCTCACCTGGGAGGACATGACCGCGTTCGGTCGCGATGCGATCACGGTCGAGGCCGGCTCGGTGATCACGGTCGCCACCGGCGATCTGGCCCGCCTGTCCGACAAACAACACGACGCGATCGGCAAGCGGGTGCTCACCACCGAGGGTGTCGAGCTCGGCAGCGTCCAGGACATCGACTTCGACCTCGCCGACGGCTCGATCGTGTCCGTGCTCACCGAGACCGACGAGGTCGCCGGGTCGCGCCTGCTCGACCTCGGCTCGTACGCGATCGTCGTCCACCCCACCTGAGTCCTCCGATCGAACCCGGCAAGGAGTGGGAATTGCGCGGTTGTTGGTCACGGATGTTCGCCGCGGTGACGACCTAGTGCGCAAAACCATGGGGTAGGCCTCCTGACTCCCGTAACGTCATGCAACGCGGTCGCGCCGGGGTCAGAGGTCTCCCGGGTAGAGGTTGGCGTGCGACGGGAACCGAGCGTGCAGCACCCAGTCGTTCCAGAAGCTCGTCAGGTCGACCCCGGTCCGTCGCTCGAGCGTGTTGCGGAGGCCGATCATCGACATGTTCCCACCGGCCCGGTCGCGCTGAATGCCCTTCATCGCCTTGAAGAACGCCGCATCGCCGATCTTGTTGCGCAGGGCGTGCACGAAGAACGCACCCTTGAGGTAGACCCCCGCGCCGTCGAACTCGTGACCCGCCCCCATGTCGTAGATCGGTGTCGTCAGCCAGCCCGGCTGACCTGAGACCCCTCGGCGGTACTTCCGGTCGAGGTTGCGGCCGTTGCGCTCTGACCAGAGCCACTGCGAGTACGACGCGAGGCACTCGTTGAGGCACACATCGCGCCACCGCCTCACCGAGACGTTGTCGCCCCACCACTGGTGCGCGTTCTCGTGCACGATCGTGGGGATCGCCGCTCCCTGGGTGTAGAGCGGACGGGTGAAAGTCTCCAGCGAGAAGGGCACTGAGCCGCTGACGAAGATGCCACCCGCGGCCGGCGCCGGATAGGGTCCCCAGCGCCGCGCCAACAGGTGCAGGACCTGCGGCAGCCTCGCCTCGCGCGCCGGCGCTGCTCCCGGGCGAGGACCGTACGCGGACACGACCGGAATCCCGTTCGGGAGCACCGAGCGGTCGAAGGTCAGCTTGTCGATGTAGATCGTCGTCAGGTAGGTCGCGGTTGCCTCCCGGAGCCTCCACCGAAAGGTCCGGACCCGCGTACCGTCGGGGCGGGTGCTCGCGGTCGTCTTCAGCTCGCTGCCGTTGGAGATCACTGCAAGCGGCCGCGGCACCGTCGCGGTCACGCTGAACCGCGCCTTGTCGGTCGGGTGGTCGTTGCAGGGGTACCACAGCGTGCACGAGTGGGGCTCGCCGGCGATGAACCCGGCACCGGTCGTCCTCGCGTCGAACCAGCCGCTCAGTACCTCGGTGGAGCGGTCGCTGCCGGGCTTCCCCTCGTACTGCACGCGCACGAGGAACCGATGCTGCTTTCGGACCGGCCGAGCCGGCGTGATGACGAGCTCGTGTGCATACGCGCGGCTGAACCTGGCCGGGCGGCCGTCGACCGTGACCATGAGCACGTGCAGGCCGAGCAGGTCGAGGTCGAACTTCGCCAGCCTGGCCGTGGCCTTCGACACAATCAACGTCGTCGCCGCTATGTGCTGGTTCGACCGGTAGTAGCTCAGGCTGACGTGGTAGGCCTTGACGTCGTAGCCGCGGTTGCCGTCGTCGGGGTAGTACGGGTCGCCGATGCCCTGACCATGTGGTCCCCGCAGCGCCTGGCTCGAGTCACCATCGGACCCCGCACACGCCCCGGTCACGAGCACGCCCGCGGAGAGGATCGCGGCCGCCGTCCGGCGGGAGACGAGGCGGAACGTCATGGGCTCCCTGCTGTCAGTCGGCTGGGCTCCCGATCATGCCACCACCACGCTTGCGAGTTGCGAGAAGTTCTACCCGGCCGACTCCCAGAACGGCGTCGTCGTGGGCGAACACGACCCGCCGCGGGTCGAACCGGAGCAGCCGCTCGATCCAGGCCGGCGCGACAGGCAGCAGGCCGTCCCGGCCCTCGGTGCGGGCCTGCTGAGCCAGGACGTCGCCGGTGAAGCCCTCCGCATGGTCGTGGGACTGGCCGGCCACGACGACCGTGCCGTCGTCGCAGCGCACCACCACAGACTGGTGACCGGCGGTGTGACCGGGCGTCGGGACGACGATGAGGCCGGCCATCACCTCCGCCTCGCCGTCCAGTTCCTCGTACCGAGCTCCGGCGAAGTCGACCAGGGCCGGGGCCGTGTAGCCGGTTGCCCGGGCCGCCTGGAGCTCCGTGCGCTGGGTGACCACGGGACGCCCGGCCAGCGCGGGGTTGCCGCCGCAGTGGTCGAAGTGCAGATGGCAGTTCACGACGAGGTGTACGCGTTCCAGGTCGGCAGCCGCAGTGGCCAGCGCGTCGGCGAGCGGTACCCGCACCGGCCGGTACCACGCCTCGGTCTCGTCATCGGTCACGCCGATGCCGGTGTCGACGAGCACGATCCCGCCTGGGTGACGGAGTACGTATCCATTGACGACCTCGACGCGCGGATTGCCGTCACTGGTTTCTTCACCCGGCCGGACGAACGTACCGAGCCGGACGCGACGGACGTCGGATGCCTGCACTCGCTCAGCCTACGGTTGCCGGCGTCAGCCGAAGAACCGCTGGCCGACGTGGGAGTCGCCCGATGAGACTCCGGCTGGGAGGCCGGGCGGACTGCACAGCCGCCCGGCGGGGGCGGGGTCGCGGCCGGACGGCAGACTAGTCGGCGTGAGCGTGCGTCGGGTCGGTGTCGAGGAGGAGCTGCTGCTCATGGACCCGGGCAGCGGGGCGCTGACGGCCCGCTCGCACCGCGCGCTGCTTGCCCATCACACGAACGTCGAACGCCAGACCCAGGACGAGACCCGGGATGCCGGCCGCTCCGGGGACCCCGAGGTGGACGTTCCCGAGGTCGAGCAGGAGCTGTTCCTGCAGCAGCTGGAGACGGGCACCGTACCGTGCCGGACCCTCGCGGATCTGCGGCGCGAGATCTGCAGCGCGCGCCGTGCGGCGGTCGATGCGGCGGCCGCCGCCGGAGCGGCCGCGGTGGCGGTGGCCGTGCCCGTCCAGCTGGACGAGCAGGCCGATGTGACCCCGAAGGCCCGTTACGAGGAGATGGTCCACCGGTTCGGTGACGTCGCCCGGCAGGCGATGACGTGCGGCATGCACGTCCACGTCGACGTCGACTCCGACGACGAGGCAGTGGCGGTGCTGGACCGGATCCGTCCCTGGCTGCCGGTGCTGCTCGCATTGAGTGCCAACTCGCCGTTCTATCAGGGAGCCGACACCGGGTACGAGAGCTGGCGGTCGCAGATGTGGACCCGGTGGCCGTCCGCGGGGCAGGTGGAGCCGTTCGGGTCCGCCGCCGGCTATTCCGCCGCGGTCGAGGACCTGGTCGCCTCCGGTGCGGCGATGGATCGCGGGATGCTCTATTTCGACGCCCGACCGGCCGTGTCCTACCCCACGCTGGAGATCCGCGTCGCCGATGTCTGCACCGAGATCGAGGACGCGCTCGTCGTGGCCGTCCTCGCCCGTGGGCTGGTCGAGACCGCTGCCCGGTCATGGCGTGCCGCCGAAGAGACGGGCACCTGGCGCACCGAGCTGCTCCGCGCCGCCACCTGGCGGGCGGGGCGCGACGGTCTGTCCGGCGAGCTCATCGACCCGACGACTCGTCGCCCGGCGCCGGCGGCGACGGTGGTGAAGTCACTGCTCGCGCACATTCGGGAGGCCGTGGACGAGGCCGGGGAGACCGACGCCATGGCCGAGCTCGTCGACCAGGTGCTGAGCAGAGGTACGGGAGCGGCCCGGCAGCGTGGTGTGTTCGCCGCCTCGGGCAGCATCCGGGCGGTGGTCGAGGACCTTCGCGTGCGTACCGCGGAGTCCTGCGACAGGGCCCCCGGTTGAGCACCGCCCGCTCCCATCTCAGCCACTCCCACCTCAGCCACCTCGAGTGCTCCCGGTGCGGGAAACCGCACGACGCGGACCTCATCCAAGGTCTCTGCGACTGCGGCTCACCGCTGCTCGCCCGCTACGACCTGGCCGCGGTCGCCGCTGCGGTGACTCCCGACGACATCTCCCGGCGCGAGCCGACGCTGTGGCGGTACCACGAGCTGCTGCCGGTGCGCCACCCCGATGGGGTGGTCTCGCTCGGCGAGGGCCTGACCCCGCTGTTCGGCCTGCCGAGACTCGGCGCGGCGTACGGCCTGGAGCGGCTGCTGGTCAAGGACGAGGGCCTGCTGCCTACCGGGAGCTTCAAGGCCCGCGGCGCCGCGGTCGGCGTTTCCCGGGCCGGGGAGCTGGGCGTCACCGGAGTGGCGATGCCGACCAACGGCAACGCGGGCGCCTCCTGGGCGGCATACGCGGCGCGCGCCGGGATCCGCAGCCTCATCGCGATGCCGCGAGGTGCACCCGATGTGACCCGGCGGGAGTGCCTGGCGGCCGGCGCAGAGCTGTACGTCGTGGACGGCCACATCGGTGAGTGCGGACAGATGATCGCCAGTGCCGTGCAGCGACGGCGCGATTTCCAGCAGGTCGCGACGCTGAAGGAGCCGTACCGGCTGGAGGGCAAGAAGACCATGGGGATCGAGATCGTCGAGCAGCTGGGCTGGCGGGCGCCCGACGTCATCGTGTATCCGACCGGAGGCGGGGTCGGGTTGATCGGCATCTACAAGGCGCTCCTCGAGCTGATCGACCTCGGCTGGATCGGGCCCAGGCTGCCCCGACTCGTTGCCGCCCAGTCCACCGGCTGTGCCCCGGTCGTGAAGGCGTTCGAGGCCGGCGCAACCACGTGTGACCCGTGGGTCGATCCGGTGACGATCGCCTTCGGGATCACGGTCCCCGCTCCGTTGGGGGACTCCCTCATCCTCCAGGCGGTCCGGGCCACCGGGGGGACCGCGGTCGCGGTCGACGACGAGGAGATCCTGCACGAGGTCCGGCGCTGCGCCGGGCTGGAGGGCCTGTTCGTCTGCCCGGAGGGCGCCGCTGCGCTGGCAGCCGTACGACGGCTTCGATCATCGGGCTGGCTCGATGCAGCAGAGGAGATCGTGGTGCTCAACACCGGTTCCGGCTTGAAGTATCCCAAGACGATCTCGCAGACATCTCGCGTACTGAAGGCGGGCGAGGAGATCCCCGGCGGAGTTTGACCCGAGCATGGCGGGCCGCTGCCGCGCTCGCGGCGCGCAGGTCGGATCATGGTGGGGTGGCCATTGACACCTCGATAAGCTGCGTTGCTCAGACCCGTCTGTACCAGGACGGACGCCTGACGAAGACCGGGTTCCCCGTCGACGACGTGTCGGACTACGTGGGCCAACCCGACACCGTGGTCTGGGTCGATCTCTGCGGTCCCACCGTCGCCGACATCGAGATGGTGGGCGAGGAGCTCGGACTGCACGAGCTGGCCGTCGAGGATGCCATCGAGTCACACCAGCGGCCCAAGCTCGACCGGTACGCGTCCCATGCCTTCCTCAGCCTGTACGCCGTCGACATGAACCCGGACACCGGGGAGTTGCGGCACAGCGAGCTCGCGGTGTTCATCACCCCGAAGGCGCTGGTGACGGTCCGCAAGGACGACACCTTCGACATCGTCACCCTCACCGAGCGATGGGACGCATCGTCCGATCTCACCAGATACGGCGTGGGATTCCTGCTGTACGGGCTCATCGACCTGGTTGTCGACGGCCACTTCGACGCCGTGCAGGTCCTCGATGACCAGATCGAGCAGCTCGAGGATCTGCTTTTCGATGACAAGTCCCGCAACATCGACGTCCAGCGCCGCAGCTTCGCGCTGCGCAAGAGCCTGGTCACGTTGCGCCGTGTCGTCCTGCCGATGCGCGAGGTCGTCAACACGCTGATGCGTCGGGACTTCGACATCGCGTCCGACCAGATGCGCCCGTACTTCGAGGACGTCTACGACCACGTGCTCCGTGCGACCGAATGGACGGAGTCCCTGCGTGATCTCGTCACGACGATCCTCGAGACCAACCTGACCATCCAGGGGAACCGGCTCAACGTCATCACCAAGCAGGTGACGAGCTGGGCCGCCATCATCGCGGTGCCCACCGCGGTCACGGGGTACTACGGCCAGAACATCCCGTTCCCCGGCTTCGCCCATCACAGCGGCTTCGTCGCGTCGAGCCTGCTCATCGTCGTGCTGTCGGTGGCGCTCTATGTCGCCTTCCGGCGCCGGGACTGGCTCTGACCCGCTTGCGTCATGCACCGCGAGGGCTATGAGCCTCCGTGCTGTCTCTGGGAGCATGACGCAAGCGCGGGACTGCGGGGCTCAGGGCGCGTCGATCAGCCCGACCGGCGGGACCCGGACGGTACGCGCACCGGGGACCCCTCCGATCCACACCTTCCGGTAGGCCACGTTGTTGTCGGTACTGGTCTCGTGCAGGCGATCGAAGGGGTTGGCCGCGACCTCGATGAAGTACTTGCCGTTCGGCAGGTCGGTCAGCTTCAGCGACTGGCCGGGACGCCACTGGCCGTACGTGTCCCCGGAGCCCGTCGTCAGCACCTCGCGCACGGAGATCGCGGTGTGTGCTCCGCACGCGGTCTGCAGGTCGGTGTTGTACGGGCGCCAGTCGGCGTCGGGCACGGTGTAGTCGACCGCGTCGGTGGCCGCCAGGCAGAAGGCTTCCTTGCGGCTGCGTACCACCGCCGACTTGTCCGCGTCCAGCAACCGGTAGCGGGCGAAGTCGGTGAAGTGCCAGTGCATGTGGCCCGGCCTCGGATCCCACTCCATCGTCCCCGCCGGGGCATGGCCCACCTCGTTGCCGTCGGCGTCGTAGAAGTACTGGTAGGCGTGCATCATCGCCCGGTGCGGTCGGCGGAAGCCGTCGACCACGAGGGGTGAGGGCCCGCCGTTCCAGACAGTCGCGGAGAACGCCAGGAAGTTGCCGTGCACGATCTGGATCCCGTACGCCGGGAGCGCCCGCAGGTCGGGAAGCGGCGCGCCGGCCGGGACCATGGCCCGCCCGGTCGGCTCGCTGGCGCGTGGCTGGTACGAGACCGAACCGCCGCGCTCCGACCGAGGGAGCAGACACCCCGCTGCACACCCGTTGTCGCCCCTGACGACCCGGAGGTTCACCGTCGCCCGCGCATCGGGGCCGGCGATGTCGAACAGGTTGCGATAGACCGGTGCGATCGCGACGGTCGCGGTGTACGTGCCGAGCTTCAGCCTGGCGGGCCTGGCGTTCCAGTTCATCGTCGAGACGCCCCACCCGGCCTGGATCCCCCACACCGACCCCAGCGTGAACGGGCCGGTCGGGCAGTCGAACGGATAAGCCGAGGTGCCGGACGCTCCGGGCCGGATCCGCGCAGCGTCCCCGTTCGGACAGAAGCTCTGGTGACGGTTCAGGACGAGCGCACCCGAGTGGTCCCTGAGGCTGATGCGGAAGAAGCCCGGGAAGCCGGAGAAGTCACGCAGCAGGCCGGGCGGCAGCTGCACGTCCCCGCCGGGCAGCACCTGGCTGGCGACGATCGGCTGTGAGTACGACGACCGGGTCGCCCGGATCTCGAACGGCTGGTCACCGGCCACCAGGTACGTCCCGAGGTCGAGGTAGACGCGGTGGCTGTACCGCTGGATCGAGACCCTGTGGGTCGCCGACACCAGCTTGATCATCGGACGGACCGGCGCGGCCGTCGCTGTTCGAGTCGTGCCACCACCCAGCCGGGCGGACGCCGGCCCGGCGAGCAGGCTGAGGGCACACAGGCTGACGGCGGTCAGGGCCGCGAAGATCGAGGTGCTGGGACGGCGATGGCCGCGGTTCATGAGTCCTCCGTGTCAGAGCTGGTACCGCTCAGACGCGGGGGGACCACGTTCGGTTGCCAGCCATACGGAGTGTAACTACACCGCGGTGCGCGCGGACCGGTAGATCTCCATCGTGCGGCGGGCGATCCCCGGCCAGGAGAAGTGCTCGACGGCGCGAGCCCGTCCCGCGCGACCCATTCGGCCCGCCCGCTCGGGGTCGGCGAGCAGCGCGTTCACCGCACCGGCGAGATCGGCCACGAACCGCCGCGGGTCAACCGGGGTGCCCGAGCCGTCGTCGCTCTGCTCGATGGGAACGAGGAGGCCTGTCTCGCCGTCGTCGACGACCTCCGGGATCCCGCCGGTGGCGGTGGCCACCACCGCCGCCTCGCAGGCCATCGCCTCGAGGTTGACGATCCCCATCGGCTCGTAGATGGACGGGCAGACGAACACCGTTGTGTGGCTGAGCACCTGGATGACCTCGGGCTTGGGCAGCATCTCCGGAACCCACACGACTCCGCCGCGCAGGGCTCGCAGCTCCTCCATCAGCGTGGTGACCTCAGCCGAGATCTCGGGGGTGTCCGGGCTGCCCGCCAGCAGCACCAGCTGAGCCTCCGGCGGGAACACGCGAGCGGCCCGGAGCAGGTACGGCAGCCCCTTCTGCCGGGTGATCCTCCCGACGAAGGTGACGCTCGGGCGACCGGGGTCGATGCCGATCCGGTCGAGCACATCGGTGCCAGGATCCGGGGCGTACTCCTCGGTGTCGATGCCGTTGTGCACCACCGAGACCCGACCAGGGTCGACGTCCGGGTACGCACGCAGGACGTCCTGACGCATCCCGGCCGACACGGCGATGACCGCGTCCGCGGACTCCAGCGCCGTCTTCTCGCACCACGACGACAGCGCGTACCCGCCGGCGAGCTGCTCGGCCTTCCACGGCCGCAGCGGTTCGAGGCTGTGCGTCGAGACCACATGGGGGACGTCGTGCAGCAGCTTGGCAACGTGGCCGGCGAGGTTGGCGTACCAGGTATGACTGTGCACGACATCGGTCCCGGCACAGCCGTCGGCCATCTCCAGGTCGACGCCCATCGTGCGCAGCGCCTGGTTGGCGGCTCTGAGCCCCGGTGGATCGGAGTACGCGGTCACGCCCGGCTCGTCCCGGCGTTCGCCGAAGCAGTGGACCCGGACGTCGGCCAGCGGCCGCAGCTCGCGGGCGAGGTACTCGACGTGCACGCCCGCACCGCCGTAGACCTCCGGGGGGTACTCACGGGTCAGCAGGTCCACACGCAGACGGCCGCTGCTGTCGATCATGAGCGCAGACTAGTCCCACGGCCGACTCAGGTGGTGTCGAGCGCAGCGGGTCGCTACGTTCAAGACCGTGACGACAAAGGTGCTCGCGATCGTCCTTGCCGGTGGCGAGGGCAAACGTCTGATGCCTCTGACGGCCGACCGGGCGAAGCCTGCGGTCCCGTTCGGGGGCATCTACCGGATGGTCGACTTCGTGCTGTCGAACCTGGTGAACGGTCAGTACCGCCAGATCGTGGTCCTGACGCAGTACAAGAGCCACTCACTCGACCGGCACATCAGCAAGACCTGGCGCATGTCGACGCTGCTCGGCAACTACGTGACGCCCGTCCCCGCGCAACAGCGACTCGGACCCCGCTGGTTCGCCGGGTCCGCCGATGCCATCTACCAGAGCCTGAACCTGATCCACGACGAGGTTCCCGACTACGTCATCGTGTTCGGAGCCGACCACATCTACCGGATGGACCCGCAGCAGATGGTCGAGCGCCACATCGACTCGGGCGCGAGCGTGACGGTGGCCGGTATCCGCCAGCCGCTCTCGAGCGCGGACCAGTTCGGCGTGATCGAGGTCGGTAACGACGGCAAGCGAATCCAGGCCTTCCACGAGAAGCCCAAGAACGCTCGCGGTCTCCCCGACTCGCCAGATGAGATCTTCGCGTCGATGGGCAACTACGTCTTCACCACCGATGCCCTGGTGGATGCCGTCCGCCGCGACGCGGAGGACGAGAGCAGCCGACACGACATGGGCGGCGACATCGTGCCGATGATGGTGTCGCGCGGAGAGGCCCAGGTCTACGACTTCCGCGACAACGAGGTTCCCGGAGCGACCGACCGCGACCGCGGGTACTGGCGTGACGTCGGGACGCTGGACGCGTTCTACGACGGGCACATGGACCTGATCTCGATCCACCCGGTGTTCAACCTGTACAACCGTGACTGGCCGATCTTCACCGACCACGACCCCTGGCCACCGGCCAAGTTCGTGCACGGCTCCAAGCGGCGAGCCGGCAAGGCGCTGGACTCGATGGTCTCGCCGGGGGTGATCATCTCCGGAGCCACCGTCAACGACTCGGTGCTCTCCCCCGGCGTACACGTCCACTCCTGGGCCAGTGTGGCCGGCTCGGTCCTGATGCAGGGGGTCGATGTCGGTCGCCGGGCGGTCGTGCACAACGCGATCATCGACAAGAACGTCATCGTGCCGGAGGGCGCCCAGATCGGCATCAACCTCGACCGGGACCGGGAGCTCTACACCGTCTCCGACGCGGGCATCGTCGTCATCGGCAAGGGGCAGACGGTGACAGCCTGACCGGCGCGGGTTGAGCCCATCGCCGCCAAAACATCGGAGGTCCACATGTCGGTACACGAGCGGGCCGGCCAGCAGGCGCGGCCCGATGACCTGGTTGACGTCGCCCGGCTGGTGACCGCGTACTACTCCGGCCATCCAGACCCCACCGAGGAGACCGAGCAGGTCAGCTTCGGCACCTCCGGACACCGCGGCTCCTCGCTGGCGAACGCGTTCAACGATGACCACATCGCGGCGACCAGCCAGGCGATATGCGACTACCGCAAGGGCCAGGGCATCGACGGTCCCCTGTACCTCGCCAAGGACACCCACGCGCTTTCCGAGCCGGCCTGGGTGACGGCGCTCGAGGTCTTCGCCGCAAACGACGTGCGGGTACTCGTCGACAGCCGGGACCGGTATACGCCGACTCCTGCGCTGTCCCACGCGATCTTGACGTACAACAACGAGCGAAGGTCCGGGCTTGCCGACGGCGTGGTGATCACGCCGTCGCACAATCCCCCGGCCGACGGCGGGTTCAAGTACAACCCGCCCGACGGTGGACCGGCCGGCAGCGACATCACCAGCACGATCCAGGACGCCGCCAACGACGCGCTGCGCGACGGGCTCAAGCAGGTCAGGCGTATCCCGCTGGCGAGGGCGTTGGCCGCGGACACGACCGGGACGTACGACTTCATGGGCGCGTACGTCGACGATCTTCCGTCGGCGCTGGACCTCGATGCGGTCAGGTCGGCCGGAGTCCACATCGGCGCCGATCCGCTCGGCGGCGCCAGCGTCGACTACTGGGGCGCGGTCGCCGAGCGGCACCGACTCGACCTCACCGTGGTCAACCCGCTGGTCGACCCGACCTGGCGCTTCATGACGTTGGACTGGGACGGCAAGATCAGGATGGACTGCTCCTCGGCGTACGCGATGGCGTCGCTGATCGAACGCCGCGCGGAGTTCCGGGTGGCCACCGGCAACGATGCGGACGCCGACCGGCACGGCATCGTCACTCCCGACGCGGGGCTGCTCGCGCCCAACGCCTTCCTCAGCGTGGCGATCGAGTATCTGCTGACCCACCGCGACCGCTGGCCCGGAGACGCCGCGGTCGGCAAGACACTGGTGAGCTCGACGATGATAGACCGGGTGGTGGCCAGCCTCGACCGCCCGTTGTTCGAGGTGCCGGTCGGGTTCAAGTGGTTCGTTCCGGGCCTGCTGGACGGTTCGCTGGCATTCGGCGGCGAGGAGTCCGCCGGTGCGTCGTTCCTGCGCCGGGACGGCCGGGTGTGGACGACCGACAAGGACGGGATCCTCCTCGCGCTGTTGGCGTCGGAGATCACCGCGGTGACCGGTTCCTCGCCGGGGGAGCGATACCAGACCTTGGTGGATCGCTTCGGCGATCCGGCGTACGCGCGTGTTGACGCCCCGGCATCCCTTGCGGAGAAGCAGGTTCTATCGAAGCTGTCGCCCGAGCAGGTCGAAGCCACCGAGCTCGCCGGGGAGCAGATCACCGCGAAGCTCACCACAGCGCCGGGTAACGGCGCGGCCATCGGCGGGCTGAAGGTGACCACCGACTCCGGCTGGTTCGCCGCCCGGCCGTCGGGGACCGAGGACGTGTACAAGATCTACGCCGAGAGCTTCCAGGGAGCGGAACACCTTGCCCGCATCCAGGAGGAGGCGAGAGAAGTCGTCGCCGCCGCCCTGCAGAGCTAGGTACAGCGGGGCGATCTCTAGGGTATTCGGTGGCTCGAGCCGCCGAAAACCCTAGAGATCCGACTCGGACCTCGGCGTGGGGGGAGAATCGGGGGCGTGAGCCACGAAGGCGGGACACCGGACGCAGCCGGAGAGACGAGCAGCTCGAGCCGGGCCAGAGACCACATGGCCAACGAGCGCACTTACCTGGCGTGGTTGCGAACGGCCGCCAACGTGATGGTGGTGGGACTTGTCCTCGCCAAGTTCGCGGACCGTGGAAGGGTCACCGCCGCCAGTCTCTGCGCGGGCGGCATCCTGGTCGCCGTAGGCGCCGCCGGCGTCGTCTACGGCACGATTCGGTACCGCCAGGTGAACGACGAACTCGAGGCGGGTTACTACGTCACCGGGTCACGCGGACGCGGGCCGACGGTGGCCTCGATCGTCCTGATCGTCGCCATTCTGGCCGCCTTGGTCATCCTCGTCGCCGACGGCGGATGAGCAACCACGATCAAGAACGTCCGCTCGAAAGCGAGGAGCATGTCGACATGGCTGACAACGGCATCCCCCGCGTCCTGACATTGAACGTCGTTCATCAGGTCTTTCGAGGGCCGATCCGCGAGACCGCGATCGACAAACGGCCGGTGACCGGCGCGGTCGACGTCGGCAGGTCCGGGCTGGCCGGCGACGTCCAGTGCGATACCCGCTACCACGGAGGCCCCGACAAGGCGGTCTATGCCTACGCCGCCGAGGATGCCGCCTGGTGGGCGGGCGAGCTGCAGCGGGAGATAGCACCCGGTCTGTTCGGGGAGAACCTCACCACCGTCGGGTTGGATGTGACCGGAGCCGTCATCGGTGAACGCTGGCTGGTCGGCGACGACGGGGTGCTGTTCGAGGTCCGGATGCCTCGTACCCCGTGCGCGAACCTCTCGGCCAGGATGGACATCGCGCGGTTCCACCGCCGGTTCGCGGCCAGCGGGCGAACCGGTGCCCTGCTCAAGGTGCTGACGCCCGGGCGGATCGCCGCCGGTGACCGCGTCAGCATCGAGCGCCGTCCGGGCCACGGCGTGACCGTCGCCGATCTTGCAACAGGTTCGGACCCGGACCACATGCAGCGCCTGGTCGACTCCGACGTCGACCTTGCGTCCACGGTGCAGAGCATGGCCCGGCGTGTCCTCGCCCGCGCATCGCGATAGACGTCGGCTCAGTCGTTCCGGACGTCTCCTACCACCGTCGGGTGGGTGCGTGCGTGCCGACGGTGACGCCTGGGTACGGTACCCAGCGGCAGGCATCGTGCACACCGGGAACGACGTCGGCGGAGGCGGACCATGGCGATCGCACCATCGGGTGAGCAGTTCGAGATTCGCTCCGGCGACCAGAGGGCGACGATCGTCGAGGTCGGGGGCGGGCTCCGGACCTACAGCGTGGGTGACCGCCCCGTGCTCAACCCCTACCCGGCCGACGCCATGAGCGACGGCGCCCACGGGGCGGTCCTGGTGCCCTGGCCCAACCGGCTCGCCGACGGCCGCTACTCGTTCGCGGGCCGCGACCACCAGGTGGCGCTGACCGAACCCGACCTGCACAATGCCATCCACGGATTCCTGCGGTGGCGCCCTTGGCGGGCCGTCGAGCAGTCGCGGCGCAGGGTGGTCATGGCGCATCGGTTGTATCCCCTCACCGGCTACCCGTTCGGTCTCGAGGTCGCGGTCGACTACAGCCTGAGCGAGGCCGGACTCGTGGTGCGAACCACCGCGACCAACATCGGCGACGAGCCTTGCCCCTACGGCTGCGGCCACCACCCGTACCTCTCCCCGGGTGCGGGGCCGGTCGACGACTGCACGCTGAAGCTGCCCGCCGGCACGCGACTCCTCACCGACGAGCGGCAGCTGCCGTCCGGTGCGGAGCCGGTCGAGGGCACGCCGTTCGACTTCCGGCGTGGCCAGCGGATCGGGGCGCTGGAGATCGACTGCCCGTTCACCGGGCTCGAGACGGACAGCGAGGGCGGCAGCGTGACCCGGCTGACGGGGTCCGACGGGCGCACAGTGGAACTCTGGGCCGATGCGACATACCCGTTCCTGGAGGTCTACACCGGCGATACGCTCGCGCCTGACCGGCGCCGGACCGGAGTCGCGGTGGAGCCGATGACCTGTCCGCCCAACGCCTTGCAGACCGGCGAGAACCTCATCGTCCTCGAGCCGGACGAATCCGTGACCACCTCGTTCGGAGTGCGCCTCACCTGAGCCGCGGGCCTAGCGCTCCGCCTCGCTGAGGTACTCGTGGACCAGCTGGATCGCGATCGCACCCTCGCCGACGGCGGAGGCCACCCGCTTCACCGAGCGGTGCCGCACATCCCCGGCGGCGAAGACACCGGAGAGGCTGGTCTCGAGCAGCAGCGGGATTCGCGCGGTGCCCTCCGAGGGGGCCGGAGACGGCGGGAGATCGCGACCGGTCAGGATGTACCCAAGCTCGTCGCGCTGGACCGTGTCGCCGAGCCAGTCGGTGTGCGGTTCGGCGCCGATCATGACGAACAGCGCCGAGGCCGGCACCACCTGCTCTGCACCAGACGCCCGGTCGTGCAGTGTCAGAGCCTCCAGGTAGCCAACCCCGTGACCGTCGACCACCACGGTCTCGAGCATCACCACCACGTTGGCTGAGTTCTCGATCTCGGTGACGAGGTACTGCGACATCGAGGCCGCGAGCGACTCGCCACGCACGAGCATGGTGACTCTGGACGCGTACCTCGCCAGGTGCAGGACCGCCTGACCGGCGGAGTTTCCGGCCCCGATGACGAAGACCTCGAGCCCGGCCAGGGCACGCGCCTCGGTCCCGGCCGCACCGTAGAAGACGCCTGCCCCGATCAATGCCTCCAGGGCCGGGATGCCCAGCCTGCGCCAGGACACACCAGTAGCGAGGATCACCGCGCGCGCGGCAACCTGTGTCCCGTCGCTGAGGCGCACCACCCGGTCGGTCCCATCGGCGTCGATCCCCACCGCGTGCAGAGTCAACACGAACTCCGCGCCGAAGAGCCAGGCCTGCTCGGTCGCCCGGTTGGCGAGGTCGTCGCCGCTGACTCCACGGTTGAAGCCGAGGTAGTTGCGGATCAGCGAGCTGGTGCCCGCCTGGCCGCCCGGGACGGCAGGCTCGAGGATCAGCGTCTGCATGCCCTCCGAGGCGGCGTAGACCGCCGCGGCGAGCCCGGCGGGGCCGGCACCGACGATCGCCACGTCACAACGGCCGGAGGTGACCGCCGTCTCCACGCCGAGGCCGTTCATCATCTCGGCATCCGATGGCTCGACCAGTGCCATCCCGGTGTGGAAGACGACGACAGGCAGGCGCGACCCGTCCAGTCCGGCCTCGCCCAGCAACCGCCGGCCCGGTTCGGAGTCGGGTGTGTGGAACCAGTACGGCACCGCGACCCTGGTCAGGCTGTCGCGCAGCTCGTGCGATCTCGTCGAGCGCGCATGGTCGATGATCTGCAGCGCGACGGCAGTGGGCTCACGACCCTTGTCCCACGAGGCAAGGAACTCACTGATCGCGGGGTAGAGGATCCGCTCGAGGGGACGCCAGGGCTTGTAGAGGTGAAAGTCGATCAGACCAAGTGCGGACGCCGAGACGGCCGGGTGGCGGGACGACCAGTTGCCCCGGTGGATCATCAGCACCCGCTTGGCCGCCGCGTGCAGCCGGTGTCCGGCCGCCAGGATCTCGACGGCGCTGTCGAGCATCTCGTCGGCGATGATGAGCGCCACATCGGTCCCCCGATCGGACATCGCGGCGAGCTCCGCGAGAGCCTTGGCCGGCGTCGTCGACCCGGAGACGTTATAATCCGCGCCGAACCGACGGCGCAGGTCAGACATCAGCGACCGGAGATCCTGCTCATTCTCGTCGACGACGAAGAAGACGGGCAACGGCATGCGTCTGCGCTCTCTGTGCTGGCGGGTCGAGCGGCCGATCGTACTAGCGAGAACGCAGCTCCTCACGAAGCTCCGCGGTCAGCGCGTCACTCAGGTCCGTCCGGCCGTGGTAGGCGGCGGGGGTGTTCTGGTATAGCGCGACCCTCCATCGGCCATCCCGTTGCACCGCGACCATCGACTGGACGGTGTTCACCGCAGGCTCGAGGTCGGACGTGCCGGGTGGGACCATCCCGGCCACGGCCCTGAGCATGGCAACGCCCGAACCGAGGCTGCGCACGTCGCGCACCTTGGCCACGTAGCTCGCGGTCTCGTGTCCGTCGAAGACATCCGCGAGGTGTTCCTCGATCTGCGCGCGCCCGTCGATGCCACTGCCGTCGAAACCGACCATGCTCCCGTCGTCGGTGAACCACGAGGCGAACAGCCCCGGGTCACGACGGTTCCAGCTCTCGAGCAGCTGCCGATGCAGCGACGACAGCTCGTCACCGAGACTCGCTGGCATGTCCGGCCCCTCAGCGTCAGCCAACGGCTCGCCGCTCGGTCTGGTCGGTGACCCACATGCCGAGGAGCCCGCGGAAGTGGGCGAGGAACGCCTCGTGCTCGTGGGCCGGATAGGTCGCCGCAACCGTGTCGCGCAGCAGCTGGTCGAAGGCCGGGCCGGACACCCACTCGAGGACCCGCTCCTCCAGGTGCGGGAGGTGCTCGTCACACCACTGCCAGTAGAGATCGGTCTGCAGATAGGCATCGGCAAGCTCGAGGTACGCCGCGAGCTTGTCGTCGTAGTCGAGATCCGGCCGGTCGGCGATGTCGAAGTAGCGGCGGGTGTGCAGGTCGACCTGCTTGCGACGGCCGGTCACCAGCGAGAACGCCGACCAGCGGACCAGGGCGGTGATAGCCCACGGGAAGTAGTAGTGCAGGGAGGTGACGGCCACGTCGGGACACGCGTTCGCGTAGTCGATCGGATAGACCTCGTCTCCCTTGACCAGCATCTCCGCGGAGTTGAACTCCCAGCCGAAGAACGCGTTGACCACCCGGCTGATGGCCGTGCACTGGCTGCCCGCGCTCGGAGAGAGGAACGAGTGCGACACGGCGTACCGGTTGTGCATCGGCTCGTCGGGGCGGAAGTCCATCACCATCGTCTCGGGCCCGATCGACAGGGCCCGGGCGAACGTGTCGTAGGCGATCGTCGCCTGCAGGTGCATGAGCATCTCACCGGACTCGTCGTACGCGCGGTGCAGGTCGTCCTGGTTGTTGATGCGGGAGACTCCGCGCCATCCGCCTCCGTCGAAGGGCTTCATGTAGAGCGGGTACCCGAGCTCGGCGGCGATCGCGTCAAGGTCGAACGGCTCGTTGTACTTGGTCGAGGTGTAGGCCCAGCGTGAGTTGTCCAGGGGGTTCTTGTAAGGCACCAGGACGGTCCGTGGGATCTTCAGCCCCAGCCGCAACATCGCGCAGTACGCGCTGTGCTTCTCCATCGACTGGAACGTGAACGGCGAGTTGAGCAGGTACACGTCGTCCATCAGCGACGCCTTCTTCAACCACTCACGCGGGTGGTAGTACCAGTGGGCCAGCCGATCGATCACCAGGTCGGTGCGCACCGGCGCGGAGAGGTCGAAGGGCTCGATCGTCAGCCGCTCGCAGGAGATCTCGTGCACGTGCCCCGAGTCGTCGGTGAGCGGGCCCGCCAGACGCAGGATCTCCTCGAACGCACGCGGCCAGTCCTCCTCGGCACCGAGGAGCAGACCGATCAGGTGTCGGGATGTGGCTGTCACGTCGCCTCCAGCAAGAGCCGTCCTCTTCAGAGGAGGAGGTGGTCCGGGTCATCGGGATGTCCAGGTAAAGAAAGCGATCAGGTTGCCGTCGAGGTCGAGCGTGGCGAACTCGCGGGTACCGAAATCGGTGTTGTCGGGTCCGTCCTTCGAAACGGGATGCAGCACCTCGCGATCCCTGAGCTCCTCGAACAGCGGGTCGACCCCCTCCAGGCAGACGCGGCAGCTGGCGGTCCCGGCGATGAACGACTCGGCGCCGGATCGGACCGGCCGATCGATAGCGTCGCGCTCCCGCCAGCTCTCGTCGGCCGCCTCCCAAAGGTGCAGGACGGCCTCGTCGCGGCGCACGACGGCGAAGCCGTCGTCTTGGTGGATCACATCGAAGCCGAGGCGTTCGCGGTAGAAGGCCACCGCCGCAGCCACGTCGCGCACCGGCATCGCGGGAATCGTGCGGTCGAGACGGATCACGCGCTCACCCTGACTCCCCCGCGCTGCGTCGCCTTGTGGCATGGCAACTGAACCATCCCGCCTCTCTGGACACAAGTTGACGGCGTCCGGCCATGAGACAGTGCGGCCATGTGGATCGGTTGGGTGTGCTTCGACCTGCTGCTCGGCGATGTTCACTCGTTGAAGGCCAAGCGCTCAGTGGTCCGCCCGCTGATCGCGCAGATCCGCCGGCGGTACGACGTCACGGTGGCAGAGGTGGGTCATCTCGACCTCCACCGGCGCGCGGCGGTCGGAGTGGGGCTGGTGGCGGCCGACCGGGACCACATCACCGAGGTGCTGGATGCGATCGAGAGGCTGGTCGCCGGCCACCCGGAGACCCAGCTGCTCGCGGCCCGTCACGGGCTGCACAGCAGCGATGACGAGTGACACTCGGCGCTCAGACCCAGTAGGTGTCGTGCCGGAGAAAGAACTCCGCCTTCTCCTCGCCGGTCATCTCCCGGCCCGCCGCCACCTCGGCCAGTGTCTCGAAGTAGCCCTCCCGGGGCGCGCCGGGGGTGAAGAGCAGCAGCATCGAGGCCGGTCCCGACTCGTTGCGGAAACCGTGGATCCCACCCTCGGGGACGAACAGGAAGTCACCGGGTGAGCCGTCGACCCATCGGGCCCCGTCGAAGAGCGACACGGTTCCGTCGAGGACGAAGAACGACTCGGAGAACGTCTTGTGGAAGTGCGGGTCCGGTCCACCTCGCTCGGCTCCCATGTCCCATCGGTAAAGACCGAACTCCCCACGGGTCGAGGCGTCGGTGGCGAGGTATCGCACCTTGACGCCGGACGGGTAGACGAGCTCCGGTCCCTGGCTCTCGGTACGGAGCACGCCGCTGACCTCTCCGGAGTCACCGTGGTAGCGCGGTTCTGGGTACGACATCGCTTGCCCCCTTCTACGGTCGTTCCCGACCGAATCGTGCTGCGTGGTCAGCTGCCGCTGCCGTACGGCCGGGTGATGATCTCGAGGAAATGGCCGCTGGGATCCTCCCAGTAGACCCCGCGTCCCCCGTCGTTGGTGTTGATCTCGCCTGGTCGTCGGCGCATGGGGTCTGCCCAGTACGGGAGGTCGCGCCCGGTTATCCGGGCGAAGATCTCGTCGAACTCGGGTTCTCCGACCAGGAACGCGTAGTGCTGCGGGCTGACCTCGCCGTGGTCGTCGGCGAAGTCCAGCGAGACGTCGTTGTCGACCTCGACGATCAGGAACGGTCCGTACGACGTCGGTTCGCCGAGGCCGAGGATCTCAGCGAGGAAGGTCGCCGACTCACGCTTGTCACGGACGCGGACGATGGTGTGGTTCAGCTGCGGCATGAGAGCTCCTCACGACAGGTGGGTTGCGGACGGTGCATGTTGAGGTTGAGTGAATCGGGTCGGCCTGTTCGGCGAGCGCGCATTCCGCTTCGAAGCGCTGACCAGCTACATGCACGCCGTGCTCGATCTTCGCGTGTCCACCGTGATCGCGCTCGTCCTGGACAGAATCGAGAGTCCGCGCTGAACCATGACGAGCTGCGCGCTTGCGTGAGCCCGGCGGGTTCGCCGGGTAGTCCGGCACTCGACAACCAGCCGCGCAGCCTGAGGCGTCCTCGCGGTCGGCTACGTTGTCCTGTCGCAGCGACCCGGGGCACCGATCCGGGACTCGCAGCTGACGGGACCGCGAGGGGAGGCCGATGTCGCGACGGGCCATGTTGCTCTTCGCCGCGCTGTCATTGATCTGGGGGTTCCCGTACCTCTTCATCCGCGTGGCGGTGGATGACCTGGACCCCACGGTCCTGGTCTTCGGCAGATGTCTGGTCGGAGCGTTGACGCTGTTGCCGTTCGCGGTGCGGCGGCCGGGTAACAGAGCGGTCCTGCGCAGGTGGCGGGTGGTGCTCCTCTACACCTGCGTTGAAGTGGCCGGGCCGTGGTGGCTGCTCTCCGACGCCGAGCGGCACGTCTCGAGCTCCTTCGCCGGGCTGGTGATCTGCCTGGTGCCCCTGCTCGGCGCGGTGTTCGGTCTGCTGCTGCACGACGACGACCGCCTCGACGGACGTCGAGCCGGCGGTCTGCTGATCGGCCTGGTCGGCATCGTCCTGCTGCTGGGCATCGACGTGAACCGGCTCTCCCCGTGGCCGGTGGTCGAGGTGATGCTGACCGCGACCGGCTATGCGCTGGGCCCTTTCATCGTCGACCGAGCGCTGTCGGACCTGCCAGCCATCGACGTGAACCTCGTGGTGCTGGGCATCACGGCACTGGGCTACCTACCCTTCGCTGTTCTCCGCCGCCCGCATCAGGTGCCGCCGATCCAGGCCGTCCTTTCCGTCGTCGTCCTCGGGGTGGCCTGCACCGCGGTCGCCTTTCTCCTGATCTTCGCCCTGATCGGCGAGATCGGCCCCGGCCGGGCAACGGTGATCACCTACGTCAACCCTGCGGTCGCCATCGCGGCCGGCGTCGTGCTGCTGGGCGAGCACCTGACGGCGGGCATGCTCGTCGGGTTCCCACTCGTGCTCGCCGGATCCATGTTGGCGACGTGGCGGCGCGGGAGGCGGGAGCCGGTGACCGGCCAACCCGTATCACCGGCGGTGTGACGCCGGCCGTCACGGTGCCGAGGGACCGGTGCGCTACAGCCAGCCGCGCTTCTGGAACACGGCGTGCAGTACGAAGGACACCAGCAGCATGAGGAGGAGCGCGAACGGGTAGCCGAACCACCAGTGCAGCTCCGGCATGTGGTCGAAGTTCATGCCGTAGACGGTGCCGACCAGCGTCGGTGCGAAGAGGATGGCCGCCCACGAGGAGATCCGCTTGACCTCCTCGCTCTGCGCCAGGCTCGCTTCGGTCAGGCGCTGGGTCTCGTCGTTCTGCCGCTGTCCCACAAGCGTGGCGTTGACCGTCAGGATGCTCTGCAGCAGCACACGGAACCCGTTCGCCCGATCCACGACCCGCAGGACGTGGTCCTCGACGTCGCGCAGGTTCTTCTGCAGCTCCTCCAGGACACCGTACTTGGCGAACCCGGCGCCCAGGCCGTCCAGCATGCCCCGGAGCGGCTGGGTGGCGCGCTGGAACTCCACGACCTCACGAAGCAGCTCGTAGATCCGCCGCGAGACCCCCGGGTCGCCCGCGAAGACCTGGTCCTCGATCTCGTCGATGTCGTTCTCCAAGCCGCCGATGACGGGCTCGTACTCGTCGACGACCTGGTCCATTACCGCGTAGAGCACCGCCTCCGGCCCCAGCCGGAGCAGATCCGGTGCGGACTCCAGCCGGCGGCGGACCCGGCCCAGGTCGGGCGACTCCGCGTGCCGGACCGTGACGACGAAGTCCCTGCCGGTGAAGACGTGCACCTCGCCGAACTCCACCCGCTCCTGTTCATCGAGATACCGGGCGGGACGGAGCACGGTGAACAGCACGTCGCCGTAGCGCTCCAGCTTGGGTCGCTGGTGCGCGGTGATCGTGTCCTCGACAGCCAGGGCGTGGATCTTGAACTCCTCGGCCACCGACCGCATCTCGTCAGGCCCCGGACGGTAGAGACCGATCCACGCCATCCCGTGCTGGTCACGCAACAGGTCATAGGTCTTCTGCAACGACTCGGGTTCCGCGCTACGCCGGCCATCGACGTAGACCGCGTTGTCGACCACGCTCACACCGGTCCCGTCCCTTTCACACCCGCACCAGGCGTATCCAGGTCGACCCTCACCTCGGCGGACGCCGCCGATGGTCGCGTCGGCTCTGAGCAGATTATCCGACGCGGCCGGGCCTGACGGTCATCCGGCGGCCGCCACTCACCCCGGTGCCATGTCGACGAAGCGGGAGTAGTGACCCTGGAACGCCACCGTCACCGTGGCCGTCGGCCCGTTGCGATGCTTGGCCACGATCAGGTCTGCCTCACCCGGTCGGGTCGACTCGCGGTCGTAGGCATCCTCGCGGTGCAGCAGGATGACCATGTCCGCGTCCTGTTCGAGGCTGCCACTCTCGCGCAGATCGCTGAGCATCGGCTTCTTGTCCGTGCGCTGCTCCGCGCTCCGGTTGAGCTGCGACACGGCGACGACCGGGACCTCGAGCTCCTTGGCGAGCAGCTTGAGCTGGCGGGAGAACTCCGAGACCTCGAGCTGGCGGGACTCCACCCGCTTGCCGGACTGCATGAGCTGTAAGTAATCGACGACGATCAGGCGCAGGTCCTGGCGCTGCTTGAGGCGGCGGGCCTTGGCCCGGATCTCCATCATCGACAGGTTGGGCGAGTCGTCGATGAACAATGGGGCGCTCGACACCTCACCCATCCTGCGCGCCAGCCGGATCCAGTCATCCTCGGTCATCTTCCCGTTGCGCATGCTGTTGAGCGGAATCTTGGCCTCGGCCGACAGCAGCCGCATGGTGATCTCGGTGCGTCCCATCTCCAGCGAGAAGATCACGCTGGGCAACCCGTGCCTGATCGACGCCGACCTCGCGAGGTCGAGACTGATCATCGACTTCCCGATTGCCGGCCTCGCCGCGATGATGACCATCTGCCCGGCATGCAGGCCGTTGGTCAGCTCGTCGAGGTCGCCGAACCCCGTGGGAACACCGCTGATGCCCCCGCCGCGCTCCCCGATCGCCTCGAGTTCATCGAGCGTGGCCTCCATGATCGAGCCGAGCGGGAGATAGTCCTCGCTGCCGCCCCGGTCGGTGACCCCGAAGATCTCCGCCTCGGCCCGGTCGACAACCGAGTCGACCTCGCCCTCGCCGGCGAAGCCGATCTGGACGATCTTGGTTCCCGCGTCGATCAGCCGTCGCAGGATGGCCTTCTCCCGCACGATGTCGGCGTAGTAGCCGGCGTTGGCGGCCACCGGGACGGACGCGACGAGGGTGTGCAGATAGGGTGCCCCACCGAGCCGGGCCAGCTCCCCGCGCTTGAGCAGCTCGTCGGCCACCGTGATCGCGTCCGCCGGCTCCCCCCGGCCGTAGAGGTCGATCACCGCCTCGTAGATCGACTCGTGTGCCGGGCGGTAGAAGTCGCTGCCGTTGATCAACCCCACGACGTCGGCGATCGCATCCTTGGACAGCATCATCGCCCCGAGCACGCACTGCTCGGCGACGTTGTCCTGTGGAGGCGTGCGGTCGCCGTAGGAGGATCCGGCATAGGACGCGGCGGAGTGGGACGACGCGTCCTGCGACGGTCGGTGCGGACCGGGGAACTCCGCAACGCTCACGCCGACCACCTCCTGGTTACTACGGGCTCCTGGTTACTACCGGCTCCTGGTCACTGCGGGCTCCTGGTCACTGCGGGCTCCTGGTTCACTGCGGGCTCCTCGTTGGCCACCGGCGCTGACCGCCCCACGTCAAACACCTGTTCGACACCGTAGTAGCCGCTGCCGACACCTGGGGCGACAGCCGCCGCCACCGTGCGGGACTCTGTGCGGGACCCTGTGCGGGATTGTGCGGGACTCTGTGCGGGACAGCGAGGGCGAAACTGGGAACGACCACGGGCGACAACCCGGGTGACGCTAGACCTGGCGCCCGTCGGTGTCCACGGCCGTCGTCCACAGCCCCTGTGCAACGGCGACCCGGACAAGGTGGACAACGTGGGAGCAGCTTGTGCACAGCCTGGGCATGGCGCTGTGGAAAGCCTTCGGCCGACGGCGAGCCCGTGCCCGCTGGCCTGCCGCTCTGCCCCGTCGTCACTTGTGGACTGCGGAAACGGTGCAAAATCGGCTCGGAAAATCTCCGCCGTCTCACCTTGTGGCACCGACTTGTCGACATCCGCTGGACGGTCGGCTCACGCCGCGATCCACCGGCAGGCTCCCCCTGTCGCTGGTCATGACCGCCGGCGCCCTGTGCCGCCGCCCCGATAGTCCCAATACATTACGTTTCGCAAGCGCATGACTACACACAATGACCAAAGCACTTCCGGTGCACCCGATGTCACTCATACACTGGCCGCTATGAGGCCAGGCCTGATCCCCGGCAGGAGCCCGGGAATGAGCCCCCCGGGAATGAGCCCCCCGGGGATGAGCACCGTGTACGGCGTCGGTGTCGGCGTCGGGCTGGTCTGCCTCGATCCGCCCACCGGCGGGTTTGCCCTGGCCACCGCGGGCGTGGGGTGGGTCCTGCTCGCGCTGTGCATCGGGCGCCTGTCGCGCGCCGTTGGCACGCTGCCCGCCGCCTCGGTGATCGGCTGGGTCGCCGCAGCAGTCTGCGCGGTGACCGCCCTCCGGAGCGTCTCCGCCGGGTCGGCGGCAGACCCGATGGAGCAGTTTGCTCCGCTCGCCGTGGGAGTGACGCTGGCCTTCGCCGCACACGCCAAGGCAGGCCTGGCCCGTGCGGCCGGCGATCTGCGTGGTGTGCGGCACGCCGGCGTGGTCGGAACGCTCGGTTTGCTCGTCGCACTCACGTTCGCACTCGTGACGACCCTGGACGTGGCGGCCGATCACTGGCGGCAGCCGCTAGTCGTGGTGGTCGCGTCGGTGGGTCCGCTGGGGTTGGCCGCGTACTTCGCGCTGCTCAACGAGCAGGCGTCACCTGCCCCGGCTGTGCTCGCGGTCGGTCCGACCGTGCCCCGCCGCGGAGTCTGACCTCCGCGGCGAGCCGCGGCCTGCGTTGCGGCCGGGTGCCGCAGCGCCCGGTCAGCCCGACTCCAGGCTCAGGCGGCGACGACTTCCAGGGTGACAGTGGCCGTGACTTCGTCATGTACCCGAACGCTCACCTGGTGGCTGCCGACGGTCTTGATCGGGTTGCCGACCTCGATCCGCCGCTTGTCGATGTCCGGTCCGCCGGCTGCCTGCACCGCTGCCACAATGTCGCCGAGGGTGATCGCGCCGAAGAGGCGGCCGGTCTCACCTGCTCGGGCGGGGAGCCGGATCGTCATGGCCTCGAGCTGGCGCTTGATCTCCTGGGCATGGCCGAGGTCCCGGACGTCGCGGACATCCCGGGCCTTCTTGATCGAGTCGATCTGCTTCTCCGCGCCACGGGTCCAGCGCATCCCGAAGCCTCTCGGCACCAGGTAGTTGCGGCCGTAGCCGTCCTTGACCTCGACGATGTCGCCCGGGGCACCCAGCCCCGAGACCTCTTGCGTCAGGATGAGCTTCATGCGGTGACTCCTGCCCAACGGCGGGTGGGGATGTGTCTCATGGTTGCTCCTGCTCAGCGCGCGGTGGACGTATAGGGCAGGAGCGCCATCTCCCGGGCGTTCTTGACGGCGGTGGCGACATCGCGTTGATGCTGCGTGCAGTTGCCCGAGACCCGACGGGCCCGGATCTTGCCGCGGTCGGAGATGAACTTGCGCAGCAGGGCCGTGTCCTTGTAGTCGATGTAGCTGACCTTCTCCTTGCAGAAGACGCAGACCTTCGCCTTCGGCTTGCGGATGACTGGCTTGGCCATTGTGGTGCTCCCTTTCAGAGCCCGGCCGGTGGGCCGGAATGGTTCAGAGCCCGGCCGGTAGGCCGGAATGGTCGATTCGGATGATGGAACCGGGTGGAACGGGGCCGTGGTCAGACTGGCAGTCTGGTCAGAACGGTGGCTCGTCCACCGAGCCGGCCGCGGCGCTGGGCTGAGAGGCCCACGGGTCGCTGTTGGTCGTGCGCTCCGCCGCCGGACCGCTCGGCTGGGACGCCCACGGGTCGGTGTTTCCCGATCCGCCGGAGTAGCCGCCGCTGCCCGAGCGCGTCGTCTTGGTGACCTTGGCCGTCGCCGTCTTCAGGCTCGGGCCGACCTCGTCGACGTCGATCTCGAAGACCGTCCGCTTCTCGCCTTCACGGGTTTCGTACGTGCGCGACTTGAGCCTGCCCGAGATGATCACCCGCATGCCACGTTGCAGCGACTCCGCGACGTTCTCCGCCGCCTGACGCCACACCGCGCAGGACAGGAACAGCGTGTCGCCGTCCTTCCACTCGCTCGTCTGCCGATCGAAGGTCCGCGGGGTAGACGCGACGCGGAAGTTTGCTACTGCCGCACCTGACGGGGTGAAGCGAAGCTCGGGATCCTCGACGAGGTTGCCGACGATGGTGATGACTGTTTCGCCTGCCATGAGACCTCCCAGGTCAAAAGTTCGCGGTTCGACCGGGGGAATCGGTCTCTCACCGGTCAGTGAACGTCTGGTCGCAAGACCTTAGTGCGGAGCACCGACTCATTCAGTCCGAGCTGACGGTCGAGCTCCTTCACGGTCGCCGGCTCGGCCTGCAGCTCGACGACGGCGTAGATGCCTTCGGTCTTCTTCCGGATCTCGTACGCGAAGCGGCGGCGTCCCCACACGTCGACCTTCTCCACCGATCCGCCGGCTTGGCGGACCAGGTTGAGGTATTGGTCGAGCGACGGTGCGACGGTGCGCTCTTCGAGCTCGGGATCGAGGATGACCATGAGTTCATACGTACGCAAGGCGGATTTCCTCCTCTGGGCTCGGCGGCCACGGTCTCTCCGTGGCAGGAGGCTGTGCGTGAATGCTGCCGGCTCGTCACGAAGCGCTCCGAGGCCGGCTGCGGGGCCGAGTCTAACAGCGCGCTCCGACCCCGGCGAATCTCGATCCACAGGCTCCCGCAGCGCTCCGGTCACCGCCTCCCGACGGTTCCGGCGCGCCGTCGGTGCGCGGGCCTAGGCTGGGCACATGACGTCGCAGCTGAAGTTCGGGGCGCATGTGGACCAGCAGGACCCGATCACCGAGGCCAAGGCCCGCAGCGCCGATCTCGTGCAGTTCTTCCTCGGCGACCCGCAGGGGTGGAAGGGGCCGAAGGTGGCCTTCGGCGGTGGCGCGGAGGCACTCAAGACCGCCGCGACGGCTGCGGGCGTGGAGCTCTACGTCCATGCGCCCTACGTCCTCAACGTCGCCACCACCAACAACCGGATCCGGATCCCGAGCCGCAAGCTGCTCCAGCAGACTGTGCACGCCGCGGCCGAGATCGGGGCGAAGGCCGTGATCGTGCACGGCGGTCACCTGCTCAAGGACGACGATCCCGCGGTGGGATTCGACAACTGGCGCAAGTGTGTCGACCGTCTCGAGATGCCCGTCCAGCTGTTGATCGAGAACACCGCGGGCGGCGGCAACGCGATGGCCCGCCGCCTCGACCGGATCGCCGGCATCTGGCAGGCGCTCGCCGGGGCCGAGGGCGGCGACGCCGTTGGCTTCTGCCTGGACACCTGCCATGCGCATGCGGGCGGCGAGGAGCTTCTCGGCGTGGTCGAGCGCGCCAAGGCGGTCACCGGGCGGGTCGACCTGGTGCACGCCAACGACAGCAGGGACACGTTCGACTCCGGTGCGGACCGGCACGCCAACTTCGGCTCGGGCCACATCGATCCCGACGCGCTCGTCGCAGTCGTGCGGGAGGCCGGCGTTTCGGTGGTGTGCGAGACGCCTGGAGGTGTCGAGGGGCAGGCCGCCGACATCGAGTGGCTGCGCGAGCGCCTCTGAGGACCATCTGAGGACCTCCGAGAGCCCGTCGGCACGCTTCGGAACGCGTCGCCGGTTCCGGCGTCCTCCTCCGGTAGCCTCGCTGCACGTGACTGCCGGTCGCTACACCGTTGAGGCAATCAGCCCCGATGCCCATCTGGAGTTCCTGCGGACTCGGGCCAGCGTGAGCTTCCTGCAGACCCCGGCCTGGGGCGCGGTCAAGAGCGAGTGGCGGCACGAGTCGGTCGGCTGGCGGACCCGGGACGGTCAGCCGGTCGGAGCCGGGCTGGTGCTGTACCGCAGCATTCCCAGGACGTCGCGGTCGCTGGCCTACCTTCCCGAGGGCCCGGTGATCGACTGGTCGAGCACCAGTCTGGGCGAATGGCTCGAACCGCTTGCGGGACATGTGGGCGACCGCGGGGCATTCGGCATCCGGATGGGCCCGCCGGTCGTAGCCCGGCGGTGGGCGGCGGGGACGGTCAAGCAGGCGATCGCCGACGGGACGCATGTCCGGCTCGGTGACGTGCCCCCCGATGAGCAGACGTCGGTCGGAGCCAGCGTGCCGGAGCAGCTGCGTTCACTCGGCTGGCGGGCCCAGGGCGGGACCGCGGGGTTCACCGCCGGTCAGCCGCGGTACGTCTTCCAGGTGCCATTGACCGGGCGGGACGAGGACGACCTCCTGAAGGCGATGAACCAGCAGTGGCGACGCAATATCAAGAAGGCCGCAAAGTCCGGCGTCGTGGTGTCGGTCGGGGAGAAGAGCAACCTTTCCGCATTCCACCGGCTGTACGCGGAGACCGCGGTGCGTGACGGGTTCGCCCCGCGCCCCTTGGCGTACTTCCACCAGATGTTCGATGCCCTGCTCGCGGAGGATCCCGACCGGATCCGGCTCTACCTGGCACACCACGGGCCGGATCTCGTCGCCGCCACGACCTGGGTGCGGGTCGGTGCGCATACCTGGTACTCCTACGGCGCGTCATCGACCGGCAAGCGCGAGGTGCGGGGGTCGAACGCGATCCAGTGGCGGATGATTCAGGACGCGCTCGCGGCGGGGGCGGAAGTCTACGACCTGCGCGGGATCACCGACACCCTCGACAGCTCCGACCCGCACATCGGGCTCATCCAGTTCAAGGTGGGAACGGGCGGGGAGGCGGTGGAGTACGTCGGCGAGTGGGATCTGCCGCTGTCGCGACTGCTCTACAAGGCGTTCGACCTCTACATGGATCGACGCTGAGCCATGTCGCTCATCCTGCGGGTGGCTGGCGACAGGTGGCGGACGCACCTGCGGGCGGTGGCCGAGGCGCATCCCGGGATCGTGCCGGTGGTCAAGGGGAACGGCTACGGCCTCGGGCTCTCCCGACTCGCTCGCAAGGCCGGCTGGCTGGGCGCGCCGACGGCGGCCGTCGGCACCTATGCCGAGGTCCCCGAGGTGGGCCCGCGGTTCGAGGGCGACCTGCTGGTGCTGTCGCCCTGGCGGCCGTGGATCGAGCGGGGTCTGTACGACGACCGCGTCATCCACACCGTGGGCCGGGTCGAGGACCTGCAGGCGTTGGCGGACCGGGTTGACCGGCCAAGGGTCGTCCTGGAATGCCTGACCTCGATGCGCCGGCACGGGCTCACCCCGACGCAGCTTCGCACCGCGGCCCGGGCTATGCCGCGCGTGCGCCTCGCCGGCGCCGCCCTGCACCTGCCGATAGCGGGGGACAGGCTTGCGGAGGTCGAGTCATGGATCGGCAGGATCCACGAGTCCGGACTGGCGACCAACCGGCTCTACGTGTCGCACCTGGCCGACCACGAGCTGGCGGCGCTGCGATCACGTCACCCGGATCTGGTGCTTCTCCCCCGCATCGGAACCGCTCTGTGGCTCGGCGACCGGGAGGCCCTGCAGGTGCGCGCGACTGTGCTGGACCGGCACCGGGTCACCCGCGGCCAGCGCGTGGGCTACCGCCAGCGCCGGGTCCGGAGCTCGGGGACGCTGCTCGTCGTCTCGGGGGGAACGTCCCACGGAATCGGCCTCGAAGCACCGAACGCCACCGTCTCCGGCCGGCAGCGCGCCGGCGTGCTGGCCCGTGGCGGGCTGCAGGCCGCGGGGCTGGCCATGTCACCCTTCACCGTCGCCGGCCGGCGGCGCTGGTTCGCCGAGCCCCCGCACATGCAGGCCAGCATGCTGTTCCTTCCCGGCACGGTGTCCCCTCCCGCCATCGGTGAGGAGCTGGCTGTCGACGTGCGGTTCACCACCACCCGGTTCGACCGGATCGAGATCACCTGAGGACCGGGCCGCGCCGGAGCCTCAGGATCTCGCCCGACCGAGCCACGGAGCGTCCTCGGCCTCGTCGACGACGCCGCCGGCGGGGTCGTCGCTGAGCCCGTCCTCGCGCACCGGGTCGTGCCAGGGCTGGAGGATGTCGCGTACGACGATGCCCATCAGGTAGATCGTGCCCGCGAGCCGGACGAACACGGCGAGCCAGTAGACCCGGTCGGGCTGGGTGGTCACCGCGGGCTGCAGGGACCCTTCGATGTGCAGCCAGATCGCCACGAAGTAGAAGACCTCACAGGCCTGCCAGATCAGCAGATCGCGCCATCGCGGTCGGGCCAGAACGGCCAGCGGAAGCAACCAGAGCACGTACTGCGGCGAGTACACCTTGTTGACGAGCAGGAACGACGCCACGACGAGGAACACCAGCTGCGGGAGCCGGGGACGCCGCCGCGCGAACAGGCCGAGCGCGCCGATGGCCAGGCACGCTGCGCCGAATCCCAGTGAGGACCAGGTGTTGACCGTGTGTGCACTGTACGCGTGGCCGTCCTGGGCGAGGACGTACCAGAACGATCCGAAGTCGCCGGCGCGATCGAGGTTGAAGTGCCAGAACACCAACCACTGGTCCCGAGCCACGACGTAGATCGGCGCATTGACCAACGCCCACGACACGACCGCGCCCGCCAGCGCGGCCGCCCAGGAGCGCAGCCGCCCGGAGCGCAGGCACACCACCAGCAACGGTCCCAGGATGAACAGCGGATAGAGCTTGGCCGACGTGCCGAGCCCGATCAGCACGCCGCAGAGGATCGGCCGGGAGCGTGACCAGGCCAACAGCGCGCAGGTCACGAACGCCACCGCGAGCAGATCCCAGTTGATGGTGCCCGCCAGCACCAGGACCGGGGCGGCCGCCATCGCCATCGCGTCCCACGGTCGATTCTGGTGCACGCGGCCGAGAGCCCACACGCCCAGCAACGCGCACAGGAACAGGCCCACCACCGTGACCGCGAAGTAGACCGCCGAGTCGCGCTGGACCTCGGGATCGGCCGCCACCTGGTCGGAGGCCAGCGACGAGACGTTCGGCTCGTCGACGAGCCAGTGGGTCACCACCGCCGCGGCATAGGCGAAGCCCCCGGTGAGCACCGGGTACTCCATGGTCGGGTAGCGAATGCCGTGGTCGAGGTACGGGATCCGCCCCTCGGCGAAACCGCGGTACGAATAGAGATAGGGGATGTCGGAGTAGCACAGGTGGGTGTATGGCGTGGGTGACGCCCGCCAGTCCTCGGTTTCGCAGGGCGCCTTCTGCAGCATCCCGATCGCGAAGGCCACCGTCGCGACCGCCAGCAGCACCCGGATCGGGGTCCACCACCCGGCGCCCATCCGGGCGTGCGACCCGACCGGGCCCGACACCGCCTCGCTGGCGAAACGCGCCAGCGGGTCTCGCTCGGTCGGTGCGACCACCGGACGCGGGGAGAGGTCCGGCCACGGCGGCGGCGCTGTCACCGCCTCATCGTGCCGCACCGCGAGGTCTGGCCGGGCGGGAGCCCGCCGGACGGCCCCGGTCGACGACCACCTCCGGTCAGGGAGACGGCGTGGTCGCGGGTGCCGTGGGTGTGGTTGTGCCCGTCGTGGTGGGCGTCGTCGGCGTGGTCGGGGGCGAGCTCGGCGGGGGGGTGGGAGGGGTGGTCGGCGGTGCGCTCGTCGTCGGCGGTGCGCTCGTCGGCGGCGGTGCACTCGTGGTCGGCGGCGCCGTGGACGGCGGCGGTGCGGTGGTCGGCGGCGTGACGCTTGGGGAGGGCGGCGCGGTCGTCGACGTACTCGGCGAGTACGACGGCGTGTACGTCGAGGGTGGCGCCGGTGGGCCGCCGGTCAGGAACGCCGGGTCCGGGAAGGCGCGGCACGGGCGTCCGGCCAGCGCGTGGCCCATGAATGTCGTCCAGGTGCGTGCCGGGTAGTCACCGCCGAAGAACGTGCTCAGCCCACCCACGCCGTCCAGATCTCCGGTTCCGTCCGTGCCCCTCACGTACATCACCGCGGTGGACAGTCTCGGGGTGTAGCCGACGAACCAGGCCGACGTGACGGTGTCGGGGCGAAGGGCCGCCGTTCCGGTCTTGGCGGCGACCGGACACCCCAGCGACTGCGCCGCGGCACCCGTGCCGCTCGAGGACTCCACCACCTGGCTCAGCGCGTAGGTGACATCGGCGGAGACGTCCGCGCCGAACGCCCGCTTCTCCGTGCTCTCGTGCCGGTAGCGCACGCCGCCGTTGGTGTCGCTCACCTTCTCGATCAGGTACCAGTCTGCCGAGCGGCCCTGCGCCGCGAACGTGGCGTACCCGTTGGCCATGTCGACCGGCGTGACGTCACCGGTTCCGAGTGCGACCCCACTGTTCGCCTCCAGCCCGGGCGCGTCACGCGGGATGCCCGCCCGGACGGCCGCGTCGACCACCTTCACCGGTCCGCCGGGTATGTGGCCGGTGAGATCCGCGTACGCGGTGTTCGACGACACCTCGGTCGCGGTGAGCAGCGAGATGTACCCATACTGCGTGCCGAACTCGTTGCTCAGCGTCGTGCCGTCCGGATAGGTGTAGCTGTTGCCGTCGAACGTGTCGTAGAGACTCACGCCGGACTCGAGCCCCGCGGCGAGCGCGAACGGCTTGAACGACGATCCCGGCTGGCGTCCCGTCAGCGCCCAGTTGCGCTGGTCGTCGACGTAGTCGGGGCCGCCGTACATCGCCCGCAGCGCGCCGGTTCCCGGCTCGACCGAGGCGATCGCGATATGGACGCCCTTCGCGCCGTCCTGGGGCTGCTCCTCACGGATCGCTGCCCTGGTGGCGTTCTGGGCTCGCCAGTCGACGGTCGTGGTGATGCGCAGCCCACCGCCGTATATCTCCTCGTCGGACATTCCCTCGGCGCGCAGCTCCTTCTCGACCAGTGCGAGCACGTAGCCCTTCGGACCGCCGAGCCGGTTCTTGACCTCCTGGACGGGGAACGGTGGCAGCCGCCGCTCATACCGCGCGGCAACGTCGGGGTCGAGACTGCCCATGTCGACCATCCCGCCGAGCACGTATCGGTAGCGCTCGAGCAGTGGGCCCGCGTTGTCCTTGTCGACGGCGGGGTCGAGCGCGCTGGGGGAGTTCAGGATGGAGGCCAGCACGGCGCCCTGCCGGATCGACAGCTGGCCGGCCGACTCGTCGTAGAACGCCCGGGCCGCTGCCTCGATGCCGTAGGCTCCCCGCCCGAAGTAGATCGTGTTGAGGTATCCCTGCAGGATCTCGGTCTTGCTCTGCTCGCGCTGGATCTTCACCGCCAGGAGCGCTTCCCTGATCTTGCGGGTCCAGGTGCGCTCCTGGGACAGGTAGAGCACCTTGACGTACTGCTGGGTGATCGTCGATGCGCCCTGGGTGGAGTCGCTGTGCAGGTTGCTCCAGGCGGCGCGGATGATGCCCTTGGGATCGATGCCGCTGTTGGAGTAGAACGACCGGTCCTCCGCCGCGATCACGGCATCCTGCACATGCTGCGGTACGTCGGAGAGCGCGACGTTGATCCGGTCCTGTGAGGCGAAGGTCCCCATGATGTGCTCGCCGTCGGAGTAGTAGACGAACGAGGTCTGGGCCTGGAAGTCCTTGTTCGGATCGGGTATGTCGGTCATCCGGTAGGCGATGACCACCGCGGCGACCAGGCCGACGAAGAGCACCAGTCCGGTGATGGCCAGCCATTTGACCGTCCGGAAGACCAAGCCGTGCTTGCGCTTGACCTTCTTGGGCGGCCCGCCGGCAGGGGTGGCCTGCTCGGTCTCGGGCGGGGGCTCCTGCTGACTCACGATTCCCCCAAGGTCGCCCGGCCCTGCCAGAAGAACCGTCCAGCCGCGCCGGTGCGGCAGGTTCCAGGGTACGGCTTTTATCCCGATTCCCGCAGCCGGTCCGCCGCCGGCCATCCAGGAGAGGACCACGAGGACCCGCGCGCTCGCTTGCGTTCTGTGTCCTTCGATGTATCGTAACGATACATAGTGTCGATAGGTTTGACCGGTACAGACGGCACAGACCGTGCGGCCGGGGCCGACCGGCCCGGCGGGAGGAGACCGACGTGGCCAAGCGCGGCGAGTCGCTCGAGCTGGCCGTCCTCGGACTGCTGCACGAGTCGCCGATGCACGGCTACGAGCTGCGCAAGCGGGTCACGGCGCTGCTCGGGTGGGGCAGGGTGCCGTCGTTCGGATCGCTCTACCCATGCCTGAAGGAGCTGCTCCACGAAGGCCTGATCACCGAGGACACCGACGCCGACACTGCCCGGAGCGGGCGGCGGGCGCGGATCGTCTACAAGCTCACCGCTGACGGCAAGGAGCGCTTCAGCACGCTCGTCGCCCAGGCTGGCCCGGCTACGTGGGAGGACGACTCGTTCGGCGTCCGGTTCGCGTTCTTCTCCCGCACCGACGCCGAGATCCGGCTGCGCATCCTGCAGGGCCGGCGGACCCGGCTGGAGGAACGTCTCGACGGCGTACGCACGGCGGTGGCACGGACCAGGGAGCGCGTCGACACCTATACCCGGGAGATGCAGCGCCACGGACTTGAGTCCGCCGAGCGTGAGGTGCGCTGGCTCTCGGAGCTGATCCAGCACGAAGAGCACGGCAAGCAAGACGGTGACGGGAACCTCCCGCCGGCCGAGTCGATCGACAACGATTAGGAGACCCGATGGGTTCGGTCCGTGTAGCGATCGTCGGCGTGGGCAACTGTGCCACGTCGCTGATTCAAGGCGTGCACTTCTACCGAGACGCCGATCCGGCCGAAAAGGTGCCCGGACTGATGCACGTGAAGTTCGGCGACTACCACGTCGGCGACGTGGACTTCGTCGCAGCCTTCGACGTCGACGCCAAGAAGGTCGGTTTCGATCTCTCCGAGGCGACGACAGCGAGCGAGAACAACACGATCAAGATCACCGACGTGCCCCCGCTCGGTGTGACCGTGCAGCGCGGGCACACCCTCGACGGCCTCGGCAAGTACTACCGGGAGACGATCGAGGAGTCCGACGCCGACCCGGTCGATGTGGTGCAGGTGCTCAAGGAGACCCGGACCGACGTACTGGTGTCATACCTCCCGGTCGGCTCCGAGGATGCCGACAAGTTCTACGCACAGTGCGCCATCGACGCCGGTGTCGCATTCGTCAACGCGCTGCCGGTCTTCATCGCGTCGGACCCGGTATGGGCCAAGAAGTTCGCCGACGCCGGTGTTCCCGTCATCGGTGACGACATCAAGAGCCAGGTCGGCGCCACGATCACCCACCGGGTGCTGGCGAAGCTGTTCGAGGACCGCGGGGTAGTCCTCGACCGCACCTACCAGCTCAACGTCGGCGGCAACATGGACTTCAAGAACATGCTCGAGCGCGATCGCCTCGAGTCCAAGAAGATCTCCAAGACGCAGGCCGTGACCTCCAACATCAGCCACGACCTCGGCGCCAGGAACGTCCACATCGGCCCGTCCGACTACGTGCAGTGGCTCGATGACCGCAAGTGGGCCTATGTCAGGCTCGAGGGCCGCGCGTTCGGTGACGTGCCGATCAACATGGAGTACAAGCTCGAGGTGTGGGACTCGCCGAACTCCGCCGGGATCATCATCGACGCGATCCGTGCGGCGAAGATCGCCAAGGACCGTGGGATCGGCGGCGCCTTGCTCTCGGCCTCGTCGTACTTGATGAAGTCGCCCCCCGTGCAGCGGCCCGACGACGAGGGCGCGGCATCGGTCGAGCGATTCATCAACGGCGAGGAACCACGCTGACCGACCACGCCTAGCAGCACGGCCGCCCCCGGCCCTCGGCTCGGCACCGGCCGGGGGCGTCCGGGCCGACCGGCAGACTTGGGCAGTGCGTTTCCTCCGCGACCTCCGTCATCTGCTCCGTGGCAGGGACTTCCGTCGGCTGTTCGCGGTCCGGATCGTCAGCCAGCTCGGTGACGGTGTCTTGCAGGTGGCGCTCGCCTCCTACATCCTGTTCTCGCCGGAGCGGCTGCCCACGCCGGGTGCGATAGCCGGCGCCTTCGCTGCCGTCCTGCTCCCGTTCAGCATCCTCGGACCCTTCACCGGCGTGCTCCTGGACCGGTGGTCCCGGCGCCAGGTACTCGTACTCTCCAACCTGGCAAGGGTTCTGCCGGTGCTGGCGCTGGCGGTAGTCGTTGCCGCCGACATCACCGGGCCGGTGCTGTTCGGACTCATCCTGGTCGAACTCAGTATCAACCGGTTCCTGCTCGCTGCCCTCTCGGCCGGTCTCCCGCACGTGGTGGCAAGGGTCGAGCTCGTGATGGCCAACGCCGTCACGCCGACCAGCGGCACCCTGGCGTTCATGGCCGGGCTCGCGACCGGCACCGGGGTTCGCGCCGGCGCGACGACGCTCGGCGGATCCGGCAATGTCGTGGTCCTGGTCGCAACCGCCGGCATCTACGTGGCGGCCGCGCTGCTCGCGACCCGGATGTCGCCGGAGCTGCTCGGTCCGGACCTCGACGTCGAGGCACCCCCGCCGCGCGAGGCGGTCAGGCACATCGCGCGCGGTCTCGTGGAGGGTGCACGGTATCTGCGCCGGGTGCCCGCCGCATCGCTCGGGCTCGCCGCGATCGGGTCACACCGCTTCTTCTATGGGCTCTCCACCGTTGGAACGATCCTGCTCTACCGCAACTACTTCAACGATCCCGCCGACAGCGACGCGGGACTGCAGGGGCTGTCCATCGCGGTGCTCGTGTCCGGGCTGGGGTTCTTCTCGGCCGCGCTCGTGACCCCGTACGCCACGCGCCGACTGGGCAAGCAGCGCTGGATCGTTGTGCTGCTCTGGGTGGCCTGTGTCGCCGAGGTGGTGCCGGGCGGCTTCTTCACAGAGCCGGCTGTGCTGACCGCGGCCTACGTCCTTGGTCTGTGCGCGCAGGGCATCAAGATCTGCGTCGACACCCTGGTGCAGGAATCCGTCGACGACTCCTTCCGGGGTCGGGTCTTCGCGATCTATGACGTGATCTTCAACGTGTCGTTCGTCGCGGCGGCGGCCGTGGGCGCGCTCGTGCTGCCGGTGACCGGCAAGTCCTATCCGGTGCTGGCCGCGATCGCCGCCGGGTACGCCCTGACCGGCCTGGCATACGCGCGTCTCACGGCGGGCGCGCTCGTCCGCGCATCGGGCCTGCCGGGAGAACCGACCTAGCGGGGTCGGGCGTTCCACCACGCGAGGAGCGCCTCGCGGGCACGCTCCTCACCGAGGGGCCCGCGGTCGATCCGCAGCTGCAGCAGGTGGTTGGACGCCTCCCCGACCAGCGGGCCAGGTTCGAGGCCCAGGATCGCCATGATCTGCCTGCCGTCGAGGTCGGGACGCATCGCCGCCAGCTCTTCCTCCTGCGACAGCCGGGCGATCCGGTCCTCCAGCTCGTCGTAAGAAGCAGCGAGCCGCTCAGCCTTGCGCACATTTCGGGTCGTGCAGTCGGCGCGGGTGAGGACGTGCAGCCGCTGGAGCTGGTCGCCCGCGTCGCGCACGTAGCGCCGTACCGCCGAATCGGTCCAGTCACCGGCGCCATAGCCGTGAAAGCGCAGGTGCAGCTCGACGAGCTTGGACACCGCCTCGATCTGCTCGTTGGAGAACCGCAGCGCCTGCATCCGTCTGCGCGCCATCTTTGCGCCGATCACGTCGTGGTGGTGGAAGGTCACAAGTCCACCGGGCTCGAAGCGCCGCGTCCGCGGTTTGCCGATGTCGTGCAACAGGGCGGCCAGCCTGGTGACGAGATCGGGGCCACCGCCGGGCAGCCGCGACTCCAGCGCGACCGCGCGCTCCAGCACGGTGAGCGTGTGTTCGTACACGTCCTTGTGCCGATGGTGCTCGTCCCGTTCCAGGCGCAGGGCCGGAAGCTCGGGAAGGATCTGTTCGGCCAGGCCGGTACGGACCAGCAGCTGCAGACCGAGCGTGGGATGTGGAGACAGGACCAGCTTGACGAGCTCGTCCCGTATCCGCTCGGCCGACACGATCTCGATCCGCCCGGACATCGCGGACATCGAGTCCACGATGCCGGGATCCACCTGGAAGCCGAGCTGACCGACGAACCGCGCGGCACGCAGCATCCGCAGCGGGTCATCGGTGAACGACTGCTCCGGGGTGGAGGGGGTGCGCAGCATCTGGTCCGCGAGATCGCTCCGACCTCCGAACGGGTCGACGAACGTCAATCCCGGCAGGGACACCGCCATCGCGTTGATGGTGAAGTCCCGGCGCGACAGGTCGCCGGTCAGTGAGTCGCCGAAGTCCACCCGCGGCTTGCGGGACGCGGGGTCGTAGACGTCGCTGCGGTATGTCGTGATCTCCAGATGCTGGTTGTGCTTGCGCGCGCCGATGGTGCCGTACGCCCGCCCGAGGGTCCAGTGCGCGTCGGCCCAGCTGCGCATCAGATCCTCGGTGTCCTCGGGCCGCGCCGAGGTGGCGAAGTCGAAATCGTCGATCGTCCGGCCGAGCAGGACGTCGCGCACCGACCCGCCCACCAGAGCGATCTCGTGGCCCGCGGCGGCGAACAATGCGCCGAGATCGCCGATCACCGGTGCGCTCGCCAGCAGTCCGGCCATGCCGCCACGCCGGACGTCGCGGCGACGTGCGGGCTGGGGCGCGGCGGGGGTTCGCGAGTCAGGCACGGGCAGCCATCGTATTGACAGTTAGCATCGGTACGTGCCCCGCCCGTGCCTGGACGCCGCGTGAGCCGGGCCGCGCGGACTCTCGGCTGTCTCCTCGCGGTGCTCGGTTTCGCGGTGGCGACCCTGCCTGCTCAGGTGCTCGTATCCCCGTTGACCGAGCACGCGTACGCCGGCGAGGCGGAGTCGTTGACGATCAGCATGACGTCGATCACCCCGTCGACGCTGATTCCGGGTCGGCCGGTGCAGGTTGCGGGTTCCGTCACGAATTCCGACACCGCCCCGTGGACGCACCTGCAGGTGTACCTCGTGCTGTCCCCCAAGCCGATGACCAGTGCGACCGAGCTCGACCGGGCCCTGGCCAGCGATGCCGACGCACTCATCGGCCCTCGGATCATCAGCACCAGCCCGAAGCAGACGTGGGTGGAGATGGGCGATCTCGCCCCGGGAGCGACGAAGAGCTACCAGCTGGACGTCGCGTACCGCAAGCTCGGCATCAGCGGGAGCGCGGGCGTCTACTGGCTGGCCGTGCACGTGCTCGCCACCGACCCTGACGGGAACCGCGACACGACCGCCGATGCGCGTGCCCGCACCTTCATCCCCCTCGTCCCCCCGGCGACCGGGTCTGGCCGGTTGAACCTGTCGGTCCTGTGGCCGTTGACCGAGCCGGTACGCAGCCCCCGTCCCGGGGTTCTCCTCGACGACACGCTCGGCCAGGCGATGTCCACGGACGGACGGCTCAACCGGCTGCTGCACATGACGATCGGCTGGCAGGACAAGTTCAGCTGGGTCATCGACCCGGCCGTGCTCCAGGCAGCGAGGACGATGAGCCGCCCATACATCGTCAACGACGGCACCCGCGCCCAGCAGGGGCAGTACTCCGCCGACGCCAGCACCTTCCTCACCGACTTCCGCGACCAGGTGGGATCGAGCACGCAGCTGTCAGTCCCGTTCGGCGACCCCGATGTGACGGCGCTGGCGCACTCCGGCGGTGGTGCGCTGCTCGGGGCGGCCGGCTCGGCGGCCGGTAAGGTGCTGCGCTCGACCGGGTTGAAAACGGTCCCGGTCTCGTGGCCGGTGGGTGGACGCAGCACCAGAGGCCCGGTGGGGGCCGCCGCGCGCAACGGCGCCGAGTACGCACTGCTGTCACGGTCCTCCCTCGTCGACTGGCCGCCGGACAAGACACCGCTCATCACCATGCAGACGGCGCGAACCGACGTCGGCGCCGTGGTCTACTCGCACGATGTCTTCGACTCCGACCCCGAGCCCGGTGACGTCGACCCGACCTTGCAGGCACGGCAGCGGCTGCTCGCCGAGGCCGCGCTGCTCAATCTGGATCCGGGTGCCTCGCACTCGCTGGTGGTGGCGGCCCCCAGGGGATGGGATCCCGGGCCCGGCTGGTTCGCGGCTGCCTTCTTCGAGGGCCTCCAGACCAGCTGGCTGCGGCTTACACCCGCGAGCACGTTGCTGGGCGGGGCGCCGGAGCCTTACGACGGTCCCCTGCGCTACCCCGAACAGCTGCGCGGACGGGAGCTGTCGACACTCGTCACCAGTGGCGCCAAGGACCTGCTCCACGTCGCCACAATCCTCGCGTCGCTGCACGCCGACGCTGCCGCGGCCGACGACTACGACCGGTCGATCGCGCTCGACGTCTCGCTGCACTGGCGCAGCGATCCGGTCACAGTGAGCAGGATCATCGACCAGCAGCTGCGTCACGTCCGACATCAGCTTGCGGGTGTCAGCGTGGAGTCGGCTCAGGCGGTGACGCTTTCCAGCAACAACGGCCGGTTCCCCGTCACGATCAGCAACCAGCTCGACCGCCCGGTGACGGTGATGCTGAAGGCTCGTCCGGCCGACCCGGCCTTGCATCTGAAGGTCCCCGACGCGCTTGTCGTCGGTGCCAATGAGCGGGTCCAGGTGCATGTCGATGCCAACTCCGACCGCGTGGGCCTGACCACGGTGTCGGTGCGCCTGGCCACCGCGGACGGACATGGCTTCGGCCGGATCAAGGAGATCAAGGTCCGCACGACGCAGTACGGCGTCGTCGGATGGGTGATCGTCGCCGGCGGCTGTGCGGTCGTCTTCGGCACGTCGCTGCGCCGGCTGGTGCGCCGGGTCCGCAGCCGCCGGGCGGCGGCCCGAACCGAGGTCGAGGCCGCACCGAGGTCGGAAGTCACGTCGTGAGCGAAACCGGGACGCTGCTGTCGGCGAGCGCGGTGATGGCATCGGGCACTCTCGCCTCGCGGGTCACCGGGTTCGTCCGCAACGCGATGCTCGCCGCCGCGCTGGGCATCGGATTGCACGCAGAGCAGTTCAACGTGGCCAACACGATCCCGAACATGCTCTACATCCTGCTTGCCGGTGGCGTGTTCAACACCGTGCTCGTACCCCAGCTGGTCCGCGCGATGAAACACGACGACGGCGGAGACGCCTACGCAAACCGGGTCCTCACGCTCAGCCTGGTCGGCCTGGCGTTCGTCACCGCGCTCGCCGTCGCGGCGGCCCCGTGGCTGATGCGGGTGTTCCTGGAGCCCGTCTGGTACACGTCCGCGCTGACCGCGCAGCGAGAGTCGCTGATCGACTTCTCGCGCTACTGCCTGGTGCAGATCTTCTTCTACGGGATGTTCGTCCTGATCGGGCAGGTTCTGAACGCGCGCGGACGGTTCGGACCGATGATGTGGGCACCCATCGCCAACAATGTGGTGTCGATCGCCGTGCTGGCTCTCTACCTGGTGATGTTCGGCACTCAGAACGGCACCGGCGCGTACACCAGCACCCAGGAGCTTGTCCTCGGGCTCGGCTCGACGGTGGGCATCGCGGTTCAGACCATGGTCCTGCTGCCCTACCTCAAGGCCGCGGGGTTCAGCTACCGGCCTCGCTTCGACTTTCGGCACACCGGCCTGGGCCACACTCTGCGGCTGGGCATCTGGACGGTGCTGTTCGTGATCGTCAACCAGGTCGCCTACACGGTCGTCGTGCGGCTCGCCACCGCCGGGTCGGCGCAGGCGGTGACCGGTGGGCCGCACGACTCGCCCGGACTGACGGTCTACTCGAACGCGTTCCTGCTGATGATGGTGCCGCACGCGATCATCACCGTCTCGCTGGCCACCGCAACGCTGCCGTCGGTGTCCCGGCTGGCCGCCGAGGGGGACCTGGTCAGGGTCCGGTCGGAGCTGGCGCGCACGATGCGGCTGGCCCTGTCGATCATCGTGCCGTTCGCCGCCGGTCTGGCGGTGCTGGGCCCCGCGGTCGGCACGATCCTCGTCGGCTGGGGGGCGGCCGGCGGCAACACCACTCCCCTCGGGTACACGTTGATGGCGTTCGCACCGGCACTGGTGTTCTTCACCTCGCACTACCTGGTGCTGAGGGGCTTCTACTCGCTGGAGGACACCCGAACCCCGTTCTTCATCCAGTGCGGGATCTCGGTGGTCAACATCGCGCTGGCCCTGCTGCTGACGAGGTCAGGCTCGGCCAACACCTACACCGCGCGGCTCGCCCTGGCATACGGCGGCGCCTACCTGGTCGGGTCCTTGTTGTCGATGAGCCTGCTGGCGCGTCGTCTGGGCGGGTTCGAGCGTCGGCATCTGGTGACCTTCCTGGCCCGAATCCTGCTGGCCTGTCTGCCGGCCGCCGGCCTGGCCGCGTTGGCTGTGTGGGGGCTGTCACAGGTCGGCGTGGATGCGAACAGCAAGCTCGACTCGTTGCTGCTCCTGGCGGTGGGCGGTGCGCTCGCAGTGCCGACGTTCCTCCTGCTGGCGCACCGGCAGCAGATCAGCGAGGTCAGCGCGATCACCGGGATGCTGCGCCGCCGCCGCCCGCGATGACGCCCGCCAGGACGCTGGCGACGAGTTGTTCGGCCGGCGCCGATGCACGAGCGCTTAGCATGGTGTGCATCGATTGACGCGCCGGCGCCGGCGCCCATACCCACCCGAGGAGGACCGTGCACGACGAAGCGGTCGGGCCTGGAGCTGTGCTCGCGGGGCGCTACCGCATCGAGGATCTGCTCGCGGAGAGTGAGGGCGCCAAGTCGTGGCGGGCGACCGACCAGATCCTCGCCCGGTCGGTCGCGGTGGACGTGCTGCCCTCGAGCGACGAACGCTCGGCAGCGCTGCTGCAGGCTGCCAGGAGGTCGGCGTCGGTGCCGGACGGCCGGTTCCTCAGGGTGCTCGACGCGACCGAGGAGAACCGCAACGTCTTCGTGGTCCGGGAGTGGGCCAACGGGGAGTCTCTCGATGCGGTGCTCAGCGACGGCCCGATGGCGCACCGTCGGGCGGCTTGGATCGTCGCCGAGATCGCCGATGCGGTCGGGCGCGCGCATGACTCCGACATCTGCCACCTCAGGCTCATACCCGAGAACATCGTGATCACCGACAACGGCGGGGTAAAGATCATCGGCCTGGCCACCGACGCCGCGATCCGCGGGAACTCGATCCCGTCTCCGACCCAACGTGATGTGCGCGACCTCGGTCAGCTTCTCTATGCGTGTCTGGTGGCCCGCTGGCCGGACGGACCGGGTCACGGGCTGCCCGCAGCGCCCACCGAGCACGGCAGGCTGCTGCGGCCGCGCCAGGTGCGGGCAGGAGTGCCGCGGGCGCTCGACGAGGTGTGCGACCGCATCCTCGGCACGCCACCTCGGCACGGGCTCAAGCCGTTGCGCAGCGCCGGCGAGGTCGCCTCCGCTCTCACGGGCATCGTCGACGAGATGCCTGACCCGACGGTCGGGGCGGCGCTCGGTGCCGCCCCCGGTCTGCTTCCCGCTCGTGACCGGACCGGAGACGGTACGGCCTCGATGCCACGCACCGCCGCGCTGGGAACCGGGAACGGTGGCCGGTCGACCCTTGCCGGGACGGGCACCGGCGCGCGGTCGATGCCCGCGCACCCGGGTGCCGGGGCTCCGCCGGGCCGGGCCGCCCCCAACCCGACCGATCCCGGAGGCTGGGGCCGCACGCTGCTGTGGGTGGCGCTGGCGGCCCTCGTCCTGGGAGCCGCGCTGCTGGCCTTCCAGCTCGGCAAGTACAACTTCGGTGACAACACGGCCGACCCCGCGCCGCCCGGCGCCGCGGGCACCACGACGACGGGCGGTACGTCGGACGCGCAGCCGGTGCGCATCGCGGCCGTCTCCGACTTCGATCCGACCACCGACAGCAACAGCGACGGCGAGGAGAACCCGGACAAGGTGCCGCTCGCGACCGACGGTGACCCGTCCACCGCCTGGACGACCGTGACCTACTACGACAACCCGAAGCTGGGTGGCCTCAAGCCCGGAGTCGGCCTGCTGCTCGACCTGGGCAAGGCGACGACGGTGACGGGTGTCAAGGTCACCCTGATCGGACAGCCGACCAGCCTCGAGCTGCGCGCCGCCCCGGAGGACGTCACCTCTGCCCCGACGAGTGCGGACCAGCTCGAACGTCGTCGCGTCAGCGCCCGACGCCGGGCTCCAGGCGGACCTGCAGCCGGACGAACCGGTGACCACGCGCTATCTCCTGGTCTATCTCACCAAGCTGCCGCCCGCACCGGGAGGGTTCGAGGGGCAGATCGCGGAGGTGAGCGTCTCAGGATGAGCCGGCCTGGCCAGGACTTCGACGACGTCGACGACCGCGAGCTGCTGGCTCTGCACGTCGCGGGTGACCCGCATGCGTTCGAGGTGCTGGTACGCCGCCACCGCGGCCGGCTGTGGAGCGTCGCACTCAGGACCATGGCGGATCCGGAGGAGGCGGCCGACGCACTGCAGGATGCGCTGATCTCTGCCTTCCGCCGGGCCGACTCCTTCCGCGGCGAGGCAGCGGTCACCACCTGGCTGCACCGGGTCGTGGTCAACGCGTGCCTGGACCGGATGCGGCGCCGGAAGGTTCGAGCGACCGAGCCGCTGCCTGAGAACGAGGACCGGATGGCCGAGCTCGGCGTCGAGAACGCCGTCGACCCGGCGCAGGCGCACGAGCAGCGCTCGCTGATCATGTCCGCGCTCAACCGGCTCACCCTCGACCAGCGGACGGCGATCGTGCTGGTCGACATGGAGGGCTACTCGGTGCAGGAGGCGGCTCAGATGCTCGACTGCGCGGAGGGAACGGTCAAGTCCCGTTGCGCACGGGGCCGAGCCAGGCTGGCACCGATGCTGGCGCAGCTGCGGCTCGGGAACCATGAGGACGGCCCATCCGTCCCAACCAAGCCCACGCAGCCCACCGAGCCGACGGGAGGTGCCCACCGGTGACGCACCTGGACGCCGATCGCCTCGCCGACCTCGACGAGGGTCTGCTCTCCGCCGCCGATGCCGGCCAGGCGCAGTCTCACCTCGAGGGGTGCCCGGACTGCACCCGGTTGCACGCGGACCTGCTGGCCGTTCAAGAGCTGCTCGGACAGGCACCGGCGCCGGAGATCCCCGACTACCTGGTGGCCCGCCTCGAGACCGCCATCGCGGCCGAGTCGTCGCGGCGCACCGCGACCGGCAACGTCAGGTCACTGCACAACGCACGCTCGCGCCGGCTGGCCTGGCTACCCAAGGCGCTGGTGGCCGCGGCGGGTGTCGCCGTGTTCGCGCTGGTCGGCCAGTCGGTGCTCGACAGCCGCACCGACAGCGGCGACGACAGCGCCAGTGACTCCACGAGCGCCGAGGGTCAGCCGGGCGGCGGTGCCGCCACCCCGGATGCCGCCAATGACACGCCGGCTCCCCGAACCATCAGGAGGATCCTGGCCGACAAGGCACGGCTGAATCTCGACTCCGCGACGTTCCGCCAGTCGCTTCGCGCCGAGATCAGCCCGGACAAGGCCCAAGCGTCAGCCCTGCCGACCACTGAGGTGGCGCCGGTGGCGCCGACGGCGCAGCAGTGCGTCGAAACCGTCCTCGGCGCCGACGTGTCGAAGCGCTCCTACAGCACCCCGGCGCGGCTCGACGGACGACCCGTCACCCTGGTCCTGGCCGACTCGGCGGGCGGGCTACGCGCCTGGGCGGTCTCATGCCAGGCCAGCCCGCATGTAGTCGCCTCGGCACACATCCCGACCGGGTAGTCCCGCACCGCCGGGGAATGTTCGCCGGGGAATGTTCAGAGCCTAGGATCGGTTCACAGAGTACGGCGCACCACTACCTATTGGCGACCGGTCAGGCACCGTGTCCGGTCGGCTGCGAACAGCGAATAGAGGCTCATCCTTTGTCTGGCGGGGCACGCAACGTCATCATCATCGGCTCTGGTCCGGCCGGCTACACGGCCGCGATCTACGCCTCGCGGGCGCGCCTCGAGCCGTTGCTGTTCGAGGGCTCGGTGACCGCGGGCGGTGCGCTGATGACCACGACCGACGTGGAGAACTTCCCGGGCTTCCCGGACGGCATCATGGGACCGGCCCTGATGGACAGCCTGCGTGCCCAGGCCGAGCGTTTCGGCACGGAAATCGTGTCCGATGACGTCACCGACATGGACCTGACCGGTCCGGTCAAGGTTGTGCGTGACGCGGCCGGGCAGGAGTTCCGGTCCAGCACAGTGATCCTCGCGATGGGCTCGGGTTACCGCAAGCTCGGCCTCGCCGACGAGGACCGGCTGTCCGGCCATGGCGTCAGCTTCTGTGCGACCTGTGACGGCTTCTTCTTCCGCGACCAGCACATCATCGTCGTCGGTGGTGGTGACTCGGCCCTCGAGGAGGCGCTCTTCCTGACGCGCTTCGCTCGCCAGGTCACGCTGGTACACCGACGCGACAAGCTCCGTGCCTCCAAGATCATGCAGGACCGAGCGTTTGCGAATCCCAAGATCAGCTTCGCCTGGAACAGCGAGGTCGAGGCGCTGCACGGAGATGAGAAGCTCGAGCACGTGACGCTGCGGGACACCGTGACCGGGCAGACGCGTCAGGTCGACGCGACCGGGCTGTTCGTCGCCATCGGCCACGATCCGCGCTCGGAGCTGATCCGCGGGCAGGTCCACCTCGACGAGGACGGGTATGTGCTGGTCGAGCCGGGCTCGACCAGGACCAACCTTGCCGGCGTGTTCGCCGCGGGAGACCTCGTCAACCACGTCTACCGTCAGGCGGTCACTGCCGCCGGAACCGGATGCGCGGCGGCTCTCGATGCCGAGCGTTTCCTGTCCGACCTTGCCTACTCGGCCACTGTCCCCGAACCGGCCGACGCCGAGCTGCTCACCGACGCCATCCAGGCCGCAGGTGCGTGAACCAACCCCCTCGACCAAGCCCATCCCGCCAACACGTCAGAAAGAGAGTCACCGTGGCTGAGATCCAGGCCGTTACCGATGCCGACTTCGCCGACACCGTCCTCGCGTCGGACAAGCCCGTACTCGTTGACTTCTGGGCGGAATGGTGCGGACCGTGCCGCCAGGTCTCTCCGATCCTCGACGAGATCCACGCCGAGCACAGCGACAAGTTCAACCTGGTCAAGATGAACGTCGACGAGAACCCGCAGACCCCGGCTCAATACCGGGTGACCGGCATCCCGACCATGAACGTGTACCGCAACGGTGAGGTCGTCAAGCAGATCGTCGGCGCCAAGCCGAAGGCAGCGCTGATCGCCGACCTGGGCGACATTCTCACCGGCTGAGCTCAGGGCTGGCCGGGGCCGGGCTGGCCGAGGCGCAGCGAGACCGGCCGCGGCACGCTCTCAGGTCTGACGGCGCCGAGCAACCGCTCCAGGGCGACCTCGACGTCCTCGCGCCAGGTCAGTGTCGAGCGCAGATCCAGGCGCAGCCTGGGATAGCGCGGATGAGCCCGCACGGTCTTGAAACCGACCGCGAGCAGCGCGTCGGCCGGGAGCAGGCACGCCGGCCGGCTCCAGCGCGCGTCTCCGAACGCCTCGATCGCCCGGAACCCGCCGCGCTTGAGCAGATCCTTGACCACACCCTGGATCAGTACCCGGCCCAGCCCCTGGCCGGCGAATTCAGGGACGATGTGGGCCGTCATCAACAGCACGGCGTCGCCGCTCACCGGCGAGGTAGGGAACGCGACCGAGCGCGGCACGTGAGCGGCCGGCGCATAGAGCGCGTAGCCGGCAGGGGCGCCGTCGACCGTGATGATCTTGCCGCACGATCCCCAGTCCAGCAGCACCGCGGAGACCCAGGCCTCCTTCTCGAAAGCGGTGTCACCGGCCCGTTCGGCCCGCTCGCGGGCCACCGGATCGAGTTCCCAGAACACGCACCGCCGACACCGCGCCGGGAGTTCGCTGAGGTTGTCCAGGGTGATGTTGACCAGACGCCGCGCCATCGCTCCCTCGCCGAGCCGTGACCCGATGCCCCGGCCATTCCACCTGGTAAGGCATCGTAGTCGTTCGAGACGAACCGACCGAGGGGAACCAGGATGCAGCGACCTGTGCAGTCGCAGCACCATCGCGAAACTCGGCTCGATGCCTATGTCGACCGGTACGCCGCCCGCTCCGGGGAGATGTCGGCGTCGCAGATCCGGGCGCTCTTCTCGGTCGCCTCCCGTCCTGAGGTCGTGTCTCTGGCCGGCGGGATGCCCAACATCTCCGGGCTGCCACTCGACATCGTCGGCGCCACCCTCCGAGACCTGGTCGTCGACCATGGCACCGCCGCCATGCAGTACAGCTCGGGTCAGGGTGATCCGGCGCTCCGAGAGCAGATCTGCGACGTCATGCGGCTCGAGGGCATCCACGGGCACGCCGACGATGTTGTGGTGACGGTCGGAAGCCAGCAGGCGGTCGACCTGGTGACCCGGATCTTCTGCGATCCCGGCGACGTCGTCTTCTGCGAAGCCCCCTCCTATGTGGGCGCGTTGGGCGTCTTCCGCGGCTACCAGTGCGACGTCGTTCACGTCGAGATGGACGACGACGGCCTGCAGCCGGAAGCGTTGCGGACGGCGATCGCAGCGGTGCAGGCGGCCGGGAAGCGCCCCAAGTTCCTCTACACGGTGCCCAGCTACCACAACCCGGCGGGGGTGTCGCTGTCGGTAGGGCGCCGCGCGGAGGTGCTACAGGTCTGCCGGCAGGCCGACCTGCTGGTGGTCGAGGACAACCCGTACGGGCTGCTCGGGTTCGACGAGGAGCCGTACCGGGCGCTGCGAGCGGACGACGCCGAGGATGTCGTCTACCTGGGGTCGTTCTCCAAGACGTTCGCGCCGGGTTTTCGGGTCGGCTGGGCGCTGGCGCCACCGGCGATCCGGGAGAAGCTGGTGCTGGCCCAGGAGTCGGCGACGCTCTGCCCGCCCACCTTCAGCCAGCTCGCCGTGTCCGCCTATCTGTCCGGGCACGACTGGCTCGGTCAGATCAAGGCGTTCCGCACCATGTACCAGGAGCGGCGAGACACGTTGCTCGACTCGCTCGGCGAGCGGATGCCTCCCGGCGCGCAGTGGACGGTGCCTGGCGGCGGCTTCTACGTCTGGCTGACGTTGCCCGCGGGCCTGGACAGCCTGGCGATGCTCCCCCGGGCCGTGACCGCCCGGGTGGCGTACGTACCGGGAAGTGCGTTCTACGCCGACGGCTCGGGTGCCCGCGCGATGCGTCTGTCGTACTGCTTCCCGACTCCTGAGCGGATCCGCGAAGGGGTCCGCCGGCTGGCGACGGTCGTCGAGCAGGAGCTGGAGCTGTACGAGACGTTCGGCGCCGCCGGACCGGCTTCGATCCCCGGGTACGAGTCCCCCAACACCGATCTGCGATGAGGGCGCGGCGATGAGCGAGCCCGGCCGGGTCGTCGTGCTGGCCGGCGGGCTCTCGCACGAGCGTGAGGTCTCGCTGCGATCCGGGCGCCGGGTGGCCGAGGCGTTGCGAGGCACCGGTTTGGAGGTGGAGGAGCGCGACGTCGATGCCGCCCTGGCGCCGGACTTCGCCAGAGACAGGCCCGGCTGCGTGTTCCCGCTGTTGCACGGCGAGCCCGGGGAGGACGGCGCGCTGCGCGAGGTGCTCTCGCTGCTCGACGTGCCGTTCGTCGGGTCGCGGGCCGCGGCGTGCCGGGTCGCGTTCGACAAGCCGATCGCCAAGACTGTGGTAGCGGCCGTCGGAGTACGCACTCCCGAATCGGTGACGCTCCCGGCGGAGACGTTCCGGGAGATCGGCGCTGCCTCGATGATGGGCTCGCTGATCGAGCGGCTCGGGCTGCCGCTGGTCGTCAAGCCGGCCAAGGGCGGATCGGCACTGGGCTGCTCGGTGGTCCGCTCGGCGGCCGAGATGCCCGGCGCCATGATCAACTGCTTCGCATACGGGCAGGTCGCCCTCATCGAGCGGCTCGTGGTCGGTAGCGAGGTCACGGTTCCGGTGGTCGACGTCGGCTCGGGACCCGAGACGCTGCCGGCCGTCGAGATCCGCCCGGACGGTGGCGTCTACGACTACAGCGCCCGTTACACCGCCGGGGCCACGGAGTTCGAGGTTCCGGCCCCGCTGCCCGACGCGGTCGCCGCCCGGTGCTCCGAGGTGGCGCTGGCGGCCCATCGGGCCCTCGGGCTTCGCGACATCTCCCGGTCGGACCTGATCGTCGACCCCAGTGGCGTGGTCTGGTTCCTGGAGGTCAATGTGGCACCGGGTATGACGGAGACCTCGTTGGTGCCGCTGTCGGTCCAGTCGGCTGGTCTCGACCTCGGCCGCCTGTGTGCTGATCTGGTCGATGCCGCGGTCGACCGGCACTCACCGGTCGGACGGCCTGACCGGTGAGGGAGTTTTATCGCGTTACTGCTAGATATCTTTATCGAGAAGCCGCTTTATCGATAAATTGACGCTCTAGACCCACTCTCGGTCTGACCACTCATCCGGCCCCGCGTCATCCAGCCCCGTGTCATCCAGCCCAGTGTCATCCAGCCCCGTGTCATCCAGCCCAGTGTCATCCAGCTCAGTGTCATCCAGCTCAGTGTCATCCAGCTCAGTGTCATCCAGCTCAGTGTCATCCAGCTCAGTGAGGCCTGGATCCTGGCGCCCGGAATCGTGCTGCCGGGCGTCGTCGCCGTCGCCGTGGGCCGGAAGGACCAAAGCGAGGATCCGCTCGAGATCCTCCAGCGAGGCGAACTCGACAGTCATCCGGCCCTTGCTCCGGCCGAGCTCGATCCTGACCCGGGTCTCCAGCCGCTCAGCGACCCGGCCCGCGAGCTCATCGAGTTCCGGCGTCGGCCGCCGACCTGCCCGGGCCCGTCCGCCGACGGGCGCGGGCTCGGGGCCGAGCGCGACGAGCTCCTCGAGCGCACGGACCGAGATACCCTCGGCGACGACTCGGTGCGCCAGGTGATCCTGCCTGGCCGCGTCAACGGCCACCAGCGCGCGGGCGTGCCCCGCACTGAGAACCCCGGATGCCACCCGACGCTGCACCGAAGGCGTCAGCTTGAGCAGCCGAAGCGTGTTCGAGATCTGCGGCCGGGATCGCCCGATCCGGCCGGCGAGCTCGTCGTGAGTACACCCGAAGTCGTCGAGCAACTGCTGGTATGCGGCCGCCTCCTCCAGCGGGTTCAGGTCCGCACGATGCAGATTCTCCAGCAGCGCATCGCGTAACAGGTCGTCGTCCGTGGTGTCGCGGACGATGGCCGGGATCGCGGCCAGCCCGGCCGCCTGGCTGGCCCGCCAGCGCCGTTCGCCCATGACCAGTTCGAATGTCTCGCCCGGTGTCGATCGGACCACGATGGGCTGCAGGAGACCCACCTCGCGCACCGACCCCACCAGCTCCTGCATGCTCTCGTCGTCAAAGGACTGCCGCGGCTGGCGCGGATTGGCCACGATGCGGTCAACCGGGATCTCCGAGTAGTACGCCCCCGGCACGGGAGCCGGTGACCCGCCGGCGGCTGTTTCACGTGAAACCGCAGGTTGGGCCGACTGGGGCGGCCTCCCTGTGGGTGAAGTTGTGGATTCAGGCGTGGATTTATCCACAATCGGGGTTGCGGCGGATTGGCGGAGGGGACCAGGAGCGCCCGGAATCAGGGCGCCGAGCCCGCGGCCGAGGCCGCGTCGCGATGTCGTCACAACGTGCTCCCTTGTCAATCGGGACAATCCCCATCCTCGTTGGATTGCCGGTTCGCTTATTCAGTGGACTGTCAGGCAGATCCGGCCATCGCCAGCTCGCGAGCCGCGCTGAGATACGCCCGTGCACCCGCCGACGCAGGGTCGTAGGTGATGACCGTCTGACCGTACGACGGCGCCTCGGAAATCCGCACCGAGCGCGGAACGGCCGTCGCCAGGACCGTCCGGCCGAAATGTCGACGAACCTCTTCAGCGACACCCGAGGCGAGCCGGGTCCGTCCGTCGTACATGGTCAACAGAATGCTGCTCACACTCAGCGCCGGGTTCAGGTGCTCCTTAACCAGCTCGATGTTCTTCATCAGCTGCCCCAGCCCCTCGAGCGCGTAGTACTCGCACTGGATCGGGATCAAGACCTCGCGGCCGGCCACGAACGCGTTGATGGTCAGCAGACCCAGTGACGGCGGACAGTCGATGAACACGAAGTCGAACCGCTCCTCCGAGCCCTCCTGCTCGGCTAGGAAACGGTCCAGTGCCCGACGCAACCGGGACTCGCGAGCGACCATGGGGACCAGTTCGATCTCGGCCCCGGCGAGGTCGATCGTCGCGGCGACCCCGAACAAGCCCTCGGCGGCCGGTGACGCGACCAACACATCCTGTATCGGACGGCCCTCGACCACCACCTCGTAGATGCCCGGAGTGCCCGCCCCATGTTCCAGCGAGAGGGCCGTCGACGCGTTTCCCTGCGGGTCGAGATCGACAACGAGCACGCGCAGCCCCGCGGCGGCCAGTGCGGCCGCGATGTTGACGGCCGTCGTCGTCTTCCCTACGCCGCCCTTCTGGTTGGCGACGACCAGAACGCGGGTCTGCGCCGGCGGGTCGATCGGCTGTTGAGGCGGTAGCGGAACGTCGTCGCCCAACTCGCGGGCGGCGGCATCGGCGGTCGGTGTGCCGGCAGCCTCGACCGGGCGAGCCGCCGCGGGTCCCTCGTCCGTGCCGCCGATCTCGTCGGCTGTGTCGTCGGCTGTGCCATCGGCGGGGTCATCGGCTGTGTCACCGGCGGGCTCATCGGCGGGGTCATCGGCGGGGTCGTCCGTCGGCCACCCCAGTCCATCGCCGGGCGGGCTGTCGTCAGCCGGATGGGGCCAGCCGAGGCCCGGCGCGACCCTCGGCGACGTCACCGCGGGCCTCCGTCTCGGACAGCGGGCACGCGGTCCCCGGCGACGATCCGCACCACGGTGGCGGGTGGCTGCACCACATCGGCCCCCAGTTCGAGAATCCGCCATCGGGCCACACCCAGCCGGGCCAGCGTCGACTCGGCTTCCGCGAGTTCTCGCGGGGCAGACTTCCCTTTCATCGCGAGCAACATACCCCCTGGCCGGCACAGCGGGAGCCCCCAGCGCGCGAGTCGGGCCAGCGGAGCTACCGCCCGCGCGGTGACGACATCGACCTCGATGGAACCGCGGCTCTCCTCGGCCCGAGCCCGCACCACGGTGACGTTGTCCAGCCCGAGGCCGGCCACCGCCTCGGCCAGGAAGGCGGCGCGCCGCTTCAGCGGTTCCAGCGCTATGACGTCGAGGTCGGGCCGCGCGATCGCCAGGACCAGGCCGGGGAGGCCCGCGCCCGAGCCCAGGTCGCACACACTCGATCCTGGCGGAATCTGCGGCGCGAGCACGACGCAGTTCATCAGGTGCCGCTCCCACAGCCGGTCTACCTCACCCGGACCGAGCAAGCCGCGGGTTACGCCGTCAGTCGCCAGCCTGTCGGCGAAGGCGATCGCCGTCCCGAGCGTCGCCCCGAACGCCGCCGCGGCCGTCGTCGGAGGCAACCGCGTTTCACGTGAAACCCAAGGCGCCGCGTTCACCGCGGCAAGATGACCACGCGCCGATGCGGCGTCTCACCTTCCGACTCACTCAGCAATCCCGCGGCGGCGACCGCGTCATGCACTACCTTGCGCTCGAACGGGGTCATCGGGTCTAGCTTGATCGGTTCGCCGGTGTCCCGAACTCTGGCGGCCGTCGCCGCGGTGAGGGCCTCGAGCGCCTTGCGACGGTCTGCGCGGTACTCGCTGATGTCCAGCATCAGCCTGCTGCGCTCGCCGGTCGACTGGAAAACGGCAAGCCGTGTCAGCTCTTGAAGCGCCTCCAGCACCTCACCCTTGGGCCCGACAAGCTGGTCGAGCTCGGCTCCCACGATCGAGACCATCGCCCGCTCGCCCTCGACGTCCATGTCGAGGTCGCCGTCGAGATCGGCGATGTCCAGCAGCTCCTCGAGGTAGTCCGCGGCCACGTCACCCTCGGTCTCCAGCCGTTTCAAGCGGGTCCCCTCGTCAGCTGAGGGGGATTCCGCCGCTCGGCCGTCCTCGGCCGGGTGCTCGCCCACCGGCCGGCTCTCGCCAGAGTCACCGGTCCGTGGCTCGGTGGCTGATTCCTGAGCCGGTCCGGTCTCAGGGGCGGTGGCTGGTCCTGACTCCTCGGGCACGGAACTCTCCTTAGCAGGCTGAGATAGCACGAACGCGGCCGGCGACTGGGGTGGGCTTACGGGTTACCCGGATCGCCCGGTTTCGGTCGGTTCGGGCCGTCGCGACCCGTCGGACGCTGGCCGGTAGGACGCCGCTTGCTGCGCGGTACCTTCTTCGGCTGATTGCGTGGCTTGGGAGCGTCGACGATCGACGGTTCGGTCGCGACGACCGGGGAGCCCCCGTGGTGCGCGGCCTTGCGGTCGTCGCGAGCCTTCTTGGCAGCGGCGGCTGGGGTACCGGGTGCGGGATTGTTGCGGATCACGTAGAACTGCTGACCCATCGTCCACAGGTTCGAGGTCGTCCAGTAGAGCAGCACGCCGATAGGGAACGCGATGCCACCGACCGCGAACACGACCGGCAACACGTAGAGCAGCAGCTTCTGCTGCTGCGCGTACGGCCCGGTCAACCCCTCCGGGGGCATGTTCTTGCGCATCAGCTGCCGCTGTGTGAGGAACGTCGTCGCCGTCATGACCAGCACCAGCGTGATCGTCAGCACCTGGACGTGCAGCGAGTCGGCCTGGGTGAACGAGTCGGAGATCTTGGCGCCGAAGATCTCCCCGTTGGCCAGCGAATGGACCTGCTCCTGGGTGAGGATCCCGCGGGTCTGGTCGTCGGCGGCCGCGTTGAGCGTGCGGAACAGCGCGAAGAAGATCGGAGCCTGCAGCAGCAGCGGGAGGCAGGAGGCGAACGGGTTCGTCCCGGTCTCCTTGTAGAGCTTCATGGTCTCCTGGGCCATCCGCTCCCGGTCATGCCCGTACTTCTTCTGCAGCTCCTTGACCTTCGGCTGCAGCAGCTGCATGTTCCGGCTGTTCTTGATCTGCTTGACGAACAGCGGGATCAGCAGCGTGCGGATGACCAGGGTCAGGCCCACGATCGACAACGCCCAGGACCACCCCGAGTCCGGATTGAGAACCAGGCTGAAGAGCCAGTGGAAGGCGACCAGGATCGACGACACCGCGTAGTAGAGCGGCGTCAGGATCGCGTGGCCGACCTGACCCAGAAACTCCAGCACTTAGGCTCCTCGGTTCACGTTCGGGGGCGGAACAGGATCGTAACCTCCGGCCGCCCACGGGTGGCAGCGCGCCAGCCGCGCCACGGCAAGCCGAGTGCCGCGAACCGATCCATGGCGCTGCACAGCCTCGAGGGCGTAAGCGGAGCAGGAGGGGTGGTACCGGCATACCTGCCCGTACAGCGGGCTGATCGTCGCCCGATACAGCCGCAACAGAACGATCAGCAGCAGCCTCATCGCCGCCCCCCGGCCGCCAGCCCGGCCAGCGCGTCATCGACGTCTCGCTGGAGCCGGTGGAAGTCCGCGCCGGCGGCGGCGGGAAGTGCGCGCACCACGCAGGTGGTCCCGGCGCCGAGCTGGTCGAGCCTGTCCCGCATCACGTGGCGCAGACGCCGCTTGACCCGATTGCGGGTCACCGCAGGGCCGACGGCCCGACTCACCACGAAGCCCACCCGGGCCGGACGATCGGCCAGCGGGTCGGTGACAAGCAGATGGACGACAACGGTGTCGCGTCCTGCCCGGCGGCCCCGTCGTATCGCCCGCGCAAAGTCGGCGCTGCGGCGCAGGCGATGCGAAGTGTGCAACACGGGCTCATCGATCCTCAGTGGATCCGGCGGTGCGGCCGCAACCGTCCCGGCAGGCGGATCAGGCGGCCAGCCGCGTGCGGCCCTTGCGGCGGCGGGAGGAGATGATCGAACGGCCGGCCCGGGTACGCATTCGCAGCCGGAACCCGTGCGTCTTGTGCCGCCGACGGTTGTTGGGCTGGAACGTACGCTTGCTCACCGGTGTGCTCCCAGATCAGGTTAGGGTGTCGCGGGCCGAGCTCCCAAGCGCTGCAACGCCACGCGGTGCTACCCGGACAGGTGCCACCCGTCGACAGTGGTCGACCGGAGCAACGTTACGGTGTGGCCCCAGCCCGGTCAAACCAGCCCGGTCAAACCAGCCCGGCTCAGACCAACACTGTGCTTTTCTCGATTGCCTGTGGATTACTCGTTGTCTTGGGCCCCGATGTGTTGTTAGCGTTCTTGGCCAACCGCTTCTTCCCCCGAAGGCTGCGCCTTGGTACGGCCGTTCCCACGTACACAGCTTGTGGAAAACCGTGTGGACGGCTATCGAGGGCGCGGTTTCCGGCCGCGGACGTTCCCCGCGATCCAGCACATGAGATGGCAGCGCGCTGCCCGGACGGGAGTACGAGTGAATGAAGCGATGACGGCCACAACAGACTCTCCCGATCTCAGTCGCCTCTGGACGACGGTGATCGACGACCTCCCGCCCAGCCAGAAGGCGTTCCTCGCCGAGAGCCGACCGGTGACGCTGCATGAGAGCACGGCCATCGTGGCCGTACCGGATGACTTCACCCGCACCCAGCTCGAGACCCGGCTTCGCCCCGGACTCGAGGACGCGCTGAGTCAGGCACTCGGTCGCTCGGTGCGCCTCGCTGTTACCGTGGATGTGGCCCTTGTCGAGCATCAACCGGTTGACCCCACTGGTGGTGATTTATCGACAAATCGCCGAGGAGACACCTTTGCGGGTCGCGAGCGGGACCCGGCCACCGGGAACGGTCACCCGATCGATGACGCGGCTGGGTATCGGTTGGGCAACGGCCCGGGCGACAGCCGCACCGACACCATGCCTGGCCACCCGGGCGCCGACCACCGCACCGACCATCGCACCGAGCTCACCAACGAGCCATTCGACGGGCTCTCCGGCCAGATGTCCCCGAGCGGCATCGGCCAGCCCACACCGACCGGAGCCAAAGGCGGGGCGGCTCAGGCGCGGCTCAACCCCAAGTATGTCTTCGACACCTTCGTGATCGGCTCGTCGAACCGGTTCGCCCACGCCGCCGCCGTCGCCGTCGCGGAGGCACCCGGCAAGGCGTACAACCCGCTGCTGGTCTACGGGGAGTCCGGCCTCGGCAAGACCCACCTGCTGCACGCCATCGGGCACTACGTCCGCAGCCTGTTCTCCGGCGCGCGGGTCCGCTACGTCTCGAGCGAGGAGTTCACCAACGACTTCATCAACGCGATCCGTGACGACCGGGCCTCTGCCTTTCAGCGCCGTTACCGCGACGTCGACGTGCTGCTGATCGATGACATCCAGTTCTTGGAAGGCAAGATCCAGACCCAGGAGGAGTTCTTCCACACGTTCAACACCCTGCACAACGCCGACAAGCAGATCGTGATCAGCTCAGACCGTCCGCCGAAACGGCTGGAGGCGCTCGAGGACCGGTTACGCAACCGTTTCGAGTGGGGGCTGATCACCGACGTGCAGCCCCCCGACCTCGAGACGCGCATCGCGATCCTGCGCAAGAAGGCGGCGACCGAGCGGCTGACTGCGCCACCGGACGTGCTGGAGTTCATCGCGAGCAAGATCCAGACCAACATCCGCGAGCTCGAGGGTGCACTGATCCGGGTGACCGCCTTCGCCAGTCTCAACCGGCAGCCGGTGGAGCTGACCTTGGCCGAGATCGTGCTCAAGGACCTGATTCCGGAGGGCGGGGAGCCGGAGATCACGGCCGCGCTGATCATGGCCCAGACGGCTGCCTACTTCGGGCTGCCGATCGATGACCTGTGCGGCACGAGTCGCAGCCGAGTGCTGGTCACCGCGCGACAGATCGCGATGTACCTGTGCCGGGAGCTGACCGAGCTCAGCCTGCCCAAGATCGGCCAGCAGTTCGGCGGGCGGGATCACACCACGGTGATGCATGCCGACCGCAAGATCCGCATGCTGATGGCGGAGCGCCGCAGCGTCTACAACCAGGTCACCGAGTTGACCAACCGCATCAAGCACCAGGCTCGCCAGCCGTGACGGGTCCAGTGCCAGCGATGCCGGCTGGCTGCGGTAGCCAGGGGAACGCCCCCACATCCTGGGGAAAACCTTGTGAGTCGTCGGTGCCAAAGTCCGGAGCGCCTGTGGACGAGAGGTGGGCAACGCGGCGCGGCGCTGGCGCGTTCCACCGGCCGGCTCCGTCGACCCGATGCCTATCCACACCTACCGTGGATCAGAATTACCGCTCTCACCAGGCACTTCGCCACTTTTCCCCACTGTCCCCGGTTGCTATGAACCCTACTGACTATCTACGTATGCAATATCCGGTCAACGTCTCTACGCTGGCTCGCCTGTGGACGAGCGGGATCGGAAGCGGCAGCGGGCGCGGTCGTTCGGGCCTCGAACGGGGAGGCGGCGGCGGGAGGGTCATGTCCGGCGGCGTCGGGGAAGGAGTCGCCCGGGTGACGCTGCCGGTGCTGTCGCAGGTGCTGGCGCAAGTGGTGTCGGGGGCGGATGACAGGATGCAGCGCAGCCACAGCCGAGGATCACCCGCGCCAGCTGCTCAGCTGCCGCGGGACGCAGGAGGCGAAAACCGGTGAAGTTCCGTGTCGAGCGTGACGTCTTCTCGGAGGCGGTCGCGTGGGCGGCCCGCAGCCTGCCGCAACGCCCGAGTGTCCCGGTGCTGGCGGGCGTGATGATCGATGCCGGCGTCGACGGGCTGGTGCTCTCCGGGTTCGACTACGAGACCTCGGCGCGGGTGAGCATTCCCGCCGAGATCGCTGAGGAAGGCAAGGCCCTGGTCTCGGGGCGCCTGCTGGCCGACATCAGCCGCAGCCTGCCGTCCAAGCCCATCGACCTCGGGACCGACGGCACCCGCGTCTCGCTGGCCTGCGGATCGGCCCGCTTCAGCCTGCAGACGATGCCGGTCGAGGACTATCCGGCGCTGCCGGAGCTTCCGACCCCCTCCGGCACGGTCCGCTCCGACGTCTTCGCCGCCGCGGTCGGGCAGGCCGTGACGGCCGCCGGGCGCGACGACATGCTGCCGGTGCTCACCGGCATCCGGATGGAGATCGAGGGCTCGACGATCGCCTTGATGGCCACCGATCGCTACCGTCTCAGCCTGCGCGAGTGCGAATGGAGCCCCGACCAGAGCGATCTGAGCGCAACGGCGCTGGTTCCCGCCAGAGTGCTCGCGGACACAGCGAAGTCGCTGACCTCGAGCGGCGACGTGACCATCGCCCTCGCCTCGGCGGCCACCGGTGACGGGCTCATCGGCTTCGAAGGGGCGGCCGGCGGCGGCCTGCGACGGACCACTACGCGCCTACTTGACGGGGAGTTCCCGAAGGTGCGGGCGCTCTTCCCCTCGGAGTCGGTGACGGTCGCGCACATCGACACAGCCGTCCTGATCGAGGCGGTCCGGCGAGTGTCCCTGGTTGCGGAGCGCAACACCCCGGTCCGGCTGAGCTTCAGCGAGGCGATGGTCACCCTGGAGGCCGGAAGCGGCGACGAGGCCCAGGCGACCGAGAGCCTCGAGGCCACCGTCGACGGTGCCGACATCTCCATCGGCTTCAACCCGAGCTACCTGCTCGATGGGCTCGGCGCGCTCGACGCACCGGTGGCACATCTTGCGTTCACCCAGTCGACCAGGCCGGCGGCGCTCGCCGGCGCATCCGGCCACGGGGAGGGTCCCGATCTCGACTTCCGATACCTGTTGATGCCGGTACGGCTACAGGGCTGATTTCACCTACGACCACCGTGGCCCCCACCGGGTGGGCGCTGCACCGCGAAAGGATTGTCGAATGCAGATCGGTCTCATCGGCCTGGGCAAGATGGGCGGAAACATGCGGGAGCGACTGCGTGGCGGCGGTCACACAGTGGTCGGCTTCGACCACAACCCCGACATCAGTGACGCGAGCAACCTCGAGGATCTGGTAGGCAAGCTCGACCCGCCCCGCGTCGTCTGGGTGATGGTCCCGGCCGGCGGGCCGACGAAGGACACGATCGCCTCGCTGCGCGATCTGCTGCAAGAAGGCGACATGGTCATCGACGGTGGAAACTCGCGCTGGACCGACGACATGGAGCACGCCGGCCTGCTCGCCGAGAGCGGGATCGGCTTTGTCGACTGCGGCGTCTCCGGCGGTATCTGGGGCCTGAAGAACGGCTACGCGCTCATGTGCGGCGGCTCGGAGGAGGACGTCACCAGGGCGCAACCGCTCTTCGACACGCTCAAGCCGGAGGGCGACTTCGGCTATGTCCACGCCGGCAAGGTGGGCGCCGGGCACTTCTCCAAGATGGTGCACAACGGGATCGAGTACGGCCTGATGCAGTCCTACGCCGAAGGCTACGAGCTTCTGGCCGCCGCCAACCAGGTTAACAACGTCACCGAGGTCTGGCGCTCCTGGCGTGAGGGCACGGTCATCCGCTCGTGGCTGCTCGACCTGCTGGTGGCAGCCTTGGACGAGGATCCCGGCCTGGCGCAGATCCAGGGCTACGCCGAGGACTCGGGCGAGGGACGCTGGACGATCCAGGCCGCGATCGAGAACGCCGTACCCATGCATGCGATCACCGCGGCCCTCTACACCCGGTTCCAGTCCCGGCAGGACGGCTCGCCGGCGATGAAGGCGGTAGCGGCGATGCGCAACCAGTTCGGCGGCCACGCGGTCAAGGCCGGCCCTCCTCCGACCCAGGACTAGCCCTCCTCCCACCCAGGAAAAGGGAGGCCCGAGCCGCCCGTGCACCTCGCTCATCTGTCGCTGGTCGACTTCCGGTCGTACGCGACGGTCGAGGTGCCGCTCGAGCCGGGTGTCGTGGTGTTCACCGGGCCGAACGGCCACGGCAAGACCAACCTCGTCGAAGCGGTCCACTATGTCGCGACCCAGGGCTCGCACCGGGTCGCGGCCGACACGCCCCTGGTGAGGCTCGGGGCACAGCGGGCCGTGGTGCGGGCCGAGGTCGTGCGCGACGACCGCTCCGCGCTGGTCGAGCTCGAGATCAACCCTGGAAAGGCAAACCGGGCCCGGGTCAACCGGGGAGCACTGCCCCGGCCGAAGGAGGCACTCGGGCTGCTGCGCACGGTGCTGTTCGCGCCGGAGGATCTGGCGCTGGTCAAGGGGGACCCGGCCGAGCGGCGGAGGTTTCTCGACGACCTGCTCGTCGCCCGCGCGCCGAGGTTCGCCGGTGTCCGTGCGGACTATGACCGGGTGCTGCGCCAGCGGAGCACCCTGCTCAAGACCGCGGGTGCGGCGCGCCGCCAGGCGTCTGACTCCGGCGCGCTCGGCACGCTCGACGTCTGGGATGCCCATCTGGCCCGTACTGGTGCCGCCCTGCTGGAGGGCCGGCTGGAGCTGGTGGCCGCGCTGCAGCCGCTGGTCGACCAGGCCTACGCCCACGTGGCCCTCGACCGGTCCGCCGACTCGACCGCGGTTGGCGCCGGGATCAGCTACAAGCCGTCGTTCGAGCTACCGGGCCACGTCACCGGGCGCGGTGAGATCTCGGACCTGCTGCTGCGGGAGGTCGTCGACCGCCGTCCCGAGGAGCTGGATCGCGGCGTGTGCCTGGTCGGCCCGCACCGCGACGACCTCCTGCTGACCCTCGGACCCCTGCCGGCCAAGGGGTATGCCAGCCATGGTGAGTCGTGGTCGCTCGCCCTCGCTCTGCGGCTGGCCTGCTACGACCTGCTTCGCAGCGAGGGTGACGACCCGGTGCTGATCCTCGACGACGTGTTCGCCGAGCTCGACAACGAGCGGCGGGCACGGCTGGCGGCGCTCGTCGCCACCGCCGACCAGGTGCTGGTGACCGCGGCCGTGCCCGAGGATGTCCCGCAGAAGCTGCACGGCCTGCACTACGAGGTGTACGACGGTGGGGTGACCCGTGCCGACTGACGCTGTGCCGACTGACCCTGGCGAACCCGGCCCGGTGCCGCCGCCCCCCCATGATCCGACCGGACTGGACCTGGCCAGGAGCATCGCCCGCTCGCTGGGGACCCGACCCGGCACGGGCACGACTCGATCGAAGCGACCAGGAGCAGGAGCGGGACGTCGGCGACGTCGCGATGTCGACCCACTGGTCTCCGGGGCGTATCCCGACGACCGCGACCCGCAGACGCTCGGCGCCGCGATGGACCGGCTCGTCGCCGAGCATGGGTGGACCACCGAGGTCGCGGTCCACGGCGTCTTCTCCCGCTGGGATCAGATCGTCGGCCTCGAAGTGGCCCGGCACTGCCATCCCGAGGCATACGCCGACGGCTCCCTGACGGTGCGCGCCGACTCGACGGCATGGGCCACGCAGGTACGCCTGCTGGCAGAGACTGTCGTACGCCGGCTCAACGAGGAGCTCGGGCATGGCACCGTCGTGCGCATCCAGGTGCTCGGGCCGCAGCCACCCTCATGGTCCAAGGGCCGCCGATCGGTACGCGACGGTCGGGGTCCCCGCGACACCTACGGGTAGGCTGGCGGCCATCCGCGAGCGATGCCTGGCGCGCCGCCGCCGGCGGCGATATGCCCGATTTCGGAGGACGCCCGGACGACGGTGAACCGGCCGGATCGCGGTCGCCTGGTCGCGCACAGCAGCCTCGCAGGGGCCGGTCGCTCGTATGGGGCATCGATCCCCACGCTCTGATCCAGCCTTGAGGCCTTAGCGGGGCCCTGAGACGGTGTTCTGGCCGGACTCGGGCCATTTACTTGGCCACATACCTGGCTGTAAGGCTCTAGAACGGCCGCTGGCCCGGTACACTGGAGAGGACCAACCAGGCCGCTCCCCGCTTGTGTCGGCGATGTCGACAGCGAGAGCGGCCGTTTCCTGCAGGAGGACCCCCGCGTTGAGCGACGAAGCACCTGAAGCGCCCGAAACCGGCGCGGGCCCGATCAACTCGGGGGGAATCTACGACGCCAGCGCGATCACCGTGCTGGAGGGCCTGGACGCGGTTCGCAAGCGTCCGAGCATGTACATCGGCTCTACGGGTGAGCGCGGACTGCATCACCTGGTCTGGGAAGTCGTCGACAACTCGGTCGACGAGGCGCTCGCGGGCTTCTGCGACCGCATCCTCGTGACACTGCTGCCGCACGGAGCTGTGCGGGTGGTCGACAACGGGCGCGGTATCCCGGTCGACGAGCACCCGATCGAGAAGCAGCCGGCGGTGACGGTCGTGCTCACCATGCTGCACGCCGGCGGGAAGTTCGGGGGCGGCGGCTACAAGGTCTCCGGCGGACTGCACGGCGTCGGCATCTCCGTGGTCAACGCGCTGTCCAAGCGGCTCGACGTCGAGATCCGGCGGGACGGCTACCTGTGGACCCAATCGTTCGAGTACGGAGTCCCGACCGGCCCGCTCCAGCGGCATGAGGCTACCGAGGAGACCGGCACGACGACCACGTTCTGGGCCAGCGAGGACATCTTCGAGAGCACCGACTTCTCGTACGAGACCATCGCCTCGCGAATGCGCGAGATGGCGTTCCTGAACAAGGGCCTCGAGATCGTGGTTCGTGACGAGCGGCCGAAGGCCCAGGACCTCGACCTCGCGGTCGCCGATCCCACCGTCCCCTCGATGGTCGACGGAGGTCCCGACGGCATCAAGAGCGCTCCCGGAGGCGGCGTCGAACGCCGCTTCCGCTACGACAACGGCCTGGTGGACTACGTCACCCATCTCAACGCCGCCAAGGACGAGGTGCACAAGAGCGTCATCTCCTACGAGACCGACTCGACCGCCGGGGACATGAGCCTCGAGATCGCGATGCAGTGGAACACGACCTACACCGAGTCGGTGCACACGTTCGCCAACACGATCAACACCCATGAGGGCGGCACCCACGAGGAGGGTTTCCGCTCGGCGCTGACCACGACGGTCAACAACTGGGGCGAGACCTGGGGGCTGATCAAGAAGCGCGAGGACCGCCTCTCCGGTGACGACGTGCGCGAGGGCCTGACCGCGATCGTCAGCGTGAAACTGGCCGAACCGCAGTTCGAGGGGCAGACGAAGACAAAGCTGGGCAACACCGACGCGAAGTCCTTCGTACAGAAGGTCGTCAACGACCGGCTGGGCGAGTGGCTGGAGAAGAATCCGGCGGAGGGCAGGGACATCGTGCGAAAGGGGATCGCCGCCGCCACCGCCCGGACGGCCGCTCGCAAGGCGCGCGACCTGGCCCGCAACCGCAAGGGTCTGCTCGGGGGTGGCGGACTGCCCGGCAAGCTGTCGGACTGCCAGTCGACCAATCCCGAGGAGTGCGAGATCTTCATCGTGGAGGGAAACTCCGCGGGCGGATCGGCCAAGGGCGGACGCGACCCGCGGGTGCAGGCGATCCTGCCGATCCGCGGCAAGATCCTCAACGTCGAGAAGGCCCGGATCGACCGGGTGCTCCAGAACACCGAGGTGCAGGCGATCATCTCCGCGCTCGGCACGGGTGTCCAGGAAGAGTTCGACATCGACAAGCTGCGCTATCACAAGATCGTGCTGATGGCCGACGCGGACGTCGACGGTCAGCACATATCGACGCTGCTGCTGACGCTGCTCTTCCGGTTCATGCGGCCGCTGATCGACGCCGGGCACGTGTTCCTCGCGCAGCCGCCGCTGTTCCGGATCCGGTGGAGCAACTCTGCCCACGAGCTGGCGTACTCCGACCGTGAGCGCGACGGGCTGCTCGAGGCCGGCAAGCAGGCGGGGAGGCGGTTGCCCAAGGAGGCGCCGATCCAGCGCTACAAGGGTCTGGGTGAGATGAATGACAACGAGCTGTGGGATACGACGATGGATCCCGCGAACCGCGTGCTCCGGCAGGTGACGCTAGACGATGCGGCCAACGCCGATGAGATCTTCACGATCCTGATGGGCGAGGACGTCGAGCAACGGCGTTCGTTCATCCAGCGCAACGCCAAGGACGTTCGATTCCTCGACATCTGAAGGCCATGCCGATGTCGGGCAGAGCCCGCGATACCGGTGCGCGGTCAGATGCCGATAAGACCTGAAGGACAAGCCAGATGACTGACGACTCGATCATCGTCCCCGAGCACGACCGGGTAGAACCGGTCGAGCTGCAGGTGGAGATGCAGCGCTCCTACATCGACTACGCGATGAGCGTGATCGTCGCCAGGGCGCTCCCCGATGTGCGTGACGGGCTCAAGCCCGTGCACCGCCGGGTGCTCTACGCCATGTTCGATGGTGGCTATCGCCCCGACCGCGGCTTCTCGAAGTGCTCGCGGATCGTCGGGGACGTGATGGGTCAGTACCACCCGCACGGCGACTCGGCCATCTACGACACCCTCGTCCGGCTGGCGCAGCCCTGGCTGATGCGTGCCCCGCTGGTCTCCGGGCAGGGCAACTTCGGCTCGCCGGGCAACGACCCGGCCGCGGCCATGCGCTATACGGAGTGCCGGCTCGCGCCGCTGGCGATGGAGATGGTGCGTGACATCGACGAGGACACCGTCGACTTCAAGGCCAACTACGACGGCCGCTCGCAGGAGCCGGTCGTCCTGCCCGCCAGGTTCCCCAACCTGCTCGCCAACGGCTCCGCCGGCATCGCCGTCGGCATGGCGACCAACATCCCGCCGCACAACCTGCGCGAGATCGCTGCCGGAGTCCAGTGGTCACTCGCCCACCCGACCGCGACGCGGGAGGAGCTGCTCGCCGCCCTGCTGGACCGGATACCCGGTCCCGACTTCCCGACCGGTGCGCTCATCGTCGGCCGGGCCGGGATCGACCAGGCGTACCGCACCGGCCGCGGATCGGTCACGATGCGGGCGATCGTGGCCGTCGAGGAGGACAACAACGGACGCACCTGCCTCGTGGTCACCGAGCTGCCCTACCAGGTCAACCCCGACAACCTCGCGCTGAAGATCGCCGAGCTCGCCGACTCGGGCAAGGTGCAGGGGATCGCCGACGTCCGGGACGACTCGTCGTCACGCACCGGCCAGCGGCTGGTGGTGGTGCTCAAGCGCGACGCGGTGGCCCGGGTCGTGTTGAACAACCTGTACAAGCACACCCAGCTGCAGGACAACTTCTCGGCCAACATGCTGGCGCTCGTCGACGACGTTCCGCGCACACTGAGCATCGACCAGTTCGTCAGCAACTGGGTGACCCACCAGATCGAGGTCATCCAGCGACGCACCCGGTACCGGCTGCGCAAGGCCCAGGAAGAGGCGCACATCCAACGCGCCCTGGTCAAGGCCCTCGACGCGCTCAACGACGTCATCGCGCTGATTCGTGCCAGCCAGACGCCGGAGGAGGCCCGTGAGGGACTGATGGGGCTGCTGGAGATCGATGACCTCCAGGCTCGCGCCATCCTCGACATGCAGCTGCGCAAGCTGGCGGCGATGGAGCGCCAGGCGATCATCGACAAGCTGGTGGAGCTCGAACGCGTCATCACCGACCTGCAGGACATCCTCGACGACGAGGCGCGGCAGCGTCGCATCGTCAGCGAAGAGCTGCAGACCATCGTCGACAAGTTCGGCACCGACCGGCGGAGCCAGATGATCCCAGCCGACGGTGACATGTCGATGGAGGATCTGATCCCCGACGACGATGTCGTGGTGACCATCACCCGCGGCGGCTACGCCAAGCGGACAAGGGCCGACGCCTACCGGCTGCAGCGCCGCGGCGGCAAGGGCGTGCGCGGCGCCACCCTGCGTGGTGCCGACGTCGTTCGAGCACTTCTTCCAGACCAGCAACCACCAGTGGATCCTGTTCTTCACCACCGCCGGCCGGGTCTACCGGTCCAAGGCCTATCACCTGCCGGAATCCGCACGCGATGCCAAGGGCGGACACGTGGCGGGCTTGCTGTCGTTCCAGCCCGACGAGCAGATAGCCCAGGTGCTCGCGATCCGCGACTACGAGCAGTCCCCGTACCTCGTGCTCGCGACCAAACGCGGCTATGTGAAGAAGACCAGACTCAGCGACTACGACTCCCCCCGGCAGGCCGGGGTCATCGCGGTCAACTTCCGGGAGGAGGACGACGAGCTGATCGGCGCCGAGCTGGTCAGTTCCGACGACGACCTGCTTCTGGTCTCCCGCAAGGGACAGTCGGTTCGCTTCCGCGCCGACGACTCGCAGCTGCGCCCGATGGGCAGGGCCACGTCCGGCGTGACCGGGATACGGTTCCGCGGCGGGGACGAGCTTCTCTCGATGTCGGTGATCCCCGCCGAGGTCGAGGACCAGCCAGCGGAGCGGCCAGAGGAGCGATACGTTTTCACGGTCACCGATGGCGGCTGGGCCAAGCGCACGGCGGTCGGCGAGTATCGCCGCCAGGGGCGAGGTGGGCTGGGTATCAAGGCCATGAAGCTCCGCGACGTCCGGGGCAGCCTGGTGGGTGCCGTCATCGTCACGGCTACGGATGAGGTCATGTGCATCAAGGCCAGTGGCCAGGCCACCCGTACGGGCGCCTCCGACGTACCGTTGAAGGGCCGTGACACGATGGGTGTCAGGTTCGTTGAGGTCAAGGACGGCGATCAGGTGGTCGCCATCGCTCGTAACGCCGAGCGCGAGGACCTTATCGAGGGCGGCGACGTCGCAGACAACGACGTGGTCGACAATGTGGCGGGCGAGCAATCGGCCGAGCAGGCGCAGACTGAAGCAGAGGTTGACACGGACGGACCCGTGCAGCCGACCGGTGAGGAGTCTTGATGACCGACCGTCGCCCCGAGGGCAGCAGTCCCCTGGCGCCGCGCCGACTGCTGGCGAGCAAACCGTCCGCGGCCGGGGCGACCCGGCAGGAGCCCGCCCTCGACAGGGGACCTGCCACGTATGCGGCTCCCCCGGCGTCCCCGTCGCCGTCGGTGCGCACCGCCGGATCGCAGGCGACCGCGGTCCAGGCGGGGGGTGCGGCGGCGATGCCGATCCCGGTCCGCCCGGCGACCAACAACCGGCCCCGGCCATCGGCACAGACCCCGAACCGGCGGCGGGCCCGACTGCGGCTGGTACGGATCGACCCGTGGTCGGTGATGAAGACGGCGTTCCTGCTCTCCATCGCGTTCGGCATCGTGTGCGTCGTGGCTGTCTTCATCATCTACTCCGTCCTCGGTGCCGCCGGCGTGTGGGACGCGATCAACCGTTCGGTGCATGACGTGCTCGGAGACAGCACGACCACCACGTTCGACGTCAACGACTACGTCGGCGCCAATCGGGTGATGGGCTTCACCACGCTGGTCGCGTGCATCGACGTGGTCCTGATCACCGCGGTGGCAACGTTGAGCGCGTTCATCTACAACCTCGCCGCGAGCCTGCTCGGCGGCCTCGAGGTCACGCTCGCCGAGGACTGATATCCCGTTTGGGCGAGCCCGGCGGCGTGGGATAGCCTGCCTCGGCAACGCCACTGTTCGCCCGGGCCTATAGCTCAGACGGTTAGAGCGCTTCCCTGATAAGGAAGAGGTCAGAGGTTCAAGTCCTCTTAGGCCCACCACGCTGACCAGGCAGTTCATGCTCGACCGAGGCCTCCCCGCCTGCCGAATTGGTGCCCGATGGCTGCGATGGACGGCTACCGCGGTCCGGAAAGCGCGTGGTGTGGGGAGCCCGCTGGCCGACTATCTCCTCCGGCTCCGGAAACACCTTGGGGAGCAGCCACCCCAGCGCGACCAGGCTGAGCAGACCGATCTCGGGTACGGCGGGTCTGACCAGCAGGCATCCTCGATGGCAGCGTCCGCCATGAACGCTCCGGAGACTGCCAGCGCCGCCATGGACAGCACCGCGAGCACGTTCAACACGACGCCGAGCAGGATGCCCGAACGGGTGCGGCGCCACAACACCACGCCCGCGACGATCAACGACAACCCGAGCGCAGCGGCGTGGGCAAGGAACCAGTCGTTGAACGCGGTGCGGAACAGGTAGAACCCACCAGAGCACGCGGCGGTGGCCGGTTGACCACCCGTGTGCGAGTAGTGGATCGAGTTGAGCTATGTGCGACCGATCCTCGACGCTGGAGGCCTGTATATGCCCCCGCTGTCTGCTGGGGGTGGGAGCGCCCGCGTCAGGGAGAACACGACGGTGAGCCCGCCCCCGGACGTCTCCTCCAGGGTGATCTGTCCGCCTGCCGCGGCGATGAGTCGCTGGACGATGGCCAGCCCCAGGCCGGTTCCCCCGGTGTCTGCGTGGCCGGTGGCGAACCGCCGGAATGCGTTCTGGCGTTGGGCTGGAGACATGCCCGGACCGTCGTCTGCGACGCGGACGACAGCGTTGTCGCCCTCGGCGGTGACGTTCAGGCGTACATGTTCCGGTGGGGGTTCGAGGTCGAAGCAGTTACCGAGGAGGTTGTCGAGGATCTGTTCGAGGTGGCCTGGCACTGCCCAGGCTCGGACGGGTGCGCTGGGGATCAGGCTGAGGTCGACGCCACGTTCGGCCGCCAGCGGACTCCATGCGGTGACCCGCTCCGAGCTGACCTCACTGACGTCGATCAGCGCGGGGCCCTGGCTTGTCGCGTCGGCTCGGGCAATGGCGAGGAGCCCGTCGATCAGCCGTGAGAGCCGGTTGACCTCACTCAGGGCGGCGTTCAGTTCGGCGCGATCCGGAGACTCGTGCTCGGGCAGCAACTCCAGTCTCAGCCGGAGAGCCGACATCGGCGTGCGCAACTGGTGCGACACGTCCGCGATCACCGCTCTGTGGCTGTCGAGCAGGGTGTTGAGCCGGCTCGCCATCGAGTCGAAAGCGGAGGCTAGCCGTCGTACCTCGGGGGGTCCTTTGACGATGCCGGCCCGAACCTGGAGGTTGCCGGACGCCGCGACGTGGGTAGCCTCCTCGAGCTGTCTCAGGGGTTTCGTGACCCACTTGGACAGCCAGAGGCTGAGGCCGCCGGCGGCCAGCAGCGAGGTCACCGCGGCACCGGCCAGCCACAGCCACAATGTGCGTATCCGTGCTTCGAGCGGTTCGGTGGGCCGGACCAGGACCAGGACCCCGACCTGGGTTGACGTGTCGCCCACAGGAGCCGCAGCGAGGGTGAAGGTCTCGTCGCCGCGTTCGATGGTCGAGGTCTGCGGGGTGGCTGTGAGCGCCACGTTCTTGGGCAGGGCGAAGCTGAGGCCGGCCCGGTCGATGGTGGCGCCTGCCGCGTCGAGTAGCAGGACGCCCTGGTCCGGCCCGACGTACCTGCCGAGGTCGTGTTTCAGGGGCAGGTTTGCCTCGTGGTCGGAGAGCCGCTCCTCCGCGACGCTGGCCAGCGCCCTTGCCTGGGCCAAGGTCGCGTCAGCGTAGTCGGTGCGATAGTGAGCCGTGGTCACGAGGCCGAGCGGGAGGACTGCCCCTCCCAGCAGCAGCGCAGCCAGTGCGAGCAGCCCGACGAGGATCCTTCGAGTCACGGCCGGGGACCGAGCCTGAAGCCTCGTCCGTAGACGGTCTCGATCAGCGACGGCCTGCCGAGCTTGCGTCTCAGGGCAGCGATGTGCACGTCCAGGACTTTCGTCGGGCCGTACCAGTGCTCATCCCAGACCCTGCTGAAGATCTCCTCCCGGGACACCACCCGCCCCGGCTCAATGATGAGCGAGTGCAGGATGTCGAACTCGCGCCCGGTCAGGGCGATCTCCTCCCCGGCCAGGAAAACGCGGCGGGCGGCACCATCGACGGTGAGACTGCCGTAGCGGCATGTCTCTGACGCGGTAGGCGTGGTACGTCGTAGGACTGCACGTATCCGGGCTGTCAGCTCGCCGAACCCGAACGGTTTGACGAGGTAGTCGTCTGCGCCGAGGTCGAGCGCGGCGACCCGGTTGGCCTCTTCACCGCGTGCCGTGATGACCATGATGGGAACATCGCTTCGGTGACGCAGCTCTCGGCACACGTCGGCCCCGTCAACGTCGGGCAGCCCCAGGTCAAGCAGGACGAGATCGGGCATCTCACCGGCCAACGCTTCGGCTCCGGAGGCGACGTGGGTGACCCGATAACCCTCACGGGTGAGCCCGGACACGAGCTGGGCCGCGATGCCGATGTCGTCCTCGACAACCAACACCCGCACGCCCGGTGTCACGTCGAGCGCAGCCGGGGGATCGATCACGGGCTCACGCTACGGCAGCAGGCGCTTCAGCCTGACGACCTGAACGGCTTCTTAGCATCCTGCACGCAACCATGGACCGGTGACCTCGCGACCGTTGCCGCCCCAGCAGACCAGCCGGCCCTTAGGGTTCGCTCCTTGGGTGAGGGGCCCAGAGTGGGAAACCCACCGCTATCGGCAGCCGGGCTGGCTGCTGTTGCCACTGAGGGCGTTCCTTGGGTTCACCTTCACATTTGCGGGGCTCCAGAAGCTGGCGAACCCGGACTTCTTCAACGCCAGCTCGCCGACGTCGGTCCAACATCAGATGAGCCTGCTAGCGGGCACGAGCCCGATCGGTCCGCTGGTCAGGCTGAGCCTGCACGCGGGGTTCCTTACCGGACTCCTGATCGCGGTTGCCGAGCTTGCTGTGGGCGTCGGCACGCTTCTCGGTCTCCAGGCGCGCTTCGCTGCTGCTGGGGGAGCGCTGCTCGCTCTCACGTTCTTTCTGACTGTGAGCTGGAGCACCACGCCGTACTACTACGGGGCTGACATCGTGTTCCTATTCGCCTGGACGCCCTTCATCGTGACGGGGGCCGCCGGAGTGCTCTCGCTCGATGCTTGGCTCGCCGAGCGAGCGAGCTCGAGCGTCGTCACGAGCCGAGGACGGCTGGGCGTGCTCGACCAGCAGAAGGTCGCTGGTCAGCGCGAACGGCGCACGATCGTGATAGCGGGAGCGCTGACCCTCCTCGTCGGCGGGTTCACGGCCCTGGCTGGAAGGTTCGCCAACGGCGCTCCGGTCGCGGCGCGATCCGGAGGCCTGCCGCCGAAGCGCCCCGGTGTCGAAAGCCCGACCACTGCCACTACACCGCCCGGACGGACTCCGTCGGGAACCAGCGTCGGGCCGGTCACCGCGGTTCCCGTAGGGCAGGCTGCCCAGTTCAGTGACCCCGCGACCGGTCAGCCTGCCTGGATGGTCCGCCTCTCGCAGCAAGACTTCGCCGCGTTCAGCGCAGTCTGCACCCACGCGGGTTGCATCGTGCAATACCAGGCGAACAGCCAAGAGTTCATCTGTCCCTGCCATGGCGGCGTCTACAACGCCCGCAACGGCCAGGTGCTGGGTGGCCCACCACCGACGCCGCTCCCTTCGATCCCCGTTCAGATCTTGGACGGCGAGCTCTACGTCGTCTAGACCCGCCAGCACCGGCGTCACCGTCATCGGAAGCCGATCCAGCGTGATTCTGGGAGCTGGCGCTGGTTACCGAACGCGCGGACTTCACGCTGAGGCGGCTCATGCCAGCGAGAGGCGAGCTTCTCCGTCTTCTTCAGACTCAGAGCTTTCCACCAACGACTCGGATCGTTTTGCGGTGTGGGCGCTCCGGGGTGGACTCAAGAACGCTTCAGGAGGTTGCTCGTCCATTGGGTCAGGCGGACACCGTGCCGTCGATCCCGCCCACCGTGTCGATGCGGCTGCGGATTCCGCCCTGCGCTTCGCGCCTACGTCCAGGCTTTAGCCCGAGAGCTCAGAGCCCACTACACCGCCGACGCGGTGCCGACGTGTCTCGACCGTGCCGGCCGGGGCACCACGAACACGCCTGCCGAGCGGCGGGATGGGTTCGAATGCATGCCCCACGCCAGCCTCCGCCCCGGTGAGGCTCGTCTAGCCGGACTCCAGGGAACGCTTCAGGGACTTCAGGGTGCGGGTGCGCTCCAGATTCGCCAGCAATGCTGCGCCAGGCTTCATGAACCTCATCCAGCCATAGAGCTCCCCGACGGCAACGTGGTGAACGACCGTTGCGGTCTCGTCTCCCTCCAGGGAGTACTCGGGCCGGGCCTGTGTCACCGCCGAGCCGAACCAGTGCAGAGTCTCCCGAAAGGCGACTCGCGTCGGCGGGGCGAACTCGGTCACTTCCCCAACGAAGGTGCCCATCCGCGTCGAATCGACATAGGTCGTCCCCTGCCGGATCGGGACCTCCGATGTCAGGCCGCACCGGCGGAACAGGCCGCTGCGGTGCATCCACCGCCCGTATCCCGGAAGATCCGCCAAGCGCTCGAAGACTTCGCTGACGGGTCGTTGGATCACTGTGTGCGACTCGAACCGGACGACGCTCCCAGCCACCGATGTCGCCACCTTCACTCCAGATTGCCAATCACAGTACATGTGGACCTATCACGGTGCACCGCGTGGAGAAGCTCGATTCAACTGTTGCCCCTGCGACCACCGATGCTTCCGGTCCTGGTCTCTTGACATGTGTCGAGGACCGCCTGCGCTGGAGCTCCTCTCCTGCCTGTGTTCCGGCAGGAGGTGACCCGCGTGGACGGCTTCTCGTCACGCCGCCGAAACAGGAATACGCCTGCCACGAGCTGTTCGCAGATGACCTGGTGTGGCACGTTGCCGGTCGAAGTGTGATCGCGGGCGACTACGCGGGCAAGGATCAGGTCTTCGGTTTCTTCGGCAGGCTGCAGGAGCTGAGCGAGGGCACGTCAGAGGTAGAGGTGCACGACCTGCTGGCGAACGACGAGCACGGCGTCGCGATCGTGATCGAGTCGGCTACCCGCAACAGACGTAGCTATCAGGGACATGCGTCACCGCACCGTGAAGTCGGTATGCGCGAGGACGTCGTAGCCGTCGTCCTTGAGCAGGTAGGCGGTGTACCGTCCGGCCGGAAGCGGCCACGGGAGGCCGTTGACAGCGCCGTCGATGGTGGCCGATCCCGAGATCTGCGGCCCGATGTAGGTCCAGCCCAGATAGGAGTCGACGGCCGGGTCACCGCCGCGCCGAAAGACGGCGAGCCAGTCGTTCCGGTCGCCCGGCGCGTACGCCCATGACACAGCGATGCCCTCGCCACGGCCGTAGGACCGTCGAGTCGTGCGCAGCGCCGTGGTCGTCCCCGGAGCCTTCAGCCAGAACGACATTCGGGCGTGAAGCGGGCCCTCGGGTCCGACCAGGCTGGCTTCGTACCCGCCGGGCGCGAGCGGCGCGGTGTCGATGTGCACCGTGCCGCCGCGGGCGGCCTGCACGGCTATCCTCGTTGCGCGGCCGGCAGCGCCGCCGGATGCCTTCACGACGATCGCCCGTGCGTTCGAGGCCGGGGCCGAGTAGTCGACCGCGAGTGCGGTGCCTCGTTCCACCAGCCGCGACCGGACCGACACCAGGGCCGGCTCGGGCGCGGGATTGAGGGCGAAACCGGAGACGACAGCCCGGTGGTCAGTCGGCCACGGTGATATCACGATGTCAGCCGCGCTGCCGCGTTCACCCACGATCTGGGAGCTGGTGGCCCGGGCGGGGCCGCCGCTGAAGAGCAGGTCGATCCGGTCCGCCGCCTGACCCGCCGGACCCGGGTTGTAGCCCTTCACGTACGGTCGGCTGGCCGGCCAGGTGAGACCCGGGTCGGTGACCGGATCAGGGTGGACGCTCCGGTATGAGTCGACCAGACCGCTCGCCTCCGCGGCCGCGCTGGCCGGCCACTGCAGAGGGTATTTCACCTGGTCGCGCAGGCCGACGGTCGCTGGTGTCCAGTCGAGATCTGAAGGTGAGTTGAAGTCGCCCAGCACGAAGGTGGGTACGTGGTCGGCGATGAGCTGGCGAGCGGTCCGGAGCGGCCGCTGAAGGGCGGAAACCCGCAATCTCTTCTCCAGTGCCCGGATCTGCCCGGCCGACGCCCCCTGTTCAACCCTGAACGGGCCGTAGGGCGAGGAGGGAAGGTGGACGTTGATGACCGCCACGACCCGTCCGGGTGACACCTCGACGAATGTCGCCCGCCCGTCGGTGGTGGGCGCCCCAGGCGGGACGCTGAAGTCGCTCCCGGGCGGCGTGAGCAGCGGCAGCCGCGAGACGATCTGCGTGCTGATGTCGTAGTACGGCCAGCCCAGGGCCCGTGCCAGCCTGGGGATGTTGCCGTACCCCTCGTTGACAGCGACGACGTCGGCATGCGCAGCCTCGATCGCCTTCGGGACGCTTGAGAAGTCGACACCGGTTCCGCCGTACTCGATGTTGAACGTCATCACGCGCACGTGCGCACTGCGCGGCTCCGCCGGCGGCGCGGCTGTCGTGGTTTCGACCGCGGTGCCCGGGGCAGTGGACGGCTTGTCTGCCGTTGTCGATGTGGTGCAGGCCGAAAGCACTAGTGCAGTGGTTACGAGGAGTGTCGCGACTGCCCGGCTTGAACGACCATTCAGGCTCACGTCGACATCATGGCGGACGAGGTGCCGTCCGCGCCAGCCTGCTTGGGCAGGTGGGGGCGATTGACCTAGACTCCTCGGAACTCGTCCGCGAAGGGAACGCTCCATGGTCAAGAAGCTGTTCGTCGTTGCCCTCGTGGCGGCCGCCGCCAAGGTCGTTCTCGCCAAGCGGCACGCCGGACAGGCCGAGCAGAACCTCTGGGCGGAGGCCACCGACCCGGTCCAGCCCGGCCGGTGACACGCTGGGACGCCGGCCGACACGACCGTCGCTGGGGGACGTAGCTCAACTGGCAGAGCACTGCCTTTGCAAGGCAGGGGTTGAGGGTTCGAGTCCCTTCGTCTCCACCAGGTTCAGCGGCCAGACGGGCGAATCCATTGCAGAGACAGGCGGGCTCCGCGCGGTGAGCCGATGGTTCACGCCCAGGTTGCTGGCTCTGCACCTGCTCGCGCTCGTGTTGTGCGCGGTGATGGTCGGCGCCGGGATCTGGCAGTGGCGCTCGTACGAGTCGAACCGGCGGCAGTCCTCGGAGTCGACGCAGGCCGAGGCGGCCTCCGCCCGGCCGGTCGACCTGGCGACCGTGATGGGTGCCGACGAGGCGTTTCCCGACAATGCCGTGGGCAAGCGGGTCAGCGTGAGCGGCCGGTACTCGCGGCCGCAGTTCCTCGTCACCGACCGCAGTCAGGACGGCAGACCGGGAGCATGGGTGCTGACGCCGCTGCTGACCTCGCCCGGCGCGGCGATCCTCGTGGTGCGCGGCTGGGTCGCCGACGGTCGGGATCCGGCGATCCCCCCCGGAACCGTCACGGTCACCGGCGCTCTGGAGCCGCCGGAGTCCGCCGACTCCGCGGGTGAGCACGCTGTCGACCGCGGTCGTGAGATCTCGGTCATCGCGACGTCAGCACTGGTGGCGCGGGTGCCGTTCGACCTCTACAGCGCGTACGTGATCGCCGAACACCAGACCCCTCCGCCGCCGGCCGGCCTGGACCCTGCCACCCCACCGGAGCCGGCAGCCTCGTCCTGGGCGGGGCTGCGCAATGCGCTGTATGCGGTGCAGTGGTTCGTCTTCGCCGGCTTCGGGATCTACATGTGGTGGCGGATCTGCCGTGAGCAGACTCAGGTACCGTGATAGACCGTGAGCCCGTTGGTGCCGTACCGCGTGATGGCCACCGTCGTCGGCGTCTTCCTGATCATCCTGATCTGCATCGGCGTTCCGCTGGAACACCTTGCGACCGAGGGATCTGACCCCCAGCGGGTGGGCGCGTGGATCGCCACCGTGCTGGGGACCGCGCACGGCTTTCTCTACATGATCTTCATCGTCACCGCGGTGGTTCTGTCGAGGACCTGCCGCTGGTCGATCGGGTTCACGCTGCTGATCATCGTCGCCGGCACGATCCCGTTCGTCTCCTTCTTCGGTGAGCGCAAGGCCACCCGGGCCGCCCGCTCCGATCTTGCCCGGCGAGCAGCGGAGGACTCGAGGGTCTGAGGACACCTGGGTTGGACCAGGGTCCGGTCGGGTTCGTACTGGGCGGTGGTGGGGTCCTTGGCGCGGTCGAGGTCGGCATGCTGCAGGCCCTCGACCGGGTGCGGCCCGGGCCCGAGCGACACCCCCGCGGAGATGGTTGACTGGCCTGCGACAACGCACGAAGGGACCATTGATGCCACAGCACGTCCGGGCGGTCGTAGCGCTCAGCAAGGGCGCCCCCGTCACCATCGAGACCGTCAACGTCCCCGATCCGGGCCCCGGCGAGGCAGTCGTGGCGGTCCGCACGTGCGGCGTGTGCCACACCGACGTCCACTACCGCGACGGCGGGATCAACGACGATTTCCCGTTCCTGCTCGGCCATGAGGCTGCCGGCGTCGTCGAGGCGGTGGGCGAGGGCGTGACCGAGGTGAGCCCGGGTGACGCCGTCATCCTCAACTGGCGTGCCGTGTGCGGCCAGTGCCGGGCGTGTCTGCGGGGCCGGCCGTGGTTTTGCTTCAACACCCACAACGCCACTCAGAAGATGACGCTCGAGGACGGCGCGGAGCTCTCTCCCGCCCTCGGCATCGGGGCCTTCGCGGCCAAGACACTGGTGGCAGCAGGGCAGTGCACCAAGGTCGACCCGGCTGCCAGGGCCGCCGCGGTGGGCCTGCTGGGGTGTGGCGTGATGGCGGGTCTCGGCGCGGCCCTCAACACCGGCAACGTCGGGCGCGGTGACTCTGTCGCGGTGATCGGATGCGGCGGGGTCGGTTCTGCTGCGGTGGTCGGCTCGGCGTTGGCCGGCGCCCGGCGCGTCATCGCCGTGGACATCGATGACCGCAAGCTGGCCTGGGCCAGGGCGTTGGGCGCTACCCACACCGTCTCCGCGACGGACAACGACGTGGTGGAGTCGATCCGCGAACTGACGGACGGCTTCGGGGCCGATGTGGTGATCGAGGCCATCGGGCGGCCGGAGACATACTTGCAGGCCTTCTACGCTCGCGACCTGGCCGGGACGGTCGTCCTGGTCGGCGTACCAACGCCCGACATGATGGTGGAACTGCCGCTGCTCGACGTCTTCGGCCGGGGTGGCTCCCTCAAGTCCAGCTGGTACGGCGACTGCCTGCCGAGTCGAGACTTCCCCATGCTGGTGGACCTCTACCAGCAGGGACGACTCGACCTGGATGCATTCGTGACGGAGACAGTCGGGCTGGGTGACGTCGAAGCCGCCTTCGAGAAGATGCACCGGGGTGAAGTCCTGCGATCCGTGGTCGAGCTGTGACCGGGGTGCGGGTCGACAAGGTCGTCACAGCCGGCACGTTCAGTCTCGACGGTGAGACATGGGACGTCGAGAACAACGTGTGGCTGGTCGGCGACGACAACGAGGTGCTGGTCATCGACGCGGCCCACGACGCCGGGGCGATCGCGGATGCCGTCGACGGGCGTGCGGTCGTCGCGATCGTCTGCACCCACGGGCACGACGACCACATCGGAGAGGCGCCCGAGCTTGCCGGGCTGGTGGACGCGCCGGTGTATCTGCACCCGGATGACCAGCCGCTGTGGGCCATGACCCACGGGCACCTCTTGGCTGACGAGGAACTGCGCGACGGGCAGGTACTGACCGTGGCGGGCATCGATGTGCATGTCCTCCATACCCCCGGCCACGCGCCAGGAGCGGTCTGCCTCTACGTTCCTGCCCTCGGCGAGGTATTCACCGGCGACACACTGTTCGCCGGAGGCCCGGGTGCGACCGGGCGCTCATACTCCGACTTTCCCACGATCATCGAGTCGGTCCGTGCGCGCCTTCTGACGCTCCCGGAGGAGACGGTGGTCCATCCTGGTCACGGCGGCGACACCCGCATCGCCGATGAGGCCCCGCACCTGCAGGAGTGGATCGAGCGGGGCCACTGACGCGTCGGCTCGGGCTGCGGCGCGTCCTCAGGCCTGCTTCTCCTCGGTCGACTCGGCCGTCGGTTCGACCGCGGTCTCCTCCAGCGGCTCGTCGGGCGTCGTTGGTGCGTGGGGCTCCTCTGTGTTGTCAGCCAGCGCCTCGTCGGGCCCGGCGGCGGCCGGGTCCTCGGTGGCGGGAGCCGCGGCGGCGTAGCTGTCGGATGCCGGGCCGACGTCGGGCTGGTACGCCTGCTTCCACTGGTCGTCGGCGTCCTTGCCGGAGAACCACTTGTAGGCGGCCGCAACGGCGCCGCCGATACCGAGGACGATCAGCAGCTTGCGAAACCGGTGCTTCTTCGCCGGCGGCTCGACCTCGCCGCGAAGCGCAGCGACCGCAGCGACTCCGCGACGCTTTGCCTCCTGGCGGTAGGGGGCGCTGGCGGCGGCCGCCGCTGTCACCGCAGCCGCGACCGGGGGGCCGACGTCGTGCTGCAGCTGCCGGGTTCGTTCAGCGGCCTGCTCGGCGACCGGGCCGAGCTTCTCCCTGGCCGAGCTGGCGGCATCTCGCACCGCGGGGGTGACTCGCGTCCGCGCGTCGTCGAGAAGGGGAACGACCCGTTCACGCGCCTGTTCGACCGCCGGGGAGAGCCGGTCCTTGGCAGTGAGCGCGGCATCGTGCACCGCCGGGACGAGCCTGTTGGTCTGCTCGGCCGCTGGACCGACGGACTGGCGGGCCAGATCCTTGAGCTCGCGAGCGCGTTTGCTCACGGTGCCTCCTTGATAGTGCGCGTGGGACAGGTCGCGGAAAAGAACGACCGTCATCATAGGTGCTCCACTCTCGCGCGTCCGGACGGGTCCTGCAGCCGGGCGGCGGGCGTTCGGCGACACATCGCGTGACAGGATGACCAGGAATCCCATCGAAAGGCGGCACCCCCGTGGCAGAGGATCTGTACGCGACCCTGAAGACGTCGAAGGGTGACATCCTCATCAGGTTGTTCCCCGATCACGCACCCGAGACGGTGCGGAACTTCGTCGGCCTCGCCGAGGGGAGCAAGGAGTGGAAGGACCCGAAGACGGGCAAGGTGTCGACCGGCCGGTTCTATGACGGACTCGGGTTCCACCGGGTGATCGAGAACTTCATGATCCAGGGCGGCTGCCCGCTCGGCACCGGGACGGGAGGGCCGGGGTACGAGTTCAAGGACGAGCCACATCCGGAGCTCACCTTCGCCGAGCCGTACAAGCTGGCGATGGCCAACGCCGGTCCGGGGACGAACGGCTCGCAGTTCTTCGTCACGCTGGCGCCCACCACCTGGCTGAACTTCAAGCACACCATCTTCGGCGAGGTCGCCGACGACGACAGCAGGAAGGTCGTGGAGCAGATCGGCGCCGTCACGACCGACTCCCGGGATCGCCCTCTGGAGCCCGTCCGGCTCGAGGCTGTGGAGATTGAGCGCCGTTAGACTCGTGGAGTGAGGCCCGTCTACGTTGCTGAGAGTCCGGTCCGCGCGTCGGCTGCTCCCGCCGGACCAGCTGTGACGCCATGACCGACCCGTCGGCCGTTACGGTGCCGCGGTGCGTCAACCACCCGGATCGTGAGACCTATATCCGCTGCCAGCGCTGTGGGCGCTACATCTGCCCCGACTGCATGCACCAGGCTTCGGTCGGGTTCCACTGTCCCAAATGCGTGGCCGAGGGCGCCGCCAGTACCCCCCGGGTCCGCACCAGCTACGGCGGTGCCGTCGTCGTCGGACGGTCCGGCCTGGTCACCAAGGCCATCATCGCGATCAACGTGCTCGTTTTCCTACTGATCCACCTCACCGGCGGGGTGACGAGCCCGCTGCTGTACCGGATGGAGCTGGTCGCCAAGAGCTTCCTGTTCCAGGGCTCGGTCTACTCCGGGGTCGACGACGGGGCGTACTGGCGGCTGATCACCAGCACGTTCGTGCACGTCGACACCTTCCACCTGCTGTTCAACATGTTCGCCATCTGGATCTTCGGGCCGGCGCTGGAGACATTGCTCGGACGATGGCGCTACCTGGCGCTCTACCTCACCTGCGCGCTTGCCGGCTCCGTCTCGGTGTACTTGCTGACCGGGCCGCACGTCGCGACGATCGGAGCCTCGGGCGCGGTGTTCGGGCTCCTGGGGGCCGCGCTGGTCATCTCGTACCAGCGCAAGCTCGACATCACCTGGCTGGTCGTGATGCTGGGGTTCAACCTGGTCTATGGGTTCATCCGGCCCGACATCAGCTGGCAGGGGCACGTCGGCGGACTGCTGGCGGGCCTTGCGCTGGGGGTCGCGATCGCGTACGCCCCCCGACCCCGGCGCGGGCTGGTGCAGGGGGCGGCCTACGCGGCCGTTCTGCTGACATGCGTGGTGCTCACCGTGGCACGCACCGTGACACTGACGGGCTGACGACCTCGGGCGCGATCGGGGTCAGGCGGCCTCCCACAGCTCGATCCGATTGCCCGCAGGATCGGTGACCCAGCCGAATCGGCCGACGCCCTCCATGTCCTGCGTCTCTTCAGCCACGTCCGCTCCCTTCGAGCGCAACTGGGCGAGCATCGCATCCAGGTCGCGGACCCGGAAGTTGAGCATGGTCTGCTGGGCGCGGGAGCCGAAGTAGTCGGTCTCGGACTCGAACGTCGCGAACACCGTCGGCCCGGCTCCCTGGCGCCACAGGCCGTTCGCATCGGCGTCCAGGCCCAGGCAGTCGCGATACCACGCGGTCAGGGCCGCCGGGTCGGCGGCCCGCAGGAAGTATCCACCGATTCCAAGCACACGTTCCATGCCGCAATCCTGCCAGGACGGGCGATCGGGCGGCGGGGATGGGACTTATCCACACTGTGGACAACTCCTGTGGAGAGTTACATCGATGGCATTCGGATCGCTACTCCCACTTGGTGGCGAAGACGAAGCCGATGCCGATCAGGCCCATGCCGACCAGCAGGTTCCAGTTGCCCAGCGAGGAGATCACCGGAATGTCGTTGCCCACGGTCAAGTAGAAGATGACGATCCAGATCAGGCCGATGAGCCAGAACGTCACCATCGCCGGCGCGACCCAGCGCGCCGACCCCTTAGGTCGCTTCGCGGCCGCTGGGGAGGCAGGGGTGAACGACCGCTTCTTTCGTGAACGGGACTCGGGCACCGGGGCTCCTCTTCGAAGGTGTCGTCGTCGGCTAGCGTAGTCACTGAGAGTGCATCGGCCCACCCTGAACGGCGTCGGCCGCACAGCTGAGGACGGAAAGTCCCGGGAGAACATCGTGCCGTCACCGCGTGGCCCCCAGAGGCTGAGACTGGGTCCACGACCTGACGGCACTCCCGCTCTGGTGTGGCGGCTCGCCGTCCCGGTGGCGCTCGGGGTGGCCGGTCTGCTGTTCGTCACCAGCGCCACCAACGCGCGGGGTACCGATCTCCGCGCGGGTCGCTACACCGATCTGCAGGGCCTGGTCGAGGCGCAGAGCGACCGCGTGGCGTCCCTGCGCTCGCAGGCCTCGACGCTGCAGGACTCGGTGGACCAGCTGTCGGCGGGCATCGACGACCAGCGAGTGCAGGCGCTGCGCTCGGAGCTGGACACCCTGGGGCCGGCCGTCGGACTCACCGCGGTGCACGGGCCCGGGCTCGCGGTCTCCCTCGATGACGCACCGCGAGATCAGCAGCTGCCACCCGATATCAGTCCCAGTGCCCTCGTCGTGCACCAGCAGGACATCCAGGCCGTGGTCAATGCGCTGTGGGCCGGCGGAGCGGAGGCGATGTCGCTGCAGGGCCAGCGCATCATCGCCACGACCGGAATCAAGTGCGTGGGCAACACCGTGGTCCTGCACGGCGTGCCGTTTGCGCCGCCGTACCGGATCGTCGCTATCGGCGGCATCCGGCGGCTTCAGAACGCGCTCGACGCGTCGGCGTACATCGACAACTACCAGCAGTACGTCCAGCGATTCCACCTGGGCCTGGAGATCGAACCGCGCACCGATGTCCGGATTCCGGCGTACTCCGAGATCGTCGACCTCAGCGTGGCCCACGCCCCCAGCGGTGTACCGGTGCCCGGTTCACGGGGCGACCGTTAGCGAAGGATGCCGGCCGAACCTGCGCCTGCGCCGATCCGGTCTCGCGCGGCGAGGCGACGCCCGCCGGGCGTGGACGTCGACGGGCTGCCGGGCGTCTCTGTGCTCGGCGGCGTCGGGGTGGTCGGCGTCTCTGTGCTCGGCGGCGTCGGGGTGGTTGGTGTCGTCGGGGTCACGTCGGGCTTGGACGAGACGGTGACGACCACCCGCTCACCGCTCGCCAGCTTCGTGCCCTCCGCGGGGTCCTGGGCGATGACCGTGCCGGCGGACTCGCTGGAGGTGGGATCACGGGAGTAGGCGACGATCAGGTTCAATGCCTCGAGCGTGTTGGTGGCCTCGTCCTCGGTGAGGCCGACGACCGAGGGCATCGTGACGAGCCCGGCTGAATAGAACACCGTCACGGTGGAGCCCACCGGGAGATTCGTGCCCGGGCCCGGATCGGTGCTGGTCACCTGGCCCTTGGTCTCGCTGCTGTCGGTGACCTCCTTGGGGTCGGCCTTCAGGTTGGCGCTCTCGAGCGCGGCTTCGGCCTCCGACAGCGTCATGTCCTCGATGCCTGGCGGCACCTCCGTCTTCGCCGTTCCCGCTGAGACGACCAGATCGACCGTGCTGCCCTCATCGACCAGAGTCCCGACACCGGGGTCCTGCGACATGACCACGCCCTTGTCGATCGTGTCGCTGTTCTGCACCGTCACCTGTGGGACGAGGTTGGCGTTCTCGATCTTCGCCACGGCCGAGGCACGCGGCGAATCCACCACCCCTGGCACCGACACCTGGGTAGCCGTGCTCTGCGGGAACAGCTCCTTGCCGAGCACGGCGAACGCGACAAGCACCAGCAGGATCGCCAGCGCCAGCAGGATATATACCCAGGTACGCCGGCGCGGCGGCTCCTCCGCCTCCGACGTCACCGGCAGGCGCCCGGTCGCAGTCGGGTCGGACAGGGGCAGCGGAGGAAGCAGCGCCTGCGTCGGCTCGGGACCGGCCACGGCCGGAGCGCTCACCTGCTGACCCGCCAGCGCGCGCTCGATGTCGGCCCGCATCTCGGCCGCGCTCTGGTAGCGCTCGTCCACCCGCTTGGCCAGTGCCTTGGCCGTGATGGCATCGATCTCCGGTGAGATCTCCGGGTCGAAGCTCGACGGCGACAACGGGTCCTCGCGGACGTGCTGGTAGGCCACGGCCACCGGGCTGTCACCGACGAACGGCGGGCGACCGGTCAGCAGCTCGAACAGCAGGCACCCGGTGGAGTAGATGTCACTGCGCGCGTCGACCTGGTCGCCACGCGCCTGCTCCGGCGAGAGGTACTGCGCGGTGCCGACCACGGCGGCGGTCTGGGTCATCGAGGCGGAGGCGTCCGCAATCGCCCGGGCGATGCCGAAGTCCATCACCTTGATCTCGCCGATCGGCGTGAGCATGACGTTGGCGGGCTTGATGTCCCGGTGGACGATGCCGGCCCGGTGGCTGTAGTCGAGCGCGCTGAGTACGCCGGTGACGATCTCCAGCGCCCGCTCGGGCAGCAGCTTGCGGCCCTCACGCAGGATCTCGCGAAGGGTCTTGCCCTCGACGTACTCCATCACGATGTAGGGAATGGACACGCCCGACGCGTTGGTCTCCTCGCCGGTGTCGTAGACGGAGACGATCGCGGGATGGTTCAGCGACGCCGCCGACTGGGCCTCCCGGCGGAAGCGGGCCTGGAACATGGGATCGATCGCGAGGTCGCTGCGCAGCCGCTTGATCGCCACGGTCCGGCCGAGCCGGAGGTCGTGCCCCTTGCGGACCTCCGCCATGCCACCGCGACCGAGCAGGGTCGACACCTCGTACCTGCCGTCGATGATGGGACCTTTCGGCGCAGGGTCGCCGCGGGAGCCGTCGTCGGGCGGTTGTGTGCTCATGGCGTCTCGCCTGGGCCCTTCACTTGTTGATCACCGTCACTGGTTCAGCACCGTCACTGGTTCAGCACCGCATTGATCACGGCGTCGGCGATCGGTCCGGCGAGAGTGCCACCGGCGATGTCGGACCGGGCGACGTCGACGTCCTCGATGAACACCGCCACCGCCACCTGTGGGTTGTCGGCCGGTGCGAACGCGACGAACCAGGCGTACGGCGGACGCGACGGGTCCGACTGGGCGGTGCCGGTCTTTCCGGCGACGGTGATCCCGGGAATCTGGGCCGGCGTTCCGGTACCGGTCGCGACCACCTCGACCATCATCTGGGTGAGCTCGTTCGCCACGTCCGAGCTGATCGCCTGGTGCAGCTCCTGGGGCTCGGCCTTGGACAGCACGTCGAGGTCGGGCGACCGTACCTCGTCGACGAGGTACGGCTTCATCACCACGCCGTCGTTGGCGATTCCGGCGGCGATCATGGCCATCTGCAGTGGGGTCGCCGCCACGTCGAACTGGCCGATCGCGGAGAGCGCGGTCTGCGGCGGGTCGGCGTTGTCCGGGAAATTGCTGACAGCCTGGGCGGGTAGGTCATCGAGGTACTTCTCTTCGAAACCGAACTTCTCGGCTTGAGTCTTGAGCACGTCGGAACCGAGTTGCAGACCCAGCCAGCCGAAGGACACGTTGCACGAGACAGCCAGCGCCTCGGTCAGGGAGAGCTTGGCCCCGCCGCAGTCGGAGCCGTTCTCGTTGACCAGGTTGGTGTCGGTCTGCGGCAGATCGAGCGAGCTGCCGCCCGGAACGGTGGAGTTCGGCGTGTACCCGTTGGACAGGGCCGCAGCCGCGGTGACCAGCTTGAACGTGGACCCGGGCGGGTAGATCTCCTGGATGGCACGGTCGACCATCGGCTCGCCGGGGTCGTTCGTCAGCCGTTTCCACGCCTCGGCGGTGTTGCCGAAGTCATGTCCGGACAGGTCGTTCGGGTCATAGCTGGGCAGCGTCGCGAGCGCGAGGATGGCCCCGGTGTCGGGGTCGAGCGCGACGACGGCTCCCTTGCCGTTTCCGGGCAGGTTGAGCAGTCCGGTGAACGCGGCCTGCTGAGCGGCGGGGTTGATCGTCAGGCTGACACTCCCGCCCTGCGGCTGGTTGTTGCCGAACAGGTCGACGACCCGGTTCACGAAGAGCCGGGAGTCACTTCCGGACAGGATGTCGTTCTCGGTCTGCTCGATGCCGCTGCGACCGTAGAGGTAGGAGTAGAACCCGGTGATCGGAGCGTACGAGGTCGGCTCAGGGTATCGGCGGATGAACTTGTACTGGTCGTCGCTGGGGAGGCTGCGCGCGACCGGCTTGTCGGCGACCAGGATCGGCCCGCGTTCCTGGGAGTACTCCGCGTCGCGTACCCGCCGGTTGTCGTTGCGGGCGTTGAGCTCGCTGGCGTGAATGAACTGTAGATAGTTGATGTTCACCAGCATCGCCAGAAACAGCACCAGGCAGCCAACGGCGAGGGCCCGGATCGGCCGGTTCATCGACGCATCACCACCTGGGTCGCGTCATCAGGGGTCACGGGCATCCGGATCTCCGGCGCCGGGCGACGTGCCTGGTCGCTGATCCGGAGCAGCAGCGCGATCATCATCCAGTTCGCCACCAGCGATGACCCGCCGTAGGACATGAACGGTGTCGTCAGGCCGGTGAGCGGGATGAGCCGGGTGACCCCGCCGACGACGATGAACACCTGGAGGGCGAACGCGGTCGCCAGGCCGACGGCGAGCAGCTTGCCGAATGTGTCGCGGCAGATCAGCGCGATGCGCAGTCCGCGCTCGACGATCAGCCCGTAGATGACGATGATCGCCATCAAGCCGGCCAGACCCAGCTCCTCGCCGATCGAGTCGGCGATGAAGTCCGAGTAGGAGAACGGCGTCATGTTCGGTCGTCCCTGACCGAGGCCTCTTCCGAGGATGCCGCCCCACGCCAGGCCGTACATCCCCTGCACGATCTGGTAGTACTGGTCGACGTTGGAGAACGGATGCAGCCATCCGTCCACCCGGTCCCGCACGTGGCTGAACGCCAGGTACCCCACGTAGGAGCCGATCCCGAACAGCGCGGTACCGACCACGATCCACCCGGGTCGTTCCGTTGCGACGTACAGCAGGACGACGAAGAGGCCGAAGAACAGCAGCGACGAACCGAGGTCGCGCTGGAAGACGAGGATGGCCAGGCTGGCCAGCCATGCCACCAGGATCGGGCCGAGGTCGCGACCGCGCGGCAGGTCGATGCCGATGAAGCGGCGTCCGGCCAGGGCGAGCGCGTCACGATTGACGACCAGGTACCCGGCGAAGAAGATCGCGAGCGCGATCTTGGCGATCTCACCGGGCTGGAAGCTCAGGCCGGCCAGGCGGATCCAGATGCGGGCGCCGTTGATGTCGACACCGAGCCCGGGGATGAGCGGCAGCATCAGCAGCACCAGTCCGACAGCGCCGGCGGTATAGGTGAAGGCCTGCAGGCGGCGGTGATCCTGCAGGACGACCAGCACAAGCACGAACAACCCGATGCCGACCGCCATCCAGACCAGCTGTTGTCCGGCATAGGTGTCCGCGCGCGACCCCTCCGCATCGATCACGGCGAGATCGATCCGGTGGATCATGGCCAGGCCGAGCCCGTTCAGCAGCAAGACCATCGGCAGGAGCACGGGATCGGCGTACGGGGCCCGCCAGCGCACCACGGCGTGGCTGGCGATGCCCAGAGCGGCGAGCCCGCCACCATAGGGAAGCAGGTCCGCCGGGACCTGGTTGGCAGTGGCCAGACCGATGATCGCGTACGCCGCTATCCCGATGGCCAGGGCCATCAACACGAGCACCAGCTCGACGTTCCGCCGCTTCCGCGGGACGAAGCTGACTGACTGGCTCATGGCGGTGTCGTCTTCGTCGTCGTCCCCGTCGTCGTCCCCGTCGTCGTGCCGCTGCTCGCCCCGGCGCAGTCCCCGGCGGTGGCCGGTGAGGAGGGCTGGGAGACGGAGCTGCCGGGATGGCGCGGCGTGCCGGTCGTCGTCGGGCCGGATGCCGGGGTGCTCCGGGTGGGTACTGGAGGGCCGGTTGTCGTCGGCGGCGTCTTCGTGGGGCCGGTCTTCGTGGGGCTGGTCGACGGCGTTGCCGACGCACATTCGAGCGCGCTCTGCCGAAGCTGAGCGACGATGCGGCGCGCGTTGTCGAGGTCGTCGGCCTCGATCCCGCCGCTGACCCGATCCGCGAGATACTGCGGCAGCGAGTCGACGGTCGTGTCCTCGGACTCGTACACGTGGGAGAGGTCGATGCCGGGCATGTCGGCCTGCACGCCTTGAAAGATCACAACCTTGTTGTCAGCAACGCCCACGTAGTACTGCCGCTGGCTCCAGTTGTACGCGTACCTGCCGCCAAGGAAGATCAGGCCCAGGACGACGGCGACCGCGACGAGGCGGCGGAGCCAGCGCAGCCGCCGCGGCTGGCGGGGGGCGTACCGGAGCTCCTCGGGGTCGATGTCCTCGTCGGTGACGGCGGGTAGTTCCCCGGTGTCACGGCTGCGGCCGGAGCCGTCCGCAGGGCCGAGGCTCGAGCCCGCCTGTTCGGCCGCTGCTCCGACCAGCAGCATGCCGTCCGGGTCGGCGGTCTCCTCGCCGGTCTCCACCACCTCAGCGACGATGCAGGTGATGTTGTCGGGTCCGCCGTTGCGCAGGGCCACCTTGACCAGTTCGGCGACGACGGTGGACGGGGAGCCCTCGGCCAGAATCTGGGCGATCTCGTCCTCTTCGACCCTGGCGTTGTCGAGCCCGTCGCTGCAGAGCAGTATCCGGTCGCCGGCACGCAGCTCCAGACTGCTGATGTCCGCGTCGATGTCGTGACGGCCGTCGAGCACCTTCAACATCAGGGAGCGGTGCGGGTGGCTGCTGGCCTCCTCCTCGGTGATCCGTCCCTCGTCGATCAGGCTCTGTACGAAGGTGTGGTCGTGGGTGATGCGCTGCATCGTGCCGTCACGGAGCAGATAGCCACGGGAGTCGCCGATGTGCGCGAGGCCGGCATGCTCCCCGTCGAACAGGACCGCGGTGAGCGTGGTGCCCATGCCGTCGGTACTCGGGTCGTCCTCGATCATCTCGCCGAGGCGGTCATTGGCTCGTTGGACGGCGCCGGCGAGTGCCTCCAGCAGGTCGCCTGGGAGGTCGCGGTCCAGCCGCCGCATCGTCTGCACGGTCACCGCGGAGGCCAGGTCACCGGCAGGAGCGCCCCCCATGCCGTCCGCGACCACCAGTAGGTGTTCACCGGCGTAGCCGGAGTCCTCGTTGTTGCGGCGTATGCGTCCGACGTCGGACAGTGCCGAGAAGCGGAGGGAGAGAGGCATCGCCAGCTCTACTTCCGCATCTCGAGCAGTGTCTTGCCCACCCGTACCTGGTTGCCGGCGACGACCGCTATCGGCGCGGTGACCCGCTGGTTGCCCAGGTAGGTGCCGTTGGTGGACCCGAGGTCCTCGATGAACCACTCGCCGTCGTTGATCACGAAGCGTGCGTGGCGCGTTGAGACGTAGTCGTCGTCGAGCCTTATCGTCGCGTCGGTGCCTCGTCCGATGAGGATCGGCAGGTCCCCGAGCGGTACCGCCACACCCGCGTTCGTACCGTCGACGACCACCAACTGTGAGGGAGCGCCCTTGGCCCGGCGGCTCGGCTTCGGCGGCTTGGCCGGCTTGGCGGCCTTGACCTTCTCCGCGGGCCGCGCCTCCACCTTGGCGCCGAACAGGTCTGATCGGATCACGGACACGGTTGAGAGGACGAAGATCCACAGGATCGCAAGGAACCCGAGCTTGATCAGCGTCAGCGTCAACTCAGACACCGCAGGTCACCGCCCCGCCTTTGGGCTGCGCAGCACGATCTTGGTGTTGCCGATCTGGATGCGGTCGCCGTCGGACAGCGTGGCCTGCTGAATGCGGTGGCCGTTGAGCGTCGTGCCGTTGGTGGAGCCCAGATCGAGGACACTCACGTCGACCGAGTTGTCGGTGGGCACGACCCGGAACTCGACATGCCTGCGGCTCACGCCGGGGTCGTTGATGCGGAGGTCCGCCTCGGTGCCGCGCCCGACGACAAGGCCGGGGGGCTCGAGGGGATGCCGCATCCCGTTGAGCTCGAGGAGAAGCGGCGCTCGGCCGACGGCTGTCTCGGTCATCGGCTGCCCGTCGACCGGGGTGACCTTGGCCAGCGCGGCCGACCTCACCCGGAAGCGACCGGTGCTCATCTCGTCGCTCCGCGAGAACTCGATGGTGAGCGGCCCGGCGAAAACGTAGTGCTGCTCGGCGGCGTGCTTGCGGAGCAGCTCGGTCAGCTCACTGGCCAGCGTGCCGCCGTACGGCGACAGGCGGTCGTGGTCGGTCGCGGCGAGCTCGACGGTGAACGTGTTCGGTGCCAGCCGACGATCGCGGGAGAGGATCTGTGCCGAGTTGTCGACCTCACGCTGGAGGGCGGCAGCGATCTCGACCGGCTGCACCGCGCTGCGGAACACCCGCGCGAACGCGCCAGTGACCAGCTGCTCGAGGCGCTGCTCGAACCTCTGCAGCACACCCACCGGTCACCTCCACTCCGCCTCGGCCTGCCGGACCGTCGTCTGGTTGACGATGGTAACCGGACATCTCTCGTCATCCGGGCCGGCGAGGCTCGTGGCGGGGGTCGCCTGCTACGCTGTCGCGGCGTCTCCGCCGGTCTTTTCACCGCGATCCGGCGCACGCGCGCGAGTGGCGGAATAGGCAGACGCGCACGGTTCAGGTCCGTGTGCCCGAAAGGGCATGGGGGTTCAAGTCCCCCCTCGCGCACTTGTAAAAGCCCAGGTCAGAGTGGGTGCGGATTCCAGCCTTCCCGGTTCCGTACCCTTCCTGTGACCGTTTGGCGCGACTCTTCCCGGACATAACGCCACCGCGAGGACGCGCAATGAGGTCTGTCGAGCACTTACGTCACGAAGGCCGGTGGCCATCGGTTCAAGGTCCGTTTCAAGTCCCCGGATGGTCGTGAACGCTCCGAGACGTTCGGACTTCGGGCTGACGCCAGGGAGTTCGCCGCCCTGCCCGATGCGCTTGGTTCTGAGCGGGCTCTGGCCTACCTGGACGCGCAGGACCCCGCAGCCCCAACCGGGAGTGGACCCTGGACCGATGGGCGTCCGAGTAAGCACGACCACGACCATGCCCGATGTGGACTCTAGTCTGGCCGGATGGCGCTCACTGTGGCTTTGCTGGCGGACTCTCTTGCTTCGGCTGAGGCTGTGGCAGAGATGAGGTGGCGGGAGTGGGGCGGATTCCCGGACAGTCCGAAGGACCCGGCTGGGTGGCTGGATATCACTATCCGCGAGGCAGGGAGAGAGGAGCTGCCGGTGACGTTTGTCGCGCATGATGCGGCTGATGAGGTGCTGGGAGCGGTCGGTCTGGACATTTACGACCTTGACGAGCGGCGTGACACCAGTCCCTGGGTCACTGGCATGATCGTGCGCCAGGAGCGCCGGGGCGTGGGCGTGGGGCGGACGTTGATGCAGCACCTTGAGCGGTGGGCTGCCGAGCATCAGATCGCCGAAGCCTGGGTCGGCACTGACCTTGCCGTCGGGTTCTACCAGCGGTGCGGATGGACCCTGCGCGAGACGTTCACGAGCAGCACCGGCCAGCACATGGGTGTCCTGCACAAGAAGCTTCTGTGAAATCGCGCCGCACCGGACAGGACGCAGCCGAATGGTGCTCACCTGTGCCAAACGCTCCCGTCGTCGCGCTCCACCTGCACCACCGCCGACGCCGCCACCCGCAGGACGATCACCGGGCGAGGCACGCCGTACCCTTTTCGGCTCCACCCATGCTGGATCCGGCTCAGTCCTGAGCATGGCGGGAGACAGTTGAGTCAGAGCAACCGCAGGGATGACATGCCCGCCTGACGAGATTCAGTGAGGTGATCTGTCGTCAGGGGGCTGGTGTTGGCCGGCAGAGCCGGGTCGATCGCGTCGGCGGGTGAGTGGAAGGTCGCGCTGGGCGCGCCAGGTGCGGTTGCAGGTCGATCACCGGTTTGATCGTGACGTTGCGTGGCGCAGGATCCGCAGTGCTTGGCTGCTGGTGATCGGGCCGTGCCCGTGGAGCTCGTACCGGCCGTCGGGGTGGGCGTGTAGGTAGAGCACGGTGTTCGGCAGGCCACCTGCGCCACGACCGGGTCCGCTTCGGTCGGCGCGACCGTCTGCAGCGGGGCCGTCTGCAGCGGGGCTGCTGCGGCGCGTCTCGCCGTGTGTGGCGGCGTCGTCGGCGGCCGCCGTGCTGGCGGTCTCGGTGAGAGGTGGGTGTGGAGCGTGTCGATGCTGGTGGGGTCGGCGAGCATGCCGAGCGCGTCGGCGCGCAGGTGTTGCCAGGGTTCGGTGCGGCGTAGCAGCCGGGCGACGGTGCTGATCCGCTGGTCGAGTCGGGCCATCGCGTCGGTGTCGAGTTCGGCGGTCATCCCGGCCAGCCCGGGGTGTGTGTCGGGGTGGGCCAGACTCCTTTGAAGCTCTGTGCCTGTGCGATGTCGTGGTCGGCACCCGCGGGGTCGGCGGTGATCGTTTCGGCGGCGACGAGCTTGTCGAGTTGGCCGGTGGTGACCCGGGCCAGTTTCGGCAGGATCTTGTCTTCCACCCGGGCGGCGGCAGCGTGGTCGAGGGTGGTGGTGGCGGTGGTGACGATCCGGGCCCTGAATCCGTCCACCGTGCCGGCGGCCAGCGCGGCCCGTACCCGCGGGAACCGGTGCCGCAGGTCCAGCGCGTGCCCGATCAGGTTCCTCGCGCTGCCCGGCGAGATGGTCAACGCGACGGCGACCTCCTCGGCGTCGAACTTCTCCACTTCCGGGGTGCCGTCCGCGCCGTACCGGACGTCCTGACTCCGCCGGCCCGGTCCGCGGCGGCCCGGCCGGCCGGGATGGTGTGTCGGGTCGGCGCCGGTCGCAGAACCCGGCCACCGCATCCAGGGTGAGCGACTCCGCCCAGGCCGCCAGCCGCTTCCCGGCCGCGGCGACTTCGAGCAGTTGATCGTCGGACAGTTCGCGCGGATCGAGGTCGGCGACCGCCGCGGCCAGCTGCGGGCCGGGCGCCAGCGAGCCGGTCAACGATTCGAACATACGTACACACTAGTGCATCCCACCGACACCCAACCCACAATCCACAACCCAAATGCCTTATTTCCAAGACATCCAAGTGGGATGGCCCGCGATAAGTGAGTGCGGCAAACTTTGGCGGCGCACAGAGCGGTAAGAGGTTTCCCCACCACCCTGCGCAGTGTCGGATCGTCCGAAACAAGTGTCGGATCGCTTGAAAGAGGCCGGCGGCTGCCTCCCGGCGGCTGGGTGGCGGTCGTGGCCGACACTCGTCAGGATGAGGCGGTGGAGCTACGTCGCAGCCCGGTTGGTGCTGGACGCGCCTGCGGCGGTGAGCCACCTCGCGGTCCTCGACAGTGTGCCGATCGGCGAGCCTCTGGCGCGCGCGGTCTGCCGGCTACTCGTCCTTCTCGGGTCTGCGGTGGATCGGGTCCCCGGGAGTAGCCAGGTTTTCCGACTCCGAGCCGTGGTGGTGGCTCTGGTAGTCGTGGCCGTGATCGTGATCGTGGTGGTGGTGCTCTCCATGGTCGTGGTCATGGTCGTGGATGGGATTGCCCGGCGTCGCGAGGGTCTCGTCCTCGTGCGTGTGCTCGTGGCTGTGGTGAATCGGATTGCCCGGCGTGGCAACCGTCTCGTCGTCGTGGACGTGATCGTGCTGATGGTGCTGGATGGGATTCCCGGGCGTCGCCGCGGTTTCCTCGTAGTCGTCGTCGTCGTGGACGCCCGGCTCGTTCGGTGTAGTGGCCATGCGGCCACCGTACCCACTGCGGCCCGAGGCAGCCACGTTTGTGCTGATCTTGACGCTTGGTCCCGGCCCGGTCGGGTACTGGCAGTTCTACGCGGACACGGATTGTGGTCGGTGGGTTTACGTTGTAAGTTAACCGCACGGTGTCGGCCGGCCGGCCCACCGTCCACCGATAAGCTTGGAGTGTTTGCGTGATCAACCAGGACCAGATCGACAGCTACGTAGACGGCAACGTGCTCGACAGCAACGGCGACAAGGTCGGCAGCATCGGCCAGGTCTTCCTCGACGACGAGACCGGTCAGCCCGAGTGGGTCACGGTCAAGACCGGGCTGTTCGGCACCAAGGAGACCTTCGTGCCGATCTCGCAGGCCGAGTCTGACGGCCAGGACCTCCGCGTCCCGTTCGACAAGGACACCGTCAAGGGTGCCCCCAACATCGAGGTCGACCAGCACCTCTCACCCGAGGACGAGGCCGAGCTCTACAGCTACTACGGCCTCAGCTATAGGGGGAGCGGGTACGACTCTGCACAGGAGCGCACCGACCGTGACGGTGACGGCGTGTACGACGACGTCCAGACCACTGCCGTTGGCCGCGACACCTCCGGTGAGACGACCGACGATGCGATGACCCGTTCCGAGGAGCGGCTCAACGTCGGCACCGAGCAGCGCGAAGCCGGTCGTGCCCGGCTGCGAAAGTACGTCGTCACCGAGCAGCAGACCGTCAACGTGCCGGTCAGCCACGAGGAGGTCAGGCTCGAGCGCGAGCCCGTCACGGACGCCAACATCGACAAGGCCTCCTCAGGTCCGGACATCTCCGAGGAGGAGCACGAGGTCGTGCTCAGCGAAGAGGTTCCGGTAGTCGCGAAGGAGACGCAGCCGGTCGAGCGCGTACGCCTGGCTAAGGAGACCGTCAGCGACACCGAGAGCGTCACCGAAGACATCCGCAAGGAGCAGATCGAGAGCGATGTTCCCGACGAGACGTCGACGTCTGGGCAGCACACGACTCGCTGACAACCAGCCTCGGTTGTGAACGGGAACCGTTCGCGCGATAGCCTGAAGATCCAGACGTGGCCGATTCGGTCGGGTCTGGATCTTCGGCGCTGGAGGACTGGTGTGAGGCCAGCGAAGCAACGAGAAGACGGCGGAGTGCTCGACGTCGACACGACAGTCGTGCAGGGAAACGAGCCGCCGTCGGCGCGCACGCCGCTGGGCCGCGATCGCATCCTGAAGACTGCCGTCAGGTTCATCGACGACAAGGGCCTGCGTGAGCTGACCATGCGGCGGCTCGGAGCCGAGCTAGGCGTCGAGGCGATGTCGCTCTACCGGTACGTCCCGGGTCGTGAGGCGCTGCTCGACGGCGTCGTCGAGACCGTCATCGCGGAGATGTACGACGACCCCGATGTCGTCACCGTTCCTCGGGACGGGTGGCAGGACTTCCTCCAGCGGTTGGCGCACGGCGTGCGCCGGGTCGCCCTCACCCATCCTGCGGCGTTTCCCCTGGTCGCGTCACGGCCACCTGAGGCCCCGTGGCTGCGGCCGCCGCTGCGCAGTCTGCAATGGGTCGAGTCGTTCCTCGACGGACTGGTCACGGAAGGCTTCAGTGACGAGGCGGCGACCGCCGCGTACCGCGCGTTCACCAGCTTCTTGCTGGGTCATCTGCTCCTCGAGGTCGCATCGTACGGCGCCGACATCGGACCTCTGGACGTCCTGGACTCCGGCCCGACGGAGCAGGACGGTCTCGACGAGTACCCGCATGTCAAGCGGATGAGCGACGCACTGTCGGAGGATCACTCGGCCACAGAGTTCGAGGAGTCGTTGGAGAACCTGCTCGACCGGTTGGCGCTGCTGCTGCCGCAGGCGGGATCGTGAACCCGGCCGACCACCAGGGTCACGGACTGCCCGCCGCTACTCGACGGTGACCGACTTGGCCAGGTTGCGGGGCTTGTCCACGTCGTGACCGAGCTTGACCGAGGCGTGGTAGGCGAGGAGCTGAAGGGCGACGGTCAGCAACAGACCATCGAGCTCCGGCTCGTTCTTCGGAACCCGGAGCACGGTCTGGGCGAGACCGTCGACGTCGACGCCTGGATGCGTGACCGCGACGATCGGTCCCGACCTGGCCTTGATCTCGTGCAGAGCGCCGAGGTTCCGGTCCAGTAGCTCGTCGTCGGGCACCACCGCGACCGTCGGCAGCGCCGGGTTGATCAATGCCAGCGGGCCGTGCTTGAGCTCTGAAGTCGGGTAGGCCTCGGCGTGTCGATAGGTGATCTCCTTGAATTTCTGAGCTCCCTCGCGGGCAACCGGGTAGCCGCGAACCCGACCGATGAAGAACAGGCTCTCGGCCGCGGCGATCTGCGCCGCCGCCACCTCGATGTCGCTCTCCTGCTCCAGGATCGCCTCGATCTGACCGGGTAGCGCCTGCAGCCCCGCGATCAGCCGGTGCCCCTCGGCCGGTGACAGGTCGTGGATCCGCCCCAGGTAGATGGCCAGCATGGCGAACCCGACGGCCATGTTCGTGAGCGCCTTCGTCGAGGCGACCGCGATCTCGGGCCCGGCGTGCAGGTAGATCCCGCCGTCGCACTCGCGGGCGATGCTGCTGCCGACGACGTTGACCAGTCCGATGACGCGTCCGCCCTTGCGGCGCAGCTCCTGGACGGCGACGAGGGTGTCGAACGTTTCGCCGGACTGGGAGACGGCGATGTACAAAGTGTCGGGCTCCACCACCGGGTTGCGGTAGCGGAACTCGGACGCCGGCTCGGCATCGGCCGGTATCCGGGCGATCTCCTCGATACACAGAGCGCCGAGCTGCCCGACGTAGTAGGCGGAGCCGCAACCGAGGATCTTGATCCGCTTGATGTCGCGGGCCTGGTGGGCGTCCATGTTGAGCCCGCCGAGGTGCACCGTGTTGAAACGCTCGTCGAGTCGCCCGCTCATGACTCGCTTGACTGATGCCGGCTGTTCGAGTATCTCCTTGCGCATGAAGTGCTCGTGCGCGCCGAGGTCGTACTCGTCGACCGCCCAGTCGACCGTGACCGGCTTCTTCGCGGTTGTCACCGACGTGGCGGTGAACGTGCGCAGGCCTGTCACGCTCACGGTTGCCAGCTCGCCGTCGTCGAGGTGCACCACCTGCTTGGTGAAGCGCACCAGCGCCGCGACGTCGCTGGCGACGTACATCTCCTTGTCGCCGACACCCACGATCATCGGGCTCCCCAGCCGAGCGACGACGAGCCGGTCGGGGTGGCGGTCGTCGAGCACAGCCAGCCCGTACGTCCCCTCGATCTGATCGAGCGCGTCGAGCACCGCCGCCTCGAGCGTCTCGGCGTCGGAGCGCGCGATCAGATGGGCGATCACCTCGCTGTCGGTCTCGGACGAGAACGACACACCCTCGAGCTCGAGCATGCTCCTGAGCGCGGACGCGTTGTCGATGATGCCGTTGTGGACGACCGCGACCCTGCCGCTGGAGTCCAGGTGCGGATGCGCGTTGTCGTCGTTCGGCACACCGTGGGTCGCCCACCGGGTGTGGCCGATCCCGGCCTTGCCGGTGAAGCGCTTGGGCAGCCCGGCCTCCAGAGCACGCACCCGGCCGGCCGACTTGTGCAGCCGCAGTCCCTTGGGTCCGACGACACTGACGCCGGCAGAGTCGTAGCCGCGGTACTCCAACCTGGCCAGGCCGTCGATCAGGATCGGGGCGGCTTGCTGGTGGCCGATGTATCCGACGATTCCGCACATGCAGGTGAGTCCCCTTCGATAGTCAGCCATACACGATCCGGCGAAGCTGCCGGACCGTGAGCGCCGGTGCGGCCACCGGCCACCCGGCGAGCTCGTGCTGGAGGTGCACGAAGATGTCGTCGTTCTTGGCGCCGTACGCGCGCAGTTCGCGATGACGCCGTTCTGACGATCGAGTCCATCGGCTCCTGGAAGTATGCGACAACCTCTGCGACCACCCGGGCGGCCTCGGCTGAGGTGAGTCCGGTGGTGGCGGTCAGGTGGCTGACGAGCCGTTCGTCCGCAGGAGCCGACGCGGGCCGTTCGTCCACGACCCGATCCTGGCCTCATTGAGCCGCAAATGCAACTTTCTGCCCGCTGACGGGCAAACAATGGCAGCTTGACGATCCCATGCCTCCCGCCGAGGAGTGAAATAACCAGAATGTGCTTGTCAGCACCCTTCCGGAGGACGACGATAAGCGGCAGAGGCACTACGCGATGCATCCGCACCGTCACTCAATGACCAGGGAGCGTCATGGCTTTCGATCCCAAGACCGTCAAGACCAACGACTGGGGTGTGGTCGGCGGCGTTGCGGCCATCTTCATCGTGTCGCTGATTCCCTCCTACGTCACCTTCGACCTCGGCGGCGTCTCATTTCCCGGGGTCCCGAACGGCGTCAACGCCTGGCAGAGCTATGCGACCCTCGGGCTGCTGTTCCTGCTCGCCGCCGGGGTGATCGTGGCGCTGCGAGTGTTCGCCGTCACCACCTTGCCGGAGATCGGCGTCGGCTGGGCGATGGTCACCGTGGCGCTGGCCGGACTCGGCGCCCTCCTGGTCATCCTGCGTGCCTTCACGTACTCCAGCGGGCTCGGCTCTGTCAGCGTCGGCTGGAGCGGCTATCTGCTGATGCTGCTGGCGATCGCCACCACGGTCTTCGCCGCGCTCAACTTCCGCGAGAGCGGCGAGACAACCCCCTGGGCAGACCGCGGTGCTTCCCGGACGAACGCAGCCGCGAACGCGCCCGGGACGAGCGCACACCAGCCGAGCGCCCCGCCACCGAGCACACAGCCACCGACTGCACAGCCACCGACTGCACAGCCACCGACAGCACAGCCACCGACCGCGCCACCCCCGGCCTGACCGTCCCGATCGGTTGACGACCGCTGGCCCAGCGGCCCGCCCAGGCATGTGTCGCATACTGTCTGCCTGGTGAGTTCGCTGGGGAGGCGTGCGTGGTGAAGTCGGGCCTGGTGGGCAGTGGGATGGACCCCGGCGTCCGTCCCCAGGACGACCTGTTCGGGTATGTGAACGGCTCGTGGTTCGACCGGACGGAGATCCCCGCGGACCGCGCGGCGTACGGCTCCTTCCACGTGCTCCGCGAAGAGGCCGAGAGCCAGGTACGGGCCATCCTCGAGGAAGCCGTCGCCGGGGACGCCCCGGCGGGATCGAGCGAGCGGAAGCTCGGCGATCTCTACAGCAGCTTCCTCGACGAGGCACAGATCGAGAAGCTGGGTTACGACCCGATTCGCGAGCAGCTCCGCGAGATTGATGCGGTCGGCGACACGTCGGAGCTGGTGCGGTTGCTCGGACGCCTCGAGCGTGAGGGCGTCGAAGGCTTCGCCACCGGTCACGTCACGACGGACCGCAAGGACTCCACCAGGAACCTGCTCTACCTGGGCCAGGCCGGACTTGGGCTGCCCGACGAGGCGTACTACCGAGCCGAAAGCCACGCGCCCGTCCGCGACGAGTATGTGCGGCGGATGTCGGAGCTGCTCGAGCTGGCCGGACTTGGTAACACTTCCGCCGCGGCCCGCAGGGTGCTGGAGCTGGAGACGCGGCTCGCCGAGGGCCACTGGGATCGTGTCGCGTGCCGGGACCAGGTCAGGACCTACAACCTGATGACCGCACAGAGCCTGGCCGATCTCGCACCCGACGTCGACTGGGCTGCCTGGGTGGGGGGGTTGCAGGCGGGGGACGCGCTCGCCGAGCTCGTCGTGCAACAGCCCAGCTACTTCACTGCGCTCTCCGGCGCGCTTCGTGACCGTCCGCTCGAGGACTGGAAGCTGTGGCTGTCGTGGAACGTGGTCCGGGCCGCGTCACCGTACCTGTCCGGCAGCTTCGCCGAAACCTACTTCGAGCTCTACGGTCGAACCCTGAGCGGTGTTCCGCAGCAGAAGGAGCGGTGGAAGCGCGCGGTCGCACTGGTCGACCAGGCCATGGGGGAGGCGGCCGGGGAGCTGTACGTCGCTCGGCACTTCCCGCCGGAAGCGAAGGCCCGCATGGTCGAGCTGGTCGCCAACCTGGTGCAGGCGTATCGCCGGGACATCGAGTCCCTCGACTGGATGGGACCGGAGACCAGGCGACGGGCGCTGGACAAGCTGGACGCGTTCCGCGCCAAGATCGGCTACCCCGACCGGTGGCGCGACTACGAGGCACTCCACGTCCTCCCCGACGACCTGATGGGCAACGTGCGCCGGTCGGCCGCCTTCGAGCTGGCGTACCAGCTGGGCAAGATCGGCCGGCCCGTGGACCGGGACGAGTGGCACATGAGCCCCCAGACGGTCAACGCCTACTACGGCGCGGGAATGAACGAGATCGTGTTCCCCGTAGCGATCTTGCGGCCCCCGTTCTTCGATGCCGGCGCGGACGATGCGGTGAACTACGGCGGCATCGGGGCTGTCATCGGTCACGAGATCGGTCACGGGTTCGACGACCAGGGTTCTCGCTACGACGGGTCGGGCAACCTGGTGGACTGGTGGAGCCACGAGGACAGGCAGCGCTTCGCGCGGCGCGCCGAGCAGCTGGTCGCCCAGTACGACGCCTTCGAGCCGCGTCAGCTGCCCGGACACTCGGTCAACGGCGCACTGACCGTTGGTGAGAACATCGGCGACCTCGGTGGACTCACCGTCGCCTACCAGGCGTACCACCTGTCGCTCGACGGCGCCGAGCCACCCGTCATCGACGGGACGACGGGATATCAACGGGTGTTCCTGGGCTGGGCGCAGTGCTGGAGGTACAAGGTGCGCGACGAGGAGGCGCTGCGGATGCTGGCGATCGACCCGCATGCGCCGCCGGAGTTCCGCGTCAACGTGGTGCGCAACCTGAACGAGTTCTACGACGCGTTCGGTGTCAACGAGGGCGACGGACTCTGGCTGCCGGCCAAGGACCGGGTCCGGATCTGGTGAGGGACCCGTCGCGCCGAAGCTGACGGCTTGCGTCATGGATCGCGAGGGTCCGGACCCACGATCCGCATGACGTAACAGGCGACATGGCACTCTGGAGGCATGATGGCGGAGTTACCGCCGGACCCGGGCGAGGAGGTACCGCCGGACTCGGGCGAGGAATTACCGCCGGACCCGGGCGAGGAATTACCGCCGGACCCGGGCGGCCTGCGCGACCTCGTCGGGCAGCTTCGCGACCGACTTCAGACCGTGCGGGCCGGTGGCTCGCCCGCCGCCCGGGCCCGGCACACCGGGCGTGGCAAACTGCTCGTCCGCGACCGTGTCGACCGGCTGCTCGACCCGGGGTCGCCGTTCCTCGAGCTCTCCGCGCTCGCGGCCACCGGCATGTACGACGATGCCGTTCCCGCGGCGGGCCTGGTCACCGGTGTCGGACGGGTGAGCGGCCGGGACTGCGTCGTCGTCGCCAACGACGCGACGGTCAAGGGCGGCACCTACTACCCGATCACGGTGAAGAAGCACCTGCGTGCCCAGGAGATCGCGGCCGCCAACCGGTTGCCCTGCATCTACCTCGTCGACTCCGGCGGCGCGTTCCTGCCGATGCAGGACGAGGTGTTCCCCGACCGGGACCACTTCGGCCGGATCTTCTTCAACCAGGCGAACCTGTCCGCCGCCGGCATCCCGCAGATCGCCGCGGTGATGGGTTCGTGCACCGCCGGCGGGGCCTATGTCCCGGCCATGTCCGACGAGTCGGTGATCGTGAAGAACCAGGGGACGATCTTCCTCGGCGGCCCCCCGCTGGTGAAGGCCGCCACCGGTGAGGTGGTCTCCGCCGAGGAGCTCGGCGGCGGGGATGTGCACGCCCGGATCTCCGGAGTGGTGGACCACCTGGCCAACGACGACGCCCACGCGCTGGCGATCGTGCGGTCGATCGTGGCGACGCTCGAGCGTCCGGCCGAGCCGTCGTTGCGCCAGGCGGCGCCGGAGGAGCCCGCTGAAGATCCCGACACGCTGTGCGACATCGTTCCACCGGACCTTCGCTCGCCTTACGACGTGCGCGACGTCATCAGGCGGCTGGTCGACGCCAGCAGGTTGCACGAGTTCAAGGCGCTGTACGGCGAGACGCTGGTCTGCGGGTTCGCACGGATCTGGGGCTACCCGGTGGGCATCGTCGCCAACAACGGCATCCTGTTCAGCGAGTCGTCCCTGAAGGGTGCGCACTTCATCGAGCTGTGCAACCAGCGCGGCGTCCCGCTGGTGTTCCTGCAGAACATCACCGGGTTCATGGTGGGGCGCGAGTACGAACAGGGCGGCATCGCCAAGGACGGTGCGAAGCTCGTCACCGCGGTCGCCTGCTCCGTGGTCCCGAAGTTCACGGTGATCATCGGGGGCTCGTTCGGCGCCGGGAACTACGGCATGTGTGGCCGGGCGTACGATCCGCGGTTCCTGTGGATGTGGCCGAACGCCCGCATCTCGGTGATGGGTGGCGAGCAGGCGTCCTCGGTGCTCGCGACGGTGCGGCGCGAAGCGCTCGAGGCGCAGGGCGGGGAGTGGTCGGCACAGGAGGAGGAGACGTTCAAGAGGCCACTGCGCGACCAGTACGAGGCGCAGGGATCGCCGTACTACTCGACCGCGCGGCTCTGGGACGATGGCGTGCTCGACCCGGCCGACACCCGGCGGGTGCTCGGCATGGGGCTGGCCGCGGCGGCGAACGCGCCGATCCCCACGCCGGCCTACGGCATCTTCCGGATGTGAGCCGGACATGACCTTCGGCACCGTGCTCGTCGCGAACCGCGGTGAGATCGCGGTACGCGTGCTGCGAGCAGCGCGAGCCGCCGGGCTGCGCACCGTCGCGGTCTTCTCCGACGCGGACCGGGAGGCTCCGCACGTACGCGAAGCCGATACCGCGGTGCGGATCGGCCCGGCTCCGGCCGCCGAGTCGTACCTGTCGATCCCGGCCCTGCTCGAGGCGGCGCGGCGCAGCGGTGCCGAGGCGGTCCATCCAGGCTACGGATTCCTGTCCGAGCGGGCCGCGTTCGCTCGGGCAGTCGTCGACGCCGGCCTCGTCTTCATCGGGCCGGGTCCCGACGTGATCGAGCTGATGGGACGCAAGGACGCGGCCCGGGAGGTCGCGATCAAGGCCGGCGTGCCGGTCGTCCCCTCCTACACCCTGGTCGAGCTGGCCGAGGTGGCGCGCTTCCCGGTACTGGTGAAGGCGGCGGCAGGGGGTGGGGGCAAGGGCATGCGGATCGTCCGGCAGGCCGGCGACCTCGACTCCGCCCTCGCCTCGGCCCGCCGAGAGGCACTGTCGGCGTTCGGCGACGACACGATGCTGATCGAGCGGTTCCTCGAGCACGGCCGTCACATCGAGGTGCAGATCCTGGCCGACGAGCACGGCACGGTGCTGCACCTGTTCGAGCGCGACTGTTCCGTTCAGCGCCGGCACCAGAAGGTGCTGGAGGAGGCGCCGGCACCGACGATCGACGAACAGGTCCGCACGCTGCTGCTGGAGTCAGCGGTCCGGCTGTCCCGGGCGGTCGGCTACGTCAACGCCGGAACGGTCGAGTTCCTCGTCGCAGGCCAGGAGGCGTACTTCCTGGAGATGAACACCCGGCTCCAGGTCGAGCACCCGGTCACAGAGCTGGTCACCGGTCTCGACCTGGTGCAGCTGCAGATCCTGGTCGCGCAGGGCCGGAGGCTGCCGTTGTCTCAGGAAGACGTGAGACTGGACGGGCACGCCATCGAGGCCCGCGTCTATGCCGAGGACCCCTACCGCGGCTTCCTGCCGCAGGCCGGGACGGCCAGCCTGGTCCACTGGTCCGAGCGGGCCCGGATCGACGCCGCGCTCGAGTCGGGTCAAACGGTGGAGACCCACTACGACCCGCTGCTCGGCAAGGTCATCGTGCACGGCCAGACCCGGGAGGCCGCGCGGCGAGCCCTCGTGGGCGCGCTCGACGACACCGCGATCCTGGGCCTGACCACCAACCTCGGCTTCCTGCGCCAGGTCGCCTGCGCCGACGAGTACCGCGACTGCGAGATCGACACGGGCTGGCTCGACCGGCACACCGCCAGCTTCCAGCCCCCCGGCGACCCGGTCACCACCTGCATCGCGGCGTGGGCGATGGCGACGGCGCTCACCGACGCCCAGCCGCGGGAACCGTTCGGCCTCGGCGACGGCTGGCGGGCCGGCGGGCCGCCGACGCCCGTCACGGTCGAGCTGGCGGACGAGGCCGGGGCCCCGGCACACGTGCTGCGCGTCGATCTCAGCGGCGGGCGGGTCGTGGACGAGAGTCGAGCCTGGGAGGTACGTACCGTGGCCGCCACCGGAGGAGTCGTACGGCTACAGATCGACGGGACGATCCACGAGGCGTACGTCGAAGTGGATCCCCATGGGGTCACTGTCGCCCATCACGGCCAGTCCCGCCGTTTCCTGCGTCCCGACACCAACGCCTGGGGCGGCCCCGCCGCCCTGGCCGACGGCGGGATCCGAGCCCCCATGCCGGGGACCGTCCTGGCCGTGCACGTCTCGGCGGGTCGACCCGTGAAGTCCGGTGAGCTACTCGTCGTCATGGAGGCGATGAAGATGGAGCTCTCGCTGAAGGCACCGTTCGACGGCGTAGTCTCCGATGTCGCGGTGGCCGCCGGTGCCCGGGTGGCACTGGGACAGCGGCTGCTCGTGGTGACCGGCCCGGAGGGGAACTGACGTGCGTTCTCCCCAGGTCGAGGCCGGCGCCGGCTTTCCGGCGAGTGTCACCGTCTATGAGGTCGGCCCGAGGGACGGGCTGCAGAACGAGGCCGCGACCTTGCCCGTCCGCGTGAAGGCCGAGTTCATCTCGCGGCTGATCGCCGCCGGACTGCCGATCGTGGAGGCGACCAGCCTGGTGCACCCGAGGTGGGTTCCGCAGCTCGCCGACGCCGACGAGCTGCTCGACCTCGTCGACCTTCGCGGACCGACGCCGTTGCCGGTCCTGGTCCCGAACGAGCGCGGCCTCGAACGCGCGGTGGACAAAGGGGTCACCCACATCGCGATCTTCGGCAGCGCCACCGAGACGTTCGCGCAGCGCAATCTCAACCGGACCCTTGACGAGCAGTTCGCGATGTTCGAGCCGACCGTCCGGCGCGCCCGCGGTCTCGACATGGACGTGCGCGCGTACATCTCGATGGCCTTCGGCGACCCGTGGGAGGGCGACGTCCCGGTGGACCAGGTGGTAGCCGTCGGGAGGCGCCTGTTCGACCTTGGGGCCAGCCAGCTGTCGATCGGCGACACCATCGGGGTGGCCACACCCGGTCACGTCGGCCACATGCTGGACGCGTTCGCATCCGCCGGGTTGGCCGCTGACCGCCTCGCAGTGCACTTCCACGACACGTTCGGTCAGGCGCTGGCGAATGCGTTGACGGCGATGCAGCATGGGGTGACGACGATCGACGCCTCCGCGGGGGGGCTGGGGGGGTGCCCGTACGCCGAGAGCGCCACCGGCAACCTGGCGACCGAGGACCTGGTGTGGCAGCTGCACGGGCTGGGCATCCAGACCGGAGTCGACCTCGGCGCACTCGTCGCGACGAGCACGTGGATGGCCGAGCAGCTCGGCAGACCCAGCCCGTCCCGTGTCGTCCAGGCGCTCGCCGGAACCGTGCCAGGACCGTGACAGGAGGCGAGAAAGACCGATGGCTCCCAAGCACGTCTACGTGCACATCGGCCCGCTGAAGACCGGTACGACGTTCCTGCAGCAGGTGCTGACGAAGAACAAGGAGGCGCTGGCGGCCGACGGTGTGCTGTTCCCACGCAACCGCTACGCGCAGCAGGTGGGCTCGGCCCTCGACCTCCTCGACAAGCGCATGCACCGCGATGCCCCCGGCAACACCGGCCAGTGGGACCGGCTCGCCAAGGAGGTCGCCGCCTGGGAGGGCGCGACGGCGGTGATCTCGCAGGAGTTCCTCTGCACCGCCAGCCCCGCCCAGGTCGAGCGGATGGTCAGCTCGCTCGCGCCGGCGCAGGTGCACGTGATCTACACGGCCCGCGACTACAGCCGGGTCGTTCCCGCCATGTGGCAGACCCACCTGCGGAACAGGGCATCGCCGACCTGGGACGAGTACATCTCGTCGGTCCGGGACCCGAAGCCCAGGGGACCGATCTGGGGCCGGCGACTGTGGCGACAGCAGGACCCTGCACAGGTGCTGCCCGCGTTCGAGACCCGGATCCCGCGCGAGCGGGTGCACGTCGTCATGGTGCCGCGGTCGACCGCCCCTCCCGACCTGTTGTGGCAGCGCTTCTGCCAGGTGATCGGCATCGAGGCGGGGCGCTACCGCACCGACATTCCACGGACGAACCTCTCTCTCGGCGTGGTGGAGGCGGAAACGCTTCGGCGTATCAACGCCGGTGCCGCCGACGTCATGAACGGCCGCAACTACGACCACCTGGTCAAGTTCTTCCTGGCCCGGGACATTCTCGAGCAACGCCGCAGCCGGTTGACGATGGAGCTGCCATCGGAGGACTACGAGTGGATCGAGAAGCGCTCGCGTCGGGCCATCGACTACCTGGTGGCCGGGAACTACGAGATCCTCGGTGCGGTCGACGAGCTGCTGCCCGGGCCACCACCCGACCATCCGGTGGCCCGACCGGACGAGGTGTCGCCCGCCGACGTGCTGGACGTGATGGCCGAATGCCTCACCGCGCTGCTGGTCAGGTCCGACGTCCTGATCGGCGTTCTCAAGGGCCCTGCGATGCGCAAGGCCGAGGCGCGGGTCGCGCAGCGGGGGTCGGACCGACGGTCGCGGATCAGGCGCCAGGCGCGGGGTCTGGGTCGCCAGGTCCTGGGTCGTTGAGACGGAGGCGGCCGGCGGCCGCGGCGTAGGCTGATCCCCGTCCGGCCCGCCCGCTTGAGGAGTACGCGCCCCGTGCCTGCGCTGCCCAGCCGTCCAGTGGTCTACCTGCACGCGGGCTCTGCGAATGCGGGACCGCGGCCCCTCCGGCGACTTCTCGACCGGCACCGCGAGGCGTTGGGGCGCAGTGGCGTGGTCTGCCGCGGGGGCTCCTGGGACCAGCTGGTCGGCCAGGTCCGTTCCCGGCCCGGCACGAGCGTCGTGTCACATGACCTGCTCGTCGATGCCGATGCTGAGACGGTCGGCCGGGCGGTTTCCTCGTTCGGTGACGCCGAGGTGCACGTACTGGTCACGGCCGGCGCGCTGCTTTGGGAGCTGTTCCGCGCCTGGCAGGCCGAGGTCGGGAACCGCCTGTCGACCCCGTGGCCGGACTACGCGGCGTCGGCTCTGGACAGCTCTGACGGCGTCGAGGTGATGCTGGCCCGTTGGGGAGCCTGCTTGAGCGGCGACCGTGTGCACCTGCTGACCGTTCCCGCCCGCGACCAGGGCACAGTCCTGTGGCGACGGTTCTGTGCCGTGTTCGGCCTGGACTCCGGCGAGGTCGATGCGACCGCACCGGACGTCGGTGCAACGCTCGGTTTCGCCGGTACCGAGCTGGTCCGCCTGGCCAACCTCGCAGTCGGTGCGCAGCTGTCGCCTCCGGTCTACGGTCGCGTCGTCAATCGGATGCTGACGGAACGGGTTCTGGCACCGCTACCCGGCCGCCAGGATGCACCGGTGTCGCCGGACCTGCGGGACGTGGCGTCCGGTCGGTCGGTCGAGACCGTCAAGGCCATCGCCCGGGCCGGGTACGACGTCGTCGGAGACCTCGACGAGCTTCTCGCCCCGGCCACGTCGCCCGCGGGCGGCACTGCTGCCGACCGGCTGACCGGTCCCGAGCTGCTCGAGGTGGCCGTACCGGCGATCGTGGGTTGCGTGCGCGAGCTGAAGGGCCTGGTGCCCGCCCGGGCTGGTGTGGCCGGCCGGGAACGAGCCGGAGCACCGCCGACCGCCGCGGTCGGTGAGAGCCACAGCCCACCGGCCGGCTCGCGCCGGACGGTGTTCGTGCACATCGGGCTGGCCAAGACCGGCACCACTCACCTGCAGTCGACGATGAGCCGGAACCGCGAGCAGCTCAGGGTCGACGGTTTCCTGTACCCCGGTGGGAGGTTCGCCGGGCATTTCTTCGCCGCCCTCGATGTCATGCAGACGCCGTTTCGCAGTCACAAGTACGAACAGACCGCGGGTGCGTGGGAGGCCACCGTACGCGAGGTGCTGGCCTGGGACGGACCGGCGCTGATCTCCCACGAAGTGCTCGCCACCGCGTCGAGGGAAGCGGTTCAGCGGATCGCCGACTCCCTGCCCGGGGTCGAGCTGCACGTGGTCATCACCGCGCGCGACCTGGCGCGTCAACTGCCGGCCGTCTGGCAGGAGCGGCTCAAGGTCGGGCACGACCTCACCTGGGCGACGTTCCTGTCTGCGGTCAAAGACTCCGACCGGGGTACCGACGGGGACGGGGAGCCGGCCGACCCCGGTGCCGGCAAGATCGGGCGGGTCTTCTGGCGCGGCCACAACCTCACCGAGGTGGCCGCCCGGTGGGAGGTCGCCGTGCCCGCCGACCGGATCCACGTCGTCACGGTGCCCAACGTCGGTGCCGACCCGGGCCTGCTGTGGCGGCGGTTCGCCGACACCCTCGGCCTGGATCCCGATCGGTATGTCATCCCGGACCGGGGTTCGAACAAGTCCCTCGGCCCGGCGGAGGCCGAGCTGCTGCGTCGTACCAATCCCGGGCTGATGGACGCGCTGACCTGGGAGGACTACGAGCGATACGCGAAGTGGGACCTGTCCGAGCGGGTGCTCGCCTCCCGGGAGCAGTCCGGCCGCATCGTGCTGCCGGGCTCCGAATGGGACTGGGCGGTGGAGCGGTGCGAACGCACCCTCGGCGAGCTCGAGCAGCGGGGCTACGACGTCGTGGGCGAGCTCGACGACCTGCGCCCCCAGCGACGGCCGGGCTCGACGCGCGACCGGGAGCCCGACCAGACCGACGACTGCGAGGTCGCCGGGGTGGCCGTCGACGCTGTCGCGGGACTGCTGACGATTCACGGGCGCAGGGTCAAGCCGGCGCAGCAGACCGCCGCACCGGTGTCTCGTGCCCGGCTGTGGACCGGCCGGCTGCGCGACTGGCGCGGCCATCCACGACGGGTACGGCTCGTGCTCGGAGCCGTCTCCGGTCGGGTGCGGCGCACGGGACGGGCCCACCGGGCTCGACGGGACCGTCGATCGGAGGCCGGCGCCGATGTCGGATGATCCCGTCGTCTACCTGCATGTCGGGGCGCCCAAGACCGGGACGACGTTCGTCCAGGACAGGCTCTTTCGCAACCGGGAGAGTCTTCGCGACCATGGCATCCTCTATCCCGCGGACCGGTTCGACGCACAGTTCGTGGCGGCGCTTGACCTGGAGGGGCTGAGCTGGGGCGGGCTGGGGGAGCGGGCCAAGGGCGCGTGGGACGCGATGGCCGCGACGGTCCGCGACTGGAGTGGCACGGTGATCATCAGCCACGAGATCCTCGCCGCGGCAACCCCCGAGCAGGTGCGCAGGGGGCTGGACTCCCTCGGGCCGGCTGAGATCCACGTCGTCTACTCCGCGCGCGACCTCGCCCGGCAGATCCCCGCGGAGTGGCAGGAGGGCATCAAGCATCAGCGGGTCGAGTCCTTCGACCGGTTCCTGCGCTACGACGTCGGCTACGGCCGTGGAACCACCGAGCGCACGTGGTTCTGGTCGGTTCAGGACTGGCCCGACGTCCTGCGGCGCTGGAGCAGCGGGCTGCCGCCCGAACATGTGCACCTTGTCACGGTGCCTCCCGCCGGTGCGCCGCCGGACCTGCTGTGGCGCCGGTTCTGCGACCTGTTCGGCATCGACCCCGAATGGTGCAGCGAGAGCTCCGATCGCCGGAACTCCTCACTGGGAGCAGCCGAGACGCGGCTGCTCCGTGAGGTGAACCGGCGCGTCAAAGGGCACCTGACCAACCCGCAGTACCGTTCGCTGGTCCGCGAGCTTCTCGCCCACAATGTCCTCGCCCGGCGCGAGGAGAGCTCCCGGGTGATGGTGAACGGCCGGACCCGGCTGATGGCCCGGGAGCTGACCGAGCGGTGGATCCGCGAGGTGGCGGAAGCGGGCTACGACGTGATCGGGGACCTCGACGAGGTGCGCCTCGTCGTACCGGACGCCGCCGAAGGCTCCGAGGCCGTCGACCCGCCGGATCCCGACCATCCCAGCACCCGGGAGGTGAACGACGCCGCGCTCGACGTCATCAAGGCCCTGCTCGTCGATGACGCCGAGGCGAGGCAGAACCTCTCCGAGACACAGGCCCAGCTACGCGAGGCACGGGAACGGCTGCAGCTGTACGAGGGCATGACCCCCCTCCAGCTCACCAAGCGGTCGGTCGTGCGGTTCAGTGAAAGACGCCGGTGGGGCCGGGCTGCGCTCGACGCCTACCGCCGCGTGCGGCGCTCCTGAGCCGCCGCGTGCGGCGCTCCGGACCCCCCTCACTTCGACCGAAGCTCGTCGGCGTGCCCGGCGAACGCCACCAGCGCGTCCACCGCGGCGTCGAGCATGCCGTCGGTGTCGAACCGGTCGGGCTCGCGCTCGACGGTTCCCGGGGGTGTCGGCCAGAGCTCGTCGAGGTCGCCGACCACCCGGACGCCGAGCCGGCGAACCTGGTCGATGATGTCCTGGGACCGGTCCTGGGCCCAGGGGTACGCCTCGACGGGGAGCCCGAAGCGGGCGTCGTCGAGCTGGGCCAGCACGGACTTGGACAGGAAGGTCTTGATCTCCCGGCGGTACGCCTGGGGCGTGAGCCGGTCATTGGCCAGTGCCGTCACGCGGCGGGTGAGCTCGGCGCCGTTGACACCGAGCGAGGTATTGGCTCCCCGCTCCGCGGTCGGGGGGAACCGGTCGGCGTCGATCTGCACCGCCGAGCAGAACCGGCGCCACAACAGGTCCGGCGCCGCCCCCCTGGGCGGCACGGTGACCACCGTGACCGGCGCATCGCCGGCGTCGAGCCACTTGCCCAGGATCCGCGGGAGGTCATGGATGAACCAGAAGCTGCGCGCCGCGCGGGGATCGGATCCCGGCTGTCCGCGCAGCGACGCGAGGTACTCAGGCCATGTCCAGGTCCGGTGGTTCTGCACAGTCTCCTGCCATTGGGCCGGCAGTACCCGGCCCAGGTCCCGGGCCGTCACCACGATCTCGACCTCGCGCGGCGCGAGTGAGGCGAGCGCGCGGAGGATCGCCTTGGGCCTGGCGAAGGACAGGAACTCCATCGAGACGATCACGCCCGGTCCCGACCAGTCGCGAGCGCCCTGCGCCAGCCAGTCCCAGGTGTGCGCGGTCGGCTCGTTCGCCGGGACCGGCCCGGGCCTGGCCACCAGGTCCCGCGTCGCGCTCACCTGCCGTTCCCAGTGGCGGCCGCCGGGGATCAGTACGCCGTCCTGGGCCAGGCCCGGATGGTGGTGACGGAGCTGAGACTGGATGAAGGACGTGCCGGACTTCAGCAGGCCGATGTGCAGATAGGCCTTACCGGGTGCCGGCACCGGTGCCCACCTTAGGTGTCGTACGCGGCAGGAGCTCCCGGTCGGCGTAACGGCCGACGCGGTAGGTGGCGAACCCGTCGGAGACCGCGCCGATGCCGCCGCCGAGGACCGGCGTCCGCCGTGCCACGCTCGTCACTACCTTGCGACCACTGACCCGGGCGATCAGCGCGGCCGTCACCTCACTCGCGATCAGCTGGTCCAGCCCGGGGTCGTGCGCCGGTGCCGTCGCTATCGACATCGGCGTCGAGGGCAAGGACCCACTCTTGAGCAGCAGTTTGAGCCCGTCCTCACCGAGCAGGCACGCGAGCACCGCGTTGCGCACCCGGGGGTCCGCGAGGTCGTACCCGCGCAGGTGCGCGATCGCAGCGACCAGGTGACACTGCAGGAGGGCCACCCCGCTGACGTTGGCGGGGACCGCGACCGCCATCGTGATCAGGCCGCCCAGGTTGGTGACGAAGCCCTGGGCGCCGGCCAGCCGGACGTGTGACTCGATCAGGTCGTGGATCGCTTTGTCGGCGTCGTTTCCGGAACTCTCGAGCCTGGCCTGAGCGGCGGCCGCGGCTCCTGGAAGCGGACCGAACCCGGCGATCGCCAGCTTCAAGACGTCTCGCAGGAACCCGGCAGTCAGCGAGGGCGCGATCCGCGTCGCCATCGGCGCCAGACCCTTGGCGAGTCTCTTGCCCACACCCATGTCGTCGGCTCCTCATCGCGCAGCGGCGGTAGGGAGCACACTACGGCTCGTCCCCGGCACCGGCGAACGGGACCGATTGCGGCCGCGGAGCGGGACCGGCACGGGCTATCTTCGAGTCCGTGCCCACCGAGCCGCCACCGACCCAGTGGTCGTTCCCGCCGGCCGGGGCGGCCGACCCGGAGGGCAGGGTCGCGATGGGAGCCGACACCGAGCCCGGCACGATCCTGGCGGCCTACCGCCTCGGGATCTTTCCGATGCCGATCAGCCCGAGACGCCCGCTCCTGTGGTGGTCCCCGGGCCTCCGGGGGGTGCTGCCGCTGTCGGGTCTGCGCGTCACCCGGTCGATGCGGCGGTCGTCGCGGCGCTATGAGGTACGGGTCGACTCCGCGTTCGACGAGGTCATCGCCGGGTGCGCGGCCCCGGATCGGCCGGGTGCCTGGATCGACGCCCGGATGCTCGACGCGTACCGCAGGCTGCACCGACTCGGGTGGGCGCACTCGGTGGAGACGTGGCGTGACGGCGCGTTGGCCGGGGGACTGTACGGGATCAGCATCGGTGGCCTGTTCGCGGGCGAGTCGATGTTCCACCGGGAGCGCGATGCGTCCAAGGTGGCCCTGATGCGGCTGGTGGAGCTGCTCCGTGCCGGCGGTGTCGACCGTCTGCTGGACGTGCAGTGGTGCACGCCGCACCTGGCGTCGCTGGGCGCGGTGGAGATCTCCCGGGACGCCTACCTGATGCGCCTGGAGAGGGCGCTGGCGTTGCCGGCGCCGGAGTTCGTCACGCGCTGACGGCCCCGGTGGCCGTGCTGGGCTCGTGCCCCTCGGCGAGTCCGGAGACGAGCGCGTCGATCAGGCCGGGGACGGCCTCGCGGGGCAGCCGGAACGTCCCGACGCACGTCTCGCCGCGCCACAGCGACAGCACCACGATCCCGACGTCGTGGTGCCAGGTCACGCGCATCGCCCGGTCCGAGCCGCGGGCGTCCAGCATGACCTCTCCACGCCGCGGCATCGGTACGACGGCTGACATGAGGTCATCATGCTCGCAGCCGGCCCATTCGGCCAGCGGTGGTCGCGGATCCGGCAGCCGAGCGGCAGACTTGGCGCGTGCCGGAACTCCCCGAGGTCGACGCCCTCGCCGCCGACCTGCGTGTCCGGCTGCGCGACCGCGCGATCACCAGGGTCGACATCGTGGCGATCAGCGCGCTCAAGACGTTCGACCCGCCGATCCAGTCGTTGCACGGGTTGTTCGTGGACGACGTGCGCAGACACGGCAAGTTCCTCGACCTCGACGTGTCGGGCACCCACCTGATCCTGCACCTGGCCCGCGGCGGGTGGGTGCGCTGGCGTGACGAGGTCCCGAGGGTGCCGCCCCGGCCGGGCAAGAGCCCGCTGGCCGCCCGGGTGGTGCTCGACGACCAGTCCGGACTCGACATCACCGAGGCGGGCACTCGCAAGGGGCTGGCCATGTACGTCGTTCGCGATCCGCGGGACGTACCCGGTATCGCCCGGCTCGGGCCCGACCCGCTGGCGGAGGACTTCACCGAGGCCAGCCTGCAGCGGATTCTGGATGCGGCCGGGCGTTCGCAGATCAAGAAGGTGCTGCGTGACCAGTCGGTGATCGCGGGCATCGGCAACGCGTACTCCGACGAGATCCTGCACGCGGCGAAGATGTCGCCGTTCAAGCCGGCGGCGAACCTCACATCCGGCGAGGTCTCGACGCTCTACGCCGCTGTCCGCGGTCTGCTGGAGGAGGCGATCGAGCGGTCGCGCGGCCTCGGTGCGGGTGACCTCAAGGCCGAGAAGAAGACCGGGATGCGGGTGCACGGACGAACCGGTCTACCGTGTCCCGTGTGTGGTGACACGGTGCGCGAGGTCTCGTTCGCCGACTCTGCCCTGCAGTACTGCCCGACCTGCCAGACCGGCGGCAAGCCGCTCGCCGACCGGCGGATGTCGCGGTTGCTCAAGTAGTCCGCGCCATCGAGCGACACGCGCTAGGGCTCGCTAGTGCAATCTAGGGTTGGCGCTAGACGGCGCCATAGAGTCGCATCCATGGACCCGGTGAAGAACCCGTACGCACCCGGCGCGGGACAGCGCCCGCCGGAGCTGGCCGGCCGCGACCGGGAGCTGAGCCAGTTCTCGGTGACGCTCGAGCGGGTCGCCGCCGGGCGACCCGACCGCTCGATGGTGCTGAGCGGCCTGCGCGGAGTCGGCAAGACGGTGCTGCTCAACGCGCTGCGCTCGCTGGCCGGCCAGGTCTACTGGGGGACCGGGAAGCTCGAGGCGCGCCCCGAGTACGGGCTGCGACTGCCGCTGGCGACCGCCGTGCACGCCGCCGTGCGTGAGCTCGGCCACCGGCACCGCAACCCCGATGCAGTGGACGCGGTGGCGGGGACGATCAAGGCGTTCGCGCTGCGGGCCGACCCCAGAGACCGTCGGTCGGGCGGCTGGCGGCCACCGATCGACGTCCCGGCGGCCCGCGGCCGGGCCGACTCCGGCGACCTCGAGCTCGACCTCGTGGAGCTGTTCAGCGACGTCGGGGAACTGGCCCGCGACCTCGGGGTCGGCGTCGCCCTGTTCGTCGACGAGATGCAGGACTCGTCCAGTCCCGAGCTGGCCGCGCTGTGCGGTGCCTGCCACGAGGTCAGCCAGCAGGGCGCTCCGCTCGTCGTGGTCGGAGCCGGTCTGCCCTACCTGCCGGTCGCACTCAGCGCCAGCAAGTCCTACGCGGAGCGGCTCTTCCGCTACGTGGTCGTCGACCGGCTGCCACGGGAGGCGGCTGACCAGGCTCTGATCGTCCCGGCGTCCACTGCCGATGTCGGCTTCGCCGACGATGCGCTGGCTGAGCTGTACGCCCTGACCGACGGTTATCCGTACTTCGTCCAGGCGTACGGCAAGGTCACCTGGGACGTCGCGCCGCGCAGCCCGATCCGCGTCGCAGACGTCCGCGAGGCGGCTCCCGACGCCGCGGGAGAGCTCGCCGTGGGGTTCTTCGGCGCCCGCTACGAACGGGCCACTCCCGCCGAGCGTGACTACATGCGGGCCATGGCCGACCTCGGCGCGGGCACCGCCGACTCGCCGGTGGCCACCGCCGACGTGGCGACGCACCTGGCCCGCAAGCCGCAGAGCCTGTCACCGGCGCGTGACGGCCTGATCAAGAAGGGCCTGGTGTACGCGGCCGAGCGTGGCGCGGTGACGTTCACCGTGCCGCACTTCGGGACGTTCCTTCGCGCGCACGGCTGACGCGGCGCGTACCGTAGCGAGTGATCACCGAGTCGATCCGAGGAGTGGCCATGGCGTCGCCGCCCCCCGGCCGCGGCCACCAGGTTGCACCGCGACTCGTGATCGGGCTCGGGGCCGCAGCCGCGTTCGTCTACGCGGTCTGGGCGCTGACACTGCGGCGCAGCGCCTTCGCCGACCACGAATCCAAGTCCCTCGGTCAGCTCGAGTCCAGCGACCGCATCGACGCGGTCCTGCTGGCCGTGTGCGGGGTCCTGCTGGTCGCCGGCCTCACGTACTGGCTGATGACCCGTCCCGGTGCCCCTGACGTCCTGGACATCAGCGCGCTGACCGCGCTAGGCCTCGCCGTGGTCGCCGCGGGCGTCGGCACGTACCTTCTCCTCACCTGGAACACCGACGCCGATCGCGCGGTGTACGGGATGTACGGGCTCGGCGGTGGGTTCGCCCTGGCCGCCGTCGCCCTGCTGCTCGGGCTCGCCTCGCGGCGGGCAGCGCCCGCCGGCGACGGACCCCGCTCACCTCGGCGGTAGAGTCGGGGCGACAATTTCATCGCGGGAGCTCACGCACGAGTGGGCTGAGAGGGTGGCATCACGCGCGCCACCGACCGCCTGAACCTGACCGGGTAATGCCGGCGTAGGGAGACCGATCATGGCTGTCACGACGGCGCCGGACAAGCACGCGGGACACCAGCTCGAGGCGCCTCTCACCCTCACCACCGAAACCCCGCGCACACTCGGTCTGTTCGACCAGACCGCGATGTGGGGCAACTTCGGCATCAGCCTGTTCGGCCCGGTCACCGGCGCGTACGTCGCCGCGTACACCGGCGACCTCCTCACGGCGCTGCTGGCGTCGCTGGTCGGATCGGTGGTCGGCGCGCTCATCCTCGGCGCCTCGGCGGTGTTCGGGTCGCACACGGGGGCCCCGGCGATGGTTGCCCTGCGCGGGATGTTCGGCCGCCGGGGGTCCGTCGTGCCCACGGTGCTCAACATCGCCCAGAGCGTCGGGTGGGCGACGGTGGAGATCATCCTCATCTCCACAGTCGCCGCGCAGGTGCTCGGTGGAAGTGACTGGCGATGGGCCTGGGCGCTGATCGCCGGAGTGGTCGCGACCACGATGGCCATCCGCCCACTCGGCAGCGTGCGGCTGCTGCGCAAGGGCATGGTCCTGCTGGTGCCCCTTGCCTCGGCCTATCTGTTCTACGAGGTGCTGAGCCATCCCGTGCATGAGATCCCCGGTACCGGCTCCTACGGGTTCTGGCCGGCGGTGGACGTCGCGATGGCGGGCATCGTGTCGTTCTCGCCGCTGGCGGCGGACTACAGCCGGCACTCCCGGACCAATCGCGCGGCCTTCGGCGGTGCCGCGATCGGCTACGGCGCCGCCGCGCTGGTCTACCTCGTGCTGGGGGCGCTCGCGGTGGCCACCCTGGCGACCGACGCCGACACGATGATCGCCACGCTGGTGGCACTGCCCGTCGGCGCGTTGACGCTTGCGATCCTCGCCGTCGACGAGGTCGACGAGGCGTTCGCCAACATCTACTCCACCACCATGTCCACCCACAACGTGCTGCCACAGGTCGACCGCCGGGTCATCTCCGCCACGATCGGCGTGATCGCCACCGCTCTGGCGCTGTTCATCAACATGGACGGCTACACCGACTTCCTCTACCTGGTCGGCTCGGTGTTCATACCGCTGTTCGCGGTCGCCACAGCTGACTTCTTCGTCGTGTGCCGGATGCGGTGGGACGTCAGCGACCGAGCGTCGTTCCGGTGGGCACCGGTAGCGGCCTGGCTGGTCGGCTTCGTTTCCTACCAGCTGCTGAACCCCGGGACCCTGCGCGGCTGGTCGGACTTCTGGTACGACGTGCAGGGCTGGATCCACTTCACCCCCCCGGTGTGGATGGGCGCGTCCATCGGCTCGATCCTGGTCGGGGGCGCCACGGCGATGTTGTTCGGTCTGATCGCGCACGGGACGCGGCACGGCGTGACACGATAGGGGCGTGCCACGTGCGCGCCCGCGAGCCCTCTCTACCGCCCACGTCCGTTCCTCCATTCCCGGCCGGGGACTGCTGCGCCCGAAGCCCTTGGTGGTTGCGCCCCCGCCGCGATCCGATGGCCGGCCGGAGATCGTGGCCCATCGGGGTGCGAGTGCCACCCAGGCCGAGCACACTCTGGCGGCATACATGCAGGCGTTGCGCGACGGCGCGGATGCGCTCGAGTGTGACGTCCGGCTGACCGCCGACCAACACCTCGTGTGCGTCCATGACCGGCGGCTGGAGCGCACGTCGAACGGCAAGGGGGTGTTGTCGACGCTGCCGCTCGGCGAGCTCGAGCAGCTCGACTTCGCCTCGTGGAAGAAGCCCTGGAGCGACCTCGACGACGAGGCCGAGGACGTCGAGTCCGACACCAGGTCCATCCTGACCCTCGATCGGCTGTGCGCGATGGTGGCGGACTGGGGCCGCCCGGTCGAGATCGCGATCGAGACCAAGCATCCGACCCGCTACGCGGGAGTCGTCGAACGACGTCTGGTCGAGACCCTCCACCGCTTCGGCTGGGCGCATCCTCCGGCGGGCAAGCTGTCACCGGTCAGGGTGATGAGCTTCTCGTGGCTGTCCATCCGCCGCATCCAGGATCTCGCGCCGAGCACCCGGACCGTCTTCCTGATGGAACGGATACCGCTACGCTTCCGCGACGGCAGCCTGCCGATGGGGGTGGCGATCGCGGGGCCGTCGATCGAGGCCGTGCGCGCACATCCCAACTACGTGTCCCGGGTGCACGGCCATGGCAGCTCGGTCCATGTCTGGACCGTCAACGACCGTCAGGACATCGCGCTGTGTGCCGACCTTGGGGTCGAGGCGATCATCACCGACCGGCCCGGACCGGCGCTCCGCCAGCTGTCGGCCGACCAGAACGGCCGCGGCTCCGGAGGCTGAGGGTTGGGTACGACGGTCCGGCACACCGGCACTCGGTGAGGGGAGCATCCAGTGGGCAAGCGGGGCCAGAAGCAGAAGGCCAGTGCACGGACGGCTGGTTCGGTGGGACCGCGCGAACCCTGCCCCTGCGGCTCCGGCCGTCGCTACAAGTCCTGCCACGGTGCCGTGAGCGGTTCGGTTCCCTTTGTGGCAAGGACGTTCGCCGGGTTCGCCAGCGAGTGTGACATGGTGGCGATGCGTGAGTTCGTACCCGCCGCGACGGCGCCGCTCACTCTTGTCGACAACGCGGACCGCCCGCTCCTGCTGTGCTCGCTGCTGCCAGGCGCCCTGCCGGCGCTGGTTCGTGAGGACGGCGGCATCTGGCTCGGCCTACAGGTCCAGCACAACTCCGGAGACGCCAGCCGGGACCTCGCCTACGCGGTGGAGTTGGCGATGTCCGCTGCGTCGGGCGAGTCGGTGGGGATGCCGGACCTGCCCGGGTCGGGGGTTCGGCTCCAAGAGCTCGTCGACACCGAGACGCCCTTGGACGTGACGGTCCATGAGGGGTTCGACTTCTGGGTCGAGGGGATGGAGGACGAGGGCGGGCAGATCGCCGCCACGCTGGAGCAGGCGAACGCGGCCGCGGCGCCCACGACACGGCTGGACAGCGTCGAGGCGGCGTACTGGACGAGCAGCGGCACCAAGGAGCATCTGCGCTGGGTTCTCCCGCAGCCGGAGGACGGGGTGCTGGATGCGCTGGCTCGCCTGCACGCCGCAGGCGACGACCTGTTAGGTGCGGACAGCCGGTTGGTCGGCTCGTTCCGGGCGCACGCGCTGCTCGTGCCGGTCTGGGAGCTGCCGGTGGGCACCGGCGCGGAAGCGCTGGAGGAGCCGGCGGCGGCGTTCACGGACCGGCTGGCGGATGCACTCGTCAGCGAGGCGCCGCTGACGTCCGCGCAACGGGCGGCGCGGGCGGGCCTGGCGACCCGCCAGGTCACCATCCGATGAACTGAGCCGTCAGTCAGTAACCGGGTGTGATTACTTCGTTACGATCCAAATTAATTGCTTGTGTTTTGGGGTTGTTCACAGTGCGAGGTCATGCATACTCTGTAGACAACCCGGCCGTTGTTGTATCCCCCGTCAGCAACGGCCGGGTCTCGCATGTCCGCTCTCGGGCCGGTGTCATGAGCCCTGCTACGACTCCGCGGGCAGCGGGTCGCGCGATATCGGGCAGGACATGCAGCGCGGCCCACCCCGGCCCGATCCGAGCTCGGAGCCACTGATCGTGACGACCTCGATGCCGGCCTCCTCGAGCCGGGCATTGGTCTCCGTGTTCCGCTCGTACGCGACGGCGACACGCGGTCCGACCGCCAGCGTGTTGTTGCCGTCGTCCCACTGCTCGCGCTCGGCCGTGACCGGGTCGAGCCCGGTGTCGATGCGGTGGAGCGTGTCGATGTGCATGGCCTTCGCCGCCGCGACCAGGAACGGTTCCGGCTCCGCCACCGCCAAGACGATCCCACCGGGCATCGTGCCCGGGGCTTCGTCATCGTGTGCCGAGCGGGTCACCGCATAGGCGACAAGCGTGTCGGCGACGTTGGGGTACATCACGATCTTGTCGGCGTCCACCATCGTCAGGACGGTGTTGAGGTGCATGGTGGCGCGTTCCTGAGCGATCGGTACGGCGAGCACGGTGTGGGCCAGGTCGGCGGCGAAGATCCTCCGGGCGAACCGTTCGACGCCCGCCGGCGTCGTCCGTTCCCCGGCGCCGATCGCGATGACGCCCGGGGCCAGCAGCAGGACGTCGCCGCCCTCGAGATGCTCGAGCTCCCACCCGTAGACCCGGCCGGTACCGGAGAAGCGGGGATGGTGTGTATAGATCAGGTCGGTGATCTGGGTTTCGCGCTCCCTGGCCGGCATCGCCAGGCTGGTGACGGCAACCTGGTCGCGCACCCAGACACTCGAGTCGCGGGTGAACAGCAGGTTGGGCAGCGGCGCGATGAGGAAGTCGTCGTGCGCGAGCAGGCTCGTCACCAGCCCGTGCCCGCCGCGCACCTCGTCGTTGCGGATGCCGGCGGTCAGCGCGGCAGCGAGCCCGAAGGGGTCGAGGCCGCCCAGGTGCTCGACGAAATAGGCCCGCATGGTCTCGCCCATCAGCAGGCTGCCGGTCACATCGGACACGGCCTGGGCCCGGGCCTGCGCGCTCTCCAGTGTCTGTTCCAGCAGGTCGATCAGGTAGAGAACCTCCACGCCGCGGTCGCGCAGCGCCTGGGCGAACACGTCGTGCTCCTCCTGCGCGCGCTCGATCCAGGGGATGCCGTCGAAGAGCAGGCTGTCGTTGTTGCGGGGGGTGAGGCGTTTGAGCTCCGGACCCGGCCGGTGCAGCATCACCGTGCGCAGGCGCCCCACCTCGCTGTCGGCGCCGTGCCGGGGATGCGGCGGGGTCACTGTCATAGCCGGAGCCTAGTGCGCCCTGCCGCCCGTCGACGCGAGAGTGCGCGACGTCAGGGCGAGCAGCAGTGGCACCGCGACCGCACCGACGGCGGCGAACACGGCGATCCCGGAGTCGTTGAGTGCCGATCCGAGGACGGCGATGATCAGGATGCCGGCGCCACAGGCCAGCGCGGCCTGCCCGTACGGCTCGACCGTGCGTCGGACCGGGGCGCCCGGGCGCAACCCCCAGACCATCGTCACCACCAACGCGACCATCATGAGGCTCAACGGGCTGTGGGTGAGGATGTACAGATTCGAGCTCCCCTTCCGGCTGACAACGGTCCATGCGGTGCCGTCGAACACCTGACCGACGAACCGTCCCAGGTGGGTCTGCTGCTCGGCCGGCCGGGCGTGGTCCGCGACGGCGATGCCCGCTACGAGGACGAAGCCGAGGACCGCGACGACGCCGAGTCGTCCCGGAGACACCCGGACATCGAGGCACAGCATCGCAGTGAGGACCAGCGCCGGGGTGAGCGCGATGACGCCACCGACGTCCGCGCCCAGACCGGGAGCGCCGTTCAGGCCGAGCAGGGCGACGCCCCAGGCCCCGGCCACGACGACCGCGCCGCGACGTCCGGATCTCCGGCACGCGTATGCGAGCGCGACCGAGTACGCAAAGACCGCGCCGCTCGCGTAGAAGCCGAACGGCATGTTCCCGATGCCGGAGAAGCGTCCCGCTATCACGGCGTCGTAGCCGAACAGCGAGTTGCGCTGTAGACGCGAGCCGAACAGGACGTCGAGTCCGATGACCGCCGCGGTCGTCGTCGCGATCACGAGCATCGGGGCCCATATCGCCCGGCGGCGGGTGACGTACCAAGAAGCCGCGGCGACGGCGACCGCGAAGCCGAGGCACAAGGCGCTCACGGTCAGCCCCGGCCAGGTCGAGCGCCACCAGGGAAGCGCGTTGGCCAGAAACGTCGCGACGGGCAGCGAGGCGGTGACGAGGAGCCCGCCGGTCAGCCATGGCGATCCGCGTCGACGGAGCACCAGCACCGCGCAGACGCAGACAGCGATCTCGAGCAGCGCCAGCACCCAGACCGCGCCTCCGCCGATCCGCTCGTGCTCCGTGGCGGCAAGGTCGAGATCCTCGAGGTCGGCGACCGCGGCTGTGAACGACTGGGTTCGGTCTCGGGTCAGTAGCGGCCGCCCCGCCATCTGGCTGGGCACGTCACCCCCCAGAACGTCCACCGCGGTGGGCGCCAGGTCGATCAACTGGGCATACGGGGTCGTACCGGTGCTGGCCGACTGGAGCCACGAGGACGCGACGCCGCCACCGCTGACGACCACGGGGTGCAGGTGAGACATGGCCTGACCGGACTCGGCGATGCCGGCGACGATGAGGAGCGAGCCGTCGAGCGCCCGGGCCAGTCGGTCCAGCAGAACGTCGAGCTGGTGCAGGGCTCGCTCGCGGGCCGGTCCTTCCGGAAGCGGTGGGGTTGCCACCAGGGTGAGAGGACATCGCCCGATGACCGCTGCCCACCTCCGGGCGCTGCCGGCCGGGTCGGTGATCCGAACGTCGCTGTCGCTGCCGGAGACGGCGAGCACCGCGGGGGCACCGACGGCCGTGGTGCATCGGACCTGGGCGCCGAGAAGCCCCGGAACCGCTCCGAAGTTGAGGTCGTCGTTCTCCCGGACCACGGCGGTGAACGGCTGACTGCCGGCGAGATCTGGCGCGCCCCGCTGATCGGAGCAGCCCGACGCGTCCGATGCCGTCGAGCCGAACCTGGCCCGGTTGCCGGCTCCGAGGGAGACCCATCCGTCCCACGGACAGGTGGGTGAGGTCGCCGACCTGGTGCTGAGGTCACCGACCGCACCGTTGGCCGCCAGCCGGTGCAGGCGAGGGACGGTTGCCCCCGTGACGTCCGACCACTCGAGCCCGGGAACACCGACGATGACGACGTGCTCATGGCGGGGCAGGTCGGCGGCGTCCGGAGTCGACAGCACCCGGACGGCACCGGCGGCGACCACGAGCCCGGCGAGCAGGGTGAGCAGAGCGACCGGTGTGCGCGCGCTGGTTCTCCGGCCACCTATCACGGGCCTACGTCTCCCGCGACCAGAGATCGAGATAGCCGCCGATCACCTGCTGCGACACCGAAGCATCCGTCGGCAGGTCCCGGGCTGCGTCCGCGGCCGCGCGGGCCCACGTCGCGCGCGCCTGCTCGCTGTCCAGGAGCGTGCTGATCGCGACGACGAGTGCGTCGGAGTCCCCGGATGGCACCAGGAGCCCACCGCTGCCGACGAGTGCCGGTGTCCCACCGGCGACTGTACCCACCAACGGGACGCCCGCGCGCAGCGCCTCCTGCACCGCCAGCGAGCTTCCCTCCCACAGGCTCGGGACCACCACGACGTCGGCCGCGGTGAGGAGGTCCGCGACGTCGTCACGCCAGCCGAGCAGGCGCATCGGTGCCCCGGTACGGGCGATCTGGGCCTCGAGCTGCCCGCGCAGCGGGCCGTCACCGGCGACCACGAACAGCGGGTTGCTGGGATGACCGGCCATCGCCGCGGCGGCTTCGACCAGCCACGGGTAGCCCTTCTGCTCGGCCAGCCGTCCGATCGCCAGCACCAGCGGTTGTTCGCCCACCTGGAGCTCCCGGCGCAGCTCGTCTCGGGGGCGTGTCGTCGGCGGCAGGACGGGGGCACTCACCGGCGCCGAACGGACATCACGCCCCCCGAGCCGACGGGCCCGAGCCGCCAGATCCGGCGACACCGCGAAGACGAGATCCGCGCGCCGGACCACGTACCGCTCCATCGCCGCGGACACCAGACCCCGGAGGCCACCGGAGGGCGGCGCATTGTGCAGCGTCACCGCGAAGGGCACCGCCCGGCGGGTGGCCAGTCCCGCGAGCACGCCGGCGCGCAGGCTGTGCGCGTGCACGAGATGGGCACCGCGGGTCAGCCGGCGCAGCCGCCGAACCGTCCGCTGGTCGACGTGCGGCCGCGCCCGCGACCCGATCGGCACCGGGTGGAACGCGGCCCCGAGGCTGCTGAAGCCGAAACGGCCATCGGTGTCCGCGGGCCCGCAGACGGCGACCTTCGCGCCGCGTCGGACGAGCTCTGCCGCGAGCACCTGCACGTGCCGCCCTGTGCCACCGGTGGTGGTCGCGACCACGAGGCAGATCCGGCGGCCGCCGAGACTGGGCTCACTCATGCCGGATGCGCCACCCCCCGCTGCCGGAGCACCGCGACGGTCTGCCTGGTGGTCTCGCGCGCGAGCACGAACATGGTGCCCGCGAAGACCGCGACCACGACCGCACCGACGGCGAGCGTCTGGGCCAGCGCAGCGGCAATGCCTCCGCCCGACCAGAGCTGGGCCACCCACCAACCGAGCGCCCCGCTCAGCACCGATGCGCCCACAGCGACCAGCGCGGCGGCACCAAGCCCGGAGAACGCACCGCTTCCCGCGCGGTGGAGTGTCGTGACCATCAGCGAGATGCCGAGCAGGGTCATCCCGATGCTGTTGCCCAGCGCGAGGGCCAGCACCCGGTCGGCGCCGTCGAGCGCACCTGCCAGGACCAGGTCGGCGACGATCACGGCCAACCACCCGCCGAGGCAGGCGATGGCCGTGTTGCGGGCGGCGTGGCTGGCGTAGAGCGCGCGGCTCAGCAATGCGAACAGCGCGTACCCGGTCAGCCCGAACGCGAACGCCGCGATGCCGTGCGCCACCGGCTCGACCGCGGGCTCTCCAGGAGCCGACTGGGCGATGACACGCGCGATCGGGTCCGCGGCGGCGACCAGGCCTGCCGTGGCGACCAGCGCCAGAATGACGGTGGCCCGGGTGGCCGCCGCCAGCTCGAGGCGGTACTCGGAGCGCCGATCCAGCCCCCAGAGCTGGGTCAACCGAGGGAACGCCGACGTGGCCAGCGGGACCGCCAGCACGGCCCACGGCAGGTAGAACACGGTCTGCGCCTGGAAGAACGCGGCCGTCGAACCGGCCGGGACATCGTGGGCGTTGCTCAGCAGCAACGCCACGACGACCGACATCTGCTGGGCCGTCAGTGACGTGACGCCGGCCGCCCCGAGCGCCCGCGCCCGGCTCCCGATCCCGTGTGGGAGCTGCCAGGTGGGGCGCAACGCGAGGCCCAGCCCCGACAGCGGCACGATGAGGCTGCACGTCAGCGCAACGACGCCCAGCGTCGTCCCGACCGAGAGCATGAGCTCGGAGACGGTGCTGAGCTCGACCAGCGAGGGGTTGGCTGGCGTCACCAGCGCGTAGCCGACGTAAGCGCACATCACGACGAGACTGGACAGCAGCGGCGCAACGGCGGGCGCGCCGAAGCGCCTGTGTGCCTGCAGGATCCCGGTGAACACGATCCCGACGCCGTACAGCACGATCTGGGGGGCGAACACCCGCAGCATCGAAGCGCCCACGTCGACGGCTCCGGGACAGTCCTTGGCGCCGAGCAGCCACGACGAGATCGGGTGGGCGGCCACCGCGACCACGACCGACACGATGGTCAACGAGCAGACCGTCCAGGTCAGCAGCGCCGAGGAGGTACGCGACACCTGCTCGCGGTCGCTACCGGCGACCGCGGTGGCGAGCAGCGGCACCACCAGGCTGGCGAGCGCGCCGCCGGCCAGAATCTCGAACAGGATGTTCGGGACGGTGTTGACCGTCGCGTACGTGTCGGAGACGCAGTTGAAGCCCACCGCGCGGGCGAAGACGAAGTTGCGGCCGAGCCCGCCCACCCTGGCGAGCACGGTGATGGCCGTGACCACCAGCGCGGCTCCGAGGACGGAGCGCCTGCCGATGCTCATGCCGCCAGGACCTCCCCCGCCCGTCGCCTCGTCACCGTCAGCCGACGCTGAGATCGATCGCGCTGAGAGCCGCGAACAACAGGCACACACCGCCGCCGATGTAGTGCAGCACCGAGAGGCGCATGTACCGCAGCAGCACCCGGCCCCCCACCACCGCGAGCCCCGAGACCACCAGCAACGCAGCCCAGGCTCCCACGAACACCGAGACCGGGGAGCCGTACTTGGCGACCATGTTGATGGTCAGCAGCTGCGACAAGTCACCCCACTCGGCCGCGAAGAGCACCAGGAACGACGCGAGGACGGCCCGCCAGCCGACCCGGAGCTCGCTGGCCTTGCCCGCGTACTCCTCCTCCTGCTCCTTCTCCTCGCGGTCGGCGTTCGGGGCGGCGCGAAAGAGCAGGATCGCACCGAGCAGGAACATCGCGATGCTGACGACCTGGGTGACCCAGTGCGGGAGGTATGTCACCAGCTGACCGGCGGTGACCGCGACCAGCGACTGCACTCCGAAGGCGAGCCCGACTCCGATCCAGACGGCCAGCGGCTTGTAGCGGGTCGACAGCACCAGGGCCGCGACGAACGTCTTGTCCGGAAGCTCGACGGGGAAGATGAGCGCGAACGTCAGCACTGCGACATGCCAGTCCATGCGGGCGTTTGATCCTTCCGGGTCACCAAAGGCTGCGTGCCGCAGCGACCGCTTGGGCGAGCACGGCCTTGACTGGCTGACCGGTCTCGTCGGCCACGGCCGCAACGTCCTCGTACTCCGGTTGGGCGTTGACGATCGCTCCACGATAGGTGGCCAGTTTGATCCGGACCGAACGACCCGCCAACTCAACGGTTGCTTCGTGCCGGTCGAGCGGACGCTTGGCGACGGGATACTCGCGCACGCCGATCGCCGTCGTCTCGGTGAACACCAGGGCGCGCACCGCCTCGGCACGGTCACCGGGAACGAGCGCGTGCAGTGTGTGGGCCGGTCTGCCCTTCTTCATCGAGACCGGCGTCAGCCAGGCGTCCGAGGCGCCGGCCGCCAGCAGTCGCGAGATCACCGCCGGCCACAGCCGCGGATCGAGGTCGTCGATGTTGGTCTCGATCATCAAGGCTGCTTCGGTGCTCTCGTCCCCGGCCTCACCGGAACGCCCGACGAGCAGGCGCAGCACGTTCGGGCGGCCGGCGATGTCCCTCCCGCCGGCGCCGACCCCCGCCGACGACACCGACATCGCCGGGTGGTCGCCCCACTCGTCCACCCACTCGGCGAGCAGTGCCGCGCCGGTCGGCGTGCACAGCTCCGCGTCGACGCCCCCGCCGTAGGTGGGGACGCCCGCGAGCAGAGCGGTCACTGCCGGGGCCGGCACCGAGATTGTCCCGTGCAGTGTCCGCACAGATCCGCCCCCGAGCGCCACCGGCGTGGCGACCAGCCGGCTCAAGCCGAGGTCGTCGAACCCGGCGCAGCATCCGACGATGTCCGCGATCGCATCCAGTGCACCGACCTCGTGGAAGTGGACCTCGGTGGCGGGGACGCCGTGGACCCGGCCCTCTGCCTCCGCGAGCCGGGCGAAGGTGGATGCCGCCCGCTGACGCACCGGATCAGCCAGCGGTGCCTGCGCGAGCAAGATCTCTATGTCCGCCCAAGTGCGGCCGCTGTCCGACTCCGCGGCATCGACGTGCACCCGCGTTGCGGCGAACCCGCTCCTGCTCACTTGTTCATGCACGAGCCGGATCGGCTCGGGCGCCACCGCCGACACGGCCTCGGTGAGGACGGACATCGCCACCCCGGCGCCCGCCAGCGCGCCGAGGATCATGTCGCCGCTGGCCCCGGACGCACAGTCCAGCCATCCGATCACGCGCGTGACCCCGTGCGCGGCGCCGCGCCGCGGGCCACCCGGGCGGCGAAGACGCCGGCACCGAAGCCGTTGTCGATGTTGACGACCGCGACACCGGGAGCACACGAGTTGAGCATCCCCAGCAGGGCGGCCAGGCCGCCGAACGATGCGCCGTACCCGACCGAGGTGGGCACCGCCACCAGCGGAACCCCCGTCAGGCCACCGACCACGCTCGGCAGCGCACCCTCCATGCCCGCGACCACAATGAGGCAGTCGGCCTCGACCAGCTGGTCGCGTACCCCGAGGACTCGGTGCAGTCCGGCGACGCCGACGTCGCTGACCAATTGGGGGTGGCTGCCGAACACCCCGACCGTCACTGCGGCCTCCCTCGCCACCGGCGCGTCCGACGTCCCCGCGGAGACCACGGCCACCACCCCCCGCGGTGTCGGCAGCGGCCCGAGCGTGCACGCTCGCGCGACCGGGTCGATCACCGCGTCGGCAAGCTGCGCGCCGACCGCGTCGATGGCGTCGTCGGTGAGCCGGGTGGCCAGCACGCTCCGCTCCGGGTGGGCGGCGTGCAGGGTGCGCAGCAGCTCGACCACCTGCTCCGGCGTCTTGCCGGCGCCGTACACCACCTCCGGGTCCCCGGTGCGCAGCACCCGATCGGTGTCGAGCCGCGCGTAGCCGAGGTCATGGGTCTTCCCGAGCCCGTCATCGAGGTGGCTGCTCATAGGCGCGAATCTAGCGTTCCGGGTCGCCAGCGGCCTGACCCGCGGCGTGGGACGGCCTCGCCGCCGCAGCAGTGCAAGCCGGGAGCAGTGACCCGAGCCGGGAGCAGTGGCTTGCTCGGCACCCCCATTACTCTGTCTGCGTGCCCGGAGTCCCGCCTGCCAGCTACGCCTACCTCGGCCCGGAGGGCACGTTCGCCGAGGTGGCCCTACGCTCGCTTCCCGCCGCGGCGCGTGCCGAGCTCCGGCCGCAGGTCAGTGTCGTGACCGCGCTGGAGGCGGTACGCAACGGCGAGGTCGACGGTGCGGTCGTCCCGATCGAGAACTCTGTCGAGGGTGCGGTGCCGATCACCCTCGACGAGCTCGCCCAGGGTGACCCGCTGATGATCACCCGCGAGGTGACCGTGTTCGTGCGCTTCGCGCTGCTGGGCCGGCCGGGCACCGACCTGTTGTCCGTGCGGAGCGTGGTGACCCACCCGCACGCGGCGGCGCAGTGCCGCCGATGGGTCGCCACGCACCTCCCGGGGGCGCAGGTCGCGCACACCTCCTCGACCGCCCACGCCGCGGAGCTGGTCTCGGATCCCGGCTCGGGGTACGACGCAGCGATCTCGGCTCCGATCGCGGCCGAGCGGTACCGGCTCGATGCGCTCGCGAGCGACATCGGCGACAACCCCGACGGGGTGACGCGCTTCGTGCTGCTGTCGCGCCCGGCGGCCCCGCCAACCCGCACCGGTGCCGACAAGACCTCGCTGATCGCCTACATCCGCGACGACCACCCAGGTGCGCTGCTGGAGATCCTCGACGAGCTGTCGATACGGGGCGTCAACCTGACCCGCATCGAGTCGCGGCCGACCGGCTCGGCGCTCGGGCGCTACTGCTTCTTCATCGACGCCGAGGGGCATGTCGACGACCCGCGGGTCGGGGAGGCCCTGATGGGACTGCGCCGGACGTGTGACGATGTCCGGTTCCTCGGGTCGTACCCGCGGGCGGACGGGCAGCCGGCCGCCGAACGGGTGGGCACCTCGGACACCGACTTCACCGACGCGACTCGCTGGCTGCGTCGGCTGCGTGAGGGGTCCTGACCGGTGCCGCTGGATCCGACGGTGGTCTCCTGGCTGGCCGCAGGTGCCGCCGGGGGTGCCGTGCTGGCCCTGCTGATCGCCCTGGTGGCCCTCCGGCGCGCAAGGGGCCCGGTCCGCAGGCCGGCCGGTACGCCGGCGCCGCGTGGTCGAGCCCTGGGCGGGGGAGCCGACGACCTGCGCGCCGAGCTGGAGGCGTTGCGGGTCGAGGTCGGCGAGGCGCTGCGGCACCTGGCGGTGGTGCGGTATGACGCGTTCGGCGACATGGGCGGGGCTCTGTCGTGGTCGCTGGCACTGCTCGACGATGCCGGCAACGGCATGGTCCTGACGTCGATCCATGGTCGCAGCGAGTCACGCACCTACGCCAAGAACATCAGCGGCTGGCGCTGCGAGCAGCAGCTGTCACCGGAGGAGTCCGAAGCGATCGGCCTCGCCCAGGGCGACTGACGGATCGGTCGATCAGCGGACTGCATCAACGCACTGCATCAACGCACTGGGCCCGCCGGCACCCGCACCAGCAGGACGCCGGGCTCGACCGTGGCACGGAGCTCCCGTCCGGCGCCAACGGTGTCGCCGTCGAGCTGGCGCGGGGTGGGGTTCGCCGCGCGTACGACGACGCTGCGGCCTGTCATCCGGTCCAGCCGGTCATCGGTCTGCCTGCGGCGCAGCATCACGCGGAACACCAGCGCGAACCAGCCCAGGGTGCGCCGGGGAGCTATCACGACGACATCGAGCAGTCCGTCGTCGATCGCCGCGTCGGGGAGCAGCGGGATCCCCGCCTGTAGGTAGCCGACGTTTCCGATCACCACCGTGCGGGCCCGGTACCTCTCGAACGGGGCGTCGTCGACGGAGATCTCCACCCTGACGGCGGGATACCGGACGTGCTTGAAGGCGGCGACGACGTACGCCGGCCAACCCATCCTTGCCTTGAGCTGCTCGGGTGCGCCCGCGATGATCGCCGCGTCGAGCCCGAGCCCCGCCATCACCACGTAGTGGTCCACCGGCAGATCATCGCCTTCGATCCGGACGATGTCGATCGCCCGGTCGTCGCCGGCCAGCACGATCTGCAGCGCGGCATCGACGGTGAGCGGCAGGCCCAGGTTGCGCGCGAGCAGGTTGCCGGTGCCGGCGGGAACGATGCCGGCGGGGATGCCGGTCCCGGCGAGCTCGCCGCACACGACCCGCACCGTGCCGTCGCCGCCGGCGACCATCACGACGTCGGCGCCCGCGGCCAGCGCCGCGTGCGTCATCGAGCGACCGGCATCGTCGACGGTGGTCTCGAACCAGATCGGCTCCTCCCAGCCGTACCTCGCCGCCGCACCGACGACTTTGCGCTTGAAGATCCCGGGATTGTCGACCTTGGTGGGGTTGAGCACCACCGCCAGCCGAGGACGTCGCGGCGGGGTGCCGACGCTCTGGACCGGCGACACCTGCGGGCGGATGTCGGATCCGTCCACGCGGAGCAACCAGTACGCGCCCACCGCCAACAGGGCTCCCAGGGCCCAGCCGGCGATGACGTCCGACAGGCTGTGCACCGCCAGCAGGATGCGGTCCGTCCCGACGGCGAACCCGAGCAGCAGCCAGAGGGAGACCACGGCCCGGCGCCCGCGGGAGCGCGGCAGCAGCAGCAGCGTGAGCAGGATCAGTGTCGCTGTCATGGCGCCGGCCCCGGTCGCGTGGCCGGACGGGAAGCCGTAGCCGCTGACCTCGGCCAGCCTCGCGGCCGGCCTGGGGCGTTCTACCAAGCCCTTCACCAGGGTCGCCGCCGGCCAGCTGACGGCGATCGTGACCACGATCCAGGCGACCGTCCTTCTCCCACCGCGGACGGCGAGTACGACAGCGATGGCGCCGAGGACCAGCCACAGCTTGAGCGGGGCGAAGACGATCGCGATGAGCTTCAGAGACCTGACCACCGCGGGGTTGCCCTGGTCGGCGTCGTACGCCCAGCGGGCGATGGAGTGATCGAGGTCGTACAACGGTCCGAAGTCGAAGACGATGAGGGCGGTGAGCAACCCGAAGACAGCGGCGAGGCCGATGGCCAGCGCCGCTGTGGTGTGGTTCCGCGTACGGGTCGTCAATAGTGCTCCAGTCGAGCAGGTCTGTCTGGTGGCAGTATGCCGGGTCGGTGATTCCCGCCCGGGAAAATGGCTGCCGGCGCGAGCGCGCACACCGATACGCTCGTCGGTGTGATCGACCTGCACATCCTGCGTGAGGACCCGGACCGTGTACGCGCCGCACAGACCAGGCGCGGCGAGCCCACCGGGATCGTCGATGAGATCCTGGCGGCCGACGAGCGGCGCCGCTCGACGATCGCGGAGTTCGAGCGGCTCCGGTCCGAGCAGAAGCAGCTGGGCAAACGCGTCCCGAAGACTCAGGGCGCGGAGAAGCAGTCGCTGCTCGATGAGGGCAAGGAGCTGGCCGGCCGGGTCAAGCAGGCCGAGGCCGACCAGGCCGACGCCGACCGCACCTTCACCACGCTGATGAAGGCGCTGCCCAACATCGCCGACGACGCACCACCGGGCGGTGAGGACGACTTCGTCGTGCTCGAGGAGGTCGGCACGCCCAGAGACTTCGCCGCCGACGGCTTCACCCCTCGCGACCACCTGGAGCTCGGTCGGCTGCTCGGAGCCGTCGACGTCGAACGCGGGGCCAAGGTCAGCGGCGCCCGCTTCTACTACCTGACCGGCGTCGGCGCCCAGCTGGAGTTCGCGCTGGTCAACATGGCGATGGCGCAGGCCGTCGAAACCGGGTTCACTCCGATGATCACGCCCGCGCTGGTCAAGCCCCGAGCCATGGAGGGCACCGGGTTCCTCGGCCAGGCGGCCGGCGACGTCTATCACCTGCCGGAGGACGACATGTACCTCGTCGGCACCTCCGAGGTGGCGCTGGCCGCTTACCACAGCGACGAGATCCTGGACGCAGAGTCGCTGCCACTGCGCTACGCAGCGTTCAGCCCGTGCTTTCGCCGCGAGGCCGGTTCCTACGGCAAGGACACTCGCGGCATCTTCCGCGTGCACTGGTTCAACAAGGTCGAGATGTTCTCGTACACGACACTGGAGGACTCGTACGCCGAGCACCAGCGCCTCGTCGGCTGGGAGAAGCAGTGGATGGACAAGCTCGGGTTCGCCTACCGGGTGATCGACGTCGCGGCCGGCGATCTCGGCCTCTCAGCGGTACGCAAGTTCGACTGCGAGGCATGGATTCCCACGCATGGCAGGTACCGGGAGCTCACCTCGGCGTCCAACTGCACCGACTTCCAGACCCGAAGGCTCGACACCCGGGGTCGGTTCGGACCGAACATCCAACCGATCGCCACGCTCAACGGGACGCTGACGTCGATACCGCGGACCATCATCACGCTGCTCGAGACCCATCAGCAGCAGGACGGCTCCGTCCTCGTTCCACCCGCGCTGCAGCCGTATCTGCAGGGCCTGGAGGTCCTGGAGCCGATCGCTTGACGCCTCGGCTGATCGCCCTCGATATCGACGGAACGCTGGTGGATGCCGAAGAGAATGTCTCGGCGGCCGTCCACGCCGCCGTCCAGGACGCGATGGCCGCCGGTGCTCACGTGGTGCTTTCCACCGGCCGGTCGGTCTTCGGTATCGGCCGGATCATCGACAAGCTCGCGCTGACGGGGGAGTACGGGATCGCGAGCAACGGCGCGGTGACGTTCACCTATCCGCCGATCGAGGTGGTATCGGCGGTCACCTTCGACGCCAGCGAAGCGGTGAGGATGCTGCTCGAGCATGTCCCGGACGCGCTGGTGGCAGTGGAGGTGGTTGGCCGGGGGTACCGGGTCAACCGGCTGTTCCCCACCGGGGAGATCACCGGCGAGATGTGGCAGCAGCCGGTCGACGAGCTGGTGGCGGAACCGGTCACGCGCGTGATCATCCGGGATCCCTCGGCCTCCGCCGAGGAGTTCATCGAGCTCGCCGGCAAGCTCGGCCTGCGCGGCACGAACTACTTCGTCGGCTATACGGCCTGGCTCGATCTGGCCCCCGAGGGCGTCTCCAAGGCCTCGGGGCTGGCCGAGGTCGCGGACCGTCTCGGCGTGTCACCGGCGGAGGTGCTCGCGATCGGAGACGGCCGCAACGACGTAGAGATGCTGGCCTGGGCCGGCCGCGGGGTGGCGATGGGCAATGCTCCGCTGACCGTCCAAGGGGTCGCCGACGACGTCACCGAGACGCTCGAGCGGGATGGGGTCGCGGTCGAGCTGAACCGCTGGTTCAGCCGGGACGGCTGGCCTCAGAGGTAGAGACCGCCGGACGAGCCGTCCTCGCCCTGCTGCCCGGGGAGGTGACCCGGTGCCGTGCGACCCGGCATGCCGTCACCAGGCATGCTGCCGGAGGGCAGCGCGCGGCGCATCTGCTCCAGCTGCGCGCGGGCGGCCATCTGCTGGGCGTAGATCGCCGTCTGGATGCCGTGGAACAGGCCCTCCAGCCAGCCGACCAGCTGCGCCTGCGCGATCCGAAGCTCCGCCTCCGACGGGACCGAGTCGTTGAACGGAAGAGACAGCCGGTCGAGCTCCTCGACGAGCTCCGGCGCGAGGCCCTCCTCGAGCTCCTTGATCGATGCCTGATGGATCTCGCGCAACCGCTGCCGGCTCGCCTCGTCCAACGGCGCCGCCTTGACCTCCTCGAGCAGCTGGCGGATCATGCTGCCGATCCGCATCACCTTGGCCGGCTGCTCGACAAGATCGGTCAGCGACCGCGCCGCCTCATCGGCGTCGCCCTGTTGCGGGCCAGGGTGTGCCATGGGCGCTCCGTCCGGCCCCACGACGACGACCTGGTGCTCCGGTTCCTGCTCCTGCTTGGGCGCGCTCATCCCTCCACCATACGCATGCCGCTCGGCGGGCGACCTACACAGTGAGCAGGATCTTGCCGATGTGGCTGCCGTCCTCCATCAGCCGGTGGGCCTCAGCCACCCGGTCCAGCGGCAGCGTGGTGTGGACGACCGGTTTCACCACTCCGTCGGCGACGAGCGGCCACACGTTCTCCCGTACGCTCGCCACGATCGCAGCTTTCTCCGCGGCGGGGCGGGCGCGCAGCGACGTCGCCATCACCGCCGCCCGCTTGCGCAGCAGCGCGTTGATGTCGAGCTCGGCCTTGTTGCCACCCTGCATCCCGATGATCACCAGCCGGCCGGCGGTCGCCAGGGTGCGCACGTTGCGGTCGAGGTACTTCGCACCCATGTTGTCGAGGATGACGTCGGCTCCGTGGCCCGCGGTTTCGACGCGTACCACCTCCACGAAGTCCTCGTCGTGGTAGTTGACGGCGACGTCGGCGCCGAGGTCCTTGAGCGCCGTGAGCTTCGCGGCCGAGCCGGCGGTCGTGAACACCGTGGCACCGACGGCCTTCGCCAGTTGGATCGCCATCGTCCCGATGCCGCTGCCGCCGCCGTGGACCAGGAAGTTCTCGCCCGTCTGGAGTGCGGCGAGCATGAAGGTGTTGGACCAGACGGTGCAGGCGACCTCCGGAAGAGCCGCCGCGGTGACCAGGTTGACCCCGCCGGGCACCGGAAGCAGCTGGCCGACCGGCGCTACGGCCTTGGTGGCATGAGCACCGCCCGAGAGCAGTGCACACACCTCGTCACCTTCGGCCCATCCCTCGGCGCCGTCGCCGACCGCCGAGATCACCCCGGAGCACTCGAGGCCGAGCACGTCGGATATCCCCGGTGGCGCGGGGTAGTGGCCCATCCGCTGCATGATGTCCGCCCGGTTGAGTCCCGCCGCGACGACATCGATGACAACCTCGCCCTGGCCGGGCACCGGATCGGGAAGGTCGAGGACCCTCAGGACTTCGGGGCCGCCGGGCTCCGGGGCTTTCACCGCACGCATGCCCACAGGCTATGCGGGTTGGGCAGAGGTGACAGGCTTGGCCGCGTGGTGGAGCTGCGGCGGCGGGCGCTCGGTGCGTTCTATGGTCTCGCCGTCGGCGATGCGCTGGGGATGCCGACGCAGTTCCTGTCACGCCGCGCCGTCCGGGAGCTCTACGGGGACACGATCACCGGCTTCGAGCCCGGCCCGGCCGTCAACGAGATCAGTGCCGGGATGCCGGCCGGGCGGGTCACCGACGACACCGAGCAGGCCGTGATCCTCGCGCAGACACTCCTCGACGGTGACGGCACCGTGGACCAGCGGCTGCTGGCCGACCGGCTCCTGTCCTGGGAGCGGCAGATGATCAGGCTCGGCTCCGCGGACCTGCTGGGACCTTCCACCCGCCGGGCGCTACAGGCGCTGACCGCCGGAGGAGCGCTCGACGAGGTGGGTCGCTGGGGCGACACCAACGGCGCGGCCATGCGCATCACACCGGTTGGCATCGCGGCCGGTGCGGATCCGCTCGCGAAGCTGTGCCTCCTGGCGGCGGAGGCGAGCCGGCTCACTCACGGAACCGGCGTCGCCCTCGCGGGTGCCTGCGCGGTGGCCGCGGCCGTCAGTGCCGGGCTCGACGGAGCGGACCGGGCCGCTGTGGTCGAGATCGGGGTCGACGCGGCTGATGAAGGTGCCCGGCTCGGGCGATACATGGCCGGTGCCGACGTCGCCACCAGGATCGGATGGGCGGTCGGCCTGGTGGAGCACGCCGGCACCGCCGACACGCTGGACCTCCTCGACCGGCTGATCGGTACCGGAGTCGCCACCCAGGAGTCCGTCCCGGCGGCATTCGCGGTGGTCGCCCGGTTCGGCGACGACCCGTGGGCTGCCTGCCTGCAGGCGGCCAGCCTGGGGGGCGACTCCGACACGATCGCGGCCATGGTCGGCGCGATGACCGGAGCACTGCACGGCGTCGACGCCTTCCCCGCCGGGGCGATCGCGGTGATCGACGGCGTCAACAGGCTCGACCTGACGTCCCTGGTCGACGGGCTGCTGCGCCTGCGGACGGCGAGCGGGTGACCCGACGGCTGGTCCTGGTCGGCAGCGTCATCGTCGACCTCGTCATGTATGTGGATCGCCTGCCGAGCAAGGGTTCCGACGTGATCGCCGAACGCTCGCTGATCGCGGTGGGCGGTGGGCGGAACGTCCTCGTCGCCGCGCTGCGGCAGGGGCTCCCGGCCGTCTACGCCGGGCGGCACGGCGCCGGGCCGTTCGGCGAGCGGGTCCGATCGACGCTGGCCGACGACGGGATCGAGCTGCTCCTCGGGCCGGCCGACGGTGATGCCGACAGCGGCTATTGCATGGCGCTGGTGGAGCCCGACGGGGAACGCACGTTCGCGACGACCATCGGCGTCGAGGGAGGTCTCACCGCATCGGATCTGGGCCGGATCGAGGTCGGCGACGAGGACTTCGTATACGTCTCCGGCTACGACCTGCTCTATCCGCACGGCCCGGTCATCGGCGACTGGGTGCAGCGACGCGTGGCCGGCACGCTCGTCGTCGACCCGTCCCCGCTGGCGGACGAGATCGACTCCGACCTGCTGGACGCCGTACTGGATCGCGCCACCTGGGTCAGCCTCAACGAGCGCGAGGCGCAACTGCTCGGCAGCCGCGCCGATCGGGCCGCGTCCCTGTTGCTGCGACAGGGCGCGAACGGTTGCCTGGTGCGGCACGCGGGGACGTCTCGGCACGTCCCCGGCCTGTCCGTCCGGCTGGTCGACAGCAACGGGGCGGGCGACGCGCACGTGGGAGCATTCGTGGCGGCACTCGCCCGCGGCGACGACCCCGCCGACGCCGCCCGATGGGCGAACGCGGCGGCGGCGATCTCGGTCACCCGCGAGGGACCGGCGACCGGACCGACCCTGGCGGAGACGCGGCAGTGGCTCAGTCCTCCTCCGGAGCGCGCTCCTTCGCCAGCACGGTAGCCACGTCGACGCAGTCGTTGACGTCCTCGATGGATCCGCCTCTGCAGCCGGCTGCATACCCCACCAGGAACGCGGTCAACGGGGCGGCAGGTCGGGCCACCGCGTGCGCCGAATCGCGGGCCAGGTCGAGTACCTGGGAGATGTCGACATCGAGCTCGAGACCGAGCTCGTCGCAGAGCAGGTCGCTCCAGTCCTGCAGCGTCATGTCCCCTCCTCGCTGAGAAGCAGCGTCGATCGAGACACCTCGACCCACGTGTCACAGTCCAACGCCTCATTGCCCACCGCCGCAACCTCAACGACGTCGAGGCCGGCCACGAGTGCGCGCATCGAGCGACCGGCCGGCTCGCCCAGGCCGACCAGAGCGGCCGCGAGGGCGGTACGGTCGTACGCAGCGGCGAGCGGCTGTCGGCGTCCCGCGGGGTCCACGAGCATCGCCGTGTCCGCCCCGGTCCCCGATGCGCCGCGCTCGAGCGCAGCCAGCAGCCGCCGCACGGTGGCGGTGGTGATCAGCGGCAGGTCACAGGCCAGGACGACCACTCGGGTGGCGTGGCTGAGCGCCAGCCCGGTGCCCAGCCCGGCGACCGGCCCTCCGCCGGCGGGGCTCTCACGGGTCCACCGCACCGGACGCTCGACGGGCCGCTCCGCGCCGACCACGACGATCTGAACGGCCCCCGCCACCACGTCAAGCACCCGGTCGAGCAGCGTGCGGCCGGCTATCGGCAGCGCCGCCTTGTCCACGCCGCCGAGACGTCTTGCGGTGCCGCCGGCCAGGACGATCGCGTCGTACTCCCGGGCCATGCAATCGAGTGTTGCAGCGGTTGGCAGACTGTCGGTCGTGCGGGTAGTCCTGGTGCAAGCCGCCTCCGACGTCGACAAGGCGGCCAACCTGATGGCCGTGACGCAGTTCCTCCACCGGGCGGAACGTCATCGGCCGGACCTGGTGGTATTTCCGGAGGCGTTCATGCAGGACTTCGGGAAGCCGGACACCGGACTCGGCGCGGCGGCCGAGCCGCTCGACGGACCGTTCGTGTCTCTGCTGGCGGAGCGGGCCAGGGCGCTGGAGGCCGTGGTGATCGCCGGGATGTTCGAGCGCAGCGCCGACAGCGAGCGACCGTACAACACGGTGGTCGCGCTGGGAGCGCACGGCGACCTGCTGGCGAGCTACCGCAAGGCCCACCTCTACGACTCGTTCGGCTACCGCGAGTCCGACCGGTTGCTGGCCGGGGAGCCGCGTCCGGTCGTGATCGAGGTCTGCGACTTCACGGTCGGCTTGATGACCTGCTACGACCTGCGCTTTCCGGAGTTCGGGCGGCTGCTGGTGGATGCCGGGGCGACCGCGATGGCCGTTCCCGCGGCCTGGGTTCGCGGACCGCTCAAGGAGAGTCACTGGGAGACGCTGGCGAGCGCCCGGGCGATCGAGAACACGTGCTTCGTGTTCGGCGCCGCCCAGTGCGGTTCGCATTACGCCGGTCGCAGCATGGTCGTCGACCCGATGGGCGTGGCGCTGGCGTCGCTCGGTGAAGGCCCGGGCCTGGCGGTCGCGGACGTGGATGCCGCGCGGGTCGACGAGGTGAGGCGTTTGAACCCCTCGTTGCTCAATCGCCGGCTGCACTGAACCGGTCACCTGCCAGTGTGCTGGATCGGAGGGGTCGATGTGCAAGGCTTCGACCACGCCGTAGGTCCCCTGCACGAGTCTGGAGGATGCCGTGGCCCAGGAGATCGTCTCCGACCTCGTGGCGAACGTCTGGAGGATCGTCGTCGCGCAGGGCGACGCGGTGGCCGCTGGCGACACCATCGCCATCCTCGAGTCGATGAAGATGGAGATCCCGGTGCTTGCCGAGGAGGGCGGCACAGTCCTCGAGCTCAAGGTGAGTGAGGGGGATGTCGTCCAGGAGGGTGATGTCCTGGCCATCGTGGGCTGAGCCTCATGGAACAATCCCACGAGCGTTCGAGTGCGAACGCCTCGGAGGGGTGCCGGAGTGGCCGATCGGAACCGCCTTGAAAGCGGTCGCTGGCAGTGATGTCAGCCGCGGGTTCGAATCCCGCCTCCTCCGCCGGGCCGGATCACGTACGACAGGAGTGTGGTGGCTGTGGTGGCTGGGGCCGCGGCTCAGTCGCCGCCACCGAGCTCGAGAGCAACCGTGTCGTAAACGATGTCGGCGGCGCGCTGCCGGTGATGGCTGATGTCGCCGAGCAGCCGCGAGATCCGGTCCTGGATCAGCTCGTCGTCATGGCCGGCGTCGAGCGACTCCTCCAGACCTGCGATGTCGTCGACCAGCCGTTGGCGCTCACGCAGCAACGACTCGGTGCGGGGTGCGAGCCACGGGTCGTGCGGCGCATCCTCGTAGCTGACCAGCGCGGTTCGTAGCGCCGCGAGCCGGTTGAGGACGAGCCAGCGCCACATCGTGTTGCGATGTGCCGTCTTGAGCGCGCGCTCGACGGCGAGCATGGCTGAGGACAGGTCGCTGTGGTACCGCACGGGCCCACCTCCTTCGGTGGTGGATCTGATGGTGAGCCATGGCGTACCCGTCGCGCAAGAGATACGTCAGGATTGGCTTTCGGCTGTAGAGACGCGCCCGGCCGGAAACCGGTTCCGGCCGTCCACGGTCCCGCCGTGTCCCTGCCGGATCGTCCGGTCACGGGTCGGTCCGGCCGCCGTATTTACGGTAGGAAGGCGTACCGGCGGGATCTTCGAGCAGTGTCGGCTGGTTGGCCTGTGCCGACAGCGACGGCGACGCGCGGCGGTTCATGGACGGTGCGGCGCGGCGCCTGCTGTGGGATCGTGCGTTTGTGCCCGACGTGCAGGGAGTCTCGGTCTACCGGCTCACCCGGGCGATCCCTGCCCAGGTCCTGGGTCTGTCGGCGCTCGGGTGCGGGCTGGCGATCGCCGTGCGGCTGGCTGCGGCCGCGTTCGATGCGCCGGAGGCGCTGCTGACAGTGCTCCAGGTGGTTGGGGTCGCGGCGGCTCTGGCCGGCCTGGTGTCGGCGTACTTCATGTTCCGTCCGCCCGTGGTGTTGCGGTTGACCGCCGAGGGCTTTCTGGTGCGCTGGGTGCGCGGGGCTGGTGTGCCCGCCGGCCAGTGGGCCGCCATCGAGGATGTGACCGCCGACCAGCGGGGTCTCGTGGCCCTCCGTCACCGCGACGGTCGTGTCACGTACATCCCGTTGACGGCGGTCGGCGCGCCACCGGCGATGATCCAGTCCGACATCGCCAGCCGGCTGGATTCCAGCCGCGGATACCGGCGGATCGGCTGAGCTATCGCTTTTGCCCAGCCGGACTCGTGGCCGGTAGCCTTGGCGCGCCGTCTCCGCCCTCGCCGGCGGGGTGACGGCCCGGAGGTGTCGCCTAGCCCGGTTTATGGCGCCCGCCTGCTAAGCGGGTTGAGGGTAACGCCCTCTCGCGGGTTCAAATCCCGCCACCTCCGCTCAACCGGCTAGCCCAGCCGGGCCCGCAAGCCGTCGAGCTCAGTCCACAGGACGGCTGGTAGCTTGTCGCCGAACTTCTCGAACCAGTCGTTGATCGCGGGCAGTTCCTCCCGCCACTCCTCCGCGTCGACGGTCAGAGCGGCCCGCAGTTCCTCGTCGGTCATGTCGAGTCCGTCGATGTCGATCGACTCCGGAGTCGGTACGTAGCCGATGGCGGTCTCATTGGCGTCTGCTTTGCCCTCGATCCGTTCGATCACCCACTTCAGCACCCGGCTGTTCTCGCCGAAGCCCGGCCACAGGAAGGAGCCGTCGTCGCCCTTCCGGAACCAGTTGACATAGAAGACCCGGGGCATCATCGCCGCGTCGTGCTCCTTGCCGACGGTGATCCAGTGGTTGAAGTAGTCGCCGGCGTGGTAGCCGAGGAAGGGCAGCATCGCCATCGGGTCGCGGCGCACCACTCCCACCTCGCCGGTGGCGGCGGCGGTCGTCTCAGAGGAGAGGGTGGCGCCCATGAACGTGCCGTGGGTCCAGTCGCGGGCCTCGGTGACCAGCGGGACCGTGTTGCGTCGCCGGCCGCCGAACAGGATCGCGTCGATCGGCACGCCCTTCGGGTCCTCGTACTCGGGCGCCAGGATGGGGCACTGGATGATCGGCGTGCAGAACCGGCTGTTGGGGTGCGCACTCACCTCGTCGGAGTCGGGCGTCCAGTCCCTGCCCTTCCAGTCGGTCAGGTGCTCCGGTGGCTCGGGGGTCATGCCCTCCCACCAGATGTCGCCGTCGTCGGTGAGCGCGACGTTGGTGAAGACCGAGTTGCCCCGGGCGATCGTGCGCATCGCGTTGGGGTTGGTTTTCCAGCCGGTGCCGGGGGCGACTCCGAAGAGCCCGAACTCGGGGTTGACGGCATAAAGCCGGCCGTCGTCACCGAACCGCATCCAGGCGATGTCGTCACCCAGCGTCTCGACCTTCCAGCCCGCGATGGTGGGCTCGAGCATGGCGAGGTTCGTCTTGCCGCACGCGCTGGGGAACGCGGCGGCGACGTAGTAGGTCTTCTTCTCCGGAGAGGTCAGCTTGAGGATCAGCATGTGCTCGGCGAGCCAGCCGGCGTCACGGGCGATCACCGATGCGATCCGCAGCGAGTAGCACTTCTTGCCGAGCAGCGCGTTGCCGCCGTACCCCGATCCGTAGCTCCAGATCATGCGCTCCTCGGGGAACTGAACGATGTACTTGGTGTCGTTGCAGGGCCAGGCCACGTCCTTTTGACCCTCGTCGAGCGGGGCGCCGACCGAGTGCAGGCACGGCACGAACTCCGCATCCAGCTCTTCGATGCGGCGCAGCACGCTGGTGCCCATCCGGGCCATCACCGTCATCGACACGACGACGTATGCCGAGTCGGTGATCTCGACACCGAACATCGGCTGCTCTGCGTCCAGATGTCCCATCACGAACGGGATCACGTACATCGTGCGGCCCCGCATGCACCCGCGGAACAACTCGGTCATCACCTGCTTCATCTCGTCCGGGGCCATCCAGTTGTTCGTCGGACCCGCATCGGCTTCGTCGATGCTGCAGATGTAGGTGCGATCCTCGACCCGGGCAACGTCAGTCGGGTCGGACGCACCCCAGAACGAGTTGGGCTTCTTCTCCGGGTCCAGGCGCACGAGTGTGCCCACGTCGACGAGCTCGTCGGTCAACTGCTGCCACTCCAGGCTCGAGCCGTCGCACCAGTGGATGCGATCCGGCCGGGTGAGCTCTGCGATCTCCGCGACCCAGGCGCGCAACCCCGCGTGCGAGGTGGCCAGTTCGTCGGAGGTGTCGCGTTTCGGGGAAGTGTCAGCGCTCATGCGTACCATTTCCTTCTCGTGCCGCGGTGCCGGCGGGTGCGGCACCGGCGCGACGGGTGGCTCCGGCGCGGCGATATGGCGTTCGGTTCGTCCGCATCTGGGCCGCGGACATGATCTAGTCAAGGTACCGCTCATGTCTCACCAGGTGAAACCCTTCGGAGGATCCACCGGGGCGGTCTGCGGACCGCACGACAGCGTTTGACGGTGCCTCCAACTGGGCGCAGGATTGAACGAACCGGGGGAAGCGCTGTTCGACACGTCGCCGACCACCCGGGAGTTTCGATGAGACGAGTCCGCTGGGCTGTTGGAGCAGTTGCCCTCCTCACGGCGATGACGCCGCTTCAGGCGTCTGCCGGTACGGATGATGCCCTGCGGGGTCAGCCTGACCGGATCGAGCTGCCCAACGGCTGGCAGCCCGAGGGCATCACCACCGATGGCAGGAACCTCTACGTCGGTTCGCTGGTCGACGGCGCGATCTGGCGCGCGAGCACCAAGACCGGAGCGGGCAGGATCCTGGCCCCCGGCGCGACCGGGCGCGTGGCGGCCGGTGTGGAGTACGACTTCCGCCGCGACCTGCTGTGGGTGGCCGGTGCAGACACGGCGAAGATCCGGGTGTACGACGCGGACTCCGGCCGGCTGCTCAGGACTTACGCCTTCGCCTCGGCGACACCCCGGTTCCTCAACGACCTCGTGGTGACCCGGCATGGCGTCTACGCGACCGACTCCTTCAATCAGGAGCTCGCGGTCATCCCCTTCGGGGGCAAGCACGACCTGAGTGCCGCGCGGGACGGCGACGGCCACCACGCCGGTTTGCCGAAGGCGTCCGCAGCGTTCACCCTGCCCCTGACCGGGGATCTGCACTACGTGCCGGGGTTCAACCTGAACGGGATCGTGAAGTCGCATGGCCGGCTGCTGGCCGTCCAGAGCAACACGGGCCTGCTGTTCCGCATCAACCCCGCGACGGGCGTGACGCGGACCGTCGACCTTGGGGGTGCGTTGCTGGCGAACGGTGACGGACTCGAGGTCCACGGCAACATCCTGTACGTCGTGCGTAACGACGGGCTCGTCGCGGTGGTCAAGCTCGACCACGACGTGGACAGGGGTGAGCAGGTCGCCGAGCTCACCGCGGGCGATCTCGACGTCCCGACCACCGCCGCCTTGGCGCAGGGCTCCTTGTGGGTCGTGAACGCCCGGTTCCTGCCCTCCCCTACTCCTGACACGCCGTACTGGATAACGCGCCTCGACCGCTTCTCCGGGGCGGCGTCGAGCCTCCAGGGCGCAGGCACGCGAGCCGGCCTGGGCGCAACGCGTTAGCCGTCGTCGCGCAGCGGGGCACTGGCAGGCTCCCGTGGTCTGCCGCCGCGACGTCGCTGCTCGCCTACGACGGGAGCGGATCAGTGGCTAGACTCTGCGGTGCCCTGCGCTCGTAGCTCAACGGATAGAGCATTTGACTACGGATCAAAAGGTTGGGGGTTCGAATCCCTCCGAGCGCGCAAATCGAAAACCGCAGGTCACGCCGCACATGGCTCATCGACTGGCAGCCACTTGCACCCAGTCGACGGCAATCTTGATAGCAACGCCGCAATCTTGAGGACTCCAGCCTCGCATCCTCGGGACGGCCATCGAGAGTCGACTGAGTTGTGCTCAAATCTGCGCGGGTTCCATCTCGCGCGCCGCGAGCCTGAGCCGTACGGTCGAGTTTCGTCCGCGCACCTCTGGGGAGTTCCGTACCGGGGCGGCAGGCAAGACGGGTCAGCCGGCCTGGCATGAGCGTCGGTGTCGTCGCAAGAAGCGCGCGCTGGGGTCATCATGTGGTTGTGGCTGACTTGCCCACCGGTACGGTGACGATGTTGTTTTCCGACATCGAAGGGTCGACGCTGCTGCTGTCCCGGCTCGGGCCCACCTACACCGACGCCCTAGATGCCCAGCGCAAGGTGTCGCGCATCGCGTGGGCCGCGCACGGGGGGACGGAGATGGGGACCGAGGGGGACAGTTTCTTTGTCGTGTTCCCGACCGCCCCAGGCGCTGTGGCCGCCGCGACCCAGGCACAACGAGAGCTGGCTGGCTATCCGTGGCCTGGTGGGGAAAGGGTGCGGGTGCGAATAGGCATCCACACCGGATCCCCGACCGTGCACGCCGGCGGATATGTGGGGATGGATGTGCACCGGGCTGCCAGGATTGCCGGAGCCGCGCACGGCGGACAGGTGGTGCTCTCTGATGCGACCGCCTCCTTGATCCGAGGTCGTCTACCCGACGGCGTGGATCTGCGCGACCTGGGGTCGCACCGTCTAAAGGACATCGCTCGCCCGGAGCGCCTTTACCAGCTGGACATTGGCGGATTGCTTGAGGAGTTCCCGCCGTTGAGGACGTTGGGGACGGCAACGAGCCTACCGATCCCGGTCACACCGCTGGTGGGTCGTGAGGGTGAGTTGGCGGAGTTGGCCGAACTCCTCACGTCACCGGGTCTGCGGTTGGTGACCTTGACTGGCCCGGGTGGATCGGGGAAGACCCGGCTGGCGATCGGCCTTGCACAACGGCTGACTGAGGTATTCCCGGACGGCGTGTACTTCGTACCTCTGGCCTCCGTCACTTCTGCAGATCTGATGTGGGCGACCATCGCGGAGGTCTTGGATATGCCGCCGGAGAGCCGCATGCCGCCGGCATTTTTCAGTTTTGTGGAGCACCGCTCTGCACTGTTTGTCCTCGATAACCTCGAGCAACTCGCCGGTGCTGATGCTGTGGTGGCTCAACTGCTGATCAAAGCCCCGCAGACGGCGGTGATTGTGACGTCTCGGCGCCCGTTGCACGTCGGCGCCGAACATGAGCACCCGGTTCCGCCGCTTGACCTACCTGCCCACGGCGCCAGCCTGCGTCGGGTGGCAGTCTCGGGCGCGGTGCAGCTGTTTACCCAACAGGCGCGCAAGGTGCGCCCCAGCTTCGCGGTTACCGCTGACAACGCTGCCGAGTTGGTAGCAGTATGCCGACGCCTGGACGGGCTCCCACTTGCCATCGAATTAGCTGCGGCTCGCACCAAGCTGCTCAGCCCGCACGCGTTATTGGCCCGGCTGGACCAAGCAATCGACATCAAAGGCACAGAGGTCGACCGTCCAAGCAGACAGCGCACGTTGCGGGACACGATTTCATGGTCCTATGACCTCCTGGCTGCCGGGGACCAGATTGTCTTCCGCCGGCTCGGGGTGTTCGCCGGTGGCGCGGACCTCGAAGGGATCGCCGCTGTCGCCACCCCCGCTGACGATCGTATTGACGTGTTGGAGTCAGTCGGGGATCTCGTGGACGCCAACCTGGCCACCAGCATGGAGACGTCGGACGGTGAACCACGCGTCGGCATGCTCGAAACGATCCGCGCCTACGCCCGCGACCAGCTCTCTGCGACCGGTGAACTCGAGGCGATCGGGGAACTCCATGCCCGCCACTTCCTCAACGTCGCGGAAGAGATGAGCCCGCAGTTGCGCGGTAATCAGCGCTTGGAGGTGCGGATCCGGTTCGAGACCGAACTCGAGAACTTCCGCGAAGCCCTCCTGTGGGCGCTGAGCCCGAGTGACGTGACAAGTCTCCGCGCACCTAGGCGCCAGGTGGGGATGCGGCTCTGCGTGGCGCTGCACGGATTTTGGCACGCCAGTGGTTACTTTTCTGAGGGGCGGCGATGGTTGGAACTCGCCATCGAAGGTGCAGGAGATGTCGATCAGCCCGAACTGGCCCACTGCCACGGCATGCTCGCGCGGAATCTGCGCTTCTTCGGTGATCTCGACCGTGCCCATCAGCATGCCACCGCCAGCGTGAACATGTGGCGCTGCTTGGATGGTGAGGGCGTGGGGCTGCCGCAGGCGCTGAACATACTTGCCTTCATTGAATGGGAGCGAGGAAAACCCACAGAGGCGCGCCGCCTGTACGAGGCAGCTATAGCCCACGATCGAAAATATGGCCACAAGGCGCAACTTCGCGTGGACCTTGGAGACTTCGCGATTCTCGAGGGTTCGGAGCGAAACTATCAACGGTCTCTGGAACTGGATGCCGAGGCTCTTGCAATCGCCCGCGAGCTTGACGATCCCTTTGCAGTGCTGTTTCAACAGCACAATATGGCGTGCACGCTACGCGTGACTGGCCGGGTCAAGGAGGCGAGTCAGCAGCTTCATGAGCTGGTTCCCCAGATCCTTCAGGTCGACGACGCTGCGTTCGTGATGATCCTTGCTGAAGACTATGCCGCGGTTCATGCAGAGCTCGGGACGTATAAGACCGCCGCCCATCTACTCGGTGCCGCCGATGCGATGCATGAACGTCTCGGAATTGTCCGTGATCCAATGCAAGATGAAGAAATCGCTGAGTCGATCGCCCTAGCGATGACTCGCCTCTCGACAGCGGAGTGGGACGACGCCTACGAGGCAGGACGCAACACAACCGTAGAAGAAGCCCTCACCAAAGCTCGAGCGGCGGGCGCACCGACTGTCAAGGCATCGCAAACGACTTCTGCGGACTCCTAGACCAGATCCACTGTCATCACCACTCGAACGAAGGACCCGTGACTGAATAGCAGGACCCGAAGTTGCGACCAGGCGCCGCTAGTCCAATGGTCGGGCCGTCCCCGCCAGCAGCTCCGCCGTGCTGGTGACGGTCCCCCGGTATCGCGTGACACCAGGAGTTGCCGAATCACTGGTGATGAGACGGATTCACGGTCAGGACGGCACGTCGCACCTCGCCGAGGTGAGAACGACGAGAAGGTCGGCCTACTGCCCCTGCGGCGCTGACGCGGATTGAAGTCCGCAGGTTGGTAACCCGATGGGATGAAGCGCGAGCCGACCCTGGCTCAGTGTGATCCGCGAGTGGTGGCGGTGCTTGTCGAAGCCAGCGCCTTCGTAGGAGATCCACCGCATCCGGACGCTGTGACCCGCAGCTTGCCAATGAGTCACCTGCGCGTGCTCCTGGTGTCCGTAATGACCGAGGTACAAGGCGTCGAGTAGCCGACCTTGAGGGGAGTAGGCCACGACTACCTGAGGCCATCCAACGCCTCCAGCAGTGCAGTCATAAACAGCCAGGAGGTCGGCGCGTTCTGGCCGAAGGTGAGCAAAGATCGGTTGGCCGGGCTGACGGAAATTGATCGACCCCTGCCTCGGGAGATACCTGCGCGCGGTCTTGTTGTGATGGAGGCGCTGGCGAGGCATGTCACAGTACGCCGGCACCATTGAATGGCGCAGATCAGAGGTGGCAACCCGGTTCTGCGAGCCATTCGAGACTGCCCCGGCCGGAAAGATGGCGACGCCGACGGCGAAGAGAGCGAGGCTCACCAATGCGGTACCTGCGTCAAACCTACGGCTGCTGTCTCCCCACCGCCACGGATCTGCTCGACGCAGAAATCGTCTGACATCATACGGCGAACAAAGGGTCACGATCAGATAATCGCTCGTCGGTGCTCCGGTACTGGTATGGGCCCCCTAATTCCGGGAACAAGCCGGAAATTGCGCAGTTGCTGGTCACGGATTTGCACGTGGTGACCATCCACCGCGCAAAAAACCGTGGGTGCCGTCGACCAAGACGGCCGCGTCTCGGGGATGGGGTGGTCGGATCGCGCGGATGCGGACGGCGTGGTGCGCCACAGCAGGCCATCGGCCGTCTTGCCAGGCGGGTGTCGTGATCCGCGGAGCACCGCAGTTGTCGGGGAGCGCTACGCGAACATGTCCAGCATCGACGGCCGAGAGCTCTGGCGATAGCGTTCGACATGAGCTCTCGACCCACGAACTGGGCCCGCAACATCACGTTCAGCGCCGAACGCGTCCACACGCCTACATCGGTGCGGCAGCTTCAGGAACTGGTCGCCGCCGGACGCCAGATCCGAGCCTTGGGCACGGGACACTCGTTCAATCACATCGCGGACACCAATGGCGACCTCATCTCGCTGGGTGGGCTGCCGCATCTATGCGAACTGGATCGGGTGAGCTCTACCGCGACCGTGAGCGCGGGAATGCGTTACGGCGAGGTGGCCGTTCGACTCGAGCAGCAGGGATACGCGCTGGAGAGCCTCGGCTCGCTGCCGCACATCAGCGTCGCAGGGGCCGTGGCGACGGGCACGCATGGCTCCGGCAACGCCGTCGGAAACCTGGCGACGGCTGTAGTTGCCATCGAGATGGTCGGTGCCGACGGAGAACTTCGTCGGCTCAGCCGCGAGGTTGTCGGCGACGAGTTCCCCGGAGCAGTGGTCGCGCTCGGCGCGCTCGGGATCGTCACCAGGCTCACCCTCCACGTTGTACCGACGTTCCAGATGAGGCAGTGGGTCTACGACGACCTGCCGTGGAATGCGGTCGAGGACCACGTCGACGAGCTGTTCGCCGCCGCGCACAGCGTGAGCCTGTTCACCGACTGGCGCAGCCCCACAGTGCGTCAGGTATGGCTCAAGCGCCGGCTCGACGCCTCGGAGGTGCCGGAGCCGCCCGCGCGCTGGCTGGGCGCGAGGCTTGCCAACGGCCCACGTCATCCGATCGCCGACATGCCTATCGAGAACTGCACCCAACAGCTCGGTGTGCCCGGACCATGGCATGCGCGGCTGCCGCATTTTCGGGCCGAGTTCACGCCCAGCAGCGGCGAGGAGCTGCAGTCGGAGTACCTCCTCCCGCGTGAGCACGCCGTTTCGGCGCTCGGGGCGATCGGGCGAGTCCGCGATGTCGTGGGTCCCCTCGTGCAGACCTCCGAGATCCGTACCGTCGCCGGTGACGACCTCTGGCTCAGTCCGAGCTACGGACGCGACACGGTAGCGATCCACTTCACCTGGGTGCCCGACACGGAAGCGGTGTCGGCAGCGCTGGAGGTGGTCGAGGAGCAGCTCGCACCGTTCGACCCGCGGCCGCACTGGGGAAAGGTGTTCACGGCCGACCCGGGCACGTTTGCCCGCCGTTACCCGCGCTTCCAGGATTTCCGCGGCCTGATGACGAGGTATGACCCGGCGGGGAAGTTGCGCAACGACTTTCTGAACCGGCTGTTCCCGCCGACGCCGGAGCCTCCGGCCAGTTGATCGCAGCGGGTGTCTACTGCTCGCTCCCGGGGGACTGAACCTCCTCGATCCTGGTAGCCAACACGCCCAGCTTGCGTATCCGGTCGACGATGTCTTCATGCACCCTGTCCGGCGGTTGGGATCCGTCGACGGTGAACATCCACTCCCGCCCGGCGTAGTAGTCGAGCAGCGGCACCGTGCTGTCCATGTAGACCTGCAGGCGATGTTCGACGACCTCTTCGGTGTCGTCCGACCCCCTCCCGCGCAACAGCAGGCGTCGGACCAGCTCTTCGCGTGGTACGTCGAGATGAACCGCCGCCCGCACCTCGACTCCGAGCTTGCGCGCGATCGGGTACGACTTCTTCGCCTGTTCCACGGTGCGTGGGAAGCCGTCCAGGACATAGCCACCGGATTCGACGGCCGTGACCACCGGCTCGCGCAGCATCTCCATGACGACGCTGTCGGGGACCAGGTCGCCCTTGTCGACGTATGCCTTGACGGTCTTCCCGATCGGGGTCTGCTGTTGCACGTGCTGGCGAAGGAGATCCCCGCTCGAGATGTGCGCAATGTGGAACCGCTCGGCCAGGAGGGAAGCCTGCGTCCCCTTTCCGGAACCCGGAGCACCGATCAGCAGCAGTCGCATGGCCGCCATCCTCTCAGCGCCGGCGCCGTCGCCGCGACTGCGGGTGTCTGGTGTGGGTGTCTGCGGGGTGCCCGTCTTCAGGGCTGGGGTTTGGGTTTGAAGTAGTTGTTGCGCATTGGTTTCTGGTGGGGGTCGATCCAGGGTGGGGGGTGATGGTGGGGTGCCGGTCGGCGCCGAGGGTGATGGTCCAGTCGTGGTGGTGGATGAGTCGGTGGTGGTGGCCGCAGAGTAGGCAGCCGGTGTCTAGGTTGGTGGGGCCGCCGGCTGACCAGGAGAGAACACAAGATTAGGGGTACAGCGGAATCCGTGCAGGCGACCGCCTGTCGGAGCTCCGACCTAACCTTCAAGAGATGCGCGACTACACGGTGCTCCACCGCGACGGCCAGCGCCAGACCGTCGACCGCGGACTGGATGCAACCCGCCGGCGCGATGGTGGAGTTCTGGCGGACCGAGACGGTGGTCGGCGTCCCCGCCCGGTGATCGTCCTCCGGGTCGCGGCGTCGGCGGTGGCGCGGGTGGAGCGTGACGACGGCGAGGTGTGGGAGCGCTGACCGTCCGCGGGCACAAGGCGCCCCGGCGCTGATTCTGGGCCAGCACCGGGGCTCGGTCACCTCGGCCTCGTCACGAGACAACCGTTACCCATCCGTGTGCCCCGCGGCGCCGGAAGGCAAACCTTCATTCACCAGCGAATGGGTCCCGGTGCTGGTATTGCTCGTCCTCATCGGGCCCATTCAGGTAGCGGCCGCCATCGTCGGGCTCCTCCACCAGCGTCCACGCATGAGGGGAGTACGTCAGTCTCCCGCCACCCCGTCCGAGGTGAACGACCAGCAGCCCGGCTTGGTTGAAGCTGTAGATCGCGTCGTGGCCGAACTTCGCCTCACCGGAGGCGCTGCGAACCTTGAATCCCATCCTGTGAGCCTGCCACGACTCGACACGGGTCGCCTTGGCCCGAGACGCGCAGACGACTGTGACAGTGACGTGCCGCCCCCGGTTTCTGCCGGAGGAAACCTTCCCCGCGTGTCGGCCGAGACCTAGCCTGAACCATGCCCGCCACCGTGATCCGCCCCCGAAGGGCGGCGGGTTCAGGTACTCCACGACGGTCAGTGGCTCACTGGGTGGCTAGAGGCATACCGGCGAGAGACGTCCGGCTGGCGGGGTTGCCTCCGGTACTCGGCCGGGGTCGGGATGACGTACTACCAGTGGCGGGATGAGACCGAGCTGCGCCGAGCGTGATGCGTCTCGGCGACAGCCCACCCGAGCTTCCGGCTCGGATCCATCGTCCTTGACGCCTGTCTCACTGTGGGCTTAGCGTCGCTTGCCTAGGGGAGCCCGTTCTTGGGGGAGACGGTGATGCGGCGCGGTCTGGTGTCGGCTGGAGTGGCCGTCGTTCTGTTGAGCTCGATGTCGCTGTCGGCGGTATCTGCATCGCAGGCGGTGACTCCTAGATGCTTTGGCATGGCGGCCACCATCGTCGGCACCGAGGCATCGGAGACGATCCGCGGAACGCCTGGGGACGACGTCATCGTTGGCGGCGGGGGTGCGGCTCCCGACTACCCTGGCGACAAGATCTACGGTCGCGGAGGTGATGACCGGATCTGCGTTCGCATTCGGGATGAGTCATTCACCATCGTTCGCGGTGGACTTGGCGATGACCAGCTCCAGAGCTCTTTTTACATGTTCGGTGGGCCCGGCAACGACACGTTGACCGAGCCAGCACGGCTGGCGCTTGTGATTTGGGTCGTTGGCGGCAGGGGTGACGACGTGATGCGGTCGAGAGTCACCTCCACTACGTATTTCGTACCGGGTTCCGGTGACGACACCCTGATGGGCGCGGTCGGATCGTACATAAGCAATGTAGCCATTTTCCGCGGAGCTCACAGAGGGCTGGTACTGGACCAGGGCGAGGGACGGTGGTCGGCCAGGGTGATGACCTCATGTACGGCATCAACTATGTGTACGGCTCGAAACACGCCGACGTCCTCATCGGCGATGAGGCAAGCAACAACTTGCTTGGGCAGGGCGGTGCCGATGTGCTTCTCGGTCGGGGCGGCCTCGACGTCTTGGTAGCTGACGTCGGCAACGGCCGGAGGCACAACGATGACTATCTGGATGGTGGGGCGGGCAACGATTTTCTGGTGGGCGGTAAGGGCAGCGACACTCTGATTGGGCGTGTAGGTGATGATCACCTGACCGAAATGCCTGCGGCCGAACCTAACCTGATCCTGGCGGGACCGGGGATCGACACATGCGTTGGCGACTACCCCGTTCCGCCGACCATCGAGCGGGGATGCGAGATCCACATGGACTGCCGGTCTGGCTGCTCGAGGTGGTTAGGGGGCGGCGTCAAGACACCCTTCGTGGCGCGAGGATTCCCGCTATTCCCTGCTTTGCGATGACGCCCGTCCTTCTGGCCCGGTGGTCTTTGGGTGACTACCTCCGGCTCGTATCCCTGTTTGCCGCGGGGATAGTGGCTGGCCTCTTCGCCGCCCGTGGCAAGTCGCGGCCTCACCTACAACACCACAAGAGATAACGGCCCCATCTTCGTGGTTCTCACGGTGTCCCGTCGGTCGTGAACCGTGGTCGGGCAGCTGGTCGGGGTTGAGCCGGGAGATCAGTTCGATGAACGCTTCGCCGAGCCGGGCCGGGTAGGGCCGCAGGTCGGGTCCGGCGGCGTCGCTGCGGCGGGGGGCGCTGAGCGCGTCGAGGATGGTCAGGAAGCTTTGGCCGACCGGCAGTGGGGTGGTGAGGTGGATGTTCATCACCTGCTCGCTGATCCGGCTGGTCAGCCATGTGTTGCGGGCGGCTTTGGCTTCCTCGGCTGCCAGTAGCTTCGCTTCGTGCGCGTCCACGCTGTCGGGGTCGATCAGCTGCCAGATCCGGCGGCCGACGATGCCGAGCCGGCGCGGATCCAGCAGCTGCGCCTGCTCCAGCAGCGTCTGTTGCACCTCGGCCAGCAGGTCCGCGGACAGCCCGGCCGGTAGCCGGTCCAGCGCGGTGCAGATGACTGTCGCCTTGGCCAGGCTGATCGTGCCGCCGGCCAGCGCGATCCGCACCAGGTCGTACCGGCCGGTCAACGCTTTGGCCGTCCGGGTGAGCACCCCGGCCTCTCGCCGGCCGCACACCGTCACCTGGTCGATCCAGCCGGCGGTGCAGGTGGCGCCCGCCGTGTCCGGGAGGCCGCGCCGGTCGGCTTCGGCGACCAGCCGGCAGCCGAGCTCGGCGATCGCGGCTGCCGCCGCGTCCGTCTGCCGCACCAGCTCCGGCAGTTGACCGTCCGGGATCGACCAGGTGGGCTGGTCGATCAGTTGCGCGCACAGATTGCGTACCCCGGCAAGGACCGACCCGAACGGGTCGGTGATCGGCGCATCCGAGGTTGACATGACACCAACACTAGACACCGACACCGACAATCCCCCTTACAAACAAGGGATATCCACAACCAGTCGAGATCATGCATCCAGGCATCGGAAGCCCCGGGAAACAGGCGTCGGATCACCGCGTATAAGTGTCGGATCGCGTGGAATAAGTGTCGGATCAGCGATGTGTACGTCCGAGCGAGCCCTACTCCGGTCCGCCGGCCAGAAGTTGCTCGAACGGCGTCGGATCGTCGTACGGATCCGGTGGGGCGTCGAATCCGCGGTCGAGCATCAGCGCGGCGAGTTCGCGAGCCGCCCGGTCTATCCGACTCGCCAGCGGGGGATCCTCGCTGCCATTAGTCCCCCAGTCCTCCGGCGCGGCGAACACCGAGGTTGGGACGACGACGGATCTGAGGTAGGCGAACAGCGGACGCACCGCGTGCTCCAGTGCCAGGGAGTGCCGCGCGGTCCCGCCCGTCGCGGCGATCAGGACAGGCTTGTCGGTCAGCGAGTCGGCTTCCAGAACGTCGAAGAACACCTTGAACAGGCCACTGTAGGACGCGTTGAAGATGGGGGTCACCGCGACGAGACCATCCGCCTGCAGCACCACGTTGATCGCATGTCCGAGCTCGGGACTGGGGAAGTGGGCCAGCAGGTTGTTCATGAGGTCGTGTGCGTGGTCGCGTAGCTCGATCGTCTCGAGGATCGACTCGACGCCGTGTTCGCTCAGCGCCTTCTCGGTGGCCGATCTGAGCTGGTCGGACAGCAGGCGTGTCGACGACGGCTGGCTCAAACCCGCGGACACGACCACAAGCTTCCGCCGAGTCATCGGGCGCTCTCCTTGAGGCTTGCGTGAGTCGGCGCCTCAGGCACGTGCGGTGGGCGCATTGCGTCGAGTTCCTTGCGCAGAACGGGAACAACTTCTTCACCGAGCAGGTCGAGCTGCTCGAGGACCGTCTTCAACGGCAGCCCGGCGTGGTCCATCAGGAACAGCTGGCGCTGGTAGTCGCCGAAGGATTCCCGGAAGGTCAGCGTCTTGTCGATCACCTCCGCCGGACTGCCCACGGTGAGCGGGGTCTGCTCGGTGAATTCCTCCAGGGATGGGCCGTGTCCATACACCGGGGCGTTGTCGAAGTACGGACGGAACTCGCGTATCGCCTCCTGAGAGTCCCTGCGCATGAAGACCTGACCGCCGAGCCCGACGATCGCCTGGTCTGCCGAGCCGTGTCCGTGATGCTCGAACCGCCTGCGGTACAAGGCGATCAGGCGTTGGTAGTGGTCCTTGGGCCAGAAGATGTGGTTGGCGAAGAAGCCGTCCCCGTAATAGGCGGCCTGCTCGGCGATCTCGGGGCTGCGAATAGACCCGTGCCAGACGAACGGCGGCACCCCGTCGAGCGGGCGCGGAGTAGAGGTGAAGGACTGCAGCGGAGTGCGGAACTTGCCCTCCCAGTTGACGACGTCCTCACGCCAGAGGCGACGCAGCAGGTGATAGTTCTCGATCGCCAACGGGATGCCCTGCCGAATATCCTGCCCGAACCAGGGATAGACCGGACCGGTGTTGCCCCGCCCCATCATCAGATCCACGCGACCGTTCGCGAGATGCTGCAGCATCGCGTAGTCCTCGGCGATCTTGACCGGGTCGTTGGTGGTGATGAGTGTCGTGGAGGTCGAGAGGATCAGGCGTTCGGTACGGGCTGCGATGAAGCCGAGCAACGTTGTCGGTGAGGACGGCACGAAGGGCGGGTTGTGGTGCTCGCCGGTCGCGAAGACGTCCAAGCCGACCTCTTCGGCCTTCAGGGCGATCGTCACCATCGACTTGATGCGCTCGGACTCCGACGGTGCACGGCCCGTGGTCGGGTCTGGTGTGACGTCTCCGACGGTGAAGATTCCGAACTGCATGCCGCACTCCTCGGTGTCTGACTTCCCACGGACGACTAGTTGATCGTTCAATTGGGACGCCAACGGATCTCGCCTCCGCACTATTCCGCACCAGGGAGCCCTGCGTACTGGCCTGGTGCACCGCGAAGTGCGGCCTGCGCACCACGCGGCGGGCGGGGCACGGAAGACTGGTCGCGATGCATAGCACATCCACGACCGAGGTCGCCCGCGTGCTGGGACGGCTGGAGGGCGTCCCGCGGATCGTCGCCAGCGGCAACGGCGCCACTCCACGCCAGTTGCTTGACGTCGTGGATGACAGTGTCGCCGCCTACCGGCTGTTCATGTTGAACGCGCAGTCTTCCGGCACGCCGCACCGTTCCGGCGTGGTGCACGAGACCGCGTTCGTCGGGCCGGCGGTGCGGCGCAGTCCGACGCTCTCCTATGTTCCCGCGCGACTGTCCTTGGTTCCGCGGCTGTTCGGGACGACCCTGCCGCCCAACGTCGTCTGCGTCAATGTGGCGCCGCTGCACGAGGGCAGGTTCTCACTGGGTACGGAGGTGAACATCCTCCCGGCTGCCATCGAGGCCTGCCGGGCGCGCGGCGGGCTGGTCGTCGCGCAAGTGAACAGCAAGATGCCGTGGACCTACGGCGACGGGATTCTGGATCCGGACGCGGTCGACTATGCGATCTCGGCCGACGAAGAGCTGGCCACGCCTTCCGCCGTCGCACCGGACGATGCGGCACGGCGGATCGGCGAACTGGTGGCGTCGCGCGTCGCGGACGGCGCGACCCTGCAGCTGGGCATCGGCATGGTCCCCGACGCGACGTTGCCGGGACTTGCCGGTCGGCGCGGGCTGACCGTATGGAGCGAGATGTTCTCCGACGGCGTGGTCGAGCTGCACCGTGCCCACGCCCTGGACGAGACCGCGGTGCTCACGGCGTCGTTCCTGCTCGGCTCACCGGACCTGTACACCTGGGTCAACCGCAACCCCCTCGTGCAGATCCTCCGCTCGGAGACCACCAACTCTCCGGCACGCATCGCCGCCAACCCAGCCATGACCTCGATCAACACCGCTTTGCAGGTGGACCTGTTCGGCCAGGCCAACGCGTCCCGCATCGGTGCGCGGATCTACTCAGGCTTCGGCGGGCAGACCGACTTCACCGTCGGCGCGCTGCAATCCGTGGGCGGCCAGGCTCTGATGGCATTGCGGTCCTGGCACCCGAAGGCGGACGTCTCGACCATCGTGGCGATGGTCGACGAGCCGGTCACGTCGTTCCAGCACACAGCCGTGCTGACCGAGCACGGCGTCGCGGAGATGTTCGGCCACGACGAACGGGCTCAGGCGCGCCACCTCATCGACAATGCGGCGCACCCGCGGGTTCGCGAGGAGCTCGAGGAGGAGGCTGCCGCCCTCGGACTCATGGGTGTCAGGTCAGGGTGAAGGCGAACGCGGCGGCCACATCGCCCTGCGGACCGCGTCCGAACAAGTCGGCGCGATAGTGACCAGGCGCAAGTGACCCCAACGCCACTCGCCAGCTGCGTGGGCTGGTCCGAACCAGATCGATGCGTGTTCTGTCACCGTTCTGGCCTTTGACGGTCAGACGGAAGTGCCAGCCGTCGCGAGCGAAGACAAGCTCAACCGGGCCGCTCAACCCACCGAGCGAGGGCAGCGGACTAGGCGGGGCGCCGTCGTAGCAGATGCCCTCCTGGCCGGTCGTCCAACACGCCGAGGAGGGGACAAGCGCCATCGTCAAAGAGGTGGTTGTCAGCCGGACGGGTGGCGGTCCATAGCGGACGCCCGCTTGGAGACCGGCCGCGCCGACGTTCCCGGGCTGCCTGTCTCTTCTGCCGCTGCGGCACTCAGGGTGGGAGCCAACGCGAGGACGCAGGCAGCGGCACCGAGCCGCCGGACCAGTCGGCGTCTTGGCGATCTGGCCCTGGTCGCCTTCAGTTCGGGTACTCGCGCTGCGGTCATGAGAGTCCTCCGTCGGCAACCAGGTGGCGGTGTGACGCGGCCGCGCTCCCGTTGGTTCCGGATGTGCCCAGGTTGCCGCCAGCGCGGTGCGGACCTAGAGGTGCCGGGCGAGCAGCTGCGCGAGGTGCTCACCGGTCCGGTCGGTGAGCGACTCCACCTGGGTGCGGCAGCTGAAGCCGTCCGCGAGGATGACGTCGGCCGGCTCGGCGGCTCGCACCGCCGGGAGCAGCTGCTGCTCCGCGACCGCCACGGAGACCTCGTAGTGGCCGACCTCGGCTCCGAAGTTGCCGGCCAGACCGCAGCAGCCGCCGAGCCGCTGGACGGTCGCCGACGACCGTTGGAGCAGCTCGGCGTCAGCGGTCCAGCCCATCACCGCGTGATGATGACAGTGCGGCTGGGCCACGATGTGTGGTCGCCGACAGGTCGGGTGGTGACCAGGTCGCGGTCTCGCCGAGCAGCTCGGCCAGGGTCCGAGTGGCCGCCCGCTACCTCGCCGGCGGCGTCGCGGTCCGCCCCTTCGAGCAGCTCAAGCGCGTCCGAACGCAGTACGCCGGTGCACGATGGCTCCAGACCGACCACCAGCTCACCGTCGCGTACATGTGGCGACAGGGCGCGAACCGTCGCCCGGACCCGGCGGCGGGCGACGTCGAGCTGCCCGGTGGAGATCCACGTAAGGCCGCAGCACACCGGCGTGCTCGTGACCGTCACCGCGTAGCCGGCATGCTCGAGGACCGCCACCGCGGCACGCCCGACGGCCGGGGAGAAGTAGTTGGTGAAGGTGTCCACGAACAGCACGACCGCGCCTTGCCCGTCGCGCGGGTGAGGGGGGCGGCTGGCGAACCAGCCACGGAAGCTCTGTCTCGCGAAGGCGGGAAGCGGGCGCCGCCGGTCGACACCGGCAGCCGCGGTCAGGAACGGATGCAGAGCAGGCGACCGCATCGCGGCATCGGCGACGCGTGCGAGCGGGGCCGGGCCACGTTCCACGAGCCGGGCCCACACCGGCAACCAGCCGAGCGCGTAGTGGGAACGTGGTCGCAGTCGCCGGCGGTACCGCTGGTGAAGCCATTCCGCCTTGTAGGCCGCCATATCGATCCCGGTAGGACAGTCGGCCGCGCACCCCTTGCACGACAGGCAGAGGTCGAGGGCATCGTGCAGAGCCTGGGTCCGCCACCCGTCGGGCCCGAGCTGGCCGGCGACGGCGTCCTGCAGCACCCGGGCGCGACCGCGGGTGGAGTCCTTCTCGTCCCTGGTCGCCACGAAGGACGGGCACATCACCTGCGTCGACGTGCTGTCGACGCGGCAGCGGGCGATCCCGGAACAGCGGTGGACGGCCATCGACAGGTCGCCACGGTCGTGCGCGTACGAGAACCCGAGCGTCGGCAGCTCACGGCGGCGCACGGCCGGCGCAGTCACCACCCGGATGTCGTCGTCCGTCGCTGCCGGTCGCACGATGACACCGGGGTTCAGGATGGCGTCGGGGTCGAAGACCGCCTTGACCCGCTCGAACAGGGCGATCATCGCCGGCGTGTACATGAATGGCAGCAGCTCGCTGCGGGCCCGACCGTCGCCGTGCTCACCGGACATCGTTCCGCCGTGCCGGGCGGTCAGTATGGCCGCTTCGCGGAGGAAGTCGCGGAACGCCGCCCTGCCGCCGCGGGCCTGCAGCGGGAAGTCGATCCGGATGTGCAGGCAGCCCTCGCCGAAGTGGCCGTACGGCACCCCGGTGAGCCGGTGGGAGCTCATCAGCTCCTCGAACTCGCGAAGATAGACGCCGAGCAGCTCGGGAGGAACCGCGGCGTCCTCCCAGCCCGGGTATGCCGGGTCGCCGTCCGCGGTCCGCCCGGACAGGCCGGCACCGTCCTCCCGGATCCGCCAGAGCGCCCGGGCAGCCGCCGGGTCGTCGACGACGATGGCCTCGAGCGCTGCTGCGTCGGAGGCAAGGCGTCGGGCGGCCGAACCCAGCTCACGGGGGTCGTCCCCGACCAGTTCGACCATCAGCCAGCCGGATCCATGCGGCAGCGGAGGGATGGAGGAGGAGCCGAAGCGGCCGCGGACGACGTCGACGATGCGTGCGTCGAGACCCTCGCACGCCACCGGTCGGTGCGGGAGGATCGCAGGAACCGCATCGGCGGCATCGACCATCGACGGGTAGCCGAGCACCACCAGTACGCGGACGGGATCCTCGACAACCAGCCGCACCCGGGCGGCGATCGTGACCGCCAGGGTCCCCTCGCTGCCGACCAGTGCGCGGGACACGTCGAAGCCGCGCTCGGGGAGCAGGTGTTCGAGGGAGTAGCCCGAGACCTGGCGGCCGAACCTGCCGAGCTCGGTGCGGATGACCGACAGGTCGGCTGCCACCAACCGGCGCAATCCACCGAGCACGTCGGCCTCGGACTCGCCGCCGCGGGCGAGCGTACCCAGGCGTAGCCGCTCTCCGCCCCCGGTGAGCACGTCCAGCCCGAGCACGTTGTCGCTGGTGCGTCCATACCCGAGACTGCGGGAGCCGCAGGCGTTGTTCCCGACCATGCCGCCGAGCGTGGCCCGATCGTGCGTTGACGGGTCGGGACCGAAGCGCAGACCGAAGCGGCCGGCGGCACTCTGCAGCGAGGACTGGACGACCCCCGGCTCGACCAGTGCCGTACGCGAGCCCGCATCGACGTCGAGAATCCGGTGCAGGTGCCGGCTGGTGTCGACGACGACACCCGGTCCGACGGCGTTGCCGGCGATCGAGGTGCCCGCTCCACGCATGGTCAGCGGCGCACGCAGCTCGCGGCACACCGACTGCGCCGCGACCAGCTCGTCGGTGTGCCGCGGCACGACGACGACGCGAGGTGCCACCCGGTACAGCGACGCGTCCGACGCGTACAGCGAGCGTCGCAGCGGGCTGTCGTCGACTCCACTGAGCCCAGCCCGGCGCAGAGCGGCAACCAGCTCGTCGGTGCCCCTGTCCACGCCGGGAACCCTACCCATAGGTCCGGCTCCCCAAGGTCGACCTCGCCCCCGGCGCCTGCCCCGGATCCGGACAGCGTTGTTGCGGCGGTTACAGCCGCATGGCTCCGATCGGTTCGCGGGTGAACCCGGGGAACACCTTGCTGAGGCTGAGTGCGGGGAATCGTGACCCGACCACCTCTGCCAGCACGCTGCGGTAGTCGCGGGTGACGGCGAGGTCGCCGTCGATCAGCGACCCCGACTTCAGGCCCGGCCACTTGCCGTGCACCTGCCCGCCCTTGACGCCGGCACCGAGCAGCAGCATGACGTTCCCGTACCCATGGTCGAGCCCGAAGTCACCGTTCTCGGAGACCCTGCGGCCGAACTCGCTGAGCGTCACCACGGTGACCCTCGACGCCTTCGGACCGAGATCCCTGAAGAACGCCGCCAGCCCGCGACCGAGCTCGTCGGCCAGCGTGAGCATCCGGCCGCTGGCCAGAGTGCCCAGACCGACGTGCATGTCCCAGTTCCCGTAGTCGACGGTGACGACCTCGGCGCCGACGTCGGCCCGGATCAGTCGAGCGGTGTCGGCAAGGGAGCGGCCGAACTCGCCGACCGGATACCTCGCGCCGTTGTGCGGGGCGCTGTGGTTCCTTGCCAGCGCCTTCAGCGACTTCACGCTCGACATCGCGGAACGGGCTCCCCGGCCAAGCGCGCCGGGCTCCTTGTCCCACAGCCGGTGCATGGCCCGGACCCGGGCGGCATGGGCGTCACGCTCGCTCGGTCCGGGCATCGTGAGGTTGCTGAGCAGGGTGGTCGCGAGCACCGGTGCCGGGCCGTAGAGGGACGTCGGAACCATCGAGTCACCGAGCTGGACGGCCTGCTGCGGTCGGTTATCGCGGTCGAGCTCGATCAGCCGGTTCAACCAGCCGCGGCGCTCGCTCGACCCGGGGTTGGCGTCCTCGATCGCCTCCAGCGCGGCGAAGTGGCTGCGGTTCGGCTTCGGCAGACCCACGGCGTGCACCGCGCCGAACGTGCCGTTGGCCCACATCGGCGCCAGCGGGGCCAGATGAGGATGCAGCCCGAACATGTTGCCGGTCGCGACGAGTTTGCTGGCCGGGATGCCGAGGCGTGGCCGGGCCTGCATGTAGCCGGGATCGCCGTGCGGCACCACCAGGGACAGGCCATCGGCTCCACCGCGCAGGCTCAGCACGATGATCACGTTGTGGGCCTTGCCGCCGGCGGCAAACACCACCTGGCGGAACAGGCCTCCGGTCGTCGTCGCCACCACGCCCGCTCCCGCGGCTGCGGAAAGCCCGAGGAACGCCCGCCGGCCCAGTCCGGATGCGCTGTCGCACTCCTCGCAGCCCGCGGGCTCGTCCATGGTCTCCCTCATTTGGTCATGTGGCTGGGGCTGTCGAGAACGGTGTGCAGCATGCGGGGGAACTTGAACGTCAACAGCGGGTGGCCGGAGTGGATCCGCTCGTGCGGGCGGATCCCGGTGGCCGCGCAGCACGCGGCGAGCAGCCGACTCGAGGCCGGGCGTGAGATCACCTGTCGGCAGACGTGGTCGAGGACGCCGTCGAAGTGGGCCGGGAGCCTCGGCATCCATTCGTGCACGGTGCGGAAGCGCACCGCCGTCTTCGGGTACCAGGCACCGGCCGCGTTGTAGTGGACCTGCCACGAGCCGAGGATGCGACTGACCGACGACCAGGCGTCAGCGACGTCCGGGAACCCGTCCGGTCGGGTCCAGGCGAACGGTTTCTGTCCCATCGCCTCCGACTCCCACAGCAGGGCGACCGCGAAGTCGGTGTCCTTGCCCGACGGCTTGCGGGCCCTGACCCCGATCGCCCGCATGGTCGCGACCAGGTCCTCGGTCGGCGTGCGAACCTTCCGGCCCGCCGACGCGAGAAACTCCGGGTGGCGAGCAAGCGCGCGCAGCGTTGCCTTGATGTCGGTGCCGGAACGGCTGAAGACCCCGGCGAGATCCGAGACGACCTTGTCCGACGGTGTGTCGGAGATGAACCGGGTGGCCAGCCGCAGTGCGACGCGACGCGCGGTCGCGGGATGGTGTGCCAGGTAGTGCAGGTAGTCCTTGGTGAGCTGGCGTCCGTCGTGTGCCTTGTTGGCCTGGCTGAACCCGAGTACGGACACCTTGCCGACGTAGTGGTCGTCGGGTCGGTAGGACGCCTTCCAGGAGTTGAACATGTCGACGTGCCAACCGGTGAGGATGTACGCCGAACTGACCACCTCGTCCTCGCTGTATCCGGCCAGCCGACCGACCGTATGCAGCTCGAGGAGCTCGCGGCCGAGGTTCTCGTTGGGGCTGCGGGCAGTGGACTTCGCGTTGTCGAGGTAGCAGGCCATCGCCGGATGCGTGATCGCCGCGTACAGCATGCTGTCGAACCGGCCGAGCGCATGCCGGCGGATAGTCGTGTCGTACGTGATCCGGTACGGCCACGCCTTGTCACTCGGCGAGGTGATGTGCAGCAGGTTCGACCAGAAGTCGGTCATGACCTCCTGGACCTGGCGGCGACTGTAGATCCGGCGGAGCAGCGTCCACCGGGCGAGGTCTCCCATCACATCTGCAGGGTTGAGATGGCCGGACGCTTTCAGCGCGCCCATCCTGGTCGGTGAGATGGCCAGATCGGGAAACCACGACCGCATGCCGCCGGCGATGGCGTCGTCGATCGTGTCGGGGTGGAGCTGGTGCTCGAGCCAGCGGGCGCCTCCGCCGTGCGACTCCAACTGCCTGCCCAGCTCGGGCGTCGCCGAGTAGCTGAACCTGTTCAGCAGATGTCGCGTGGCTGACTTCACGGATCCCCCACCAACTCCTACCTTTTGTAGTCACCTCATTACAGACCGTAGGAACTCTCCTGTCAGGGGTATGCGCCAACTGGCCCACCTGCCCGACGCGCCGGGCACCGCTAGCGTGGCGGTATGGACATCGCGGTGCTGGGAACCGGTTCGGTCGGGCGGACGCTCGCCCGGGGGCTGGCCGGCGTTGGCCACTCCGTCGTGGTCGGTACCCGCGACCCTGCGCAGACCCGCCGACGGGAGGACTGGCTGGCGGCTGACGACATCACCCTCGACACCTTCGCCGAGGCCGCCGCGGGTGCCGAGGTCATCGTCAATGCGACGAACGGCGCCGCGTCGCTCTCGGTCCTCGGTGACGCGGGGATGGACAACCTCGCCGGCAAGGTGGTCCTCGACGTCGCCAACCCGCTCGACATGTCCCGGGGGTTTCCGCCGACGCTGACGGTCAAGGACACCGACTCGCTCGCCGAGCAGATCCAGCGGGCGTTCCCCGAAGCCCGGGTGGTGAAGAGCCTCAACACGATGAACGCGTCAGTGATGGTCGCCCCGGACAGCGTGGGGGACGGCGACACGTCCGTCTTCGTCGCCGGGAACGACGACGCCGCCCGCGCCGTCGTCGTCGGGCTGCTTCGCGACCTCGGCTGGCGCGACATCATCGACCTCGGCGACCTGAGCGGGGCCAGGGGGGTGGAGATGTGGCTGCCGTTGTGGCTGCGGTTGATGACCACTGTCGGCGGCGCCGCCTTCAACCTCAGGATCGTGCGATGACGGCCGGCGGGATAGCCCGGCGACGATTCCGTCGCATGCCAGCGCTGCGCCATGATTGCGAATCGCTCGTTTGGCGCGAATATTGAGGTACCGCCGCTGTGGAGGATGTCAGATGAGCATTGATCCAACGGTGCAGACCGGATACAGGACCCAGAACCAGGGCAATGCATTCGCGGTCGAGCAGAACGGGCGCAATGTCATTCCGGAGTCAGAGCGGCATGGTCATCCGCGAGATCTGTTCTGGCCTTGGTGCGCTGCCAACATCTCGGTGCTCGGTCTCGCGTACGCCGCCTATGTCCTCTATTTCGGCCTGAGCATCTGGCAGGCGCTCTTCGCGTCCGTGGTGGGAACGGTCCTGTCGTTCGTTCTCGTCGGTCTGGTGTCTCTGGCGGGCAAGCGGGGGTCGGCCCCGACGATGATCCTGTCGCGTGCATCGTTCGGGGTGATCGGCAACGCGCTGCCCGGTCTAGTGAGCTACCTGATCCTTGTCGGCTGGGAGATCGTGCTGGTCTCGTTGTCGGTACTCGCCACCGCTACCATCTTCCAGGATCTGGAATGGAGCTCCGGCAACTCGACAAAGGTCATTGCCTTCCTGGTGGTTGTCGGGGTCATCGTGCTCGCGGGGATCCTTGGCTTCGAGGTGATCATGCGGCTGCAGCGCTGGCTCACCATCGCCACGGTCATCATGACGCTCGGCTACATTGCGCTGACCGTCGACGAGATCGACTTCAACAAAGTTGACAGCATGGTGTCCGGCTCGCGGACCGCCGTCATCGGCGCGTTGCTCTTGATGATGACGGCTTTCGGGTTGTCCTGGACCAACTCTGCCGCGGACTACTCTCGGTACCTGCCCCGCTCGTCATCGAGCGGGGCCGTCGTCGGCTGGACGGTCTTCGGAAGCGCCATCGCACCGGTCGTTCTCCTTGTGTACGGGCTGCTGCTGATCGGATCGCGCCCTGACCTCATCGACAAGATCGGGACGGACCCCATTGGGGCGCTAGCAGACCTGCTTCCCACCGGGTACCTGCTGCCGTACGCGATCGTCGCCGTGGCCGGCCTGGTGGCAGGCGCCGTGCTCGACATCTACTCCTCCGGTCTCACTCTGCTGGCCCTCGGCCTACCGGTGCAGCGCTGGATGGCAGCCGCGCTCGACGGCGTGTTGATGATCATCGGGTCGATTTACGTCGTCTGGTACGCGCAGGACTTCATCGGACCCTTCCAGGGGTTCCTGATCACGCTGGGAGTACCGATCACGGCGTGGTGCGGGATCTTCCTCGCCGACCTTGCTCTGCGCAAGCAGGACTACGACGACGCCGCCCTCTTTGACCCGCGCGGTCGTTACGGCTCGGTCAACTGGCTGTCTATCGGGCTGATGGTCATTGCGACCGGGCTCGGCTGGGGATTAGTGGTCAACTTCGCCGACGGCTTCGGCTGGGAGGGCTACCTGCTCGACCCCTTCGGTCTGGGCGGCAAGACCGGAACCTGGGGCGGGGCGAACCTAGGTGTGGCCGTGGCGTTCGTGGTGTGCTTCGTCGGCTACTTCCTGCTCGCCCGCGGGAGGGTGCGGTCGCAGGAGCGGTCCGCGCCCGCTGCTGAGGTTGCCCGCGTCTGACCAGCAGGTCGAACCGTCGTCGGGTCACCTATCCTCGGCGGCATGCCGCAGACCGTCTCCGAGACCTTCGATCCCTCCGCCTGGGAACCTGTGCCCGGATTCGAGGACCTCCACGACATCACGTACCACCGCGCCGTCGACCAGGGCACGGTTCGCATCGCGTTCGACCGACCAGAGGTCAGGAACGCCTTCCGGCCGCACACGGTCGACGAGCTGTATGCCGCGCTGGAGCACGCGCGGATGTCGCCGGGAGTGGGATGCATCCTGCTCACGGGCAACGGTCCGTCACCGCGCGACGGAGGGTGGGCGTTCTGCTCCGGCGGTGACCAGCGCATCAGGGGACGGGCCGGTTATCAGTACGCCGAGGGCGAGACCGCCGACACGGTCGACGCGGCCAGGCTCGGCCGGCTGCACATCCTGGAGTGTCAGCGGCTCATCCGCTTCATGCCGAAGGTCGTCATCTGCGTCGTGCCCGGCTGGGCGGCCGGCGGCGGTCACAGCCTGCACGTCGTCTGCGACCTGACCATCGCCAGTGCCGAGCATGCCCGGTTCAAGCAGACCGACGCCGACGTCGCGTCGTTCGACGCGGGCTTCGGATCGGCGTACCTCGCTCGCCAGGTCGGTCAGAAGTTCGCTCGGGAGATCTTCTTCCTCGGTGACGAGTACGACGCGGCGGCCGCGTACCGGATGGGCATGGTGAACGCCGTCGTACCACATGACGAGCTGGAGTCCACCGCGCTGGCCTGGGCAGCCAGAATCAACGGCAAGTCGCCGACCGCCGTGCGGATGCTGAAGTACGCGTTCAACATGATCGATGACGGGCTGGTCGGACAGCAGCTCTTCGCCGGTGAAGCAACGCGGCTCGCCTACGGTACGGACGAGGCCGCCGAGGGGCGGGACGCGTTTCTGGCGAAGCGGATGCCGGACTGGTCGGAATACCCCTACTACTACTGAACCGGCCCACTACTGAATCGGCACGTTTATGGCGGGAACCATCGCCACGGTCAGCCGGTACCGGATGCTAGGGGCCGGTTTGTGCGGTGACCCGTCCGGAGGAGATCGCGTTGACGAGCGACTTGTGGTCGCGTTCGTTCAGCGCGGCGTAGGCCTCGGCGAAGTCGGCCATGGCGTTGTCGAGCGGCTCATGGCCAGCCTGGCGATCGCCGGCCGCGAGAACGGGTTCGACGACCTCCTGCAGGCCAAGGAGGCTGGCGTAAACGCCGAAGTTGCTCAGGTGCGCTCGGGGCACCTCGGCCGGTTGGCCCATTGCGGGTCAGATCTGGTCGGCTTCCTCGGCCTCGAGTTCGGCCTCGATCAGATCGATGGCGAAACCAATCCCCTTGGCCAGGTTCACCGATGCAGACAACACGCGGACCGTGCCGACAATGGGGGAAACCGCGACGAGCAGGCTCTGGACGTCCTCAAGAGTGACACCGGCGTCCACTGCTGCTCCGGCGTTCATCACATAGGAGGCAGGCGGGGCATCGACCGCTACCAGCGCAGCGATCCGGGCCAGCATGAGTTCGCGATCGGGGAGCCCACTGTTTTCGATAGAGATCGCCGTCATCATTGCGAGGGTGTCTGCAACCGGGCTTTCGGTGTCAGCCATCTGGGTCTCCGATCTGAAGCCGGTCGGCGCTGAGCCGGCCGGCGGTAGGTGTGTCGTTGAGTCTTCAGCAGCGTTGCTGGGTGCGGATCACCCCTGGCGGGGGATACGAGGAGCTGGCCGACATCGAGCTCCTTGACCTTCTCCGTCGCCGACCTCACCGTGTCTCAGCGGCGGACCTCCAGCCGACGGTTAAGCCAACCGGCCGTCGTGGAGCAAGCGGACCGACCCCCGCTCGCTGAGGATCACTGTGGCCGGCAGTGTTCAGGTTTTGGTCCAGCGCACACATGGGAGGTTTGCCGGCTGGAGGCGGAGGGAACGTCTATGCCAGGTCGTCCGACGACCTGCTGGTCGAGACGACCGAGGCCCCGGCGTTCGTCCCCCGCAACGCCGGGGTCGCCGCTGCACCGCGGCAGTGGCTAGCTCATACCTCGGCGCGGGCGCTGGGCCCTGTGCCTCGCGCGCCCGCCGTATCCGTGGCCGGTCTCTGTTCCTTGGGCCCGGAAACCGGGGCCCGCGGTGCGTCGGGATGCTGGTAGTCCACGCGGACTCGCCGTTTCGCAGCATCCTCTTCTGCCCACGGATCGTCGCCCGTGTACCAGATACTCATAACTCAGAGTAGCCGGTCACACTCAGAGAGTATGCAAGAATCGGCCAAGTGGGTCGCTACCGTGCCACTGTCAATCGTGGCTGAGCGCGTGATCTATCGCCCCGAGTGACTACGGGCCGACATGGACCCACGTCGCAGTCGACGGCACACCAGTGGCGGTGAGGACGAAGAGCATGTAGTAGCCGGGCGGCGCGACTTGCGACGTGGGCGCGGTGGCGTTGAATCCAGTGCTCGTCGGCGTAACGGCGAGCTCGACATGCCGCGCGTTCATCTCGTCGGCGTGCGTGGTCGCGCCGGGAGCCATCAGAACGGCACGTGTCACGGCCGCTCCGGAGGTCGCGATCGAGAAGCCGGCGCCGTAGTCGACTCGCGTCGGTGCAGAGTCGATCACCGGGCGGGGGCCCTGGAACAGATATGGCGGTGAGTAGTAGTCGATCAGCTGCCGACCTCCGCCGGCGCCGGTGTCTCCTGCCGACATGATGCGTCCGTCGGGAAGCAACAGGGCGGTGGAGTGGTAGGCACGGCGGACCGACTGGACAGCCAGGTTTGTCCAGGTACCCGTCGCCGGGTCGAAGGACATCGTCTGGGTCTGGCCGGTGTTGTACAGGCCGGAGCTGTTCCCGCCGATTGCGATGGCAGATCCGTCCGGCACCTGCACGAGATTGACGTGCGCACGTGCCGTCGGCATCGGCGTACCGAGCGACCAGCCCGCCGTCGGGTTGCTGTAGTCGTACTTCTCGGTCGACGCCACGGCGGCGCCCTTGGTGAGTCCGCCGACCATCATCACCCGGGAGGACCCCGCTGGTCCGGCCGGGAGCATCAGCCCGGCGGATCCGGCCCCGTCACCGCCGGGCAGCGACTTCAGGGTGGTCCACGACCAGGTCGCCGGGTCAAGCTGGTAGGACTTCAGGCCCTCGACCTGCAGCATCTTCCCGTCGGGCATGACCCACTGGCGCGGGTAATAACCCGTGACGTGGTTGGGACCCACGACCTCCAGGGTTCCGAGGGCTCCTCCTGCCGCCGGTGGGGTGTAGACCTCGACGGTGGGATTCGGAGTCGTTCCGTTCAGCTCGTTGCCGGCTGTGATGACGATGCGCCCGTCGGCGAGCTTGGTCGAGGTCGGGTAGTAGCGCCCCAGGGGCGTGTTCGGCTGCCGAGTCCACTGTTCGGAGATCGGGTCGAACAACCAGAGGTCGACGATTCCCTTCGGAACCGGGTTGGCTCCGCCGGACGAGAGCACTCTTCCATCACTGAGCTGAGTCACCGCTCCGCAGAACACCGCTGCCGGTGCCGGCACTTCATGTCCGGTCTTCGTCACCGGGTCGTACAGGTAGGCTGCCGTGTTCTTGTCGGTGGACTTGTACTTGCCGCCGAACAACAACACCTTTCCGGTGTGCAGCAGAACGGCGCTGATGCCGACCGTCTTCGTACCGGGGTTCGTCGCCGTGCTCCAGCTCCCGATGACGGCGGGATCGGTGGTGCCGAGCGCGGCTACGGCCTGCTCGTAAGCGGCGTGGAACGCCCGAGCAGCCGCGGCCTTCTCCGCCGGCGTCTGGCTCTTCGCTTCCTTGCGGCCCCTCAGGTGCTCACAGGCGTGCGGGACCCCGAGCACGGCAGCGTCCTCGGAGTAAAGGGCATCCGGTGTCAAGCCACCACACACGTGCGCTGCAGCCGCCGAAGAGCGGGACGCGTCTGGGGCAGAGGCGGATAAGGCGGGGGACTCCGCCGCCAGAAATGTCGACCCCAGCAGCGTCGCGCACAAGAGGGCCCTGGGTACGGTCAAAGACCGGCTAAAGCGAGCGGACAAGATAGTTCCTCCGTCGATAAGGAGAAAACCTTGGCACGCGAAATACGCAGCGTCAATGAAATTCGTGTTTGGAATGCCTGGACTTATGGTGAGTCGTGTCGACGCATACAGCGGGTAAGAAATCCGTAGCACATGGTAAGGAGCAGCACCGCAGCCGCAGCCCTCTTCAGGCTCAAGCAAATGGCAGCGGGTTAGGAACGCAGTGTCTCGATGCCGGCGTCTCCGCTCGCCACGGGTGGTACCACCCCGGAGTGGTCGCTGCGGATGTGCCGCTCCGTCTCAGGATCTGCACGCAACATCCAGGCGAGCCAGATCCCGGCACAGACCGAGGTCACGAGTGCTAGAACGATCAGTCCGGTGAAGGCCCTGACCTCGATTATTCCGGCGGCGAATGCGGTTGTGGCGAGCACAATGCCCGGACCGCCACGGGCGTTGACGCTGACGGCCAGTGCCCTCGCCATTGGCGGTCGTTCACCGGCGATGCGCGCGCCGGCCAGCGATGCGAAGAACTTGACTACAGTGCCGACGACCAGCAGCCCGAGTGTGAACTCCCAGTCGAACTCGGCGATGAAGTCCAGTGACACACCGATGAGTGCGAAGTAGATCGGTATGAACGTGGCCATGGCGAAGCTCTCGATCTGCCGCCTTGCCACCACAAACTCCGGGCGAACGTCCCTGGCCACACTGATGCCCGCGACGAGCGCGCCGAAGATCGGCGCCAGCCCGAGAAGCATCGCCAGCAACGTCACCGCGAACAGGAAGGCGACGGTCCACCCGATAGGGCTCCGCCGGGAGACCGGGTTACGGCCGCGCCGCGCGCGCGATGGCAGCACCCTGGCACCGACTGATGCGGCGACAAGCAGCAGAAGGCTTGCTGAGACATGCCATGCGATGAAGGGAATCCCGGACGGATCCAGATGCAGATACGTCGGGATCGACGAGTCGGGGTTCGCCTTCCCGTTGGCCATGCCCACCGCCAGCGAGATGCCGATGTACAGCAGAACGTCCTCGAGCACGGCGACTGACAGCACGATTCGCGCCAGGCGTGTCTCCATCAGCCCGAGGTCGATGAAGATCCGGGTGATCACCGGGATGCTGGTAACCGCGAGCGCAGCAATGAGCACGATCTGTAACGCCGGCTCGGACTTCGCTGGGCCGAGGTATTCGTGCAAATCCTCGACGCGGAAGAAGAGCAGTCCTGCAATCACCGGCACGAGCACACCCAGACCGGAAATCCAGCCGACAGCCTTGACGTCCTCGCGGGTGAAGAGGCGGCGCATCCCGAGACCGCCGACGAACATCAGCAGCAGCAAACCGAGCTGGCCGCAGAAGGCGAGGACGGGCAAGACCGGCGGCACCGCGCCGGACTGTGGCACAGCAGGGAACATCCACACCGAACCGGCGTGCCAGATCCGGCCCAGCACAGTGGCGCCCAACACCACACCACCCGCGAGCTCCCCGACTATCGGAGGCAGACCGCATCGAGCCGCGAGGAGACCCCCCGCGTGAGCAAACACCAACAGGGCGGCCAAAGCGGCCAGCACGTGGAAGATGTCGGGCGACGCGATGGTCATCACACGCTCCTGCCGAGTTGCGTGAGTGCAACGTTCGGTAATGGCGCGCCCCGCGCAGGAAGAATACGCCGGCCGGTTGCTTGCGCGGGAACGAATGCATTAATTGACGGCATTCGTCGACAGAGCCATCACCAGGCGGTCGAGTAACTATTACTCAGAGTAGTTGATCATGTTCAGACAGGCTAATCGGACAAGCCGACTAAAGGGCCAGTGACACCCATTTGAGCATTCATCGGGCATTCATGAAGGTCAGCATGCGACGCCACGCGTCCTCGCAGGCCTCGCGGTGCTCATCGAAGCTCCGGTCGAAGAAGCTGTGCGGTGCCCCTTCGTAGATCTCGATCTCATGGTCCACGCCGGCCTTGGTCAGCGCCTCGTCGAACTCTCGTACATCGGCGACCGGGATCCCCTGATCGGCACCGCCGAACAACCCGAGCACGGGACAGGCGAACTCCTCAACGTGGTCCAGCGCGCTCGGGTGTCCTGGCCGTGGGTCGCGAGGTCGCCCGTAGAAGCCGACTACGCCGGCCATCGCCAGCCCTCTCCACGCCAGGTTGAACGAGTTCGCCCCGCCGAAGCAGAAACCGACGCTGTACATCCGGGCCGTGTCCGTGGTCTCCCGCAGTCGGGCCAGCGCGGCAGCGACGTCATCCCGAATGTTCTCCGGTGTCGTCCGTCCCACGTGCGGCATGAAGTCGAAGTCGGCCGGTCGGGGGAGCTCCGTGCCGGCCGTACGGCCGAAGTAGTCGATCGCGATCGCATCGACGCCGCAGGCCGCCAGGTTCTCCGCCAACCGCTCGTAGAACGAGAAGAGGCCCCGAACGTCCGGCAGGACCACAGCCGCGGAGCCGCTGGGGGTCGGCGCGGACGCATGGTAGGCGGCGAAGTCGGTGCCGTCGGCCGAGGTCAGCAGCAGGCGCTCGCCGGTCGGCCGCTCGGCTCCCTCGGCGAGGTCGGGAGGCTGGGCATCGTATGGGGAGCACATGATGGCAATGTAGTTCAACCCTGAACTATCAACCGAGCCGGACAGTCGATCCGGCCGGACAGGGCCGGCCAAGGGGGAGTGGGTGCTCAGCTGCTGGCGTCCCGTGCTCTAAGTTGCAGCCCGTGAGGGTTGTGGTGGTCAAGGAGTCGCGCGAAGGCGAGCGCCGCGTCGCGATGGTGCCCGAAACGGTCGGCAAGCTGGTCGACCTGGGATATCAGGTGAGCGTCGAGCCGGGGGCCGGCGAGCGGGCAGACTTCGACGACGACGGGTACCGCGAAGCGGGCGCCACGGTCGAGGCGGCCGCGATCGACGGCGCCGGGCTGGTGCTCTCGGTCCAGCCCATGGAGATCAGCAAGGTGCAGCGGATCGGCGACGGCGTGGCCACGATCTCGTTCCTCCCATGGGCGCAGTCGCCGGACCTGATTCGCATCCTTCGCGATCGCGGCGTCACCGCGTTCTCGATGGAGCTGGTGCCCCGGATCTCGCGGGCCCAGTCGATGGATGCGCTCTCGTCCCAGGCGCTGGTCGCCGGCTACCGGTGCGCGATCGTCGCCGCCGAGCGGCTGCGACGGTTCTTCCCGCTCAACATGACCGCGGCGGGGACAGTCCGGCCGGCGGAGGTGGTCGTGCTCGGGGCCGGCGTCGCCGGCCTCCAGGCGATCGCGACGACCAAGCGGCTGGGTGCGGTGGTCCGGGCGTACGACGTGCGGGCCGCCGCTGCCGACGAGATCCGGTCGATGGGCGCGGTGGCGATCGAGTTGGAGCTGGAGACGCTGGAGGGCGCGGGCGGCTACGCCCGTGAGATGACCGAGGACCGAGCGGCCCGGCAGCGCGACCTGCTGGCGCCCTACATCGCCGCTGCCGACGCGCTGATCACCACCGCGGCGGTCCCGGGACGCCAGGCACCGATGTTGGTCACTCGCAGCATGGTCGAGGGGATGAAGCCGGGCTCGGTCGTGATTGACCTCGCAGCCGAGTCCGGCGGGAACGTCGAGGGCGCGGTCCCCGGGGAGACAGTGCGTATCGGCCACGCGGACGTGTGGGGGGCCTTCAACGTTCCCTCGCAGATGCCGGGTCCGTCGAGCCGGCTGTACGCCCAGAACATCCTGAACCTGCTCACGCTGATGACCAAGGACGGCACCTTCGCCCCCGACTTCGACAACGAGGTCGTCACCGGTAGCTGCGTGACCCATGCCGGCCGGATCAACCATGAGCCCAGCCGCGAGCTCCTGGGAGGCGCCGCATCATGAACGAGCCCACCACCTGGCTGACGATCTTCGTGCTGAGCATCTTCGTCGGCATCGAGGTCATCTCGAAGGTGTCGTCGACATTGCACACGCCGCTGATGTCCGGTGCGAACGCCATTCACGGCGTGATCCTGATCGGCGCGATCATCGTGACCGGCATCGCGTCCGGCTGGTTGGAGACCACGGTCGGACTCGTCGCGGTCGTACTGGCGTCGGTCAACATGGTCGGCGGCTTCGTGGTGACGGACCGGATGCTGCAGATGTTCCGCGGACGCAGGCGTCCAGGACCGGAAGCATGACGTCGACCTGGGTTCAGCTCAGCTACCTGCTGGCGGCCGTCTGCTTCATCATCGCGTTGAAGGGGCTGTCGTCTCCGAAGACCGCCCGGAACGGGAACCTGATCGGCGCCGCTGGTGCGGTGCTTGCCTGCGTCACGGTCTTCTTCGCCCAGGACCTCGACCACAAGGCACTGATTCTGGTGGCGATGGCCCTCGGCACCGGGCTCGGCGTGGTGGGGGCGCAACGGGTCCAGATGACCCAGATGCCGCAACTTGTTGCCCTGTTCAACGGAGTCGGCGGCGGTGCGGCCGCGCTCGTGGCGACGCTGGAGCTTGTCGGACTTGTCGATGTCGACAACGCCGGGGGCGACGTCCCCACCTTCCACCTGATCGCGACGGCGTTCACAATCGCGGTGGGAGCGGTCAGCCTGGCGGGGTCACTGGTCACGTTCGCCAAGCTCCAGGAGCTCATGACCACCCGGCCGGTGACGTTCCCCGCGCTGCCCGTGCTGTTCGGTGGCTCCATCATCGCTGCGCTGCTGCTCTCGGTGCTGCTCGTGGCACGTCCGGCGATCTGGGTCGGCATCGTGCTCGGTCTGGTGGGGCTGGGCCTCGGTGTCCTGCTGGTGCTGCCGGTCGGCGGCGCCGACGTGCCGATCGTGATCTCCCTGCTCAACGCCTTCACCGGGCTGACGGTCGCCGCCGGCGGGTATGTCCTCCAGAACACCCTGCTGCTCGTCGCCGGCACGTTGGTCGGGGCCTCCGGCACGCTGCTGACGCTGCTGATGGCCGACGCGATGGGCCGCTCGGTGGCCAACATCCTGTTCGGTGCGCTCAAGGGGGGCTCCACGCAGGGTGCCGGCGAGATCAGCGACCGGCCGGTCCGGTCCGGCTCCCCTCAGGACATCGCGATCCTGCTCGCGTACGCCCAGCGGGTGATCATCGTCCCCGGGTACGGCCTCGCCGTCGCCCAGGCTCAGCACACGTTGCGGGACCTCGTCGACGTGCTGACCGAGCGAGGCATCAGGGTGGACTACGCGATCCACCCGGTGGCCGGCCGGATGCCCGGCCACATGAACGTGCTGCTCGCCGAGGCGCAGGTGCCGTACGAGCAGCTGAAGGAGATGGACGAGATCAACGGGGAGTTCAAGCAGACCGATGTTGTGCTCGTCGTGGGGGCCAACGACGTGGTGAACCCGGCCGCACGGTCGACCCCCGGTGCGCCGATCTACGGGATGCCGATCCTGCATGCCGACCACGCGCAGCAGGTCGTCTTCATGAAGCGGTCGATGCGGCCCGGCTTCGCCGGCATCGAGAACGAGCTGTTGTTCGACCCCAAGACCACTCTGCTGTTCGGGGACGCCCGCGACACGATGTCCAAGCTGCTCGCGGCGGTCAAGGCGCTATGAACCGGTTGTGACCTGTGAGGGTCATCCGGCGAGGCCGTACAACCTGTCCCCGGCGTCGCCGAGGCCCGGCACGATGTAGCCCTTCTCGTTCAGGCTCTCGTCCATCGCCGCGGTGACGATCGTGACGGGTATGTGTATCCCGGTGAGGTCGCGCTCGAGTCGCGCGCACCCCTCCGGCGCGGCCAGCAGGCAGATCGCGGTGATGTCGTCGGCGCCGCGGTCCACCAGGAAGCCGATCGCCGACGATAGCGTCCCGCCGGTGGCGAGCATTGGGTCGAGGACGTAGCACTGACGCATGGACAGGTCTTCGGGGAGCCGTTCCGCGTACGTGGAGGCCTGCAGCGTCTCTTCGTTGCGGATCATCCCGAGGAAACCGACCTCGGCGGTCGGCAGCAGGCGCATCATGCCGTCGAGCATCCCGAGCCCGGCCCGAAGTATCGGGACGACGAGCGGCTTCGGTGAGGCGAGCTTCACCCCGGCCGCCGGCGCCACCGGGGTCTGGATGGTGACGGCGTCGATGCGGACATCACGCGTCGCCTCGTACGCCAACAGCGTGACGAGCTCGTCGACGAGCTGCCGGAACGTGGGAGATGGGGTGCGCTCGTCACGAAGCGTCGTCAGCTTGTGCGCGATCAAAGGGTGCTCGGCGACGTTGATGCGCATGTCCAGCAACCTAGGGGATAGCGGCCATGCCCGTCATCTGCGACGATCGGGACGCGCGATCCGATCCACAGGAGGACGGGATGTCTGAAGCGTCGGAGATCGGCGTCGACTTCGCAGTCGGCGCCTATCGCGAGGAGGGCACCTGGCAGGTCGCCCCGATGCCGCCGAACGTGGCGGCCGACCTCGGGACTCTCGTCCAGGCGCTGCGCCAGCTTCCCGCCGACGCCGGCGTGCTCGGGATGGTCTCGGTCGACGAGGACCACTTCGTGATCGCCCGGGTGAACGGGGAGGATCTGCGGCTGCTGCTGTCCGACGTGACGGCGGCGACCTCGTGGCCGCTGGCCCGGTCCGTGGTGGACCGGCTCGGCCTGCCCACGCCCGACGACGAGGACGAGTACCAGCCGGCCGGTGACCTGTCGATCGTGGCGGACCTCGGACTCGGTGCCATGGACCTCGGCGCTCTGATCGACGACGCGGACCTGTATCCGGACGAGATGCTGAGTGACATCGCGGAGCGGGCTGGCTTCGGTCAGGAGTTCGAGGCGGTCGTCGCCACCGTTAGCACGTGACGACCGGCTCGAACGTCGACCTCTGGACGGCGTCCATGCGCGCCGCGCTCGACGAGGCCCGGTTCACGCTGGATTCCGGTGACGTGCCGGTGGGCGCCGTTGTCATCAACCTGTCGGGCGAGGTGATCGGGCGCGGTCACAACCGGCGCGAGGCGGACATGGACCCGACCGCGCACGCGGAACTGATCGCGCTGCGACAGGCCGCCGCCGGGCTCGGCTCGTGGCGGCTGGAGGGTTGCACGCTCGTGGTCACCCTCGAGCCATGCACGATGTGCGCCGGGGCCCTGGTGCTGTCCCGAGCCGTTCGCCTGGTTTTCGGAGCCCACGACGCCAAGGCGGGTGCGGTCGGCTCCCTCTGGGACGTCGTGCGGGACCGGCGGCTCAACCACCGGCCGGAGGTCGTGGCGGGAGTCCTCGCCGGCGAGTCCGGCGAGCTGCTGCGCACGTTCTTCGCCAGCCGTCGGGCTCCCTGACGCGAGGAAGGCGCCTGCTGCCGGTCCGGTACCCTCGTCGGCGGTGGCGTGTCCGAGCGGCCGAAGGAGCACGCCTCGAAAGCGTGTGAGGGTTCACGCCCTCCGTGGGTTCAAATCCCACCGCCACCGCCCTCTGCCGATCTCTAGGTTTTCCGGTAGCCCGAGCCACCGGAAACCCTAGAGATCGCTGCTCCTCGATGCTTGCGAGCGCTCAGTCAGGTTGTTGCAACAACTGCTCGAGCGATTCGGCGAACTCGAGAGCGGTCTGTGGTCGGTCAGCTGGGTCGGGCTCGACGCACCGAGCGATGATTCTGGCTGCGTCGTCCGAGAGCCGGGAGCTCATCCGCGGCGGGCTGCTGAGGACTCGGCGGACACACAGCAGTGGATCGCTGGTTGGCATCTCGCCATAAACCCCTTCGCCGCTGAGGGCTCGATGCAGCGTTACGCCCAGCGCCCAGACGTCGCTAGTGCGTGCGGCGGGGTTTCCGGACAACAGCATGGGCTCAAGGTATTCGACCGAACTCATCGTACCCAGGCCGGTGACGGTCTGACCGGGGTTCAGCGACTGGACCAAGCCCAAGTCCGCTAGTCGAGCACCATCGGCGGCTAGCAAGATGTTGGACGGCTTGATACCGCGATGGACGAGCCCAGCCTCGTTCAGCGCGTGGGTCGCACGCGCAGCCTGCGCGACAGCACGAAGGATGTCCTGGCGGCCAAGCGCGCGTTCAGGTGCGGCAAGCGAGCCCCCTGCGCAGTACTCCATGGCGTAGAAGAACGAAGAGTCCTGCCGGCCGGCATCGAGCAGCTTGACGAGATACACCGAACTCACGGCGGCAAAGGCGCGCAGCTCACGGGTTGCCCGGCGCAGGCTGGCATCATCGTTCGCACAACGTAGGACCTTGACACCGACGTGCCCACTGGGGACGTGAAGTCGCGGGGGTGGGACCGCCAGGAACATCGTGCCGTAGCCAGCCTCACCGAGCTGACGAATAAATCGGTAATCCGCTATTCCGTCCACGTTGGCCCCAATTCTGCGATGTCCTTGAGTCAGCATCTCAGGTCGGACACGGACGAGAGTGAGTTCTTGGTGGAGCCGCGACATATCGAGGAGATCGCCGCCAGCGTCGTGCTGGCGATCGCGGTAATCGTCATCGTCGCCCGTCTCGTGGGGTTCATGCTGCGCCGGGTGAGGCAACCCACTGTGGTCGCTGAGATCCTGGCCGGTGTCGCGCTCGGCCCGTCGCTTCTGGGTCTGTTGCCGGGCGACCCCACTGGCTGGCTCTTTCCGTTGGACACGCGCCCGTACCTGAGCGTGATTGCCGGTCTGGCTCTCATCATCTTCATGTTCATCGTCGGTCTCGAGCTCCAGCTCGAACTCGTGCGAGGCAAGGGTCGCCTCGCCGTCACCGTCTCCGTCAGCTCGGTAGCGCTTCCATTCGCGCTCGGTTGCCTTCTGGCGCTCTGGCTTCACAAGTCGCATTCAACGAGTGCAGCAGGGGAGAACGTGAAGCTGCTCCCCTTCATGCTGTTCATAGGTGCGGCCATGTCGGTGACCGCCTTCCCCGTGCTGGCGCGGATCCTCAAGGAGAGATCCATGGACCGCACGCCGACTGGTGTTCTTGCACTGGCGTGCGCCGCGGTGGACGACGTCATTGCCTGGATCATGCTTGCGGTCGTCCTCGCCGTCATCCGGTCCTCCGGCGTTGCGGACCTGGTGACCCTGGTAGCCGAGTCAGTGGCGTTCGTGTTGCTCATGTTCTGGGTGGTGAAGCCACGACTCCGCGCGCTGGTCACCTTGCGAGAGGCGGCGGGGCGCCTGACACCGGACGTGTTCGCGGTCGTGCTCGTCGGAGTGCTGCTTTGCAGCTACATGACGGACAGGATCGGCATCCACGCCATCTTCGGCGCCTTCCTCTTCGGGGCGGTCATGCCTCGGCAGGGAGCCGAAGCCCTGTCAAACGAAATCCTCGAGCGCATCGAGCAGATGACCGTTCTCCTGCTGCTGCCGGTCTTCTTCATCACTACCGGCCTGAACGTGGACATCAAGGGTCTCGGTTCCCAAGGGCTGCTCGAGCTGGGCGCCGTACTTCTCGTCGCGTGCGTGGGCAAGTTCTTCGGCGCCAGCGTCGCCGCTCGGCTGTCTGGAGTTCACACCCGTCGGGCCTCGGCGATCGGTGTGCTCATGAACACTCGGGGCCTGACGGAGCTCGTCATCCTCAACATCGGCTTGGGAGCCGGTGTGCTCGACCGACAGCTCTTCACAGTCCTGGTCATCATGGCGATCACGACCACGGTCATGACCGAACCATTGCTTCGTGTGATCTACCCGCCTCCCATCGTCGCGCGTGAGATCGCCCGCGCCGAAAGAGCAGCACTTCATCTATCCGCGGACTACCGAGTGGTCGCCGCGGTCGGCGAAGACGGTGCGCAGCCCACCGTGGACCTCGCGGTCGCGCTGCTGGGTGACGAGCCGAGCAGTGAGGTGGTCATAAGCCGCCTGACGTCGTCGGTCCGCACCGTTGAGGTTGGCGCCGGTCTCGGCGCCGAGCTGGCGGCCATCGCGTTGTCCTTCGAAGGAACCCAGGAGCTGGCCAGGCGAGCCGAAGCCGGCGGCGCGACGGTGGTCGTACGTTCTCAGTTCTCGGACGAGGTTGCCCAGGACCTTTGCGAGCTGCTCAGTGCAGCCGAGGCAGACGTGCTGGTGCTTGGCCGCGACGACGCAGGGCTGCCCGAGACGCTGTTCAGCAATATCGACTGCGCTGTCGTCTGGATGCCGCACGCGGGAGCTCGCCAGACCGGGGCGCCGTCGAGTGTCCGAGTCAGTCCCGGAACAGACGACGATGGCCTGGCCGCGGTCGAGCAGGCAGTCCGCGCAGCCCTGCGGATCGGCGTCGAGCTGGTCCTTCTCGACGGCGGTGACCGCAGAGGGCGGCGGCGGATCGAGCGGTTGCACCGCCAACTCGCGGCCGTTGGTCTAGCCGTGAACACCGTTGGTCTGCCGACGAGCGAAGCCATCGACGATGACGCACTGCACTTCGTCGGTTGGACCTCGTGGCGAAAGCGTTCAGGCAGCGTGCCCGGCGAGGCCGGCCCCATCGTCGTACGGGGCGCCCCCGACGACCGCGGCGAGCGACTCACGACGCTGCTGGTGGAGCTCGCCCAAAGGACCGAGAAGAACGCTCAGGGTGTTGGGCATTCGTAGCGCGCGGAACGACCGGCCGACAGCGACTGCGGACTCAGTACGCGCACTTCAGCGGTTCCCCTGAGTGCAGTGGGACCACGGACGCTGAACGGAAGCTTCGCCTCGATCTGCCGCTGACCGTCGGCAACTCGGACCGACATCGCTGGAGTGGTGACGCCATCCGGCCGAATCCACTGAACGCGCAGGTTCCCGGAGGAGCCGTTGGTCACGAGGAAAGCTGTGAACACGAACTTTCCGATCGGGCACGTCGTGACGCCGGAGCTCGGTTCAACGCGCACCCGGATCGAGCTGATCCGCAGCTCGGGCTCCTCAGTTGACCTGAGCCAGAGGGTGAGGCCGCCGCCGATGAGAAGGGCAGCTGCCAGCACCCCGATGATCAGTGGGGGAGAGCGTCTACCGCGAAGCCGTCCGCGCGGGGGAACGGTGTTGACTCTGGTCTCAGTGGCGTTTCTTGGTCTGAAACCCGGTTGATGGACCGTTGGGTCGCTGCGCCGTGGCAGTGCATCCTCCCGTGACCGCCGCTGTACCTCGGGCCACTGGTCCGCGGGCAGCGCAGTGAGCTGGCTCATCAACGAGACGGGCAGCGGCCGGGCAGCCGGCTCCTTGTCCATGCCTCGGAGCAGGATGTGCCACGCTGCGTCGGGAAAGCCGGCCAACGCCTCGGCCGCCGGCATCGGGTCACGGGTCCAGTGGGCGGTGATGAGCGACAGAGCGTCGGGCGCGTCGAACGGGCGTTGCCCGGTGAGCACCTCGTAGGCCAAGACAGCGAAGCTGTACGCGTCCGAGCGAGCATCGGGCTCGGAGATCCCCTGGCTGACCTCCGGCGGGAAATAGGCGGGCGTGCCCATTGACGGTCCCCCGGCCGTTCGGAACACCGAGGGATCCGCCAGAGCCCTGGCCAGCCCGAAGTCACCAAGTTTCGCGTGGCCGTCCGGAAGGACGAAGATGTTGCCGGGCTTGACGTCGCGGTGGATGATGCCGCGCACGGCCATGGCGTCGAGGGCTTCTGCGACATCCCGCAGGATGATCAGCGCCTCGGCAGCCGGCACGGGGCCGAGTTCGAGCATCTCCGCGAGCGACTGTCCGGGTACGTACTCCATCACGATCTGCGAGCCGCCGTCGCTCGTCAGGAAGTCGTACACGCGCACGACGGAGGCACAGTTGGTTGCCGCCAGGACTCGTGCCTCGCGCCGGAAGCGGCTCATTGCCTCGGCGTCCGCCAAGGCGTGGTCATGAATTCGTTTGACCGCAACGAGGCGGCCAATCATCAGGTGACGGGCGAGGATGACCTCACCAAAGCCGCCGGCACCAAGGGGTCGCACGAACTCGTATCCCGGCGGCAGTGGACGTTCGTGGTCGGCCATTCCCCTCAGTATGAGCCGTCTGGGCCAAATGACGGGTAAGACCAGAATTGTCGTTCTCACCCTCGTGCACTAGTTCCGCCCTTAGCCTCCTCATAGGGCGCCTGCGGCGCGGGGGAACGGGCAAGGGACGGGGAACCATGGCTGAGATGTTCGGGCCGTACGAGGTCTTGGAGCTAGTGGCCACCGGGTCGACCGGCCGGGTCTACCGGGTAAGGCATCACGAGCTCGGTCGTATCGCTGCGGTCAAAGAGCTGTCCCCGCAGCTGCGCGACGTGCCCGGGGTCATGGAGCGGCTGCGGGCCGAAGCGGAAGTGTTGTCGGGGCTGTCGCATCCGAACATCGTTCACGTCTACGACTACGTCGAAGAGCCGCACAGGGCATGGTTGGCCGAGGAATGGGTCGACGGCACCTCGCTGCAAGCGATCCTTGACGTTCACGATCGACTCACACCGGAACAGTCGCTCGGTGTCGTACGTGGCGCCTTGACCGGTCTTGCCTATGCGCACGAGCGAGGCGTCGTGCACCGAGATGTGTCGACCGGCAACATCCTCGCCGACCAAGAGGGTACGTCTAAGCTGGTCGACTTCGGTCTCGCAGCGCCGGCCGGGGCAGGCGCTGCGATCGGCACTCCGGCGTTCCTCAGCCCTGAGTCTGCCCGCGGCGAGTCTGTGGGTAAGCCGGGTGACGTCTACTCAGCGGCGGCGGTGTTGTTCACCTTGTTGGCAGGCCGCACGCCGTTCGCGGCGCGCGACGCACTCGCAATGGCACGAGCGCACATAGAGGAACCGGCACCCCGCTTCGACAACCACGGGGCCGACATCGCGGACCTGTTGCGACGCTCGCTGAGTAAGGATCCGGATGAGCGACCGGCGGACGCTGGAGTCTTCCTGGAAGAGCTCGAGGAGGTCGCCCGCCGCCGATTCGGTGCCGGCTGGCTTGCCCGCGCCTCCATCACAGGCCTGGTGGGCGCCGCTGCCGCGGGAGGCGCTGTAGCCGGCGGGGCCGGGATCGGGGCTGCCGCCGCGCACGGCGTCCAGACCGTAGTCTTCGACGCCGCACGGGCTGGAAGCGCGCTTCCAAAGGTGATATCGGCTGCGACGAAGCCAGCGCGGTCGCTTGCGTCGAAGCTCGCCATCGCTGGTGGGGTTGGTGTGGCAACGGCCGTCGTCGCGGTCGGCGCGTTCGCAGTGACCAACGGCGGCAATAGCGACAACGGTGACAACGCGTCCGCCAACCCGAGTCCAACCTCCACGAGCCAGGCTTCGATCCCAAGCCCGACGGTCGACCCGGTCACTCGACACTGACCCAGTGGGAGTCTGGAATCTGCGCTCTGTCGTGGTGAAGAGCGACAACCCCGCCTTCGCCAAGGTCGGATCGAATGCCAGCAACACGACCTGGAGGTTCACCCCAACGTGCGCGGACGCGGCTACGTGCGGGGGGGCGATCAAGTCGTCCTCCGGGCGTGCCTTCGAGTACACCTGGAACGGGCGCTCGATCACGATAGCCAGCAGGGATCCGGATGTAAGGCAGGGTCTCTGCTCTGATGACGCGGGTAAGAAGGTCCCCGGGACACACTTCAAGGAGGTGCAGAAGTCCTCCGTGTACGGCTCATCGGGAATGGCACCCGCTACGTCGGGACGGCTGTGGTCAGTTCCAGAGTCACTGAGCTGACGGGGAGGTGCGTCAATGCCTACGCGAAGACCGGGGCACCCGCACCTCACGCCTCATACCGTTGGGTGCTGAGCCAGAAGTAGGGGGAGCGACTCAGGAACGCTGGTGGGACTCAAAGAAGAGAGTGCGGCCGCCGAGGGCGATGCGGGTGCCGGGCGTGACCGTTGTCGGGAGACCCGGCTCTAGGCGCGTCCATGCGCCTTCGCCGTGCGCCACGAAGGTACCGTTGGCCGACGTGGCGTCCTCGACACGCACTTCCCAGCCATCCAAGAGGATCCGCGTGTGGATGCGCGACATCGCGAGCTTCGGGTCGTCGAGCGCGATCGCCATGGCGGCCCCGGCCATCACCTCGGGTGCGGTTTCCGGTTCGCGGCCCACAACGTAGTCGCGGACCAGCGAGAAGACCGCGCCTTGGTCCGTCACGAGAACACCCAGTGGGGGCCGCGGACCGCGAACCCGGTTGTGGGTCTGCTGCACCATGGAGATGCCGCACTGGGTGCAGAAGATCGACTCGGGACTGTTGAAGTGCCCCCGTGAGCAGTAGATGCCGTCCACTTGCGGAGTCTGTGCCGGTGGGTCTTCGTCCTCGGGCACCTGCGTCGCCGGCGGCTCCGCTGCTACCTCGACGGCGGCTCCTCAAAGAGCGAGATGGACTCGTAGGACGTCCCGTCACCTGTGCGCGTCGGGGGTGAGTCCTCCCCCACCCTTGTCGGACCGGTTACGTTATCGGGTTCGAGGTCTGGCTGCCTCCTCATGGAGTTGTTCCGGCGGGAGGGCAGCTTGTTCGGCAGGTGGCACCGCGGCGTCGGGCGGGACCGTTGCACCAGTAAGAAGCAGCACACCAGCGCCAGGCACCACACCGCTGGTCAGCCTGCTCCGTGGGTCGGCTCGCGGAGCGCCGGTAGCGGCCAGCCATAGGCTCTCGTAACCGCTGCGCAGACGTCGCTCCACGTAGGTGCTCGCGTCCCTGCCCTCGTGGGTCTCGACTCCCTCGCTGGTGGTGACCGCAAGGGCAACCTCACCCGCCAGCAGCGCAACGATCGAGTCACCGGTCTCGATGAGGATGCCGAACGCCGGCACGGACTCAGGCGGCAGTCCCAGTCACCAAAGAGCCTATGCGTCGTACGACGGACCGCTGGTCCTCGGTGTCTGCGGCACACAGCTCCAGGAGCTGGTCGATGAACGGGTCGTGCTCAGCACCGCTCGGAATCACGACGACCACACTCGACCCCTGGCGGGCGACGAGTCCCTCGCCGGGGGCGATACACACGCGCATGGAGCTGAGGGTCATGGCAGAGTCCTCGTCATTCAGATCAGCCGTCCGCCCCTGAAGCGCCAGTGGACGCTCGAGCACCCGCATCGGCCCGTTCACGAACAGCCATGTGACCAACCAGGTGGTCCCGAAGCCGACGACGAAGGCAGCACCAGGGCACATGCTCGGCAGCAGGGAGGACGCCCGTGCGGGCAACGGCGAAGGCCACGACCCCTTCAGGGAGGACCAGCAGGAGACCGAACAGCGTCGGCCAGTCCTTCTCCCATCGGAACTGTTGCAACCCGTGGTACAGGAACTCCCAGAGGACGCCGAGCACGGCGACGACAAGCAGCAAGGAGTACATCGCCCGGTACTTGTCGCCGAGAGCGTCCACTCGACTGGAAGCAGCGGTGAGATCAGCACAGCCCACAGGCCGCCGATACCCAGGATCAGGAACAGGCGGGTCTGGATGCGGCCGAGCAAGGTGGGAAGCATTGTCCTCAGATCCGGGCGCCGCGCGCCCATTTGAGCCACTGCGACATCGACCGAAGCGGGCCAATCCGCTTGCCAAGGCCCTGACGCGCCAGATCGTCGGCGATCTCCTGCGCTGCTATCTGGAGACCGAGGAAGGTGTCGACGCCCGGGAAGTAACCGCCGAGGGTCGCCGTGCCCGAGGCGTACACCTTCCCGTCGCCGTTGGTCGTCCCACGCACCGCGAAGGTGCGCTCGACATCCAGCCGGCCAAGCGGGTTACGGCCGGCACCCGAGTGCTCCAACAGGTCAGCGAACAGGCGGTGCTCGGCGATGTCGGCCTCCAACCCGGTGCAGTCGACGACAAACCCCGCTTCCATCTCGAGGACACCCTCGGCGGTCCTGATGCGCGTCACCGTGCCGTTCTCCGTCGGTTTCACGGAGTCGACCAGTCCGGTCACGGTCCGGTACCAGCCTTCCTTTCGCCCTCTCGCGAGCTGTTCTTGCCAGAGTCTGCGGACGGGCGTGTTTGTCCCGCCGATGGTCTTGTAGAGCGCCGCGCGATCCGGGCCTTCGAGCCGACGCATCCGGCTCTTGAGCTGACCACCCCAGACGGACTTCGGGTAGTTGAAGCCCTGGTAGGCCCAACCTTCACCGCCTCGTCGCCGCATGAAGACGCTCGGCCCGTGCGATCCCGACACGTAGGTCCGGAAAATGTGCACGATGTTCGTCTGAGCGCCATGCTTGTCGCGGTCGTCGATCAGGCGCTGAAGAATGCGCGACGCGACAATGCCGCTACCGCGGAGGATCACGGTTCCAGGACTCGCTAGCAGGTCGCGATAGACCGCCTCGTGAGGCTCATATGCGTTCACCACCCGGGTGTAGTCCTGGTAGGTCTCGCGGTACTTTTGGAGGTCGCCGAGGAACTTCAGGCCGGGGTAGCCGACAGCAATATGCACCCAGCGGCTGCGATACGCCGTACGGCGGGCGGCGTGGGTGTCGTCGCTGGTGGTGAGGATCGTGAAGTACCCACCTCCGACCCGCTTGCGGGTCATCCGCACGAGGCCCCGCTCGAAGGAGTCGAAGTAGCCGACCCGGTCGGCCTCTCTCGCCATCGAGTCGAAGGCCTGGCCCGCACGTGGCGTGTAGTAGTCGGCGAAGATCGGCTCGGTCAGCACGTTCCACAGCGGGCTCAGCTTGGCCTTCAACCCGCGGGCCGCCATGGCCTCTCGGAGGGCATAGCTGGGAAATCCCCAGATGCAGTCGGGAGTGGAGGCCGAGTCGGAACGAAGCCGCTCGACACGCGGGATCTGCGAGTTGCGGGTGAGATACTCGTACGTCGACCAGGGCGCCTCGTTATTACCAAGAACGCGCATGTCCTTCTTCGGGACGCCAGCAATCCTCAGGTAGTCGTAGGTGACGAAGGACCCGATGCCACCACCTACGAGAACCAGCGGCACGTCGACGACCCGGATCCCGGCGGCAGCCACCATCTGGTCCGTCCACTCGCGCGTGGCGATCAGCTCGTCGGTGAGCACCGGCGCCAACGCACCCTCACCGAACGCGGGCAGCCGAATAGTCGACTTCGATGCCACGCAGCCCCCCACTCGATCAGACCATCAACTATTCGACTGTGACACATGCCGCCCGGTGTCTGCGGCGGAAAGAGAAATGAACCGACATGCATGTGCCAGCGGAGTCGCTTGGAGACATGTCCGTGGCCATCTGAACGTCCAGCCGCCGATCTCTAGGGTTTCTGGTTGCTCGGGCCACCGGCAACCCTGGAGATCGCTGCTCGTCCCCAGACGACCAGCCACAGCGCGAGCAGGAACTCACCGATGAATGTGACGGAGGAGATCTCGGTCCAGGCGCCGTGGTAGAGCACTGTGCCGAAGCTGTCGATCACATAGCCAAGGCCGGCGACCGCGACCAGCAGGCCGAGGAACCGGGGAACGTACCCGGACCGATACGCCAGGTAGCCGACGATGAGCAGGTGAAAGCCGAAAAGGACCAGGCCCGCGGCCCAGACATCGGTGTACGTGTGGATTCCCGAGAGAGCTTCGGCATGCACCTGGGCCGGAGTGAACACCGAAAGGTAGCTGTCGTTGTCAAGCAGGCGTAGCGCGCTGATGAGGTGGCTGATCGCGACCAGAAAGACGCCCGCGTACACGAGCCGGAACAACGCCGCGAGCATCGAGATGCTCCTGCTCACCGGGCTGAACACCCGGTAGAGCGCCCAGGCGACGACAACATCCAGCGCGACCACCAGCAGCAGGCTTGCGATGCCCAGCCGGAACAAGCTCTGCGAGCCGAGCACGTCCTGGGCGGTCTTCGCCGCATCTCCCTGAGTCACAAGTCCCTGAACGGCCACGAAGTTGCCGAAGCCCGCCAGCCCGGCGATCAGCAGAATTCCGACCCCCGCGACGAGGCTGGCGGCACGGATCGACCAGTCTGCGTCCATGCCGGGACCGACAAGTGGATGACTATTGCCTCCGTCGGGCTGGATGCGCGGTTCCACGGCGGGCTTGGTCATCAGGTCCCCTTCACGGGAGGTACGGGTGTTGTGGTGCGTGGATCCTTGGCACGCTGGTGGCCGCCCAGAATGCCCAGGTGCGTGTGCTGGAAGTCATCGTCATACTTCAGGCCGTATCCAAGCAGCCTGTCCATGCCGATGTGTGCCACCCAGATCAGCCCGATGGCCGTGACGAGGTGCTGGTGCTGCCACCAGCCAAGTCCAACAGCTGCCGCAGGCAATACGGTGGCGTGGGCAAGGTTGTAGAGGGTGGCCCCGAGTCGTGAGTCGCGTAGGTACCCGATCATGAAGAGGTCCGGGATGAGCAGCAGCGACGGCACCAGCCACCACGGCTGTCCTGTTTGGGAAAAGGCGATAAGGGCGGCGACCAGCAACGCGGCGGCTTCGAGCCGTAGCCAGCGGCGGGGGTTGCCGAATGCGGCACCGGCTCCGATATCCAGCGGGTCTCCGTTCTTGGCGCCGGGGGCTGAGCTCACCGTTGCTCAGAGCCTTGTGCAGCGGTGCTCCACGCGGCCATCGCGTCTGTCAGCGAGCTGACCAGACGGTCGAAGCTCCGGTCGATATCCGCGGGTAGGCCGAAGCCGCCCGTCATTTCCAGGCTGACGAAGCCGTGCAGGGCCGAACGCAGAGCGCGGATGGCGTCGATGGCATCGGCGCCTTCCAGGCCGTACCCAGCCAGGACGTCGGCGCAGACCTGCACGATGGCGTTGCTCGCCGCGATGTCGTCGGCATCGTGGGCGGCCGGAGCCTTCTGGGCGGCGACGTAGCGACCGGGATGAGCGAGTGCCCATCGACGGAACACCTGAGACATGCCCACGATCGCGTCCCCACGCGATCGCCCGACAGCGGCTCGGGCGAAGCGCTCGCCCAGGTCACGTTTGGCCCGCACGGAGATACTCCGATGCAGTGCATCAAGCCCATCGACGTGCTTATACAACGATGGCTGCCGTACGCCGAGGCGTTCAGCGAGAGCCGTCAGCGTAAGCCCGGCCGGCCCGACCTCGTCGACCATTCGCTCTGCTTCTTCCACCACGATCGCCTCAGTCAGGCCGACCCTAGGCACGCGGGTTCACCTGGGCCAGGAACCGAACGATGGCCGGCGTCACCACATCGGCGCGCTGGGACTGCGGGTAGTGCCCGGCATCGGGCACCATGAGGACTTCGGCCTTCAGCGCGGCTGCGATCCAGTCGGCCTCGACCTGGGGATCAGGGAAGTCGGGATCCTCGCTCCCCATCACGATCATGGCCGGCGTGGACACCTTGGACAGTTCGGCCTCGGCCGCCGAGTGATCGGTCCGAGTGGTCAGCGAAAACGCCTTCGCATGTCCGGGTCGGCGCAGAGCCGCGACAACCTCGTCGCGGTAGGCGGCGAAGTCGGCCGGACGCTGACCGGCGTAGAGCTTCGGCAGGTACGCCTTCCAGGTGATGGCCGCCCACGGCCTGGCCATCGCCGCGCGCAGCATCAGCCGCTGCAATGCCCCCCTCGCCGGGTTGCGGACGAATGGTCCGGCCAGCACCAGGCCGGTGATGAGCTCGGGCCGGTGCGCTGCGGCCAGAACCGCGGCGCCCGCGGCCATCGAGTTGCCGACCACCGCAGCGGGGGCGCCCAGGTGCTCGATCAGCGCCGCTATATCGTCCGCGGTCTCCTCGTCGCCGTAGCGGGCGAAGGTCGTATCGCTGTCACCGTGCCCGCGTAGGTCCGTTGCGGCGACTCGGTATCCCGCCGCACGCAGTGCCGGCGCCAGGAACCGGTAGGTGCCGCGCAGGTCGCCCATGCCGGGCACGAGCACCACCAGAGGTCCCGCGCCGGCGATCTCATACCCGATTCGGCCCTCGGGGCGGACCAGGTAGCTGGTGGGAGGAGTGGCGTGCGTCGGATCGGTTGTCATGCGGCTAGGCTACATAGCCGAAAAGCTATAGTCAATAGCTAAGACTGGAAGGATGTCTCCCGGTTCTGTGATCACACCGCCTGCTCGGCGATGGGGTTCGCCATCTCGGCTGCGGACCGCAGGCGCTCGCGGGCGAGCTCGGCGAACTCACGGTCGATCTCGGCGGCGTACGCGCATCGCCCAAGGGCGACGGCGGCGACACTGGCGGAGGCGAGCCCGCCGAACGGCTCCCAGACGACGTCGTCGAATTCCGTTACCGCCTGGACCTGCCGCGCCATGAACTCCAACGGCTTCTGGTTCAGGTGCGCCGCCGATGCACGACCGGGCTTGTAGACGCGCGGGGCGGCGCGTCGCAGCGTGCCCTTGAGGCGCTCGCCGTCGGCGAGAGGTGCTCGCTGCCAGACGTTCGTGAGGCCGTGCTGATGCGTCCACCGGTATCGCATCGCGTCCCACGCCTTCGCCGTCGGCACGGTCTCGCCGTCCAGGCTGAAGTACGGCCTCTCGTCCTGAGCTCCGTGGTCATTGGCGTACGTCGCGAGTGCCTCGAACATGTCGCCCGGCGGCCAGTACCACAGCCGATCCTGCGTCAGGTACTTTCTGGTCGCCGCGTTGCGTACGCCGCAGGCGTGGTTCGCCTGTTGCAGCGGCAGGCCGGTCCTTTGCCACTCTGCTCGCAGCCAGGTCTTCATCGGCGTTGCGCCGTCCGGACCCGTCGGGCGCCGCTGGTAGAGGCCGCACACCTCCGTCACCACCGGGAACGCGCGGATCGTCCGTCCGTTGACGTTGCCCGCGATGTGAGCCAGACCCTTGTCCCAGGTGATCGCCTGGACGAACTCCCAGCCGGCGGAGTGCAGCAGAGGGTGGACGGTGGCCCAGCCGACCTCGGTATTCCAGAACCACAGGGTCGTGGCCGGGGTGGCAGCCAGCGTCCACGCTGCGATGTGCGGCGCGTACCAGTCGGCCAGCCCGTCCGGACCCGTCGTGTCACCGTGGAAGCCGCGGACACCGTACGCACCGTCGCTGATGATCGTCGTCGGCGCGGGCCAGTCCGCATAGGCGGCCAGGACATCCCCGTGATGGAACCGGTACTGCCGATCCGCCACGGGTCAGTCGTCCTCAGCCGGTGGCTCGACGCCAGTCAGGTCGGGCTCCGGCACGGCCGGCTCGGGCCGGGGACCCCATCCGGTGACCGCGTCACGGCACACGACGGCGATCGCGATGACCAGTCCCGCGAGGATGATCGCGAAGCCCAGTCCGAACCCGTAGTGCCCGTTGTTGATGCTCACCTTCAGCGCCCAGGCGAAGGCGACGCTCACGAGCCACGCCCAGCCGAGCGCGACGAGCATCAGAACCAGCTTCGTCCGCTCAGTCATGGCTCTGCTCCGTCGCCGAGTTCCGCCGGCCATCGCCGCCGTGGCACGCATGCTCACGTCAAGCGTGGCTCTGCGGTCCAGCGTCCGCCAACGGTAACGCAACCGGGCGGAACGCAGACCTGCGCCGCGCGGGGGGCGAGAGTGGCGAAGTGAGATATCTGCGACGTATCAGGCGTACAGTGAAATCACCGAGGGCATAGCACGCGGTCGTCAGTCTGTGTCTCCCCCGGCGCACGCCACGGACGGCTGTGGACAGCTGAGGACGGACCCCGAACATGGCGGTGCGCGGTACCCTCGAGACCCTCGAGCACGTTGTCCCGCCCCGCTTCAAAGCCGTCATGGCGCATCTGGCGCGCAGCCTGCTCACCGCCTGCGTGATGCCCGCCGTCTTGTTCTACGTGTGTCTTGTGACAGTGAACGTCTGGGGCGCTCTGGCCGCCGGCCTCACCTGGTGCTACGGCGCCACCGCCTGGCGCATCATCACCAAGCGACGGGCCTCTGGACTGCTCATTCTCTCGGCGATTCTGATGACGGCACGGACCGCCATCGCCTTCGGCAGCGGCGACACGTTCATCTACTTCCTCCAGCCGGTGGTGACCGACGCCCTGGTGGCCGGGGTCTTCCTGGTCTCGCTGGCCACAGCTCGTCCGGTCGTAGCACGGCTGGCCGCCGACTTCTACCCGATGACCCACGACCTAGCCACCCGGCCAAGGATGCGCCGGCTCTTCTGGCACCTGACGCTGCTCTGGGGTCTGGTGTGCCTGGCCAAGGGTGGGGCCACGCTCTGGCTGCTGACCTCTCAGTCGCTGGTCACCTTCGTGGTGGTGAAGAGCATCGTGCTTCTTTCGATGACACTGCTCGCGGTCACGGCGACCGTATCCGCGGCCGCGTGGGTCGCGCGCAAGGAAGGGCTGCTCGCGACAGCCTGACCCGCTGCGAGCGGTCAAGCAGGGATCCGCTAGTGACACCCTCCGCCCCGGCAAGAATGGTAGCGAGTGAGCAGGGCTTGCATCCGAGACAGCCGCGCCGCGAACGCCGGTACCTGGGCGAGGCTGTGCAACTCCCACGGGTCTCTGACCTCGTCGTAGAGCTCCGCCCGACCCTCGGGGTACTCGACGTACTTCCACCGGCGTTGCACGATGCCCCGGTAGTTGTAGCCGCCGTGGTTGTCACCCGTCTCCAGGACGATCGGTCTCGGCGACGTGGTTCGGGCGCGCTTGGCGGCACCCACGAGGCTGATCCCGTCGAAGCTGAAGGATCCCTGCGCCTCCTCGAAGTTGCTGAGATCCAGGATCGTCGGCGCGAGGTCGTGGATGCCCACGGCCATGTCCACCGTGCTTGCGTGCGGTAGTCCCGGCCCGCGGATGACCAACGGGATCTGCGTCGCGGGACTGTACGGCACGCTCTTGCCCTTGTAGATGCGATGCTGGCCGAGCATCACGCCGTTGTCCGAGACCAGGATGATCACGGTGTTGCGCAGCTCGTCCAACGCCGCGAGCGTGTCGAGGATGCGCCCGATCTGGTCGTCCACCGACAGTAGGGACTCCCGGCGCTGCGCGTTCTCCATCACCAGATTGCGGATCTGCCGGCGCGTGAGCAAGGGGTTGTGACGAACCGTGCGCGGTTTGTCGATGACGGACTCCTCGTTGAACGCGGGGTCCGTCCGGGGCGACGGGCCGTGGTACGTCCCGCGATAGCGAGGATCGACGAACGGTGTCGGCAAACCAGTGGGATCACCCGGATCATGCGGCGTTCCGCCGTGCGGAGCCAGGAATGACGTGATCAGCATGAATGGTTCGGTATCCGCGGCGTGCGCCCGGATGAACCGGCGCGTCAGCCTCCCGTACAGCTCAGAGGAGCCAACACCGTTGAAAAGCACCGGGCGGCCATTGATATTGAGCATTCGATCGCGATAGTCATACACGGACACCACGGGGACATTCCACACGTCCCAGCCGGGCGGGACGTACTTGTCGTCACCTAGCTCGTAGTCGTTGAGGTACTTCCCGATCCAACCCGTCGTGACCGCTCCTTCGAGCCATGTCGCCAGTGACTGGTGGTCATTGAACTCGAAGAATCCGCCGTCGGGTGGGCTATTCGTGCGTACGCCGTGGTTGTGGGAGTACTGGCCTGTCAGCAGGGAGGCCCGAGAGGGGCAGCACAGCGGATTCGGAGCGAAGGCCCGGGTGAACGAAACCCCGTGCGCGACGACTCTGTGCTGCACCTTCGGCATGAACAGGATGTCCGCCACGTTGGCATCGTCGAGCATGAGCACCAGGACGTTCGGATGGCCCGGGTCGGCCGAATACGCATCGGCCGGAGCGCGGGCTTCGACCAGATGCTGCCCAGGCACGAACACCGCAAGGCACAAGAGGAACCCGACAGTCCTGCTGCGAGCAGTGCCTGCACGTCGTGAGCCACGCTTCATTGGTCCCCCGGCCTCAAAAGCCCCCTAGGCTCACCCCGACGGTACGCTCGGCCGGTCCGGCGGACAGGCGATTGCTCGAACTCCCTGCCCGATGCCGGAATGTAGGGGGCCGATGGCACGATCCGCGGCGGCGACCTGCCCTGGTCCTACGCTGGTCCCTCTGCCGATGCGAGGGGGCACCCGTGGACGCGCACCAGCTGGACACGGTCCTCCTGGTGGGCACGAGCGTCCTCCTGGCGGCGATTCTCGGCGTACGGCTGTCCGTCCGGGCCGGACTGCCGAGCCTCTTGGTCTACCTCACGATCGGTGTCGTGCTCGGCGAGTCCGGCTTGGGAATCGAGTTCGACAGCGCCGACACAGCGCACGCGCTGGGGTTCGCCGCCCTGATCGTGATCCTGGCCGAAGGCGGCCTGACCACCAAGTGGGAAGAAGTGCGTCCCGCTATGAGGCTCGGGATCGCCCTCGCCACCTGCGGTGTCGCGATCAGCGTGACGGTCGTCGCGGTGGCCGCCCACTACCTGCTGGGACTCGAGTGGGAGCTGGCCGTGCTCCTCGGAGCCGTGACGTCGCCGACCGACGCGGCCGCGGTGTTCTCGGTGCTGCGGACGGTCCCGTTGAAGAAGAAGCTGCTGGGCGCACTCGAAGCAGAGTCCGGCCTCAACGACGCTCCGACGGTGCTGCTGGTGGTGCTGGTGAGTTCAGGGGACGCGCTGGAGCACGGTCCGGTCGTCTTCATCGCACTCGTCGCGTACGAGCTCGTGGCGGGCGTACTGGCCGGGATTGCGGTCGGCGTGGCCGGCGCCCGGCTGATGCGGCGGGTCGCCCTCCCGGCCTCGGGGTTGTACCCGCTGACGGTGATGGCGCTCGCGGTGTTCGCGTACGCCGGAACCTCGGCACTGCATGCGAGCGGGTTCGCCGCGGTCTACGTCGCAGCGCTGGTGCTCGGCAACTCCGAGCTGCCGCACCGCAACGCCACCCGGTCGTTCGCCGAGGGCATCGGCTGGCTCGCGCAGATCGGGCTGTTCGTGATGTTGGGGCTGCTCGCTTCGCCGGGCCGCTTCGAGCTGTGGCATGTCGGCGCCGGCCTCGTCGCCGGTCTCGTGCTCACGTTCGTCGCAAGACCCCTGTCGATCGCGGCATGCGCGTCCGTGCTGCGTATCCCCTGGCGGGAGCAGACATTCCTGGCGTGGGCGGGCCTGCGGGGTGCGGTGCCGATCGTGCTCGCCACCATCCCGTTGTCCGAGAGCGTCGATCGGGCGACAGACCTGTTCAACCTGGTCTTCATCCTCGTCGTGGTGTTCACCCTTATCCAGGCACCCACCCTGCCCTGGGTCGCCCAGCGTCTCGGGGTCATCACCGTCGGAGAACCGCGTGACGTCGACGTCGAAGCGGCGCCGCTCGAGCGGATGGCGGCAGATCTGCTGCAGATCAAGATTCCACCCGCATCACGGCTGCACGGGGTGGAGGTCGGCGAGCTACGGCTGCCCGCCGGCGTCTCGTTGTCCCTGATCGTTCGCGGAGCCGGCAGTCTCGTCCCGGACACTCGAACCGTCCTGCGCCGCGGCGACGAGATACTCGTGGTGACTCCCCGCGGGCAGCGTGAGTCCGTGGAGCGCCGGATGCGCGCGGTCAGCCGGGGCGGTCGACTGGCGGGGTGGTTCGGGGAGGACGGGGCAGAACAGGAGTAGCCGGCGGCTACCCCGTCCCACCAGCCGACTTCCTGGGTACGCAGACCCTCGCCGGTTTGGTGAGACGGATGTACGTCACGGCGTTCGCGTCGACCCCCCGGAACCGGTCGGCCACGATTACGTTGATACCGGGGCCCGGCAGGGACCGCTTCTTGACCACGGTGACCTTGCCCTGCAGCTGTTTCGCGACCAGGGTCACCGCGGGATCATGTCGGTCGGTGGCCCAGATCTGCACCGTCTTGACCCGGGCGTTCACGTCTCCGGCAAAGCCGGGACGGAAACCGTTCCTGCGCAGCGCGCGAAGAGTGTCGCCGGCCTTCCCGGGTATGTGCCCCGCGTTGAACACCGAGACACGCACCTCGCTGGTGTTGATGCGTTGTCCCGCCTTCACCGTTCTTTTGACGCAGGCGGCCCGATGCCCGGACTGGTCCCCATTGTTGTCGCTGAACAGGGCCGACCAGCCGTAGAAACCTGCCCCCAGCAGCAGGGCGAGAAGCACCATCATCGTGATCGTGGTTCGAAGGGCGCTCACCGCCGGATCCGCTGGCTGGCGGCTGGCCGCTCGGCTTTCACCACATGCACGCGCGCGTGCAGCAGTTGGCGTTGTTGCAGGGCGGCGCGCAACGCCCGGTGCAGCCCGTCCTCGAGGTAGAGGTCGCCCTCCCACTCAACGACGTGGGCGAACAGGTCACCGAAGAATGTCGAGTCCTCGTCGAGCAGAGCAGCAAGGTTGAGGGTGGCTTTGGTCGTGATCAGCTGGTCCAGCCGGATCTGCCTCGGCGGGAGCGCGGCCCAGTCGCGCTGGCGCAACCCGTGGTCGGGGTAGGGCCGCGCGTCACAGACGCCTTTGAAGATCACCGGCACATTCTAGGCATGAGGGCGGGTCCGCCCGGCCGCGCCGGCCGCGACGGATCAGGCGCTGCACCGGCAAAATGCCAGCCCGCACTGATCCCTGAGACGTCTTCACGACGACCGTGTCGGACGAGTTCCGCATCATAGGCGAGCACGACCGCTGGCACGCGGTCGCGGAGCCCCAGCTTGCGCAGCACCGAGGACACGTGTGTCTTGCCGGTTGCCTCGGTGAGCACGAGACGCCCCCCGCGATCCGACACTTATTTCACGCGATCCGACAGTTGTTGCGCGCGATCCGACAGTTAGAGTCGGCGATCCTGACACCCGCAGAGGCAGGCGAGAGACCTACTGCCTAGCGGGGCGCCTCAAACCAGGGCTGTTTGAGATCGAAGAACTCGGGCTCGCCGACGCTGAGAGAGTCCATCTCCTCCATCATCGCCTTCAGCTCAGCTGGCGCCTCCTTCTGCTCGCCTTCGCGCGCTGCCGCTTCAGAGGTGAAGTACAGCGCGGTGGTGAAGGTGCCGCCGTCGTGCTCGACTCCTACGCTGCCGATGATGTCGGGGCGGAACGCCGCCCACTCCGCCGTGTCCCCTCCCATCAGCTCCCGGGCACGGTCCGGATCGCTGGTACGGCCCTGAATGACCTGGACGAAGCCGGCCTCAGCGGGATCACCGTTGACGTCGACGTCGACCCGGGAGCTGTCGGCGAAGCTGACATCACCGGTGAACAAGGTGGACGTCTCCGACCACCACCGGTCCTGCTCCGGCCGTTCGCTGTTGCGCCGGGCGGCATCCTCGGACTCGAAGCGCACAAGCGCGATGAATCTGCCGTCCTCGGTCACTCCCGCGGTGCTGCCGAGCCAGCCAGATGCACCGGGCTCCAGCTCCTCCGTCCATTTGTCGAGAGCCTCGCGGAGCTTTTCGGGTTCGGCTACCTGCCCTTTGATCACCTGTACGAACACTGCGTACTCCCTTCGGCTGACACCGGCTCCGCAATCGTGAAGCCCTGCGGTTTTGGACGCTACTACTGCACACTCCCCTGGTCGATACCCTCAGCCGCGGGGGGCTCATCAGGCTGCACGACGCTCGGCGAAGGGACGATGGGGAGTGGACATGCGGGAGATCAACCGCTCCGTGATCGAAGAGTTCCGGGCCGGCGGCGAGATCGAGGGCATGCATCGCGAACGTCTGGTACTGCTCACGACCGTTGGCCGCCGGACCGGGATGCGGCGGACGACACCGATGATGTTTCACGCCGAGGGCGACCGGCTGCTCGTCATCGCCTCGAACATCGGAGCCGCCAGGCACCCTGACTGGTACCTCAATCTGCTGGCAGAGCCGCGAGTCGGTGTGGAACTGAGCCACGACGCCTATGACGCGGTGGCAACGACGACAGAAGGCGAGGAACGGGAGGTCCTGTGGGCCATGCTCAAGGCTACGTACCCGTTCTTCGTCGACCACGAGGCCAAGGCCGACCGCACCATTCCGGTCGTGGCGCTCACCCGGCTCTGACCATTCTCGGTGAGTCGGTCGGGGCTGAGCGCGCGTACCCGCGCGATTTAGATCTGCGGGCGGCCTGAGCCGGTGCGAGGCTCCTTTCGAAGCCGGCCTCCTGAACCCGGACCCGCCGGTCGTCGTTGTGATTCAGTGCCACAGCCGTAGCCGGCGGTGCCTGGCTACCGGTGCGGCCGAGCTAAGGGAGAGTCGATGTCAAGGACCCGCCTCGTGGGGGTTGCCGTCGCCGTACTCGTTGCCGCGGTCGCCGTCGCACTGTCAGGAGGAGGACGGGCGGCGCAGCCCCGCGCGCTCGGCGCCTCCGTGCAGCATGAAGCCGCGGTACCACAGCAGATCCGGGAGATGCTCGCGAACGTGAGCGCCCATCGGATCGAGAACTCGATACGCACGCTGGTCAGTTTCCACAACCGCAACACGTTGTCGAGCCAGGACGACCCCGACAGCGGCATCGGAGCGGCGCGCGACTGGATCTTCGAGGAGTTCAAGAAAGTGGCCGAGCAATCCGACGGCCGGATGACCGTGCGGCTCCAGAGCTATGTGCAGGAGCCGATCCCCGGAGAGATTCCCCAGCCGACGAAGATCACCAACGTCATCGCCACATTGCACGGCACGCAGCAGGCGTCGACCAATCGGACGTACGTCATCAGCGGGCACTACGACTCACGATGCACCGACGTACTCGATGCCACCTGCTTCGCACCCGGCGCCGACGACGACGCCAGCGGGGTGGCCACGTCGTTGGAGCTGGCCCGTGTGATGGCCCCGCTCAAGTTCGACGCGACGATCGTCTTCATGGCCGTTGCGGGCGAGGAGCAGGGGCTCTTCGGATCCACCCATTTCGTCAACGTGGCCAAGCGCAACGGCGTGGACATCGCCGGCATGCTCGACAACGACATCGTGGGCAGCGCCGACGGCAGGCCGCGGGTGGTCCGGCTGTTCTCCGAGGGCGTTCCGTCCGACGAGACCGCGGACGAAGCCGCCATCCGCCAGGCGGTCGGCGGCGAGAACGACTCGCCGGCGCGACAGCTCGCCCGCTACGTCAAGGAGGTGGGCCAGAACGACGCCACCGGGATGAGGGTGGCACTGATCTTCCGCCGCGACCGCTACCTGCGGGGCGGAGACCAGATCCCCTTCCTGGAGAACGGCTACCGGTCCGCGGTTCGCTTCACCGAGTGGCGCGAGAACTTCGCACACCAGCACCAGAACGTCCGGGTCGAGAACGGGGTCCAGTTCGGTGACCTCCCGCGCTTCGTCGAGTTCCCGTATGTCGCCCGGGTCGCTCGCGTCAACGGGGCCACACTGGCGGCGCTCGCCAATGCTCCCGCGGCCCCCGCCGACGCCCAGCTAGATGCGACCGAGCTGACGAACAACACGACCCTGCTCTGGAAGCCGAACCGCGAGCCCGATCTCGCCGGTTACCAGGTGGTCTGGCGGACCACGACCGCACCTGACTGGCAGCACACGATGGACGTTGGGAACGTCCATAAGGTGACGTTGAAGCTGTCCAAGGATGACTACTTCTTCGGCGTTCGGGCCGTGGACACAGATGGAAACCGCAGTCCGGTGAGCTTCCCGACACCGAAGTTCTAGAGGTCCTCGAGCAGATGCGGGAGCGGGGGACCGCGAGAGTACGCATCGCCCCGGAGCTTCGTTTTCTGCTGCCGAGAAGACACCGGGGTGGCGACGTATCCGTCATCCTCGATGGCACCTCATCGGTGCTCCACGTCGTCGAGTCGCTCGGAGTTCCGCGCACCGAGATAGGAAGCCTGCTGGCCGGCGGGACGCCGGTCAGCAGCGCCTACCGCCCCCGGCGGGCCGACGAGGTGCTGGTCCTGCCCATCGCGCGGCCGCAGCCGATGGCCGAGCCCCGGTTCCTCCTCGACGTACACCTCGGTGCGCTGGCACGGCGAATGCGCCTGGTCGGGCTGGACTCGGCTTACGGCAACCGGGCCGACGACGAAGAGCTGGTAGCCGCTGCCTGGCAGCAACGACGGATGCTGCTGACCCGGGATCGTGGCCTGCTGAAGCGGCGGGCGCTGACCACCGGGGCATACGTGCGCGGGCAGAGCGCGGACGACCAGCTCGCCGACGTGATCGACCGGTTTGCGCCGGATCTCGCGCCCTGGACGCGATGCCCGATGTGCAACGGGATCCTCGAGGAGGTCCCGCTCGACCGAGTGGCGCAGCTGCTCCAGCCCGGCACCGTGCGGTCGTACGCGACGTTCGCCCGGTGCCCTGACTGCGGGCGGCCGTACTGGCGGGGCGCGCACGCCGACCGCCTCAACGCCGTCGTGCAGCGGGCCGTGGACGGGAACCGCGCTGACCGCGGTGGTTCCGGTTGCCGAGTCTCCCCAACAGGAACAGGCTGGCGTTCTGGCGGCACCGGGTCGCCTTCGACTGATGGAGGTACGACATGACGACCACACCCGATGCGCCGCTGAACGATGACGACATGGAGACGGTGGGTCACTCGGTCACGGGTCCCGACGCCAACACCGTCGACGCCGACGCCGATGGCACGGACGGCACGGACTCCGATGGCACGGACGGCACGGACTCCGACGCCACCGACGGCACGGACTCCGACGGCACCGACGGCACCGACTCCGACGCCACCGACTCCTGACCTTGGATGCGCTGACGCGGCTGAGTGGTGACGGCCAGACCTTCTGCGAGAAGATCTGGGGGCGGTCGATCCACGTGCACCGACGGCGTGAGAGGGAGCTCAGCGACCTCTTGAGCCTCGGCGATGTCGACACTCTCGTGACATCCAGCGGGTTACGCACCCCCACGGTTCGACTGGCGCAGGACGGTGCAGTGCTGCCCAGCAGCCGCTACACGCGGACGTCCCGCATAGGTGGGGTGGCGGTGACCGGACTGGTCGATGGACGCAAGGTCCTCGATCTGTTCGCGGCCGGGGCGACGGTCATCCTGCAGGGACTGCACCGTTACTGGCCGCCGCTGGCCCGGCTGGTGGCCGAGCTGGAGGATGCACTGGGACATCCGTGCCAGGCCAACGCGTACCTGACACCGGCCGGTGCCCAGGGGTTCGCCCGGCACTGCGACACCCATGACGTCTTCGTGCTCCAGACCTACGGGGACAAACAATGGGAAGTGGAGGACGACGCCGGCCCGCGCCAGGTACTGATGGAGCCGGGCATGTGCATGTACCTCCCCACCGGGACGCCGCACTCGGCGCGCGCCCAGACCGATGCGTCCCTGCACGTCACGGTCGGGATCAATCGGATCCTGTGGAGCGACCTGCTCACCCGAGCCGTGCGGTTGCAACTCTCCGGCGCCGGGATCGACGAGCCGCTGCCGGCGGGATACCACCGGGACGGAGCTGAGTTCACCCGCGCCGTCGAGCAGCACATCGGCAGCCTCCGAGCGGCAGTAGCAGCCCTTGACAGCGCACGACTGGCCGCCTCCGAGACCGTGCGCTTCCAGACCACCCGCACGGCGTCCTTGAAGGGTGGGTTGGTCGATCGGATACAGCTCGGTTCACTCGACGACCACACAGGAGTACGCCGACGCCCTGGCTCTGTGTTCGTGGTCGTCCCGGACGGCGACCGTCTCCGGGTGCTGCTCGGCGACCGGGAAATGCGGGTCCCGGCGTGGCTGCGGCCCGCGCTGATGTACGTGGAGCACCACGAGCAGCTGACTCCGGCCGATCTCGGCGCGCTGCTGGATTCGGAGAGCAGTCTGGTCCTCGTCCGACGTCTCGTCAGAGAGGGCCTGCTCGAGGTCGCTCGTTGACCCTGCCTCCACGGTGCTCGCGGTCGAGTGAGGCGCGAGCCGAACCTCTGGTCGGGACGGCGTCGACCGTCACCCGCTTCCTGCTGGTCGAGGACCCCGGGCCGTGGGGGGTCGACGCGCTCCGCGACGCCCGGATGCCGCCGCAGGTGAAGGCGCATCTTGACGAACGCGCGCGTCGGCATCGGATCCGAGTGCTGCTGATCCGCCGCCATGGCCGTTGGCGACCACAGGGCCTGCGCTGCTTCGCCGCCTCGGTCTCACCGGCGGACTCCTGGATCGAGTCGACGACGCTGGCCGGCGCCGAGGAGCTGCTCGACCTGGACCTGGCGGCGCTGGGGGAACGGCGCAGTCTCGGGCTGCCCTCGTACGACCAATCCCTGTTCCTGGTGTGTACGCACGGCCGCCACGACCCGTGCTGCGCCGAACGCGGACGTCCCCTGGCCCGGGCGCTGGCGACCTCGCACGACGACCGCACCTGGGAGTGCTCCCACATCGGTGGGGACCGATTCGCCGGGAACCTGGTGATACTGCCGCAGGGTCTCTACTACGGAAGGGTCGACGCCGACTCGGGACCTCGGATCGCCCGAGCCCATGAGCAGGGCCTGCTGGACCTGCAATATCTGCGCGGCCGGGTGACGCAGAGCTTCGTGGCGCAGGCCGCCGACTGGCAGCTGCGCAGCAGGCTGCGGCAGACGGGCATCGACGACGTTCGGCTGCTTCGTGAGGTGACCGCCGCCGGGATCACCGAGGCTGTCTTCGGCGTGCGCGACGGCTCGACATGGAGCGTACGGATGCGTACCACGAAGGCCACCCCCGTCAGGCTGACCTGTGCATCGACGCGGCTGAACGCCGCGCCCCGCTTCGAGTTGCTCGGCATCGAACCGGTTCTCGGGGCCGATCTCTAGGGTTTTCGGTGGCTCGAGCGACCGCAAGCCCTAGAGATCCGATCGGGAGCGTGGCGGAGGATAGGGGATTCGAACCCCTGAGGGCGTTAACCCAACACGCTTTCCAAGCGTGCGCACTAGGCCACTATGCGAATCCTCCGTGCAGGAGGGTAGCCCGTGTCGACGTCGCAGCACCAAACCACGGCCACCTGTTCGGCCGAGCGGCTCGCGTACACTCCTGGCAACCCCCCGTGTGGCGGTACCTTGCCCAACTCCCCCAGGGCCGGAAGGCAGCAAGGGTAAGCGAGCTCTACCGGGTACGCGGGGGGCCTCTGCATGTCGACGCTCGGCGCTAGGGTTCGTGGGGTGGATGCACCGCTGGCCCTCTACCGGCGCTACCGCCCGGAGACCTTCGCCGAGGTGATCGGCCAGGACCACGTCACCGTGCCGTTGCGGCAGGCCCTGGCCAACAACCGGGTGCACCACGCCTATCTGTTCTCCGGCCCGCGCGGTTGCGGCAAGACCACGAGCGCGCGCATCCTTGCCCGCGCGCTCAACTGCGAGAAGGCCCCGGTCGCGGAGCCGTGCGGCGAGTGCCAGTCGTGCCGCGACCTGGCTCGAGGCGGCCCGGGGTCGCTCGATGTGATCGAGATCGACGCTGCCAGCCACGGGGGCGTCGACGACGCCAGGGACCTGCGTGAGCGCGCCTTCTTCGCGCCGGTGTCGTCGCGCTACAAGGTCTACATCATCGACGAGGCACACATGGTCTCGCCGGCCGGTTTCAACGCGCTGCTCAAGCTGGTTGAGGAACCGCCGGCCCACCTGCGCTTCGTGTTCGCCACGACAGCGCCCGACAAGGTGATCGGCACGATCAGGTCGCGCACCCACCACTACCCGTTCCGCCTGGTCCCGCCGAAGCTGCTGGGCGACTACCTCAGCCAGGTCTGCCGCTCGGAGGGGGAGACCATCGAGGCCGCCGCGGTTCCGTTGGTCGTGAGGGCCGGCGGAGGGTCCGTACGCGACACCCTGTCCGTGCTCGACCAGCTGATCGGTGGAGCCGGACCCGATGGGGTCACCCACGCGCTGGCAACCTCGTTGCTGGGTTTCACCCCTGACACGCTGCTGGACGAGGTTGTCGACGCGTTCGCCGCGTCCGACGGGTCGTCAGTCTTCGAGCTGGTCGAGACGGTGGTCGAGACCGGGCAGGACCCGCGTGGCTTCGCCGAGGACCTGTTGCGCCGCCTGCGTGATCTGGTGATCGTCTCCGCGGTTCCCGATGCGGCAGGCAAGGGGCTCATCGACATCCCCGACGACCAGGCGCAGAGGCTGACCGCCCAGGCAGGCCGTTTCGGTTCCGCCGAGCTGACCCGCGCCGCCGACATCGTCAGCGCGACCCTGCCGGAGATGCGGGGCGCCACGCCGCCGCGGCTACTCCTGGAGCTCATGTGCGCCCGCATCCTGCTTCCGGGGGCCGACGACTCCAATGAGGGCATCAACGCCCGCTTGGACCGGCTCGAGCGCCGCATCCTGATCGCTGCGCCAGCCAGCGCCGAGAGTGACGCGCCGATGGTCAGCGAGCCCGAGGTGCCGGCGGCCACCCGCCCCGACGCCAGCGCCGCCCTCGCCGAGCAGAGACCCGCCTCGCAAGCGGAGTCGGCGGCGGTTCCGGTCCCGACGGCGAGCCCGGCTCGGCCGTCGACGGGTCTCGGCCTGCTCGACGTACGCCGGCTCTGGCCCGATGTGCTGGCGAAGGTCAAGGAAGTACGCCGGTTCACCTGGGTGATGCTCAGCCAGAACTCCCAGGTGATCGCTGTCGACGACGCCACGCTGACGCTCGGGCTGGTCAACGCCGGGGCACGCGACTCGTTCACCCGGTCCGGGTCGGATGAGATCGTCCGGCAGGCGATCATCGACGTACTCGGCGTGGACTGGCGTGTTGAGGCCATTCTCGACCCGACCGCAACCGGAGCGGCGCCCGAGGGGCCTCAGCAAGGCAAGGTGACACAGCGAGCGGCCCGGCCGGTCCCCGAACCCCCCGAGGAGGGGGAGCCGCGGCCGGCTCGCGCACCGAGCACGCCACCGGCCGAGCCGGCTCCTACCCCGGTCCGGCCGGATCCCGAGTCCCGCGCGGCTGCCCGCGACGCCATCAAGTCCGCCCGCACGGCTGCGCAGGCACAGCAGCGGCCCGCCTCGGGTCCGTCGGACGCTGACGCGAGCCCGGACGACCCGATCGACGAGTCGGTCCTCGGACAGGATGAGCTGCTCGCCCGAGAGCTCGGCGCTCAGGTGATCGAGGAGATCCCGCACGACGGGCAGCGTTAGGCTCACAGCACGCACCGGTTAAGGAGTGGTCCCGTGTTCCCAGGCGGCCAGGGCGACATGCAGTCCCTGCTCGAGCAGGCGGCGCAGATGCAGCAGCAGCTGATCCAGGCTCAGGAGGAGCTCGCCGGCATGGAGGTGGAGGGCACGTCGGGTGGCGGCCTGGTGACCGCGAAGGTGACCGGGGCCGGGGACCTCGTCGGGCTGCTGATCGCGCCTGAGGTGGTCGACCCCGACGACGCCGAGACCCTCGCCGACCTGATCGTGGCGGCCGTGCGCGACGCGACCAGCAACGCGCAGGAGCTGGCCGCGGCAAAGCTCGGTCCGGTGGCTGGTGGCCTCGGAGACGTCGGCGGCCTGCAGCTGCCGGGTCTCTAGGCGGACCGCGTGTATGAAGGCGTCGTCCAGGATCTCATCGACGAGCTGGGGCGTCTCCCGGGCATCGGCCCGAAAAGTGCGCAGCGCATAGCGTTCTTTCTGCTGGCGGCAGATCCGACCGACGTCCGACGCCTGTCCGACGTCCTGATCGAGGTCAAGGAGAAGGTCAGGTTCTGCTCGGTCTGCGGAAACGTGGCCGAGGAGGACCAGTGCCGGATCTGCCGCGACCCCCGACGTGACCTGACGGTGCTTTGCGTGGTCGAGGAGCCCAAGGATGTGGTCGCGATCGAGCGAACCCGGGAGTTCCACGGCCGGTACCACGTCCTGGGCGGGGCGATCAGCCCCATCGAAGGAATCGGGCCGGACGACCTGCGCATCCGGGAGCTCGTGGCCCGCCTCGCCGACGGTGTGGTCACAGAGGTGATCCTCGCGATGGACCCCAACCTCGAAGGGGAGGCCACGGCGACTTACCTCACCCGGCTGCTGCGACCGCTAGGGTTACGAATCACACGGTTGGCCAGCGGGCTGCCGGTGGGCGGCGATCTGGAGTACGCCGACGAAGTGACGCTGGGCCGGGCATTCGAAGGGAGGCGGGCAATCGATGACTGACGAGGCAACCGACGGTCTGAAGACGATGACCGCCGCCGGGGTCGGTGACGCCGACTACAGCGAGCTCGAGGACCTCGGCCAGATGATCGCCGACCAGGTGGAGAGCTTCCTGCTGGCGATCCGGGAGATCGCCCGTGGGGACGACTCCGGTCGCGCGGTCCCGTTGCTGCTGCTCGAGGTGAGCCAGCTGCTGCTCGGCGGGGCCAGACTCGCGGCGCACGTCGACATCGTGCCCGCCGAGAAGTACGAGCCGGATGCCGGACCCGACCCGGATCTCGATGCGCTCCGGGAGCGGCTCGCACAGCTGCTCGGTGGCGCCGACGAGTACGTCGAGGTGTTCGACCCGTACGAAGACCCGCCCGAACTGGTCTTCAGCAAGCTCTCCGACGACCTGGCGGGCATCGCCTCCGCCGTGGCGCACGGACTGCGGCACCACCGCGCCGGCCGCCTGGACGAGGCGCTGTGGTCCTGGCAGTTCTCCTACGTCTCGTCCTGGGGGGCCGAGGCATCCGCCGCACTGCGTGCGCTGCAGTCGGTCATCTCCCACGACCGTCTGGACACCTCGAGGCTCTGAGTACTCCAGGGCTCTTCCGGCCCGGATCGCCGCCACGGCTGTCCATCCGGCGGCTCGCGGCCGGAGGCTCGACTTCACGCCGGTAGACTGGGCCGCCACGCATTCGCCGTCACCACCGAGATCCCGATTCGAGGAGCACCGCGTGGGCGTTGTCGTCCAGAAGTACGGCGGTTCGTCGGTCGCTGACGCAGAGGGCATCAAGCGGGTCGCTCAGCGCATCGTCGAGACCAGGCGCGAGGGACACGACGTCTGCGTCGTCGTCTCGGCGATGGGTGACACCACCGATGAGCTGATCGCGCTGGCCGAGCACGTGTCGCCCCTCCCTCCGGCTCGCGAGATGGACATGTTGCTCACGGCGGGGGAGCGGATCTCGATGGCGCTGGTCGCGATGGCGATCGCCAACCTGGGCTTCGAGGCCCGCTCCTTCACCGGGAGCCAGGCCGGGGTCATCACGGACGCGGCACACGGCAAGGCCAAGATCATCGACGTCACCCCGGGCCGCATCCAGGCGGCCCTGCAGGAGGGAGCCATCGCCATCGTGGCCGGCTTCCAGGGGGTGTCGACCGAGACCAAGGACATCACCACGCTGGGCCGTGGTGGGTCGGACACCACGGCCGTGGCCCTGGCCGCGGCGCTGAGCGCCGACTCGTGTGAGATCTTCACCGACGTCGACGGCATCTTCACCGCCGACCCGAGGATCGTGCCGACCGCCCGGCAGATCCCGGCCATCTCGTACGAAGAGATGCTGGAGATGGCGGCCTGCGGCGCCAAGGTCCTGCATGTTCGTTGTGTCGAGTACGCCCGTCGCCACGGCATGCCGATACACGTCAGGTCGTCGTTCAGCACCCGCAACGGCACCTGGGTCGTCGACAACCCCGAGGAGGATGTGATGGAACAGCCGATCATCTCCGCTGTCGCACACGACCGCAGCGAGGCCAAGATCACCGTGGTAGGCGTACCCGACAAGATCGGGCAGGCGGCGCGCATCTTCGAGGTGGTCGCGGACGCCCAGATCAACGTCGACATGATCGTGCAGAACATCTCCGCCGCGTCGACCGCTCGTACCGACATCTCGTTCACGTTGCCGCGCTCCGACGGCGCGCACGCGATGGCGGCCTTGGCCCGGCTGAAGGACGAGGTCGGCTACGACCAGCTCCTGTACGACGACCGTATCGGGAAGGTCTCACTGGTCGGAGCGGGAATGCGCTCCCATCCCGGGGTCACGGCGCGGTTCTTCTCGGCCATCGCGGAGGCGGGGGTCAACATCGAGATGATCTCCACCTCGGAGATCCGGATCTCGGTGATCGTCGACCAGAACGGCGTGGACGCGGCGGTCGCCGCCGCACACCGGGCCTTCGACCTCGACGGCGAGGAGATCGAAGCCGTCGTCTACGGGGGCACTGGTCGATGAGCGGCAGACCGACGCTCGCCGTGGTGGGCGCCACCGGTGTCGTGGGAACGGTGCTGCTCGAGATCCTGTCCCGGCGGGAGGACATCTGGGGCGAGATCCGGCTCATCGCATCGGAGCGCTCGGCCGGCAGGAGGCTCAAGGTGCGCGGACACGAGGTCGAGGTCGTCGCGCTGGCCGCCGAGGTCTTCGACGGCGTTGACGTCGCGATGTTCGACGTACCCGACGAGGTGTCCCTGCAGTGGGCGCCGATCGCGGTGGCGCACGGTGCGGTCGCCATCGACAACTCCGGCGCATTCCGGATGGACGACGACGTGCCGTTGGTGGTCGCCGAGGTCAACCCGGCGCAGGTCCGCAACCGTCCGCGCGGCATCATCGCCAACCCGAACTGCACCACGATGACGATGATGGACGCGTTCGCCTCTCTGCACGCGCGATGGGGGCTGCGCGAGCTCGTGGTCGCGTCGTACCAGGCGGCGTCCGGCGCCGGCCAGGCAGGGGTCGACCGGCTCTACGACGAGCTCGAGGTGGTGGCGTCCGACCGCAGTCTCGGTCAGACCTCCGGCGACATCCGGCGGGCGGTCAGCAACAAGCTCGGCGATGTTTCCCCGTTCCCCGCGCCGTTGGCTCTCAACGTCATCCCGATGGCCGGGTCGGTCGGCGCGGACGGGTGGTCGAGCGAGGAGCGGAAGGTCCGCAACGAGTCGCGCAAGATCCTGGGCATCGCCGATCTCAAGGTGTCCGCGACGTGCGTGCGCGTACCGGTCGTCACCACTCACTCGTTGGCGGTGCACGCGGTCTTCGAACAGCACATCGATGTCGACCTTGCCCGGCAGACCCTGATCGAGGCTCCCAGCGTCGTGGTGGTCGACGATCCGGTTGGCGGTGAGTTCCCGACTCCGGCCGATGCCGTGGGCGCCGACCCGACGTTCGTCGGGCGGCTGCGTCAGTCCGTCGACTTTCCCCATGCCCTGGAGTTCTTCGTCTGCGGTGACAATCTGCGCAAGGGTGCGGCGCTCAACACCGCACAGCTCGCCGAACTGGTCGCCAGGACCCTCTGACCGACGTCCGTCATCGCCGGTCGGCAGCCGGGACGGCTGCGCGGCTCAGTTGGTCTGGTCGGTCGGCCGGATCAGGATCTCGTTTATGGAGACGCGTCGTGGGCGGCTGACGATGTAGCGGATCGCGTCCGCGACGTCGTGGTCCTCCAGACGCTCCATGTCCGCGAACCGCTCGTCCAGACCCTCGCGGATCTCCTCCCGGTTGTGCGTCGGCAGCTCGGTGTCGACGGCTCCGGGCTCTACCAGGGAGACTCGCAGGTTCCGCGCGGTGACCTCCTGGCGGAGCGACTCGCTGAAGGCGCCGACGGCATGTTTCGATGCGTTGTAGACGCCGCTGCCCAACCGGACCTGGCGGCCCGCCACCGAGCTGATGTTGACCAGGTCCGCGACGCCGCGCGGACCCTGCTCGGCCGCTTGGAGGAGATGCGGGACGGCGGCCTTCGAGCAGTAGAGCAGCCCGAGCACGTTGAGCCCGATCATCCGCTCCCACTCCTCCACGGGCGCATCGAGGATGGGCCCGAGCAGCATCACGCCCGCGTTGTTGACGAGGATGTCGAGGCGGCCGAACTCGGTGACGGAACGTTCCACCGCCGACTCCGCATCCGCACGGCTGGTGACGTCGGCCTCGACCGGCAGCGCCCTCCCGCCCGCGGAGCCGATCTCCTCGGCGAGATCCTTCAGACGGTCGATGCGGCGTGCCACGAGGGCGACGGCAACGCCCTCGGCCGCGAGGAGCCGTGCGGTCGCCGCGCCGATCCCGCTCGAGGCGCCGGTGATCAGTGCAACGCTTCCGTCCAGACCCGCTTGAGATGTCACCCGGTCAACCCTAATGTGGCTGCACGGCTCGGGCTGGCCAGGGGGCCTTCGCCCGGGGGCACGCGGTAGATCGCAAGGGGATGTCTACATGAGCGAACAACCTGCCGGGCCCCAGCCGTCACCCGCGCCGTCGACCCGCCGTCGGCTGCGGCACCGCAAGAACGTCACCGGTCTTCTGCCGCGCCAGGCCGCCGCCGTACGGGCAGGGTTCGCGGCGGTATCGAGCATCCGGGACGAGCGCGGATTCGCCTACCACGCCGGGATCCACGGCCTGCCGCTTCCCGTGTCCTGCTTTCACGGGAGTCGGCTGTTCCTGCCGTGGCACCGGGCCTACCTCTACCTGTTCGAGCTCGCGCTGCAGGACCAGGTGCCCGCCGCGTCCCTCCCGTGGTGGGACTGGTCCTCCGCTCAGTCGCACAGCCTGGGTATTCCGGCCCTGTATCGCCGGGAGACGCTGGCCGACGGCAGCGCGAACCCGCTGCACCATCAGCCGATCCCGGCCGGCATCGCCGGGGGGCAGGAGCAGCCGACCCGGACGAGTCGCGATCCCCAGGACCCGTCCCAGCTGCCCACCCGGGCCGATGTGCAGGACGTCCTCGCGGCCGGTGACTTCCGTGACTTCAACAACCGGTTGGAGAACCTGCACAACTGGGTGCACGTCTGGGTCGGCGGAACGATGGGCGACATCGCCTACGCCGCCTACGATCCGTTGTTCTGGGCGCACCATGCGATGGTCGACCGGATCTGGCGGCTGTGGCAGCTCGCGCACACCGGCGTCGGCTCGATCGACCGCGATCTGCTCGACGCCGCGTTAGCCCCGTTCCCGATGACCGTGCGGATGACCCTGGACGTGGCCAGCCTCGGCTACGAGTACGCCGTGTCGACCGCGAGCGCGACGGTTGCGACATCGCAGGAGCCATCATGACCTACGTATCACCTCCGCTCGAGATCCCCGACCCGGCCGACGCCGAGGTCGCCCGCGTGGATCTCCAGGTATTCGGGGTCGGGCACCGGGAGGGCTCGTACGAGGTGCGGATCTTCCTCGGCCGCCCCGACGCTGACGCCGACACCGCTCCCGACGCCGACCATGGCTACGCCGGCTCCTATTACGTCTTCGGTCACGGCGGGTGCGTGGGAGACGAGATGCACTGTCACGTCCCGGACGGCCCGAGCCATCGCTACGACGTCCGCCCGCCACACAAGCTGACGCCCCACACGAGGGTCGTGAAGCTCACGGAGGCATGGCATCGGCTCAAGGTCGCGGCGGGTGACGACGGCGAGCCGCCCACCATCGAGGTGACGCTGGTCCCGGTCAACGCGGTGGACCCCGCCGGTCGCCGACTCGCCGATGCCGGCGACTTGCTCGTCCTCGACCGGATCGCGATCGTCGCGTACGGCTAGTCCCCAGATCCCCGGCCCGCCGTGCCGCCAGCGGCACCTTTCTCGTCGCCTGTCCGCGCTGAACGCCGAGCGACAACGCTTCGATGGTGTGCATCCGAGACGTGCGCAGGCGTGGACTCCTGCATTCGTGTCGAGCGCGCCCGTCAGCTCAGTCCGTTGAGCTTCGCAACAGCCTTGAGGAGATCGCCATAGTTGTAGAAATTGACCGCGACGAAGTTGGGGATCATCGAGCGCTCGCTCTCACATGTCTTGAGCCTGGGCCACAGTACCTTGTAGGCATTGATCTGTTTCGAGTCTCTGATTCGTGCGTGGAAACGGTTCAGCCAATGGTTGACCAGGAAGAGCGGCGCGTTGGCTGGGCCGCGGAGGCGGTCGCAGGTGAACTTGTCGGCTGACGCGAAGTTGAAGGGCGTGTCCTGAACCCAGCGGGTCGCAGGCAGGAGCCACGGATCAGCAGGGCCGCCGCCATGTCTCTCCATGAACACGACGAGTCGCCTGCCTGAGCTCACCATCTGGCCGAGGGTCGGCCACGGCTTCGTGCGGGACTGGGTATGAACGAAGGGCAGCAGGCCGGCTCGCTGAATCACCCTCGCCGTATCGGCCGGCGACACCTGATCCTGGATGATGAACGTCACGACATCTCGGGGATGGGCAACCATCCACCTCTGTACGCGAGCCATCACTGGCTCGAAGGGTGTGGAACCCAGCTCGCAGAACGTGTGACAGAGGTATGGACGAGCAGGACCCTCTGGCGTCAGCTTCGCATACCCCTTCAGACGGAAGACACTCGCTACAACGTCGGGCCGGAGCGTGAGCTTCTCCTCTTCGAGTATGCGGGTGCGATCGACCAACCTGTTCGCGATGACGCCCTGTCGCTGAGTGGCCTGCCCATACCACGTGTCGATGAGGAAGACCCGAATCCCGTCGTTCAGCTGGCCGATGATGCCGGTCGGCTGCTCCGGCAACGACCAGCCGGACTCGTCAGCAGCGGCCATCGAGTTGTGGGTCCCAGGAAAAGCTACCTCGTTGTAACGACGCGAGCAGAGCGCGACGGACCCGTTGCACCGGCCGGAGCGCTCGACGACCTGTGGACTCGCGATCGCGAGATCCCTTGCGGGCTGGGAGTCCACCACGACGAGCGTGACCAGCACCAGAGCAGCCACGGTGCAGCCGACGCCTGCCCAGGTCCGCGATGACCGCAGCCACACGGGTCCGGTCCGACGGGGCCGTGTACTCATGATGACGGCCAGCCCCGCCAGTTCCGAGAGTCCTACCGCCAGAAGTGTCAAGCCGCAGAGCACGGCAAGCACCGGGACAACGATTGTCGGCCGAACGGTGAGCAGAACTCCGACCACCAGGAACAGCACCGTGCGCGCGAGCCGGGCTTTCGGGTGCGTCCGCGGGGCCACCAGCCATGTCCAAGCGCCCCTCGCGACGGTGAGGGCGTCATCACCCGACTGCCACACACGAGCCGCGACGATAACCAGAGCACCAACCAGTAGCGCGAGCGTTGCCGTCGCCCAGAGACTGCCGTCGAGCTGTTTCCACGCGGCCACGATGAGCGCCCCCCGCAGCGTCCGAACGTCGACGGTCGATATCCACAACGCTGCTGCGAGCGTCAGGACGCCCAGAGTCAGCCCGGCCGACGCCACGCTGACACCACACGTACGCGCTGTGCGCTTGCGATCCCCCGAGATCAACATCGCGACAGCGAGGCAGATCAGAGCGAGAGTCGGCAGGACCCAGGCCAGCGTCCCCACCGCGCGAGCCCAGGAGATGGTCTCTGCGGCATAGCTGTGCTCGCCCGCCGCAGCGAGCGTCACATCGAGATCGTCGGGAAGCCTCGCGGCGGCCCCGGGAGCGAGCGAACGCAACGTTCCATGAATGACGGCGCCGACATCGGCAAGCCTCAGTACGACTTGTCCGGAGCCCGGCTGCGTGAATGCCTGGTGGAGCTGCTCGGCAGTGACCCGTACCACCGGACCGAACAGCCGACTTTGCACGAGCGTGACGGCCGTCGCCTCGATGAAAGGCCGGATCGTCACCAGATCCGGGTCCACGGCGAGTGCCCGGCGAGTGATGGCCTGTCCGACGAGCCGGGCAACCGCAGGATCCGACCGCATCGCGTCGACATGACCAGCGAAGCGTGGACCGTCGAGCACATGCCGATTCGCCACACCCGCCACCAGGCCGACCAGCAACAGGATGCCCGCCAAGCCGGCGAGGAGTGCGGGGGCCCGACGGCGGACCGCGACACCTGACATCAGCCGCCTGGACCTCATCCCGTGATCGCTGGGCGCCGCGCATGCGACAACGCGTTCAAGCGGCACGCCCTGCGCGCAAAGAGCAACGCAGTGTTGACCGCTCACGTACGCCGATGACTGGCATCGCCATCAGCATGGGCTGGGTAGTCCTACTCGACTAGCCGCGGCGAGGGGTGGACACGGGATGACCATATACCTCGCGCCAGACCCCACTTGGTGCCTCGCTTGTGCCCCACTTGCACGGCTCAAGGCCAGCCGCGGCTCGGCCCAGGTCCAGCGCCTGACCAGGTTGGAGCTCCGTACGCCGCCGGCCACGATGCATTCATCGCAGCTGCGCCGGTGCTGCCTTATTGTTGCGGTGGTTGGCCAGGGCCTTCGGTGGCCTGCGCGGTCGAAGCGGGTCCACGTGCCCGAGCTCTTTGGACGATCCGAATTGAGGGACGGCGATGAGCAGATCACGCCTGGTCACGTTGCTCCAGGACAACGCCGAGATACTGCCGGATCTGGTCGCGTTACGCAGCCAGCTTCACCGGCACCCCGAGCTGGGGTTGGACCTGCCGCTGACGCAGGCCGCCGTGCTCGCCGCCCTAGCCGGCCTCGACCTGGAGATCGTCACGGGACGCGGATTGTCGTCAGTGGTCGCGGTGTTGCGCGGCCCGACTCCGGGGCCGTCCGTGCTGCTTCGTGGAGATATGGATGCGCTGCCGGTCACCGAGGATTCCAGCGAGCAGTTCCCCAGTGAGATCCCGGGGGTGATGCACGCTTGCGGGCATGACCTGCACACGGCAGGCCTGGTGGGCGCGGCTCGCCTGCTCTCAACCCGGCGCTCGGAGATTGCCGGGTCGGTCGTTTTCATGTTCCAGCCTGGGGAGGAGGGTCCGGGCGGAGCGCAGCCAATGATCGAAGAGGGGGTGCTGCAGGCGGCTGGGGAACAGGTGGTCGCGGCGTACGGTCTCCACGTGGTGTCGTCGATGTATGCCTCCGGCGTGGTCACCACTCGCCCGGGCACGATTCTGGCCGCGTCCGACACGATGACCCTCACCGTCACAGGCCGGGGCGGGCACGGCTCGATGCCGCACCTGGCGGCCGACCCCACCACGGTCATCGCCGAGATCATCCTGGCACTGCAGTCGGCAGTCACCCGGCAGTTCGACGCGTTCGACCCCGTCGTCTTGTCGGTCGGCACCCTCCGCGCCGGATCGGCAAGCAACGTCATCCCGGACACTGCGGTCCTTGAGGCCTCGATCCGGACTTTCACCGAGAGCACGCACGCCCAGGTTCGGGAGGTCCTGACTCGGTTGTGTGAGGGCATTGCCGCCGCCCACGGACTGACAGCCACCGTCGACTACCTGCGCGGTTACCCCGTGACCGTCAACGACGCCACCGAGGCCACCCGGGTCGCCCAGGTCGCCACCGAGATCCTCGGGCCCGAAGGCTACGTGCCCGCGCCGCAACCCATCCCGGGTTCGGAGGACTTCTCCTATGTGCTGAGTAAGGTCCCGGGTGCGTTCTTTGGGCTGGGCGCCACCCCCGCTGGGCTTGACCCACGCACAGCGGCCTACAACCACTCGCCGCAGGCAACCTTCAACCCGTCAGCCCTTGGCGTCGGCCCGGCCGTCCTCGCCGGACTGGCCCTCGACCGGCTTGCTAGCTCCTGAACGAGCCGAGCGCGCCCTCTCGCAGTCAGCGCATCAGCAACTGTGTCCCGAGACCTCACCGGGCCTACCTCTACCTGTTCGAGCTCGCGCTGCAGGACCAGGTGCACGCCGCGTCCCTCCCGTGGTGGACTGGTCCTCCGCGCAGTCCCACAGCCTGGGTATTCCGGCCCTGTATCGCCGGGAGACTCTGGCCGACGGCAGTGCGAACCCGCTGCACCATCAGCCGATCCCGGCCGGCATCGCCGGGGGGCAGGAGCAGCCGACCCGGACGAGTCGCGATCCCCAGGACCCGTCGCAGCTGCCCACCCGATGCGGCGACAAGCCCCGTCGACCCCTCTTCTCGCGAGCATCGCGCTCATGACTCTGAGGCCCCTACGCTCCTCGCTGTCGTGTTGGCGCAGCAGATGTACGGCAGGTCTGCGGTCGCCCTCGTCGCCGTCGCCTTCACGGTGGGTTCGCTGTGCGCTCCTGCCGTAGCAGCCCAGGTCCGGCGCCGACAGGGGAACACCTATCAGGCTTGGCCGTTGTGTGCGCTAGGCATGGACGTCTTGTGGCCGTTCGCCGGCATGCACCTCGCAGTCTTGTGTGCCGCGAAATTGTTGTCCGGACTCTGCATGACCGCTCTCGAGGGGCTGCTCGATGCCACCACGGCCGCTGAAGCCACCGGCTCAGTCACGGGAGCCTTGGCTCGCGCCACCGCGGCCGGAGCGCTCGGATCCGCGGCCGGAACTGCCATCCTGCCGCTGGCGGTCGTGTCATTCGGTCTCTCCACCAGCACGGGAACGGTCACGGGGATCCTGATCGCAACAGTGGTCGCGGTCGGCGTAGGTCGTTTCGCGGCCGCAAGGGGCCGTGGTCACACCGCCCTAGCAAGACGTCTGGCGGCTGCGACTGACCCTGGGCCGAGAACTTTGCGATCTCTCGGGTTCCGGGTGGCTCGAGCAACCGCAAGCCCTAAAGATCCGATCCGAGGTCGGCGCTCGCACGAAGCCACATTGGTCGGGCTGACATCACATTGGTCGGGCTGACAGTGTGCTGGTTCAGGACATCGGCGACACATGTCTCAAGACATAGGCGACACGTGTCTCGGGTCATCGGCGAAAGCCTCGCCGGGCTCGATGCTCGGCCATGTCGCAGCCCACATCGAAAGCCCGCCTGGTCATTACCGCCCTGTTCGTCGACCACCAGACCCCGGCCGAGGTGGCCGCCCGCTACGGCGTGCACCGCGCCTGGGTCTACAAGCTCAGGGCCCGCTACGAGGCGGAGGGCGAGGCGGCGGTGGAGCCTCGTTCGCGGCGCCCCAAGACCTCACCGTCCGCGTTGTCACCGGAAGTGGTCGACCTCATCGTGCGGGTCCGCAAAGATTTGACCGACGCCGGGTTGGACGCCGGGCCCGACACCATCGGCTGGCACCTCGAGCACCACCACCGACACCGGGTAGCCAGATCGACCATCAGCCGCCACCTGGCTCGGGCCGGCCTGGTGATCCCGGAACCGAAGAAGCGACCGAAGTCCTCCTACATCCGGTTCGAAGCCGCGCTGCCGAACCAGACCTGGCAATCGGACTTCACCCACTACCGGCTCACCCGGCCCGACGGTCGACCCGGCGCGGAGGTGGAGATCATCAGCTGGCTCGACGACTGCACCCGCTACGCGCTTCAGGTGAGCGCCCACGCCCGGATCACCACCCCGATCGTGGTCAACACGTTCCGCACCGCCCTTGCCCAGCACGGCGTTCCAGCTTCCACGCTCACTGACAACGGCATGGTCTACACCGTCCGCCTCGCCGGGGGACGCGGTGGACGCAACAGCTTCGAAGACGAGCTACGACGCCGCCACATCGTCCAGAAGAACTCCCGACCCGGCCACCCCACCACCTGCGGTAAGACCGAACGATTCCAGCAGACCCTGAAGAAGTGGCTGCGCGCCCAACCCGTCCAGCCCACCACGATCGACCAGCTGCAGAACCTTCTCGACCGCTTCGTCGCCGAGTACAACCACCGCCGGCCGCACCGCTCGCTGCCCCACCAAGCGACCCCCGCCGCGCTCTACACCTCGATGCCCAAAGCCCTGCCGGGCCCGAGCAGGGATCCCGACACCCACCACCGGATCCGGCACGACCGCATCGACAAAGCCGGGTCGGTCACCCTGCGCCACAACAGCCGACTGCACCACATCGGCATCGGCCGAACCCACACCGGAACCTGCGTCATCCTGCTCATCCACGACCTGCACATCAGAGTCGTCAACGCCGCCACCGGCGAACTACTCCGCGAACTAGTCCTCAACCCCAACCGCGACTACCAGCCCACCCGAACACCCACAGGCCCCACCCGCCGACCCCAAAATGAACAACAGCCGAACCTACATTCGCAGGTCCGGCTGTCGCCGATGTCTTGAGACATCACATTGGTCGGGCTGACAGGATTTGAACCTGCGGCCTCGTCGTCCCGAACGACGCGCGCTACCAAACTGCGCCACAGCCCGAAGCGGGCGAGTCTACCCGAGAGCCAGGTACTCCCCGTGCAACGGCAGCAGGCCGCCTCAGGCCGGCAGCAGCGTGACCAGAGACGCCTCCGGTCGGCAGCAGAAGCGCACCGGGGCCTTGGGTGACGTGCCAAGCCCGGCGGAGACATGCATCCAGGAGGGTCGATGCCCGTTGACCTGATGCCGGTGCAACCCCTTGGCGCGTGCCGTCTCCAGATCGCAGTTCGTCACCAGGGCACCCTTGAACGGCAGGCACAGTTGGCCGCCGTGTGTGTGCCCGGCGAAGATCATCGGGTAGCCGTCACTGTTGAACGCGTCGAGGACACGCAGGTAAGGCGCGTGGGTGACGCCGATCGACAGGTCGGTGGTCTGATCCGCGCTCCCCGCCACCGCGTCGAGCCGGTCGTAGCCGAGATGCGGATCGTCGACGCCGGCGAACGACAGCTGGAGCCCGTCGACGCTGACCTGTTCGCGCCGGTTCGTCAGGTCGATCCAGCCCCGGGACACGAAGGCGCTGCGCAGGTCCCGCCAGGGCAGGCGCGGCCCGAACAGGCGGCGCTTCCGTCGGCTCGGCAGCAGGTAGCGAGCCGGGTTCTTCAGGACCGGCCCGAAGTAGTCGTTGGATCCGAACACGAACACCCCGGGACGTTCCAGCAGGGGGGACAGCGCCGAGAGGACGGCGGGGACGGCCTCCACGTGCGCCAGGTTGTCGCCGGTATTAATGACCAGGTCGGGCTCCAGGTCGGCCAGCTCGCGTACCCACTGCTGCTTCTTGTGCTGGCCCGGCGTGAGGTGCAGGTCCGACAGGTGCAGGACGCGCAGCGGACGCGTACCGGCGGGGAGCACCGAGACTTCCACCTCGCGCAACGTGAACGCGCGTACCTCATATCCGGCTGCGTATCCCAGACCAGTCGCCCCGGCAGCGCTGAGCGCGAGCATGGCGGCAGCGGCGGGGTGCATCCGACCAGGCTGCCACACTTGCTGACATGCCCGGTTTGAAGGAGCGACTGCACGACGACCTGGTGACCTCGATGAAGGCCCGTGATGCGCTTCGGTCCTCGACCCTCCGGATGGCGCTGGCTGCCATCACCAACGCGGAGGTGGCGGGGAAGCAGCCGCGTCGGCTGTCCGACGAACAGGTGGTCGACGTGCTCTCGTCGCAGGCCAAGCAGCGCCGGGAGGCCGCGACCGCGTTCGAGGGGGCGGGCCGCGCGGAGCTTGCCGGCAAGGAGCGCGCGGAGCTCGCGATCCTCTCCGAATACCTCCCCGAACAGTTGGGCGAGGATGCCGTCGCGCAGATCGTCGCCAAGGCGATCGCCGACACCGGCTCCGCGGGCGCCGGACCGGCAGCGATGGGACGCGTGATGGGCTTGGTCGCGCCGCAGACGAAGGGCCGCGCCGACGGCAGCGCGGTTGCCGCCGAGGTCAGGCGACAGCTGGCGGGCTAGACCCGGATTCCAGGAGACGCTCTGTCAGTGGCCGTGCCCGTGCCCGTGTCCGTTGCCGTTCCCGTTGCCGTGCCGGCCGTTGCCGTTGCCGTTGCCGTTGCCGTTGCCGCCACTGGGGCTGGGTGCCGTCGGGCCGGTGGGCGTGGGTTCGGTGGGCGTCGGCGGTGTCGGGCCGCCGGTCGGCGTGGGCGGTGTCGGGCCGCCGGTCGGCGTGGGCGGTGTCGGGCCGCCGGTCGGTGTCGGCGTCCCGGGGGTGTGTGGAGGCCCTTGGGTATGGGTGGGAGGCGGCGGGGGCGGTACGTACGGTGTGCCGTCGGAGACGTAGATCGTGACGGCCGACCCCGACCCGGCCGTGGTGTAGGCCCCGGGTGAGGTATACGCGACCGTGCCCTGCGGTAGCCCCGAGTCCACCGTGGACCCGACCACCGGCACGAAGCCGGCAGCGGACAGCGCCGCCTTGGCGTGGTCGATGCTGTACCCGGCCAGCGACGGCACGACGACCTGGACGCCCTGGATGACCTGGGAGTCGGGCGGAACGAAGTTGCGGTCGGGGAGCATGCCCTCGATCGCCTTCATCGCGTCGCCCCACATGGGCCCGGCTGTCGTCGACCCGTGGCTGCTGTCGGTGTAGACGCCTCCGAGGGTCTGCCCGTCCAGGCTGATCGGGCTACCGACGTCGTTGGCCCCGGCAATCATCGAGGCCGCCGCCATGTTGGGCGTGTAGCCCACGAACCACACGGACTGGTGGTTCTCCGCGGTCCCAGTCTTGCCGGCGGAGACCTGGTTCAGCGCCAAACCGGCGTCGTAACCGAAGCCGCCTGGCTCCTGCACGCCGCGGAGCACGTCGTTCACGGCATCCGCGACTGGCTTGGACATGACGCGCTCGCACTTCGGCCCGGGCAGGTCGATGGCATCGCCGTTGCGGTCGGTGATGGAGCTCACCGGCTGGTTGTCGCAGTGGATGCCACGAGCGGCGAAGGTGGCGTACGCTCCAGCCATCTCCAGCGGACTCACATCGGTGACCCCGAGGGTGAAAGTCCCGACCTGGTCCCCCGGGTCGTCGATGCCCATCTGCTTGGCCAGCCGCCATGGCTGGCAGATGCCGGTCTCTTCCTCGAGCTGGGCGTAGAAGGTGTTCACCGACAGCCGCGTCCCGGTGTAGAGGTTCATGATCCCCGAGGACGTGGAGTTGTGCACCAGCCAGCTGTCAGACCAGGTGCCGTCGCACGTCTTGTACGGCTGGAACGACTGGTCGAGCACGGCCGGCGAGTCGAACAACTGCGTCAGCGGGATGCCCTGCATGAGTGCTGCGGAGAGCACGAACACCTTGAACGTCGATCCGGCGGAGAACCCGTTGGAGTCACCGTACTTCCGGTCGACGACGTAGTTGAGGTAGGTCTCACCCAGCGCCTTGCGGTTGCCCATCGGGCGTGACTGCGCGAGCGCTCTGACCGCCCCGGTTCCGGGCTGGACCATTGCCAGCCCCCCGATTGCGTTGTCCGTCGGATAGACATGGTCGGCGACGGACTTGTCGGCCGCCCGCTGCATCTTGAGGTTGATCGTCGTCTGGATCGTGAGCCCACCGGTCTCCAGGAGGTGCAACCTCGCCTCAGGGGTAGCACCGAGTGTGGGGTCGGCCAGTAGCCAGCGGCGCACGTAGTCGCAGAAGAACGGTGCCTTCGTGTTGACGCAGCCGTTGGTGGTGTGCTGGACATCGAGTCCGATCGGCGCGTTGATCGCCTTCTCGGCAGACGAGATCGGGATGATGTTGAGCTCGAGCATCCGGGCGAGGACGACGTTGCGCCGGGACCGGGACGCTCCGGGGTGGTCGGTCGGGTCGTAGCCCGTGGGGTTTCTGACGAGTCCGGCGAGCAGTGCCGCCTGGGGGAGCGTCAGATCGGCGGCCCGCGTGTTGAAGTAGTGGTGGGCCGCGGACTCGATGCCGTAGGCGCCGTCGCCGAAGTAGGCGATGTTGAGGTACTTCTCCAGGATCTGGTTCTTGGTGAAGTCCTTCTCGACCCCGATCGCGAGCTGCAGCTCACGGAACTTGCGGGCGTAGGTGTCGGCGGTAGCGGCCGCCAGCTTCCTGGGATCGGTTCCGGCGTCCTCGATCAGCGTCATCTTGACGTACTGCTGCGTGATCGTCGAGCCGCCCTGAACCACGCCGTTGGCCGACTGGTTGGCGACGAACGCGCGCAGTGTGCCCTTGAGGTCGATCGCGCCGTGGTCGTAGAAGCGGTAGTCCTCGATCGCCACGATGGACTTGCGCATGATCGGAGCGATCCTGCGCAGGGGCACGTAGGTCCGGTTCTCGGAGTAGAACTCGGCGATCTGGTCACCGTTAGCGGCGAGTACGACGCTCTTCTCGGCCTGTGGACGGTGCCTGAGCGACTCCGGGAGGTTCTCCATCGCGTCGGCGGTCGACTTGGCGGACAGGCCGAGCAGCCCGGCGAACGGGATGAACACTCCGGCGACGAGAGCGCCCGCCAGGACGCTGACGAAGATCATCACGACGACCTGCTGGACGAAGCCACCCTGGTCCCGGGAGGCACTGGGGCGCGCAGACATGCGCACCAGCCTACGGTGTCGCTCGGGCGGTCCCGGAACGCCGCTCGGCGCACGACTGGCCGGCCCGGCCGGACCAGCAGGCGCTACCGATCGGGTCGCCGGTGTGGCTAGCCCGATAGCCCGAACGGGCTATGCGAAGTTGGGCCGTCCGGGTCTAACTGTTTCCGGTCACTTTGCGTAACATTGCCTGGGTGGGGGTCGTCGCTAGGCGTGTCTCGGCCTCGTCTCTCGGGAGGGGAAATAACCATCATGACGTGGAATGAAGAATGGGCTGCTAACGCAGCGTGTCGGGCTGAGCGCCCAGATGCCCTGTTCGTCAAAGGGGCGGCGCAAAATCGTGCCAAGCAGCTGTGCGGCAATTGTCCCGTGCGCATCGAATGTCTCGCCGAGGCCCTGGATAACACCATCGAATGGGGCGTATGGGGCGGATTGACCGAACGGGAGCGGCGTTCCTTGCTCAAGAGGCGTCCGAACGTCGCCTCGTGGCGGGGTTTGCTGGAAACCGCGCAGGACGACCATCTGCGCAGCCTAGCCCAGGATGAGCCCGATACCATCGCTGTCTGACGATCCGCCGAAGAGCCCCGATTACTTTTTGTAATCGGGCTCTTGCGTATGAGTGCGCGGATCCGGCTCCCGGCTGATGATTACAGAACGAATTCCCCGCTGTTGCACTGTGTAATATTCTGCGGGTTTACGCGGCGGATCCGGACTCCGGCATCGCGACAAGGGTCCCGACCAGGCGCAGGCCGTCGATGTCGTGCACGTCTGTAGGCAGGGATGCCACCGATGCCACCGAGACCTGCGGATGGGCGGCAGCGAAACGTCGCGTCAGCTGGTGCTCACGCGCGACCAGTCTGAGTCGTTCGGCATGCAGACGTAGCAGGCCCGCCGTCACCGGATGCTCCTCGGCGATCTCGTCGGCCGCGCTCGCGGCCCGGTCGGCGCTGAGCGAGGCGACCGGCGTCCCGGTCATCCGGTTGAGGACAAGACCCGACAGCGGCATCCGCTCGCGGTCGAGGCGTTCCACGAAGTAGGCGGCCTCGCGCAGCGCGTCCGGCTCCGGCGCCGCGACCACGACGAATGCCGTCTCCGGGGCACGCAACAGCTGGTAGGTCCGTTCGGCGCGCTGGCGGAACCCGCCGAACAGGGTGTCGAAGGCGGCGACGAACGTCTGCACGTCCCGAAGCACCTGACTGCCCAGGATCCGGGTCAGGGTGCCGGTCACGACGTTCACTCCCACGCTGAAGAGGCGGGCAGGGCCCTTGACCGGCGCGACCAGCAGCTTGATGAAACGCCCGTCGAGCAGGCTGGACAGCCTCTCGGGGGCGTCGAGGAAGTCCAGCGCCGACCTCGAGGGGGGAGTGTCCACCACGATGAGATCCCACCGGTCATCCCGGTGCGCATCCTTGTGGAGCTGGGCCAGCTTCTCCATCGCCATGTACTCCTGGGTGCCGGCGAACGAGCTCGACAGCGCCTGGTAGAACGGGTTGTCGAGGATCTGCCGGGCCTTCCCGGGACTCGCGTGCCCCTCGACGACCTCGTCGAACGTGCGCTTCATGTCGAGCATCATCGCGTCGAGGCTTCCACCCGCCCCGGTGTCTACGCCCTGGACCGGTCGCGGCGTGTTGTCGAGATGGTTGAGCCCCATCGACTGTGCGAGCCTCTTCGCCGGGTCGATGGTGAGGAGGACGACACTGCGACCGTGCTCGGCGGCGCGCAGGCCGAGCGCCGCTGCCGTCGTGGTCTTGCCCACGCCGCCCGATCCACAGCACACGACGATCCGTACCCGCTGGTTGTCGAGCAGAGCATCGACGTCGAGGTGAGGAATGTCGGTCAGCCTCGCGGCCAGTGGGCCGACCCGGGGTGTGCTTCGGCGCCGGCCCGCGCGGGGCCTGCTCATACCATTCCCTGGTCGCGCAGTTCGGCGGCCAGTTCGTACAGACCACCTAGATCGACGCCCTCGGGCAGCCGCGGCAGCTCGAAGGTCGGCCGCTGGAGTTTCTCGACCAGCGACCGCTGCTCGTCCTCGAGCGCGAGCCGCTGGGCATGCTCCCAGGCTTCCGCCATCAGTCCGGCGAGCAGCGTGTCGGTGGGCTCGATTCCGGCGGCGCGAAGCCCCTCGGCAATGGCGGAGTCGGGAATCGACTCGGCGACCGCGGCGTCGCGCGCCTCCTCGCCCAGGTTGGCTGGGCGTGCGAGGTTGACGACCACACCACCTATCGGCAGGCCCACCGATTCCAGCGCGGCGATCCCGTCGCCGGTCTCCTGAACCGGCATGTCCTCCAGCACGGTGACCATATGGACGACCGTGGCCGACGACCGCAACAGCGCCATGATCGAATCGGCCTGCTTGCGGATCGGGCCCACCTTCGCCAGACCGGCGACCTCCTGGTTGACGTTGAGGAACCGGGCGATGCGACCGGTCGGCGGCGCGTCCAGGACGACGGCGTCGTAGACGAACCCGTTCGATTCCCTGCCCCGGCCGGCGCGGCGCCTGGTCGCCTCGTACACCTTGCCGGTCAGCAGTACGTCACGCATGCCCGGCGCGATGGTGGTGGCGAAGTCGATGATGCCGAAGCGGTCGAGGGCGCGTCCGGGGCGACCGAGCTTGTAGTACATCTCCAGGTACTCCAACAACGCGGCTTCACCGTCGATGGCGAGAGCGAACAGGTCACCGCCCCCAGGGGCCACCGCGATCTGGCGTTCCTCGTACGGAAGTGGCGGCACGTCGAAGATCCTGGCGAGCCCCTGTCGCCCCTCCGACTCGCACAGCAGGACGCGCCCGCCGCTGGCGGCCAGCGCCAGCCCCAGGGCGGCCGCCACGGTCGTCTTGCCGGTCCCGCCCTTGCCGGTCACGATGTGCAGCCGCGCCGTGCCCCACTCGCTGTGGGCGGGGCTCGGGCGCGGAGGGGCCTGACGTCGGGCGCTCACAGTCGTCGAGCGTAGACGTCGAGCCGCAAGTGGGGCCTCACAGTCGTCGAGGGTAAACGTCGACCCAAGCGGCCGAGCAGTGCGGGGACACGACCGGGCGAGGCGTGGCTAGGATCGCTGACGAACCCGGGCGGCAACGATCTCGAGGAGCCTCTTCATGGACAAGGTCGTCCAGAGCGCAGCCGACGCGGTGGCCGATGTGCAGAACGGCGCGTCCCTGTCGGTCGGGGGCTTCGGGCTGTGCGGCGTACCGAGCGTGCTGATCCAGGCTCTCCTCGACAGCGGCGTCGACGAGCTCGAGGCGGTGTCCAACAACTGCGGAGTCGACGAGTGGGGTCTCGGACAGCTCTTGATGGCCAAGCGCATCCGGCGGATGATCTCCTCCTACGTCGGTGAGAACAAGGAGTTCGCGCGGCAGTACCTCTCCGGTGAGCTCGAGGTGGAACTGACACCTCAGGGCACCCTCGCCGAACGGCTGCGGGCCGGCGGATCGGGGATACCGGCGTTCTACACCGCGACGGGTGTCGGCACCCAGGTGGCCGAAGGTGGGCTTCCGTGGCGCTACGACAGCGACGGCAACGTGACTGTGTCGTCGCCGCCGAAGGAGACCCGGGACTTCGAGATCCGCGGGGACACCTACGCCTATGTGCTCGAGCAGGCGATCGTCTGCGACTTCGGCCTGGTTCGGGCGTTCAAGGGTGACCGGCACGGCAATCTCGTCTTCCGGCACTCGGCCCGCAACTTCAACCCGCTCGCCGCCATGGCCGGGAAGACCACGATCGCCGAGGTGGAGCATCTGGTCGAGCCGGGGGAGCTCGACCCCAACGAGGTGCATCTCCCCGGGGTCTTCGTCCAGCGAGTGCTGGCGCTGACACCTGAGCAGGTGGACGACAAACGGATCGAGAAGCGCACGGTGCGTCCGCGGCCCGGTTCGCCCGCCGGATCGGCCGGGGGTGCGTCGCAATGACGTTGACCCGGCAGCAGATGGCAGCCCGGGCCGCGGCCGAGCTGGAGGACGGCTCGTATGTGAACCTCGGGATCGGACTCCCGACTCTCGTGCCCAACTACGTGCCCGACGACATCGAGATCGTGCTGCAGTCCGAGAACGGCATCCTCGGCGTCGGTGCCTACCCGTACGAGGGCGAGGAGGACCCGGACCTGATCAACGCCGGCAAGGAGACGGTGACCCTGCGCCGTGGGTCGTCGTTCTTCGACTCCGCCTTGTCGTTCGGCATGATCCGCGGCGGCAAGATCGATGCGGCCATTCTCGGTGCGATGCAGGTGTCGGCCGGCGGAGACATCGCGAACTGGATGATCCCCGGCAAGATGGTCAAAGGCATGGGCGGCGCCATGGACCTGGTGCACGGCGCCAAGCGCGTCATCGTGCTGATGGAGCACGTCGCCAGAGATGGGAGCTACAAGATCGTCAACGAGTGCTCGCTGCCCTACACCGGGCGCGGCGTCGTGCAGCGCATCATCACCGATATCGCGGTGATCGACGTCACCGGAGAGGGACTCCGGCTGATCGAGGTCGCTCCGGGGGTCTCGGTCGACGAGGTGCGGGAGAAGACCGAGCCCGAGCTCACCGCAGGTGACGTGTCGACGATGGTCGTCTCCGCCTAGATATGCCCGCCTAGATATGCCCGCCTAGATATGCCCGCCTTAGATATCAGGGTGACGGGTCGCCACCCGGTAGTAGCCGGAGTGGAAGACCAAGGGTTCCCCGCCGCGGGCGTCGTAGCGCTCGATCTCGCCCACCAGGACAAGATGGTCCCCGCCGTCGTAACGGGCGATGCTGCGGCACTCGAAGGTGGCGACCGTCCCCTCGAGGATCGGCAGTCCATCGGTCCCGGCGCGGAAGGGGACCCCGGTGAACTTGTCGATGCCCTGAGTGGCGAACTGCCGCGACAGGTGGTGCTGGTCGGCGGCCAGCACGTTGACGACAAAGCGAGACGTGGTCGCGAACTCTCCGAACGACTCCGCGGCCCTGTCCACACACCAGAGCACGAGCGGTGGGTCCAGCGACACCGACGTGAACGAGTTGGCGGTCATCGCGACGTTGCGCCCGTCGCGGCCCCGCGCCGTCATCACCGTCACTCCGGTGGCGTACTGCCCCATCGCCTGACGTAGCTCACGCGGGTCGAACCGCGCGCTCTCGGCCGCCACGTGTGCGGCCGCGAAACGGGCCGCCTCGGCCGGGTCGAACCACCACGGATGGAAGGTGCGCGGGTCGTCGAACCCGTTGACGACGGCCGCCGCGAGCGGTGGGTGTCGTTCGGCGGAGCCGAGCAGATCGAGGACGTGCGGACGGGGCGGGTTGAGCATCGCGTTCGTCCACGCCACCACCCACTGGGCCCAGCCGCGCCAGAAGTTGTCGAAGGTCTGGTGCATCCACGCGTCGTCGAAGGTGCCCTCGTGCCCGGCGATGGAGTCGAGATAGAACCCGGCCGCCTTGGCGGCGGTGTTCGCGCCCTGCCCGGTGAGCGGATCGTTGAGGACGACGGCGTCGGCCATTCCGAGCACCCGGACGCCCGAGGGCAGGATGCCGACGGGGCGGCGGACCGTCGGGGTGATCCGCCCACGCCGGACGCCTCGCTCGTCGGTGAGTGAGACGTTGCGGGTACGGGCGAACTCGTGCGGGAAGAACCTCTCCAGAGCCTCCAGCGACCGGGCCAGGTGCAGATCGGGCGAGTTCGCCTCCGCCCAGAGATCCATCGGGCCGCCTGGCAGCGCCTCGAAGACGAGGATGTCGCACTGTCCCGACGTGGTGAGGGCCGGGAACGTGAAGAACTCGCCGGCGCCGGGTGCGACGTTGAACGAGACGGCGTTCGGTCCGCGGCGGCGATCCATTCCACGCACGTACGTGAGCGCGAGAGACCGTTGCGGTCGATCGAACGGCGAGTGCTCATCGTCGCGCGCGAACAGCGTTGCGAGCTCCCCGACCCCGGTGGCGATGACGACCAGGTTGTGTCCGGTCGCCAGCTGCTCGAGGTCGTCGACCGCGGCCTCGGCCACGATCACATTGGCGCCTTCGTCGTCGAGCAGGTCGAGCCAGGCCGCCACCTTGATCCGTTGGTCGACCGAGTGGGCCGGCTCGTCCAGGGTCGCCTCGAAGGAGATGTCGGCCGACCCGTCGTCGCGCAGCCGAGTGAACGCGACGGCGTCCACGGAGGGCGACGTCTGTGCCCACTGCTCCAGGCCGAGGGCACGCTCGGTCTGCAAGGCGGAGCTGAACATGCACTGGCTCGACATGACCGGGCCGGTACGGATCGCGTGTGAGCTGCGATTGCTCACGATCGTGACGTCGTACCCCTGCCTGAGCAGACCCAGCCCGAGCTGGGCGCCGGACTGGCCGGCGCCGACGATCGCAACCCGCCTGCCGACCGAACCCACAGCCGGTCAGCCTATGGGGTCGGGAGACCCTGGGCCCGACGGCTCGGACTGGCGCACCGCCGAGAGCACCGCCGGCCAGGCCGCGGAGAGCGGGTCGATCAGCTCGAAGTGGCCGACTCCGACCAGCTCGACGAGCGCCACTCCCCGGAGTGCGCGTGACATCTCGACCGGCACCTGCCGGTCCTGGTCGCCGTGGATGACGGTCGTCGAGACCCGGCCGGGAAGCGCTCGCGCGACGTCGGCCGCGGCATAGCGATCGGGAAACCGCGATGGTCCGCCGCCCAGCAGTGCGGCGGTTGCTCCATGGCCGAGCCGCCGCCGATGGGCGAGATAGAGGTCGGCCACCGGTGCCAGCGCGACCACGCGACGGATCGCGTCGGAGTTGAGCCCGGCCCACATCGCCAGGTGTCCACCGGCCGAGTGCCCGACCGCGATCATCGTCTTCTCGGTCGCGCCGGGCGCTGCCGACGACAGCGCCGCGGGCAGCCATTCGCTCGCGGTACGCACGTCGTCGAAGGTCATCGGCCAGCCCCCCGCTCCTCCGGTTCGCCGGTACTCGATCGCGGCGACCGCGAACCCGTCGGCACGCAGCGCGTTGGCCAGCGGACGGACGTGGATCCGGTCGAACTCCTGGCGCCAGAACCCGCCGTGCAGGACGGCCACCAACCCGGCCGGTCGTTGAACGCCCAGTCGGTGCAGCGGCAGCCACACGTCGACCAGCTGGTCGGCGTGGTGGCCGTAGCGCAGCACGAGGTCGGGGGGCTCGGCCCAACGAGTCATCACGTCGGAGTCACTCATCGCCGCCGACGCTAGCGGCAGCCGCCGCGGACCGGCTCGGCCGCTAGAGTCGCGCCTATGACGAAGTGGGAGTACATGACGGCGCCGTTGCTGGTGCACGCGACCAAGCAGATCCTCGACAACTTCGGTGAGGACGGGTGGGAGCTCGTGCAAGTCGTCCCCGGGATGAACCCCGAGAACCTGGTGGCGTACCTCAAGCGCGAGAAGGCCTCGTGATGCCCGACCCCGAGGAGCGGCTGGCCTCGCTGGGCCTGTCGGTGCCGGAGGTCGCGAAGCCCGTGGCGGACTATGTTCCGGCGGTCCGCAGCGGCAACCACGTGTTCACGTCCGGCCAGCTGCCGATGCGGGACGGCAACCTCGTCGCCACCGGCAAGGTCGGTGGCGGCGTGACCACCGAGGTGGCCGTCGAATGCGCCCAGCAGTGCGCACTCAACGCTCTCGCCGCGGTCAAGTCCGAGATCGGCGACCTGGCGAACGTCAGCCGGGTGGTCAAGGTGGTGGCATTCGTGGCGTCCACCCCGGACTTCACCGGACAGCCACAGATCGCCAACGGTGCGAGTGAGCTGTTCGGCGCGGTGTTCGGCGACTCGGGCAGGCATGCACGATCCGCAGTGGGCGTACCGGTGCTGCCGCTGAACGCGCCCGTGGAGGTGGAGCTCATCGTGGAGGTCACCTGAGCCTGATGGATGCGAGCGGCAGGCTACCGGCGCACCTCGTCGAGCAGGCGCGGGCATTCGCCACCGGTGAGCGGACGCCGGCAGAGGCGGCCGATGCCGCCACGGTCGTGCTGTTGCGGGACGCCGTCGACGGGCCGGAGGCCTACCTGCTGCGCCGCCACCACGGCATGGCGTTCGCCGCCGGGATGTACGTCTTCCCGGGTGGCAGGGTCGACCCACGCGACTCCGACCACGGGCTCGGCTGGACCGGCCCGTCGGTGTCCGACTGGGCCCGGCGGCTCGGCTGCGACGATCCGACGGCGCAGGCACTGGTGTGCGCGGCGGCCCGCGAGACGTTCGAGGAGTCCGGCATCCTGCTGGCCGGACCCGATCCCGGGACCGTGGTCGGGGACACGACCGGCGACGACATGGAGGCCGACCGGCAGGCTCTGGTGGACCGGTCACTCGCGTTCGGGGACTTTCTGACCAGCCGGGGACTGTTGCTTCGTACCGATCTGATGGTCGCGTGGGGGCACTGGATCACGCCGGTCTTCGAGCCGCGCCGCTACGACACCAGGTTCTTCGCCGCCATGCTGCCGATCGGGCAGTTGGCACGCGACGTCTCCGGCGAGGCCGACAAGGTGGTGTGGATGCGCCCGGCCGACGCCTGTGCGGCCGCCGACGCGGGCGAGATCGCGATGCTGCCGCCGACGTACGTGACGATGTCGGAGATGGCCGGACACCGCTCGGTGGAGCGGATCCTGGCGGCCGCCGACGGGCGTACCGTCACTCCGATCGAGCCAGGCGTGGAGTTCGTCGGGGACGAGGCGTTCCTCACGATGCCCGGACCGCTGTGAACGACCCGCCGGGCTGGAGTGGTGGCACGTTCGGCGAGCGGGCCGTCTGCGTGCTGGCGCCCAACCCCTCGCCCATGACGCTGGACGGGACGAACACATGGGTGCTCCGGGAGCCGGGAGCGCGACAGTCCGCGGTCGTCGATCCCGGGCCGCTCGACGAGGGTCACCTCGCGCGTGTCCTTGATGTGGCCGGCGACGTCGGTGTCGTGCTGCTCACCCATGGCCATATCGACCACAGCGAGAGTGCGGGTCGATTCGCCGAGCTCGCGGGCTGCGACGTACGCGCGCTCGATCCGCGGCACCGCGTCGGCTCACAAGGGCTGCACGACGGGGACGTGGTGAGCGTCACGGGTCTCGAGATCGCTGTGGTGGGCACGCCCGGCCACACCTCGGACTCGCTGTCTTTCGTAGTCCGCGGCGACCGGGCCGTGCTCACCGGCGACACGGTCCTCGGCCGGGGTACGACTGTGGTCGCGCATCCCGACGGTCGGCTGGGTGCATACCTGGGCTCGTTGCGCCGGCTGCGTGACCTGGCGTACCACGCGGAGGTCACCCGGGTGCTGCCCGGGCACGGGCCGGTGCTTGACGACGCGGGGCTCGTGATCGACCACTACCTGGTGCACCGCCGGGAACGGCTCGAGCAGGTGAGTGCCGCGGTCGCCGCTGGAGCGGTCGATCCCATGGACGTCGTACGCGTCGTCTATGCCGACGTCGACCGGAGCCTCTGGCCGGCCGCTGAGCTGTCGGTGCGGGCCCAGCTGGACTACCTGGCCGAGAACGGCCCGTCGGGCCGAGGCGGCGCGAACATCGACGGTCTTGCGCGGTAGGTGGTTACCCCATCCCAGGTCCGGGGTCCCCGATCGCGAAGAGAGTGCGGGGGGGCGGGGGAGGGGTCAGCGGACGCGGCCGCGGAGGCGTTCGACGTCGAGCAGGACGACCGAGCGGGGTTCGAGCCGCAGCCAACCGCGTGATCCGAAGTCGGCCAGCGCCTTGTTGACCGTCTCTCGCGAGGCGCCCACCAGCTGGGCCAGCTCCTCCTGGGTGAGGTCGTGGTGCACGTGGATCCCGTCGTCGGCCGGCCGGCCGAACCGGGCCGCCAGATCCAGCAGCGCCTTGGCGACACGTCCGGGCACGTCGGAGAACACCAGATCGGCCACGACGTCGTTGGCCCGGCGCAGCCGGTGGGCGAGCTGGGCGAGCAGTCCCTGGGCCACCTCGGGCCGCCCGGTGAGCCACTGGAGGAGTTCGTCGTGGGTGAGGCTCTGCATGACGCAGTCGGTGACGGCGGTCACGGTCGACTGCCTGGGTCCCGGGTCGAACAATGACAGCTCCCCGAACATCTGCCCCGGCCCCAGCAGGGCCAGCAGGTTCTCCCGACCGTCGGTCGACGTTCGCCCCATCTTCACCTTGCCGTCGGTGACCACATAGAGCTGGTGCCCTTCGTCGCCTTCGCGGAACAGCACCTCGGAGCGACGCAGCCGGCACTCGATCAGCGATGCTTGCAGCGCGTCGGCGGCCTCGTCGTCCAGGCCGCTGAACAGAGGTGCCTGACGAAGGATGTCGCTGTCGTCCACGGCTTCCTCCTCGGTGCCCGTTGGCCGGCTCACAGTCTGTCCTATCCGGCCCGTCCGGGCAGGCCGTCACCGGTCGGATTCCAGGTCGATGGGCACGTACCCTGGTCAGGTGTCCAGCCTGGTCGTACCCGATCGCACCACGCTGGTACGCCGTGCCCGGAAGGTCAACCGGCTGCTCGCGCAGACCTATCCCGATGCGCGTTGCGAGCTCGACTTCGGCTCCCCGTTCCAGCTGCTGGTCGCCACGGTGCTCTCGGCCCAGACGACCGACAAGCGGGTGAACGGTGTCACCCCCAGGCTGTTCGCGGCATACCCGGACGCGCCCGCGCTCGCAGGCGCCGACCGGAACGAGGTCGAGACGCTGATCGCGCCGACCGGCTTCTTCCGCGCCAAGACCGACACGCTGCTCAAGTTGAGCCAGGATTTGTGTGACCGTTTCGGGGGTGAGGTCCCGAACCGGCTGGCCGATCTCGTCACGCTGCACGGGGTCGGGCGCAAGACCGCCAACGTCGTGCTCGGCAACGCCTTCGGCATCCCGGGCATCACCGTCGACACCCACTTCGGCCGCCTCGTACGACGGTTCGGCTGGACCGACGAGACCGACCCGGTCAAGGTCGAGAAGGTGATCGCGGGGATGTTCCCGCGCAAGGACTGGACGATGCTCAGTCACCATCTGATCTGGCACGGCCGGCGGCGCTGTCATGCGCGGCAGCCGGCCTGCGGAGCCTGCCCGGTGGCCCGGTACTGCCCCTCCTACGGTGAGGGGCCGACCGACCCGGTCCAGGCCGCGGCTCTGGTACGTACCGAGGGCCGCGCGTGACACCGCGCTGGGCCCCCTCGATGCTCGCGACGGTGGCGCTGCTGCTGGCTGCGTGCACCAGCGCCGACGAGCCGAGCCCGCCGACGTTCGCGAAGGGGCGGCCGGCCGACGGCTCCTCTCCGCAGGCGCTGGCCATGCTCAAGCATGACGCCGGCATCGCGGCGTGCCCGCGCCTGCCGGCAGTCGGCGGCCCGGCAGCCGACGGGTTGCCGGACATCACCCTGGGCTGTCTCGGTGGCGGCCGGCCGGTCAACCTCGCAGCGCTGCGCGGGGTTCCTACGGTGGTCAACGTGTGGGCGCAGTACTGCGGTCCCTGCGTGCAGGAGTCGCCGTTGTTCCAGCGACTGCACGAGGAGAAGGGCACGCCGGTACGGGTGATCGGTGTCGACTTCGACGACCCGCTGACCGCGCGGGCCATCTCGTTCGCCGCGAGCGTCGGCATCACCTACCCGCAGCTCACCGATCCGGACACCGACCTGCGCACGACGATGGGCGTCACCGCGCTGCCGGTCACCTTCTTCGTGGATGCGCAGGGCCGCGTCACGGAACGGCTGATCGGCCCGGTGACGTCCTACGACCAGTTGACCAGCCTGGTCCGGGACCACCTCGGCGTGACCCTGTGACCGAGCCGGTACCCGCGTCCGCGTTGCCCGAGTGGCTGCGGCCCGTCGCGGTTGCCGCAGCCGACCCCGGATCGATGGAGCGGCCGCCGTCGCGGACGACGTTCCTGCCTCCCGACGACGGGTCGGCCCGGGCGTCGGCGGTGTTGCTGCTGTTCGGCGAGGGCGACTCTGGGCCCGACCTGCTGCTGATCGAGCGGGCCCACGACATGAGGTCCCACGCGGGTCAGATGGCCTTTCCCGGCGGAGCCGTCGATCCCGACGACGCGAGTCCCGTCGCCGCGGCGCTGCGCGAGGCATGGGAGGAGACCGGAGTGGACCCCGCCGGGGTCGACGTGTTCGGGGTCCTGCCGGACCTCTGGCTGCCGCACGGCAACTTCGCGGTGACGCCCGTCCTCGGCTGGTGGCGGCGTACGTCGCAGGTCTCGGTCCGTGACCCCGCCGAGGTGGCGTCGGTGCACCGGGTACCGCTCGCGGTGCTGCGGGATCCGGCCAACCGGTTCTCGGTCAGGCACCCCGGCGGCTATGTGGGCCCGGCGTTCGGGTTCAGCGGTCTGGTGGTCTGGGGGTTCACCGCCGGGATCATCGTCCGGCTGTTCGCGGCCGTCGGTTGGGAGCGTCCCTGGGACGAGGCCCGGTTCGAACCTCTTCCGGAGCACATGGTGGACTCCGACCGGCGGACCCGATGAACGGTCTCGACTGGGTGCTGGTGGCGCTCGCTCTGGCCTACGCCCTGGCCGGCTACCGGCAGGGCTTCATCGTCGGTGCGATGTCGACGGCCGGACTGCTGGTCGGCGGCTATCTCGGTGTGCTACTGACACCGGTGGCGCTCGACCGTTTCGATCCGTCGGTGTCGGTCTCGCTCGCCGCGTTGATCCTCGTACTCGTCTGCGCGTCGCTCGGGCAGGCCGTCGGCGCCTTCGCCGGCTTCAGCCTCCGCACCCGGATCACCTGGCAGCCGGTGCGGTCGCTCGAACGCCGTCGGCGGTGCCGCACTGAGCGCAGCGGCTGCGCTGCTGGTCGCCTGGGCTCTCGGCGTGGCGGTGACCGGTACGCAGCTCACGGCGCTCGGGCAGGAGGTCCGTACATCGAGGGTGCTGTCGACCGTCGACCGGGTGCTGCCAGGCGATGCCGGCAACGCGCTGCAGGCGTTCAACGAGGTGGTCGACACCAGCATGTTCCCGCGCTACCTCGAGCCGTTCGCCCGGGAGAGGATCGAGCAGGTCGCTCCCCCCGACGCGGCGGTCGCGGCCGACCCGCAGGTCGAGCAGGCCGCCGGCAGCGTCGTGAAGATCATCGGGGACGCGGATCGCTGCAACCAGTCGCTGGAGGGTTCGGGCTTCGTGTACGCACCCGGACGGGTGATGACGAACGCCCACGTCGTCGCGGGAATCGGCAACCCGGTGGTCGAGAGCGAGGGGCAGCAGTTCGACGCCGTGACCGTCGTGTACGACCCCGATCACGACGTCGCGGTCTTGGCGGTCGACGGGCTTGGCGCCCCTGTGCTCCGCTTCGACACCACCGGCCGGAGCCGGGAGTCCGGTGCAGTGCTCGGATACCCCGAGAACGGTCCCTACCATGTCGCCGCGGCCAGGATCCGCGAGACGCTGCGCCTGCACAGCCCCGACATCTACGGCGACGGTGACGTCTTCCGGGACGTGTACTCGATGTTCGTGCAGGTGCGACCCGGCAACTCCGGCGGTCCCCTGGTCTCCCGGGCCGGACGCGTGCTCGGTGTGGTCTTCGCGGCCTCGGTAGCCGACTCCCGTACCGGCTACGCGCTGACCGCCCAGCAGGTGAGCACGGCGGCCGCGGCCGGACGAAGCGCCACGGCGGAGGTCGACACCGGTGACTGCGCCTAGGCGTTGACGGGTCTGTCGCACGCGGCCGGCAGCTCGCGCAGCCAGTCGACCAGCAACCGGTTGAACCGGGCGGGGGCCTCCTCGTGCGGGAAGTGGCCGACGTCGCCGAGCACCTCCAGCCGGTAGGGGCCGGCAACGTGGCTGCGGGATGAGTCCTTGTCTCCGCCGGGCACCGCGGGGTCGACGGATCCGTGGACCTGGAGCACGGGCTGCCGCAGCGGCCGGGCCATCTGGTGCTTGAACGTGCGCCCGTCGCGCCGCAACCGCGACCTGAACAGCCAGCGGTGGTACTCGATGGCGCAGTGCGGCGACGGCCACAGGCCCATCGCCAGCCGGTAGCTGCCCGCCGTGTCCGCGTCCGGGAACGGCGATCCGGGGGCCGACCAGGCGCGCAGCAGCTTCTCGACGTACGCCGCGCCGTCGGCCATGATGCGGCGCTCGGGCAGCAGCGGAGCCTGCATGGACAGCAGATGCGCGACCGCCGGCGCGTAGCGACGGTCCCTGGCCAGCAGAGTCAGCATGTGCAGAGGGTGTGGTGCGGCCACCGGTACGAGCGCACGCACCTGGACAGGGCAGATCGCCGCGGTCGCCCATCCGACGTATCCACCCCAGCCCTGCCCGACGACGACCGCGGACCGCTCACCGAGCGACCGGATCACCCCGGCGACGTCGAAGGACAGCGTGACGGGGTCGTAGCCGCGGGGGGTCTTGTCGCTCCCGCCGTACCCACGCATGTCCATGGCGACGGCGCGGAACCCGGCCGCGGCGACCGCCGGCAGCTGATGGCGCCAGGCCCACCAGAACTCCGGGAACCCGTGCAGGAACAGCACCAGGGGACCGGTCCCGGTGTGAGCGACGTGGAAACGGCCGCCGTTGGCTGACAGATGGGCATGGCTCCATGGACCGGGGACGTCGACGGATGGCGGCAGGATCGACTCAGCTGCCGGTGAGGACGTTCTTGCTCCGGATCGCCTCGTCGATGGCCTTGCGGGGCGGACCGGCCTGCTTGACCTTCTTCAGACCCACCCACGCGAGCAGCCCGGCGATGAGCAGGTACACCACGAACACGATAAAGAAGCACCAGGCGGGATGAAGCCCGGTCATCGTCAGGAACTCGGCGAAGGCGATCGACAGCAGGACGAGGCCGAGCAGCACGAGCAGGGCCGCTCCCGCGAACAGACCCACCCCGGTCGTCCCGGCCCTGACGCTGGCCTTGAGCTCGGACTTGGCGAGTTCGATCTCACCGTGGATCAGCGTCGACACGTCGCGGGTCGCGTCGGCGACGAGCTTGCCGATCGTGGGTTCCTCGACGTCCGGGCCTGGCTGGGGAATCGTGGACATGCGTTCCTCCTCCGTAGGTGCGCCGGCTGCCAAGTCCGGGCCTGCTTCTCACCCGCAGGCAGGAACCGGGTTTCCCGCCCGCGCGAGATCGTGGCTCAGCCTAGGGGACACCGCCTTCCCGCGCGGGGTGACGCTGTGAACGCCCGGCGGCGACCCGGCATCTACTCCTCGTCGGCCTTGCCCGACGACAGGTTCTCCTTGATGAGATCCATCACCGAGGAGTCCGCGAGCGTGGTGACGTCGCCGACCTCCCGGTGCTCGGCGACGTCCTTGAGCAGGCGCCGCATGATCTTGCCCGAGCGGGTCTTCGGCAGCTCGGCGACGACCATGATCTGGCGCGGACGGGCGATCTTGCCGATTTCCTTGGCCACGTGGTCGCGGAGCTCCTGCACCACGTCTGGCCCACCGTCCCCTGCTTCGCTGCGCAGGATCACGAACGCACACACGGCCTGGCCGGTCATCTCGTCCGACGCACCCACGACCGCGGCTTCGGCGACCTTCGGGTGCGAGACCAGGGCGGACTCGATCTCGGTCGTCGACATCCGGTGCCCGGCGACGTTCATCACGTCGTCCACCCGGCCGAGGAGCCAGATGTCGCCGTCTTCGTCGAGCTTGGCGCCGTCCCCGGCGAAGTACTTCCCGGGGAAGCGTGACCAGTACGTCTCCTTGTAGCGCTCGTCATCACCCCACAGGGTCCGCAGCATCGACGGCCACGGTTCGGTGAGGACGAGGTATCCGCCGCCGCCCTTCTCCACCGCGTTGCCCTCGTCGTCGACGACCAGCGCGTTGACACCCGGAAGCGCGGTCATCGCGCGCACCCGGCTTACCGGCCGTCACCCCGGGCAGCGCGCTGATCATGATCGCGCCGGTCTCGGTCTGCCACCAGGTGTCGACAACCGGCACTTTGTCGTGGCCGATGTTCGTGCGGTACCAGATGTAGGCCTCGGGGTTGATCGGCTCACCGACCGACCCGATGACGCGCAGTGTGGAGAGGTCGAACTTCTCCGGGATCTCCTTGCCCCACTTCATGAACGTGCGGATCGCGGTCGGTGCGCAGTAGAGGATCGAGACCTTGTACTTGTCGATGATCTCCCACCAGCGGCCCTTGTGCGGGGTGTCGGGTGTCCCCTCGTACATCACCGAGGTAGCGCCGTTGGCGAGCGGCCCGTAGACGATGTAGCTGTGGCCGGTCACCCAGCCGATGTCGGCCGCGGTCCAGAAGATGTCGTCGTCGGCCTTGAGGTCGAACACCGCCCAGTGCGTGTACGAGCATTCGGTGAGGTAGCCGCCGGTGGTGTGGAGGATGCCCTTGGGCTTGCCGGTCGTACCGGACGTGTACATGACGTAGAGCGGGTGCTCGGAGTCGAACGCCTCCGGCGTGTGCTCGGTGCTCGCCTTCTCGACCGTGTCGTGCCACCACACGTCGCGGCCATCCGTCCACTCGACGTCCTGGCCGGTCCGCCGCACGACGAGGACGTTGCGGACATCGGGGCACTCCTTGAGCGCCTCGTCGACGGCGGGCTTCAGCGACGCCGGGTTGCCCCGCCGGTAGCCGCCGTCGGAGGTGATCACGAGCCTGGCGTCGCAGTCGTGGATCCGGGTCTTCAGGGCATCGGCGGAGAAACCGCCGAACACGACCGTGTGCGGTGCTCCGATGCGCGCGCAGGCCAGCATCGCCACCACCGTCTCCGGGATCATCGGCATGTAGATCGCGACCCGGTCGCCGGTCTTCACGCCCAGATCCGTCAGCGTGTTCGCGGTCTGGCAGACCAGGTCGGTCAGCTCGGCGTACGTGATCGTCCGGGTGTCGCCCGGCTCGCCCTCGAAGTAGAACGCGACCTTGTCGCCGCGGCCGGCCTCGACGTGCCGATCGAGGCAGTTGTACGCGGCGTTGAGCCGGCCGCCGACGAACCACTTCGCGAACGGCGCCTCGGACCAGTCCAGGACGTCCTTCCAGCGCGTGTCCCACGTCAGCCGGTCGGCCTGCTCCTCCCAGAACGCCAGCCGGTCCGACTCGGCCCGTGCGTAGGCCTCGGCCTTCACGTTGGCGTTCCTGGCCAGCTCCTCCGGCGGCTCGAAGCGCCGTTCCTCGTGCAGCATGTTCGACAGTGCAGGGTTGGTCATCGTCTCTCCTCATAGACCCGCTGGGATGGCGGATGGAGCGTGGCTCTGCCCTTCACTCCACCAGGCTGGCTGCTGACCCGCAAGTGTGCTCAGCGGGGCATAGTCGGCAGCACCTCGCGCTTGAAGGTGAAGTTCGTGACTCCGGCGAACGACGCGTACCAGGCGGCGAGCGCGGTCGCGAGGCCCACCCAGCCTCCGAACTTCGTCCATCCGTCGGAGGCGGCGAGCTCACCGATCGCCAGCAGGAAGAAGGTGGTCGTCAGCAGCGCGAACACGGCGAGCACCGCGCCGCTGACGCGGCTGGCGGCGACCGTCATGTAGAGCGTGAAGATGCCCCAGGCCAGCAGATAGACGCCGAGGCCGTTGCCGAGGTCGTTCTCACTGGCGACGCCGGAGAGGTCGGTGTGACCGGTCAGGTACCAGAAGGAGACCCAGAATGCGCCGTAGGAGCAGAACGCGGTGGCACCGAACGTGTTCCCCTTGGCGAACTCCCAGATACCCGCGGCGAACTGACCGATGCCGCCGTAGGCGAGCGCCAGGCCGAACACGACCGGCTCGACAGTGGTGTCGAGGAGACCGGAGTTGACGCAGCTGAGCACGAACGTCGTCAGCGCGAACGCGGCCAGCCCCAGCGGCGCCGGATCGGCGATCGAAGAGACGGGGGGAACGGGGGTCTCGCGCGCAACGGAACGGTCTGTCTGAGACATGGTGGCTCCTTGCTCTCGGGGTGTGGCAAGTGGCTCGGTCCGAAGACCTGGGCGTCCGGTGTCGCCGGACACCATCTCTCACGTTAGAACGCCCTGACCGCGGCGCAACATCTGTGCTCGGCTCGTCCCGGTGAGTAGTATTTGTCCCGTCTGTATAGGTTCGGCGGCGGATAGCTGGCGCTGTAGCATCACCGGGACCGAAGCAGTCGAAGGAGTCCCTGATGCCCCGCCAGTTCGACTTTGTCATCGTCGGTGGAGGCTCGGCTGGCAGCGTGCTGGGAAACCGGCTCTCCGCTGATCCGGCGAACAAGGTGCTCGTCCTCGAGGCCGGTCGGAGCGACAGCCGATGGGACGTGTTCATCCACATGCCCGCGGCCCTGCCGTTCCCCATCGGGAGCCGCTTCTACGACTGGAAGTACGAGTCCGAACCCGAGCCGCACATGCACGACCGGCGGATCTACCACGCGCGCGGCAAGGTCCTCGGCGGCTCGAGCAGCATCAACGGAATGATCTTCCAGCGCGGCAACCCCATGGACTACGAGCGTTGGGGCGCCGACGAGGGCATGCGGAGCTGGGACTTCGCCCACTGCCTGCCGTACTTCAAGCGGATGGAGACATGCCTCGCCGCGGACCCCGATGACGTGTTCCGAGGTCGGTCCGGTCCCCTCATTCTGGAGCGCGGGCCGGCGAGCACCCCCTTGTTCCGAGCGTTCTTCGAGTCCGTCCAGCAGGCCGGCTACCCGCTGACCGACGACGTCAACGGCTACCGGCAGGAGGGCTTCGCGGCGTTCGACCGGAATGTGCACCGCGGTCGACGGCTGTCGGCGGCACGGGCGTACCTGCATCCGGTGATGGGTCGCCGTGCGAACCTCGACGTGGAGACTCGTGTCCTCGTGACCCGGATCCTGTTCGAGGGAACGCGGGCGGTCGGTGTCGAGTACGTGCACGGCCGCGGCGGTCGCAGCGCGCCGGAGCAGGTGCGGGCCGGCGAGGTCATCCTGTGCGGTGGGGCCATCAACTCGCCGCAGCTGCTCCAGCTCTCCGGTGTCGGCAACGCCGGCGAGCTCGCCCGCCTCGGCATCCCCGTGGCGGCCGACCTTCCCGGTGTCGGGGAGAACCTCCAGGACCATCTCGAGGTGTACGTGCAGTACGCCTGCAAGCAACCGGTCTCGCTGCAGCCGTACCTGAAATGGCGGCACCGGCCGGCCATCGGCGCCAGATGGCTGTTCCTGCGCAGCGGCCCGGGGCGACCAACCACTTCGAGGCCGGCGGATTCACCCGGTCCAACGATGAGGTTGCGTACCCGAACCTGATGTTCCACTTCCTGCCGATCGCGGTGCGGTATGACGGATCAGCTCCCGCGGGTGACCACGGTTACCAGGTGCATGTCGGGCCGATGTACTCCGATGCACGTGGCAGCGTCAAGGTCACCAGCCGCGACCCAACGGCGCATCCCGCGCTGCGGTTCAACTACCTCTCAACCGACCAGGACCGGCGTGAGTGGGTGGAGGCGGTCCGGGTCGCCCGGGACCTGCTCAGCCAGCAGGCGATGGAGCCGTACAACGACGGGGAGCTGTCGCCGGGGCCGTCGGTCGAGACCGACGAGCAAATCCTCGACTGGGTGGCGAGGGAGGGCGAAACCGCCCTGCACCCGTCGTGCACGACCAGGATGGGCGTCGACGACATGTCGGTGGTGGATCCGACGTCGATGCGCGTGCACGGACTCGACGGGCTGCGCGTCGTCGACGCGTCGGCGATGCCCTACGTCACCAACGGAAACATCTATGCACCGGTGATGATGCTCGCGGAGAAGTCCGCCGATCTGGTCCTGGGCGCTACTCCGCTGTCAGCAGAGCCGGTCGAGTTCTACCGGCACGGGGTTTCGCCGTCGCCCATGCCCCGGCGGTGAGCTCTGGCGTTTGCGGTGGCTCGCGCAACCGCAGGTCCTAGAGACCGATCGGAGGCGGATGATGGGTGGTGAGCGCCTGGGCCGGGTGCCCAGACGCACGATCGTGGCGGCCATCCTGCGGCGACGACCGCACGAACTCCTGGAGGAGACCGCCCGCCGGTTTCCGCGGGTGGCCGAGCTCGGAGGGCGCGGCGCCTTGCAGGGCTATCTCATCAGTGACCCCGAGATCGTGCGGTCCGTCGTCGTCGGCCAGGCGCACCGGCTGCGGAAGGGCCGCGGGCTGCAGCGGGCCCGCACGTTGCTCGGCGACGGGCTGCTGACCAGCGAGGGGGAGCTCTGGCATCGCCAGCGCCGGCTGATCCAGCCGGTGTTCCACCGAGAGGTGGTCAACGGGTACGTGGGACGCATCGTCGATGCCACCGATGAGCACATGCGGCGCTGGGAGGACGGGCAGCAGATCGAGCTGGCGACGCACATGTCGGCGCTGACCCTGGACATCGTCGGCACCACGTTGTTCGGCGATGACATCGGTGGGCACGCGACCGACGTCCGGACAGGTCTCGACGCGGTGATGGCCCGCTCGCGGACACTGATCCTTCCCGGCAGCCGGCTGCTGGATCGGCTGCCGCTCCCCTCGGTCGTGCGGGCACGGAACGCCATCGACCAGCTCGACGGTGTGGTGGGGGCGATCATCGAGCGCCGCCGCCGACGCGATCCCGCGAGCGTCGATAGGGACCGGGGCGGCGACGTGCTGGACCTGCTGCTCGCCGCGGGAGAAGAGTCGGAGCACGCCGCGATGGGTGATCGTCAGGTGAGGGACGAGGTGATGACGCTCATGCTGGCAGGCCACGAGACGACGGCGATGGCCTTGACGTGGACCTGGTGGCTCTTGTCCCGGCACCCCGCAGCAGGCGAGGCGCTGCGAGCCGAGCTCGCCGCCGTCGTCGGTGACCGCCGGGCCACGGCCGCCGACCTGCCCCGGCTGGCGACGACCCGCGCGACCGTGGCCGAGTCGATGAGGCTCTATCCGCCGGCCTGGCTGTTCGCCCGCCAGGCGCTCGACACCATCGACATCGACGGGCACCAGGCGCCGGCCGGGTCCCTGGCCGTGGTCTGCACCTGGGCACAGCACCGCGACCCGCGCTGGTGGGCCGAGCCGACCTCCTTTCGTCCGCAGCGCTGGCTGGACCGCGACGGCCGGTTCGACGAGTCGGCCCCAGGGCAGCCGCGGGACGCCTACATCCCCTTCGGGATGGGGCAGCGCATCTGCATCGGACGCGAGCTGGCCTGGACCGAGGCGATACTCGTCCTGGCCAGGGTCGCGCCGCACTGGAGGATCGACGTGCCGCCCGGGCACGTTCCGCACCCCGATCCCGCGATCACGATGCGGCCGCTCGGCGGGATGCCGGCCACGGTGCGCCGCCGCTGACGCCAGCACTGCTCACCCGGCGATGCGCTCCTCCCACTCCTGCGACCTCGGAACCCCGCGGATCGCGACACTGAGGGTCGCGACGACGGCGCCCACCGCAAAGCAGCACACGAAGACCAGCATCGCGGCTCGCGCTCCGATGACGCCCATCAACCAGCCGCCGATCAGCGGGCCCAGTGGAAGAGCCGCCCCTGAGACGAACTTCGACGCGCTCTGCACCCTGCCCTGCAGCAGCTCCGGAGTGATCGCGATCCGGTACGAGATCAGCGACGCGTTGACCATCGGAGTAAACACCATCATTCCGGCCAGCAGCGCCCCGATCAGTGTGACGTGCATCGTCCACGGCATCAGCCCGGTCGCCACCACGATCGCCCAGGCGGCGGGCGCGGCGATCGCCCACGGGCGCAGGTGGCGCATGAACCAGGGCGCCATCACCGCGCCGGCGATACCCGCGACCGCCCCCATCGTGTCGATCAGACCGATCACGACCGGGCTCACGCCGGCCGCCAGGAGTCGCAACGTCAGGACGAGGAAGAATCCCTGCCCGGCGAAGTTGATGATCGTGGTGATGCTCAGGAACATCCGCAGGAACGAACTCGACCAGATGAACCGCATTCCCTCGACCATCTCGTGCCACAGGTGGCGCGGTACGGCCGGATTGCGGGCGGGAGCCTTGAGAGAGGTACGGATCGAGCAGACGGTCAGGCAGGAGATCGCGAACGAGACCGCATCGACCGCGAACGGCAGCCAGCGCGCCACCGTGTAGAGCGCTCCCCCCAGCGGTGCACTGGTCAGCGCCGAGAGCTGGTATCGCGCCTGGTGCGCCGACATGGCGCCGGGCAGCTGGCTGGTGGGCACGACGACCTTCACGACCGAGATCTCGGCCGGCGAGAAGAACGTGCTGGTGGCGCCGATGGCCAGCGACACCAGGATCAGGTGGGCGATGGTCAGCCTGCCCAGCGCCTCCGCGATCGCGATGCTTCCGTAGAGCACCACCCCGCAGGCGCTGCTGACCAGCATGGTCGCGCGCCGATTCCACCTGTCCACGAGTGCGCCGGCAGGCAGCAGCAGGACCAGCCGGACGGTGGCGTACGCCGCTGCGGTGAGCCCCGCCTGAAACGTCGATCCGGTGACCGCATACGCGAGCAACGGGAACAGGAAGAAGCTCATCTGCGACCCGATGTCGCTGATCGTCTCGCCGGTCCACAAAGCGACGTAGTCGCGGTTGCGCCACAACGGCGTGCGCGGCTCGACCACCCGCGCTTCCGTGTCCCCCACAATCTGACCATCGCACATTTGTGCATCGTGTGTTGCCGGCTGGCCCGGCTCCGTGGTCCACCTGGCCGGTACGCTGTTCCGGCGTTGCAGCAGGACAGTTGGCAGGAAGGACCCTGATGCGCATCCCGGCGAAGTCCGTCACCAGGGCGGCCAAGTACGCACCACTGGCGTACCAGGCGTACAAGCACGGCCGTGAGCCAGTTCAGAAGGCCGTGCAGAAGGCACTGGACCGCCGCTCACAACAGCGCCAGGCGACCGCCCATGCTCGGACACTGGTGGACGGCAGCGTGCTGGGCACGTTCCACGGCGGCGACCGGGTTCTGGGTGGTGTTCAGCGGCGACGAGCCGGTCGCGGCTTACCCGGGCCAGCAGGGGGAGCTGCAGGACGTCATCGGCCGGGCAGACCTGAGCCAGCGGGTCCCGCCGGACGAGGTTGAGAGCACGACGCGGCTCACGCTGATCCGCGGCATCCGTCGCTGACCTCCTCAGTCACCGTCCCGCTGAGTCTCCCGCTGAGTCACCGACCCGTTCAGTGGAAGTCGATCAGCAGCCCGTCGTCGGGACCGCCGAGGTCACGACGGAAGTTGCCGACATCCGTCACCCGGGTGCGGTAACAGTGGGTGACGTACGGCAGCAGCATCCCGTCCTTCCCGCGGCCGTAGCTGTCGTAGAGCGCACCCACCCGGTCCAGGATCTCGCGCCGCTCGGTCTCGCCCAACGCCACGATGTAGGAGCGGGACTGCACCAGACCGATCAGCAGATCCCGGTCGATCGGCTGCCAGAACCGGAACTTGCGGTGCTCGACCTCGCCGAACAGGTCGGACTCGACGACCGGGGTGACCTCCGCGTCCGGTCCCGGCTCACTGCCGATCAGCTCCGACAGCCGACGCACCCAGGGGACGGTCTCGTCGCGGTAGTTCCACACCAGCGCGAGGATGCCGCCAGGACGGAGGACTCGGGCGATCTCGGGAAGGGCTTTCGCCGGGTCGAACCAGTGGAATGCCTGGGCGGCGATGACCGCGTCGACCGAGGAGCTCGACAGGCCGATCGCCTCGGCGCCGCCCTGCAGCCGGTGGGCCTTCGGCGCCGCGACCTCCAGGTACCGCAGCATCGGCAGGGACGGCTCGGCTGCGACGACCTGGTGACCGAGGCCGAGCATGACCGCACTGAGCTTCCCGGTGCCGGCGCCGAGCTCCAGTACGCGACCGGGCGTAGGACCGATGAGCCAGCGCACCGCGTCCTCGGGATACCCGGGCCGGGCGCGGTCGTACACCTCGGCGACTCCACCGAAGCTCAGTGAGCGCTGGGCGCGCAGTGTCTCGTCCATCCGCCGGGAGGCTATCAAGCCGCGGATAGTCTGCCCCGGTGGCGCTCCCATCCGATGCGTTCGCCGCCGCCGCGGCGCTGGAGGCGGTCCCCTCCGCCTTGGCGGCTGCCCGTGACGGGATCGATGCCTGCCTTCGCGACAGCGGATTTCCGGACAGTGCTCGTCGAGGCAGTGGCGGATCCCGGCGCGATACGCCGGACCGGGCCGGTGAGTCGCTGCTGCGTGGTGCCGCGGCCTCGGCCGCCCTTGACGGCAGTGTCTCCACCCTCGACGACATCCGGTCCGGCCGGGCCGACGCGATCGGTGCTGCGGCGGTACGCCTGAACGTGGAGCTGCTCAGCCTCCTGCAGGTGTGGCGGACCGTGCCTCTGCAGGCGCTGGCACGCATGCACTCCATGGCCGCAGCCGCCGACGATGCTGGTCGTGGCCGGCCGCGCGACGACGCCGAGGCCGTCGCACGGGTGACGGACCTGGCCCGCCGGCTGTGCGCGCCGACGAGTGCGCCGGCGCTGGCGGTGGCGGCTCTGGTACACGCCGAGCTGATGACGGCTCGCCCCTTCGCATCCCGGAACGGCCTGGTGGCGCGGGCTGCGGAGCGCCTGGTCCTGGTGTCGCGGGGGGTGGACCCGGCGTCCTTGACGGTGCCGGAAGCCGGCCATCAGGCTGTGGCGGCTTCCTACGCCGGGGCACTCGACGGCTACGCCGACGGCGGAAGGGACGGCGTGCGTGCGTGGTTGCTGCACTGTTCGACGGCGTATGTCTCCGGCGCCCGAGCGATCCCGGGGATCGAATGACGACGGCGGGACCCCGTACAGCGCGAACGGCGTCCCCACGAGGGGAGACGCCGTCGCTGGCACGTCGGCTCGGGTTACCAGGCGTGCACCTCTGTCTGTCGCCTCGGGAAATCCCGTGACGTCTGCCCTAAGGAAGGGTGGATCGCCGCGTGGGTGCCCGGCCGCCGTGTCGGTCTTGAGTTGTGAGTCCCTTTGTACGCCGGTTTGAGCCGCATGGGAACCCCGGGCCCAGGATCAAATGGATTCGCCTGAGCAAGCGGCAGTCCCGAGGTGACGTCAGCCGGCCGGTCAGCGAGCGGCTCCGGTGTCCGCCCCCCACCCGTCTGGGGAGGTCGTTGCGGCGGATGCCCGGTTCGCGTCCGGAAGTTGTTGCGCAGGTATCGATCACCAGGGCCACTGCCGGGAATTGCGTAGTTGTTGGTCACGGTTGAGCCGGCCGGTGACCAACCAGTGCGCAAAACGTCGGTGCGGTGATCCTGACGCACCCACGGGAGGTCAACCCGTTGCGCCGCGGCAAGAAATTGTGCACTTGGTGAGGGCAAACGGGTGCGACAACTCTCATCGCCTGCACAAGTCTGAGCAATCAAGCACCGCCGTGGTCGGCCGCGGACTCGAGCGATCGCGGCCGCGGGCCAGTGCCGGAACCCGTGCGACCGGCGTGACAAGTTGTCGGATGGCCTGCAGCAAGTGTCGGATCGCCGGAGATAAGTGTCGGATCGGCCGAGATCGAAGTGGATTCACCTGAGCAAGCGGCAGTCCCGACGTGACGTCAGCCGCCGGTCAGCGAGCGGCTCCGGCCCGCCGGCCGCGACGTCTCGCGACCAGCAGCACCGCGCCCGCGCCGAGCGCGCTGGCGCTGACGGCCACCGCTGCGACGGAGCGGTGCGCGTGCAACGACCGCTGCCGCAGCGCGACCGGCTTCGAGAACAGCAGCACCGGCCATCCTCGTTGCACCGCCGCCCTGCGCAGCGCCTTGTCGGGGTTGACGGCGTACGGATGTCCGACCGCCTCGAGCATCGGCAGGTCGGTCGAGGAGTCGCTGTACGCATAGCTTCCGTCGAGGTCGTACCCCTCACGATCGGCCAGCTCCCGGATTGCGCTGGCCTTGTTCCCGGCGTACGCGTAGAACTCGATCTGGCCGGTGAACCTGCCCTCGTCCATCGCCAGCCGCGTGGCGATGACATAGTCCGCACCGAGCATCTCCCCGATCGGCTCGACGACCTCCGACCCCGACGACGACACGATCACGACGTGGCGCCCACTCAGGTGATGCTCCTCGATCAGCTGCACGGCCTCGTCATAGACCAGCGGGTCGACGATGTGGTGGAGGGTCTCGGCGACGATGGCCTTGACGGTCTGTACGTCCCATCCCGCACACAGCGCGGAGAGGTACTCACGCATCCGCTCCATCTGGTCGTGGTCGGCACCTCCCAGCAGATACACGAACTGGGCGTACGCGCTGCGCAGCACCGACCTTCGGTTGATCAGGCCGCCCTGGTAGAACGGTCGGCTGAACGCCAGCGTGCTCGACCTGGCGATGATCGTCTTGTCCAGGTCGAAGAACGCGGCCGTCCGCTGCGTTGGCGCGATCTCCACGACACGAGCATAGGTGGGGCACCGCACGGCGGAGGCGGTTCAGAACGACCCGTCGTCCCAGGTGCCGAAGGGCCCGTCGAGCAGGTAGAGCCGCATCCCGTACGGCACGGAGTCGCCATACTCGGCACGCACGTGGTCCGGCATGGTGCGCACCAGACGCAGCCAACCAAGCGCCCGCTGAACGGTGCCTGTCCTGCGGGCCAGCTCGGCGGCCGCCATGACGTCGGCTCTGGACAGGTGGCGCGTCCAGGGCTCCAGGTACGCATCGCGGAGCCGGCTGAGCTCGACGCCGCCCGGCGGCAGGCCGTACGCGTAGGCCAGCGCGCGAAGCGTGACGACGAGGGTGTGGAACGGGTGGGAGACGCAGGCATCGCCCCAGTCGAGGAACACGTACCGACCGGCGCCGACGAACACGTTGCCGTCGTGAAAGTCGTCATGCTGCAATGTCGCCGCCGGCCCCAGCGCTGCCAACCGACTGCACAGCTCGGTGAAGGCGGGCAACCCGTCGACGAGCTGCCGGTGCTGCTCGATCGTCAGGCCGTCGTGTCGCCCGAGCAGGATGGAGTCCGGCTCGTCGAGCGCCTGGGCGAGCTGGCCGGGCAGCATCGGGAGGCTGTGGTCGGGCACTTGCATCGCGAGCAGCTCCGGCCGGCGTGGCGAGAGTTCCATCTGCAGCTCGGCGTAGCGCGGGAGCAGCATCTCCCAGTGCTCGAGTGCCGGCCCGTCGGCGACCTCCCGCAGGCGCACTCCGGCATCACGCGTGAGCATCCAGCCGTGCTCGGGTCTGGTGGCGATCACCTCGACGGTCTGCGTCGGGGACAGCGCCGCGAGCAGCGAGGTCAGCGTGGGTTCGAAGGCGTCGACCGGCGTCGACGCCTTGAACCACAGCACGCCCACCCGTGGTGGGGACTCGCAGGGCGGTAGCCCACCAGTAGACGTGCGGCTGCTCGATCTCGCCGTCTCGTGCGAACCCGGCACGGGCGGCCTCATCATCGATCCACGCGGTGGCACCCTCCAACCAGGTCGGCTCGAGCCACGGCAGCTCGCACCGCCAGCGGAGTCCGGCGACGTCATCGCGACAGCGTAGGGTCGGAGCGGATGCGGCGCCGCGCGCGAGACGCCGGGGGGCTGCCATAGGGTCGGCGGTATGAGCCGTACCTCGATCGTGATGACCGATGATCTGCAGGACTACCTGATCGCCCACTGCACGCCTCCCGGCCAGTTGTACCTCGACCTGGCGGCGGAGACGACGCGAGCAACCGGTGGCGATGCCAACATGCAGATCGGGCTCGAGGAGGCCGCGTTCCTCACCCTGCTGACACAACTGATGCAGGCCCGCGCGGCGGTGGAAGTGGGCACGTTCACTGGGATGTCCTCGCTGGCGATCGCCCGTGGGCTGGCCGAGGGCGGCAAGCTGATCTGCTTCGACATCTCAGCGGACTACACCTCGATCGCCCAGCGGTACTGGAAACGAGCCGGGACTCGACGACCGGATCGAGCTGCGGCTGGGCCCGGCAGCCGAGCGGCTCCGCGAGCTGCCTGACCAAGCCCATCTCGACATCGCGTTCATCGACGCCGACAAGGAAGGCTATTCGTCGTACTGGGAGGCGCTGGTGCCGCGGATGCGCCCCGGCGGCCTGATCGTGGTCGACAACGTCCTCTGGTCCGGAAAGGTGACAGACCCGGACGGCGCCGACGCCACCACGGCGCTGATGATCGCGTTCAACGACACGGTTGTCGCCGACCCCAGGGTCGAGGCCGTCATGCTGCCCATCGCCGACGGGTTGACGCTGGCCCGCAAGCTCTGACGATGACAGGCGGCGAGGCGACGCCCGCACCGGTCCCGGTTGCGGCGGGACCAACGACCGAGGCTCGAGGCGCCGCGCCGACGCGACGACTGGCCGGCAGGCACTCCGATCTGGCTGCTCGACGTGGACGGCGTTCTCAACGCGGTGACCCGGCAGCCCGACCGTCGGGTCTGGAAGGACTACCGCTCCGGCTGGGCCACCGCTCGTCAGCAGCGCTGGCCGATCACGTGGTCGCCGACGGTCGTCACGGCCATCTGCGATCTGCACACCCGACGGGCCGTCGAGGTGCTGTGGCTCACCACCTGGGAGGACGACGCCAACGGCGACCTGATCGATCTCCTCGGCCTGCCACGACTGCCGGTCGCGGGCCGCGCGGCCGACTCCCGTCGGATGCTCGGCGGCTGGTGGAAGCTGGACGTCGCACAGCGGATCCAGCGGTTGGACCCGGACCGCAGGATTCTCTGGACCGACGACGACCTCGGGTACGACCGGACGGCCTCCCGGTGGATACGCGGGGCCGGACTTGGGATCAGTCCCGGAACAGCGCACGGACTCGACAGCGCGGACCTGCACCGGATCAGCCGGTTCCTCGATGACCGGAGGTCGGCGTGAGCGACGATGCGGCCGGTGCGATGTCGGCCACCGCCGGACGTGACTACGCTGACCGCTGGAGGTCGCCGTGAGCGAGTTGGCAGCAGGCAAGCCGGTGCTGGTCGCCATCGACGATGACGCGGATGCGCTGGGCCGCGTGCAGGATCGGAGCTCGATCGCCGGTTCGGCAGCGACTTCCGCGTGGTCACAGAGGACTCAGGGTCGTCCGGACTGGCCGAGCTGGAGGCGCTGAAGGCGGACGGCGCCGACGTCGCGGTCGTGCTCGCCGACCAGTGGATGCCAGGGTTGTCCGGGTCGGAGCTGCTGAGCCGCGTGCGCGGACTGTTCCCGCGGGCCCAGCGTGGCCTGCTGGTCGAGTGGGGCGCCTGGGGCGATCCACCCACCGCGGACGCCGTGCTCAGGGCAATGGCGCTGGGGCACATGGACTACTACGTGCTCAAGCCGTGGCAGTCACCCGACGAGCTGTTTCACCGGACGATCGCGGAGTTCGTGCACGAGTGGTCCCGCAGCGCGACGTCTCGGCTCCGGGAGGTCACGCTCGTCGCCCGATCCGAACTCCCGCGCACGCACGAGCTGCGCAGCCTGCTGAGCCGAAACGGTGTGCCCTACGCGTTCCACGACTGCGACACCCAGCAGGGCGCCGAGCTGCTGGACGAGATGCGGCACGCAGGGTGCGACCGAGCCGGTCGTGCTCACCAAGGACGGTCGCGTGCTGATCGACCCGTCGAATGCCGCACTCGCCCGTGCGTATGGCATGCAGACCGGGTCTGAAGGACAAGCGGGAGTACGACGTGATCGTGGTCGGAGCCGGCCCCAGCGGACTGTCGGCCGCCGTCGCCTCCTCCGCCGAAGGCATGGATACTCTCGTCGTCGAGGCGGAGTCGATCGGCGGTCAGGCGGGGTCGAGCTCGCTGATCCGCAACTATCTGGGCTTCTCCCGGGGGATCACCGGCGCCGAGCTGGCCCAGCGCGCGTACCAGCAGGCGTGGGTCTTCGGCAGCCGGTTCGTGCTGATGCGCCGTGCGACCGCGCTGCGGCCCGACGGCGACCACCTGGTCGTCACACTGTCCGACGGCGCGGAGGCGACCGCCCGTGTCGTGGTGCTGGCGACCGGGGTCACGTACCGCCGGTTGGGAGTTCCCGGCCCTCGAGGAGCTGGTCGGATCGGGCGTGTTCTACGGAGCATCGATCTCGCAGGCGCAGGCGCTGGCCGGGCAGAAGGTCTACATCGTCGGTGGCGGCAACTCCGCCGGTCAGGCGGCGATGCACCTGTCACGGCACTGCGAGCACGTGACTCTGGTGATTCGCTCCAGCTCACTGACGACGAGCATGTCGGCGTACCTGATCCACCAGATCGACGTCGTACCCAACATCGACGTAACGGTCGAGACCGAGGTGGTCGACGCCGACGGCGACGGCAGGCTCGAGCATCTGACATTGCGCCACCGGGGCACCGGTCTGCGACGAAAGAGTGGAGGCGGCGGCGCTGCTGGTGATGATCGGCGCGCAGCCGCGCAGCGAGTGGCTGCCCGACTCGATCGAGCGTGACGAGCGGGGCTTCCTGGTCACCGACCGGGACATCTCGGGGTCTCGTTGGGCCCTCGGGCGCATGCCGTACTCACTCGAGACCAGCCTGCCGGGGGTTTTCGCCGTCGGCGACGTCAGGAAGGGCTCGGTCAAACGCGTCGCCTCGGCCGCCGGTGAGGGCGCCATCGTGGTGCCGTCGATAGTCGAGCTCGTCATGGACGCTGTCGCCGTCGACGTGCCCGCCACCTAGGGCAACGCGCGCAGGACGTACGCCTCGACGGGTTCCGACTTGCCCTTCAGCTGCAGGGGAGGCAGGCGTTCGACCAGCGCGCCCGCGGGCAGCCGGGCGTACGTGCCGGCGCCGATCACCACCTCCCCGACCGGTGCAGCGGTCTCCAGCCGCGCCGCCAGGTTGACCGTGTCGCCGACCAGACCGTGCTTGCGGTGCCCGCTCTCACCGCCGATGACGCCGGCCAGCACCTCCCCGCTGTTGACGCCGACCCGGAACCTCGGCCAGTCCGGGTGGTCCTTGGCCAGTGCTGTCGCCTCACGCTGCAGCGCGAGCGCCGACCGCCCGGCCAGCAGCGCGTGATCGGGCTGGTTGCCCTCCTTGTTGAAGACCACCATGATCGCGTCCCCGATCAGCTGATGGACCTCGCCGCCCACCGCGGCCAGCATCGGCACCAGCTGTCCGAAGTACGCGTTGAGCATCGCCGCGACGTCGGCCGGATCGGTCCGCTCCGAGTAGGGGGTGAACTGCTGCAGGTCAGCGAACAGGATGCTCGCCTCGCGGGTGCCTGCGAGGGTCTCGTCCAGATAGAGCGCGCTGAAGCGCTCCTCGTGCCACTCCCCCCGGGCACTCAGCGCGATCAGCACGAATGCCGAGATCATCAGCACGTGCCACTCCCACCAGGAGACCTCCCAGTTCTGCGCGAACGCGACGACCACCATCGCCTCGGCCAACAACGTGAACGCGACGGCGACCTCGAAGGCGAACCGGGCACCCCTTTTTCGGTAGAGCCTGTAGTACCCGAGACCGCCGAGCGCGTAGAACGCGACCCCGGCCGCGCCGAGCACGGTCTGCCAGCCGTTGAGCTCCTCCTCCTGCAAGGGCTGGTTCAGTGGTCCGACACCGGCCAGGGAGACCGCTCCCCACAGTGCGATCAGGGCGAGGCAGATCGCCAGCAGCCATGGGGAGTACGCGATGATGCGCCGCGACGTCGCCGGGGTGAAGTCGAGTCCCGAGACGGCCACCAGAGCGCCGCCGAACAGCAGACCGACCGGCGTTGCCAGCTCGAAGCCGGCGTTCTTGCCCAGCAGCACGCCGGGAGTCGCGAGCGCGTGCAGGCCGAGAAACCCGGCGCTGCTGATGAACGCCAGGGAGATGAGGAACAGCCGCGCGTCGCGCCGGCTGCGGGCGGCCACGCTGACGACGTACCCGAGGGTGGTCGCGATCGACGCCGCGCCGAGAACCAGCCAGAAATGCGCAGGATGGTTCTCCCACTTCTCGTCGATCGGCGGCGCCAGGCGGAGCACCAGCAGCATCGCGAGCGGCACCACGACGACGAGGATCCACGCCACCAGCGACGACGGGGTTGCCCGTCGCGGCGCGTACGGCCCCTGCGGCGGCATCGTCTGCGCCCCTCTCGGGATCGGCGGCACGACGCCGGCACCCGGACGGGACGCGTCGTTTGGGTCCTTATCTCAGCCGAGCCGCACCGCCGTGTCCAGAGCGGGTGTCGGAATGCGACGAGAAGCTGTTCTCGCAGGATCGATGAGTTCAGTCCTTGGTTTTGGTCATACGGTGGGAACTGCAGATCCGCGAACGTGGAACAGGAGTGGCGATGAGCGGTGTACGCGTACTGGTAGGGACCCGGAAGGGCGCTTTCGTGCTGGAGGCTGACGCCAAACGCGAGGAGTGGGAGGTGAGCGGGCCGCACTTCGCGGGCTGGGAGATCTACCACGTGAAGGGCTCTCCTGCCGATCCGGACCGGCTCTTCGCCTCGCAGACCAGTGGCTGGTTCGGGCAGGTGGTCCAGCGCTCCGACGACGGCGGCAAGACCTGGGAGCCGGTTGGCAACCGCTTCGAGTACGCCGGCGTGCCGGGCACCCACCAGTGGTATGACGGCACGCCGCATCCCTGGGAGTTCGCGAGGGTCTGGCATCTAGAGCCGTCGCTGACCGACCCGGACACGGTCTACGCGGGGGTCGAGGATGCCGCGCTGTTCCGCTCGGTCGACGGCGGGCAAGTGTGGGAGGAGCTTTCCGGGCTGCGGGAACACAAGACGGGTTCCTCGTGGCAGCCGGGTGCCGGTGGCATGTGCCTGCACACCATCGTTCTGGACCCCAGCGACCCGAAGCGGATCTTCGTCGCCATCTCGGCCGCGGGTGCGTTCCGCAGCGACGACACCGGCGAGACCTGGCAGCCGATAAACCGGGGTCTGCTGTCGGACGGGATCCCCGACCCGGACGCCGAGGTCGGCCACTGTGTCCACCGCATCGCCATGCACAAGACGCGGCCCGGCGTGTTGTTCATGCAGAAGCACTGGGACGTCATGCGCAGCGACGACGCAGGCGACAACTGGCATGAGATCAGTGGCAACCTGCCGACGGACTTCGGGTTCGCGATCGACGTCCACGCCCACGAGCCGGACACCGTCTACGTCGTACCGATCAAGAGCGACTCCGAGCACTACCCGCTGGACGGGAAGCTGCGGGTCTATCGCAGCCGCGAGGGGGGCAACGAGTGGGAGTCGCTGACCAACGGGCTGCCGCAGAGCGACTGCTACGTCAACGTGCTGCGCGACGCGATGTCCGTCGACTCACTCGACGCGTGCGGCGTCTACTTCGGTACGACCGGGGGGCAGGTCTACGCGTCCCCGGACGCCGGCGACACCTGGGCGCCGATCGTGCGCGACCTGCCACCGGTGCTGTCTGTCGAAGTCCAGACGCTCGCATGATCCGGGTCGTCCTTCCCGCGCATCTTCGCACGATTGCGCGTCTCGACGGTGAGATCTCCCTCGACGTTGACGGTGAGGTGACGCGCGGCTCGGTGCTCGACGCGCTCGAAGCCAGCTATCCGATGCTGCGCGGCACGATCCGTGACCAGGGCACCGGGAAGCGCCGGGCCTTCGTGAGGTTCTTCGCCTGCGAAGAGGACCTGTCACACGAAGCCGCGGAAGCCCCGCTCCCCGAAGCCGTCGCGGCGGGCCGGGAGCCGTTCCTGATCATCGGTGCGATGGCGGGCGGCTAGCGGTCGCCCGGAGTGAGCCCGTCAGAGACCAGGCTTGACCGCGATGCGGCCGGAGGCGAGTGGGAGGAGCAACAGTGGGACGCCGGTCGTCGTCAGGAACTCGTCGACCGCCCGGCGCGATCCCTCCCAGTGCCCGTAGTCGTCGATGATGAGGACGCCGCCGGGGGACAGCCGGTCGTACATGTGCTCGAGCTCGTGTCGCGTCGACTCGTACCAGTCGGTGTCGAGTCGCAGCAGCGCGATCCGCTCGGGTGACTCAGCCGGGATCGTCTTCTCCACCATGCCCTCATGGAAGTGGACCCGCTCGGCCGGATAGTCGATCTCGGCCATGCCGCTGCGGAACGTCGTCCAGCGTCGCGACTGCCCATACGAGCTTGGTGCGGTCACGTGTCTCCATCAGTTCGGCGGCGGACACTCCGTCGTGGCGGACGTCCTTGCTGGTCGGTGGCGGCATTCCTTCGAAGGTGTCGAACAGGTGCAGCTCGCGGTCGGTCACCCCTGCCTCGAGAAGTGTCAGCGCGACCGCCTGCATGCTGCCTCCGCGCCAGACTCCGCACTCGACGATGTCTCCGGGGATCTGGTGCCTGGCGACGTAACGGGTGGCGAGGACGAGCCCGAAGAGCTTGGCATGGTTGGTCATCGTTCTCGGCTTGACCCGGTTGATGATCGCCTTCGCAGCCTTGTCGTAGTGTCCCGGGAGGTTCCCCTTCTTGGCCGCGCCCGTTGCCGGGGGCGTCGGCGCCGCCGCTTCCGAGGGGCTCATGTGCACCTCGTGCCCGGTGGCCTTCGCCAAGACCCGATTGATCCGCTGTGTCCACATGTCCGACGAGCCTAGCCGCAGCGCCACCCGCCGGAAGCGCGGTGGCGGTGGGTGTTGGTGGTTTGCGTACGGCTGACCGCGGCCGGGTAGTCCCCGGCGTCCGAGCGCGGTCCGTCGCGGTACCGCGGGCATCGCGGTAGCCTTGCCGGTGCACGTCACGGGTCGTACGACGACTTTTGCGCCTGTGGGGAGCCGATGATCGCCACCGACGCGCTCCATCGCGGCCGAGAGGCCTTCCTGCTCCAGGCGTGGGGCGATGCGTATGCGCAGTTGAGGGCCGCAGAACTCGATGCGACCCTCGAACTCGAGGATCTCGAGCGCCTCGCTGTCGCGTCGTACCTGATCGGCAGGGACGAGGAAGCGTTCGACGCGTGGGCCCGCGCAGCCAATGAGTGCTCCGGTGTCGGCGCCGACGGCCGAGCCGCCCTCTACGCGTTCTGGTTGGGATTCAGCCTGCTGTTCAAGGGCGAGACGGGCCGTGCCGGTGGCTGGCTGGCCCGCGCCCAGCGGTTAGTCGACGACAGCCGCCGCGACTGTGTGGCTCGAGGCTTTCTGCTCATCCCGGCGGCGCTGCAGAGCATGGGCCAAGGCGAGCCCACCAACGCGTATAGCCAGTTCAGCGAGGCGGCGGAGGTCGGTCAACGCTACGGCGACCCAGATCTGATCGCTTTCGGCCGGCTTGGCCGCGGACAGGCTCTGATCCGCTTGGGGAAGACCGCCGGGGGCGTGGCGTTGCTCAACGAGGTCATGATCGCTGTCACCGGCGGCGAGGTGTCCTCGATCACCGCCGGGATCGTGTATTGCGCCGTGCTCCTGGAATGTCGAAATGTCTTCGATCTTGGCCGGGCGCAGGAGTGGACCGCGGCCCTGAGTCGCTGGTGCGAGTCTCAGCCCGACCTGGTGCCGTACCGGGGACAGTGCCTGATCCATCGCGCCGAGATCCTTCAGTTCCACGGTGAGTGGCCACTGGCACTGGATGAAGCACGGTTGGCCTGCAAACGGCTTTCGGGCCACCCCGCCCGTGGACTGGCCCACTACCAGGAGGCCGAGATACACCGGCTTCGCGGCGACTTCGATGAGGCCGAAGCCGCGTATCGTGCGGCCAACGAATGGGGACGAGAACCTCAGCCTGGCCTTGCGCTGCTGCGGCTGGCCCAGGGTAAGGCCGATGCCGCTGAGGCTTCGATCTATCGGGTCATGAGTCAGGCGCAGGACCGTCTGGCCCGGTCCAAGGTGCTCTCGGCCTATGTGGAGATCCTGCTCGCCGCGGATCAGGTGAGTGCTGCACATCTCGGAGCCGATGATCTCTCACAGATCGCGGCCGACTTCGGCGCGCCGGTCCTGAACGCCGCGTCCGCTGAGGCGACCGGTTCTGTCCTGCTCGCCGAGGGCGAGTATGCGGCTGCCAGCGCCATCTTGCGGCGGGCGCTGAAGATCTGGCGCGCGCTTGAGGCGCCGTACGACGCGGCGCGTGTCCGAGTCATGATCGGATGCGCGTTCAGGGCCCTTGGGGACGATGACGCGGCAGAGATGGAGCTGGGCGCGGCGCGGCAGGTCTTCCTGCAGCTCGGTGCCGCCCCCGACGTCGCTCGAGTCGATGCGCTGTCGGGCGAGGCGAAACCTCCGGCGGTCGGCGGCCTGACCCGGCGCGAGTTGGAGGTGCTCGCACTCGTAGCGACCGGGAGGACAAACCGCGAGATCGCCACGACACTCGTACTCAGCGAACATACGGTCCGCCGCCATCTGCAGAACACCTTCTCCAAGCTCGGCGTGTCCTCACGTGCGCAGGCGACCGCCTTTGCGTTTCGTCATCACCTCGTCTGACCCACTGGTACGAACGAACCACATCCGGGCCGACGAGGTTGGTAGTGCCGTGCGATGTACGAACGTCGTCGCCGTTCCTAGCGTTGCGGCAACCGATCGAAAGGTGGCCATCATGCGCTACCAGCTTCTGGGTCCGAGCGGCCTACGCGTTTCCGAGATCTGCCTTGGCACGATGAGCTTCGGTGACGCCTGGGGCTTCGGGGCCGACGAGAAGGAGAGCCACCGCATCCTAGACGCCTTCGCCGACGCGGGCGGAAACTTCATCGACACAGCGAACAAGTACCACGAGGGACAGACCGAGGAGATCCTCGGGTCGTTTCTGGGCCCGGGACGCGACCGCTGGGTACTGGCGAGCAAGTACACGCTCGCGATGCGCTCGCATGACCCGAACGCTGCAGGAAACTCCCGCAAGAACATGCGGGAGTCAGTCGAGTCCAGCTTGCGTCGCCTGAGGACGGACTACCTGGATGTCCTCTGGGTGCACGCCTGGGACTACGCGACCCCCGTACAAGAGGTCATGCGCGGGCTGGATGATCTGGTCAGCGCGGGAAAGGTGAACTACGTCGGCCTGTCCGACGCTCCCGCCTGGATTGCGTCACAGGCGAACACGCTGGCTGGGATGCACGGCTGGAGTCCGTTCGTTGCACTGCAGATCCAATACAACCTGATCGAGCGCACGGCGGAGCGCGAGCTTCTGCCGGTGGCGGATGCGTTCGGCCTGTCGGTCACGGCATGGGCGCCGATGGGTGGCGGGGTGCTAACCGGGAAGTACACGCGCGAAGCCGCGGGCGGCCCTGTGGACACCATGCGAGCCGCGGGCAACCAGCAGAGGCTCACCGATCGCAACCTCGGTATCGGTCGCGAGGTGGATCGGGTCGCCGACGAGACCGGCATGACATCGGCGCAGGTGGCGACCGCCTGGGTACGGCAGCGCGGCGAGCGGATGATCCCCATCGTCGGGATTCGTAAGCTCGATCAGCTCCACGATGTCCTCCGCAGTCTTGAGGTGGAGCTGTCCGCTGATCAGCTGTCGCGCCTCGACGAGGCCAGTCGGATCGAGTTCGGCTTTCCGTACAACCTCCTGCGCGGGCCCGAGGGGCAAATGGTCTATGGCGACCTCGAACCGCAGATCGACCTACCGGGCGCGGCACCGTACAGGTGGCGCTAGGCCGCCGAGCCCTGCGCCGCCGACCTGTTGCTGCCGGTTGGTCGTTTCTCCACAACTGGCTGCAGGTTGTGAGTCATCCCCAGCCTTGCTAGTCGGCTTGTCTGTGTGCTGGTGCGCCGGCGATGTTGGCCGGCATGACCACGCGTTCGGTCGAGGCGCAGACGCTGCTTGTCACGGCGGATGAGCTGTTGCTCGATGACCTGCTGCGCCTCTGCGCCGCGGCGGGTGTGACGCCGGAGGTCTGCCGCGATGTGACGGGCGCTCACCAAGCCTTGTCGACCGCGCGTCTGGTCGTCGTAGGCGCCGACCTGGTGGAGACGCTGGCGGCGTCCGGCTCGGTTCGGCGCGGCAACGTCGTCGTGGCGACGCTGGATGCGCCCACCGCGGATCTATGGATGTGGGCTGTCCGGATCGGCGCGGAGGACGTCGTCGATGTCGGCAGAGCGCAGGAGCAGATGGCTTCGAGGTTGGCGGACGTCGTCGATGGTTCGGGGCTTCGGTGCCTCACCGTGGCGGTCGTCGGTGGCTGCGGCGGCGCCGGTGCGACCACGCTCGCGGCGGGGCTGGCGATCACCGGGTCCGCTCTGGGGTTCCGGGTGCTGCTGGTCGACGGCGACCCGCTGGGCGGAGGGATCGACCTCGCGGTGGGGGCGGAGCTCAGCGAGGGTCTGCGCTGGCCGGACCTGGCGGGAACCGTGGGACGTGTATCGGCCTCGTCATTGAGGGCCGCGCTGCCCAGTGTGGGTGAGCTGGCGGTGATGTCGTGGGATCGGGGCAACGAGCTGACCATCCGTCCGGAGATCATGCGCGAGGTGCTCCGCGCGGGCCAGCGCGGGAACCACCTTGTCGTCGTCGACCTGCCACGCAGGCTGGACCCGGCTGCGCATGAAGCGCTGGCTGCCGCGACGACGACCGTGCTGGCGCTGCCGGCGCAGGTCCGTGCGATCGCCGCCGCCGGCAGGGTCAAGGCCCTTGTCGGCGCGTCGGCCCACGACCTTCGGCTGGTGGTGCGAGCGCCTGGTCCCTCCGGGCTGTCTGCTCGTCTGGTCGCCGACACGCTGTCGTTGCCGTTGCTCGGTGAGCTGCGGCACGATCCGGCGATCCCCGAGGCGATGGACCGGGGCTTCGGACCATGCCGCCGTCGCCGTGGCGCACTGCGCCAGCTGTGCCGCCACGTGCTCAATGAGCTGGGGCTGTCCCGAGCCGGCGGCGGCATGACTGCCGCCGGCTTAGGCAGGACACCGGGGCCGGGTCCGGACGGGCCGGTGGCCCCGGAGCTGTTGGAGCGGCTGCGTTCGGCGCTGGCCGCTGACGGCTCTTATCCGACGCCGTCGCGGGTCGCGGATGCTTTGCGGTCCGAGGGAGGCGTCTACGGCGATGCCGCGGTGCTTGCTGCGCAACACGCTCGGCGCCGGCCCGTTGGAGCCGTTGCTGCGCATCGCCGGTGTCACCGATGTGCTGGTCAACGGTCCCCGGGCGGTCTAGCCGCTGCGCGAGCCGCCGTACGGCCGCGTCGTCACCGAACACCACCGGGGCGGCCTCCAAGCCCCTGGCCCCGGTCGATGTCTGGCGGCAGCCGGAGGGCGGCGGCTTGCCGACGCCAACCCGTTCGTCGACGTCCGCCTTGCCGACGGCACCGCTTCATGTGAGCCAGACGACTGTGGCTTGAGCGGTCCGAAGCTTGCATGCATTCCGCACCTCGGTGGGCAGGACGGGGTAGCGAATCGAGGATGTTGGTGCAGGAGGACCGGACATCCAGCGCGCCGGTACGTCGAGCCTGGTGCCACTATCTGCATGTGGATGCCTTTTGCCTACATCTCGACCACTCCGGCGCGGAGGCGTTGCTCGAGGCGCTTGAACTCGACTCGATCAGCGACACCGAATTGGATTGCCTGCTTGCGGTGCCTGGGGTCTGGGCGACCGTCGCGAACACCACCAAGTACCTCCCCGACCATACTGAGGACGCCTTCCGTACGGCTCTACGAACGTGGGTTGAGACCCGTCAGGAGCCGTGGGGCCACTTCGCGCTGGAGTTCGCGGCCGAGCACGCGGCCGAGGTCAGGGAACTGATCGAGGAACTGAAGGCCGAGCGGGGACTGATCGGGGAAGTGGTGGCGACGCTCGACCCCTACCTGCCTTCGGCCGGTCCCCTCGAGGTCACGGTGCATTCCGTCGTGTGCGGGGTCTCTGACGGGTTCGTGCTCGACGGGCAGGCGGACCCGGCGTTCTTTCTGGCCCTCGACCGCGCCCAGGGCGACGTCCAAGGCGTCAAACTCAACATGACCCACGAGCTGTACCACACGGCGCAACAGGCGGCCCGGGCCCGCGTGCCTGGTTTGACTGCGGTCACGATCGAGCCGGGCATCGCGTCGCCAGTCGTGCGCTTGCTTACCACGGTGCTTGATGAAGGCACGGCCACATGGGTGGCTCGGTCGATGCTCGAGGGAGATGGGCCATACCTTGCGATGTGGCGATCTGCGTATGAGAAGAACGCCGGGTCGGAGACAGTGGATGCAAACTTCGCGCGGTTCGACCAGCTGCGAGCAGCCCTGGAGGACGGCACAATGAGCTGGGACGACGCCTACCGCGGCGGATTCTCGGGCATCGGCCCGCCTATGTACTTCGTTGGTTACGAGATGTCGCGGGTGATCGAGGAAGCACACGGTCCTCAGCAGATCGGCACCTACTTCGCCGGCCACCCCTCCGCGTTCTTCAGAGATTACGCCGCCCTGTCGCCGGGAGATGGGCGCCTCGGGGTGACAACAGGTCACTAACGGAGGATCCCCGTCCGTCAGTCACTCACGCTGGCCGCCGCGTGAGTAGCGGGATCGGCGAACGCCCGCTCGGTGAGCGCTGATCGCGGCAAGCTGGTGTGCGTTCGGAGGCAGAACGGTCCTGGCTGGAGACCGGCAATTGCGCCGAGGGTTCATCCACCCTTGACACCACTGCAACGGGACTCTCCGACCATCCCTGGCTTGTTGTGGGCGCCGTCGGCCTTGCCCGTTACCCGGTGTGGCATGGCGGTGGAGTAGCCAGCCAAGGGCACTGGCCATGGGCCAGCAATCGGGGTCTGTACACAGTTGCTGGATGTAGGCGGGTTGTCCCCAGCGTTGCGATTGGGTTGGTGGCGTCACGCTCTCCTGGTCACGGTGGCGTTGTGACGACTACCGCCGGATTCGCGCCGGACACCGGGGCCGGGTCGGACGAGCCGGTGGCCCCGGCGCTGTTGGAGCGGCTGCGTTCGGCGCTGGCCGCCGACGGCTCTTATCCGACGCCGTCGCGGGTCGCGGATGCGTTGCGGTCCGAGGGAGGCGTCTACGGCGATGCCGCGGTGCTTGCGGTGGTCGACGCGTTGCGGCGCGACACGCTCGGCGCCGGCCCGTTGGAGCCGTTGCTGCGCACCGCCGGTGTCACCGATGTGCTGGTCAACGGTCCCCGGGCGGTCTACATCGACCGGGGCCAGGGCTTGGAGGCCGCCCCGGTGGTGTTCGGTGACGACGCCGCCGTACGGCGGCTCGCGCAGCGGTTGGCGGCAGCCGGCGGGCGGCGGCTTGACGACGCCACCCCGTTCGTCGACGTCCGCCTTGCCGACGGCACCCGCTTCAATGCCGTGCTGGCGCCCGTGTCACGACCTGGGACCTGCCTTTCGCTGCGGGTTCCGGCGCGGCGGGTGTTCGAGCTCGACGAGCTGGTCGCGGCCGGCACCGTCAGCGCCGACGGCGCCGGGCTGCTGCGCGACATCGTGGCCGCCGAGCTGGCGTTCCTGATCAGCGGGGGCACCGGAAGCGGCAAGACCACGTTGCTGGCCGCGCTGCTGACGATCGCCGACCCACGCCAGCGGCTGGTCCTGGTCGAGGATGCCGGCGAGCTGCGGCCGGACCATCCGCACGTGGTCGCGTTGGAGGCTCGCCCGGCCAACGTCGAGGGCGCCGGTGCCATCTCCCTGCGCGACCTCGTCCGGCAGGCGCTGAGAATGCGGCCGGACCGCCTCGTCGTCGGCGAGGTACGCGGCGCGGAGGTCGTCGATCTGCTGGCTGCCCTCAACACCGGCCACCAAGGCGGGTGCGGCACCGTCCACGCCAACAGCGCGACCGATGTCCCGGTACGGCTCGAGGCCTTGGCCGTGGCCGCCGGAATGCCTCGACCGGCACTGCACGCACAGCTGGCCTCCGCGTTGCGGGTCGTGATCCACCTGCGTCGTGAGGCTGACGGTCGGCGACGCCTCGCGCAAGTCAGCAGCCTGCAGCGCGGAGACGACGGACTCGTCGACGCACTGCCCGCCGTGACCTTCGAGACCGGGGGCACGGCCACGACAGGCCCGGGCGCGAAGGCACTCGAGCGCCTGCTGCGCGGCGACTGACATGCGCTCCTGGCTTGCGCTTCTGCTCGCGGCGGCCGCCACCGCTTCGGCGGTCGGCTCCTCGCCGCGGCGCCTCCTCGTGCATCGGCTGGGAACCCCTTCCCCGACTCCTCTGACGGTGCCGATCCGGGGCCGCCTTCGGTTCCAGGTCGGCGCGCCGGCTCTCCCGACTCGCACTCTGCTGGCCGTCGCGGGCATCGCTGCGCTAGTGACCGCCGTTCTTGTCCGAACGCGCAGCGTCATCCTGGTCGGCGTCGTCACGGCCGTGGCCGGTGGCCTCGCCAGGCTGCGCACCCTTGCCGTTCGTCGCGCAGCGGCCGCGGAGCGGCGGTCGAGAGTGATAGAAACCTGCGATCTGCTCGCCGCGGAGCTCCGTGCCGGCCTGCCCGCAGGTCGTGCCCTGACACACGCGAGCCGGGAGTGGCCGGTCCTCGAACCCGTCGCCGCCGCGGCTCGCCTGGGTGGTGATGTGCCCGCGGCGCTGCGGCAGGTCGCGCAGGTTCCCGGGGCCGAGGGCATGGCCGCAGTGGCGGCGGCGTGGCAGATCTCCGAACGCTCCGGGGCCGGGCTGGCGACGGTGCTCGACCGGATGGTCTATGCGCTTCGCGCGGACGAGGAGGTCCGACGTGAGGTAGCCGCTGCCCTCGGCCCCCCTCGGGCCACCGCGCGCATGCTGGCGACTCTCCCCTCCTTCGGGCTGCTGCTGGGCATCGGTCTCGGCGGTGACCCGGTGGGCTTTCTGCTCGACACGACTCCCGGCCTCGCCTGCTTGTCCATCGGGGTCGCGCTTGCGCTCGCCGGACTTGCCTGGGTCGAGCACCTCGCCGGTACCGCAGAGCGCTGACGTGACCGATCAGGGTGGGGGAGGCCTGCCATGACAATGCTGGCGGTCGTGCTTGCCGCCGCGTCGGCGTGGGCGCTGTTCCCGGGAGTTCACTCTGAGCGGCTGAGTGTGGTCGTCGACCAGCATCGTGAAACAGCGGAGCGCACACTCGGCAGGCCTCGCGGCCGAGTGACTGTGACGTCCGCCGCTGCGGTGGTTTTCGGCGTCGGTACGGCCATGGTGATCGGAGGGATGGCCGGCCTGGTCGTCGGACTCATCGGGGGCCTGGTCTGCTCTGCCCTGCTTCAGCGGATCGAGCCGGCACACGTTCGGCGCGAGCGTGAGCAGCTCGGAAGGGACCTTCCCCTGGCAGTCGACCTGCTCGCGGCATGCCTGTCCGCTGGGCGCCCACCCGCGGAGTCGCTGGCTGCCGTCGCCGAGGCGGTCGAGGGGCCGGTGGCGGACCGGATGGCCCACGTGTCCGGGCAGCTCGCCCTCGGCACGGATCCGGCCACGGTCTGGCGCCAGCTTGCGACGAACGCCCCCTTCGCACCGCTGGGACGCACCATGGTGCGCGCGATCGAGACCGGAGCGCCGGTCGCCGACGGTCTCAGCCGCCTCGTCGACGATCTACGGCTCGCTCGTCGTTGGTCGGCCAACGAGCGGGCGCGCAGCGTCGGCGTCAAGGCCGCGGCACCGCTCGGACTGTGCTTCCTTCCGGCGTTCATCTGCGTGGGGATCATTCCGACGATCGCGGCGTCTCTGCTGCAGCTCCTGCCATGAGCTCGTCCACAGCTGCGCTCGCATGCCGGCTCGTGCACAGAGCCGAATTCGTCGATGAGGAAACCTCACCGGCCGACCACAGTGGTTTGGAGAACACCCGATCCCGGCTCCGGCCGGATTCTGCGATGAAAGGCGACACCATGGCACACCACGAATCAACAGAGCTCTCCCTCGTCCCCGTCACCAGCACGGTCGGCGACAGGCTCGTCGGCCGTCGTACCGACGAGCGCGGCATGAGCACCGCTGAATACGCGGTCGGCACCGTCGGGGCCTGCGGGTTCGGCGGCATCCTCTACACGATCCTGACCAGCGACTGGGCCGTCGACGCGATCAAGAGCGTGTTCGAGAAGGCCCTGAGCCTGTTCTGAATCCCTACCGAACGCGGTGCGGGGCTGCTGCGTTGCCCCGCACCGCCGACACCGAAGGTGGCACCAGATGTGCAGAGCGCGACTCAGGCGGCGCGGCAGTCATGGCATGGTGACCGTCGAGACCGCCCTCGCCCTTCCCGTGCTGGTCGCGGTCGCGATGGGTCTGATCTGGCTGGTCGCGATGGGCATCAACCAGGCCAGGTGCGCGGACGCCGCGCGTGAGGCCGCCCGGGCGATCGCGCGCGACGACCCGGTCGAGCATGCGATCGCTCTCGCTCGCAGGAGTGCGCCGCCCGGCGCGAGCATCGAGGTCAATCGGGAAGACGGCCAGGTGCAGGTCGTGGTGAGCATGGCGGGGCACCCTTCGGGCCTGCTGTTCGAGCACCTGCCGGACTTCCATGTCGACGCCTCTGCGGTGGCTGCAACAGAGGACTTCGATGCGGCTCGGTGAACGCGGGAGCGGCACCGTATACGCCGCCGTTGCGATCGTGATGGTGACGGCCTCCGCTGTTGCGGTGATGACGTTCACGGCCACCGCGGCGGCTCACCATCGTGCGGCCAGCGCGGCTGACCTGGCCGCGCTGGCGGCGGCGCAGAGTCTGCAGCGTGGCGGCGACAGCTGTGCCGACGCGGCTCGGATCGCCACCCGTAACGGCGCCAAGTTGACGAGTTGTCGGATCGACGGCGAGGACGTCATCGTCGAGGTCTCGGTCGACGGGCCGACGGCCTTCGGCCGGAGCTGGACCCTCGGCGCCGCGGCGCGCGCCGGACCTACACCGGCTGCCGGAGCAGCAGCGGCGCCAGCGCGGCGCAGGTCCGACACCGGCTGCCGGAGCAGCAGCGGCGCCAGCCCGCGCGCCGGGCGGCCGCCGGACCCCCTCGTTGACACCGGCAGAACCGGCCGTACGTCCCGGGGGGGTCAGCGTTCCCGTGGAGCCGAGTCGAAATGCTGGTCCGGATCGTCGCCGGGCCGGCGCTCGATCGGAGGAGCGGCTGCACCGGACTGCCGTGCTGTGTCGGTGGTTGGCGCCTCGCGCCGGTTGGCCACCGCCCGCTGGTTCGCCTCCGCCTGGTGCCGGAGCGACTTGACCTCCTGGCGGCGGCGGCGGGTCCGTGCCAGTCCGACCTTGAGCAGCCACAGCCCGAGCACCGCGATCAACAGCGTGGCGGCACCGGCGATGAAGACACCCGCCACCGTGGTGTCCAGATGGAAGAGGCCGAGGTCGAGCCGTGTGTCGGTGCCGCCGTTGGCGAACACGCCGAGGATTGCGCCGGCCGCGACGACGAGGAGGATGAGCCCAAGAATCGCCATACGAGCATCATCCTCCCCTTGGCACAGCATCGCCCGGAACGCCGGCCAACAAGACGTCGAGCAGCCGCACCGCGCCGTGCTTGTGCAATGGGCTGTTGCCGTTTCCGCACTTCGGGGACTGCACGCACGATGGACAGCCCTGCTCGCACGAGCAGGACTCGATGGCCGCTCTCGTCGCGCCGATCCAGGTGGGCGCCGCGCCGAACCCGCGCTCGGCGAAGCCGGCTCCGCCAGAGTGCCCGTCATACACGAAGACGGTGAGCCGTCCGGTGTCCTCGTGCATCGCTGTGGATACCCCGCCGATGTCCCATCTGTCGCAGGTCGCGAACAGCGGCAGCAGCCCGATGGACGCATGCTCGGCGGCGTGGGCGGCGCCGGGCACGTCCGCCGGGTGGACCGCGCTGGACGCCACCTGGTCGGTCGAGAGAGTCCACCACACCGCCCGGGTGCGCAGTGTTCGGGCCGGAAGGTCGAGGGGCTCCTCGCCGAGCACCTCGCCGCTGACCAGCCGGCGCCGCAGGAACGACACGACCTGGCTGGTGACCTCGACGGAACCGAAGCACAGCTGCGCATCGCCCCACCAGGTCAGCGCGTCCGTCGCCAGTACGCGGATGTGGGTGATGTCCCGCGCGGTCGTGGAGTAGTCCGGATCCTCCCGGCCGACGACCGCCACGCCGGCGTCGAGGTCGAGAGTGCGCACGACGTACGTCAGCCCCAGGTGGAGATACACGGCGCCTGCGTGCACGCTGGCGTGGGCGGCTCCGGCGTCAACGGTTCCGAGCAGCCGGCCGGTCTCCTCCTCGACGACCCGGACGGCCGGCCCGCCCGTCGACCTGATGTCAGCCAGCTCGCTGGCTCGCTCGCGCCGGGTCCAGAACCATCCTCGTGGACGCCTGCGGAGCATCCCGGCCCGCTCCAGCGACACCACCACTCCGGACGACGCCGCCCCGAAGAGCACCAGGTCGTCGTCGGTCAACGGCGACTCCTGCGCGGCCGCGCACAGCTGCGGCCCCAGCACGTACGGGTTCTCAGGGTCGAACACGCTGGCTTCGACCGGTGTGCCGAACAGCATCTGCGGATGGGTGACCAGGTACGTATCGAGCGGATCGTCGCGGGCCACCAGGATCGCCAGCGAGCCCTGACCGGTTCGCCCGGCGCGTCCGAACTGCTGCCACAACGAGGCCCGGGTCCCTGGGAAGCCCGCGACGAGGACCGCATCGAGGCCGGCGATGTCGATACCGAGTTCGAGGGCGTTCGTCGCGGCCACGCCGAGCAGCCGGCCCGACTTGAATGCTTGCTCGAGGTCTCGCCGGTCCTCGGGCAGATAGCCGCCCCGGTAGGCAGCGACGCGCTCGGCCAGGTCGGCGTCGATCTCGGCCAGGTGCGCCCGAGTGGTGAGGGCGACGACCTCGGCGCCCCGGCGCGACCGTATGAACGCCAGTGTGCGGACACCACCGGCGACCAGATCGGCCAGCAGGTCGGCCGTCTCGGCGGTCACCGTGCGCCTGACCGGTGCGCCGTGCTCCCCGTGCAACGAGGTGAGCGGCGGCTCCCACAGCGCGACCATCGTCGCCCCGTGGGGCGAACCGTCCTCGGTGACTCCCTGGACCGGCAGGCCGGTGAGACGTGCGGCCGACACCTGCGGTTCGGCCACGGTCGCCGAGGCCAGGATGAACGTGGGATGCGCGCCGTACAGGGCGCACAACCGGCGCAGCCGGCGCATAATCTGCGCGACATGGGCGCCGAAGACACCCCGGTAGTGATGGCACTCGTCGACCACCACGAACCGCAGAGCACCGAGGAACTTGGCCCACCGGGCATGGCCGGGGAGCAGCGTGCGATGCAGCATGTCGGGGTTGGTGAGGATCATCTGCGCATGGTCGCGAGCCCAGTCCCTGGCCTCGCGCGGGCTGTCCCCGTCGTAGGTGGTGATGCGGAGCCCGGTGATATCCAGCGCCAGCAGTCCGGTCATCTGGTCGTTCGCCAGCGCCTTGGTGGGTGACAGGTACAGCACGGTGGCACCGCGACCCGGTCGCCGCTGTCCCGCGGAGCGGCCCTCGAGCGTCGCGGTCAACGCCGGCAGGGCGTAGCCGAGTGACTTGCCGGAGGCAGTGCCCGTCGACATCACCACATGCCGGCCGGCCCAGGCGTGGTCGGCGGCCGCGACCTGGTGCTCCCAGGGTCGCTCTATACCCGTGGCCCGGTAGGCCGCGACCACCGACGGGTCGGCCCAGTCCGGCCAGTCGCCGTGCCGGGCCGGACGTGGGGCGAGCGACTCCACGTGCGTCAGCCGGTCGCTACGGCCGGGTGCGGCCGCGACCAAAGCCAGCAGCTGATCGGCCGAGAACGGATCAGCAGGAGTCACGACGCAACAGTTTGGCATCGCCGTCCATCCGCCCGTCGAGCGTGGTTGGATGCTGAGGTCGGGGGAATCGCCCTCGCCGCGGACGGGGAGGCTCGAGTGGATCTGTCGCTCAACACTCGACATGTCGGCGACCACACGGTCATCGAGGTGGGCGGGGAGGTCGACGTCTACACCGCGCCCAAGCTGCGTGAGCGAATGGTCGACCTGGTCAACGCCGGCAACCACCACCTCGTCGTCGACCTCGACAGCGTTGAGTTCCTGGACTCCACTGGGCTTGGTGTGCTGGTGGGTGGGCTCAAGCGGGTACGCACCCACGACGGCTCGATGAGCCTGGTGTGCACGCAGGAGCGACTGCTCAAGATCTTCCGGATCACCGGCCTGATCAAGGTCTTCCCGATCCACCCTGACGTCGCCGCGGCGACGGCCGAGGAGCCCGCCCGGGATGCCTAGCCCGCCCGGTGCGGGTCCCGCGCCGGCCCGTCACGGGAAGCGACTCGCTCAACCCGGTCGGTGCTGAGGCTGTCCACGATCAGTAGACTCCGGGCGACCTGAATAGGTCGTCGACCGCTGTGCGCGGTCTGCCCGCAGCATTTCCAGAGCCGCCAGGCTCATCTGAGGAGGACGAATGCCCGGCCTGACCCTCGCCGCTGACAGTGGCGTGGACGTGTCCTTGACCGGCAGCAATATCGCGTTCGTCGTCGTCGTCGCCGTGATCGCGCTCGTCGCGCTCGCGATGGCCTCGGTGTTCCGCAACGAGGTACTTGCCGCCGACGAGGGCACGGACAACATGAAGGTCATCGGCCAAGCCGTCCAAGAGGGCGCCGCGGCCTACCTCACCCGCCAGTTCAAGACGCTCGCCGTGTTCGCCGCGATCGCCTTCTGCCTGTTGTTCGTCCTCCCGGGCGATGCGTCGATCCGCATCGGCCGGTCGCTGTTCTTCGTCGTCGGGGCCGGCTTCTCCGCCTCGATCGGCTACTTCGGCATGTCGCTCGCGGTCCGCGCCAACATGCGGGTCGCCGCCGCGGCTCGCGAGCACGATCGGGACGCAGGGATGCGCGTCGCCTTCCGTACCGGCGGTGTGGTCGGCATGGCCACCGTCGGGCTCGGCCTGCTCGGCGCCTCGGTCGTCGTCCTCCTCTACAAGAGCGACGCGCCGAGCGTGCTGGAGGGCTTCGGCTTCGGTGCGGCCCTGCTGGCCATGTTCATGCGGGTCGGCGGCGGCATCTTCACCAAGGCGGCCGACGTCGGCGCCGACCTGGTCGGCAAGGTCGAGCAGAACATCCCCGAGGACGACCCGCGCAACGCCGCGACCATCGCCGACAATGTCGGTGACAACGTGGGTGACTGCGCCGGGATGGCCGCCGACCTGTTCGAGTCGTACGCCGTGATGCTGGTGGCCGCCCTGATTCTCGGCAAGGCCGCCTTCGGCTCCGAGGGACTGGTCTTCCCCTTGATCGTCCCGGCGATCGGTGCCCTGACAGCGATCCTGGGCGTCTACATCACCAAGCCGCGCGCCGGCGAGGGCGGTCTGAAGACCATCAACCGGTCGTTCTACATCTCCGCCGCCGTCTCCGCCGTGCTGTGCAGCCTCGCCGCGGTGCTGTATCTCCCGGGCAGCTTCGCGGAGCTCACCGGTGGCGTGGAGCATGACGGGAACCCGAGGCTGGTCGCGATCGGGGCCGTGCTGCTCGGCATCGTGCTGGCCGTCATTATCTTGTCGCTCACCGGCTACTTCACCGGCACCGAGCATCGGCCGGTGAAGGACATCGGGAAGACCTCAATGACCGGTGCCGCAACGGTCATCCTGGCGGGACTCTCGGTCGGGTTCGAGTCCGCGGTCTACACGGCGCTGGTCATCGGGGCGGCGGTCTACGGCGCATTCCTGCTCGGCGGGGGAGCGATCGTGGTCTCGCTGTTCGCGGTCGCGCTCGCCGGGACCGGTCTGCTCACCACCGTCGGTGTGATCGTCGCGATGGACACGTTCGGGCCGGTCTCGGACAACGCGCAGGGGATCGCGGAGATGTCGGGCGACGTCGACGAGGAGGGCGGACAGATCCTCACCGAGCTCGACGCCGTCGGCAACACCACCAAGGCGATCACCAAGGGCATCGCGATCTCCACCGCGGTGCTCGCCGCCACGGCGCTGTTCGGCTCGTTCACCGATGCGGTGCAGACCGAGGTGGGCGGGGCGGCCACCAGCGCGTACGCCGACTTCCTGACCAACGCACAGGTCTTCAGCCCCAACACGCTGGTTGGAATGCTCATCGGCGCCGCGGTCGTCTTCCTGTTCTCCGGCCTGGCGATCAGCGCCGTCGGCCGCGCCGCGGGCGCCGTGGTGTACGAGGTGCGCCGTCAGTTCCGCGAGATACCGGGGATCATGGAGGGCACCGGTCGCCCGGAGTACGGCAAGGTCGTCGACATCTGCACGCGCGACTCGCTGCGCGAGCTGGCCACACCCGGGCTGCTGGCGATCCTGGCGCCGATCGCGGTCGGCTTCGGGCTCGGGGTCGGACCGCTGGCCGGCTACCTGGCCGGCGCGATCACCACCGGCACCCTGATGGCGGTGTTCCTAGCCAACTCCGGTGGCGCCTGGGACAACTCCAAGAAGCTGGTCGAGGACGGTCATCACGGAGGCAAGGGCTCACCGGCGCACGAGGCGACGATCATCGGCGACACCGTCGGCGACCCGTTCAAGGACACCGCGGGACCGGCCATCAACCCGTTGATCAAGGTGATGAACCTGGTGTCGCTGCTGATCGCCCCCGCCATCGTGACCCTGTCGGTCGGGGACAACGCCAGCAAGCCGCTCCGCATCGTGATCTCCGTGGTGGCCGCACTCATCATCGCGGGCGCGGTTTACGTCTCCAAGCGCCGGCCGATCGCGATCGGCGCCGACGAGGACGAGATGGCGCCACTCACCAGCTGACGCCGGCCTGGGACGGAACGCGCCGGTCGCCGGTCAGCGCCGCAGTCGCGACCGCAGCCTGGAGGCGGAGCTCCGCAGTCGCTTGCGTGGCGACCCTGCCCACGCGGACCCCTCGGAGACAAGGCGTTCGGCCAGGACGTCGACCGCGGCGTCGATCATCGCCGCCTTGTTCGGCCGGCGGGTGTCAATCTCGCGCTTGCCCTTCCCTGCTCTCGGCACCAGTTCCTGGAGGTCGCCGACGACGTCGTAGCCGGCTCCCTCGAGCGTGGCCACCATCTCCTTCGCCCGGGTGACCGCCCACCGGTGCTGTCGTGCCGGCAGGGCTGCCCGGGCCGAGGCGTTGCGCTTGGCCAGGGTTGCCTCCGCCAGCCGTTGCTTCACGACGGCCTCGTACGCCGGCCAGGGCAACCGGCCCCTGAGCCGGAAGTTGAGTCGCCGTACGAGCTCCGCCTCGGCCAGGCCCATCGACACGTTCGAGCGGGTGATCTCCGCGTCGAACGAGCCGGCGTCGAGCCTCAGCACCCGGCAGAAGCGTTCCCACAGCAGGAGCGGGTCCGCACCCGTCGGCGGCAGCGTGACCAGGTGGATCCGGTCGGCGGGGACGCCGGTCGACCACCGCCCGAGCACCGAGACCGGGTCCTGGGACCGCCAGAAGATGGCGCCGGCCCGGCCGCGGACGTCGGCGCCGCGCAGCCGCTTGACGTAGCGCCCGAAGCTCTGGGTCCGGCCGTTCTTCACCGACTCCTGCCACATTGCGGGGATCTGTCGTGCGATGTCCCTTGCCGTGTAGATGACGTGAACCTCGGCCGGCTGCAGCGACTCGACGGCGCGACGCACCTGTTCTTCGGTCGCGGCGGCGAGCAGCTCGTGGCTGAGCACGGCGTCGCCGTGCCAGTCGGTCACCTGCCTGGCGAACCGCTGCCAGCTGCCGGCGACCGCAGGGTCCTGGTGGCCACCGAACCGGGCTCCGCGCAGATCCAGAGCGGCATGGAAGTGCGTCCGGCCGGACTCGACCGGAAAGAGCATTCCGTTGGCGGCGAGCTGCCTGCGGTTGCGCCACAGCACCATCTGCAGGTAGGTGGTGCCGGTCTTCGGCGCGCCGATGTGGAGGTAGACGCGACGGGGCGATTCGGGCATCCGCCGGTCCTCCCCTGTGTATCGTGTGGTTCCCCGAGGATAGGGGCACCGGTCCTCCGGAAGCGTGCCTGGCGGGCACCGGCCGGTGGCGCGCCGTAGCGCGGGCGGAACACAGGGTTGGAAATACCCGTTACCGTTCAAGGGATTCCTACATGATTCAGGAGCGCACGAGCGTGGCAACGAAGAGCTCCACGGGCGGCACCAACCGTCTCGTGATCGTCGAGTCGCCGGCCAAGGCCCGCACCATCGCGGGGTACCTGGGCCGGGGCTACGTCGTGGAGTCCTCCTACGGTCACATCCGTGACCTGCCCAACGGCGCCTCGGAGGTGCCGGCGAAGTACAAGGGCCAGCCTTGGGCCCGGCTCGGGGTGGACGTCGACAACGGTTTCACGCCGCTCTACGTCGTGCCGCGGGACAAGAAGGCGCAGATCACCAAGCTGAAGGGCCTGCTGAAGGAGGCTGACGAGCTCTTCCTGGCCACCGATGAGGACCGCGAGGGCGAGGCGATCGCCTGGCACCTGCTCGACGAGCTCAAGCCGAAGGTCCCGGTCTGGCGGATGGTGTTCCACGAGATCACCCGGCAGGCGATCCAGGAGGCGGTCGACCACCCGCGCGACATCGACGACAACCTCGTCGACGCCCAGGAGACCCGGCGGATCCTGGACCGCCTGTACGGGTATGAAGTATCGCCGGTGCTGTGGCGCAAGGTGATGTCCGGGCTGTCCGCCGGGCGCGTCCAGTCGGTCGCGACCCGTCTCGTGGTGGACCGCGAGCGCGAGCGGATGGCCTTCCGGCCGGCGGCGTACTGGGATCTCGAGGCGACGTTCGACGCCGGTGAGTCCAGGGCCGCGGACGGCAACGCCCGCGTCTTCCCCGCCAAGCTCGTCGCCGTCGACGGCGCACGTGTGGCGCAGGGCCGTGACTTCAGCCCGCGCGGCGAGCTGAGATCCCCGGCCGACGTGGTGCATCTGGACGAGCCGCGGGCGCGGGCGCTCGCGGTCGGGCTGCAGGACCGGACGTTCGAGGTGCGCTCGGTCGAGGCCAAGCCGTACCGGCGCTCCCCGTACGCCCCGTTCCGGACCACCACCTTGCAGCAGGAGGCGTCGCGCAAGCTCGGCTACGGGGCGGCGCGGACGATGCAGGTCGCGCAGCGGCTGTACGAGAACGGGTACATCACCTACATGCGCACCGACTCCATCCAGATGTCGGCGACCGCGGTGACCGCGGCCCGGGAGCAGGTGCGCGAGCTGTTCGGTGCGGAGTATCTGCCGGACGCGCCCCGCACCTACACCAGCAAGGTCAAGAACGCCCAGGAGGCGCACGAGGCGATCCGCCCGGCCGGCGAGTCCTTCCGGACGCCGGCCCAGACCGGCCTGCACGGTGACGAGTTCCGGCTCTACGAGCTGATCTGGATGCGCACCGTCGCCTCGCAGATGCGCGATGCCGAGGGCCGAACGGTGACCGTCAGGGTCGGTGCCAGCGCCCAGTCCGGGGAGGACTGCGAGTTCGCCGCCAGCGGCCGTGTGATCACCTTCCACGGCTTCCTGAAGGCCTACGTCGAGAGTGCCGACGACCCCGAGACCGAACGCGACGACAGGGAGACCCGGCTGCCGGCGATGGAACAGGGTGACCGGCTCACGGTCGTCGACCTCGCCGCGGCCGGTCACGAGACGCGCCCGCCGGCCCGTTACACCGAGGCCACACTGGTCCGTGAGCTGGAGGAGCGGGAGATCGGCCGGCCGTCCACCTACGCGTCGATCATCGGGACGATCCTCGGCCGTGGCTACGTCTACAAGAAGGGCACGGCGCTGGTGCCGGCCTGGCTGGCGTTCGCCGTCGTCCGGCTGCTCGAACGGCACTTCGAACGGCTCATCGACTACCGTTTCACCGCCAACATGGAGGACGTGCTCGACCAGGTCGCCGCCGGCGAGCGGGTCGCTGCAGACGTACTCGCGCGTTTCTACTTCGGGTCTGCCGATCTGGAGGGCCTCAAGACGCTGGTCAGCGAGCTCGGCGACATCGACGCGCGCGAGCTGTCGACCTTCGAGCTGGCCGAGGGCATCGCGGTACGGGTCGGCCGCTACGGGCCGTACGTCGAGGACAGGGACGAGAACCGGGCGAACATCCCCGAAGACCTCCCGCCCGACGAGCTCACCCTCGACAAGGCCCGGGAGCTGCTGGCGACTCCTGCCGGTGCCGAGCACGAGATGGGTACGGACCCGGCGACCGGACGCAAGATCGTGGCGAAGAACGGACGCTACGGCCCCTACGTCACCGAGGTGCTGGACGGCGACTCGGCGGGCACGGCCAAGAGCGCCAAGCCGCGCACGTCGTCACTGTTGGCCTCGATGTCACTGGACACGATCACCCTCGAGGATGCGCTCCGACTGTTGACGCTGCCGCGCGTCGTCGGCGTCGATCCCGAGAGCGGCGATGAGATCACCGCCCAGAACGGCCGTTACGGGCCGTACCTGAAGAAGGGCACCGACTCCCGTTCACTGGACACCGAGGAGCAGATGTTCAGCGTGACGCTCCCGGAGGCGCTGGCGATCTACGCCCAGCCCAAGACGCGTGGCGGGCGATCCGCGGCCGTCCCGCTGCGCGAGCTCGGCGAGGATCCGACGTCGGGGAAGCCGGTGGTGATCAAGGACGGGCGGTTCGGCCCCTACGTCACCGACGGCGAATACAACGCGACCCTGCGCCGCGACGACAGCGTCGACACGATGACGCTGGACCGGGCGGCCGAGCTGCTCGTGGAGAAACGTGCCAAGGGTCCGACATCGAAGAAGCGCACGGCCAAGAAGGCCGCGAAGAAGACCGCCAAGAAGGTGTCGGGCAAGCCGGCTGCGACCAAGCGGGTGGGGACGAAGAAGTCGGCGACCCGCAAGACACCCGCCAAGAAGTCCTGACCCGGCGAGAAGCGCCTGACGGTGAGGAGCAACCTGTCGCGCCGAGGCGCACGATGCACCCCAACTGGGTCTCAGTGGCCACCGCCGGGAATCGCGCAGTCGTTGGTCACGGTTGAGCCGGCGGTGACCAACGAGTGCGCAAAATGTTGTCGGTGGACGGAACGCCGCCACCGAGCGGGCACAGCGGTCGCACGAGAACCGCCGCTGGGGGAGCCGGACACTAGGCTTACGTCGTGTCGGAGCAGCCGCAGCCCCTGACCGCGGACGGTCAGGGTGCACCCACCAACAGCCTGGGCGCGGTGCTGCGACTGAAGGCGTTCCGGCGGCTGTGGGTCGGCCTGGGCCTGTCCAGCCTGGGCGACTGGCTGGGGCTGCTTGCGCTCACCGCGCTGGCCAGCCAGCTGGCGGGTGACGACTACGCCAGCAAGAACTTCGCGATCGCCGGTGTCCTGTTCCTGCGGGTGCTGCCCGCGGTTGTCATCGGCCCGTTGGCCGGCTACATAGCCGACCGGCTCGACCGTCGCACCACCCTGATCGCGGGCGACCTCATCCGGTGCGTGCTCTTCGCCTCGATCCCGCTGGTCGGCACGCTCACCTGGGTGTTCGTGGCCACCGTGCTCATCGAAGCGGTCAGTCTCGTGTGGCTGCCCGCCAAGGACGCCACGATCCCCAACCTGGTGCCGAGGGAACGGCTCGAGGCGGCCAACCAGTTGTCGCTGACGACGACCTACGGGTCCGCCCTGCCGGCGGCCGGCATCTTCACGCTGCTCACGCTGTCCACCAAGGGCCTGAGCTCGGCGTTCGGCTGGTCGGACAGCGTGCCGGTTCTGCTTGCCCTCTACTTCAACGCGGCGAGCTTCCTGGTGTCGGGGCTGGTGATCTGGACCATCCGCGAGATCCCCCGAGGGTCGTCGATCGCAGTCGACGACCAGTCCAACCTGTGGCGCACCATCGCCGCGGGGTGGTCCTACGTCTACCACACGCCGGTCGTACGCGGACTCGTCGTCGGCATCGTCGGAGCGTTCGCGGCAGGCGGCGTGGTGATCGGGCTGGCCCGGGTCTACGTCGAGGATCTGCATGCCGGAGACCCCGGTTACGGCGTCCTGTTCGGGTCGGTGTTCCTCGGACTCGCCATCGGGATGTGGCTGGGTCCGCGGCTGCTCACCGGCTTCTCGCGTCGGCGGCTGTTCGGGCTCGCGCTGATCCTCTCCGGCCTGCTGCTGGCCGCGATCGCCGTGACCCAGAACATCGTTGTGGTGACCCTGCTCGTCGTCGTGCTGGGCTTCAGCGCCGGCACCGCCTGGATCACCGGCTACACCCTGCTGGGACTGGAGGTGGAGGACGCGGTACGCGGGCGCACGTTCGCGTTCGTCAACTCGATGATCCGGCTGGCGCTGGCCCTGGTGCTCGCGATCGCGCCGCTGCTGGCCGGGCTCATCGGCACGCACTCGTTCCGGATCAACGACGATGCCCGGCTCGACTACAACGGCGCCGCCTTCACCTTCCTCATTGCGGCCGTCCTCGCCACCATCGTCGGTGTGACGGCGTACCGGCAGATGGACGACCGCCGCGGCGTCTCCCTCGTGCACGACCTGCGCCGGTCGCTGACGGGTTCGACCGGAGTCTTCGCCGAACGCGGGCTCTTCGTCGCGTTCGAGGGCGGTGAGGGAGCCGGCAAGTCCACCCAGGCGACGATGCTGGCGCGTTGGCTGACCGACCAGGGCTACGACGTGCTGCTCACCCACGAGCCGGGCGACAGCGACGTCGGCAAGAAGCTCCGGGCCATCCTGCTCGACCCTGACACCGGGGCGCTGTCGCCACGCGCCGAGACGCTGCTCTATGCCGCCGACAAGGCCGAACACGTCAACCGTGTCGTCGGCCCTGCGCTGGCTCGCGGAGCCGTGGTGATCACCGACCGATACGTCGACTCGACGCTCGCCTACCAGGGTGCCGGCCGGAACCTGCCGGGAGCGGAGATCGAGCGGCTGGCCAGGTGGGCGACATCGGACCTTCGACCACACCTGACCGTGCTTCTCGACCTCGCGCCGTCGATCGGCCAGACCCGCTTCGACGCTCGTGACCGGCTGGAAGCCGAGCCGCTCGGGTTCCACGAGCGGGTGCGGTCGTCGTTCGTCCGACTCGCCGCGTCCGACCCCGACCATTACCTCGTCGTCGACGCGGGCATGCCGGTCGGGGACATCGCAGCGGCCATCCGCGCTCGAGTCGGCGTGCAGCTGTCCAGGTCGACCCCGCCCGAACGGCCCGTACCGGACAGGCCTCCCGACCCTGCACGAGGTCACGACCCGGAGGTACGACGGTGAGCGTCTGGGACGACCTGGTAGGGCAGCAACCCACCGCCGACACCCTGCGGCGGGCGGTGACGGCCGCCGGCCAGGTGCTCGCCGGACACCCCGCGTCGGGTATGACCCACGCCTGGCTCTTCACCGGGCCACCGGGGTCCGGCCGGTCGAACACCGCGCGCGCGTTCGCCGCCGCGTTGCTGTGCGAGCGGGCTGGGTGCGGGGAGTGCCTGAGCTGCCGCACCGCGCTCGCCGGCTCGCACTCCGACGTGACACTGGTTCGGACCGAGTCGCTCTCGATCGGGGTCGACGAGGTGCGGGAGCTCGTACGCAAGGCGGCGATGTCACCGACCGGTCGACGCTGGCAGGTGCTCGTCGTCGAGGACGCCGACCGTCTCACCGACCGGGCCGGAGACGCGCTGTTGAAGTCGCTGGAGGAACCGGCCGAACGCACCATCTGGCTGCTCTGTGCGCCGACGGTCGAGGACGTCCTGCCGACCGTACGGTCCCGGTCCCGGCTGCTGGTGCTGAGGACACCCCCGGCCGAGGCCGTGGCCGAGATGCTGGTCCGTCGCGACGGGGTGTCCGAGGCGCTGGCCATGTTCGCCGCCCGGGCCTCACAGGGCCACATCGGACGGGCGCGTGCCCTGGCCAGCGACGAGTCGACCCGCAACCGGCGGCACGAAGTGCTCTCCCTGCCCGGCCGGCTGGCCGATGTCGGATCGTGCATCACCGCCGCGGCCAACCTCGTTGAGGCAGCGGCCGAGGAGGCCGGCCCGATCGCCGGTGACCTCGAGGCGCGGGAACGGGCCGACCTCGAACAGGCCTACGGCGTCGGTGTGAAGGGAACCCGCCCACGGGGGGCGGCGGCTGCCATTCGGGGGCTCGAGGCCGAGCACAAGAGCCGCCGCAAACGGCTCGAGCGCGACTGCATCGACCGTGGCCTCGTCGACCTCCTGTCGTTCTATCGCGACGTGATCACGGCGCAGATCACCACATCGACGGCCCTGGTGAACGAGGAGATGCGCAGCTCGGTCGAAACGCTCGCGCGCGGCTCCACCGCAGAGCAGTCGCTGCGCCGGCTGGCCGCGATCCTGGCGGCCCGCGAGGCGCTGGAGGCGAACGTCGCCCCAACCCTGGCGCTGGAGTCCATGATGCTGTCACTGCGTTGACCCACAGGCGTTCGCGATACGCGCTCGGGTGGGCGGTTTCGCCCGTAGGGTGGGCGCGTGAGCATGGTGATGGCGGTGTCGTTCCAGCGCTACGGTCGGCTCTACTACCTCGACCCCGGTACGCACTCACCTCGAGTCGGTGACCACGTTCTGGTGCCCACCGACGACGGTCCCGAGGTGGCGGAGTGCGTGTGGGCCCCGCAGTACGTGTCGGAGGAGATCGGGGGGCTCCCGGTGTGCGCCGGGCTGGCGACGGCCGCCGACCTGGAGCGAGAAGACAGCAATCGAAGGCGCCGGGCGCAGGCCAGGGTCGTCGCCAAGCGGCTGGTTCGCGTGCACGCCCTGCCCATGAAGCTGGTCGGCGTCGACTACGTGGACCGACGAGCCGGACTCGACGAGCTTTTCGTCATCTACTTCTCAGCCCCGCAACGCATCGACTTCCGTCAGCTCGTCCGCGACCTGTCACAGGCCCTCAAGGCGCGGGTCGAGCTGCGTCAGCTCGGCGCGCGAGACGAGGCTCGCGTGCAGGGCGGCATCGGTCCCTGCGGACGCGATCTGTGCTGCGCAACGTTCTTGAAGGACTTCGAGCCGGTCAGCGTCAGGATCGCCAAGGACCAGGACCTGCCGCTGAACCCGTTGAAGATCTCCGGTGCGTGCGGACGACTGATGTGCTGCCTGAAGTACGAGCACCCGCTCTACCAGGAGTTCAAGGCCAACGCGCCGCGGGTGGGGGATCGGGTCGACACCCCGGAAGGTGCCGGCGTCGTCGTCGACCACAACGTTCCGTCGGACTCAGTGATCGTGCGGTTGTCGGGTTCCGGACGCCGCTGCGCGTGCAGTGTGGCCTCGGCATGCTCGCCGCGCCAGCAGTACGACCACGCCCGGGCGGGCGGTGACCGGGCCACTCCCGACGCACACCACCCTGCGGGAGACGAATGAGGGCCGGCCCGGCCGTCGTGGCCATGCTGTCCGGATGCGTGGCCATCGCCGGGTGCAGCTTCGTTTCCCCGGCGGGGGACGACGTCCCGGTCGCCCGGCCGACCGAGAACACGTCGACTGGTGGCCAGGCCGGCGACTCACCCTCGACTCCACCGCCCTCGGTACCGGACCTGCCGCCCGGCGTCACCGGCTTGGCGAGGTTCTACCAACAGGACGTGAACTGGGCCGACTGCGAGCAGATCTTCGAGTGCGCGTCGGTCCAGGTGCCGCTGGACTACGCCAAACCGGATGGCCAGGCGATCAGGCTGTCTGTGCTGCGCAGGCCGGCAGACGTTCCGGCCGAACGTCGTGGCTCGCTGCTCTTCAACCCAGGTGGACCCGGCGTAGCCGCCATCCCGTATGTAGAGAACGCGTCGAAGGTCTTCGACCGGACACTGCTGAACCACTTCGACATCATCGGGCTAGACCCTCGCGGTGTCGGCAGCAGCAGCCCTATCGATTGCGTCAGCGACTCCGACCTCGACGTCTACCTGGCCTCGGACCCCGACCCGGACACATCGAAGGAGATCAAGGCCAACACGGCCCTGCTGCGGGCGTTCGGCGAGGGATGTCAACAGCGGACCGGCGCTCTGCTCGCCCATGTCTCCACCGAGGATGCCGCGCGTGACATGGACATCCTGCGGGCCTTGGTCGGTGACAAGCGGGTCAACTATCTCGGGTTCTCGTACGGCACCTTTCTGGGGGCGACGTACGCCGACCTGTTCCCCCGGCGGGTCGGGCGGATGGTGCTCGACGGTGCCATCGACCCCACGTCCTCGGTGAGAGAGGCCGCACTCGACCAGGCCAAGGGCTTCCAGACCGCACTCGAGGCGTACGTCGGGGACTGTGTGTCGTCGCCCGACTGCCCGCTCGGCACAGACGCAGACGCCGCGCTCGCGCGGGTGCACGATCTCCTCGAACAGCTGGACGCGAATCCCCTGCCCGGTGCGGGCAACCGGCAGCTCACCGAGGGGCTGGCCGTGCTCGGAATCATTTTCCCGCTGTACTCCAAGGACTACTGGCCGCTGCTGAGCTCGGCCCTGAGCGCCGCCCTCGCCGGCGACGGCAGCCAGCTGCTCGCCCTCGCCGACGCCTACTCGAACCGAGGCGTCACCGGCTACACCGGCAATGCCCAGGAGGCGATCCTGGCGGTGAGCTGCCTCGACCAGCCGTCGAGCATCACCGTTCGCAAGGTCCGGGCGTCGATTGCCATGTTCGAGCGCGCCTCACCCGTGTTCGGGGAGGCGTCGGCCTGGGTCCAGTACGCCTGCTCGCAGTGGCCGGTCAAGTCGTCGGCTACTGCGGCGGCGCTGCACGCTCGCGGTGCGGCGCCCATCGTCGTCGTCGGCACGACCCGGGATCCGGCCACCCCCTACGCGGAGGCAGTCGCGCTGGCCCATCAGCTCCAGTCCGGTGTGCTGCTCTCACGCAACGGCGACGGGCACACGGCATACCGCTCCGGGAGCCCGTGCATCGACGCAGCGATCGACAGCTACCTGGTCGACGGGATCGTGCCGCCGGACGGGAAGCATTGCCAGACCGGCTGAACCCGCCCTTACACGAGCCCCAGCACGTTCGTCACGGCGATCTCGATGGCGACCCGGTGCGGATTCGCCCGCGGTTGCCGGTAGCGCTGTGCGTACCGCTCGAACGGCGTCGGCGATGAACCAGTCCTCACGGCGCACCCTCGCGGTCCCCTCCAGCGAGCTCCATCGGCGGCCGTCGACCTGGCAGACGGCCACCCGGGCAGGTGCGGCTGCCTCGATGTGCCGGACCTTGGCGGTTCCAGAGCTGGCGATCACCCGGGCCGTCAACGTTTCGACGTCGAAGGTCACCCCGACCGGCACGACATGCGGGCTCCCGTCCGGGCGCAGCGTTGTCAGCGTGCACAGGTGCCTCTCGGTCCAGAACTCGCGGACCGAGGAACTGCGAGGATCGAGCCGCGGCATGGGCAGACCGTAGCGTCCGCGCGGCACCGGGCGCTGAGGCCCTCGGGTCTGCTGCCGATTGGCTACACTGACGCCTCGGTCCGCACCGGACCATTGCCGCCTTAGCTCAGTCGGACAGAGCGACGCACTCGTAATGCGTAGGTCAAGGGTTCGATTCCCTTAGGCGGCTCCGCAAACCGCGGTAACACGCTCATGGTCGACGTCACGTTCGGCAGCAGCGAGACGGCGCAGTCCGTCCGCCGGCAGATCCTCGACGGCCTCATCAACTCCGTCAGCGTGGCATTCACCGCCGCCACGAGGAAGACCATCGACAAAGTGGTGACGATAACGAGCGGGGAGCTGCTGTCCGTCGACGTCGTGTCGATTCCCTCGCAGCGAGACGCCCGCATCCTGTCCACCAGGAGCTACCGGCCCGGCCATACCGCTATCACCCAAACCCGGCAGGCCGCCCTCGATGCGATGCTGTCGATGGCCCGCGCCGAGATAGCCGAAGCCCGCCGCGCCGTCAACGCCAAGAGCCCACAGCCCGGCCCCGCAGCCCGCGAGCTACGCCGATTCCTCAGGAGCCTCTAATGCCAGACAAGGAACCCCTGCCGCCGCGCAACATCTCAGAGCCGTCCACATTCGCCACCCGCCGGCAGGACAGGGAAGCGCGGCGCGAAGCGGGAGAGCCGCAGCCGCAACGGAGACAGCGCGGGCTCCCCGTCGGATACGGCACCGGGAACCAAGGCGTGGTGATCAGCCATGTTCGCGCATAAGCCCAGGGCTGCGCCCAGCCCTGTCGAGGCAACCCCCACGCCTGAGCCGCCCGCTGCCCGACAGCGGGTAGAACTCAGGGACGCCCGATGCATGCAACCCTCCACGTTCGCATCCAGGGAACCGGCAGCCGCCGCAGCCAGAGCCCAGCGATCCAAGCGGAGACTAGCCAGCCTGGGCGAGTCAGAGTTCCGACAGCGCACGAAGACAGGCGACGTCGAGATAGTCGCAGTCGAACTGTTCATCGACTATGACAAGCCGAGCGACAAGTTCGTCCACTTCCCAGGCACCGCCACGCTCATCCCCCTCAACGACGACAAGCGCGTCGACGAAGTGCGGCCACTACCCCCACTGCCTGCGGGCCGACGGGAACTCAACCGCCCGCAATCCTCCGCCTATGAGCCGTCACCAGCCGACCCGCCTCCAAGGCCGGTGGCGTAACAAGCCAGGCCCCAAGCGAACCCGGCAGACAGGTGGCCAAGCTCCTGCCCAACAGGCGGACGCGGGCACTGGCCCAGCAGGGCCGCCCCCGGCGACTCCTCTCCGGGGGCGGCCCGGCATAAGGGAAGCGTCCAAGGCTGCATCAGGGGGGCTCTGACGCGTATCCGGCAGAAGACAAGCACACGGCGCAGGCACTAACTTGAGGAGCGGCCCAAACCAGGTGCCGGAAGACACATTCCTGAGGGGGAAGACATGAAGAAGACAGCACTGGCAGCAGTGGCGCTCGCTACCGTGGCGGCTTTATCCGGGGCGTCTGCTGCTCCCGCCGCGGCGCCGGTGGCGCAGGCCAAGGCCGCGCACACACTCAAGTGGAAGTTGACCGAAACCGCGTCCCACGAGGTCGGTAACAACCGCGCTGTAGGTGCCGACACAATCCGGTCGGTGAGGACCGGGAAGATCGTCGGATACGACTCGACCACCGCAATCTTTTTCGATCAGTCCAACAGCGCGCGCATCCAGGTCGCATTCGCGGTCAAGGGCGGAATCCTGGTCGGCCAGGTCCACGGTGCCTTCACCTCCAACGATGTTGTGTTCCACGGGCGCATCTTGCGGGGCACTGGCAAGTTTCAGGGCGCCCACGGCACCATCACCGCCCAGTCGATTGGCGGCGGTAACCGGATCCTGGTGATAATCCACTACGACTCCTAGCTGACTCTTACCTTCTAACGGGAGGGGTCCCGGCGCTGCGGGGGAACAAACGCCGGGGCCTTGCGCGCCGCAAGGACGCAAACTCGGAGGCGAAGGGATGTCCCGTTCTCTGGATGGCAAGCGTCGGCCCCCGCTGCAGGGGGCCCCGCGCATATCGCGGAGAGTAATCGCTTTAGCGGAGACTGTTCTGCGCCCGATTACGTGTAGTGTCAGGCGAACGGGTCGGGCCAGCCCGAACGAGATTGTTCGCGTTTGTCCGCCCCGCCCTATCGCACACTGCCCGCGTACTCTGCAAACTCCCAGGTCGACGGTATGTGGGCCCGATGGAAGTGATCTCTCGGCTTTGCGGTGGCGGGAACTACCACGAACCCTAGAGATCCGAGAAGGCCGCCTCGCGGCACCCCCAGCCCGATCCGCGGTGTGCTCTTGGATCCAGCGGGCCATCCGTTCTGCATCAGCACACTGACACCGCCCCCCGAGCTGTTGGCTGCCGAGTAGTCCGCCACCGGTCGACCACCTCCTCCTTTCCCGTTGTGCTTCCGTAACTCACCCACTACGCTGGGTGAGTAACTTCTAGTCGCTGCGCGCCCCGGCCCTCGGTGGCAGTGAACAACTATGGGGGCTGATGAACGACAGGCGTCACGACCGCCGTGTCGAGCAGGCACTGGCAGACATTCAAGCTGGCCACGTCTCAGGGCTCGAGGATCTGTACGACCTCCTTCTCCCCTCGGTGTACGCGCTGTGCCAACTCGTCACCCCCGACCAAACAGCCGCCGAGCACGCCACAGTCGAAGCGTTCACGCAAGTCTGGTCCGGTGCCAACGCTCGTCCCGCCGACACCACGGGCACAACATGGGTACTCAATGTCGCCTGCCGCTGCGCCCGGCACACCCGGGAGATGGAAAACCGCGGTCTCGCCAGCACAAAGGGCGCAGCGGGGCACCCCCAGCACGCTGTTTGACGCGGCACCGTCCGATCGTCGCGGGCCGTTGCGCGCCACACTGGCGGTCGAGAGCAGGTGAAGTGATTCGTGGCGACGCGTAGTCACACGATTGGCGCGACGGACAACGAGGAAAGTGGTGACATCGTCCCGACCTCGGGCTGTCCTTCGGTTAAGCCGCTTCCGCCACAGCGCGCCCATATCGTCCCTACACTCAAGGCCCTAGGGAGAACCTTGAAGCGCATTGTCATGGCGGGCGTGCTCTGCAGCCTCATCGCGGTCACCGGATGCGAAGGCGGCTCGCAAACGGCTGCACCGACATCGCGCCCAAGCCCAACGACGACTGCTGCGGCCGACACGAGCACGGCTTCGCCGGCCGAGCCTGGAACTGTGTCGATCAGACAGACATGCCGGGCCGTCGGAGCGGCGATCGTCGAGAGTACGTCAGTGTTCGGCTACCCCAAGTCGCACGTGTTCCCTGATCGTCTGGACAGGCTGGCCGAACCGGCTGACCCTCGTATCGCCGCCGACGTGCGCGCGTATTCGTCCGTCGCGACAGCGTTTCTCCTCACCGATCCGTCGAACCGGGCCGAATCAGCTGGACTCATCGATGCCGCGTTCCTGAGAATCAACAGCGCATGCATGGGCCAAGCGGGCGTTTCTCTGCGCTGACGTCTCATCGAGCAGGTGGCCTGCGGGCGGTCGAGAGAAACAAGAGCACGAGAAACAACGCGAAACGATTGGTTCCTACATCGTCGCCTGACCGCCTTGCGGCAGGTGTATTGGCGTGGTTGTGGCCGGCTGCAAGATGTCCTGCTCGAGCCGGTCGGAGAGCAGGGGATGACTGATGAAAAAGCCTTGGGCCCGATCGACGCCGAGGTCGACAACCTCGTTGAGCTGGGATTGGGTTTCGACACCCTCGGCGACGACGGTCAGGTCTAGCACGTGGCTGAGGTCGACGATCGCGCCGACGATAGCGCGAGTGGCCGGTTCATCGGTGAGATCGCCGATGAAGCTGCGGTCGATCTTCACGGCGTCGAACGGGGAACGGCGTAGGTAGTTCAATGAGGAGTAGCCGGTGCCGAAGTCGTCCATGATCAGGCCCACGCCGAGCCCGTTCACCTCCCTGAGCGCGGACATTGCCCGGGGCGCGTCCTCGAAGAAGACGCTCTCGGCCACCTCCAGGAAGACCATAGAGGGTTCGGTGTCGGTGTCTGCCAGCGTCTGCGCCACCGTCTCGGCGAACGCCGGACCCACGACCTGGTGGGCTGAGACATTGACCGAAACTTGCGATATGGCCTCGCCGTACAATCGCCGCCAGGCCTTGAGGTCACGACAAGCCTGGCCGAGCACCCATTCACCGATGGGAAGGATCATCCCGGTGGCTTCGGCAATCGGGAGGATCACTTCGGGGCTGAGCCACCCGCGATCCGGGTGGTGCCACCTCAGCAGGGCCTCGACACCGAGCATGTCTCCGCTCGGCGCCACGATGATCGGCTGATAGGCGAGTTGGAAGTGCTGGTTGATTATCGCTGCGTGCATGTCCCGCTCGAGCCGCTTGCGCAGCTCGGTCTCGAGCCTGGTTGCTTGGTCGATGACCTGATGCTGGCCGCCCCCGTTCACCTTGGCTTGGTACATCGCAAGATCCGCGTCGCGCAGCAGCGTGTCAGGGATGTCCACCCCGGGACCCGAGAAGGCCAGTCCAACACTGGCCGTCATCGCCAGAACGTGACCGTCTACATCGAACGGCTCGGCCAGGCTCGTGGCGATCCGCCCGGCCACCAGCTCCGCCGCTGATGAGGTGTCCAGGTCCTCGCACAGGATGACGAACTCATCCCCGGCCAGCCGGGCCAGTGTGTCTCCGGACCGCAGCACTCGGGCCAAACGGGTGGCAACGGCGATGAGCAGCTCGTCACCTAGGTGATGACCATACTGGTCGTTCACGAGCTTGAAGCCGTCCAGATCGACGAAGAGCACCGCCGCCATCCGCCTGGAACGCCGGGCTCTGGCCACCGCACGGTCTAGTAGCTCGTGCAGCAGCACGCGGTTGGGCAGGCCGGTGAGTGGATCATGCAGGCTGCGGTGGGTGAGCTGCTCGACATTCATCGCCGTGTCGCTGCGCGCCTGGGCGTTGAACAGGTACGCCGCCGCCACGTTAGCCAGCACCTGCGCCGCTTCCATGTCCTGTGGATCCAGCTGTCCAGGTGTATCCCGGTACAGGTCTAGAGCCCCGAGACGGCGTTCGTCCATACGGAGCGGGAACGTGAAGACTGCAGCGAGCCCTTCAGATAGGGCGCGGGGGGAAAAGTTCGGGAACCCGGTGTCGATGCTCAGGTCCTGGACGGCGACGGACTCTCCACTTCCGTAAGCCTCCAGACACGGGCCCTCGTGCAGCTCATTCTGCAGTGCCTCGATCCGCTGGATGACGTCGTTCGATGCCGCGACGAAGTGCAGGTCGCGCCCGGACATGAGCATGACGCCCGCACCGGTGATCGGCAGCATGTCGACGATGCGCTGGACCAGATGATCCAGGATTCCCTGAATAGAGAAGTCCCCACCAAGAGTCTCCGCGAATTCGACCAGAATTCGCGCGAGCTTTTCGTTCCGGTCCAACGCAGTCCCCCTCGCTGCGACCCCGAGCTCCAGCCCCGGGACCGGGGGGCATCCCTGTACGGCTCTTTCTATCTCATGTGACTGAAGCCACGACGGCTCAGATAGCACTGAACGGTAGCACGAGGGGATCCGCCGATCTGGACACACGGCATGCGAGAACACCCACCTCGATGGTTACGAACGAAGGCGCAGTTAAGCGTAGGTGGACATTGTCGGACTTTCGTGCACATACTGGCCGTAGGCTTACATCGTACTCCTCGGGATTAGGCGGCGTGATGACCAGCTCTCGCACTGACGGTTCAATCGCAGAACATCGTGGTGGGAGAGTGACCGCCACCCGGACAGCGGCGATTATCACGGAGCTGATGGCTGGTGGCGGGACGGAATCCCTGCCGGAACAGTTGTGTGCTGCGTGTGTCGATGCTCTTCCGGTGAGTGGGGTTGGGTTGCTCTTCATCAACGACACCGGACCGGTGGGGATTGTGGCTGCCACCGATGGGGCCGCCCGGGAGATGGAAAACCTACAGCTGACGTTGGGCGAGGGACCCTGCGTTGAGGCGGCTCAAACCAGGCGACCGGTTTTGCAGCCGGATCTTCGACAAACAGCGGCGGTCCGGTGGCCGCACTTCGGCCCGGCTGTGATCGAAGCCGGGATCGCCGCCATCTTCGCGTTCCCGCTGCAGGTCGGGCTGGTCCGACTGGGTGTGCTGGACCTGTATCGAGACTTACCCGGGATGCTCGAGGCTCACGAGCTCGACGAGGCGCTTGCGTTCACCGAAGCGGCCACCGAGATGATGCTGCGGCTGCAGTCGAGCAGCGGTGGGGAAGGACTGCATCCCCAGCTGAGTGGCGGCGCGGCCTATAGCCCGGTCATCGCGCAGTCGACCGGCATGATCGCCGCCCAGGCGGGAGTTGGAGTCGGCGAGGCGCTGTTACTGCTGCGCGCACGTGCGTACGCCGACGACCGCCGGGTACTTGAGATCGCTCATGACGTGGTCGACGGGCAGCTGCGCTTCGCACCCGAGGAGGCATTCCATGCGTGATCCGCAGAATGTTCGATCCGAGACGGTCGACGGCCATCTCTTGGGTGGTGCGAGCCGGGAGGAACGGCTTGCCCGTACCTTCGTGGAACTCGCCGACGCACTGGTCACCGACTTCGACCTTCTCGACTTCCTGCATCTGCTGGCCGAGCGCAGCGTGGTTCTGCTGCCCGCCCAGGCTGCGGCTCTGACCCTTATCGATCAGCGCGGAAATCTCCGGGTCCTCGCGTCCACCAGCGAAGAAACCCGCATGCTCGAACTTTTCGAACTTCAATGTGCCCAAGGCCCAGGTATCGACAGCTTCCATACCGGTCAACAGGTCGTCAATGTTGACCTTCGGGAGGGCCACGACCGGTGGCCCCTCTTCAGCGCCGAAGCCGCTGCAGCAGGGTTTGGAGCGATGTTCGCGCTGCCCCTGCGGTTGCGTGGCACCGTCATCGGCGCGATCAACCTCTTCTGTGTCGATGAAGCAACGGTCAGCGATGATGACGTCGCTGTGGGTCAGGCGCTGGCCGACGTGGCCACGATCGGGCTACTCGCACAATTCCGACCGGAAGAGGACCATGTCATAGCGGAACATCTTCAGGCAGCCATCAACACCCGGATCGTCATCGAACAAGCCAAAGGTGTTCTCGCCGAACGGCTCAAGATCAACATGGACCAAGGATTCATGTTGCTGCGCGGCTACGCCCGTGAGCAGACCACCAAGCTCACCGCAATCGCCGCAGGCGTCATCGACGGCTCGATTCCGGCCGAAAGGCTGAGGCTGAGCAACTCGTCCGACGATGCTATGCAGACACAAGCAACGCAGAGTCCCTAGCAACAGCTCAGTCCAGTGCCGTGCGAGTCGTTGCGCACGTTCTCCCTCGCGCGCCGAAAGCGCTTGAGAGCCAACAAGATCAGCCTTACAGCCGAAGCGACTGTGCGTAGCGCTTGACCGCGATTACAGATGTTTCACCTCCGCACGGCCCCGGCGTGGGCAGACTGCGACGTGCGACGTCGGTCCCGTCCGACATTGCAATTGCGGCCCCTCGCCGAAGGGATTCCTCTTTCGGTCGGCGAGCCGGCTTAGACGACGATATGAGGTCATGCGTCCGTGTCGACCCGTGGTCTGCTCAGCCGACTAGGCGAACGTCGCGAGCCTGATGAACTCCATGACTGGCTGATGCTGTGCCTGAACTTCGAGGCCGGTGAACAGCGAGTCGCGATGATGGAGACGCACGAAGGCGGCCACGTGTTCGGCAAAGCGTTCCTCACCGACGTTCGGCTCATCTGCACACGCCGCACGCCGCACGGGCTGTACGTCGCGCACAACATTCGGTACTTGGCCGACGTCGGCGATGTCGTGGCTCTCGCAGCCGAGAAGGTCATCCTCCTGGTCACCAGGCCGAACCTTGTGGACCTGGTGGTGCGAGCCAGACCACGAAATGTGTCCGCCGCCGAGTTCGAACGATTCGCGGTCCAGGTCCGCGAGGGAATAGCGGCCTGCTGACCGATCCGTCGCCGACAGCCAGCTTCCCGCCAGATAGAAGGGAGTAATCCCATGCTGTACTACCTGATCGTCATCCTTGTGGTCATCGTGATCGTCGTCGTCGCGCTCCGGCTGATCCGGCGCTAAAACGCCGACAGTTGGGGCACGCTCCGCCACCCCATCGAAAGGTCACGACCACCGCCAGCGCTCCGTCTCAGGACCCGTGTCCGCCAGCCGCCACAGAGACTGCGCTCCGGCTTTCGGGCGTAAGGACGCGAACGCCGGCCGAGTCCTGACGACCCCTGTGGCCGACCTGTAGCGTTAGGCGTCCTGGCATTCAGCAAGTGAACGAGGAGCAACAGTGTCGCACCATTACTCGGGTCCCGACTTTACGTCCCCACGCGGAGATGCCCGTCTGGATCTATGCGATCTCTTCGCCTTTCCCAAGCCCGGCGACACGAGCAGGTCGGTACTCATCATGGACGCGCACCCCTCGGTGGGCGTCAACCCGCCCGGGCCAACGACCCCGGAGCCGTTCGCGCCGGAGGCGATCTACGAGCTGAAGATCGACACCGACGGGGATCACGTGGCCGACATCGCCTACCGGGTCCGGTTCTCCTCGGTGGGTGGCAACAACCAGACCGCGACCGTACGCCGCGTCACCGGACCCGACGCCGCCGGCATCGACGGAGACGGTGAGCTGGTGGTCGAGGACGCCCCCGTGTCCCTGGGATCCGACGCCCACCATCGTCGAGTCCAACGGCTACCGGTTCTTCGCAGGCTGGCGCAGCGATCCCTTCTTCTTCGACGCCGGTGGCGCGCTCAACGACATGGCGTTCACCGGCGACGACTTCTTCGCCGACAAGGACGTCTGCAGCATCGCGCTGGAGATCCCGAACGACGCCCTGGGCTCGACGCCCGGGGTCAACCTCTGGCACCGCACGCTGGTGCGCAGCAATGGCGCCGGATCGGGCTGGGTCCAGGCCGATCGTGGGGCGCGCACGCAGCAGGCGGTGTTCCTACCCCGGGGAGGAGAAGGTGGCCTATCTGGGCGGCGAGCCGGCCGACGACGGACGCTTCGTGGACGGTTTCGCGCACGCACTGCGAGCATGCGGGTGGCTACTCTCCCGAGGAGGCCCGGGAGGTTGCGGGCCACATGCTGCCCGACGTCATCCGGTACGACCACCGGGAGCCGGCGCGGTACCCGGACAACGGCCGGACGCTGACCGACGACGTTCCCGACTACTTCCTGCCGCTGCTCACCAACGGCAAGGTGACCGGCGACGGCGTCGACGCGCACACCGACCTGCTCGACGAGTTCCCGTACCTCGGCCCACCGCACGGCAGCTACGAGGGCTGAGGCCCGCAGTTCCGGGCGCACCACCAGATCACCGGTGGCACGTCTGCCCGTAGCAGATCTATCAACCGAGCCGGGCGTCGAAGATCGTACCGACGAACTGGTCTCCCCCGCTGTCGGAGTTCATCCCGATGAACAGCGACCCGCTGTTTGCCACGGTGCCGATGCCGGCGGAGTTGACCTTGCTGTGGCTGGACCCGTCGAGTGTCAACGTGACCCCGGTCGAGGTCTTGGAGCAGGTGATCGTGTGGGTCCTGCCGTCGGCAATGCCGCCTTTCGGGGACCACTGGATTCTGGCGACGTGCTTGGCGGAATCCTTCACCAGACACATCGCTTTGGCCACGCCCTTGACGTTGAGGACCTCGATCTTGTACTCCCCGCCGACGGTCGAGGCGAGGCCCTTGCGGAGCACGTCGTAGTCGGTGCCGGCGGCTGGAAGCGTCGTGGTGAGCTGGACGGTAAAGGAGAAATCGGCGCTGCCAGGGCTGAGCGAGTCCGAGTCGGGCACGCTCACGCCCGAGACGCCGGGACTTCCGCCGAACGTGTAGCCGTCGCCGTCGCCGGTGACGTTTCTGACCGTTCCGGTGTTTCCGTTGAGGTCGTCGAAAGCCTGCGTCGGTGACCCTGTCTCGTTGAGCGCCCAGTAGGCTCCGAAGGACGTCGCGGCTTGTACGGCCGGTGCGGAGAGCGCAACGGTGGCCCCGGCCGCTGCAAGGGCAATGACGATCTTCATGTGTGTCTCCCTATTCCAAAATCGCGTCACCATAACCCAAGTTCGACTGGAGTGCCTACCCCCAAACTCTCGGTATTCTATAAGTGACTTACGGTGTATATTTCGCCTTGGTCGGCCACCGATTGGTGGCCGGTTGTCGGCGACCTCAGTTCCGCCGAGCCCGGGGTGGCGTCAAGCGGATGAGCAGACCGCTTGGGTAGCCGCGGGCGGTTGCCTGGAGACGTCGATCGACGACCAGGCGCCGGGTGGCAGACTCGCGCGAAGGTTTGGCGGCTGGGACCACAGGGCACCCAACCATCCAGGTTGTGTCCGCCCCCAGACGCCGGGAAACGACCTGGACCCCGGCGTTGAGCAGCCAGCGCCGGGGTCACCGGTCTCGGTGGAGAGGTGGACGAGATGGCGCAGCAGCGGCGATACGGGCTTGTGCAGTCGGGGGTGCAGTCGGCTGACCTGCCCCGGCTCGGACAGTACCTGCTGCCGCTCATGCAGCGGAACTTCGCCACCGACGGGTTCGTCTTCACCGACCCCCTCGATCCGGGGCGGTTCTCCGCGCCGGGCTGCATCATCGCCTCCCCGTCGTTCGAGCGTGACCTGAACTCGGTGAAGCAGAACTATGTCTTCAACTGGACGCGTGACGCGGCGGTGGCCGCGATCGAAGTCGCTGCGGCGCACCAGCCGGTGCTCGGTGACTCCGGGTCCGGACCCCTTGGCGACTATGTGAGCTTCGCCAGCACCTGTCAGTCGAATGCCCCCAACCTCGGCCGCGCCTGCTTCACCATCGAAGGCCAACCGCGCGACTGGACCGACCAGAACGACGGGCCCGCCCTGCAGACGCTGGCGATCCTCGCGTCCTACACCCAGCTCGACGCCGCGACGCAAGACATCGGGCACGCGGTCGTACAGCGCAACCTCGACTTCCTGATGAACCAGTACCGCCAACCCAGCTACAACCTGTGGGAGGAGACGTACGGCCAGTCCTTCTTCACCCGAGCCGTGCAGCTGCGCTGCCTGAACGAGATCGCCGACAACACCCTGGGCTTCCGGGAGCCTGCCGGCATCGAGGATGCCAAGGGCTGGCTGCGCGAGGCGTTGGACAGCCACTGGAACGGCGACTACTACGTGTCCATCCTCGAGGCGGACAGACCGCGTGACCGGTATGACCCCAACATCGACGTCGTCATGGCCGGCGTGTACGGCGCTGTCGACTGCACTGATACGCGACTCCTCGCCAGCGCGGCCAGGCTCCGCACGCTTTGGACCGACCCCGTGTCACCGGTGGTGTATCCCATCAACCAGGCGGACGCGGCTCGTGGCATGGGACCGCTGCTCGGCCGCTATCCCGGCGACGTGTACGACGGGGACAACAACGACAGCGGCGTCGACCACCCGTGGGCGCTGTGCACGGCGAACTTCGCCCAGCTGTATTTCGCGCTCGCGACCGCAGTCGAACGAGACGGGCTGCCGTACGACGCCACGTCGGCGGACTTTTTCGCACAGGTCCAGGTCGACCACGACACCGGTTCCGGTGTTGCCGCGCAGCGGCTGCGGGACGCCGGGGACAGCATGCTGCAGGCCATCGTCTACCACAGCGACCACTTCGAACTCAGCGAACAGT
>CAVOHB010000005.1:0-32623 GCA_963695705.1 uncultured Actinomycetota bacterium
CATCGACACTGCCCACCACACGGCGTACGTCACGTTCCACAAGGACGACGCCGTTCTCGTCGTGGACACCGACTTGTGCAACGGAGCTCGACCTTCCGGGTGCGCATCCCTCGCGCCGCCGCAGGAGATCCGCACCGGGACCGACCCCCAGGCAATCTCCCTCGACCCGGGCACGCACACCCTGTACACGGCCAACTTGGTGGACAACACGGTCTCGGTCATCGACGCGTCCCTGTGCAACGCGCGTATCACCAGCGGCTGCCGCACCCGCCCGCCCAGTGCCGCCGTTCCCCGCGCCGGCGGGATCGCGGTCGACCAGGACGTCCACACCGCCTACGTCACCTCAGGCCCGAACGCCGTCGCGATGGTCGACACCAGTGCCTGTAACGCGTTCCGCCCCGGCGGCTGCCGCCGGTCACCGTCGACGGTCACCGTCGCCGATCTGCCGACAGCGATCGCCGTCAATCCGGCCACCCACACCGCCTACGTAGCCAGCATCAGGGACGGGGAAGACACGGGCAGCGTCTCTGTGCTCGACACCCGCACCTGCAACGCCGCTCATCCGTCCGGCTGCACGAGCATCGGGACGCTGCAGGTGACAGCAGGTATCCCGACCGCCATCGCGGTCAACTCCATCACCGGCACCGTCTACGTCGGAACCGCCACCAGCGGCGGCGCCAACGGCTTGTCCGTCTTCAACGCCAGCACCTGCAACGCCGCGACGACAACGGGCTGCAGCCAGCTCCCCGCCCTGATGACCGTCGGCGCCACCGATGGCTGCTCCTTCGTCGCGGTCGCCGTCAACGAGACGTCGAACACGATCTACGCAACGAACACTGAACAGTGCAGCCGAGCCGTTCCTGGGCGACAAGGTGTACGTGTACAACGGCGCCATCTGCGACGCCACGAACCTGTCCGGGTGCGGCGACGCCGTGGCCACCATCACGGCCGGGTTCAACCCCTACGGAATCGCCGTCGACCAGGCCACGAACACCGTCTACGCCCCCCTGCTCGCCGACGGCGAGTACGCCGGGAGCGTTGCCGTCATCGACGGCTCCACCTGCAACGGCTCGGACACCTCCGGCTGCGGGCAGACACCATCGCTCACACCGGCCGGATTCGGTCCGGTCAGCGCGGCCGTCGACCCGAGCACCCACAACGTCTACGTCGCCAACATCGAAGACACCAGCGTGTCGGTCATCGACGGCAAGCACTGCAACGGAGCCAACACGAGCCACTGCAACCAGGTGACCAATCCCAAGGTCTCCGTCGATGACTACCCCAGCGGTGTGGCAGTCGACCCCCAGTCCGGCACGGCCTACGTGACCAGCGCAACCAAGGGAACAGTCACAGTCGTTCGGCTACAGCAGACGCCGTGACCCAAACGAATCGTGAAAACGACATGCCGGCGTAGTAAGAGACACCCGTAGGCGCAGGCGGCAGCGCCGCCGCCACCCCGAGATCAGGTGCAGGACCTCCGCGGCCGAGTCGAACCTTCGCCGTCCGGGGAGGAAGGCGATCGAGACTGCGCCTGCCACTCGGGGGCGTCGCCCCGCCCTGCAGGCACTACGTCGGCGGGGCACTCCGCCACCCGGTTGTCGAGCCGGCGTCTCGTTAGCCGACCTTGACCGCCTGCACCCAGGATCTCAAGGCCTACTTCGGTTGGTGCCAGACCTACGACCGGGACCTGCTGCGGGTCACCCGCGGTGAGCTCGAGATGTCTGTCCGCTACCTGGAAAGTCGCGGCTATGCCGCGGCCACGGTGGCTCGACGGTTCGGCACCGTGGCCACGTTCTACAAGTACGCCGTCATCGACGGGATCATCCCGGCCAACCCGGCGACCGCCGTGACCCGGCCGAAGGTGGCCTGGGAGGGACAGAAGCGCACCGTGCTGCACCCGCTGGAGTTCGCCGCCCTACTCGCGGCCGCCAGAGGCTCGGGGCCGGTCGACCAGGCGCCGCTCTTGATCGGTTGCCCGCGAGCGCCGAAACCGAGCGGTAGTGCCAGCTCGGTCGTTGCCACCACGGGCTCCGGGTCGACGATCCGAGTTGTGCCGGGAGACCGGCTTCCGGCTGTGCCGGGAGGAGCTGCACGACCACCACCACGACGACGTCGGAGTGGGTGCCGGGCTATCGGGACGTGACGAGCCTGACGGTGGCCTCGTTCTTGGCTCCCTCCCCAGCCGACCCTTGATGTCGCAGGAGCCAGCTGTGCGCCTCGTGATCTCGCAGGTCATGCACAGCGGGGCCGCCTGCTGATGGCCAGCCAGCCGCGGGTCGGTCCTGGCCGTCAGTCCGGTGGCTCGAGCAACACGAGGGCGATCTCGCGGGTGGTCCTCGCCTGGTAGTCGGCGTAGTTCTTGTGGTCGGCGATCACCCGCGGCCAGAGGCGGTCGTGCTCCTCGTGGGTCGCGACGCGAGCCCGCATCCGCCGCGGCGGCTGCCCTTGCAGTGCAACCACCACCTCGGGATTCTGCTGCAGGTTGAGGAACCACGCAGGGGTCTTGTCATCGCCGCCGCGTGACGCAACGACGACCAGCGCCTCGCCGTCCTGCACCGGGGAGGTCAGCATCACGACACGGGGACGATCGGTAGTGCGACCCGTCGTGGTGAGCTTGAGGACGGGCATGCCCAAGGCCGACCAGCCCGCCCTGCCACCGGTGAGCCTGATGATCCCGTGATGCGCGGCGTTCATCACCTTGAACGCGAAGTCCGAGGGCACGCGCGCAACCTAGCGCAACAGCATGCCGCGACAGCCGGCGGCATGTGCCGCTCCGCGGCGTTGGCTGCTGGTCAAGGACCAAGCGGTAGTGCCAGCTCCGGCTCGCCTGGAGCGAGCAGTCCAGGCACTGTCGGCCGCTGCCTCGATCGCGAGCGTTCCTTAGCTCGCCTCGCAGCGCCGGTCGAAGAGTGACCATCCGCGGCACGCGAGTTCATAGGCGCAGAGGAACGGCTCCGCCAGGTGTTCAAGAGACCCGGGCGCGGCTAGCACCGCAAGATCCTCGCCTTTGGTGGGCGGCGCAACTAGGCGCGTGCGTTGTGATACGGCCCAGGACGTGGGCGTCGGCGCTCATCAGCCGCCAGAGCAGACGCCCGCTAGCCCGCTTGTCTTCGTCGGAGGGAAACGCGGTGTCGAGCGCCGTACCGATCATGCGCGTCTGGTCGAGACCGGGCGGATGGCCGTCGCGGATTGCATCTAGCTCGCGGCGGATGGCATCTAGCTTGCTCGTCCGCTCATCGAGCCAGGACCATTGGGTCTTGGGCACAGTGTTCGGCTTGGCGCCGTCGGCCTCCCGGTAGAACTTGGCCACCTGGGTGTACTCCTCGGCAATCACGGTGAGACCGCGCGATCTTCGCGTCGCTCGGTCGTCCGGTCCAAGCACCCATACCGCCTGAGCGGCGCCCACCAGCGCGCCCGAAGCGTCGTGTACGGCGCGCTGGGGAACAAGTGGCGAGCATCGAGCATCACTCGAATGAGGCGCAGGTGCTCGACGCTCAAGGCGAGCGACAAACGCGCCATCTCGCTGATGGGCGACCAGCGCCACACCTTGTCGTCCTCGTACAGTTCCGATTCCGGTTGCGGCTCCTCGCCTTGTTCGAAGCCCTGGCGTGCCAGCCGTCGAGCTGCGGGTATGTCGCGCTGATCGCCTGCAGTAGCTGTTCTTCCTTCGGGGTCACCGGTCCAGGCTTACCAAACGGCCGAACCAGGGCCAATACGTGCCGTTCCAGAGCGCTCGCGCGGCGCTGCCGGAGCCGAACCGAACGGTAGTGCCAGCGATGACGCGGCAGACCGATCACCGCTCAACGAACTGCACCAGCAATAGGAAGCGGGCTCCGTACGTCGTTTCTCTTGGCCGGATCAATCGTGAGGAGGCTGTAGACGGGCGCGCCCGCGCTACTCGTGACTGAGCAGTGCTGGCCCGTCGGGGTTGTCGATGACGTATTTCCAGCTGCCGTCGGACTGACGCCGGACGACCTCGGCCGTGGCCCCCTGGGGAGTCGATCCGTCTGGCATCCGCATGGTCCACGGCGTGTGGATCAGAGCCAAGTCGCCAGCAGCGAAAACAAGCGATTCTCCGAACACCAGCTTCGCGCCGGAATCGAGATATGCCTTGAGCGTCACCCGAATCTCGTCGTGCCCGGTCGAGGTGCCGTGCGGCGTCGGGAAGACAGCGCCGTCTTCGTAGAGAGACATGAGACCGTCGAGGTCACCGTCGGCGAAGCAACGCTCGAACAGGGTGCTCGCCTCGCCTGGTTCGTCTGCCCTCATCGGGATCCCTTCGCGTCGGCGGATATGCGGCAGGGTATCTACGCTGACGTCCCGTGTCCGGACCTTCACCAGCATCAGGCAACCCTGAGCCACGAACGACCAAAGGAGCCGCAGCCAAGTCGCGAACCCAAGTGATGCTCTGCGACCTTGCCGTGACCGAACGGTAGTGCCAGCTCTGGTCCGGATCGAGCCGCGATCGATCGATGACACGACCGCACGGAACCGGCAGCAAGGATGTAGGTGCGCTCTCGCGATGGTCGTCTGTTCGGTGGGAGCGTGTGGTTGAGCACCCTGGTCGGGTCTGACTCGAAACAACCGGCTGACGCCTTCGGGCTGTCTTGATAATGATCTGTCGGCCCGGCCGGGGGGCTCGTGAACGCGCACCGACCGGTCGGGCGGAGTGACCTACTAGGAGCCTGTCGTAGAGGCCCGTTGCTGTCTTGTCCGCCGTCCCGGCCGGGCGGTGCCACACCCCGGCGAAAGGGTTGGCAGCTATGACGATGACACGGGTGACTGGCGGTGTCGACACACACCTGGACGTGCACGTGGCGGCCGCGTTGGACGAGATCGGTGGCCTGCTCGGGACGGCGTCGTTCCGTGCCGACGCGGCCGGTTACCGGCAGCTGCTGGGCTGGCTGCGCGGCTTCGGGGACGTGGTGAGGGTGGGTGTCGAGGGCACCGGGTCCTACGGGGCCGGGCTTTCCCGCCGACTCACCGCCGAAGGAGTTCCGGTGGTCGAGGTGGACCGGCCCAACCGACGGCAGCGCCGCAAGGCCGGCAAGACCGACACCCTGGATGCGGTCAACGCGGCGCGCGCGGCCCAGTCCGGGGAGGCCGCCGGCGCGGCCAAGACCAGGACCGGGAACGTCGAGGCGATAAGGGTTCTGCGGGTCGCCCGCGGCTCGGCCCGGGCCGCCCGCACCCAGGCGCTGAACCAGATGCGGTCGCTGGTCTGCACCGCGCCGGAGGACCTACGAGACCGGCTGCGGGACCTGCCCATCGTGGCGCTGGTGCAGGCCTGCGCGGGGCTGCGACCCGGCGGCGAGGTCGACGTCACCGCTGCGACGAAGCTGGCGCTGCGGACCCTGGCCCGCCGGGTCATCGAGCTCGAGACCGAGATCGAACAGCTGGATGCGTCCCTGCGGCCGCTGGTCACCGCCACCGCCCCGGCCCTGGTCGCCGCCTACGGCGTCGGCCCGGACACCGCCGGTGCTCTGCTGGTCGCCGCCGGGGACAACCCCGACCGGCTACGCACCGAAGCCTGCTTCGCCCGACTCTGCGGCGTCGCCCCGATCGAAGCCTCCTCCGGCAAGGTGACCCGTCACCGGCTGCACCGTGGTGGCGACCGACACGCCAACTCCGCGCTCTGGCGCATCGTCATGACGCGGATGTCCAACGATCCTGACACCCGCGCCTACGTCGAACGACGCGACACCGAAGGACGATCGAAGAAAGAGATCATCCGCTGCCTCAAGCGCTACACCGCCCGCGAGCTCTTTCCACTGCTGCCGCACGAAACGTTGGCTTGACGACCCTAGGAGCATCAATATGTGCGGCGCTCAGCCGCTCGTGGTCGTCAGTCCTGGCGCTCGCGTGTATCGGACCGCAATTGCCGAAGCTCATCGCGGTCCTCTGCGGCCCGGGTCCTATCCCACTCGGAATCCCTGGCGGCTTCGTCCCGGTTCAACGCCGCCATGTCGCGGTCTTCCCAGTCATGCTCCGCACGAGCCTCCGCGGCCAGCTCGCGGACGCGTGCCGCCGCGGCCCGAATTTCAGCCGCCTGGTCACGGGCGTCCGCCGCCGCTAAAAGCTGCTCCAGTTGTTCCGACACGCGACGTAGATCGCCCGCCTTCACGTCCAGAGACTGGTCGCGGGCGTCCGCTGCCGACTCCCTGGCGTCGAGCCGGTCGTCCGCTGCCGACTCCCTGGCGTCGAGCCGGTCGTCCGCTGCCGACTCCCTGTCGTCCTCTGCCGACTCCCTGGCTTCGAGCCGGTCTTCTCGCTCGTCCAGGAGCACCTCTCGCGCATCAGCCAAAGCCGCCGAAGCCTCAGCGATGGCAGCTTCCTCGTCAGCCGGGGGTCCCGTGTCCGTCATGATTTGCGATGCTAGCCCCCGCGGCCCTCCGTTACGTTGTCGCCTCAGATAGAGCCTGGCACTGCTCGGCCCAGACCTCCGCGGCATTGCATCCCGACGGCCTCTGACGACCCAGCGAATTCGTGCAAAGTGCCGCTACTGCACAGCGCGCTCGGCGTCGAAAGGTTCAGATCAGTGTCGTCAGCATTGCCCAGTACGCCGGGACAAGTGCGACGACCAACAGGACCCAGAACGTTCGCCGCAGGGAACCCAGCCAGGACCCCGATCTGGCGACCGCGCCAAAGTACAAAGGCCGCCGCAAGGATCGGGATTGGTCCGGCAGCCATTTCGCCGAGAGTACGCAGCCGTCCGCCCGTACAGCCCCCAGAGGTCGGCCGCGTCATAGATCAGCCCCTACGGCAGCGGTGAGTTCCAGGACGAGGGCGACGAAGGTCAGGACGGCCAGCCGGGGGCAGGCAAACGCGACCCATCCCACCGACTGCTCCCGTGTGCCCCCGACGAGGGCTCCCTATCCCGACACGCTGCCATCATCTCAGATCGATCTTGGTTGGGTCGCCTACTAGGCGCCGCTCTGGCTCGGCCGCTTTCGGAGGTGCCGGACCGATCGGCATCGCCAGATCTGGATCACTGTGCGTCGCCTCGGCACGGTCGAAGCCGAGTTGATTCGGCATTGCCTACACCGGTTGCCTAACTGCACGACCCGACCGATGAATGGGCGGTCTGGTCATCCCTGCCTCTCACCGAGCTCTCACGCACGGGCCGAAAATGGCCGTCACGACGCGGTCTAGCGCGGAACCGACGATGAGCCGATTAGGCGTCTGACCTGCGACTTTGCGCGCGAATCAGCATTCGGCGGCTCTTGCCGACACCCCAATTTTGGATCTTGTAATCGGGCGGTTCGCGGTTCGAGTCCGCGCGTCGGCTCTAGCTTGACCTGCGGGGATGGGTTCCCGGCCCTCGTGGCTCCATTCTTCGACCGCCACCCGCCGGACGGCCTCGCCGATGATGAGGCCCGCGACCAGCCCTGTCAGGTTGTCGGCCACGTCGCCGCTCTGACAACCGCGGTGGAGCGTCGTCGCAACGAGCTGAATCGCCTCGATGGCGAATGGCAGCGCGAACGCCGCAAGGACCACGAGAGCCTTCCGGGGCCCGTTCGGGAGCAACCCGACGGCCACCCCGAACGGCACAAAGAGCAGGACGTTGAGGCTGATCTCATTGATCGTGCGGAGCGCATCCAGCGGCGCAGGACCGATCCTCGAGAAGTCGCAGACCCCGACCCCGGCGCCGGGAACCTCGAATCCCGTCGGCTCGCGGACTGGCGACAGCGTGGCGGCGATGATCGTCCCGAGACTCACGAGCAGAACCCAGACGAGTGTTGGCCGCGCACGGAGCCAGCGGGCGACCGGCCGGCTGGCGGCGAGACCAACGACGACCGAGATCATCAAACCGGGCACGAACCAGATGACGTTGCTCACTGCGCCCGACCGCCGCCGCCGAATCCGCCGCTCAACCCAACCTCGATCGACTGATGCCTGACCGCCGGACGGCGGCGGGTCGTCCAGCATATCTGGCGGCTGCTTCGTGGCCGCGGCTTCGTACGACGAGTTTGTGGTGGAGTCGGGTGACGCTGCTCGCCTGCGGGATACAACCCTCGTCCGCTGGCGATGTCGGCCGGCGTCTCGGTCACCATCAGCTGACCGGGACCGCTCACCGACGTCGTCCTCGTCGATGCCTGTACTCCCGGCTTCATCCGGCAGTGAGGTCCTTGTCCTCCATCTCCCAGGCGTGGTCCATCGTGTGAAACGCGCTGTGGCGGATGAGGAACGGCAGGTTCCACGACCGCATCCGCTTTCCCTCGCCGGCGTTGTACGCCCGCATGGTGGCGACATATTCGTCCCGGTAGTCGCGAAGGCCCTTCGGCGTGAGGGCACTGTCCTCTGCTTCCCGCAACCCCAGTCGCTTCGCGAAGTCCAGGCTCTCGACGCGAATGACGTGCCGGATGATCTCGTCGCGTTCGCGCCCACCGCCACGTGGGCCCTTGCGCATCTCCGCGGACACCCGTGATCCCACCGCATCGAAATGCTTCCAGCAGGCCCGCAACAGCGTGATCTTGCGGTCGAGCTCCGCGTCAGCCATCGGTTCGGGCTCGACATCCGACGGTGCGAACGAGATGCCCCAGAAGTCCGTGGAGCCCGGGCCCACCTGGTCCTCGACGACCTTGAGGCGTCCCGCGGCGTCGAACTCCTTGGCCAGCTTCGCCGCGACGGCGATCGGACGGTAGCGCTCCCGGTACGACTCGAGCAGGTCGAGCGCGGCCTCGGGGGTCTTCGCCCCGCGACTCCAGCCCGGCCAGTCGACCGCGAACGCCACGGCCCTCTTGCCCTTGGGCCCGCGCTGCACGACGGTTCGAACCGGCATGTGCCGGATGGTATGCACCCCGACGTCCGTTTACTACGGGTGTCGCGGACCGGCGCCGCTTTCCGCGGAACCAGCGGCCTGCCGGGTGGTCGCGCCGCGGACCTGGGCCTGCCGTAGGACTGAATCATCACGCAGGTCACATCATCTGATGATGTGGTCTCACCACGTCGGCTCCTAACGTCCTGGATGTTCCTCCGGAACCGCCCCGGGACAACCAGAGCAAGGAGCCTTCGTCGTGACCGTCACCACCAGAACCCTCCTCCAGGCGGCCGGCGTCGCCGCTGCGCTCGCCGGAGCGATCTTCATCGGCGTCCAGATCAACCATCCACCATCGGACAGCTTCCTGACCGACACCAACGAATGGGTGATTCGCTGCACCGCCAAGGCGGTCATGGGTGCCCTCGCCCTGGCCGGGATCACCGGCATCTACCTGCGGCAGGTCCGGGAGATGCGGGTGCTCGGGCTCGTCGGTTTCGTCATCTTCGCCGCCGGCTACCTGCTCCTGTTCTCCACCGAGGTCATCGCGGTGTTCGTCCTGCCTGCGCTCACCGACATTGCGCCCCACTTCGTCAACGACGTCGTCGTCGCCGCCGCCGGTGGCACTGCCACCGGGGACATCGGCAATGTGCAGATTCTGTTCAACATCACCGGCGCTGGCTACGTGCTCGGTGGCCTGATCTTCGGCATCGCACTGTTCCGCGCCCGCGTCCTCGCCCGCTGGGCCGCCGCGCTCCTTGCGGTGAGCACCGTCGCCACCGTCACTCTCGCCGTGCTGCCGGAGTCGTTCGATCGGCCGATGGCCGTCCCCGAAGGTGTTGCTCTCATCGCCCTCGGCGTCTCCCTGTGGCGCGACCAGCGTCAGACCGCTCCGACGGCCACTCTCATCACCGCACACGTCGAGCACGGCGCAGTCTGATGACCACCCAGCCGCTGACGGTGCGGCGGACTCGCCGGACCCGGCCACGCGGCTGGCTTGTCCCGGCAGCCCTCCTGATGCTGACCGCGATCCCGCTCGCGGCCGGCACCCTGCGCCTGGTACAGCTCGCAGGCGGCCCAGAGCTCATCCCGGCAGACCACCGGTTCGCCAGCTTCCCGGCACCGCTCGTGCTGCACATCGTCGGAGCCGCCCTCTACGCCGTCGGCGGAGCGTTCCAGTTCGTGCCGTCCTTCCGGCGCCGGCACCGGAACTGGCACCGACGGGCGGGCCGGGTCCTGACCGTGGCCGGCCTCCTGGTCGCGGTCTCGGCGTTGTGGATGACGCTGCTGTATGCGGCCAAGCCCGGAACCGGCGATCTGCTGTACGTCCTGCGACTTGTGTTCGGGTCGGCGCTGGCCGCTTGCCTGGTACTGGGATTCACCGCCATCCGCCGCCGCGACATCCCAACTCACCGCGCCTGGATGATCCGGGCCTACGCCATCGCCCTGGCCGCCGGCACTCAGGCCTTCACCCAAGGCATCGGCGACGCCATCTTCGGCGAAGGTGCGTTCCGCGGCGACCTCGCTATGGGCGCCGGCTGGGTGATCAACCTCGCCGTCGCCGAATGGGCCATCCGTCGCCCCGCGACGTCGGGGCGCCCACGCCCCGACCACCGGACCAGCCGGACCACCCAGACCACCGAGGCCGTTCCAGCAGGAGCATCGTGACCAACCATGCGACCTACGAACTACGGGTCGCCGGTCACCTCGACGACCGCTGGTCCGCGTGGCTCGGCGACCTCACCCTCACCCGCCACGACGACGGCACCACATCTCTGACCGGCTGCATCGCCGATCAGGCACAGCTCCACGGCGTGCTCGCCGCGGTCCGCGACATGGGCGTCACGCTCCTGTCGGTGCAAGCTGACGATCAGGGGAGTGGTCGCGACCGCCGCGGCTGAACGTGGTCAGGTGGCGTTCAGGGTGGGGTGGAAAGCATGGAGGTATGACGACAGCCCCCTCCATGACTGCGCGCCGGATCATGCTCAACAAGGTGCCCGAGGTCACCGTCTACTTCTGGATCATCAAGATCCTTTGTACGACGGTGGGTGAAAGCTTCGCCGACTACATCAACGAGACCCTCGGCTTCGGGCTCACCAAGACCACCCTCCTGTTCTCGGCGGGCCTGATCATCGCTCTGATCGCTCAGTTCAGACTGAACCGCTACGTGCCCGGCATCTACTGGCTAGCGGTGGTCCTGATCAGCGTGGTCGGCACCCTGCTCACCGACAATCTGACCGACGGCCATGGCGTACCACTTTGGATCAGCTCCACGGTGTTCGCCGTGCTCCTCGCCACGGTCTTCTCCATCTGGTACGCCCGCGAGCGAACCCTGTCGATCCACACCATCGTCACGACCCCCCGCGAGGCCTTCTACTGGCTGACGGTGCTTGTCACCTTTGCCCTGGGTACGGCGGTCGGCGACTGGACGCTCGAGCTCACCGGCTGGTCGCCCGCCAAGTCGGTGCTCCTCCCGCTCTCGCTGATCCTTGCAGTCCTGGTCGCCTGGAAGCTGGGCATGGGCCCGGTCCTCTCGTTCTGGCTTGCCTACATCCTCACCCGCCCGCTGGGTGCCAACATCGGGGACTACCTCGCCTCTCCGCACGCGGACGGAGGGCTCGGCCTCGGCACCTTGGGCACCAGCGTGCTGTTCCTCGGCACGATCCTGGCGGTCGTCATCTACCTGACCGTGACCGCCAAGGACCGCACCGAGTCGGTGCAAGAGAGTGAGCAACGCACCCCGGTCATGGACGAGGTCTAGGAGACCCGATGTCCCACACCCGATCCCACCGCGTCCTGGTCGTGACCGATACGGCCGAGCCCAGCCCTTCCCTCCGTGAGGCCATTCGCCACCGTGCGGAGAGCGGTGACGTGCGGTTCCGGCTGATCGTGCTGAACCCCGCCCAGGCCGAGCTCCACCTGCTGCATCCGGAGCGCCACGACAAGGCGGCCGAAGCAGAGAGCGTTCTTCGCTCGGCGCTGCCGCAGCTCGAGCTGGCTGCCCACGCCCCGGTCATCGGCTCCGTCTCGGTTCGGCACGATCCGATGGATGCGATCGAGGAGACTCTGTTCGCCGAGCCGGTCGACGAGATCATCCTCGATGTACCGCCTCACCACTTCTCGTCCTGGCTGCACCAAGACCTCGAGCACCGGCTTGCCCACTTCCACATCCCGGTCGTGACCATCCGCCACGAGGAGAAGGGTCACAAAGCCCGTTCGCCCGGACCGGGTCGATGACACCCAGGCACCCCGAACCAGTGTGGACGGTCCGGGGTGCCTGGGTGGTGAGGCGGTACGACCGAGCAGGCTCGGCGGTGCCTGTTAGTCGAGCCGGTACCAGGTGCTGGTGGTCTTGCGCCAGCCGGCGTCGGTCTTCTTCCAGTGGTCCCAGTAGACGCGGATCGTCGCCGTCTTGGCGATGGCCGTGCCCTTCTCGCCGCTGAGGCTCACGGACGGGGTGCGGGTGACAGCTTCCGTGGGTGTGATGCTGTCGAACACGGGCGCGAACATGAAGTGCATCGACCCGTTGAGGGAGTTGGGGTTCGGCCAGACCGCCGGTTGACCCCTGACCGCGTCCGCGATCTCGTCGCTCATGTGCTGGAAGCTCTGCCTGGCGATGAGCTGGTTGTTGTAGTCATAGGCCAGGAACGGCTCGTCTCCGGTGAAGATCTCCGTGCCCCACAACGCGCGCTGCGGCCCGTTGGGGCCATCGCCGTTGAACAGCAGCCCGTACTGGGACTGCTTCGCGGTGATCTCGAGCTTCGCCTGGTCGATTGCCTGCGCGTACTCGAGCGTGGCGAGGCGCGCCGCGATTCCGTTCGGAGCGTCCTCGTTCTGCGCCGAAGCGCCGGTCGACTGTGTCGCGACGAGCAGCGCGGCGCAGGCGAAGACGGCTGCTCCTAGCTTTCCGAAGCGGGTCCAGCTCTGCTTCGTTGTCGTGTCGGGTTCCATGGTTCTCCTTGGTGGACGTGCGGACGTCCATATGTGAGCAGGACTGTGCTGATGGGACATCTGTGGAGCGCCGCGGCGCTCGCGGGGGGAGGGGGTTCAGCTGAGCCGGTACCAGGTGCTCGACGTCTTCCGCCAGCCGTCAGGCGTGTTGGCCCACTCGTCGTGGTAGACGCAGAGCGTGATGGTGTTGACCACGCGGGTGCCCTTCACGGCGCTGACGATCATGGCTGGCGTTCTGGTCTTCGCCTCGGTCAGCGTGATCTCGTCGAACACGACGTTGTACATGTAGTGCATCGACCCGTTCGCCGAAGCGGTGTTCGGCCAGATCTTCGGCTCGCGGGCGACCTCCATCGCGATGAGCCCCTCCCGACTCGGGAAGGTCTGCAGCGGAAGGATCTGAAGGTTCGGGTCGTAGGCGATGAACGGCGACTCCGCGGTGAAGATCTCGTCACCCCACTTGGCCCGGTCGGGTCCGTGCAGGCCGTCGCCGTTGAACAGCAGTCCGTAGAGCGCCTGCCGCTCCGTGATCTTCAGCTTCGCGACCGCGATCGCCTGGTCGTACTCGAGCTGCGCCAGCCGGTGCGCGACCCCGTTCGGTGAGGTGTCGACACTCGCGGCCGATGCTCCGGTCGGGAAGGCCGCGACCAGCGGCGCGGCAACGCCCAACGAGGCGGCTCCAAGCAGACCCCTCCGGGTCCAGCCCTCTGTCACGTCTACGTCCGTCATAGCCAGTTCTCCTCGGGTGAGCCGATGGACAGGTGTCCGGGCGGGCATGGCTGCGCTGGTGATGCAGAGGCGACGCCTCGGCGCACGGCGGTAGCGCAGTTTTGGGATGCCGGCGTCGTCGTGATGACGGCGTCATGTCGACGTGCTCGCCGCAGCGAAGGCTGCAGCGGAGAGGCGAAGTGAGGGGGAAGCCGGGTGGGCTTCGCGTTCACCAGCAAGCAACGGCGTGGGTGATGCCCGTACCGTAGGAGTGAACACTTGTCCACGTCAACCCTTTGGTCCGGAAACTTTTGCCCAAGGCGGGATGCCTTATGTACCAACGGTTTTCGGCCGTGGCGATGTCAGGTGTCAGGACTGGATCTTTCCGCCCGTGTTCAGTTCCACTGTCGATGGACGGAAGGGTGCTGTGCGGCGCAGCGGGGCAGGCGGGCCGAAGACCTCGGGGTGGGCGGCGAGCTCGATCCGGGTTCGCCGGATGTGCCCGGCCAGGTAGCGCTCAGCATCGACGGGATCCCGGCGAGTCAGGGCGTCGAGGATCAGTCGGTGCTCGTGGTCCACGATTTCGAGGCGATGTGGCCGGCCGTCGAGGCTCATGAAGGCGCGTCGGTACGGCTGGGTCGCATTCCAGAGGCGGGTGACGCTCGACGCAAGCTGCCCGCTCGGGCAACCGGCGTACGAGCCTAGGTGGAAGGCCCGGTCGAGGACGAGGAACTCACCGAGGTCGTCGTCTCCCATGATGCGCTCATGGATGTCGGCGAGCTCGGCGATGCGCGCGTCGCCGAGGTGGGGCAGCGACTCGGTCAACGCCAATGGCTCCAGTCGCTCGCGCATCCGGTAAAGAACGTCGAGCTCTGCCGGGTCGAGCCGGGGCACCCGCGCGCCCTTGTTCGCACTGTGCTCGGTGAGACCCTCGGCCTCGAGGATCCGCAGCGCCTCCCGCACCGGCAGCCGGCTGGTGCCGAGCCGCTCGGCGACCTCCTCCTGCCTGATCCGTTCTCCCGGAGCGATCTCGCCAGCCAGGATCGCGGCGCGCAGGTGGGCAGCGATTCGCTCGCTGGCAGCGCCGGCCCCCGGCCCGTCGTCGACGGCGGCGCCGGTCACGACGACGCGCCGGCCCAGGACTCGGCAGTTCCGCCGGCCCGGTCGAACGCCTTGCGGCGCGGATAGGACACCAGCTCGAACTGCATGCCCCAGGGTGACAAGAAGTAGACCCATCGCTGGCCCTCGGACGGTCCCTTGCTGGCCGTCGGTTCGCCGAGGACGGTGAGGCGCTGCTCGTGCAGGAAGGCGACCGCGGCGTCGAGGTCCTCGACGTACAGCGCCACGTGGTGACCAGCGATGTCGCTGTTGCGCGGCCGTCGGGTGACCTGGTCGGGCGCCGCCCACTGGAAGACCTCGAAGATCGCCTGGTCGCCGCAGCGAAAGAAGTGCAGCTGCTGCATGACGGCGCGCGGATCGACGTCCAGGTGCTCGGTCATCCAGTCGTCGCCGGGTTCGTCGTGGACGAATGGGCCGAGGCTGTACAGGTACTCACAGCCCAGGACATCGACGAGGAACTGCCGCGCCTGCTCGAGGTCGGGGACCGTGAAGCCGATGTGGTCGACCCCGGTGAGGCCGGGCAAGGAGCTGGCCACGGTGGTCCTTCCCAGTCAGGAACACGATGGATCGGATCCAAAAAGCCTAGTCGAACGCTTTCGAGGGCCACAAGGTCTTGCGATCGGATCCAATCGGTGCGACGCTGGCGCTTCCTGGCCTGTCCTGGAGGAGCCCGCCATGCCGCAGCGCCACCCGCTCGATGCCGCCGCGCCCTGGGTCGACGTCGTCGCCACCGAGGACGACTGGGACGCCGCGGAGCCGGCCCTGCTGACCACCATGTACGCCCAGCTGGTGCTGGTGCGGACCTTCGAGGAGCTCGTCCTCACCCTGGCCGGCGAGGGTCTGGTCCACGGCCCGGCGCACTCCAGCATCGGCCAGGAGGGCGGCGCCGTCGGCTCGGTGCTCGGGCTCACCAGCGAGGACACCGTCAACGGCTCCCACCGTGGTCACCACCAGTTCCTCGCCAAGGTCCTGCACCACGTCGAGCCCAAGGGCATCGACCCCGCCGTACCGCTCACGTCGGAGGTGCGCGAGGTCCTGCTGCGGACGCTCGCCGAGATCTGCGGTTTGGATCGCGGCTGGAGCCACGGCCGCGGCGGCTCCATGCACCTGCAGTGGCACGAGGCCGGCGCGATCGGCACCAACGCCATCGTCGGCGGCGGGGTACCGCTGGCCGCTGGCTCCGCGTGGGCGCACAAGCAGGCGGGCACAGACGCAGTCGCTGTCACCTACTTCGGCGACGGAGCTATCAACATCGGCTCGACCCTCGAGACCTTCAACCTCGCCGCGGCCTGGCAGCTGCCGATCTGCTTCTTTGTCGAGAACAACAGGTACGCCGTGTCGACGACCGTCGAGGAGGCGACCGGCGAGCCACGGCTGTCCGGCCGCGGCCCCGGCTTCGGCATCGCCAGCTGGAGGGTCGACGGGATGGACCCTCTCGCGGTGCACCTGGCGATGCAGGAGGCCCTCGCTCACCTGCGCGGCGGCCACGGCCCGGCGCTGGTCGAGGCACAGGTCTACCGCTACTTCCACCAGAACGGGCCGTTCCCTGGAAGCGCCTTCCGGTACCGCACCAAGGATGAGGAAGCCGAGTGGCGGGCCCGTGACCCGGTCGACCAGGTGGCGCGCAACCTGACTCGTCGCGGCATCCTCGACTCGGAAGCGCTCGACGGTTTCGTCGCGGAGGCCAAGGCCTTGATGGCTGAGCTGGCTGACGTGCTGCTCGAGCCGAAGCCGGGCGGCAAACCCGGCCAACGCCAGATCAGGGCCGCCGAGTGGCCGGACCCCGCATTTGTCGACGTGGGTGTGCGTGGAGACCTGTCCGAGCTGGACGGTGCGCCGTACGCCGACCGCGACACGTTCGCCGGTGACCTGGCCGAGACCACCTTCATCGAAGCGGTGGCCGGGGTGATGCGTCGACGGATGGAGACCGACGACCGGGTCGTCGTCATGGGGGAGGACGTGCACCGACTCAACGGCGGCACCAACGGCGCCACCCGCGGGCTCGCTGAGGCCTTCCCCGGTCGAGTGCTCGGCACGCCGATCAGCGAGAACGCCTTCACGGGCCTCGGTGGCGGCGTCGCGATGGACGGTCGCTACCGACCCGTCGTCGAGCTCATGTACGCCGACTTCATGTGGGTGGCCGCCGACCAGATCTTCAACCAGATCGGCAAGGCGCGGCACATGTTCGGTGGCACCGGTGCCGTGCCATTCGTGCTGCGCAGCAAGGTCGCGATGGGCACCGGCTACGGTTCGCAGCACTCAATGGACCCGGCCGGTGTCTTCGCCACCGCACCGGGCTGGCGGATCGTCGCGCCCTCGACGCCGTTCGACTACGTCGGCCTCATGAACACCGCGCTCCGCTGCAACGACCCAGTCGTCGTGCTGGAGCACGTCGACCTCTACGGCTCCACCGGGGAGGGCCCGGTCGAGGACTTCGACTACTGCCTCCCGGTCGGCAAGGCCGCTGTGCGGCGCACCGGATCGGACGTCACCGTGCTGACCTACCTCGCCATGACGTCGTACGTGCTGCAGGCCGTCGAGCAAGTCGGCACCGTCGATGCCGAGGTGGTCGACCTGCGCTGGCTGGACCGGGCGAGCATCGACTGGGACACGATCGGCGCGAGCATCCGGAAGACCAACCGGGTGATCATCGCCGAGCAGGGACCCCGCGGCACGTCGTACGGCGGCTGGCTCGCCGACGAGATCCAGCGGCGGTTCTTCGACTGGCTGGATCACCCGATCGAGCGGGTTTCCGGTGGAGAGGCGTCGCCGTCGATCAGCAAGATTCTGGAGCGGGCGGCGATCGCGCAGGCGGACGAGGTCGTCGCCGCGCTCACCGCGCTCGGGGAGCGGTGACGTGGCCGAGCTGCTGCGGATGCCTGAGATCGCGACCGGCACCAACGAGGCGGTCCTGTCGAGCTGGAGCGTCGCGGAGAACTCCACCGTCGCTGTGAGCGACGTCATCGCCGTCGTCGAGACGGCGAAGGCCGTGGTCGACGTCGAGGCCGAGGTGGGCGGCACGATCCTGCGGCTGCTCGTCGCGCCGGGCGCCGAGGTGGAGACCGGTGCGCCGATCGCGCTGGTCGCCGGACCAGGGGAGCGGGTGGACGACATCGAGGCGGTGCTGCGCGAGCTCGGCCTCGCGACCGACCCCGTGGCGCTGGAGGTGCCTGAGGCCGCCACCACCCCCGCCCCGTCGCCCGTCCGGGTCGAGGTGCCGTCTCCCCGCAACGGGCGGGTCTTCGCCAGCCCGCTCGCGCGCCGGCTGGCGAAGGAGGCCGGCCTGACCGTCGACGCGATCACCGGCACCGGGCCGAACGGCCGGATCGTGCGGCGCGACGTCGAGAAGGCCACGTCCGTCCAGCGGCCACCGGCTCCGGCTGCCACCGGACCGGCCATGCCCGAGGCCGACGGCACCGCCTACGTCGAGGTGCCGCACTCCCGGCTGCGGCGTCTGGTCGCCAGCCGTCTCACTGAGAGCAAGACGACTGCGCCGCACTTCTACCTCCGGGCCAGCGTGCGCGCCGACTCTCTGCTCGCGCTGCGAGCAGAGCTCAACGACGGCGCCGAGGTGCGGGTCTCCGTCAACGACTTGCTGCTCAAGGCTGTTGCCCGGGCGCACGCCCTGATACCGGCGCTCAACGTAACCTGGACACCGGACGCCGTCCGGCAGTGGCGTTCGGTCGACGTGTCCGTCGCGGTGGCGACCGACAACGGGCTCGTCACGCCGGTGGTCCGCTCGGTCGACGAGCTGTCGGTCACGGCGGTGGCCCAGACCGTCCGCGACCTGGCCGAGCGGGCCAGGGCCGGCCGACTCCAGCAGCACGAGCTCGAGGGCGGGTCGATCAGCGTCACGAACCTCGGGATGTACGGCACCGAGGAGTTCGCCGCCATCATCAACCCGCCGCAGGCGTCGATCCTGGCGGTCGGTGCCGCTCGTCAAGAGCCAGTCGTCGTCGACGGCAGGCTCGAGGTCGCGACCGTGCTGCGGCTCACGCTATCGGTCGACCACCGACCGGTCGACGGGGTGGTGGCCGCGCGGTGGATGGCCGCACTCGTCACTCTGCTCGAGCACCCAGCCCGCGTCCTTGCCTGACGCTCCCAGCTCGGCTCAGTTGCTCGATCCTTGCCACCCGCTAGCCACCAGCGCGCCGAGCCGAAGCCCGCAGGCTCTGGCGTACGTGCGCGCGACGCCCGGATCGTCCACGGTGACGGCGGAGACGAGGTCCGCGTCGAGTCGCGGCAGCCGTACCGGCAGGCGCAGCGGGGTCGGCGGCGCCGCCGTACAGCTGGAGTGCCAGACGACGACGGCCCGGGCTGACCCCTCCGCCGGGTGTACTCGCGCCACTGAGGTGGGCAGTCGCGCGTCGGACGTCGTCGCCGGCCCCGCCGCGGTACCCAGCACCACCAGCGGTTGGTCGCTGCGCACCCGCAGTCGAAGCTCGATCGCCGCACCTCGCCGATCGGGCACGACCACGTCGGGCGGCAGCACGCGTGACCCGGTGACCCGGACCGTGGTGCCTGGGGGCGAGCACCGGTTCTGAGCGGCCGCCCGGACCGCGGCGTCTGCGGCCGGTGGCAGCGCCGTGACGAAGGTCGCCGCCGCGTCCTCACCGACCTCGCCGATCGACCACTGGAGACCGGCTCCGACCGGGCGCGACCCCAGCGCGCAGTCCGGCATCGGTAGCCGCACCCGGACGACGTTCGACCCGCCGGCAGGCAGAAGGCCAGAGTCGGCCGGCTCGATCGTCGACACGTCGGCGACGTCAACTGCCGCGACCGCGACGTCGCGACCCAGCGTGCTGGCCAGCCGGACCTGGAGGAGCACATCGCGACCGAACGGGTGCTGGGCAGCGTCGATGCCGACGACTCTCACCCCGGCTGCTGCCACACGCTGCCAGCAGTCCTGCCGGATGGCCGCGGCCCAGTCGACCAGGGAGGCCGGGAGTCGGAGTTGGCTGCGGGCCGAGGTGCCGTCGAGACCGGTCGTCCGGACCGTCACCGGATAGCGCGCGGTCTGCTGATCCAGCGCCGAGGGGGATCGGCAGTCGGCAACTGCCGACACGGTCACGACCTGGCTTCCGCCCGGCTCGGTCGCGGAGCGCGCCCGAACCTCCGAGGCTCGCAGGTGCGGCCCGGTCACCCCGAGTAGCGCGACCTGTGTGCCGGACGGCATGGTCGTCGCTACCCGGTAGGTCGCCCGGATCGCGCGTGGGCGAGCGCCGGCAGACTGCGGTTCCGGGATCCGCACCCCGAGCCCGACGACCCGCGGCGGCGCCGACGGCCGCTGAGGATCCGCCGGCTGCAGTGCGACCACTACCGCCAAGAGCAGCGCTCCGGCGGCGACGACGGAGGCCGCCCGGCGAGCGGCGCGTGGTCCCAGCCAAGCAGGCCGGCGGCGCGACAGGCCGTCGAGGACGGTCGGCCGCCGCTGGTGCCCATGCACCTCGTCGGCCGGGCACCCCTCCTCGTCCTGGGGGATCCGTGCCTCCTCGCTCGGACCGGTGCATCAGCGACCCGGGGATCAACCTAGGGGCGGGATGACCTTCTGCGCACGCAAGGTGTCGAAGAGGTCCAGGAACGACCGGGCCGAGTCCTGGAAGTCGAGGAAACCCGCCGCTCGACTCTTCGACATGTCCGCGAACGTCTCCATCTCGCGGCCAAGGTCCGCGTCGGTGTGCCACCACGAGGCCAGCTGGGACGGCGAGTGCTCCACCAGCCCGTGCTCCTTCACCAGGCGGGCCCACACGTCGTCGGCGTGCCCCATCCGGTCCTCCAGCGGTTGCGGCGCACCGGTGTACTTCGCAGGCTCCACGCCAAGGCCTTCTGCCACGCGCACCCACATCTGGCGCCAGCGGAACACGTCACCGTTGACCGTGTTGAACGCCTGGTTGCGGGCAGCGGGCTCGGTGGCCGACCAGACGGCGTGCCGCCCCAGCAGTCGCGCGTCGGTAATGTCGGTGACACCGCCGTACTGCTGGGGGCTGCCGGGGAACACGAACGGGTCGCCGGTGGCCCGGCAGATGCTGCCGTACATGGCCAACGTCACGCCCATGTTCATGACGTTGCCGAGGGCGTACCCGATCATCGTGTGCGGCCGGTGCACCGACCAGGTGAACCCCTGCTTGTCCGCTGCTGCGATCAGGATGTCCTCCTGCTCGTAGTAGAAGTTCTGGAACGGCAGCCGGTCCATGCTCTCCCGGAACGGCGTCTCGGCCGGGGCCTCGCCGTACGACTCGAACGGCCCTAGGTAGTGCTTGAGACCGGTGACGAGTACGCCGTGCTGGAGGGTCGCGGTCCGGCCCAGCGCCTCGAGGGTGTTGGCCAGCATCGCCCCGTTGACGCGGCAGTTGTCTGCCTCGGTGGCCTGACGGGACCAGGTGGTGAAGAACAAGTGCGTGATCCCGCGCCCCTCGAGCGCTCCGACAACCGACTCGGTGTCCAGGACATCGGCGTACACGTGCTCGACGCCGGGGATCTCGTACTTCGCCGTGCGGGACAACCCGACGACGCGCCAGCCCTCGGCCAGCAGTGCCTGAGCCGTGTTGTACCCCGCGATGCCGGTCACGCCGACGACCAGTGCAATGCGCTCCATGCTGGCGAATGGTGCCTGCTACTGGACACCCCGTCAAGTAGTGATTAACATCGAGGTCAACCACGGACGCGACGGCCGCCTCCGGGCTCGGGTTCGGAGGCAGGCGTGCAGAAGGGGCCCGGTCGCGTCGCCGGCAAGGGGATCGTCATCACCGGGGCGGGCAGTGGCATGGGTCGCGCCTTCGCGCTAGGGCTGGCTCGCGAGGGAGCCTCGGTCGGCGTGCTGGACCGCGACCCGGACGCCGCTGAGACGGTCGCCCTAGCGGTCCGGGCGGAAGGGGCCGAGGCGGTCGCCCTCACGGCGGACGTCAGCGTGCGCGCTCAGGTCGCAGCGGCACTGGACCGTTTCGCCGACGAACTGGGCCAGCTCGACGTCATGTTCAACAACGCCGGCTTCAACCGGCCGATGCACCTGCTCGACGTGACCGAAGAGAACTGGCACTCGATCATGGACGTCAACGCGCTGGGCACACTGATCGGGATCCAGGAGGCCGCCAAGCGGATGATTCCGAACCGGGCCGGCAAGATCGTCAATACCTCGTCCATCGCCGGACGTCAGGGCTACCCCAGCTTCGCGCCTTACTGCGCGAGCAAGTTCGCGGTAAACGCGCTGACCCAGGCCGCCGCCCGGGCACTGGCCGAGCACGACATCACGTGCAACGCGTTCGCTCCCGGCGTGGTCGACACGCCCCTGTGGACCCAGCTGGACGCCGACCTCCAGGAGATTGGCGACGCCGAACGACCCGGGCAGGCGATGGCGGACTTTTCCGCAGGCATCTTGCGCGGCCGGCCCGCGACCCCGGAGGACCTGGTGGGAACAGCGATGTTCCTCGCGTCGTCCGACTCGGACTACCTCACCGGTCAGGTCATTATGGCTGACGGCGGGATGGTCCTCGTCTGATGGCGCGCGTCCCCGCCCAAGGTCCAGCCGGCGCTAGGGTTCGAGGGTCAGCGCCCCGCGCAGCGCAAGGGAGACCTGTGGCCGAAGACCGTGCCGTCGGGCCAGAGCCGGTCGTCAACCTCGGTGCCCGGCTCAAGCACCACCGGCAGCTGTCGGGGCTTTCCCTGCGAGAGCTGGCCCGCCAGCTCGGTGTGTCGCCGTCGTTCGTGTCGCAGCTGGAGAACTCCAAGTCGCAACCCTCCGTCGCCACGCTGTACTCCATCTCGCAGCTGCTCGACGTCTCCATCGACGAGCTCTTCTCCACCGATGAGCTGTCGCCCGCGGCCGCCCAGGCCGCGTCGGCCGGCGCGGAAGCGGGCGCCGACGCGGTCCCGTTGCGGGCGTCGGGTGGTCAGGCCGGCCTCGTGAACCGGTCGGACCTCGGCTCTCCCGCCGATGCCTGGCCGAACGAGAAGTCCCTCGCCAAGCTGTGCGTCACCCGCCCGGGCGAGCGGGCTCGGCTCGAGATGGACAGCGGCGTCGTCTGGATCCAGCTGGCCACGAACACTGGCACGGACCTCGACTTCATCGAGGTCATCTACCCACCGCACTCGACGTCGACGAACGACAACCGGATGCTGCTGCACGCGGGTTCAGAGTTCGGCTACCTGATCGAGGGCCAGCTCGAGATCACCGTGGGTTTCGAGGTGCACACCCTCGACGCGGGCGATGCCTTCGGCTTCGACAGCTCGCGTCCGCACCTGTTCGCGAACCGTACCGACCGGCCGGCGCGCGGCATCTGGTACGTCCGCCACGTCACGGACTGACCGCCCACGGGGCTTGACACCCTGTTCACAAAGCGTTCACTATCCCTGAACACAAGGTGGTGGTCGACATGCCGCCCTGTGTGTCCTCCCCCGCCCGTCACATCCCCGAGGTGACTCGTGAAGGCCCTGCAGTTCATCGGTGACGACCAGTGCGCGGTCAACGAGCTCGACGTCCCGGCCATCGCTGACGACGAGGTGCTGCTCGCGAGCCGCAGCGTCGGCATCTGCCACAGCGACATCGAGCTGCTGGCCGGCCGCTACATCATTCCGTTCGAGTTCCCGGTGATCCCGGGCCACGAGTGGGCCGCCGAGATCGTGCAGGTCGGGCGCTCGGTGCGCAGCCTCGGGGTCGGGGACCGGGTCGTGGGCGAGTGCGTCATCGGCACCGAGCACTTCGGCTTCAGCATCAGCGGTGCCGCGGCCGACTTCTTCGTGGCCAAGGAGTCCTGGCTGCACCGGATGCCGGACAACCTCTCGTGGACACAGGGCGCACTCGTCGAGCCGTTCAGCTGTGGCTACTACGCGACGGTGCGGGCCGAGAACCTCGATGCGAGCGACACCGTGGTGGTGCTCGGCGCCGGTCCGATCGGGCTCGGAGTGGTGGCGGCTGCCGCCGGTAAAGGTGCCCGGGTCCTGGTGGCGGAGCCCTCAGCCGCTCGCGGCGAGCTGGCGCGCACGTTGGGCGCCGAGGACGTCCTCGACCCGACGGGTGATGACTTCCTCGACGTGGTCGCGGACGCAACATCCGGAGCGGGCGCAGACGTGGTGTTCGAGGCCAGCGGCAAGCCCGCGGCCATGGCCACGGCGCTGGAGATCGCCGGCTTCCAGGCCCGCCTGGTCTACATCGGCATCGATGTCGGAGGCAGCGCGCCTGCGCAGCTCGGCCTGATCCAGTCCAAGGAGCTCCAGCTGCGCGGGATCATCGGCTCGCCCGGAGTCTGGCCGCAGACCCTCCGTTTCCTGGCACGCAGCGCCGTGGACCTCTCACCCCTGGTGACCTCGACGTACGCGCTCGCTGATGCCGACTCCGCGATCAGTGCGGTCCTCACCGACAAGTCGCAGGTCAAGGTCCACATCACCTCCGACGCCACTCTCTGAAGGGCCGGTCATGCGCGCTGCCGTCTTGCACGCCCCGCACGACCTACGCGTCGAGGATCGGCCGGACCCCGAGGTCGGAGACGGCGAGGTCTTGGTCGAGGTCCGTTTCAACGGGCTCTGCGGAACGGATGCGACGGAGTACACCAAGGGTCCGATGATGGTGCCCTTGACTGTGCCGCACCGGGGCAGCGGCCACGTGGGCGCAACGATCCTGGGCCATGAGTTCATCGGGACTGTTGTGGCGACCTCGGCAGGCACGGACAAGTGGGCCGGGCTGCGAGTGGCCAGCGGCGCCGGCGTCTCGTGCGGAGAGTGCACCTGGTGCCGCCGCGGTCGCACCAACCTCTGCGCCGGCTACTACACCCTCGGCTTGAGCACGCACGGCGGCCTCGCGGAGCTCGTCAGCGTCCCGGCCTCCACCCTGCGTCGTATCCCGGACGCCTGCAGTGACGTCGACGCGGCTCTCGCACAGCCCTTGGCGGTGGGACTGCACGGCGTACGGCGGTCGGGGGTGCAGCCGGGAGACACGGTGGTCGTCCTCGGCGCCGGGGCGATCGGGTCCTTCATCCTCGCCGGCCTGGCCGGCCACGACGGCCGCGTCGTAGCGCTGGACATCGACGCCGGCCGGCTGGAGACGGCTTTGACCCTTGGCGCAACCGACACCCACCTCATCGACCGTGACGTCGAGCCGCACGAGCTGCGTGACCTCGTCCCGGACGGTGTCGAGGTCGTGATCGAGAGCTCGGGTGTCCCGGGAGGCGCTGCTCGCGCCCTTGCCCTGGCGGCCCGCGGGGGATCGGTCCTGCTGGTGGGGCTCACCCAGACGCCGCAGGCGCTCAAGCTCTCCGACGTGGTCCTGCAGGAGATCGACATCCGGACCACGGTGGCTCACGTGTGCGACACCGACCTGCCGGCGGCGCTCGAGCTGCTTGCCGAGCGGCCGCTGGCGCCAGTGCTGGTCGACCGGGTAGTCGGACTGGAGGACGTGGTGCAGGCAGGCTTCGACCCCCTCGCAGCCGGGAGCGTGCACGGCAAGGTCCTGGTGGAGCCACGCCGTGGCTGAGGTCGCCGTCCTCGGCGCCGGCCGGATGGGCTCGGCGATGGCCCGCCGGGCTGCCGGCGCAGGACACAGGCTGACGGTGTGGAACCGGACCGAGGCTGCGGCCCGCGCGGTCGCCGCCTCAGTTCCGGGTGGTGCCCGGGTCGCCGGCACCCCCGCCGATGCGGTGCGCGGCTGCGACGTGGTGCTCTCGGTGCTGGCCGACGGAACCGCCACGTGTGCGGTGCTGCTTGACACGGATGTTCTCGGCGCCCTGCCCCGCGGCGGCGTCGTGTGCGACCTTGCGACCAGCGGGGTCGCGGCGGCGAGAGCGCTCGGGGCCGGCCTCGCCGCGGCCGGGGTGCCCTTCGTCGATGCCCCGGTGTCAGGCAGCGTCCCGGCGGTCGAAGCCGGCACGCTCCTCGTGATGGCCGGGGGTGATCCCGCTGCGATCGCCGCGGCCGAGCCGATCCTCGCCGCCTTCGCCCGCCGAGTCGTCCGGGTAGGTGACGTGTCCGCTGGGCAGGCCATGAAGCTCGCGGTGAACCTCGTGGTCCACGACCTCAACGCAGCCTTGGCCGAGGCGCTCATCCTGGCCGAAAACGCTGGAATCGCGCGCCGGGACGCCTACGACGTGTTCGCGGACAGCGTCGTGGCGGCGCCCTTCGTCGGGTACAAGCGGGCTGCCTTCCTCGACCCCGACACACCGGTGGCGATGAGCCTCGACATGGTCCGCAAGGACCTCCGGCTGATCTCCGAGCTTGCGGCCGACGTCGGTGTGGCCATCGAGGTCACCGCTGCTGCGGAGGTCGTCGTCGAGGCTGCCTGCGAGGCCGGGCACGGCTCGGAGGACATGGCGGCGCTGAGCCGTTTCACGCAGGTTCGACGGCTTTCCTGACGAGGGTCCGGGGCGGCCCGGAGCCCTGCCAGGTCACGGTTAGGTCACTGCCCACATTTCCTACGTGTGTACCCCTTGTGAACGACGACCGGTCTTTGTACAGTCCTGCCCAACAGTTGGCGCACAGCGGCCGACCAGCACGACCCCCCTACCGAGGAGGCGGCATGACCGGTACGTCCGCGGACACCCGCACCGAGCGCCCCTCGCTGACGTTGCCGCGCGGCCTGGTCACCGTTGTGGTCGCCCTGGTCCTGCTGGTGCTCGCCGGAATGCTCTTCGCACCGAGCAGCCTCAACAAGGGCGCCGTGCTCGGCATGCTCCCGTTCGCCGCCGTCCTGGCGATCGTGGCCCTCGGCCAGACCCTGGTGGTCATGCAGGGCGGGATCGACCTGTCGATCGCCGGCTCCGTGTCGCTCGTGATCGTCATCATCACGCACGAGGCCTACGGCAACGACTCACGGGTGCTTCCGGCGGCCCTGGCCGCGCTCGTTGTCGCCGTCCTCGCCGGATTCCTCAACGGCCTCCTCATCGGGCGGCTAGGTCTGAACGCGATCGTTGCCACGCTGGGGACCAACGCGCTGCTGTACGCCGGTGTCCTCGGGGTGTCGGGCGGCACGCCGCGCCAGACCACCGATTTGCTGGCGTCAATCGCGGACGGCGACTTCCTGGGCATCCCGCACGCGGTCTACTTCGCGGTATTCGCCGTGGCCGTCACGACGGTGGCGGTCAAGCGCACGGTTGCGGGCCGTCGCTTCGAAGCTGTCGGTGCCAACGGCGCCGCCGCCTGGACGACCGGCCTCTTCGTCACCCGGCACCGTGCGGGCGGCTACGTGTGGGCCCAGGTCCTCTACTGGTTGGGCGGCATGCTCCTCGCCGGCATCATCAACAAGCCGACGGCCTATCAGGGCGACAGCTATCTGCTCGCGTCGGTCGCTGCGGTGGTGCTCGGTGGCACCTCGCTGCTGGGTGGCCGGGGCGATCTGGTGGCCACCGCGCTGGCGGCTCTCTTCCTCACCCAGCTCGACCAGTTCGTGCTCGCGCTCGGCGTCACGTTCGCGGTGCAGACGCTGACCCAAGCCGCGGCTCTGGCCATCGGGGTCGCCCTCTACACCATCGACTGGTCCGGGCTCCGCCGCCGGCTGAGTCGTAGCGGCACGGCTGTCCCCGCCGCCACCTGACGACGGACGGCCACCCGGCCGCCCGCCCAAGCTCTCCCTGCTCACCCGCACGACATCACCCATAGCCCGGCGACAGAAAGGTCCACTCGCATGTCTCGACCCTCTACCACCCTCCGCCTCCTGGCGGTCACGGGTGCCGTCGCGCTGTCGGTGAGCGCGTGCGGTGGTTCCTCATCGTCCGACAGCGTCAGCGACGCCGGCTCCAAGGCCTCCGCCTCCGGGGTCAGCGGCGCACCGTCCTGGTGCGGCTCGAAGCAGATCAAGCTCGGGCTGACCGACGGTTTCGGCGGCAACAGCTGGCGCCTCGTGACCACCGCTGCCGCGAAGGACGAGGTCGCCAAGTGCCCCAGCGTGACGGACTTCACCTACGCCGATGGCCAGGGCAACACCCAGAAGGCGATCTCCGACATCCAGGGCCTGGTGGCCAAGGGCGTTGACGCGATGGTCGTCTTTCCCGACGCTGGCAGCGCGGTCCTCCCCGCTCTGCGCAGCGCCTACTCGGCCGGTGTGAAGACCGTGCCCTACCGGGTCGACCCGGGCGGCACGGATGGCAAGGACTACGACGTGTGGGTGGGTGCCGACTTCACCACCGACGGCAAGAACTGGGGAAACTGGATCGTCAAGAACCTCCCCGACGGCGGCAACGTCCTCTTCCTCTCCGGACCCAAGGGCAACAGCCAGGGCATCACCGAGGGCAAGGCACTGCACTCGGTGCTCGACCCGACCGGCAAGTACACGTTCATCGGTGAGCAGCCGTTCGCGCCGACCAACTGGGACCCTGCGGTCACCCAGCAGGTGCTCACCGCCGCGATCGCGAAGAACCCGAAGATCGACGTGATCGTGTCGGACTTCGGCCCATCGTTGGTCGGTGCCCTGCCGGCGTTCGAGAAGAGCGGTCGGTCGATCCCGGCCATCGTCACCTCGGACGGCAATGTCCTGTCGTGCTTCTACGAGGACCACAAGGCCAAGAACGCCGACTTCAAGCTGTACACGGTGGCGACCGGCAACGACAACGCCCGGCTCGCGGTCGACTGGGCCGTCGCGCTGGCGACCGGCGGCAAGACGCCGGACTCCAAGCAGTTCGCAGCACCGGTGTTCGAGGACTCGGTCAGCGGGACCCCGAACCCGGTCACATGCCAGCGGGACCTCCCCGGCGACGTCTACCTCTCCGCGCAGATGTCTGGCGCGGACCAGGCGAAGCTCCTCAAGTAGGCACCCGGACTGGTGCACCGGTCGGGTCGGGCCTGCCGACCCGACCGGTGCACCCACCACGCAGGACGGACTGCACGGCCCCGATGGGAGTGAGATGAGCGTGACCGAGGACACCGTGGTGGCCGTCGCCGAGTCGACGATGATCCTGTCCGAGATCAGCAAGCACTACGACGGCGTCGCCGCGCTCACCGGCGTCACACTCGACATCCGCCCCGGCGAGGTGCACGCGCTGCTCGGCGAGAACGGTGCCGGCAAGTCGACCCTGATGGGTGTGGCGTCCGGGACGACGGTTCCTGACGGCGGCACAATCACGATGAACGGCCAGCTGCTGGACGGGCTGTCGCCAGCGGTGGCCACCCAGCAGGGCATCGCGATCGTCCACCAGCACCCCGCCGTGCTGCCGGACATGACCGTCGCCGAGAACATCCGGGTCGCTGTCCCAGCGTCGGTGCTCGGTGCCCGCACGAACCAGTACGCCGCGATGCGGGCCATGCTCGACGACGTCGGCTCGACAGCGCACCTCGAGGACCGCGTCGGGTCGCTCACAGTGGCGCAGAAGCATCTGCTCGAGCTCGCCAAGGCGCTCGTCCTCAAGCCGACCCTGCTCATCCTCGACGAGCCCACGGCCCCGCTCGGTCGCGACGCGGTCGACCTCCTCTTCGCCCGGGTGCGCAAGGCAGCCGCCACGGGCACCGCGGTCGTGTACATCACCCACCGCCTCGCTGAGGTCAGGGACCTCGCCACCCGGGTGACGGTGCTGCGCGACGGCAAGGTCCGCGGCAGCGCTCGGGTCGACGAGATCAGCGACGACGAGCTGTTGGCACTCATCGTCGGGCGGCAGCTGGAGTCCACATTCCCGCCCAAACTGACCGACGGCGACCACAACGAGACCGTGCTGACTGTCGGCGGCCTGTCGGGTCAGGGCTTCTCCGACGTCTCCTTCGAGGCTCGCCGCGGCGAGATCATCGGGGTCTCGGGCATCGTCGGCAACGGCCAGAGCGCCTTGCTCCGGGCGCTGGCCGGGCTCGAGTCGTTCGACGGCACCTTGCAGGTGGCAGGTCGGGAGCACTCGAGCAAGCAGCTCCGGCGGCACGCGGCTTACCTGCCGGCTGACCGGCACAGCGAGGGCCTGATGATGACCCTCTCAGTTCGCGAGAACACTGCGGTCTCGGCACTGCCGAGCTTCCGCCGCGGACCGTTGCTGAGCCGTCGGGCCGAGGTCACCGACGTCGACCGCGAGCTGAAGTCGCTTGCTGTGAAGACGCCCTCGCGCGAGGCGGTCGTATCCGCCCTGTCCGGCGGAAACCAGCAGAAGGTCGTCCTCGCTCGAGCTCTGCTCTCGAAGCCGGCCATGCTCGTCGCCGACGAACCGACCCAGGGTGTCGACGTGGGTGCGCGGGCCGAGATCTACCGGATCCTCCGTGAGGTGTCCGCCACTGGCGTCCCGGTGGTGGTGGCGTCCTCGGACGCCAAGGAGCTCGAGGGTCTGTGCGACCGCGTCATCGTGATGTCGCGAGGTGGTGTCGTGGAAACCCTCACGGGTGACGGCATCAGCGAGGAACGGCTGATCAATGCAGCTGTCCGGGCGACCGGACTCACCCGCGAGGCGCCGGCGACCACTACCTCGGTCAAGGTTGCGGGCTCGAGCCGGTTCGGCAGGTTCTTGCTCGGTGACTATGCGCCGGTGGTCGTCCTCGCGCTCGTCATGTTCGCTCTCGGTGCCTACGTCCTGAGCCAGAACTCCCGCTACCTGTCCTCCTTCAACATCACCTCGGTGATGATCTCGTGCGCCGCGCTGGGCTTCATCGCCCTCGGTCAGACGGTCGCCCTCCTGATCGGCGGCATCGACCTGTCGGTCGGTCCGCTGTCCGGCTTCCTCGTAGTTGTCGCGTCCTTCTTCGTCAACGACGGCAAGTCCGGCATCGTGATGGCGGCCGGGTTCGCCCTGATGGTGGTCGCCGCCGCGGCGACGGGCGCGGTGAACGGCACCCTGGTCCGGTTCGGAGGGTTCACTCCGGTCGCTGCAACCCTGGTGACCTACATCGCGCTGCAAGGCCTGAGCTTCCTGCTTCGTGATGCGCCGGGTGGCAACATCGCCGCCTCGGTCACCGACGCCATCTCGACCAAGGTCGGTCCGGTGCCGGTCGTGTTCATCGTCTTCGTGGCGCTCACGCTGGCCGCCGAGGCCGCCCTGCGATGGACCCGCTGGGGGCTCCGGCTCCGCGCCGTCGGGTCCGACGAGGAGTCAGCCCGCCGCGTCGGTGTGCGGGTCAACGGGACTGTGGTGCTGGGCTACGTCGTCGCGTCGTTGTTCGTCTGTCTCGGCTCGTTCGTCCTGCTTGCCCAGCTGGGCATCGGCGACCCGGCTCAGGGCGTCGGCTACACCCTCAGCAGCATCACCGCCGTGGTGCTGGGCGGCACCAGCCTGCTCGGTGGCCGCGGCACGTTCATCGGCACCCTCTTCGGCGCCGGGCTGATCGTCCAGGTGCTCAACGCGACCGTCTTCCTCGACCTCAGCCAGACCTGGCAGTACTTCTTCCAGGGCGCCCTGATCGTGGTCGCCGCTGTCCTCTACAGCCAGGTCCGGGGTACCCGGGCCGGCGTCCACTGAGCCCGGTCCGCCGGGCCCTGACCACCACACACGAACGGGAGCGGTCGGTGCGAGCAGCACGGTTTCACGGCAAGTCCGACATCCGGCTCGAGGACGTCGACGTCCCGGCTGTCCGGGACTACGACGACGTACTGGTCGAGGTCCTCTTCTGCGGCATCTGCGGAACGGACCTGCACGAGTACATGGTCGGGCCGATCGTCACGCCGACGACCCCGCACCCGCTGACCGGCGCGACGCTGCCACAGACTCTCGGCCACGAGTTCTCCGCCCGCGTCGTCGAGATCGGCAGCGACGTGACTGACGTCGCCGTGGGCGACCGAGTCGCGATCATGCCAGCGATCGTCTGCGGCCGGTGCCACTACTGCCGTCGGGGGCTAGGGCACCTGTGCGTGAAGTTCGCCTGCACCGGGCTGTCCGCCGAGACCGGAGGGCTCGCGCAGTACGCGTTGCTCAAGGACTACCAGGTCTCGACCCTCCCCGACGAGGTGTCCGACGTCGCCGGGGCCGTGGTCGAGCCGGGTTGTGTCGCGGCATACGGCATCGACCGGGCCGGGGTGCGCGGCGGGGACGTCGTGCTGGTGACCGGCGCCGGACCGATCGGCATCCTCTCGGCGATGTACGCGTCGGCCGTCGGCGCTGCCACCGTCGTCATGGCCGAGCCGAACCCGAACCGCGCGGCACTTGCCCGGGCCATGGACATCGGTCCGGTCCTCGACCCGACGTCCGGCGAGCTGGAGTCCTACCTCGCCGACCTCACCCACGGACTCGGAGTCGACGTCACTGCCGAGTGCTCCGGCTCGACGCCAGGCCTGACGACTGCGCTGAACAACACCCGCAGACGCGGAGCTGTCGTCCAGACCGGCTTGCACACCAAGCCGGCGACCATCGATGCGATGGCCTTGTCCGAGAAGGACATCAGCCTGATCGGCAGCTGGTGCTACCTCATCACCGATTGGCCGCGCATCATCCGGCTGATCGCCTCGCGGAAGTACCCGGTCGAGAAGGTCGTCACCGCGCAGATCCCGTTGGAGAAGGTCGTGTCCCAGGGCTTCGACGTGCTGGTGGACCCGCAGGGCGACCAGCTCAAGGTCCTCGCCTCCCCGACGCTTGTCGCCTGATCGGAGGATCACATGGAGCTCAAAGCAGTGCATCACGTCGGTCTCGTCGTTAGCGACCTCGACCGGTCGATCTGGTTCTACCACGACGTCCTCGGCCTCCCGTTCGCCAACGAGCCGACCCCATGGTTCGACGGGCCGGAGCTCGAGAAGGGCGTCGGCGTGCCAGGCGCGACCCTGCGCCAAGTGTGTCTGTGGGTGGGGGAGAACTCGACGATGGAGCTCATCCAGTACGGCAACCGGCCGGAGTCGAGCACCGCGCCGGTGCCGAACAACTTTCTCGGCGCCGCCCACGTCTGCTTCAAGGTCGACGACGTCCGCGCTACCAAGGCCGAGCTGGAGAGCAAGGGAGTCGAGTTCTACACCGACGTCAACGTCGTCGACTCGGGCCCGCTAGCCGGCTGGCGATGGGTCTACTTCAGCGACCCGGACGGGCTCGCCCTCGAGCTGGTCGAGGTCGCGTACTACCTCAAGGACGAGCGGGAGGCGGCCTCGGCCGAGTACCTGCGCACCCGACCCGCACTGGCCGACATCGGGCACGGCTGACCTGACCCTGGCCGGTCACCTCGATCGCGCCACAGCACTGACCGCACAAGCAACGACGTACCCGTTCGCTGCAAGCCCAGAGGAGGAAGTCC
>CAVOHB010000006.1:0-735787 GCA_963695705.1 uncultured Actinomycetota bacterium
CGGACGTTCAGCCTGATGAGATCGCGAGCAGTTTCGCCGCCGGGCGCCGCTGCTGGTCACCTTGGCACTGAAGGTCAACGCGCTCGTGGGGATCAAACAGGCACCGAACAGCTTGGCGCTTGTCGCCGCGACCGGCTCCCTGCTGTCAATCTTCGCCAATCCGTTCTTCGGGAAGATGAGCGACCGCACCTCGTCGAAGCTGGGCATGCGGCGGCCATGGATGGTCATCGGCCTGGTGGTCGGCTCCCTCGGCGTCCTCGTTGTCGCGTTGGCACCCAACATCCCGGTCGTCCTGCTCGGATGGTGCATCGCCCAGGTGTTCTTCAACGCACTGCTCGCCGCCATGGTGGCGGTGCTACCAGACCAGGTCCCGGTCGTTCAACGCGGTCAGGTCTCCGGTGTCCTGGGTGTCTGTGTGCCCATCGCGTCGGTGAGCGGCACCTTCGTGGTCAAGCTCTTCACCGGCAACCAGCTCACCATGTTCCTGGCCCCGTGCGCGATCGGCGGATTCTTCATCCTCCTCTTCGCGGTCACGTTGAAGGATCGCCGGCTTGCCAAGGCGGACAAGCCGACCTGGTCGCTACGGGAGCTGGCCAGCACGTTCTACGTCAACCCGCGGAAGAGTCCCGACTTCGCCTGGGCTTTCGCCAGCCGCTTCATGTTCGTTCTGGCCTACGCCTTCCTGATCACGTCCAGGCCTACTACCTGCTGGATAAGATCGGCAGCGCCGAGGCCGATGTGCCGCAACAGATATTCCTCGGCACCCTCGCCCAGTCCGTCGTCCTCGTCGCCGCTTCCCTCATCGGTGGCAGGCTCTCTGACCGGACGGGCCGACGGAAGATCTTCGTCCTCACAGCGTCGATCGTGTACGGCCTGGCGCTGTTCGTGATCGCCATCGCCAGCAACTTCAACGGTTTCCTCGTCGGCATGGCCATCAGCGGACTCGGCTTCGGCATGTACGTGGCCGTCGACCTTGCCCTGGTTGTCGACGTGCTGCCAGACAAGAACAACGCCGCCAAGGATCTCGGCGTGTTCAACATCGCCGGCGCACTTCCGTTTTCCATCGCGCCGGCGATCGCGCCGGCCATCCTGGCGATCAGCAGCGGCAGCTACAGCGTGCTTTACGCGGTCGCCGGGCTCTGCGCCATCATCGGAGCATTCGCCATCCTGCCGGTGAAGGGTGTTCGTTGAGCGCCCACATCGACGAAGCGGCCGGGCCCCTCGTGGGCCCGGCCGCGTTTTCGACGCTCAGACGGCGACCTCGCGGTAGGCGGGCGGGGTTGCCTCTTCGCGGATGGCATCTGTGATGGGGCAGGGCTTGAAGCCTTTGACGATCAGATAGACGCCCAGCGAGAGCTCCCACAAGGCGATCGGGATGACGGCGATCCCCGTCACCGTGCCGACCCGGTCGACGACGCCGAACATCGTCAGGACTACCGCGGTGAGGTGCAGTGGGGCTCCGATGAGTCCGATCATGGGAAGGACGCGTGGCACGAGGCCGGATCGGTACAGCAAGGTGCCCAGCAGGATGGCGTTGATGCCCGGCATGAGGCTCCCTCCGAGCGTGAACGCCCAGTGGTAGGTCGCGACGTGCGACGCGCCGATGGCGGCCAGCGAGGCTGCGTCGGCTCCGGCCGCTGTGCCCAGGTCCTGGTGCAGGGTCACGAGCGAGAGGAGGCTCGCGACACCGGTGAAGAGCATGGCGGCTTCAAGGGTGCGGGAGGCGACGAAGCCGAGCGCCATGCCTTGGTTCTGTCGCTTGACCACCGGATACAGCGTGATGGCGGTGCCGATGCCGGCGAGGGCGACGATGACCTCGAGGAAGCAGCCCCAGAGGGCGGGGGTGTCGGCGGCGGAGCTGATGATGAAGTCCTTGCCCGTCACCGAGCTGTAGAGGGCTGGGGGGGCGAGTGTGGGGATTGAGACGAAGGTAATCAGGTAGAAGATGCCCGCGACGAGCGAGGTCTTTCGCGTTGGGTCCTTCGGGACTCGTTTCGTTGCTGCGGTCTGGACGGTGGTGGCCATGTCGGTCTCTCCCTTTTCGCGATTGATCTTTAGTGGGTTGATGAGCTATCGAGGATCGGCGGTGGGTACATCGGGCTGGTCGGGCTCGACCTGAGTGACCGAGACCAGCGGCAGGCCCATGTCGCGGATCTTCTGGAGCAAGCCATACAGCGCGGCCTGGTCGACCACCGAGCCTTGGATGAGGGTGGTGCCGTCGTTCTCGTTGGTGATGGTCAGTCCGTCGAACCAGCCGGCCCATCGGGAATCCAGGTGCCCCTTGAGGCGGATTTCGTACGGTCCGTTCGTTCGCATGCTCGAAAGGTAGGAACGGATGTGGTGAGCAGGCATCACCACGTGTGGTGATCTATGTGGTGATCTGGCCGGCGCCGGGTTCAGCGGTCGCGGGTCCGGGACAACAGGTCAAGCTGCTCGGCCCGGCGCACCGCTGCCCGACGGTTGTTCACGCCGAGCTTGGCGTAGATGTTCTTGGTGTGGGTCCGCACGGTGTTCAGGGACACCACGAGCTCGCGGGCGATGTCCGGGCCGTCCAGGTCGGTCCCGAGCAGCCGAAGCACTTCCAGCTCGCGTTTGCTCAGTGGCTCAACCAAACCCTGTCGGTCCTCGGGCAAGCCCTGACTGACGGGAGGGCTGTCCTCAGTCTTGTCAACGGCCGCCAGGAGCCGACGCACATCGTCCCGGGCGATCCCCTTTTGTTCGCCAGGTGCTACCCGTGCGGCAGCTCTCAGCAGTATGGCCATGGGTGCGCCCTCATCCGCGAACACTCGGACGTAGCCCTCCGGCTCAGACAGCGTCAGCGCACGTTCCAGCGATACAAGCGCAGCCGGGATCTCGCCTCGCGTCTGGTGGGCAAGCGCCTGCAGCACCAGGATCTCGATGACGCTCCCCGTCCTTCCCCCCTCTTCTGCTGCTTGCAGGAGCCGATCCAAGAGCTGGGTCGCCTCGTCGATGGAGCCCTCTGCACGCTCTGCCCTGGGCTGGGCCAAGAGCACCCTGACCAGGGTGATGTGCTCGAACTCGCGCAGGTAGCTGAGGTCGTCCGTGGCGGAAAGACCCTGCTCACGCACCCAGCCGATCGCTTCACCCAACGCCCCCTGCTCGACCCAGACCCGTGCCCTCCACGCCGGGACCGGCCGCACGTTGGGGAAGAAGTCACTGACATACAGGCGCTCCGCCTCATTGAGCAGGTCGAGTGCGGCGCCCAGATCCCCCTCAGCCTCGCGTACCCGAGCCATCGCGACCCGCCAGCGGTATGGGTTCTGCAGCAACCCGAGGTGCTCGCCGAGCTCCTGGCTGCGCAGCAAGTACTGCGTGGCGGTAGGCAGGTCGTTCCGCTCGCGGTGGATCTCGCTGATCCCGACATACATGTCCGCCGTCCCCCGCAACACCGACCCGCCCTGCTCGGATGCGAGCTGCAAGGCCTGCTCGTAGGTGTGCATCGCGTCGCCGAGCCGGCCTTGCCAACGCCGTATATCCGCCAGCGCGATCGCGCACCCAAAGGTGTCGGCGACGTGCCCGACCCGCCGCAGCCCCGCCATGCAGTCGGCATACGCCCGGTGCGCTTGATCCAGGTCTCCGCTCGTCCAGTACGCCAGCCCCAACAGCCCCGATGCCGATGCGCGCCGGAGGTGGTCTTCCTCAGGCGAAAGCTCGAGCGCCCGCCGGGCATGCCCCTCGGTGCCGGGCACGTCGCCCCGGGCCAGGGCCAGAGCAGCGCGATACAGCTCGATCGTCCCCGGGACGCCTCGAAACTCCTCGTCGTCGACGACGACCATCCCCGCCGGCGAGGCTTCCGGTCCCACATGGGTACCGGTCGTCGTGTCCAGCCACCGCTCGGCGTCCTCCAGCCGCGCCTCCACGCCTTCGAGCTCGCCGCCCAGCAGCAACGCTCCGGCATACCCGACAATCAGCACGGGCCTGACCTGGACCACCTCGCCGGGAAGCGCCTCGAGCCAGCCACGCACTGTGGACTCCTGCCGGCTCCTGCGCATGGCCGGGATCGCCAGCTCGACCAGGTCCGCCGCCCGCTCGAAATCCTCGGCGGCCAGCGCGTGGCGGATCGCCTCGGATCGTTCGCCGTTCCGCTCGTACCAGTCGCTCGCGCGCAGGTGCAGCTCATGGACTCGGTCAGGCTGCTCGTCCAGCAGATGCGCTCGCAGCACGTCTCCGAAAAGATGCTGGTAGCGATACCACTGGCGGCGGTCGTCGAGCTGGATAAGGAACAGGTTCCCCCGATCGAGAGCCTCCAGCATGGGCTTGCCGCCGTGCTGGCCGGTCACGGCATCGCAGAGCGGGCCGCTCAGCCGGCTGAGGATGGAGGTCTTCAGCAGGAAGCTGCGGACATTGTCGGGCTGGCGCTGCAAGACCTCTTCGACCAGGTAGTCGATGATGTACCGGTCATCCCCGGCAAAGCCCGCGATAAAGCCTGCGATGTCGGCGCGGCCCTGCATCGAGAGCGCCGCCAGCTGGAGCGCGGCGATCCACCCTTCCGTGCGCCCCTCCAACGCTGCGACGTCCTGCGCCGTCAGCACCAGTCCCATCACCTCGTTTAGGTACGCCGCGGCCTCGTCAGGCGTGAAGCGCAGATCGGCGGCGCGGATCTCAACGAGCTCGCCGCGCCCTCGCAAGCGAGACAGCGGCAGCGTCGGGTCTGCGCGGCTGGCGATCACCAGGTGCATCTGTGGGGGGAGGTGCTCCAGCAGGAAGGCCATCCCGTCCTGTACGTCGCGTGCGTCGATGACGTGGTAGTCGTCGAGCACGAGCACGACGTCGTCCGAGCTGGCGCTGAGGTCGTTGAGCAGAGTGGCGAGGACCGCTTCGATCGGCGTCTGAGACGACTGCAGGAGCAAGAGCGCACCGGCACCGACCCCCGGCGACGCTGCCTGCAGCGCGGCGACAAGGTACGACCAGAACAACGCGGGATCGTTGTCGCGCCGGTCGAGCGAGAGCCACGCCGCGGACCGTCCTTCGGCAGGCGCGCCTGCCAGCCACTCGGCCAGCAACGTCGTCTTACCGAACCCGGCCGGAGCTGAGACGAGCGTGAGCGTCGACTCCGCCCCGCGGCTCAGGCGCTCGCTCAGTCTCGGACGCGCTACCAGACCGCGTCGTCCCCTGGGGACGTGGAGCTTGGTCTCGAGCAGTGGGCCTGCCATGACCATCTCCCCTCAGGAGCCAGTCTTCATGTGCCGTCGACAAGCACTTGTTGCCAGCGAGACAGCGGTTGGTTCCGGTAACTGATCGTGCCATCAGCTCGCTCGAGACCATCTGACCACACGTGGTTCCGCGGAACGCGGAGTTCGCCACGACCGTTTGAGCCCTGGGTGGTTGGTTGCGGACGGCCGGAGGTCCCGACCCGCGTCATCTGGACGCACTCATTTAGACGCGAAGGGTGCGTCACACCGCCGCTTCGCCCCTTGAGGACGACCGGCAACGCGGCCGTGACCGGCGGGCTAGCGTCAATCAAGGGCCTCATCGTGTGTGGCGATCCGTGGCTGGGGCCTGGTCGTCAGATCGCCGGGGAGCATGCCATGTCGAACACCATCCTGCTGCCGTTCCAACCCGACTCGATGACGCCGGCGCAGCTGGCGGCGGTCTCCCACCTGGCCTGAACCGCCCCGGTTTCAGTGGAGGCTCGGTTCTGCCAAGACGGGTGTCTGGGCGTTGGTTGTTGGGACGGGGTTGTGACTGTAGTAGGTCTTCTCGTGCTCGATCGGCGGGGTGTGGCCGCAGGCGCTGTGTAGTCGGCGGGTGTTGAACCAGTCGACCCATTTGAGGGTGCCCAGCTCGACCGTCGTCGATGCCGCGCCAGGGCCCGCCGCGGCGGATCAGCTCTGTCTTGAACAGCCCGATCAGCGACTCGGCCGCGGCGTTGTCGTAGGAGTCGCCGCGAGAGCCGACCGAGGCGACCGCCTCGGCGGCGGCCAACCGGTCGCTGTATCGGATCGACAGGTACTTGCCGCGGTCGGAGTGGTGCACCAGCCCGGTGACCGAGTGGCCGTCGCGGTCGCGCTGCCACAGCGCCTGCTCGAGGGCGTCGATGGCCAAGTCGGTACGCAGCGACGTGGATGCCCGCCAGCCCACGATCCGGCGGGAGAACAGGTCGGACACGAACGCGACGTAGACAAAGCCGGACCAGGTCGGCACATAGGTGATGTCGGCCACCCAGCGCCGGTTCGGCGCGGTAGCGGTGAAGTCGCGATCTAACAGATCCGCTGGCCGCGCAGCCACCGCCTGGGCCGACACGGTGGTGCGCTTGGTCTTGCCGCGTACCGCGCCGACCAGGCCCAGGTCACCCATCAGCCGCTCGACGGTGCAGCGGGCCACCGAAATGCCATCGCCAGCCAGTTCACGGTTGAGTTGCCGCCACACCTTGCGAGCCCCGTAGACCCCGAAGTTGTCGCGGTGGATCCGCTCGATCACGGTCTTCAGCCACCGGTCGCGCCGCACCCGCGCACAAGGCCGCCGCTTCATCGCCGCGTAATAGGTCTGCGGGGCGATCGGCACGCCGGCCTGGCTCAGCACGGTGCAGATCGGCTAATGGCCGCGGACGGCGGGTGGACGCCTTCAGAAATCGGCAGGTCGAGGAGTCCTCAGTCGAGACCGGCGACACCCGCCCGCAGGTCCACGGTTGTGGCGCATCGCCGGTTGAGCATGTCGTTGTCTGAGCCGGCTTGACCGGACACCTCTACACACGACGGAGCCTCGAGCTCCTGCTCGAAACCGAGACCGGTCAGGTGAGCTGGGATCACGAACGACTCATCGGGTGTCGGGCCAGCGAGCCCTTCCATTAGCACGCCGTGTGGTCCGGTCGGGCGAGGACATTGCCCCCGTCGCCAATAGGAAGGACGACCAGATGACCGTGTATTGCGGGATTGATTGGGCCGAGAACCACCACGACATCGCGTTCGTCGACGACTCCGGACAGCAGATCGCGCGGCGCCGGATCCCTGACACTGCCGATGGCCTGAGTGAGCTGATGACGCTGCTCAGCGAGCACGGTGACCGTGCCGACGACCCGATCCCGGTCGCGATCGAGACGGGCCGCGGGCTGCTGGTGGCCTGCCTAGTCAGCACCGGACGTGACGTCGTGGTGATTAACCCGATGGCCGCCGCTCGCTACCGCGAACGCACCGCGGTCACCCGGACCAAGTTCGACGCCGCTGATGCGCTCATGCTGGCCCACGTGCTGCGCACCGACCGGCACGCTCATCGCCCATTACCCAAGGACAGCGACCTGGTCCGCGCCGTGGCCGTCCTGGCCAGGGCCGGTCAGGACGCGACCTGGCAGCGCCAACAGGCCGCCAACCAGCTGCGATCCCTGTTGCGGGAGTACTTTCCCGCCGCGCTAGAGGCCTTCCACGTCAAGCACGTCGGACTGGCCAGCTCCGAGGCCCGCACCGTCCTTGCCGCCGCCGCCACGCCAGCCGCTGCCGCTCGGCTCACCAAGACCCGGATCCGCTCACTGCTCACCAAGGCTGGGCGTCGCCGCAACCTCGACAGCTGGGTCGAGCGGCTGCACGGGATCTTCCGCGCCGAGGCGATGCGTCACCCAGCCGAGGTCGAGGACGCCTACGGACACGCCGCGCTGGCCATCCTGACCCGGCTCGACGCCGCCGTCACCGCTGCCGAGCAGCTGCAGGCAGCCACCGCAGCCGCTTTCGACAGGCACCCGCACGCCGAGATCATCACCAGCTTCCCAGGACTGGACCGCTGACCGGCGCTCGCGTCCTCGCCGAGCTCGGCGACGACCCCGACCGCTTCGACGACGCACGGGCACTCAAGGCCTACGCCGGCGCCGCCCCCGTCACCCGAGCTTCGGGCAAGAGCCATCTGGTGATGCACCGCCGAGTGAAGAACCACCGACTCGCCTCGGCCGGCTACAACTGGACCTTCGCCGCACTCACCCACTCACCCGGCGCGCGACAGCACTACGACCGACGGCGCTCCACCGGCGACGGCCACGCCGCCGCCCTCCGCAACCTCTACAACCGGTTCCTCGGCCAGCTCTACCACTGCCTACACACCGGCCAGCCCTACAACGAGGAACAAGCCTTCGGCGACCCAGTCGGCGTCGTCACGACCACAGCCGCGCCCGCCGCCCCTTGACTTCATTTCGGCTCGGGTGTCTCGACCCCGAAGACCAGCCCCGGCTCGCCGTCCGCCACAACGACGGTGTTGTGCTTGTGCTCGTCGATGAACCTCACGAGCGTGGTTGTGGGCGGTCGAGCTCCGCCGCGAAGAAAGCCGAAGCCGTCTTCAAGATCGCGTTCGCCCGCCGCAACTCACGGTTCTCCTTCTCCAGCCGAACCAGCCGGGCACGATCACCGGACGAAATGCCCGGCCGGGCGCCAGCGTCGATCTGGCCCTGCTTGACCCAACCCCGCAACGTGTCGCGGTCAACCCCCAACTGCTCACCAACCCGAGCGCAGGCAGAAGTCACACTGAGCGCAAGCTCGGGATCCTCAAGCAAATCAGCGACGAGCCGAACCGCTCGGTCCCGCATCTCGTCCGGATACTTCCTCGGTGCTGCCACGGCTCTCATCCTCCAGGGAGTTGAGAGCCCCCATCAATCCCGGTGCGGTCCAAAGAACATCCGCCGCGGCAGCTTCCCCAGCGTCCCCGACCTGATCGCCAGCATCGAGAACTACCGCAAAGCCAGCAACGCCAACCCAAAACCACTGACCTGGACCGCCACAGCCGAATCAATCCTGCAGAAAGTCCGACGCGGCCGCGTCGCGCTCAACCAGTCTGCGAGGGGTCTGTTAGTGCGCGGGTCCCAGGCGAAGACGTCCGTGCGGTGGTTGGTGTCGCCTCGGATCAGGTCGGATGCCAGCGAACTGAACGCGATGTGCCTGCCGTGGGCGGAGGTGGAAGGGAATTCGCTGCTGTCGTTGAGCTCGCGATGACCAGGGCCCGGCGCGACCCTAGTCGTGAGAAGCCACGGTGACGATAAACTCGACGCCGGCTCGGGCGGTGACCCAGCGGGTGCCTTTACCAGCGTCACCACTGGGGAGAGGTCGGGGCGATGGTCTTGTCCCTTGGCGGCGACCAGCGTGTCGGGGGGACCTTGCGAACTCAATGTGCGGGCGTCAAGATCGGGCTGGGTTGACCTGGAGGCTGGCGGTGGCGCTGAGGATCGTGTGCATGTGTGGATATGTCATCCAAGGCGACGACGATGATGACTTGTGGAGGAGCGTGCAGGAGCACATGGGTGTGTTGCACCCTGAGCTGGTTGGCAACGTGACTCGGGAGGATCTCCTGGCTCAGGCCGAGCTTCTCTAGTGTTCAGTTATGACCCGTTGGTACGCGCAGCTATCGTCGCGGGTTCGGCGGACGCGATCACCCACGCGATCGATCGGGGCGACGCATGACTCTAGCTGCCGGCGCTCTGGAGCAGCAGTCGTTGGTGGATGGCCCGCAGGGCGGGGCTGGGTGCGATCCCGAGTTCCTCTCGGAGTAGGACTCGTAGCCGCTCGTAAGCGCGGAGCGCTTCGGCGACGTTGCCGCGCTGCTCGAGCGCTTCCATCAGCAGGCGGTGTCCGCTTTCGCGGTAGGGCGCCAGTTCAGTCATCATCCGGGCGCGTTCCTCCGCTTGCGCAAGCGCCGCGCCGCCAAGGCCGAGGCTGGCGGCGGCAAAGCACTCCAGCCCGCGCAGTCGGACGTCTTCCAGGCGGCGGCGCCACTGATCGATCCAGGGCGCCTCCATTCCGGTGAGGAACGGCCTGGTGGCGACGTGGTAGGCGATCCCGGCCGGACCCCATGCCTGCGCCCACCGCCCGACGGCGATGCAGGACTCCGCCCGGTGGGCGCCTTCCAAGGCTGCCTCGACGTCGACGAAGGTCGCCGGCGGCAGCAGTAGCTCGATCTCCGTCCGCCCGCGAAGATGGTCGGCGCCCACCTGGTGGCGCAGTTTGGACATCAGCACTGTCAGCGCATTTCCCGCCTCTGCCGGGGCGTCCTCCCCCCAACCGGCCATCAGCAGTGCACCGCGGGACGCTGGACGGCCGCGGTTGAGGACAAGGTAGGCGAACAGGACACGCCCTCTGCGGCCGGGCAGCGTATCTTCGATGCGGATCCCGTCGACGTCGACGACGAAGCGACCGCACAGCTGGATCCTTGCCCTGGCCCACCCGCTCATCTGGCGACCCCAGAACGACCGATCCTGGTCGTGCACTGCATGACAGCAACCTTACGGAAAGGTCGGCGAAGGCTTCGCGCAAGCGGCGGCCGCCACGATTCCCTCGTATCTGCAACCCAGAGCCGACAGAGGAGAAGTCATGGCATCCAGAAACGTCGAGACCTACCGCGCCGGTCACCAGGCCTTCAACCAGAGGGACTTCGAGGCCATGACCAGGCGATACATCGAGAACATCACGTGGATCGATCACGCGCAGAGCCGGACTTTCAAGACCCCCCAGGAGTTCCGGGACGAATTCTTGGCCGGATGGGTCCGGGCCAGCTCCGACATCCGAATCACCGATCCGCGATACATCGACGCCGGCAACACGGTGGTGTGCACCTTCACCGTGATTGGCACCCACGACGGGCCGCTCGGCCCATTCCCAGCTAGCGGCCGGGAGTTCACCCTGCCGCTCTGCGAGATGTGGCACTTCGACTCCAGCGGGCGTGTGGTCGGTGCGGACCTCTACTACGACCAGGTCTCGCTGCTCACACAGTTGGGCCTGCTGCCGCAGCCGTCGACTGCATAGCCGGCAACAGAGCGGTTCTCCGGACGGACGGCAGCCGGCCCGCGGTGTTCGCCGCCCGGTGCCACGGGCCTTCGCCTGCCGGTTGCCGACGACTCCCGGGACGGCATGCCTCCGATGCCTGCGATCTGCTCCCGCACGAACCACCACCACACGAAAGAGAGCAGCGACATGACGACCACCGACACTCCGAGACGCAACGGCTTCGACACGGCCACGTTGATCGCCACGCTGGACGCCGTCAAGGCTAACCCCGACATCGCCAAGTTCCAGTTCCGCGCGACCAACCACTGGGTCAGCGGCACCCACAGCCGCTCGACCATCCACGGCTTCTCCGGCGCCGGTCAGGAGCTCACCCACCGCCAGGCGTCGACCTTCGACGCCGACCACCCGGAGGTGTTGGTCGGGCAGGACAATGCACCAACCAGCAGTGAGCGGTCGGGCAAGCATGATCCCCCGACCCCACGGATCGTGGGCTAGGCCGACTCCCGCTCACCGAGCCAGTCAATGACAGCCGGGTACCTGGTCAGCATTTTGGCCCAACTCAGTCAAGACGGCCTCCTGCAGATGGGGGTCCGGTGACGGAAGACCAGCGGCAGCATCGACGGGGGCCGGGGCCGAGGCGTTCAGTTTGATGTTGTGCGTCTGGGGGACGTACTGAAGGTTGGCGAATGCTTGATCTGCCGTGGAACCACGGAGTCGGTAGGTGCGCCTGGTCGTCAGTCCGCGAACGACCCGACATCGGTAAGAGGATGCATCGTGACGACGACCTTGCCGGCCTTGGTGCGGCCCTGCTCGACGTACGCCATGGCGTCGGTTGTCTGCTCGAACGGGAATGTCCTGTCGATGACCGGCCGGAGGACGCCGGCGTCATACAGGGCGCCGAGCTCGCGCAGTTGGGAGCCGCTGGCCTGCATGAAGAAGAACTCGTAGCGCACGTCGAGTGCCTTGGCCTGCTTGCGGATCTTGCGGCTGAGCAGGCTCATGACGACGCGCAGGATCGACGGCGCGTCGAGCCGCCTGGCGAACCCGGCGTCTGGCGGGCCGGCTACGCCGATGGCGAGGCCGCCTGGCTTCAGCACGGTGAGGGACTTCTCTAGGTTCTGGCCCCCGAGGGAGTCGATCACGAGGTCGTAGTTGGACATCGCCTTGGAGAAGTCCTGCTTGGTGTAGTCGACGACGACGTCGGCCCCGAGCTTCCTGACCAGGTTCTGCGGTGGCGGTGCTGGTGGTGGTCGCGACGACGGCGCCGAGGTGCTTGGCGAGCTGGATGACGGTCGAGCCGAGGCCGCCGGCTCCGGCGTGGACGAGCACCTTCTGACCGGGCTGCAGGTGTGCGCGGTCGACGAGGATCTGCCAGGCGGCCAGGGCGACCAGCGGTACGGCGGCGGCTTCCTCGAGTGTGACCGAGTTCGGCTTGGGCGCGACGTCGTCCTGGTCGATCGCGATGAATTCGGCGAACGTGCCGATCCGGAGGTCACGAGGACGGGCGTAGACCTTGTCACCGACCTTGAAGTCGCGCACGTCGGCGCCGACCTCGGTGACCACGCCGGCCATGTCGTGGCCGAGCACGAAGGGCGTCTTGCGCTTGATCAGCCGCTTGAACTCGCCGTTGCGGGTCATTTTGTCCAGTGGGTTGATGCTCGCGGCGCTCACCCGGACCAGGACCTCACGTCTTCCGACGGTCGGCACTGGCAGCTCGGCGGCGCGCAGACCGTCCTCGCCGTACTTGTTGACGACGAATGCCTTCATGATGGCGGTCCTTTGCGGTCGGTGACTGTCAGGCAGCGAGGAAGTCCAGCGCTTCCGGGACGAACTCTGTGTGGTGCTGGAAGATGCCCCCGTGTCCGGCGTCGGGGTAGATCGTGAGCTGGGCGTTGGGCAGTCGACGGGCGAGGTCGGCCGAGTTCTGGGTGGGCACCATCCGGTCGTGGTCGCCGTTCGCGACGAACACCGCCTGCTGGATGCGCGAGAGATCTGTCGGCTGCTGCACGCCCCAGCCGTGGATGGCCTTCAGGTGGGCCCGGAACGAGCGGACGGAGATCGCCTTGTCGCGGTCGTCCGTGCGCTCCTTCAGCCTCTTCAGGAACGCTCGCGCCTCTGACCGGCCCTTCGCCGTCTCGGTGAAGAACAGGTAGTACTTCGCGTCGCGGAAGGTCAAGGCACCCCTGGCCACGTCCAGGTACGTGAGGAACGTGACCTTGTCGATGCCTTTGCCTCCCGCAGGACCGGTGCCGGCGAGGATGATCCTGCGGACGAGATCAGGCTGGTCTTCGGCGATGACCTGAGCCACGAAGCCGCCCATCGAGAAACCGAGCAGATCGACCTCGTCGAACCCGAGAGTCCGGATGAAGTCAACCGCGTCCTTCGCCATCTCGGCGATCGAGCTCGGCGTCCTGCCCTCCGACGCGCCGACGCCGCGGTTGTCGAAGGTGATCACCCGACGGTGCGAAGCGATGCCGTCGACGACCCGCGGATCCCAGTTGTCCAGGACCGCCGCGAGGTGGTTGAGGAAAATGACTGGCGTACCGGTCCGGGGACCGAGGTCGCGGTAGGCGAAGGTCGTGCCGCCGACATCCGCTGTCTTGGTTGTGGCGTCCTGGTACGAGGTGATGACGGGCATGGCCGGCTCCTTGATGGCGATTAGATTATGATCGTACGCTAATCAAGAAATGCCGGGATGGCAACCCCCGCGGCCCGTGGGTCGGTTCACGGGGGGCCTTGGCCTGCTTACGTCGTCTCGCCGTTGAGAATCGCGTGCGCGCTCCGGACGCCCTCCTCGAGGACGGCGTTCGACAGCTTCTTGTCGGACAGCGCGCGGGCAAGCTGCATCGATCCGACGAGCATCGTGAACAGCAAGAGCGCAGTCCCGCGCGCCGACTTGGGATCCTCCGGGGCGAGGCGTGTGCAGATCTCGTGCAGGATCGCCTTGGCGCCGGCCGTGTACGCCTTCTTGGTCGGTGCGGTGCACCGCCCTACCTCGTCGAGCAGTGCTGCCGACGGGCAGCCGACGTCAGGGTGGTCCCGGTGTCCAGGGGACAAGTACTCGCGCACGAAGACCTCGAGTCCGGCACGGCTGCCCGGCAGCTCGCTGAACTCCGACGCCTGCCGACTGAGCTGGTCGCCGACGACCGTCGCAACGAGGTCGTCCTTGGAGTCGAAGTGCGCATAGAAGGCGCCATTGGTGAGCCCGGCGTCGGCCATCAGAGTGGCAATCCCGGATCCGTCGATGCCGTCTCGTTTGAGCCGGCGACCCGCCGTCTCGACGATGCGCCGACGAGTGGCTTCCTTGCGCTCGCTGCCGTAGCGCCCCATGCGTTCCTCCACCTCCTGAACGGGCTGACTTGCCTTTCGAGTCACCATACCCTCTGGTCTGACGAACATAATATTATGATTGACATACAAATGAGTGAAGGAGTTCACCATGACAGCGCAGCAGCCAGTAGCACTCGTGACCGGCGCCTCCTCCGGCATCGGCAAGGAGGTCGCCATCCGTCTGGTCGAAGCCGGGTTCCAAGTAGTCGGGACGAGCCGCGACGCATCAACGCTCACCGGTCGCGAGGGCCTGACCTTCGTGGACCTCGACGTCTCCCGTGATGCGTCCGTGACGGCGACCGTCGAGCACGTGCTGGGGCGGTTCGGCAGGCTGGACGTCCTGGTCAACAACGCAGGCATCGGCTCCGCAGGTGCCGCCGAGGAGCTCTCCGTCGCACAGGACCGCAAGGTCATCGACGTCAACGTCGTCGGCGTGATCCGGATGATGAAGGCAGTGCTGCCACACATGCGCGCGCAGGGGCGGGGACGTATCGTGAACGTCTCGTCCGTCGCCGGCCTCGTCCCGCAGCCGCACATGGCGGTGTACGTCGCATCCAAGCACGCGCTCGAGGGCTACTCGGAGTCGGTGGATCACGAGGTCCGCGAGTACGGCGTCCGCGTGCTGCTCGTCGAGCCCGGACCCACCTCGACGACGTTCGACGCGGCCATGGTGCGTCCCGACGTGCTCATCCCTGCCTACGCACGGCAGCGGGAGACGTTCGCCGAAGTGATGGCGAACTCGACAAACAACGGTGACGACCCAGCCACGGTGGCGAAGGTCATCGTCGCAGCGGTCACCGACGCCAACCCCCGACTTCGATACCCCGCCGGCACCACGGCTCGTCGAGTCAGCGCCTTGCGCCGCTTCGTTCCCGCCCGCGTCTTCGACAAGCAGATCCGCAAGATCAACCGGCTAGCCGGCTGATCTTGCCGATCGCCGGGCTCGCCGTCGCTCGAGGCGCACGTCTGGGGATGGGTTCGAGCATGACCGATTGCGTTATCTCGCGAGGATCTCGGGTCGGTGGTCGCATGGTGGGAGGCGGACCTACGAGAACTCAGGCGGCGGTGCCTGACCACGGCCGTGGCTTATGGTCCGCACGAAGGGGCGCGTCCTTCTGGGCGGTGTGATGCTGGTTCGGCAGAGGCTCGACGTCGAGCGGCCGCGAAGTCGCCGAAGTTCGGCGGTGTGCTCCAGGTGCAGATGTCGAAGTTCCCCGTGCCGGGGTCGATCACGACCGGGCATGCGTTCGCGGACGCGAGACTCATGGGGGGCGCGTCCTGTGCGACAGGAACCTGCCGCGAGCCTGCGTTGACACCTCGATCCAGGGGGCGGTCACGGTAAAGCCGAACGGGCCGGCGTAACGCTCCTCGATCCAGTTGCGCAGCGTGGCCACGTTCGAAGATCGAGTGCAGCATGGTGTGGTACTTCCGCACCGACGCGGCCGACAGGCCGGCCTCGGTGGCGGTACTCACCCAGCGCTGCACCTCGGACGGCAGGATCTCGCCGATCGGCCGGCGTCCGAAGACGGGGATGAAGTGCTTGTCGAGGCAGGACCGGTACGCGGTGAGGGTGGAGGTCTCGACCTGTTTGGACGGCAGCCAGACGGTTTCGACGTACACGGCGAAGGCGACCTGGCCGCGGGAGTGGTCGTGCCAGGCGCCGTCGCGGACCTTGGCTTCTTCGCGGTGGGCGGCGCGTTGCGCGGCGCGGCGGGAGGAGAAGGTGCCGGCGGAGCGTTGTCGGCCTTCGGGGTCGCGGTAGCAGGCGACGTACCGGGTGTCGCCGTCGTCGGTGGTCCGGATCCTGATCCACGTCATGCTGCCTCCACGAGATCCTCGAGAGAGTTGATGTCCGCACAGTGTCCGCAGACCTTGCCCCGAAGTTCGGCGGAAGGTGGCGAAGGTCAGCGGAAACTCAATGCGAGCCTGACCTGCGGCTTTACGCTCATAGTGGCTCACAGTCGAGGGGAATGTGAGGCGGTTGGTGAGCCGGATACGGCACTCATAACCCAGAGGTCGCAGGTTCAAATCCTGCCCCCGCTACCAGAATGGAACCGCTGGTCAGAGGCCCTTTCGCTCACAGGAGCGAGAGGGTCTTCTGGGTGCTAGCAGCAATTTGGCAGCAGATGTCGCCACCACATTGCCCTGATCACAGGTCGTGAGGCGCTCATCCACCAAGTCTTCGGTGGTGAGACGTGTGGTGAGGAGACTGGTGAGGTCGATCCTCGGCCACAAAGCTCGCTGTCGGCTTTGAGTGATCCGGTGTTGTCCACGCTGTCGGGTCGCCGTCACCTATGGGTGTACCGACGTTCGAGGAGTCGACATGGAAGCAATGCTGCTGAAGGTCCCAGACGTGGCTGTGCGTCTGGGCATGAGCCGCGCCAAGGTCTAGGAGCTCATGGCCGGCGGTGCCCTACGCTCCGTCCGCATAGGCGGCTGCCGGCGGGTGCGCCAAGAGGATCTGGTCGCGTTCGTCGCCAACCTTGATGAGCGGTGGCCAGAGCACGTCTGCACCCGAGGAGGGTCCGCGGCGCGAGGTCAATGATTGGTCCTGCCGGCCAGGCGCCCTGCGCTACCTAGCCGCATCCGCTTCCTCGCGAAGGTAGCCCTTTCCGCCCATGAAGACGCTACTGTCTCTGCTCAACAGGAGGTGGCCAACCTGCACGAATCTCGTGCGGCACGCGACAAGCGGGTCCGCAACTGACACGAAGCTGGCCAGGACCGCCCGGAACTCGTAGGTGCTCGGCAGTCACAGGTTGGGGGTGTGTTGCTGGCGCTCACACGCAACGGAGAGAGCAAACCGACTAGCTGACGGTTCTTGTTGGCGACAACGAGCGTGGGTGGCGGCACCTCTGCACCAAAGACGTGCTCTTGCGCTGCGGTGAGCGCGACACAGCAGACTAGATTGGTGCCCTTCGGCCAGCCACATCGAGGCCGAACCGAGCCTCGACTGGACAGACGTCCGGTTCCCTGATCCAGCAGATCACGAGATGCCAAGGTGGTCCGGCTGCAACGTGAGCCTCGAGGCCGTGGATTTAGCCGCTTGGTCATCGCTGGCGACGGTACTGACCTTCATTACCGCAATCGTCGCTGGCATCTGGAAGCATATGGCCAACCGGAGACGGCAGGCCGCCCAGGAATTGGCGGCGAGAAAGGATCAAGCTTCGAGTGTGTGGGCTTGGGCCAGAGATTCTCGACGATGGATATGACTACGACGCGGATCGGCGAGGCAAGAACTCATCCGGAGTAAACTACTCTGTTGCTGAGGTTGCGGTACACGTGCTGAACGACAGCGCGGCGCCAGTCACCCGGGTTGGCGTGCTCGTGGATGAGCTGCTGCTGGATGGAAACGATAAGCCTATGCCAATGGCTTGGCTTACCGCTGAATGGTTCTCAGTTGCGCCGAAAGGGGAGAAAGCAGTCGTTGTGAAAGTCGGCTATGACCTGGGGCATGGCCCACCCCGTGCGCCTGAACTTCAAGTCCGCGCCTTCACCGACGCTGCTGGGCGTTACTGGCTTCGCAACACCTACCGACCTGCGCTCTCAGAAACTCTTGAGCCAGCGACATTCAAACGTTCTTTCATTCCCATCCAAGGAAATGCAGATGCTCGGTGAATTCCTGCAACGCATACTGACTGCACGACGTTCGCACCTCGCCAACCGCGGCGACGGTCGGAACTCAGGCGACCGGGTCGGCATGGATGAAGTAGTCCAAGCGGTGGAATCGCGCCAGGCCTCAACCCCAGTAGCGAATCCAGTCGGCTCGGCCGTAGTCGTTCATACGGTGTGTCATCTCGCCGCGTCAGCTGACGAGTTCTTGCTGCCGGTGGCGGGGCCGCGTCCTCGCTCGAGGGCTCCGTCAGCGACTCACTGATTGCCCGAGCCCGCAGCCCCCGCCAAAAAATTGGCTTCACTCTACAATCGGTCGCTTTTGAGATGCTCACGAAGAGAAGCGATGCGTGCCTCCCTGTTGTCCGCTGACCAGTCGAGTCCAATTGTTCGAGTAATTTGTGAAAACAGCCAGGAGCGACGGCGAATCCCTCTTTAAAGTCACCTTGCCCGCCGTAGCATCCACCAGCCTGGCTGGAGCCGTCGCTGGGTTCTCCCGCGCGTTCGTCGCAGCTGCCATCGTCGCCGTGCTGCTCGCAGTCGTGGCGTTCGTCAAGATGCCGTCCACCCAGGTCACCGGCGGAGCGGGAACCTGCACATGCATTGACCCGCGCCGATCTACGGGACAACGTAAGTATGCAACGAATGCCGGTCGGACCGGGCCCCTCAGAAGGAAGAAAGCCCATGGAAAGCGATCGTCCGAAGAACACCTACGGAAAGGCGGATGTTCTCGAACTCCGGGACTTCGACAAGTCTCTTGCAGGACGGGTACGGCTCCGCCGATGTCCAGACCGCTGCGGGAGGCACACGATGAGGGTCTGCATCGTCGGAGCGTCCGGCAAACTCGGGCGGTACATGGTGCAGCACGCGTTCGATCGGGCTATGAGGTGGTCGGCGTGTGCCGGCAGGAAAGCGTGGGGAAAGTCTCGACCGGTTTCAAGGGGCGTATCACTGTGATCCCGGGAGCAACGGACGACCCCGAGGTCATCAAGCGCGCGGTCGCGGGTGCGACGGGGTGCTGCGTCGTGATGACCCCGGTTGGCGTCAACGGGTACTCAACGGGAACGACTCAGGCGGTGTTGGACTACGCACCTCCGGGGCGCGCGCCTTGTGTTTTCGTGCGGGTGGCACATCACCCGCGACGGCCAGGACGTGTATTCGTGGAAGCTCAAGGTGATGGTGAACGTCTTCGGCCGGCTGGCGGACTCGCTCGAAAGGTCGACCTCGATGACCAGGTGGAGGCATGCCGGCGGGTGTTTGCCGGCGACACCCGGTGGACAGTCGTGCGCGGCAGCGACCTCGAGGAGGGCGAAAGCCAGGGCCTGCCCGTGTGGAGCGAGCACGTAGGCGATCCAATCCTGGCGAGCAACCTCGCGCGTCGAGTGGACTTTGCCCTGTTCATGGTGGAGGCCCTGGAGAACGACGAGCTCGTCCACCAGGCCTCGGCGATCGTCGGCCGCGAGACACCCTCGGCACTCGCCCACGCCGCCAGAGAATGACAGCTCTTCAGTGGGCGAGGGTTCTCCAGAGCGGAAGACCCCGGATCCGCTCTCTTCTGAAGGCACGCTGAGAACATGACCAACGAGCCCATCACGTTCCCACACACCACATCGCCATCCTGCTATTCAACGGCGTCGAAGAGCTCGACGCCGTTCGGCGCCGTGGGAAGTACTGGCCGCACTGGACCCGCAACCACCGAGACGACGGCTGGGCCGTGTCCTGCATGTTCCGGGACGGTCTGCCGGTGACCGCATCCAAAGGCCTGGTTCTGGGCGCACACCACGCCATCGCGGACGCACCACCCCTGCAGGTGCTCATCTACCCAGGCGGCGAAGGCACCCGGGGGCTTCTGCGCGATCCTGAAACACCTCGAGTGGGTTCGCGCCCAACGCGCGACCGTCCCGTTGATGACCAGTGTCTGCACGGGCGCTCTGGTCTACGCTGCTGCCGGGCTGCTCCGCGAGCGGCCGGCGACGACCTACTGGGCTGCGATGGACGAGCTGCGCGGGCTTGACCCCACCGTGCAGGTCCGCCGCAGCCCCGACCGCTGGGTCGACGACGGCGACCTCATCACCTCTGCCGGGCGTCAGCGCCGGTATCGACATGGCACTGCACCTGGTCGCTCGACTCGCCGGCCCCGAACGGGCCCGGCAAGTCCGGCGCGGCATCCAGTACGACACCTCAGCGACCCCATCTGACAAGGAAGACGTCATGCGTTGCACCGACGCCAGCACCTACAACCCTCAGCGCCCTGGGCGTCGACCGCAGCCCGACGTCATGCTCGCGAGGGCGGTCGGTCACTTCACCTCTGAGCGAAGCAGGTTGAGGACCGCGACCATCAGAGGGAGCACCAGCCAAACGGTGGTGGTGACGGCCAGGTGGGTCCAGCCGTCACCGGAGAGGCTTCCCTGCAGGAGGGCGTCCTGGTTGAACTTGGGGTCGACCCAGGGGCGGGCGTCGCGGAACCAGGCCTGATTGAACGCGAGGAAGGCGAGCAGGCCGGGGGCCACGAAGGCGTAGACCATGTAGCCGACGATGGCACCCGGTGAGTTGCGGATCAGCGCTCCGAAGATGAACCCGACTAGGAGCAGAAGTGTGTTGCCGAGCGCGAAGTAGCAGATGTCAGCGAGGCCTTGGTCCCACACCGGGTCGATTCCGGCCATCGCTGCCCCGATGACGTTCCCCACGGCGCCGACTGCGAAGGCGACCGCGGTCGCGGCGAGCGCGACCAGTCCAGCCGCGAGGGCCTTGGCGAACAGGACACGCCCGCGGCGCGGGACAAGGGTGAAGGTGGTCAGGCCGGTGCGCTGGCTCCACTCGGCGGTGACGGACAGCACCGCGATGATCGGCAGGATGACCGTCATTGGGACCCCGATGGCCAGGGTGAACTGGCTGTAGCTGAACTCGCTCGCCGGCGCCCAGGCGATGACGGCACCGGTGGTGAACAGGGCGGCAAGGCCGATGCCGGCGAGCAGCCAGAAGCCGGAGCGGGTGTCGAAGGACTTGCGCAGCTCGACGGCGACGGTCCGCGTCAAAGGGATGCGGCGAGGGGGGGAGGCGGGAGCCCGGTGGGCCGGTGGCGGGCCGGCGTCGGTCCGTTCCGTGTCGCCCCCGGCGGCGGGGATGGTGCTGGTGGCGGGGGTCGTGGTGGTCATGCGACTGCTCCTTGCGGGCGGGTGGTCGGGTGGGTTTCGCGTTGGGTGTCTGCGGTGAGCTCGAGGAACATCTCCTCCAGGCCGGCGCCATCGGCGGCTCGGAGTTCGATGAGGGGCACCCCAGCTCGGTGGGCGAGGTGGCCGACCCGTTCGGTGTCGGCGTCGATGCGCAGGAGGTGCGCTGAGGCAGGTGCAGCGGACCCGGTCGTTCCCGGCAGTGTGGGGGTGGTGTCGGTGTAGGTGAGACCTGCGGTCGTGAGGGCGTCTGCGAGCTGGTCGGGATGGCGGGTGCGGACCTGGGTGCCGGCAGCTGAGAGGAGGTCGCTCTTGCTGCCCTGGGTGACGATGCGGCCGTGCCCGATGACGACCAGGTCGTCGGCGACGACTTCGATCTCGTGGAGCAGGTGGGAGGACAGCAGCACGGTGGAGCCGCGGTCGGCGTAGCCGCGCAGCAGGTCGCGCATCCAGCGGATACCGGCGGGGTCCAGACCGTTGGCAGGCTCGTCGAGGATGAGCACCTCGGGGTCACCGAGGAGCGCATGGGCGATACCGAGGCGTTGTCTCATGCCCAGGGAGTAGTCACGGACTCGCCGGCCGGCTTCACCGTCGGTGAGGCCGACCAGCTCGAGCATCTCCTCGACCCGGTTTGCCGGCAACGCCCATCGTCTTGCGCGCCAGGGTGAGGACCTCACGGCCGGTGCGGCCGGCGTGCTGGGCGGAGGCGTCGAGCAGGACACCGACCTCGAGGCCGGGGTTGGGCAGGTCAGCGAACCGGCGGCCGAGCACGTGCGCGATGCCGTGGGTGGGTGCGGTGAGGCCGACGATGATACGCATCGTGGTGGACTTTCCGGCCCCGTTGGGGCCGAGGAAGCCGGTCACGCGACCAGGTTCAGCGGTGAAGGTGACGTCGTTGACGGCAGTGAAGTTGCCGTAGGTCCGGGTGACCTCGTTCGACGGTGATCATCGTGCGTCCACCTCAGTGGTGATGGCCGAGGGCTTGAAGCCCTTCACGATCAGGTACACGCCGAAGCTGAGCTCCCAGAAGAACTCCGGAATGCTGGCGAGCGTCTTCACGCTCGAGTCGGCCTCGATGACTCCGAAGATGACGGCCGTGCCTGACAGGCAGATCGAGTGGGCCGCCGACGAGTCCGAGCATGGCCATGCCGCGGGGAACCAGGCCGGTCTTGTACATCATGTAACCGAGCAGGAGGCCATTGCCGACGCCGACGACGAAGCCGGGCCCAAGGTTGAACGTCCACTCCTGCAGCGTGACCAGGGCGTGGCTGGTGATCGCGAGGGCTGGCGTCCGCGCCGGTGGCTGCGTCCGAGAAGTCCTGTCGCATGGTCACGAGCGTGACGACGCTGAGGATGCCGACGGCGATGAAGACGCTCTCCATGACCCGTGCGGTGACGAATCCGAGGCTCAGCGCCGGGAACCGCCGCTTGAGGACCGGGTACAGCGCGACGGCGGTGCCGATGTTGGCGATGATGAGGATCATCTCGAAGAAGGCGCCCCACAGCACGCGGGTGTCCTCGCCGTCGCCGACGATGTAGTCGGCGTTGTCGAGGAACGGTGGGTAGAACGCAAACTTGGCGGCGATGGACGTGATGTAGGTGATCACGAACAGCACCCCGACGACGTAGGCGGTCCTTCGCGACGGAGTCATCGGCGCGCGCTGGGAACGCTTGTTGGCGGGGGTGTGGGCGGTGGTGGTCATGACTTTCTCCTTCGTTGGTGGCTGCGTGGCTAGCGGGGGTGGGTGATGGGGGGTGTGGAGCTGGCGGGTTGGTCGGGTCCGGCTTGAGTGACCGAGATCAGGGCCAGTCCGGTGTCGCGGACCTGTTGGAGCAGGCCGTGCAGTGCGGCCTGGTCGACGACGAGGCCCTGGATGAGGGTGGTGCCGTCGTCGCCGGGGGTCAGGGTCATTCCGTCGAAGTGGCTGGCCCAGCGGGATGCGAGGCGGCCCTTGATCCGGATGGTGTACCAACCGGAGTGGGGTGCTCGGTCGGTGGGCGGGGTGTTCATCGGTGCTCCTTGGCTGGTGCGGTACGTGCACGCTAGGAGCGGACTTGGTGAGCAGGCGTCATCACATTTGGTGAGCGGGTTGATGATTTTTCGGCAGTTCAGCCGAGCAACGGGCCGTAACGCGGTCCGAGGTCCCCGGGATGGTGTTGGGACGTCAGCGGTTGGGGTGGCGCAGCAGATCCAGTCGTGCGGCCTCGCGCACGGCTTCGCGTCGGCTGGTGACACCGAGCTTGGCGTAGATGTGGCGGGTGTGGGTGCGCACGGTGTTCACCGACACGCTGAGCTCACGCGCGATGTCGGGCCCACCCAGGTCGCTGTCGAGCAGCCGCAAGACGTCGAGCTCACGCTCGCTGAGCGAGTCGACGAGAGGCTGTGCCGGTGTCGCAGGTCTGCCGCTGACAGGGCCGTCGGGCCGCCGCGGCTCCTGCGCACCGGCGGCCAGCACTGCGCGCGCGTGCTGACCCCCGGGCGAGTCCCGCCCGACACTGCGCAGCACCGCGCTCAGGGCTGGTCCTGCGTCAAGGAAGACCCGGATGTGGCCCTCAGGCTCGCCCAGGACCAGCGCGCGACCCAGCAGGTCCGTGGCCCGCGACCGTTCACCTTCGGCCTGGGAGGCCAGCGCCAGCTGCACCAGGATCTCGATCACGTTTCCGATCCGCCCACCGGCTTCCGCTGCCGCCAGCAGCCGCTCGAGCAGCCGTCTCGCCACGTGTACGGCCGCTGGTGAGTGCCCGGCCCGGTGCTGAGCCAGCAGCACCATCGCCAAGGTGATGTGCTCGAACTCGCGCATGTAGAAGAGCTCGTCGTCGGCGGCCAGGTCGCTGCGTCGCGCGCCCAGGACGTCGCAGAGGCCAGGTCGCCACGAGCGAGGTGCAGTCGTGCGCGCCGCGCGGCGATGGGGCGCACGTTCGGGGCGAAGTCCCCGAAGTACACCTGCTCGGCCTCATCGAGGATCTCGATTGCCTCAGGCAGCTTTCCCTGCGCTGCGAGCAGGCGGGCCTCGGCGGCGCGCCAGCGGTACGGGTTCTGTGGCAGACCTGCCGCGTCGCCGAGCTCCCGGCTCAGCTGCAGGTGGCGAGCCGCGGTCGCCAAGTCGTTGCGTTCACAGGCGACACCGCTGATGCCGACGTGCATGTCGGCGGTTCCCCGCGTCACCGGCAGCGGGTCGTCTTCGGCGAGGCGCAGCGCGTCGGTGTAGGTCCGAAGCGCGTCGCTGAGCCGACCTTGGGTGATGCGGATGTCGGCCAGGGTGATGGAGCAGCCCAGCACGTCGGAGATGTGCCCGTCCCTGCGCAGCCCCTCCACGCAGCTCGCAGTACGAGCGGTGCGCCTCCTCCAGGTCTCCACCGGCCCATCGCGCGAGCCCGGCAGTGGCGGCGGCTCCGGCGCGGGTCAGGTGGTCATCGGCGGCCGCGATGGAGGTGGCCAGGTCGGCGTGGGCGATGGCCGCGGCCGGGTCGCCGTGGATCAGCGACAGCGCGGAGCGGTACAACTCGAGCGCAGCGGGCAGCCGGTCCCACTCGTCCCGGTCGAGGACGACCGTCCCCGGCGGTGGCCCCGGCGGTGGCCCGCCTGCGTCGCGCTCAGGCCCCGATGCCTGGACGTGCTGCTCGAGGTCGGTCAGGCGTTCCTCGACACCGGCGAACTGGCCACTCGACATCAGGGCCCCGATGAAACCCAGCGCCAGCACGGGTCTCGTCTGCACCACCTCGTCCGGGATGACCTTGAGCCAGGCGGCGATGGTCGCCTCCTGTCGGTCGCGCTGCAACGCGGGTATGGCAAGCTCGGCGAGGTCGGCTGCCCGGTCGATGTCACCGGCGGCGACCGCGTGCCGCACCGCGGGTACTGGGTCACCTGTCTCGTCGTACCAGCGGCTGGCGCGCCGGTGAAGGTCTGCGACCTTCTCGGGACCGCCCGTCGAGGAGGTGGGTGGTCAGGACCTCGGCGAACAGGTGGTGGTAGCGGTACCAGCGTCGGGTGCCGTCCAGCGGCGACGAGGAACAGGTTGGCCCGGTCCAGGTGCTCGAGCATGTGCTGGCTGGCGGTGTTGCCGGTGACGCGCCTGGCACAGCGGTCCGCTCAACCGGTCGAGGATGGAGGTCTGGAGCAGGAAGTCGCGGACCTGCGACGGTTGACGGCTGAGCACCTCCTCGGCCAGGTAGTCCACGATGTAGCGGTCGTCGCCGGCGAAGGCAGCGATGAACGCTGCGGCGTCGGCACGCCCCCGCAGGGACAGTGCGGCCAGCTGCAGTGCAGCGATCCAGCCTTCGGTGCGGGTCTCCAGTGCTGCGATGTCGGCAGGTGTGAGTTCGAGTGCGGCGACGTCGTTGAGGTACGCCGCGACCTCGGTCAGTGTGAACCGCAGGTCTGCGGCGCGGATCTCGACCAGCTCGCCCCGGGCGCGTAGGCGGGCCAGTGGCAGCGCCGGGTCGACACGGGTGCTGATCACCAGATGTACGTGGGGCGGCAGGTGCTCGAGCAGGTAGGCCACGCCCGGTTGCAGGTCTTGGTTGTCGATGAGGTGGTAGTCATCGAGGACCAGGTCCAGCTCCGTGGGCGCCGCGCTCAGCTCGTTGATGAGCGTGGCTAGCACACTGTCGATGGACGGCTGCCGGGTCTGCAGCAGCGCCAACGCGCTGTCACCGACCTGAGGCACAGCCCGTTGCACTGCGGTAACCAGGTAGGTCCAGAACCGCGCGGGCTGGCTGTCACTTTCCTCCAAGGACAGCCATGCGACCGACCGCTGATCCTCGGGCGAGTTGAGCCACCTGGCCAGCAGCGTCGTCTTCCCGAACCCGGCCGGTGCCGAAACCAGGGTGAGGGTGGATCTGCGCCCTCGGTCCAGCAGCTCTGTCAGCCGGGGGCGCGCCACGGCGTCGCCGCGCGGCTGCGGGAGGAAAAGCTTCGTCTCCACCAAGGGGCCTACCACGACAACTCCCCTCCTAGGCGTCGAGGCGATATGGCCGACCCTAAAACACCCGGCAGCCGGTCGCGCCCATCACGGACGTCGGGGCGAACGATGGGGCCCGATGGCTGATGCACAGCAGCGGGCGGCGCCGGTCGGGACAGACGGCGGGTGTGCCGGACTACGGCGCCCGTCACCGTACCTGTCGTGGACGATGGCGCGCATGGTGGCGCCTCGCTCCGCAGGTCTTGTGCGCTCATCGCGATAACCTCTGGCTCACCCCACGACCGACCTTGGCCACCGGCGAGGTGACGGGCAGGAACTCGCCGTAGAAGGTCACGGCCGTCGCGGGCGGCGTGCGCTTCTGTTCGTACGGGGTCCGCCGCGACGGGCGACGCTCGTGGTCAGCCTGCTGAGGGTGGTCATCGTCTGGACTTCTCGCTCATGACGAGCTTGGGATACGGGTCAGGAGCTGACCGCGGAGCCGGTGCAGTTGGGGCATCAGACCGTAGATGACGATAGGCACCGCGATGGTCGCGAGCACGAACGTGCGTGCGACCGCGTTCATCGTGTGCAACCAGTCGCCCAGGACCAGGTTGAGGATGGTCAGGGTCGGGAAGACCGCGAGCCAGATCATCAGAGCGAGCTGGTGCTTGGTCGGCGGGCCTGGCTTCACTCGCCCAGGGTTGGGTCCAGGTGTCGACCGCGGGGTGGAACCCGTGTTCGGTCGGGACTTCGGATCGCTGGGGTTGGGGCTTGAGTTGGTCACCGTGACTCCTTCAGGTGCGGGTGGTGTGGGAGGAAATCCGTGGTCGAGGTCGCGGACGGCGTTGCGTACGTCGTCGTCGACAAGGTCGGCGTTCAGGGCGATGGCGGCGGCTGAGCCGGCACCTGCAGCGGTGATGACCTGGGCGCGCGGGTCGACGACGTTGCCGGCGGCCCACACTCCGGAAACGCTGGTGCGTCCGGTGGCATCGACGCTCGCCCAGCCGTCTGGGTCACTGGAGCAACCGAGGCCGGCGAGGAGAGTGCTGTGGGGAACGAACCGGGGCGGTACGAAAAGGATGTCGCGCGGGATGGTGCAGCCGTCGTTCATCTGTACTCCGCGCAGGTGGTCTTCGTCATCGATGACAAGCTGGTCGATGGTGCCTTCAACGACGCCGATGGCTCGTGCGAGCAGCTCGGTCCGTTCGACGGCAGTAAGGGTGTCCGGTGGGGTGAAGTAGACGAGGTCGGGGGTCCACTGTCGCACGATCTGGGCGTACCGGACGGCGCCCGGCGTTCTGCCGATGACGCCGAGCTGGCGGTCGCGGACCTCGTGCCCGTGGCAGTACGGGCAGTGCAGGACGTCGCGGGCCCAACGGTCCGCCAGCCCGGGAATGTCGGGCAGTTCGTCGCGGAGGCCGGTGGTGACAAGCAGCCGCCGCGCCGAGATGCGTTGCCCGTCGCCGAGGAAGACCCAGAACCCGCTTTGGCCGTCCGGCACCAGGTCGGTGACGGTTCCGGCGACGATTTCGCCGCCGTACCCGTTGACCTCGCTCCTCCCTTTGGCGAGCAGGTCGGCGGGGGGCATTCCGTCGCGTGAGAGGTAGCCGTGCATGTGGATGGCCGGGGCGTTGCGTGGCTCGCCCGCGTCGACAACGAGGACCTTGCGCCGAGCTCGAGAGAGGACCAGGGCCGCGGACAGGCCGGCGGCACCGCCGCCGATGACCACTACGTCGTATCTGTTCATGTCCCCAAGGCTGAAGCCATGCGATCAGTTCTCCAACGAACGTTGCTGTTTCCGGGAATCGGGAGTCAGATGAACCTCGTGGAGGACGAATCGGCGGCGGCCATCGCCGCCGCGCTTGATCAGGTCGGGCCCCGGCTGAAGCGACTGCGCACGCACCGAAAGCTGACGCTGAGCGGCGTCGCGGAGTCGACGGGTATCTCCAAGAGCACGCTGTCGCGGCTTGAGACTAGCCAGAGGCGGCCAACCTTGGAACTGCTTCTCGCGCTATCGCATGTCTACCGGGTGCCTTTGGACGATCTGGTCGCGGCGCCCGAGGAAGGCGACCCGCGCCTTCGGCTCAAGCCGGGCCGCGTCAAGGGCAGAACGGTGATCCCGTTGACCCGGCAGCCGGACGGCATGCAGGCGTGGAAGATCATCATCCCGACCGACAAGACCACCCCCGAACGGCGTGCACACGACGGCCACGAGTGGATCTGCGTCCTGTCCGGTCATATGCGCCTCGTCCTCGGTGACCAGAGACATGGTCCTCGGGCCCGGTGAGGTCGCCAGCTTCGACACCACGGTGCCGCACTGGTTCGGCAGCACCGGCACAGAGCCCGCTGAGATCCTCAGCATCTTCGGGCGACCCGGTGAGCGAATGACAGTGCGCGGAACACCTGCTCAGGCCTAGGGGCTCGGGTCGGTCGTGTGCTCCGCGGGAAACCTGGTCGATGAGCTGGACGCAACGCTCAGGCTTGCGGGCATGTGGGCGGCCGCGGGTCGACCCAGCCGCGCCCGCAGGCTCTACGAGCAAGCGCTCGCCGCTCGCCGAGGAATGGACTGCGGCCGCCGCGGAGCGAGGGTGACAGTGCCGAGACTGCGTCAGCGGACGCGCTTCACGCGGAGAATGGCGCCAGCCCCAAGGACACCGCAAACACCGGCCACGGCGTACAGCACGCCGTAGCTGCCTCCGCCCACCGCCAGGATCGCGGGCGCGACCGCTGGCGCGACCGAGGACGGCAGAGCCCCGGCAATGTTCATCACGCCTAGATCCTTCGCGGCGCTGGCAGGGTCCGGGAGCACGTCGGCAACAAGGGCGAGATCCACAGCGGTGTACAGGCCGAACCCGAGACCGCCGATGGCCATCCCGACCACGAACCCGTTGAAGCCGCTGGCGAGCGCGATGAAGAACAGCGCCAGGCCGAAAACGAACGATGCAGCGCACACGAAGACCTTGCGCCGGCCGGGTCCGGTCCGAGAGCCACCCGCCGAGCAACGAGGCGACGACGACCACGCTCGACATGGCCACGGTCGCCTGGAAAAGCTGCCGCGGGACGTCGTCCTCGTCGCTGCCGAGCTTCTCCAGCAGGTAGTAGGCCTGGTAGGTGGTGAGGAATGCGTAGGCCAGGACGAACATGAACCGGCTCGCGAAAGCCCACGAGAAGTCGGGGTTCTTCCGTGGGTTGACGTAGAACGCGCTCGCGAACTCCTGCAACGACCAGGCCGGCTTGTCCGCTGCGACCAGACGCCGGTCCTCCAGCGTGACGGCGAACAGCAGGACGAAGAACCCACCGATGGCGCACGGCACCAGGAACATCGCGAGGGTGTTACCGGTGAACAGCTGGACGACGTAGGTGCCGCTGACCGAGGCGATGGGAAGGCAGATCCCCAGGACACCCGCGACACGGCCGCGTTGGACGACCGGGACCTGGTCGGGCAGCACCGCGATGAGGGAGGCGAGCAATGCATTGAAGAACACCTGGGCGATGCACCACCCGACCAGGACGGCCCCGATGTTGGGCGCCAATGCCACCACCAGGATCCCGACCGAGCCGCCCAGCAGTCCGACCACCATCCACGGTCGTCGCATGCCCAGCCTCGAGGAGGTGCGGTCGCTCATCCTGCCGAAGAACGGGTTGGCGATCATGGCGAGAAACGCGCCGGTACCGGCGACCAGAGACAGGTTGTTGGGTGCCCGGTCGGTACCCACGAGCGCGTTGACCTTCAACGACAAGCTGACCAATAGCGGGGCGAGGAACAGCAGGATGGTGCCGATGTACGCCAGCGAGTACAACGCTACGAAACCCCAACGGACTGGTCGCTGGAGGGCGATCGTTGTCGGCTCTTCGGTCGGGGACTCCACAGGTCCTACAACCAGCGGTTCGCCCGCTTCACGGCGTGAGGTCTCGGACATCGCGTTTCTCCGACCTGACTTCTGCGAAGACCGTCGCCCATTACCGGGCCTCGTGGCTAGAAGGCTCTTGCGACGAGCGCTGGCAGGCAGCGGTGCGCCAGACCAATACGCTCGGCCGCAACTGACCACTCACAAAATGCCACAGGCCAAGCCCGGGGTCTAACTTGGCTGGGGTTGCCGTGCCGGGCGCGCTTACCCATGCATCAGCGATCACTCCCGGATGGCAAGTACCTGTCGCCGCATAGCCAATCGATGTTTCAGAGAGCGGTGTGACGCGGTGGTTCGGGCTGGCTTGACACCAGACTCGTGACGGCTCGATCACGGCCGTCGGCGAAGTGGCCTAAGGCCAGCTCCCCGCTGTGGATTCGACCTGTCAGCCTTATGTGACGTCGCTCCCTGAACCGCTGGGTGACCCCGGCTGATGGGGGAGCGACGCTGGCGCTGGCGGCGGTTCAAGCCTGGCCGCAAGATACCCAAGCAACCGATAACCACACGGTCAGGCACGCTGGACAGTGGCCCCGGCGACACGCGTGTCCAGAACAGCGACCTCATCGCCACGACCGGTCACGAGTCCGCGACTGGCGATCAGCCTTAGAGCGTTGAGTGTGCGATCGTCCAGCGGGTCAGACTCACCCATCAGCACCGTGACGACCTCGAACTGCCCGGGAGTGAACAGACCATCGGAGATCGCCTGCTCGATCGCCATCGGGTAGACCGCACCGACATCTGGATGCTTCCGAACCAGCTGATTCAGCATCGGCTTGCTCGAGTCCACGCCGGCGTATCGGTCAGGTGTCGTGATCCCGAGGTCCAGCACCCGACCGGTGCCGCAGCCGACATCGAGCACCGAGGGCGAGTACTTGCTGCGCAGCGCGGTCGCCGCCGCGCGAATCGCGCCCGCCAACTCATCCGAGGTCGGATGTAGCTCGTCGTATTTCGTAGCGATGCTGTCGAACTCCGTGGTGGTACCGGACTCGGTCGAGGGCGCGTTCTGGATGCCGTACAGCCTGTCGGCGGTCGCCTGGTTGATCAGGCCTGTCCGCCTGACATCAGCATCCATCGTCCACCACTTCAGCCGGCCATCAGGGCTGTACAGGTAGATGCTCGTCATGCCGTAGAACTTCTGCGGGCCGCCGAAGGTGTGGATCACGCGGCCCGCGTGCACGTAATCCTCCTTCGAAAGGCCCTCCGTTCGGTCCAGCACCACATAGCTGTGCGGGGCCGTCTCGGCGTACGTACTTGCGATAGTCCAGCTCACCCTCGCCGCGAGCGCGAACCACCACTCAAGGTCCTTCTCGGTTACTCGATCCTGCGTCATCTCGTCGCTCCGGGTCTCATTTGCCGCTCCCCAACCACGATCGTCGCAGGCAGATCTGACATTCCCCGGACGAGCCGGGTGAAAGCGGTCCGCGGACGTGATCGCGCATCTGACCCCTGAGATCGACTGCCAGCCGAGCCATCGCATGCTCACGCCGTCGAAACGACTTTGGGTGTACTCCTTGATCGTCTCCCGTGGCGTCACCCCGAGGACGTCCAGGACGGTCGGAGTGAGGTCGATCTCGTGGTGGTACTGCTCGCGCACCTCACCCCTCGCCTGGGTGCCCGCAGGCCAGGAGATCACGCACGGGTCGGAGGTGCCTCCGTTGAACTCGTAGCGCTTCCACATGGCACGGACCTAGCCGATGAGGGGCCCGCAGCGACAGACGGCAGTGAGGTCAGCCGCTCTCGCCATCTCCGTCGGCTATGCATGCCGATCACATCATTCCAGTCAAGACAAGGCCTCGGACTGCGCGTCAGTGCGCAGCCCTATGCGATGTGGGAAACGGTGCACCTCCTGCGGCCAGCCGACCGCGACCGCGATCCTGCCGGCCCAATACCGTGCCTCGGCATCGTCGGGCACATCGACGACCGCGAAACCGCCGAGGTGCTCCTTGGTCTCGATGTACGGTCCGTCGGTGAATACTGGCGAGCCGCTGCTCGGATCGACGCTGCACACAACGGTCGACGCGTCCAGACCGCCGTCGCTGAAAACGAAGACACCGGCGACCGTCATCTCCTCGATCACCGCCCTGGCGGACGTGCCCCTCTCGCGCATCTCCTCCAACGTGAGATCGGGCGTCCACTCGTCGTTGAAGGCGATCAGGTACAGCGCCATCTCAAGCTCCTCTGCTCATGGGCAGCCCGGAAGGCGGCCCTTCACCTTCTCCACGAACGCACTCGCGTCGATACGACAGAACGGCCAACATTGTTTCCAAGCCCTTCCGCATCGAGGTCGGTCGAACCCTACGGGAACCCCTTGTGGGTGCCGGTGATGTCGACGGCTCTTGTGGCTCGATCGACAACCACATGTCGTTTCGACCGTGCCGCGTTCGCCTTGTATCGGGGCGCAGCCACCGGCGCCCTGTTCACTCGCATCCGGGGCCGCTCGGTCAGCCTCGAACCACTGTCTGGTCACGTCGTCGCCCGGATGCTTCGTGCCCAGGCCGAGGGCGCCGGACTCGACGGCACCCACATCACGGCCCACTCGCTGCGGGCCGGCCACGCCACCGCCGCAGGACTTGCGGGCGTCCGGCTCGACCGGATCGCAGTCCAGACACGTCACAGGGACCTCACGTGCGGGTCAACGATTACATCCACCCGTCGGAAGCGCTCGCGAACGCGTCGAGTAAGGGCGTGTGGCTCTGAGCCCACCACCCAACCGGGGAGCCGACGAGAGATCCGGATGGACGCGTCGCACGACGAGCGCCAGGTCCGGTGCAGCGGACGGGTAAACACGATCAGCCCCGGCATCATCATCACCCCGCTTGCCAAGGATGAGCTCACGGGTCCGCGAGGTGAGGGCTGCCGACGGATGATCGAGCTATCGGCGGTCGGCTGAGCCGGCACTCCCGATGAGGTCGGCAATCTCGCCGCTCTCCTCATGGGGCCGGACGGCGGGTTCATCACCGGCAGCGACGTCCTGATGGACGGCAGAGTGACTGCCGCCTACTGGTACGGCGACCTGGCTCCCGACCAGAACTAGCAGCGGTGCCGCGTGGAGCATGGAGGTGCGGGGGTGATGGGGCATGCAAGATCAGAGCTGCTCAGCCTCTGGGCTGAAACTGGCGGGGCGTGCCGACCTCGAGGCCAGTCGGGACACGGCGAGGCAGCAGCGGGCGGCTGCCAGATCGACGACGTGACGGGGATGGACGTGGCCTTCGCGAACCTACGCGTCCCGAGGTGGTCTGCCGTCTGGCAACGGCGTCGTGGGGTGGTTGTGACGTTCCTGCTGGCACGTCACAACCACCCCACAGGGCTCGTCTGGTCAGGACACCTGCACGGGCTCGACGACCACGTGCTCGATGTCGATGTCCTGGTAGCGCTTGCGGGCCTCGTCGACGACCCCGTGGCGCAGCCAGGTCGAGCGCTCCTCGGGGTGCGTGGAGATCACTACGTGGTCGGGCCTGAACTCGCGCACCGCCGTGTCGAGCGCGAGCAGGGGACGGTAGTCGCCGAGCTCGCCGCGTACGGTGAGGCCACGCCCCTGCAATGTCGAGAGCGTCCCGTCGAGCCGCTCCTGCGCAGCCCTGGTGGTGGCCTCCCACACGAAGGCCGCGCCCTCACGGTCCGCCTGCCCCGTGTCAACGGGGTTGGCCGGGACGACGACGAGGTACTCCGCACGGTCGCTGCCGTCGATGCCCAGCAACGTGTCGTGCAACTGTTCGCCGACGAGGGTCTGGTTCGCGAGGACGAGGATGCGTTCCGCCGTACGACCGGAGGTTCCGACCTTCTTCTCCTCGACCTCTTCGGCGCTCATCGAGCCGCCACGCCAACGGGTCACGGCGTACAGCGCGAGCACGACACCCCACGACAGCAGGCTCAGCACCAGCTGCGAGCGTGTCTCGTCGGTGACGAACATCTGTACCAGCACGCCGACGATGCCAAGTGCCGCGACGATGGTGAGATAGGGGAAGAACCACATCTTCACCGTCAGCTGGTCCTCCGGGGTCTGCCGTCGGAGCACGTACTGCGAAACCGCGATCAGCAGGTAGACGAACAGGATGACCGCACCCGACGAGTTGAGCAGGAAGAGGAAGACGGTGTCGGGCGAGACGTACGCAGCGATCACGCAGAGGAATCCGACCACCGTCGACGCGAGGATGGCCCACACCGGCACCCCCCGGCCGTTGACCGTGATCAGTGCCATCGGAGCTTCGCGGCGACCGGCGAGCACGAACAGCATCCTCGATGCGGTGTAGAGGCCGGAGTTGAGGCAGGACAGCACTGCGGTGAGCACGACCGCGTTCATGAGGTCGTCGGCACCCGGAATGCCCATCTCGGTGAACGCCGCGACGTACGGCGACGCGCCCAGCTCGGTGTTGTCCCACGGCAGGATGCAGACGAGCAGGAACACCGATCCGACGTAGAAGGTCAGCACCCGCACGATCACCGACTGGGTGGCCTTGGCGATCGCCTTCTTCGGGTCGTGGGACTCGGCTGCTGCCACGGTGGCGATCTCGGCGCCCACCATCGAGAAGACGACGACCACGATGCTGGAGAAGATGGCCGACGCGCCGTTGGGGAGGAAGCCGCCGTGGTCGGTCAGGTTGCTGAAGTCCAGGTCCTGGTCGGGCCAAAGGCCGAGCACGAACAGCGCGCCGATACCGAGGAACGCGATGATCGCCGCCACCTTGATGCCGGCGAACCAGTACTCGAACTCGCCGTACGACTTCACCGAGATCAGGTTGGTCGCGGTCATCAGGACCATGAGTCCGAGCGCCAGCACCCAGAGCTCCGGACCCTTCCACCAGTACTGGATGATCTTCGCACCGGCGGTCGCCTCGAAGCCGACGACGATCACCCAGAAGTACCAGTACAGCCAGCCGACCGAGAAGCCCGCCCAGCCGCCGAGCGCCCGGCGGGCATAGTCGGCGAACGAACCGGTAGACGGGTTGGCCGTCGCCATCTCACCAAGCATCCGCATCACGAGCACGATGAGGACACCGGTGATCAGATAGCTGAGGAACGCAGCAGGCCCCGTCTCGTTGATGACGACTCCAGAGCCGACGAACAGTCCGGCGCCGATGACGCCGCCGATGGCGATCATGGTGAGGTGGCGCTGCTTGAGTCCACGTTTGAGGTCGGTGGGCTCCAGGCCCGGGTCGGTGTCTACGGTGTCGGCCATCTCGCACCTGCCTCCTTGAGTGCTTGTTGGGTCGTACCCACCGAACGAAGCCCCATGCCTGGCCGAGGAGGGGCCGGTCAGATTCCTTGGTCAGATTCCTTGTGTTAGGGCCCTGACCTGGTTGTGATGTTAGGCGTTGTCCAGCGTCCGGGGAACATGACGTTGAACTGGTGCATCGTGGTGCCTCGCGTGATGGCGATACCGCGCGCCACGCGTGCACGCCGTTTGGCTAGATCTCAGGGGTGTGCGTCACGCAAGATGGGCGGTGGAAAGGCTGACATGGCTGACCCTTCGACGGATCAAGGACAGACATCCTGCCAGCCCGACAACAACCAGATTCGACGGTCCGACCGCTCAAGCAGAGAGGACGCTAGGTGGACTACTTGGGGCGATTCACTCGAAACTTCGCCGAGCCGGATGAAAACTTGAAGTTCGAGAAGGGCAATGCCGCAACCGTCCGAGTGGGGGATCTTGTCGTTGGACGGTTGGTTCAAGAGCCGGGCTGGCGGTGGTCGGAGCATGTCCGCCCCATCGCCGGGACAGCTAGCTGCGAGTTCCGGCACATCGGGGTGGGTATCTCTGGGACGGCCTTGGTGTTGATGGATGACGGGACCCGGTTCGAGGTGCGAGCCGGGGATGTGTTCGACATCCCGCCCGGTCACGACGTGTGGGTGATCGGTGATGAGCCCGCGGTTTCCATCGTGTGGGGCGGTTGGCGAGGTTGGGGTAAGCCACCGGTCGGGGACCGAGTCCTGCTCACGATGCTGATGACCGACATTGTGGAGTCAACCAGCAGGTTGTCCAGCATCGGCGACGCGGCCTGGGATCGACTGATGGAGCAGCATAACGAAAGGATCCGTGACGTTCTGGAGCGATACCGAGCCACCGAGATCCACACCACGGGCGACGGCTTCTTGGCGACCCTTGACGGGGCCGCTCGAGCCATTCAAGCTGCGAGCCAGATTCGTCTTGCCGTGCGGGCAGTGGGCCTGCATATCAGAGTGGGGATTCACACGGGAGAGGTGGAGCTGGTTCCGGGCAGCATCCGCGGACTGGCGGTCCATGAAACAGCGCGGATCATGGCCCTGGCCGGACCAGACGAAATCCTTGCCTCCAGCCTGACCACGGATCTGGCCTCGGGCGCCGGCTACACCTTCGAAGACCGAGGCATGCATCAGCTGAGAGGCGTACCTACCGCCCGGCGAATCTATGCCCTCGCTGATCAGCCAAGCCCCGTGCACGAGCCGCCGTAACCAGACTCTGCGCCGGTGGCACGGCGGCGGGTCATGCTTGTCTTGCTCGGCTGTGGTCTCAGACACGCCAGTCGGGTTGCCCGCCCCACGCCGTTCGGCGACGTCTCGACAGCATCGACCCCGAGGAGGAGGCTGCCACCATGGCCCAGGAAACGCCTATGCACCAGGCCGACGAAACGGCATCCCCATCTGCCCCCCGGCGAGGGCACATCGGACTGGTGGTGCTCGGCAGCATCGCCTCCGGCCTCGTGGCAGCGCTGCTCCTGTCCCTGCTCGTATTCGGCGGCTCCGAGGAGCCGACCATCACCGGTGTCATCCTCCTGGCGTTCGCGGCGGGCTGGGCGATGCTGGCGGTCCTGTCGGTTCGTCGCACCGACCAGCCGCAGCGGTGGGCAGTGATTCCGGCCGCGTTCATGGGCCTGTCCGCACTGGGTTTCCTGGTGTTCCAGCCCGGCACCTCGGCCATAGGGGCCATCGGGTGGGTATGGCCCGTCGTGCTGCTCGGTCTGGTCGTCTGGATGGTGGTGCAGTCCCGCCGGTCACTGCGTAACTGGTCGCGGCGCGTGGTGCTCTACCCGGTCTTCGCGGTATTGATCGCGATGGCCGTGGGTGCCCTATACCAAAACGTCGGGGAAGCCCGAGACGACAACGCGTTCTCGATGCCGGGGCAACTGTTGGATGTCGGGAACCACCGGCTGCACATCGATTGCACTGGAACCGGAAGCCCGACCGTGGTCCTGGAGGCCGGCCTCGGGGAGACTTCGCCGGCGATGGCCGGCTGGATCGCCCCCGCCGTTGCATCCACCACGAGAGTGTGCGTGTATGACCGGTCCGGGTACGGATGGAGCGACCCAGCACCGAGCCCCGAGGATGGCCGTACTGTGGCAGCCAACCTCCACGCCCTTCTGGCTGGCGCCGGCGTTGCGCCGCCGTACGTGTTGGCCGGTCACTCCTCCGGCGGGGTCTACATACGGATCTTCGCTGGCATGTACCCCAACGAGGTCGCGGGGATGGTCATGCTGGACGCTCAACCGGCCGAGGTGTACACGCAGCTTCCCGGCTGGCGGACGTTCTACTCCCTGTATAGACGAGGGGAAGCCCTCGGGCCGTCGCTGGCTCGCGTGGGCGTCGCCCGGATCGGGTACGACATCGCCCCGAGCGGACTGCCACCGGAGGAGCAAGCCGAACAAGAGGCCGACCTGTCAACGGCGGAGTACTACCGTGCCCTCCACGACGAAATCGCCCAGCTGCTCACCTCGCTGACACAGGCAGCAACAGGTGACCAGCTTCGGTGACAAGCCACTCATCGTCGTCACCGCCGGCAAGGACGCGCAGGACGGCTGGCTTCCGCTGCAGGACAAGATGGTGCAGCTTTCGTCGAACAGCGTCCATCGAGTCTTGCCGGACGTGAGTCACGCATCGCTCATCGAAGACCAAGCGGACTCCAGGTCCGCGAGTGCCGCGATCATCGATGTCGTCCACGCGGTCCGCTCCGGCGCTCCGCTCAACCCCTGACCATGTTCTGATCACCTGACGAGGATCAACCGCTGCAGAGAGAGAGCCTTCCATGGAACCGCCGCCGACGCCGAACGGTAGGGGAACCGGCGAGCCGCTGGAACCGTCTGCCCGGGCAGCAGGAGCCGGGTGGCGTGAGGTTGGCGATGATGACCGCGTGGAGGTCGTCGTGGTCGGTGCGGGCCAGGCCGGGTTGGCGATCGGGTACTTTCTGGCACGTCAAGGTCGCCGGTTCATGATCCTCGAGGCCGCCGACACGGTGGGTGCGGCCTGGCGGGACCGGTGGGATTCGCTTGCCCTGTTCACACCCCGGCGGTATGACGCACTCCCCGGAGTGGGCTTCCCGGGGGATCCCGAGGGTTACCCGACGCGTGACGAAGTCGTTTCGTATCTGACGGCATATGCCGAGACCTTTCAGCTGCCGGTGATTCTCGACAGCGCCGTCCAATCGCTGACACCGATCGATGACGGGTTCCGGCTGGAGTGCCCCGGCCGAACAGTGGTGGCTGACCAGGTCGTCGTCGCGACCGGTCCCTTCCAGCTGCCGTTCACGCCGGAGTCGGCCGGTCAGCTTGCCCCTGGGGTCTTCCAGATGCACAGCACGGGTTACCGGCACCCGCGGGACATCCCGGCAGGGACGGTGCTGGTTGTGGGTGGGGGCAACACCGGATTCCAGATCGCGACTGAGCTGACCGGAACACACTCGGTCCATCTCTCGGTCGGCTCACGGCAGACGCCGCTGCCGCAGCGGATCTGGCGGCGCGACCTGTTCTGGTGGCTCACCAAGACAGGATTGCTCAAGACGACTGTCGACTCACGGCTCGGGCGCCGTCTGCAGCATCGGGACACCCTGATCGGGTCCAGTCCGAGCCAGCTGAAAGGCAGCGGCGTGGTCTTGAGGCCACGGGCCGTGAGCGCCGCTGGGGACAGGGTGACCTTCGCCGACGGCAGCGAGCTGAGGGTCGACGCGGTGATCTGGGCCACCGGGTACCGCCCTGATCACTCCTGGGTCAACGTTCCCGGTGTGCTCCGCGACGGCCGCGTCGCGCATCATCGAGGCGTCACTGACATCCCAGGCCTCTACTTCCTCGGCCTGACCTGGCAACACACCCGCGGTTCAGCGTTGCTCGGCTGGGTGAAAGACGATGCCGAGTATCTCGCGACCCAGATCCAAACCCTGGCCGACAGGCGGAAAGCAAGGCCAGGCCCAGCCAATCGCGAACAGCCGATCAGCGCAGAAGCTCAGGAGGAGTCTCAGCATGTCGAACCACAGTGATCACATGCAGCCCGCTGATCGCGGGAACTTCCCCAGTGACACTCGTGACCTTCCAGAGTCCCACCCATCGGAGCTTGTCTCCCTCGCTGACGGGGAGGAGTTCGACCTGGGTATCGCTCCTATGGTCAAGCGGCTGGGCGACGTGACTGTGCGCATGCTTGCCTACAACGGGTCGGTGCCCGGTCCCACCATGCGGGTTCAGCAGGGTTCTGAAGTGGTCATCAACGTGACCAACGAGGCTGACACCGAGGCCACCGTGCACTGGCACGGGCTGCGGTTGCAGAACGCCTATGACGGGACGCACGAGACCCAGACACCGATGCAGGTGGGCCAGAGCTTCAGCTATCGACTGCAGTTCCACGATCCCGGCGTCTACTGGTATCACCCGCACATCCGGGAGGACTACGGCCAGGAGATGGGGCTGTACGGCAACATCGTGGTCGTCCCGTCGGACCCGGACTATTGGCCCCCGGTGAACCGGGAGGAGCTGCTCACCCTCGATGACGTCCTGCTCGAGGACGGTCAGATCGCGTCGTTCAGCCGCACCGAGACGACGTACGTGGCGATGGGGCGGTTCGGCAACACCATGCTCGTCGGCGGTGACGTCAGCCCAGAACTGTCAGCCGACCTCGGGGAGGTGGTGCGTTTCTACTTCACCAACACCGCCAACACGCGGGTCTTCAATGTCGGCTTCGACAAGGCCCAGATGAAGCTGGTCGGCGGTGACAGCGGCAGGGTCGAGCAGGAAGCCTTCGTGAACGAGGTGATGCTCGCGCCGTCGGAGCGGATCGTCGTCGATGTCCTGTTCGACCAGCCTGGGCGCGCGACCCTCGAGCACCGGCACCCAGAGCGCACCTACCCGCTGGCGTCAGTCACCGTTGGCGAGACCCCGATAGCGCCGAACCTGCGCAAGCAGTTCGAGGTGCTTCGCACCAACGCCGACATGACAGCCGAACGGGACCGGCTGGACCGCTACCGCGACGTGGCAGCGGACAAGACTCTCGCCTTCGTGGCTGAGATGGAGATGGGTGTGCCCGACGGCCCCATCGTCTACGCCTGTCCGATGCATCCCGAGGTGGTAAGCGCGGATGAGGGCACCTGTCCGAACTGCGGGATGAAGCTGCTGGCGATCTCCGTCGCGCTCACTTACACCTGCCCGATGCACGCCGAAGTCATCACCGCCGACCAAGGCCGATGCCCGCACTGCGGCATGAAGCTGGTTGCCGTCGCCGCGACCTACACGTGCCCCATGCACCCTGACGTCGTGAGCGACTCACCCGACCGCTGCCCTCAATGCGGGATGAAGCTCATGCCGTCGCAACTCGTCAACCAGAGCCAACACCACGATGACGGACCTAGTCACGCGTCGGAGCACGACGACCACCAGCAGCACAACGACGGGGAGGGCCACACACATCAAGCCACCGGCGGCATCGAGTGGGAAGACGACATGGTTGACGTCAACCGCATCACCACACCGGCCAACATGCGCTGGAAGCTCGTCGACCGCAGCACGGGCGACGAGAACCACGCGATCGACTGGCACTTCAAGGTCGGCGACCAGGTAAAGATCCGTCTGGTCAACGAGATGGACTCCGACCACCCCATGCACCACCCCTTCCACGTTCATGGCGCGGGCCGCTTCCTCGTGATGAGCCGCGACGACACCCTCGAACCCAACCTCGTCTGGAAAGACACCGTCCTCGTCCGGACTGGTGAAACCGTCGACATCCTCCTCGACGTGACCAACCCCGGTCTCTGGATGGCGCACTGCCACATCGCCGAACACCACGAGAGCGGCATGATGTTCAGCTTCAACGTCGACCCCTAGCACCGACCCCACCCCACGCCCACGGCTGCATGCCCCCCAGAAAGTCGCGACCCGCAAGCGCAACCGTGGGCCGGTCTCAATGAGGGAGCTTTGCCCGCCCACCAGGAGCCAGTGCTTGACATGACGGTAATAGCAAGCCCACAGAGCCTGCGTGTGCCGGTTGTCGCTGGGGCGGTTATCGGTGTGGCCAATGCTGCCTTACCGTTCGCCTTCTGGTGGCTACCACCGGCCACGGTCTACGCCATGGGCCTGGTCTTCATCGCCGCCGTCTACATCGGGCTCAGCGTCGCCGACGGTCGCTCCAAGGTGATCGCAGCCGAAACCGCCGTCGCCACCGTCTTCGTCGTTGTCGCCGCCGTCGCCGTCACCGGACCAGCCTGGCTCCTGGTCGTCGGACTCACGGGCCACGGCCTCAAGGACCTTTGGCAACACCGGACACGTTTCGTCACCGGCACCCGATGGTGGCCGCCGTTCTGCGCAGCCGTGGACTGGGTTGCCGCCGCGATCCTCGCCGTCGCGTTGGCCGCAGGGGCAAACCTGAGCTGAAGCCGACCTGCGCGAACTTGTGCTCACAAACTCCTACCGTGCCGCTGAGATCCTCGCGCCGGGCTGTGGCGGACGCCGCTCGCCGGTCGTCCTCATGCCGGTGAAACCATGGCGGCGGTCTTGACACTCGTGTACCGCTGACCCGGGCGTTCGAACCCGAGCACTGCCGCCGGCCGTGCCCTGGTAACCGGCGGGCCGCGTTAGCTCGGTGGGGGACATGGGCACCTCCTTCCCGCCGCCCGTCCGCTCAGCCGGGGAAAGGAGCGAGCCTGATCGTCACGTCACTGAGCGCGAAGCGGTGTAGGTACCAGGCGCGACCATGCGGGACCTGCTCGGCTTCGGCTCGCAACAGGCCGGCGAACTCGCGCTTGAATCCGACACGTGGGTAGTCCTGGACGACTGTCTTGCGGACTGCGTTGGGTACCTGATCGCTGCGCAGCCCGAACACATCGACTGCTGCACCGGCGGAAAGCAGGAAGGCTTCAGCACCGGATTCAAGACCAACGCCTGGGGTGTAGTGCAGGGCGATCGCGTTCGTCACGAGCTCGCGCCTTACCTCTGGTACGCCGTGGACGTCAGTGAAGTCGCGCGCCAGGGCCGCGCTGCGAACCGTGAAGTCGACATCAGGGACCCGGGTGGGCAGGCCGGTGTCGTGGAACATCGCGGCCACGTACAGCAGTTCGCGATCGAAGTCGACGTCGTCCAGTGCGGCGATGACTGCACCCCAGGCGTACGCACGGCGCGAGTGGTTCAGCAGTACCGGGGTCAGGAGGTCGTGAGCAGCGGCCTCCGCCTCTCGTGCCAGCAACGAGTCCGGCGGGACCAGCGCTTTCGGGTCAACCGAGTTTCGGCGCCCCGAATGCGTTCGAGTCGCCATTGCGAGACGTCCCACGATGATGGCGCGATGGCCGCGCAGTAGTGGCCGGGCGAGCGAGATGCGCTCGCGAACCGTCAGCACACCACCGGTGCGCTCGGTCCAACCGATGGTTCCGATTTGCGCGTTAGGCGCTTGCTGGTTCACGCGAATCTCACCGTTCCTTGATGGTCTCACGATACGGCGAAGGGCTAGGTAGGTAGGCCGATGGAGAACTGGGAGGGTGTACAGCGCGCGGCGAAACCCGGGCGCTGAGTGACCCCATCGAGCCGAGGACCCGCGACCGGACGGCCGGTCTCTGGCGGCGGTTAGGACCCGTCGACGGGACACTAGCGGTGGAAAGGCGCGCCTTCGCGAGAGCTCGACTCGCGGGGCATGATCGGACTGTGCGGCTGTTGGGAGTCGCACTTGCCTGGCGCCACGCCACCGCGGTCAGAGCCAGCGCGGGACGCGGCTGGTGTACTCGGTGTAGGCCATGCCGAACTTCGCCGCCAGGTAACGCTCTTCGGGCACGACCGCGCCCCATCTGAGTAGCGCCCACTCCAGCGGCAGCGCGATCAGGGCCCACAGCGACCCTGCCAGGAGAGCCACGCCCGCCGCCCCGGCGAGCAGTCCAAGGTAGAGAGGATTGCGCGACCGGGCGAACGGCCCACTGTCGATCAGCGTCCTGGTCGCGCCGCCGGGCAGCAGCGCCGTCCGGTGCCTCGCGATCGTCACGAGTGCCCACCCATTCCAGACCATGAAGGCCATGACGAGTAGCCACCCCAGCACAACAATCACCGGCGAAGCGACTCGTGGATCGCCCACCAACCGGGAGATGAGAAGGCCGAGCCCCAGTGGACCACCTACTGCCACGGGCGGCCACATCCGGAAGGAGGGACCACGATCGGAAGTCACGCTCATGAATATTGCCTGAGCCCAGAAGGCGCCCCGGGACCGCATCGCTGAACCGATCGGACTTCGCAGAGCGCTGCAACAGGTCGGAGGATCGTGGCTGTCCGCGGCAATCTGTGCGCCTGAAGGAACGCCGCACGTGCAGTTCAGTAGGCAGCCTGGTCCCGCCACCGGGTACGAGGCTCCGCATCTGGCGCCGTCGCTAGGGTGGGGCTAGGCCTCGCAGGCAGAGGGGTGGACCCACCAGCGCCTACCGGTCCTAGCGAAGAGAGAAGCAATGCGGGTCCTGCGGTACTTCGACCTCCACGGGAAGGTCGCCGTCGTCACCGGCGCTTCCCGTGGGCTCGGCCGCGCCTTCGCCCAGGCTCTCGGCGAGGCGGGCGCGTCCCTGGCGTTGCTCTCCCGCGACGCCGATGCCGGGCTGGCGGCCGTCGAGGAGCTGCAAGCAGACGGCATCCGCACGGAGTTCTTCGCCGTAGACGTGACCGATCGAGAAGCGATGGCGACCGTGGCCGACGCGGTGACCGATGCGCTGGGTCCGGTGGGCGTGCTGGTGAACAACGCCGGCACCTGCATACACCGGCCGGCGCTGGAGGTGACCCCGGAGGACTGGCGGACGGTGCTGGAGGTCAACCTCGACGGCGTGTGGAACGGCTGCCAGATCTTCGGAGCGGGGATGGTGGAGCGCAGGACGGGCTCGATCATCAACATCGGCTCGATGTCGGGCTTCGTGGTGAACCGACCGCAGTGGCAGCCCGGCTACAACGCCTCGAAGGCCGCCGTGCATCACCTCACGCGCTCACTCGCCGCGGAGTGGGCCCCCTTCGGAGTCCGCGTCAACGCGCTGGCCCCGGGCTACGTCCGCACGGAGATGGCTCCGGTGGATGACCCTCGGTACCGGCCGCGGTGGATCGAAGACGCCCCGATGGGCCGGACCGCCGCGCCGGTGGAGCTGGGACCGTCGGTGGTGTATCTGGCCAGCGAAGCCTCGTCCTTCATGACCGGTGAGGTGGTCGTCATCGACGGGGGATACACACTGCACTGACGCACCTATACCGGGCGTCAACTTCACCCTCGTGGTTATGCTCGGTGCATGCTCATCCTCGCCATCATCTTGTTCGGCATGATCGCCGGCGCCGCTGCACAGCTGATCCTCGGACGAAAGCACGGCAGGGTCGACTGGACGATGGCGATCGTGGCCGGGCTGGTCGGGTCTTTCATCGGCGGGTTGTTGATCAGCCTGCTGTTCGGTGACGGCCTTGATCTGAAGCCGAGCGGCCTCATCGGGTCTGTGGTCGGTGCGATTATCGTCACGGCGGGTTGGCGCTGGTGGGAAGGCAGGAACAAGCCGACTGCGGCTGACCGTGCCGCCACGCGCTCGGGAGATCCCCGCAAGTCCCACCCCCGCTGACACACCAAGTCAGACCGGTCAGACGTCCGGCGAACGTCATGGGCAGGGTCTTAAACCGCGCCTCGCCGAGATCGCCGGGCCAGGCGCTGAACCGGCCTAGTGCGTGTTGCGCGGCGGCTGAGCAAGCGCCGGTCGGCGCTTGACGTTGACCCGGCCCATGAGTGCGCGCCCGTGCACGCGTACGACCGGCGAGTCGGGCGTCGGCTGGGGTTGGATCTTCGACCTGGACTCGCTGTAGTCCCCCATGAACGCCCGGCCGTCACAGATGACCACGGTGTGCTCGTCCACGTAGACGTCCACAGAACCCATCACGACGGAGGCGTCGATGGTGACCTCCTGACCGGCAACGATCGCCTCACGCAGGTCCAGTACCACGCCGCCCATCAGGGCGAACGCCTTGTGCTGCGCGCCCACCTGCCACCGGCCGCGGCGCCGCGTCGTCGACATCATCGCGAAAGACTTCTCGTGGGCGGGCCCGGCTGCGAAGGCACCGGACCGCTGCACAGGGAGCCCGCCGGTGCTCGCTCTGGGTAGGTCCGCGGTGAGGGGCACGATCTCGGCGTAGGTCTTAGCGGCGAATGCGGCCTCGAGCCGCTTGTCGAGCTCATCGAGGTCGATGCGACCCTCGCCAGCAGCTTGCCGCAACACGTCGGCGACCTGCTGGCGCTCCTGGTCGGAGATGCGCTGCTCGGCGGGCTCCATCAGCCGTCCTGAGGCTCTCGGCGCATTGGGTCAGGTTACCCGAGCAGGGTGGCTAGGAGATGTGTCCTGGCGCCTCTCATGCGTCGCGTGGGAGGGGACGTGCTCTCTCCGCACGTCGCGACCGGGGTTGCGGCTCTCGCTGGCCGGCGGTGACGTCGACCAGCTCGTGATCGAGCGGGTCACCTGCTCGCTCGGTCAGATGGGCGAGTGCACGAAGGGCAGGAACCTGTTTGTGATGTCGAGCTTGTCGTCGAGCCATCCGAGCAGGCTGAGGGTGTCACTGACCGCTGCGGGTGGGGCGCTGATCAGGGTGTCGGCCCGGAGCAGCCGCTCGAAGTCGATAAGTACCGGAGAGCTGCGGGGTTGCCCGTTGCGGTCGAGGAACGCGACGCCGGCAAGCTCCATGACCTTGATGACCTCCTGTGCAACGATGCCGTAGCCGATCGTCGTCGGGTGCACGCCGTCGAGGGAGAACAGGCCACCCTCGGTACGCCCACCTGGCCCGCACCGGAAGAAGCGGGTGTTCGGTACCGGCTCCAGTGCCCGCAGCGCGACCGGCAGCTCGTACGGGGTCCACCAGGCCGGCCTTGCCCACGGTCCTTCGATGTAGCGGCGAGTCGCGAGCCGATCGAGGGTCGAGCCCATGTCGAACAGGTACCAGTCGAGGCCGTCGTTGCGGGCCGCGGCCACCGAGCTAATGATCGTCTCGTTGTAGGCGTCGATGGCGGAGTCGATGGCTCGGGCCTCGTCGCCGGTGATGTACGGATCGCGTTTGGTGTCGAAATCCTTGTCGCCGATCCATGGCCTTGTGTAGTAGGGGTAATACCGGGACTGCGGCCGAATCTTGTTGAAGACGCCGCGCGCGATCGGCGCGATGGTGACCGACGGGACCGTCGCGATGATGATGTGCTGGGCGGTGACGGCGCGCAGCTTCGCCTCGAGCAGTGCCCAGTCGGCAGCGAACGCGCTGGGGCGCCACAGGTTGCAGCCGACTCGGGCCGCCAGGCGCTCCTCGGGCGAGAGCTTCGGCATACCCCTCAGGTGTCCACGCGGGCTCCAGGGTGACGACGGCGCCGAGCGCGTTGTTGGGCCCGAGGACGACTACCAGCGTCTCCACACCCTCCGTGGGTCTGCTCATGTCGGCCACCGCGTCCAGAACGGTCCGGCCACGGTTCCCCTTGCGGGCCCGCTGCACGATCGGCCAGGCCGCCCGGTCCTGATGGCGTTCCACCAGCTGGGCGAGCGGATCGTCCTTGGTCGGGCGGGCCAGCCGAGAGGCAATCGTGGTGGATGTGAGCAGTTGGGGGTCGAGGAGATCCCACCCGTAGACCGCCATGTTGTGGAACGGCGGCCCGCGGGGCGGGGTGCGCGAACCGTCGCCGCGTTCCCAGTAGTCCTCAACTCCGTCCATGTAGGACTGCAGCCATCGTCCCGCCGTCACGATCTCCCAGAAGTCCAGATGTGCACCAAATCGCTGCTCGAAGGATCTCGCCAGCCGCTCCAGATCCAGCGGCAGTCCACCCGGTCCGGTTGGCCACTCGTATGTCGGGAAAGTGAACTGCTCGGCAGTCAGCCCCAACTCATACGCCGTGATCGCCGGCCAGGAGAGGTCCGTGCGATGGACTGCTGCGCTCATGAACCCGTGGGTCAAGGAGTCCCCGACCGTGACGAGGCGATGCTTCGTCGTGACAGCCGCCCCACGGTGGACCTCGATCCCGAGTGTGGGATCAGTCACCGGCTCCCGCGGGCTCGAGCGAATCTGGACCTCGGCGGGAGTCGCTCGTTGGTCCCCCACGCCGCGCCACCACCTCTACATGGTCGGGCCAGCACGTCGCACGTCACGCTACTCCTTTGAGAAGCGGCCAGGTCGCCGTCGTGGTGTCCGGGGCAGTGTGGTCGCGCCCGGGGTCCGGTCACGACTCTGGGTCAGCGGACCCAGAGCCGGCTGAGCAGGATCCCCCACTGGGGGTTGACCTCGACGTTCTCGGTGCGGGCCGAGAAGGCGTACGGCCGGACCGGGTTGATCAAGGGTGCCCAGATGGCCTCCTTGACGAGGGTGTGCTCGATGGCGATCCACGCGGCGTTCGCGGCCGCCGGATCCGTCTCCTGGAGCCGTTCGGCCTCCGCCATCGCCGCCTGGAGCGCCCGGTCGCAAAGGCCGGATGCGTTGCCATTCGCGTGGCAGCGGAACTGTGGGGGAAGGAAGTTGCTCGCGCGTGGATAGTCGGCGACCCAGCCCAACAGGTAGACCTGCGGCCCTCCGGAGTAGATCCCTTCGGCAGAGAAGTACTTCGACTTGGGCGCGATCCTCAGGTCCGCATGCAGGCCGAGCTCGTTGAGGATTCCGACGACGTACCGCATGGCCCGGACGTCGTGGACGACGTAACCCGCAGGATCGGGTCCCCTCCAGGCCCAGGCGGTGACCTTCTCCCCGGTGACGTCGGCCCTCTTGATCAGTCTCTGGGCTCGTTGCAGGTCCGGGGCCGACCATGCCCCGCTGTCCGGCTCGAGGGTGTAGGGACAGAACGGCTCGTGACCCTGGAAGTTCGGCGGGAGGATCTGGCAGGTCAGGCGCACGCGCGAGGGGCCGCCCAGCAGGGCGACCAGGTGGTCCCGGTCGATCGCGAAGTTGAGCGCTTTGCGCACCCGCCGGTCGTCGAACGGGGGCCGGTGGAGGTTCATCCCCACGTAGAACGTGGACGGAATCGGCGCGACCACGACCTGGTCCGGGTGTGAGACCCGCAGTGATGCCAGGTCCTTGGGTGGCGGCACGTCCGTCATCCAGTCGAGCCTGCCGGCTCTCAGCCGATTGAAGGCCAGCCCTGCGCTGTCCCCGAACCGCCACGAGATCGCGTTCACGAACCCGTCGGGCTGCGCGGCTGCCGACCACTGGTGGAACCGCGGGTTCCGCACCAGGCTGACGCCGTTGCCGGCGGCACTCGAGATCATGTACGGCCCCGTCGCCGGGAGGGGTTTCAGACCCTGGTCCTTGACCGGGGTCGCCACCGGGACCGGGAAAGCCGGCGGCAGCGCGAGCTTGAAGAGCAGATCGGGGTCCGGGCGCACGAGGTGGAACGTCACGGCCTGGTCATCGGCGACGATCGATCGGGACAGGTCGCACGTCGACGGGTCAGCCTCGCACGCCTGGGCGCCGCCGATCGCGCCGAAGAACTGCCGGAATTCGGAGTTCAAGGAGAGGGATCGCTCCAGGGCGCGCCGGAAGTCCTCGGGGCGAACAGCGTCCCCGTTCGAGTACTGGATCCCTGCCCGCAACGGGAAGCGATAGGTGAGTCCGTCGGCGGACACCTGGGGAAGCGCCGACGCCAGGTCCGGGACAAGTGTCGCTCCGTCCGGGCCTCCGACCTTCTTGTATGCCAGTAGTCCGTCGTTTGTGATCGACAGGATCTGCCAGCTGACCGGGTCGTAGACGACTGCGGGATCCAGCGAGGTCAGCTGCCTGCCGCCGAAGAACGACGCCCTCTCGGAGGAGACGGTCAGTGTGCCACCACGGTGCTCCGCGGCCGATGCCCCGACCGCCAACCACAGCCCATCAGGATCGGTCGCCATGGATGTCGCCGCGCCGCCCACCGGCTCTGTCCGCCCCACGGTGCTCGTCGTCGGGTCGATCGCGCTGATCGAGCCGCCGAACTCGTTGGCGACCCACAGGGAGCCGGCGCCAGTTCCGAATGCATCCGGCCCGTCCCCGACCGGGATTGTCGCCTGCTGCTGTCCGGTCGACGGGTCGAGACGGGAGACGGTCCCGTCGGCGTGGTTCGCGACCCAGATCGAGCCGAAGGCGGCAACCACGGCCGTCGGTCCGTTGCCCACGTTCTGGTAGCTGAAGATGACGCTGAGGTCCCCGGGATCGACCCGGGCGACCCCGGCAGGGGCGATCGCAACCCACACGCCACGCGACGTGAACGCGACGCCGGAGGGCTGCCCGGCCAGCCGCACGTGCTGGGACCTTCCCGACGCCGCATCGACCTCGACGAGCTCGGCACCGATCGAATCGGTGACCCACAATGCGCCGGCGCCGAACGCGATCCCCGACGGCTGAGTGCCGACGTCCCGGAGGGTCTGGCTGACCTCGTTGGTCCCGGGGTCGATCCGGCTCACCGTTCCGTCACCGGCGTTGGCGACCCAGACGGAGCCCCCTCCCACCGCCACACCGGACGGCGAGGAGCCGACGCGGATGCTGGGATCGATGACCGAACCGTCCTTCAGGCTGAGACGCGCCACGACGCCGCGGTCCGGCTCGGCGACCCACAGGCTCCCGGAGCCGATCGCGCTCGCCCCGGGGCGTTGGCCCAGCGCCGTCACGAGATCGACGCCTCCACTACCCGAGTTGATGCGCCCGATCGAGTTGGTACCGATGTCGAGGGGTTCGTGCCCGCCTCGGACCAGCGGGATCGAGATCGCGACAAGGGCGGCCGCGAGGACCGCCGCGATCCCGATGACCCACCGTAGGGAGGGGAGCCGTCGGCCGGACAGCGACAGGGGAGCGTGGATCTCCGCCATCCGTCGCTGCGCCTCCTCCAGGTCGGCCGGCGGAGCTCTGTCGTTCACCGTCCACCTCGGACACGGCAAGCAGGCGCCACTCGCCGTCGACGCCCTTAAGCGAGTGCTCACCGCGCTCGGTGAACCCGAGTCCGGCACCCGCGACAAGCGCGCTGGTCGAGGAGGTCACCAGGACCTCGCCGGGGCCGGCCAGCGACATCACGCGAGCCCCGACGACCACGGCGATGCCCCCGAGCTTCTCCTTCTGCTGCTCGCATTCACCGAAGTGCACGCCCGCCCGGATCTCGATGCCGAGGGTTCGCACAGCATCAGCGATCGCGCACGCGCACCGGATCGCGGCCGCCGGCCCCGCGAAGCTGGCGTAGAAGCCGTCACCCGCCGTGTCCAGCTCCCTGCCGCCGAACCGCTTCAGCTCGCGCCGGACGATCCCGTGGTGGCGGGCGATGAGCTCTTTCCATCGCCCATCACCGACGCGACTTGCCAGAGCCGATGAGTTCACGATGTCGGTGAACAGGACCGCGGCCAGGACACGGGAGTCGGATCGCTGGCGCATGACAGCCAGTGTCCTCCTAGCGCCGGGCCGCGGAGACGCCAGAGCGAGGTCGGCCGCAGCCCGGCCGGATCGGTCACCTCGTCCGCCCGCTCATGAGGTGGCGTGATACGCCGAGTCAGACCAGCTCGCCGATGAGGTCGGCGAAGGCGGCTAGGTAGGCGTCGACGTCCTCATCGGTCGCGGCTACCGAGCACGTGGGCCCGGCGCCAACGATGGCGTCCCAGACGCCCCGGTTCGCGAGGTAGACGCGCAGGAGCCTGCGTAACGGCACGTCGAAGGTCGCCAGCGCTTCGGTGGCCGTGCGCGGCATGGCCGGGCTGAACGACAACCCGCTGCGCGGCCAGAACCGGTGAGTCGTCCACCCGAGCGCCGTCGCGGCCACGACCTGAGACAGCCCGTCGGCCAGCCGGGCGCCGAGACGTTGACTGTGCGCGTAGGCGTCGTCGGTCAACACCTCACTCATGGTTGCGCGGGCTGCGGCCATGGAAACCGGGTTGCCGAACAGTGTGCCGCCGACTGCGACCTGCGGCTTGTGTTCGTCGCGACCGCCGGGCCGCTGCAGCACGGCCGCCGCCTCTTCGGTCATCCCGTACGCACCCAGCGGGATACCCGCGGCGATCGACTTGCCCACCGTCACGAAATCGGCCGCGAGCCCCCAGCGGCGGGTGAGCCCGCCGGGACCCACGACCTGGGTATGGGTCTCGTCGTAGGCCAGCAACGTGCCGGTACGCCGGGTCACCTCACGCAAGCCGTCGTGGAAGCCGTTGTCCGGCATCAAGAGGCCGACGTTGTTGGTGAGCACCGGTTCGGTGATCACCACAGCCACCTCACGGACCGCGAGCACCCGCTCCAGAGCGTCGAGGTCGTTGAACGGCACGACGAGCGTCCGTGTGGTGACGTCGCGCGGCAGTCCGTCCTCCTCCGGCACCAGGCGACCGTCCTCGAGCTCGACCAGAACGTCGTCGAAGTGGCCGTGGTACTTGCCGTCGAAGAACAGCACCTTCTCGCGGCCGGTCGAGGACCGGGCGATCCGGATGACCTCGGTGTTGGCGCTCGTCGCGGACAGCGTGAACTGCCACAGTGGTAGTCCGTAGCGACGCGCCAGCTCGCCGGCGACCCAGATCGAGTCCTCGGTCGGCAGCAGGTACTGCGATCCCCGGCTCACCTGCCGGCTCACCGCCTCGACCACAGGAGCCGGGCCGTAGCCGGTGAACATGGACATGTCGGCGATGTTGAAGTCGGCGTACTCGTGGCCGTCGACGTCACGTAGGTGTGACCCGGAGCCCGACTCGACGAAGAGCGGCATGTGGTCGTACGACGTGCGCAGCCAACTCATCGGCACGCCGTTCGGCATCACTGCCTGCCCGGAGGCCCACAGCGCCTGGCTGCGCGGGCGCATCCGCACGAAGGCGGCGTCCTCGCGCTCCTTGAGCGCAGCCACCCGGGCCGGGTCCACTCCCGATCCGCTCATGCGTGGAAGCGTAGAGCACCGGCTGCGGGACTCTCGGAGACCGACGGCGCGGGCCTCTCGGCAGCGTTGAAGCCGCCATCGGCTGGACATGTACCGCCCTGACCGGAGACCGCTTGCGAGTGTGCCGCTGAGGGTCGACACCCGCCCGCTCGGTGCCCGCCGGAGTCAGCCGCCCCAGATGTCCTCGACGAACCGGCCGTTCGCGCGCAGCCCGCTCAGCCAGGCTTCCGCGTCCGCGTCCGTCGTCGAGGTCTTCTCTCGGAAGATGTGCTTGAGCGACCTCCGGACGCCTGGCGCGATCGTCGCGGCGTTGCCGCAGACAAGAATCACAGCACCGTCTTGCAGCAGCTGCCAGACCTCGTCGGCACAGTCGAGTACGGCCTCCTGCACGTACCGGGACGGGTGGCTCGGGTCGTTGGAGAAGGCGTTCTCCACGCGAACCAGCCCCTGCTCCTGGTACGCGCCGAGTTCTTCGGCGTAGAGCAAGTCTGTACGGGAGGTGCGGCAACCGAAGAACAGCAGGGACCGCGCGACAGGGGCGCCCTTCTCTTGTTGCGCCGCGCGCTCCTGCAGGAACCCGCGGAACGGGGCCACGCCCGTCCCCGCCCCCACCATGATCATCGGAACTTGGGTGTCTTCCGGCGGGCGGAAGGCGATGCTGGGCTCGCGGACGAAGGCGAAGACCGTGCCGTGGCCCGGGAGCTGGGCCAGGTGCCCGGAGGCGACCCCGGTGAACTGGCCGGTGCCGGAACGGGCCGGTCCGCGGACGACGCCGGTGGTGATGCTGCATACCTCCGGACTGACCAGCGGTGAGGAGGAGATGGAGTAATAGCGCGGTCGCAGCGGCGGGAGCATGTCCAGGAACTCGGCGAACGGCACCCGGCAAGCCGGAAACTGGACCAGCAGGTCGAGCAGCGACCGGTTGGCCACGACCACCTGGTCGCGGTACCGCTGCTGTGACTCCTCATCGCTGCCGGTGAGGGCCTCGAGTGCCGCCTTCTGTTCCGGATCGTCGGTGTAGCCGGCCAGGATCTCGATATCACCGCGGGACGGCACGTCCTGCAGCTCGACGCAGCTGCCCAGAACCCCGAGCAGCGGTGTGGGCTCCTCGATGGGCAGGTGCGTGTGCGTGCCGCCGTTCGGGATGATCGTGAGGTATTGGCCGGCGTCCAGGCCGAAGCGGGCGATCACCCGCCGGATCAGGTCGACGTTGTTGCGCGGCAGGACGCCCAGGTGGTCCCCGGCCTTGTAGGACACTCCGTTGGGCAGGGCGATGTCGATATGCCGAGTGGATCGTTCCGGGAGTCCACCCGAACCAGCGCTGAGCAGTTCGCGGTTCTCGTGCACCTGCCCTGGCCTGGCTGCGTAGGACATGATCACGGGATTGGTGACCTGCCGGTTCGTCAGCGTGATCGAGAGTCGGGGTCCGCTCGGCCCGACGGCCGCGACCTCGTCCGGCAGGTGGAGAGCCTGTGCCAGCTCCTTCCATAACGGCCCGTGCCAGGTGCGGTATGCGGCGTCGAAGTCGCCGGCCGCGTTGCCTTCCCCGCGCGGGGACACGCGTTGCCCGCCGTGGGACTCAAGTTGCTGGTCCAAGAGGGTCGGTACGGCCTGGTACGTGGTGGCCCACTCGGTGCTTCCGCAGCCGAAGACGGTGTAGGCGACGCCAGCCGCCGCATCCGCCGGAGCATCGTTTGATCCACCGGCAGAATGCGGCGGCGTTGTCCGGAGGCAGCCCGTTGTAGGAGGCGCACACGACGAGGACCGCGCCCTCGCGGGGCAGGTCGTCGATGTGGTCGTCCAGGGGACCCATCGTCACGTCGAATCCGCGTTCGACTCCCTCCTGGGCGAGCCGGTTCGCAATCGTCTCGGCGGTGCCCAGGTTGGATCCGAACAGCACCGACAGGCGGGTCCCGTGCGGGCTCACCTTTGGTGCAGCCTCGGCCATCGGCGCCGCCTGCCCGGCCGTCGTCGCCGCGGGGACGGCGGAGCGGTCGATCTGGACGCCGGGCCTGGGGAGTACCTGGATGCTCAGCTCGTCCGGCTTGATGGTAAGGCTCGTCTTGGTATGCAGCTGGTAGCCCAGGTGGTCGATGAGCTCGAATCGCTGGAGCAGCATCCCGAGCACGAGCGTCGCCTCCTGGAGCGCGAACTGCCTCCCGATGCAGGCGCGCAAGCCGCTGCCGAACGGCTTGTAGGCGTTGGGCGGCAGCGCGGCGACCCGCTCCGCGGCCATGTGGTCCGGGTTGAACTCGGCAGCGTCGGCCCCCCAGATCGACGTGTCCCGGTGCAGCGCCGGGGTCACGACGGTGAGCGGGGTGCCCGCCGGTATGGCATAGCGGTCTGCGAGCACGGTGTCCTCATAGGGATACCGGCTGAACGCCGGAGCCGTCGGCCACAACCGCAGCGCCTCGTCGAGGACCTGGCGGACGTAGCGCAGCCGGTTGACCTGGTCGAAGGTCGGCTCCGCTGCCGTTCCCAGCACCTCGTCGACCTCCGCGCGGGCCCGGTCGAGGTAGGCCGGGTTCTTCAACAGGTAGTAGATGGCGAAGGACAGCAGACCCGATGTCGTCTCGTGGCCGGCAATGAGGAAGGTGATGCACTGGGCCCGGATGTTCTCGTCCGGCAGCCCCTCACCGGTCTCCTTGTCGACACCGGTGAGCATCCGGCCGAGCAGATCAGTGGTGTCCGCCGCATCTCCCTGCGCGCGTCGCTCGGCGATGAGCTGGTCCACCAGGTTGTTCATGTAAGCCTGGTCCTCGTCCAGCTGCCGCTGGGCACGGATCTTCAATCGGGTCTGGATCGGCAACTGGCGCACTCGGGCCTGCGACTCGCTCAGTACGCGCACCATCGCGTCGACGAAGGGGTGCGGGGTCTCCCGGTAGAAGGAGTTGAACCGGTAGCCGAAGCCGCACAGGGCAATGGTGTCCAGCGTCAGCCGGGTCATGTCGGCCGACACGTCGACGTCCTCGCCCGGATTCAGCCGCGTCCACTTCTCCATGAGCTGCTCGGCGATATCCACCATCTTGGGCATGTAGTCCCGCATCGCCTGCAGGCTGAACGGCGCCATCAGAATGGCGTGGGCCCGTCGCCACATCGGGTCCTGCGTCTCCGCGGTGAACAGCCCACTTTCATTTTCTCCGCGGCGTAGGTTCGACAACCCACCGCCGATCTGCTTGTCGAAGCGCGCGTCGTCGCAGATCTCGTCGACCAGCTCGAGCCCGGACACGATCAGACGCATGCCCTTCGGCGTCGAGAGGCGGTAGATGGGCCCGTACTCCAGCGCCAGTCGCATCAGGCTCTCGATGGGCGCCGACGTGTCAAGGTCGCGAAGGTTTCCGACCAGCGGGAGACCGCGCGGGCCGGGAATCTCATCCAAGCCGATCGTTGCTGTCATGAAGTGACTCCTGTCGGCCGATGTACCAGCAGCACGATGCTCACCATCAGCACCCAGCCTGGAAACACCAGCAGGATCGCGGGATGAAAGGTAACGCTTACCAAGAGGCCAACAGCCGCCAGGTAGCTGATGACGACCACAGGACCCGGAAAGACGCCTGCGGTCCGCGCGAGCCCGGTGGTTGTGAGCATGTACATGCCTGCCGCGCGCACGCCGAAGACGAACACCAACGCGTAGCCGACCGCGGACAAGCCGCGGGCGACGTCCGGTCCAGGGAGCGGCGCATCACTGAACTGGGTCAGCAGTGCCACCGCCCCAGCCGCAGCCGACCCGGCGAAAAGCATGCAGACGAACACCACACAAGCGGCCAGCTGCAGCCAATGCGGAATCTCCGCCCAGGATGCCGGCCGCCGAAGCTGCAGCAGCGTCCGCGTGGCGATCATGTGCCAGAGGCAGGCGATCCCGGCAAACGGCACCAGGTACAGCCCGACCACGCTCACGGTGCCGCCGCCGCCGGCTTGGTAGAAGTCGCTGTAGGCAGCGTCGGTGGCACCCAGTTTGGGTAGCCGATCAATGAGCACCAGGGACGCGATGAGGAGCACGGCGAACACAACGCCCGACCAGCCCGCCTTACGACTGGCATCAGTGAGCCTGTCGGCTGCGCGCCCGCTGTCGGATGCGCTGTCCGACTTCGGTGCCGCTCGCGATCGCGTCCGCACTCTCGCCGCCTCCGGTGCCCCGGTCCCTGACGCGAGCGGCCTCGCTACGACGAAAGAACCGGGAGGTAGCCCTTCTACTCCTCCCGCAGGAGCGAGTCAACAGCCGAGCGATGCCGGCAGATCATGGACACGGAGTCGGACACCTGACCGCGCACACCTGGCTGGTTGCGAAGAACACGAGGGGTGACACCCACTGACCCACCGCGGCTGTCTGAGCAGCCGGTCAACGCGACCTGCTGGCGCGACGATCAGCCCACCTCGAACTCGCCGAGCCGATCCCAATGGTCGCCGGGCATGACGACGTTGCGAATCCTCGGCGTCTCCTGGATGTACTGGGGCAGGTCCGCTTGGGCCCGCTTGAAGTGGTCACTGGTCACGTGCGGCTCGGCCGCTTCGTCCTTGAACGCCTCGATCAGCACGTACTCGTTGGAGTCGTCGACGCTGCGGGACCAATCGAAGAAGAGGTTGCCCGCTTCGGCACGGGTCGTTCTCGGTGAAGTCGCGGGTGAGCTCGACCCAACGGTCGGCGTACTCCGGCTTCACCTTCCACTTGACGCAGATGAAGATCATCGCTGAGCTCCTGGTTGCCGGCGGCTGGGTGGCCGTGATGCTCTCACGGGTCGTGCCCGACCGGCCACCGCGACGTATCGCCGGGTGAGAAACCGCCGGACTAGTGTGAGGCCATGACCTCGGTGGGCGCCGAAAACCTGACCTCGGCAACGGTGCCCGGCCCCGGGTCGGTGCATCGCACGCTGGAGATCCTCGAGGTCGTCGCGGCCCGCGGCGGGGCCTCGGCCAAGGAGATCGCGGAGAGCACCGGTCTGCCGCTTCCGACGGTCTACCGGCTGGCCCGCGAGCTGCTCGACGGTGACTATCTGGTGCACATCCGCGACGAGAAGCGGTTCGAGCTCGGCTACAAGCTGCACCAGCTCGGTGTATCGCTGCACCAGCAGATCGGCGTACCTCGCGACGTGCGCGCGGAGATCACCGCGCTTCACCAGCAGCTGCATGCCGCGGCCTATCTTGCGGTGCACCGGGGCTCTCAGATCGTTGTGGTGTTCACCGCGGACTCACCTGACTGCCCCCGGCTACGCCCGCTCGAGTTCGGCTTCCACGAGGCGCCGCACGCCACTGCGCTCGGCAAGATCCTGCTGGCCAACATGGACGCCGCCCAGCGCGCGCTGCACCTCGACGACGAGCCGATGCCACGGTTCGGTCCGGGCACCATCACCGGTCACCAGGAGCTCGCCGAGCAGCTCGCGACGGTGGCCGACCGGGGCGTCGCCTGGGAGTTCGGAGAGTTCCAGGCGGGCGCGACCTGCGCCGCGGCAGCGGTGCGCGGAGCCAGCGGCGTTCTGATCGGGTCGGTCGCGGTGTCCGGCCCCGACGCCCGCTTCTCGCAGGGTCGGACCGAGGTGGAGGCGGCGCTGCGGGCGACCGCGTCACGACTGAGCCGGTTCTACCGTTCCGGACGCACCCGATGACTCAGCGAGCGGCGAGGCGAGCGGCCTCGCGTCGCCGGCGACGGGGGTTCTCGCAGGGCGATAACCACCCTGGGCGCCTCCGAACCCGGCTCCTAGCGTGACAACACTCACCCCCGATGCCGCAGCCAGGAGGACTGATGGCCGACCCCACCGTGACCCCGGAGACTCGAACGACCCTGGTGCGCCTGCTCCGGGCCGCCTACCCCCATGCCCGCTTCCCCGACGGACCGTACGAGCGGTGCGCCGACGCGATCCTCGAGCAGGCCGGCTCCTCGTTGTGGCACCGGATTGCGCTCGCGCAAGGCATTGAGTCGCTCGACGCCAGAGCCGGCACCAGCTTCGTCGGGCTCGACGACGACGCGGCGTACAAGCTGCTCCTGCAGATCGAGGATGCGGAGTTCTTCAAGTTCATCCGCGCCATCGCCGTGGTGACGCTGTACGACGACCCTGAGACGCTGAGGATCCTCGGCTACGAGGGCCCGGCGTATGAGAAGGGTGGCTACCTGCATCGCGGCTTCGACGACCTCGACTGGCTGCCGACCCCCCGCGTCGAGGAGTACGACGGTCCCGACCAGCTCGCCGAGGTGGCAGAGCAGGACCAGCCGGCCACGATGAGAGGCACACGCTGATGAGCACCGACAGCACAGTCCGGCCCACCCAGCACGGCCAGCCGATCGGCCACGACGAAGAGGTCGTGGTGATCGTCGGCTCAGGCGCCGGCGGCGGCACGCTGGCCTATGAGCTCACCGCCAAGGGGATTCCGTGCGTGGTGCTCGAGGCCGGACCGTTCCTCAAGCCGGAGGACTACGAGAACGACGAGTGGGCCTCGTTCAAGCAGATGGCGTGGCTGGACAAGCGCACGGCGTCCGGTCCGTACCGGGTCGCCCGCGATTTCCCGAACCTGCCGGCGTGGATCGTCAAGGCGGTGGGCGGGTCCACCACCCACTGGTCCGGCGCCACCCCGCGGTTTCGGGCGTATGAGTTCCAGGCCAAGACCTACTACAGCGACATCGACGGCGCGAACCTGCTCGACTGGCCGATCACGCTCGAGGATGTGGCGCCCTACTACGACCGCGCCGAGATGGCCATCGGCTCGACACACCGCCACGGCCGCCCGCCGCTGCCGGCGAACAACAACTACAAGGTGTTCGCCAACGGTGCGGAGAAGATCGGCTACAAGTTCTACGCCACCGGGCCCTACGGGACCAACGCCGAGCCGTACGACGGTCGGCCGGCCTCGATCCAGGACGGGTTCAACTTCCAGGGCGACAAGCACACGTCGAAGTGGAGTACCGCGGTGCGGGAGATCCCCCGCGCCGTGGACACCGGCAAGTGCGACCTACGGACGGAGGCGCAGGCGGTGCAGATCCTGCACGACGCGAGCGGCCGGGCCAGCGCGGTGCTCTACGTCGACAGGGACGGCACCATCCACCGGCAGGCCGCGAAGGTCGTCTGCGTGGCCGGGAACTCGATCGAGTCGCCACGGCTGCTCCTGATGAGCGCCAGCGCGCTGCACCCCGACGGCCTGGCGAACTCCTCCGGTCAGGTCGGGCGCAACTACATGCGCCACACCACCGGCTCGGTGTACGCCAGGTTCGACGAGCCGGTGCACATGTACCGCGGCGAGACGATGGCAGGAATCATCGCCGACGAGGCCCGGCAGGACACCTCGAGGGGCTTCGTCGGCGGCTACTACATGGAGACGCTCTCGCTCGGGCCGGCGTTCCTGGCCGCGTTCGTCGAGCCGGGCAGTTGGGGTCCGGAGTACACGGAGGTCATGGACGCCTACGACAACACCGCTGGTATGTGGCTGGTGGGGGAGGACATGCCACAGGCGACGAACCGGGTGACGCTGAACGCCGCGTTCCAGGACCAGTGGGGGCTCCCGGTGGCCGACGTGCACTTCGCCGACCACCCGAACGACGTGGCGATGCGTGAGCATGGGTACGGCCGGGCGGATCTGCTGTATGAGGCGGTCGGTGCGGTCGGCGTCCACCACACACCGCCGTACCCGGCCACTCACAACCTTGGCACCTGCCGAATGAGCGAGCGCCCCGAGGACGGCGTCGTCGACCGCTGGGGGCAGGCGCACGACGTGCCCGGCTTGTTCGTCAGCGACGGGTCACTGATGACCAGTGGGGCGGCGGCGAACCCGACGCTGACCATCGTCGCGCTGGCGATCCGGCAGGCCGAGCGGATCGCCGACCAGCTGCAGAAGGGCTCGATCTGACCTCCGGGTGACTGGCCCGGCCGGGGAGCTGCGACGGGCGCTCGGGGACTCCACGTGCGGGGTCACCGGGCGCCCGCTCTGCCTGCCCGCGCGACAAGTGCGCTCTGGGCAACTACGTCGCCGAGTCGGCCGTGGATGGTTTCTGGCGGAACAGCCTGCCGAATCCGTCGACCTCGAAGTCGGCTTGCACCTTGGCGAGGATCGACCAGAGCAGCACTTGGTTCGCACTGAGCACTGGACGCCCTAGCTTCGCTTCGAGCTGCTCGATCGCTCGGGCGGCTCGGAAGCCGTTCCCGCCGATGAAGACCGCTTCCGCCTCGTCGCTGACATTGCGGGAGATCCACTCGACGACCGCCCCGGCCTCGATGCGATCCGGGTCGTTAGGAAGGCCGGCCGACACCGACGCGACGACCGCAAACCCCTGGCTGCGGAAGTAGGTCGCGCCGAGATCGTTGAGCTCGTCATCGAACCACGGCGGGTGGACTATATAAACCCGGTCCGTGTCGAGGGCCTCCAGCGCGGCCACCGCAGCAAGCGACGTCCCCACGACGGGAAGACTCCACCGCTTCGACAGCCTCGCCACCATGGTGGTCTCGGCGTCGAAGCCGATGGCATAGCCGGTGCTCGTCGAGGCGACGCCGATCACGTCGACCGATCCGGGGGCGAACGCTGCGGCTGCCTCGTCCAGGACCGTCGGCGCGGTCAGCGCACGCAAGCCCGACTGCGAGGTCGGCGGTGTTCCCGGCGCAGCGACGCTGGCATCCCGCGCCGGGATGCGCGAGACCCGGGTGCACACCTGCCCAGGAGCCATATCAGGAAACTCAGACTCTGGTCCTGCCGCAGTATGCGGCGTCAACACGCCGACGGAGATCATGCGGTTCGCCAACGTCACCTCTTCACGGTCCTGTCGTTGGGGGTCGGGCCCAACGGTGCACGTGGTAGCGCAGATGTGTGGACTCCAGTGTGCTGAGCTGGCGCACCATCTCGAGATGAACGTGCTCTGTCCGAGCGGCCCGGTAACTCACGATGATGCAGGCTCGGGCGGCGAGCGGCCAGGCAATGGGCGCGGCCAGAGACCTGCGCGGGGCGGCACGGCATGCCGCATACGCGGCCGGCCAGGCGGGGGCCGTCGCGCACGTCGCCGCGGACGAACTCGGTGCGGCCGCCCACGCGATCAAGGCCGAACGTGCGGCCGCACCGGAAGGCGAGCGCGAAGCCGCGGGACGACTTGAGTGCCGGTGGCAGCGTGACCACCTCCCGGAGACGATTCGCGGGCTCGTACTAGACGACCAGCGGTTGCGCAACGACATCTGCTGGTCAGTGTTCGACTTCTGAGTCGTGCGTCGGTCGGCACGGCGCCGGCACGCCGGGCGGGATCGAGGCGTTCCTCAACACGGTTGGACGTGATCGGGTCCACTGCTGTGGCGGGAGGACTCCGATCAGGCGAGCTAGGTCACCGGCGAGCCGGATCCGGGCGGCGCGGTCAGGACCGTCGGCCGGTACTCGAGCAGCTGTAGCCGGCCATCGAACGTGCGGCTGGCGATCATCTCGAGCGAGACGTCGGGATATCCGTCGTAGATCCGGTCCTGGCCGGTCCTTCCGGTGATGACCGGAAAGACGACGACGCGGAAACGATCCACGAGCCCGGCGCTCAGCAGAGACCGGCACAGGGTGAGGCTGCCGAGCGTCCGCATCGATGTGGAGCCGGTGGCCTTCATCTCACTCACCGCTGCTACGGGATCGGTCGTGATCAGGGTGGAGTTCGCCCACTCCAGCGGGTCAGGCAGGGTGCTGGAGAACACGACTTTTGACATGGCAGCCAGCGAATCGGTACCCGGCTCACCGCTGCTGGCGAACCCGTGCATCAGCCGGTACGTGGTCGCGCCCATCAGGACGCTGTAGCTCCCCTCCGGCTGGTCAGCCAACCAGGCGAGATACTCGGGCCCTTCCAGCCCCCACCAGCCGGGCCACCCCTCGGCAGCGCCATATCCGTCGAGTGAGGTGATGAAGTCAACAAGCAACTCTGGCATCTACTCGTCTCCTTTCGCTGGATGAACGAGCGGCAGACCGCCGCCGATAAGTGAGCGAGATCTATCTATCTGGTTGACTCTTCGGCAGGCACGGAATCATCGGTCGCGGACCAAGTCGTCGACACGCTGGCCCCACAGCCCATGTAGGCGTCCAAGTGCGGTCCCGGCCGACCAAGGATCACGTCCGGCAAGTCGGTCGCCGAAGGTCACACGTCGTTGTCCGGCGACACGGAGCCTGTCACCCCACCTCGGCCAGCAAGCCGGTCCCCACGTCGAACACGAAGCCGCGCACCCGGTCGGTATTGGGGACGAACGGTGAGGCCTTGATGCGTCCGATGGACTGGCGAACGTCCTCGTCGAGGTCGGAGAAGCACTCCGCCGCCCAGGCGGGCTTGAGCCCGGTCTCCTCCTGGATGCCTGCCTTGAACTCATCGTCGGTGAAAGTGAGCATCCCGCAGTCGGTGTGGTGGATCAGCACGATCTCCTCGGTGCCGAGCAGCCGCTGGCTGATGGCGAGGCAACGGATCGCATCCTCGGTGACGACCCCGCCGGCATTGCGGATCACGTGAGCATCTCCCTCCTCGAGGCCAAGGAGGTCGTGCACGTCGAGCCGGGCGTCCATGCAGGCGAGCACAGCCACCTGCTTGGCGGGCGGAAGCGGGAACGGGCCAGTGAAGCCGGCGGCGTACTTCCTGTTGTTCTCGAGCAGTTCGTCGGTGACAGACATGGGCGGGGCGCCTCCTCGGAAGTGGGTCTTCATCTCCAAAGTAGACTAAATGAATCGACAATCAAGTTCGGTGTCGACCTTGCCTCGCGGGTCGTCGCCCATCGCAGCGACCGCTGTTCGCGCCAGAGCAGGATGACGACGAGGAAGAACTGCCACACGGGGGCCACCGCAGCCGGGACGGCGGGCGTGACGGGACATGCTGCGGACGCAGGCTTATCGCTTTCCCTCGCGCCTGCATCTTTTCCGAGCCGCCCCGAGGCTGACTCGACTCAGCGGTTCGGTTTGAGCTCCTGCACTGACCAGCCGTTGCCATCGGGATCGGTGAAGAAGGCGAAGCGTGAGCCGGGGGCACCCTCGGGGCCGAGCTGTTGGATGGGGGTGATCTGCACACCGCGGGCGGCCAGCGTGCTGCGCGCCGTGTCGATGTCGTCGACGACGAGCTGGGGGCCTTTGATGGAGCCGGGCTCACCGAGCGGCATCCCCTCGCCGATCACAACCGAGCAAGGCGACCCGGGCGGCGTCATTTGGACGACACGCATGCCTTGCGTGGGGCGTACGTCGTGATCGAGGCGGAACCCGACCTGCTCGGTGTAGAAGGCTTTGGCGGTATCGACATCCGACACCGGAATGCCGATGACTTCGAGCCTGAGGTCCATGGTGACTCCTTGCAGAGGTGGACGGCGTACGGGTGCCGCGGATCGTCGTGGCCGAACCGAAGACCGTCAGCGTCACAGGGTCAGCAGGTCGCTAGTTTTGCGCAGGCACGGCTGCTGCGCACCGGGACGTGAGCGTCGAGATGGCACACAGCGCTGTCACGGACGCTAGCGCGGGGTCGAGGTTTGAGCTCCCGCGCGTCTGGGCGCTAGACCGGTGCATGCCCGCAGCCCGCGCCAGTCGGCAACCGCCGCGGCGCGCGCCCGGCCGAGGAGGGGGACTGGGCGGCCGTCGGTCCCTATCCGGGCCGGGGCAAAGGCGTCGCCGATCACCGTTCCGTCCCGGACCCGAAGCTGAAGGACGCCGGACTCGGGCTGCTGGTTGTGGTACCAGAGGAAGTTGCCGAGGCCGTAGTCGACGTAGGTATCACCCACCCACCCGGATCCGAGCAGGACGTGTGCATGGCTGCCCACCACGATGTCCGCGCCGGCCGCCGCCAGCGCCCGCGCGGTGATGCGCTGCTTGGCGGTGGGGCAGCCCACAAGCTCCTCTCCCCAGTGGAGGTAGACCACGACGACATCGCCCTGCCGGCTGGCCGTGTGCACCGCGTCGAGCAGCACGCGGGGTCGCGGGGTGTGGGCCGCGGCCAGCCCGGCCGTCGTCGGACCGGCGGCCCAGACAGAGCTCGCCCCCTCCCGGAACGATGCGTCTGCCCCGAATAACGCGAACGTGGTGCCTCGGATAGAGACGCGGTACGGCGTGAAGGCCGCCCGCCGGTTCGCACCGATGCCGATGACTTGGACCGGGCTGTCACTGAGTGCCCGCAGCGTGTCCTGCAGTCCGAGCGGTCCGTAGTCAGCGCCGTGGTTGTTCGCCATCGTGGCAACGTCGACACCCGCGGCCGCGAGGACGTCGAGTGCCGCCGGCGAGGTACGGAAGTAGTAACGGTTGTCCGGAACCTCGAGCTCCTTCGCCTCCGGTTCGCCTCGGTGCGAGATCGAGGTCTCGAGGTTGACCATGGTCAGATCCGCATCGGCAAGGACCCCGGTGATCGGCCCGAGAGCGCCCACAGGGTGCTCGAGCAGCGCGGCGAGGTGCAGCTCGAAGTGGATGTCGCCCGCGAACGCGAGCGTGACGACCCGAGCCGGCCCCGTGTGCCTCGGCGGCCCCGTGTGCCCGCTCGGCCCGCCGTCCTCGTCAAGGACCACCTCGCCGGCCGCAGCGGCAGCCGGCACCGTGGTCCCCTCCAGAGAGGGCGGTCGGGACCCGCCGCAGGCCGTCAGCGAGGCCACGACGACGGCCACGAGCGAGGCCAGCCAGGTCCGGTTCGCGTACACGATCGTCACGTCCACTACGGCTGGTCCGCGCCGGTGAACGTGGCGGACTCGACCATGTGGATGAGCTCGGCCGGGTTGGCGGCGTCCGGATCGATCCGCGCCCCGCCGACGACACGAGTGCCGCGCACATTCAGGATCCACTCGTGGAAGGTCGCGTTCGGAACGTCCCACTGCAACCAAGTGCCTCCGGCCGCCAGGATGGTGACGCTCCCGCCTCGGCAACGATCGAGGTCTGCGGGCGCGGTCAGCATCAGGTAGACCCCGTGGTAGCCGCCGATGGTCACCGGCACGGGTTGCGAGGTCTTCATGTGCCGCTGGGCGACCAGCTCGGCCGCGAGGTCGTGCACGCTCGTGCCGGCCCCGATGTGCTTCCCGCCGAGGCAGGGATCGGTGTCGACCTGCGTCACGGTGCCCCAGAAGGCGATATCGCCGTCGTCGGAGCCGATGACCGGGCCTCCACCGACGTATCCCTCGGGCACGTCGACGATGGCCCGCGTCGGACCGTCGTCGAACGAGGAACCCCACGGAGTACGTCCCCGGCTCCAAGGGGGTGCCCTCGGGGATCTGCATGATGTCGATCGGTTCGTGAGACGAGGGTGTTGCGGGAGGGCCGGACGACTGCGTGGTCGTGGTGTCGGCGGTGTTCGTGGTGGCGTCGGTGCTCGTGCAGGCGCCGACGAGCACCGCGAAGGCGGCCAGTGCGACGGGCCAGACTGTCAGTGGGTGGTGATGGGACATGGTGTGCTCCTCAACCGGGTGGGCTTCTGTTCCACCTCGTTGTGGCGGGGAGCGGTGTCGGCCGGGCGTTGGAGCGGTGTCAGCCCGGTAACGGCCGCATTGACGCGACTCGCTGCGAGGTCGACAGTCGAGGCATGGGTATCGCCGTGCTCGGCCCGCTCCAGGTCGAGGGCAGCGCCAACGGACTGGGCCCGCGGGATCGGGTGGTCCTGTCGGCGCTGGTCGTGCGTGCCGGCGCGCCGATCACGCAGGACGCACTGGCGGACGCCTTGTGGGGGGACAAGGTGCCGGCGACGTGGCCGAAGGTGGTCCAGGGCTGCATCGTCCGGTTGCGCAAGGTGCTCGGTACTGCCGCCATCGAGTCGGGTCCGTCGGGGTACCGCTTGACGTTGAGCGAGGACGAGCTGGACCACCGGACGTTCGAGCGGCTCCTGGAACGCGGGAGGGAGGCACTCGCCGCGGGAGACCCGGCACGCTCGTCCTACCTGGTGCAGGAGGCTCTGGACCTGTGGCGCGGACCGGCGCTGGCGGATCTCGAGGAGTGGGGACCGGGCCGGGTCGAGGCCGGGCGCCTCGAAGGCCTGCGGATGGACGCGGAGGAGGTCTGGGTCGAGGCCGAGATCGCCGCCGGACATTCACCGGCAGTGCTGGAGCGCGCGCGAGTGCTGGTGGCCGAGACGCCGTTCAGGGAGCGGCGGTGGGCTTTGCTCGCGACGGCGCTCTACCACGCCGGTCGGCAGCCTGAGGCGCTCGGCGCGCTGAAGCGCGCGCGGACGATGCTGGTCGGCGAGCTCGGCCTGGACCCCGGCCCCGAGCTCGTGCGGCTGGAACAGCTGTTGCTGCAGCAGGATCCGTCCTTGAGCCCGCCGGAGGTGCGCGAGACCAGCGGGGTGTGTCCCTACCGCGGGCTGCTGCCCTATGGCACCGAGGACGCGGACACGTTCTTCGGCCGCCACGACGACGTGGCTGTGTGTTTGAGGCGGCTGCGAGACTGCCGGGGTCCTCGCCGTGGTCGGGCCGTCGGGCGTGGGCAAGTCCTCGCTGGTCCTGGCCGGGGTGGTCGCGTCCTTGACGCGGGACGGGACGCCCGTGCTCGTGACCACGCCGGGGTCTCATCCGATGGACTCGCTGAGCAGGTTGAAGCCCCGTGGACGCCAGACCCTGGTGGTGGACCAGGCCGAGGAGGCGGTCACCGTCTGCACGGATGCGGCGGAGCGGGAGCGGTTCTTCGCCGCTCTGGCCGAGCACGTCGGCGCCGGGGGCGCACTGGTCGTCTCGTTGCGCGCCGACCACCTCGGCGACCTGGCGCCGTACCCGAGCGTCGCGCGTGTGCTCGAAGAGGGCATGTACCTGCTGGGCCCGATGAGCGAGCCGGAGCTCCGCAGCGCTATCGAGGGGCCGGCTCGGCGTGCGGGTCTCCGGCTCGAGCCGGGCCTGGTCGACCTGCTGGTCCGCGAGGTCGAGGGCGAGCCGGCCGCGCTGCCGCTGCTCTCGCACGTGCTGCGCGAGACCTGGCAACGACGCGAGGGCCCGACCCTGACCGTGGCGGGTTACCGGGCCACCGGGGGGATCCGGCAGGCGGTCTCCCAGTCGGCCGAATCGCTGTACGACGCCATGGATGCCGCTGCGCCGTGCCCAGCTTCGCGGGCTGATGCTCCGGCTGGTCTCGGCCGCCGACGACGGCGACCCGGTCCGCACCCGACTGCCGCGCGACAGGGTCGCCGCGGACGTCGCCCACTCGGGGCTGGTCGAGCAGTTGGTCACCGCCCGGCTGGTCGCCGTCGACGGGGACACCCTCCAGATCGCGCACGAGGCCCTGGTGCGGGTCTGGCCACGGCTACGCGGCTGGCTCGACGACGATGTGGAGGGCCAGCGGCTGCTCCGGCACCTTGCCGGCGCCGCCGACGCCTGGGACGCCATGAGCCGACCCGACAGCGAGCTCTACCGCGGGATGCGGCTGAGCCGCACCTTGGAGTGGCGCGATCGCGTCGACGCCGGACCTGAACGACACCGAGACCGCGTTCCTCGACGCCTCCGTCGCCCTCGCTGTCGGCAGAACAGCGCGCCGCCGAGACGTCGGCCGCCCGGGAACGCAGGTCCCGGCGACGGTTGCGCGGTGCGCTGGCCGGGGTGGGCGTCTTCCTGGTGCTCGCCCTGGTCGCGGGCGTCCTCGCCGTACGCGCCGCGGACCAGGCGGAGGCGAACCGGCGGAGCAGCGAGGCGGCGGCCCGGCTGGCTGAGGCCCGGCGGGCCGAGGCACAGGCAGCGGGACAGGAGAACCCGTCCACCGGACTGCTCCTCGCGCTCGAGGCACTCACCGTCGATGACTCCGCGCAGGCCCGGGATCTCCTGTCCGCGCTGTTGACCCAGACCGGCTCCCTGGAGGGCACCCGTGATCTCGACGGGCTGCCGGTGTCCATGTCGGCCAGCCCGGACGGGTCGCTGGTGGCGGTCAGTATCGCCCCGAGTGAGCCGGAGCACCGGAGTCCACCTGTTCGACAGCGCGACGCTGGAGCCGGTCGAGTTCGCGGAGACAGCTCCCTCCAGCATCATCCGGTTCTCGCCCGACGGTCGCCAGCTCGCGATGGCGGTCAACGAGTGGGTCCCGGAGGGACCACCGCGGCTCGACGAGCAGCCCATCCAGCTCTACGACCTTCCCCAGGGGACCCTCTCGCCGCACCAGCCGGGCGGGATGGCGCCCGAGAGCGGTGTGGAGTACGCGATGGAGTACAGCGACGACGGCCGACGACTCGCCGCCGTGGTGCAGCACTACGACTCCGACGCCGGGCACTGGACGGGGCTCGGCACGGCCACCGTCTGGGATCTGGCCCACCCGGCTCGGCCGGTCTTCGGTCTCACCGTTCCGGAGTACGCCGCCGTCGCGCTCAGCCCGGAGGGCAGCCGCCTCTACGTTGCGATGAAGGGGAAGCATTCGGTGCGCGCCTTCGACGTGGACTCCGGCCGGTTGCTCGCCTCGGCAGACGACCTGCTTCGTCACACGCACAGCAACTGGGCGGCCTCGACGTCAGCCCCGACGGGTCGACGGTCGCCGTCACCAGCGAGAACCGCATCCTCCGGCTGGACTCGAAGACCCTGCGTCGACGTGGCCCGGACCTGCACGGCCCCGACCTGGCCGAAGGCGGCCGCTACTCGCACCACGGCAGCCTGCTGGCAACCGCCTCGAGCGATGACAGCGTGATCGTCTGGGACACCGCCACGGGCGCACTTCTGCATCGCTTCGCAGTGCCCGGTGGGGTGTGGGCGTCGAGCATCGACTGGTCCGCGGACGACCAGACCCTCTATGCGGCGGGGGAGAACCTGATGCAGTGGCGGCTCGGTGACGTCCCGGGTCTACTCACGCTCGGGGAGGACACCCCGGCCGTCGAGGGCACCGCCTACGGCCTCTCGCTCGCGGCGCCGGACGGGCACACCCTGGCCCGGACCCAGTCCGGATCGACTCTGGTTCGTCGACCTCGCTACCGGCCGCGAGACACCTCGGTCGGCCTCGCTCCCCGACGTCTGGTGGGCGCGATGGTCGCCCGACGCGCGCTGGCTGCTGACGACCGCCGGCGACGAGCGGCTGCGGATCTGGGACACGGCGACGGGTCGTCAGGTCGCGGTCAAGCAGTTCCCCAAGGGAGCTCGAGCTGCTTGCGACGTTCAGCGCGGACGGGGACCGGGTCTACGTGGTGGATCGCCGCGGGAGGCTCTCGACGTACGACCGCGCGACGCTCCGCCGGGTCCGGGCGGGGGTCGATGTCGGCACCGGGGTGACCACGCTGGGCGCCCGGGGCGATGTCGTGCTCCTCCTCAGGCTCGACGGCTCGTTCGTGCGGGTCCGGCCCGCGACCGGCGAGATCGTCGGCGACGCCCCGGCGGGCACCATTACCGACACCGAGGACGCCCCTAACGACCTGTCGCCCGACGGATCGCTGCTGGCCACCTCCGACGCGAAGCACCGGATGCGCCTGCTCGATGTCGAGAACCTCGAGTGGATCGGCTCCGACACCCGTACCGACACCCTCGCGGATGCGGGCGGATGGGTCGCCTTCGCCCCGGACGGCAGTCAGTTCGCCGCGCTGCAGCTCAACGGGATCGGGCTCTGGGACGGACACACCGGCGACTACCAGGGCAGTCTCCCCATCCCAGAGCTCGCCACCGGCGGGTCCATCCGCTACCTCCCCGACAGCTCGGGTCTCCTCCTCGCCGCTCGGGACGGCAGGACCTGGATCGCCGATACCCGCACTGACACCTGGGTCGAGCGAGCCTGCACCATCGCCGGCCGCAACCTGACCCAAGCGGAATGGGCGAAGTTCTTCCCCAGCCGGCCGTACGAGGTGACCTGCCCCGAGTGGCCCGCCGGCTCGTGACGGCGGGCTCCCGGCTAGCCACCGGTCAGCCGTCGGACTTCCCCGCGGGGGCGAGCCGGATGCGGCGAAGGCGATTGTCGCCCGACGCCGCGAGCTACCCGGGTCAGCCGCCAAGCGTTGGCAGTAGGTTCAGCGGCACGCGTGCGGATTCGCTTCTCCGCTGACGATGTCGGTTCTGTCCATTGACGGTGTCGCCAAACGCGAGTACCACCAACGTGACGCCCGCCATCCACCGGCGGTCGAGCGTCTGAGGAGTGGTCCCGTGCGCCGCGCCAACAGCGGACTGGCCAGTCTGGTCCTGCTCGCGGGGATCCTCGTTGTTGCCTCATCGACGCTTTCGTCGGCCGCTCCCACCCGCACGATCTCGGGCACCTCCGGAGATGATGTGCTGTCCGGCAACTCTGGTCGCGACGTCATCTGCGCGCTCGAGGGGAACGACCAAGTGCACGGTCTGCAGGGCAACGACCTCCTCATCGGGGCCCAGGTGACGACCAGCTGTTCGGCGGGGCGGGCCGCGACGAGATCCGCGGAGACGAAGGGTTTGACGGCATCCAGGGCGACGCCGGAGACGACACGCTCTACGGCGGGGCGGGTGGCGACACGTTCCGCGCCACCCGCGGGTCTGCTGCCGGCAGCGTTGCCGACGGGACCGACATTATGTCGGGTGGCTCTGACTCTGACACCGTGAGCTATTCCAGGCGACTCACGTCCGTAGGCGTCACGCTCGATGGGGTAGCGAACGACGGCGCTCCCGGCGAGAACGACCAGGCCGGTGTACCGCAGGCGCCGTCGGGAGCGTCCGATGTCGAGAATGTGGACGGCGGAGACGGCAGCGACGTCCTCATCGGCTCCAGCGGACCGAACTTCCTCGTCAGCCGTGGTGGCCCCGACACGATCACCGGACTCGGGGGCGCCGACACCATCGACGTGCTCGATCGGGTGGGAGACGACCACGTCGACGCCGGCGGCGGTCAGGACTATTGCGCGGCTGATGTGGCTGACAGCCTGACGACGTGCGAGCAGATCTTCTCGGGAAACTGAGACTGCGGCTCGGTCCGCGGGTGGCGGTCGGCGCTCTACTGCCAGCCACGCGGCAGGACGACGAAGTCGTCCCAGGTGATGCCCGCCAGTGAGTGCTGGTTGAAGCGCAGGCCGGCCCACGGGTTACGGCGCGCTGATGTTTGCTCTGCCTTCAGACAGGTCCCCGACCCAGAGTTGTCTCCGAGGTAACAGCCGTGGTGTTTCAGGGTCCTGGCCACCGCCAGACCGGCGCGCGACAGGCCGCGCTTCTCGAGATCGACTGCTGGGTGGATGGCGATGCGGGTGCCTTCGGCGCCCCAACCGAGCTGCCGTTCCTCGCATCCGACCATGGGGTGGCAGAACCCCGCCGGTCCCGAGGTCTCCACGAAGAAGCAGTGCAGGACGTGTCCGAGTCCGGTCCCGTTCGCGATGGCGGCGTTCATCAGGTCGCGGCGGATGACCATCGCGTCGGGGATGGCGCCACGGGACCTGAAGCTCCGCGACGACGTCGACCGAGGATTGCGCCTGTCCAGGCCGTTGCTGTGGTGGTGGAAGCAGCCGGCTGCGGACACGCTGATCGTCCGTGCCCCGGTCACGGTGGCATTCGCCGCCCACACCGAGATTCCGTGTCCACGGTCCATCACGACGAAGGGGGAGTCGTTCGTGCCGGAGAACATGGCTCCCAGCCATGCCGGCGCGTGGAACCCGCGGGTCTTGAGGATCGAGACCTCCGACGGGACGTCCCCGGTCAGCTTCCAGATCGGGTCTGCGGAGTTCGCTTCGGCGTACGCCGTTCCCCAGCCGTTCGACCCCAGGCCGTTGATGACCGGGTACGGCGTGCCCTGCTGGGCGGGGTGATGCTTGACGAACCTGCGGAACGCCCCCGTAGCGATCTTGTCGATCGGCGCCCCCTTGACGCTGCTGCGGAAGAACGAGTTTGCGGAGTACGGCACGAAGGGTCTGCGCACCGCGTAGGCCGGCGCGCTGGAAACCCATCCGCCCGTGACTCCCACCGCCGTCACGGCCAGGCCGGTCCGGAGCGCCGTGCGTCGGGTGATCCCGCCCCTGGCACGGTCGGCAGCGTCAGCAGGATCGACGGCAGACGTGCTACTACTACTATGTGTAGTCATTCCGTTACTCTAAGTGGCAAGGTAGATGCCCGCAGGCAAATGGAACCTGCCTCGTCAACTCACTCCACCGTGACGTCGACCATCATCTGGTCCGCGCCCGGCGTGCCTGACACGTGCAGAGTGACGCCGGACCAGGCTCCGCCGGGCAGGTTGAGTGCGGGATTGGTCGTCTTCCCGGCCGTGTCGTTGCCGTCGCTGGGATAGAGATCGGTCGAGTCGCCGCGATTGCCCTGGCCGAAGATCTTCGCCAGGTCCCGCCGTCCATCGGCCTGGAGCAGCTCGATGGCGAGACCCTGCTCGTCGTTGACATTGTCAATCGCCTCGTCGACGACGTAGACCGCGATGCCCTCGTCGGGCAGGAACGCATCCTGGGCGCGCCGACGCCGGTACTCGACCACCAGGTACTGGGTCTCCGACATCCTCGAATCGTTGCGGATGAACAGCATGTTGCCGCCCTCGGCCGCCGGCCTCATCGCGATCTGCGCCGTCGACTCGGTGATCTGCTGCGGCGTGATCCAGCCGTGGAACATCCGCAGCATCCCGTTGGGGAAGACAGGAGTGAGCCCACCGTTTCCCCAGGAGCCCGCCGCCATGAGGCAGTAGTTGCCGAGGCCGTTCGACTTCGTGGCTTCGAGCCTGGCCCGTGTCGTAGTAGTCGGCCCACCGCGCGGCGAGATGGCCCCACTCGTGCGCGCAGACGCCCATGTTGCAGTCCTCCGGCACGGTGAGGAACGTGCGCACACGCAGATGGTCGCCGACCACGACATCGTTGGGGATCACCCACTTGAGGCTCCACAGGTCATCGCGCGAGAGCGTCTGCTCGGCCCCACCCCCTGCGTGGATGACGAAGAGCGCCGTGACCAGCTGCTCACCCAGAACGTCGAAGGAGGTGAAGTCGACGCCCTCGGCGAGCGCCGCCTGCACCGCGTCCCTCGCCATGCCCTGCGAGTTGGTCGGGAAGTTCTCGCTCATGCCCGAGTTGCCGTCCGCGTAGTAGCGTCAACGGGTGTGGGAGCCGGAACCAGCCGTAGATCTCGCCCTGAACGTCGATGCCGTTTTCGTCGGACGTGTCGAACCCGCTCACAGCGCGGTAGAAGTCACGCATGCTGCCGGTGGGGAAGGTGCCGTCGCTGAACAGCATCTGCTCGTAGTATCCCGGTCCGTGGTTGGCGTCGTGCTGCTTGTCCGGGAAGTCGGCCAGCAGCACCAGGGTTCGCACGGTGCCGTGCAGCGGCCGTGGCGGCCGGGTGATCAGCTGGCTATCCGTGCTCGGTCCCGGTGAGAGCTCGCCGTCATCGAGGCCAACCTGATTCTCGCCTCGCCGACCTGAGCGCCACACCCAGTAGAACTCTTCGAACGTGATGCCCGCTCTCAGCCGGCCGGTCTGCCTGAGCTCCAGGAACCGGGCGTACAACTGCGCCAGGGCCTGTGGAGAGAGCGGCACCGAGCAGGGGCCGGGATCGTGGTGTGCCCCCAGGCGGATCGGCATGATCTCGTGTCGCATGGAAACCTCCTGGTGCTCGAGCCGTCCATGGACAACGGCGAACTCCGCTGGAGTCGGGCATCGCGCACCAAGACCGGCCGGCGCCATTGTGCGACCACCATGGACCAGCCGGCCGGGAGAGTCAACGGTCCGGACGGCGCATTCGGGCACCCGGGAAGCAGGCCGACCGAACTGGGACGGTAGGCACGTGGCCGTCGAAGAGACCAAACTCTGCCTATGGCCGATCGTGGCGATGTTCGCATCGCCGAGCTCATCGCGACGCTGTCGTACGCCGCGGACCTAGGGCTTGGCCAGCCGATGGAGCACTGCCTGCGCCACACGGTGATGGCGCTTCGGTTGGCCGACCTGGCCGGCGCCGGTCAAGCCGACCGTGAGGCGACGTACTACCTCGGCCTGCTGGTGAGCAGCTACTGCCACGCCGACGCCTCCGAGCAGGCCCGGTGGTACGGCGACGACATCTCGTTCAAGGGCGACGGCTTCGAGACACTGGCGATGACTGGTCCGCAGATGGCGACGTCACTGCTGCGGCACATTGCCTCGCACGGCACGGCCAAACAGCGCGTTGGTCGCGTGGCGACGTTGCCAGTCTTCTTCCACCGCGACCTCCTGCCCTGGTTGCTCACGCACACCCAGCTGAGCTCGGCATTCGCCCAGCGCATCGGGCTCGATGACGACGTGGTGGCGTCACTGTGGCACGCCTACGAACAGTGGGACGGGAAGGGGCCGCGGCGCGTCGCTGGAGACGACATTCCGCTGCCGGCGCGGCTCATCTCCCTGTGCGCCACCATGGAGGTCATTTCCCGCAGCCGCGGCCCGGAGACCGCGAAGATCGCGGCTCGCAAGCATGCCGGCAAGACCTTTGATCCTGCGCTCGTCGACCTCTGGGTCGCCAACGTCGATGACCTCCTCGCCGCTCTCGACGTCGACGCCACCTGGGACGCCGTCCTCGGTGCCGAACCACGACTGGAGCGGCGGGTCTCGGGCGCCGAGCTGGATGACGTACTCGAAGCGATGGCGGACCTTGTGGACCTCAAGTCGCCGTTCCTCGCCGGACACTCGCGTGGCGTCGCCAATCTCGGGGCCGAGGCCGCCAGGGTGGCCGGGCTCAGCGCGGCCGAGGGTACGACGATCCGCCGTGCCGGCCTCATCCACGACCTCGGGAGACTCGGTGTGTCGACCTCGATCTGGGAGAAGCCGGGACCGCTAACCGACATCGAGCGCGAGCGCGGGCAGTTGCACCCCTACCTCACCGACAAGATGCTGATGCGCGTCCCAGCGCTGGCCTCGAGCCGGGAGATCGCCGCACGCCACCACGAACGGCTCGACGGTTCGGGCTACCCGCGCGGACTGAGCGCGCCGTCCCTGACCCCGTCCGACCGGATCCTCGCGGCGGTCGACGTCTACCACGCGATGACCGAGCCCCGACCCTACCGGCCGGCGCTGGCGGCCGACCGAGCCGCGCAGTCCTTGCAGCAGGAGGTGCGGGCTGGGCGTCTCGACGGAGACGCGGTCAACGCCGTGCTGCGCGCCGCAGGCCACCGAGCGCCGGCGAGACGCGAAGGGCCGGCCGGGCTGACCGTTCGGGAGGTCGAGGTCCTGGCACTCGTCGCGCGGGGATTGGCCAACAAGGAGATCGCCAGGCGACTCGGCGTCACTCCCAAGACCGTCTCGAACCACGTCGAGCACATCTACACCAAACTCGGCGTCGGCAGCCGCGCCGCCGCGACGCTCTACGCCACCCAGCACGGACTCGTGGGCAGCTTCACCGCGGCCCGGCCATGAGGGCGGCGACCCGGCTTCGCGCCCGGCCCTCCATCCGCGCGACCCGCCAGGCCAGGATCGCGACCCCGCCGCAGACCACGGTCGCCGCGATCCGCTGAGTGAGGCCGCCGACCGCCGTCCCCGAGGTGACACCCTCGCGACGAGCAACGCGATCGTCAAGAACCCGAACTGCTTCGTCGGCCCGGCGAAACCGATCCAGGCCTCATGCCGGCGCATCGCCCGAGCGAGGACGAAGGGTGCGGCGACCGTGGCCAGCGCGCTGAGCGCGAAGATGGCGACGTGCGCCTTGCCGTGCCATGACGCGATCGCGTCCGAGGTGCTGCAGCCGGCGTCGGCGGCACGGCAGTCGAGCCGGCAGAACGTGTCGGTCAGGGTGTCGAGCCCGGGCAGTGAGAGCGCCAGGACAAGTGCCGCGTTGCCCAGGTGATGCCGCAGCGCGAACGCGAAGGCGATGGTCAGCGAGCCCGCGATGGCAAGGGTGACCCGGTCCGCGGTCGCGTAATGAGCCGTCAGCGCGGCCAGGTCGCTGATGTCGTGGCGCATCGGCCGATAGCCGTGGTCTTCGAGGACGCCGATGCCGAGCCAGCCGCCCACGAAGAGGAGCTGGGCGAGGACCGTGGCGCGGGCGATCTGGAGGCGAAACGTGCTCATGACGCCAACGTCGCACGCCGGTGAGGACATGAGGCGTTCGCCTCATGTGCCTTTCCGGTGCCGTTTCTACCTTGAGACCCACCACCGGCGACGAGGAGATGACATGACCGTTCAAGCAGAGCCGTCATTGGCTCAGATCAAGCAGCATGCCCGGGCGACCTGGGCCTTGGGTGACTTTCCCGAGGTGGCGCGACGGCAGCTGTGGGAGGTGGGCGCGCGCGTCGTACGCCGGGTGGGGGTGGGGCGCGGCGAAGATGTCCTGGACGTTGGCTGCGGAACCGGCAACGCCGCTCTCCGTGCGGCGCTGGCGGGAGGCCGAGTCACCGGCGTCGACATCACCCCTGAGCTGTTCGAAGCAGGTCGTCGGCTGGCCGCCGATGCCGCTGTCGAGATCCAGTGGGACGAGGGCGATGCGGAGGATCTCCCGTACGCCGACCGGAGCTTCGACCTGGTGCTCTCCACATTCGGGGTGATGTTCGCGCCACGCCACCGCGTCGCCGCAACCGAGCTCACGCGGGTGCTGCGCCCCGGCGGCCGCTTCTGCGTCACCGCCTGGACGCCGGAAGGACTGCAGGGAAAGTTCTTCCGCCTCATCGGCGAGTACGCCCCGCCGATGCCGGCTATCGTCGAGCCGCCGCTCGGCTGGGGCAGCGCCGACCATGTCCGAGAGATTTTCGCCGGCGTGGGAGTCACCCTGGAGTTCGACCGGGAGACGGTCCCTCTGGCCGGCACGGATGGCGCCGACTCCCAGGTCGAGTGGGCGTCGCGCAACTTCGGGCCGCTGATGATGCTGCGCGGGATGCTCGAGCAACAGGGCAGGTGGGAGGAAGCACGTGACCGGATGACGTCGCTCTACGTCCCGGCAGCCGCCTGCGAGTACCTCGTCGTGACCGGACGGAAGACCTGACGATGGAGCGGCTACGCAGAATCGTGCTCGCCACCGGCATGGTTGGCTCACCACTGCTCATCCTTGGCTACTGGCTCACCTACCCGGCGTACGGCGAACTACACGCCGATGCCGTGGCCCGCGCGATCGCGGCCGACCCCGGGATGACCCGACTGGCTGACGTGTTCGGGCTTGCCGGGACGTTTCTGGCGGTGCCGTGGGCGCTCGCGTATCTCGACGTGATCGGCGACAGGAGCCGGCGTCTCGCACTCCTCGGAGCGGCGCTCTCCGTGCTCGGGTGGATGGCTCTCGTCGGTGTGCTCACGATCGACGCGGTCGCCATCGAGCTCGCCGACCATCCTGATCTCTTCGCGCAGGTATACGCCGACGGTTTCGTGGTCGCGCTCAACGCGATCGCGGGCCTGCACATCGTCGGCGCCGTCCTGCTCGGCGTGGCTGTCACACGGTCTGGTCTCGTCCCGCGCTGGGTCGGCATCGCATTGGTGGTGGCCGCACCAGTGCATCTCGCGGCCAACCTGGCCGGGCTGCTGGCCGTCGACGCGACGACGTGGGTCGTCACGGCAGCCGTCGGCATCGTGCTGCTGCAACGGGCAGGCGTAGGCGAACTGCACCGGGAGTACAGAACGGCGACCCACGCGACTGGTTAGCCAGGCGCCTTTCACGGCCTCAGTCGCCGGCAGGCCCGACGATGAGCGGCGTTGAACCCTGGCCTTAGCCGCTGGGACGAGCGGGATCGACGGCGAGCCGGGCAGCGGCCTCGAGCATCAGGGCGTGGACGAAGGCCTGAGGAAAGTTGCCGCGCATCTGGTGCTCGGTTACGTCGTACTCCTCGCAGAACAACTGCGGGGGGCCGCAGGCGGCGCGGGTGCGCTCGTACCAGCCGTGTGCTGTCAGGATGTCACCCTGCTGGTGGGTGGCAAGGGCCATCAGGAATCCGCAGAGCTGAAAAGCGCCTTCGGCCTCGCCGAGGGGCCGGTCGTCCTGACGGAAGCGGTAGGCGTAGCCCTGCTCGGTGAGCTCGCGGGTGTAGGCGCCAAGGGTGGCGATGGTGCGCGGGTCATCGGCGGCGACGGCACCGCGCAGCCCGGGGAGCAATAGTGCAGCGTCCAGGCCCGCGTCCGTGGGGGAGCGCTGCCAGCCTCCGGTGTCCGGGTTGAGAGCATGCGTGGACGTGTCGGAGACGATGCGGTCGGCAAGACTGATCCAGTCGACTGCGTCACCTGTTGAAGGGTGGGCCGCGGCAATCGCTTTCAACCCGGCAGCGCAGGTCAACCTGCTGTGGGTCCAGGGCTGGTCATCGATCTCCCAGATCCCGGCGTCAGGCTCGGTCCATCTCTCGGCGATCGCGTCGGCCGCGATGCGGACGGCGCGCCACCCTTCGGTGTCGAGCCGGTCATGTTGCGCCGCGGCCGCAAACAGGAGAAGGGCCTCTCCGAACGCATCGAGCTGGAACTGCTTGTTCACCCGGTTGCCGATGATGTCGGCACCGCCGGGGTACCCGGGCAGGTCGAGCTGTCGCTGGTCGGGTACAGCCTGGCCAAGGGTGGTGTAGGCGGGTGCCAACCGGTCACCGTGTTCGAGGAGCCGGTCACCGACGAATCGAACGGCGTCGTCCAGCAGCTCACATCCACCGAGCGCTGCGACCGCCTGACCGGCGTAGCACTGGTCTCTGATCCATACGTAGCGGTAGTCGTAGTTGCGGCCGGCCTCGGCGCGTTCGGGAAGGCTCGTCGTCGCGGCCGCGACCATCCCGCCACTCGCGCTGGTCATGCCGTGCAGCACCGCGTAGCTGTGCCGGGTATCTGGTGGACTCAGACAGTCGGTGAGGCGTGGAACGGCAGCCTGCCACGCCGCTTCGGTGGCGCTCCATGCGTCGGAGGGGTCGATCGGGTCGTCAGGCAGAGGTTCGGTGCTGATCTCGAGCACGAGGTCGTGACTCTGTCCGGCCGGAACGTCGAGGTCCATGGTCAGGCTGCGGCGCTGACGCGTGTCATTGTCGACGCGGGCTTCGGCTGCGCCGGTCCACCGCAGCCGCAGGCCTGCGGTGCGGGCGGTCCAGGTCCCCGCCTCGTGCGCGAGTCCGGTCATGATGTGGGCGCCGTATGCGCCGCGTGGTTCCAGCAGCACGCGGACGCGAGCGTCACCGTCGACGGCCACAACTCGGCGAAGCAGCACCGCGCGGTTCTGGTCGGCCGGTAAGGCGAGCGCCTCGCGACATTCCACGGTGCCCGTGGTGGTCACCCAGCGGCTGCGCCAGATCAGGCTGTCCCTCTCGTAGAAGCCGCCCCAGACATACGTATCCACGGGGGTGATCGCGTATCCACCCGGGCCTCCGATCAGCGACGTGAAGATGGCGTCGCTGTCCCAGCGAGGTGTGCACATCCACGCGACGTCACCGCGTGGCCCGAGCACCGCTCCCCGTTCGCCGTCGGCGAGCAGCACGTATTCACGCAACACATGCGGCGGGAACTGGCCGGCTGGATCGTGAACTGCGGCACGTCTCACCGGGAGACCCTGTGCGCATGCCGGGCGGCCAGCGCATTCGCCGTCGCGCCCCCGATGGCCACCGAGGCACTGATTGACGCCGATCGCCGATAGGTGGGTGAGGCGGCTGCCAGCGCAACCATGCTGAGCGCGTGCAGGCTGTCGACAACGGCCGAAGCCTGCAGGACTGCCGGTCTCGGCCAAGCGACCTGCGCCACACCCTGAGCCAGGTATCGGGCACCTAGCAGGCGCACCCAACCGGTCGGACGGGCACCGTTGCCCGACACGTAATCGCAGACGCGACCCGGTGTGGCCAGCAAGATCACCCCCAGAGCGGCGCTGCTCGCACCTATGAGACGCGGAACCGTCGGCAGGAAATGGCCAGTCCTCATGACTGAGCCCTCCGGCCCCACAGTGCGGCGGCCGCGAGCGCGGCCGCACCGCCGAGAGCGGCGAGCAACTCGTGGTGGTGCGATGCCCACAGCTGCGGCGAGCGACTGTGGGAGGTGTCGTCGAAGATGCCGTGGGCGCCGAAGTCGTGGCCGTCTGTTCCGTCCGCGGGCTCCCACAGGTTGACCGGCTGGTCGGGATCCTTGGGCTGGTCGGTCTGCTGGCTGGCGAACCCGGTGCGGCCCAGGTAGCGGTCGAGGAGGCCTGGTGCGATCGCATTCGCGATCAGCGTGCCAGCGGTGCTGGCACCGACCCAATACTCGCGGCGGTGAGGGTGATCCGCGGCGAACATCACGGCCTTGGCGGCGACCTCGGGTTGAAAGATCGGGGGCACCGGCTGCGCATGACGCGGCAATCGCGACAGCACCCAGGAGAACTGCGGCGTGTTGACGGCAGGCATCTGGACCATGGTCACGTGCACGTTGCTGCGATCGTGCAGCAGCTCGCAGCGCAAGGACTCGTTGAACCCCTGGGTCGCGTGCTTGGCGCCGCAATAGGCCGACTGCAACGGGATGCCGCGGTAGGCCAGCGCTGAGCCGACCTGCACGATGGTTCCCCGGTCCCGAGGCCGCATGTAATGCAGGGCCGCCATGGTCGAGTAGACGTAGCCGAGGTAGCTGACCTCGGTGACGCGCTTGTACTCCTCGGGCTCGATCTCGTGGAACGGCGCGAACACCGACGTGAACGCCACGTTCACCCACACGTCGATGGGCCCAGCGTCGTCCTCGACGCGAGCGGCCGCGTCGAACACCGCCCTGTGGTCTGCCACGTCAGTCGGGATAACGATCGCAGTACCACCCGCTCGCCGGACGTCCTCGGCGGCACCCTCGAGCCCTCGCTGCCCGCGAGCCAGCAGTGCAACCGTCGCGCCACGGCTGGCGAACGCCTGGGCTACCGCCCGGCCGATGCCGCCGCTGGCACCAGTGACGACGACAGTCGACGGCGTGTTGGAAACCATGAAGGTGCCTCCTGAGACAAGACGAAGAGATCGAACACAGGTCTGAATATCACGGGAGGTGGGCGACGACCGACCAAGGCGTCCAGTCAGGTGTCAACCCGTCCGATCATGATCCTGACCAGAGGCCACCACCAGGCGGTACGACGCGCTCTATAGCGCATCGAGGGCGGGTCTATCCACCATCGGCGGCCTCCTCGGACGTTCCTACTCTTCCGTCGCGACGGCTGTGGTGCGGCGTTCCGTACAGACGAGTCGCGAGAGGCCACAATGGTTCCCGTCAACTGCCGAAGAACTCCAACGCGGTTGCCGCCATACAGCGGGATCGCCGTCGCCGAGCCGCAGTCAGCCCTCGGGCCTGGGCGCACGTCGGTCCCGGACGGTGTGCGAGAAGTGCTGATAGTCCTTCCCGGACGACCAGTCGCCTCCCCACTCCCAGCCGATCCGGGCGAAGGCTCGAACCACCGGCCCATCGGCGGTGATCACGCCTGGTGTGGCCTGCGCATAGGTTGCCCGGTCGGTGGCGGCGAAGCGAAGTCCCGCACTCGGGGCTACCGATGCGCCGGTGAGGTCAGGGTTCTGCACCGGGTTGATGTCGATGGCCGCGCCATAGGCGTGCGCCGACCAGACCTTCCTCCCGGCGACCCTTCGACAGTTGAAGCCGGAGGTGTTGTCGGCCGCCATCGACCGGTTGTCGCTCCCGCCGTAGTCGTCGACCAGACGCATCCGGCGAATCGGCCAACGGGCATCGTACAAGCGTCGGAACACGGTGGCCACCTGGTCTGCGTAGTCCTCGTGGATCGCCATCTCGCCGGTGTGCGCCTTGCCGTCGAAACCGACGTACGTCGTCCGCAGGTAGCGCAGGTCCGAGAACGGGACGGGGCAACCGGGATGGTGGCTGAAGCGCATCCGTTCCCGTAGCAGGGGTCCGATCCGCCGTACGACAGACGAGTACGCCGGCAACGGCTTCTCGTGGCGGTCCCGGGCGAGGGCCGTGCACCGGTGGAGTCGTCGCCAGTCGGCGACCGCCGCCACCCGGTCCTCGCCCCGCAGCGGGAGCGGTCGCCCAAAGGTCTGGATACGTGCCGGGGTCCACGAGTCGCCGACCACCCGGCCATCGCGGATGGTGAGCCGGAGGACGCCGGTCTCGGGCTCGTGGTTCTGGTACCAGAGGAAGTTCCCCAGGCCGTAGTCGACGTAGGTGTCGCCGAGCCACCCCGAGCCGAGCAGCACGTGGGCGTGGCTGCCGACGACGACGTCCGCGCCGGCCTCGGCCAGGGCCTCGGCGGTGGTCCGCTGCTGGCCGGTCGGGCAGCTCTGGGACTCCGCACCCCAGTGCATGTAGACGACCACGACGTCGGCCTGCCGGCTGGCCCCCCGGACCGCAGCCAGGAGCGCCCTTGGCCGTCCGGCGTGGGCGGCGGCGATGCCCGGCGTGGCCGGCCCGGCCGCCCAGACGCTGCTCGTACCCTCTCGCATGGAACCGTCCGCACCGAAGAACGCGAGGTCGGTGCCACGGACCGTGACCCGGTATGGCGCGAAGGCAGCCCGACGGTCGCGGCCGATGCCGACCACCGGGATCGGGCCGCCGCGGATCGCCGCGAGGGTGTCGTTCAGGCCGATCGGCCCGTAGTCGGCGCCGTGGTTGTTCGCCATCGTGACCACGTCGATCCCCGCTGCGGCGAGAACGTCGAGTGCACCCGGTGGGGTACGGAAGTAGTAGCGCTGGCTGGGCACCTCGAGGTCCTTTGCCTCCGGGGTGCCGCGGTCGGTGATCGCGGACTCCAGGTTGACCATCGTCAGGTCAGCTGCCGCCAGGGTCCGCGTGATCGGCCCGAGCGCTCCGCGTGGGTGGTCGAGCAGTGCCGCGAGATGGAGCTGGAAGTGGACGTCACCGGCGAAGGCAAGTGTGATCGTTCCCAACGGGCCTGGTGGGCGCGATGGGTGGTGACCGTCTGCCCGGTGACCGGCCACGTGAGTCGCGGGTGGGGGCGACACAACCGTCGGCCGGCCGTCACTGCGGCTTCCGGCGACGACCGCCGCGGCCAGGCCGAGGGCGCACAGCGCACAGAGCAGCAGCCCCAACCGGGCGCGAGGTGACAGGACGCGGCCCATGGTCGGCCTACCCGTCCACGTTCTCGACGGCCCAGCCACCGGGAGTGATGAACCCGTCGGGCACCTCGATCAGCGCATCGACCGGGTAGGTCCGGTCCCAACGGATCAGCGGCACCCGATGGCTGCCCGGCGCGATCGCGCCTTCGAAGTTCGCTAGCGGCGTGGGCCCCGAGGCGGACGCCGCCCCCGTCGACGGGCTGTTCGGGCTCGGCTCGGTGGCTGCGCGCGGCGGGCCATCGCCGCATCCGGTGAGCTGGAGTGACAGCGCAGCGACCAGTACGAGGAAGCATCGGGGTGGATGCCTGGTCATGTGGTCTCCTGTGGACGTCACGAAAGTTGGACGTCCCCGTTGTCCGTCAGACCGGTACCAGCCCGCCTCCGGAGTGGTATCGACTCGGTATCGGGCCTGTTGACGTGCGCCTTCGTTGGGTCGACAGTCGGGGGCGTGGGTATCGCCGTGCTCGGCGCGCTGCAGGTGGACGGTCAGGCGAACGGCCTCAGTCCCCGGGACAGGGTCGTGCTGTCGGCGCTGGTCGTGCGGGCCGGAGCGCCCATCACCACCGACGCGCTCGCCGATGCCCTGTGGGGCGGGGACCTGCCGCCGTCGTGGTCGAAGGTGCTGCAGGGCTGCGTCGTACGACTGCGCAAGCGGCTGGGCAGCGCCGCCATCGTGTCCGCGGCCCACGGCTACCGCCTCGCCCTCGCGGACGAGGAACTCGACCACAAGGTGTTCGAGCGGCTGCTGGACAGGGCAAGGGAGGCCCTCGCCGGCGGCGACCCGGCGCGGTCGTCCTACCTCACCCAGGAGGCACTGCAGCTGTGGCGCGGGTCGGCGTTACCGGACCTGGAGGAGTGGGAGCCGGGACGGGTGGAGACCACCCGCCTCGAGGGCCTGCGGATGGACGCCGAAGAGCTGCTGGTCGAGGCGGAGATCGCCGCCGGCCGGGCGAGGGACGTGCTGGAGCGGGCGCGGACGCTGGCCGCGCAGGCGCCGTTCCGCGAACGGCGATGGGCTCTGCTGGCTCGCGCGCTGCACCAGACCGGCCGGCAACCCGAGGCTCTCGGCGCGATCCAGCGAGCCAGGGCGATGCTCGTGCAGGAGTTCGGTCTAGACCCGGGCTCTGAGCTCATCGAGCTCGAATCCATGCTGCTGCGGCAGGACCCGTCGCTGGCGCCTGCGACGCCGTCTGAGGTCAGCGCCGCCTGTCCCTACCGCGGCCTGCTGCCCTACGGCGCCGCCGACGCGGACACGTTCTTCGGCCGCGAGGACGACATCGCCGCCTGCCTGCGCCGGCTCCGCGACACCGGCGTGCTCACAGTGATCGGGCCGTCCGGGGTGGGGAAGTCCTCCCTGGTGCGGGCCGGGGTGGTGGCGTCGTTGTCCGGGAGCGACCGTCCAATGCTGGTCACCAGTCCCGGGGCACACCCGATGGACTCGATCTCCCGGTTGAAGCCGCGTGGGCGGCAGACCCTGGTGGTGGACCAGGCCGAGGAGGCCGTCACGCTCTGCGCCGATCCCACCGAACGCTCCCGGTACTTCGCGGCGCTCGCGCTGCACGTGGGCGCCGGCGGCCCGCTGGTGCTGGCGCTGCGAGCCGATCACCTGGGCGACCTCGCGCCGTACCCGGAGATCGCCCGGGTGCTGGAGGACGGCATGTATCTGCTCGGCCCGATGGGTGAGCCCGGGCTGCGCAGCGCGATCGAGGGGCCGGCGCGTCGCGCCGGGTTGCGACTCGAACCGGGCCTGGTGGACCTGCTCGTCCGTGAGGTGGAGGGTGAGCCCGCCGCGCTGCCACTGCTCTCGCACGCGCTGCGCGAAACCTGGGAGCGTCGCGAGGGGCCGACCCTGACCGTTGCCGGGTACCGAGCCAGCGGCGGGATCCGGCAGGCCGTCTCCCGGTCAGCGGAGTCCCTCTATGACGCGATGGACGCCACCCAGCGTCTCCGGTTGCGCAGCCTGCTGCTCCGGCTCGTCATGCCGACCGAGGACGGTGACCCGGTCCGGGCTCGCGTCCCCAGAGACAAGATCGCTGTCGATGTCGCCGACACCCGCCTGGTCGAGCAGCTGGTGGCCGCCCGCCTCATCAGCATCGACGGAGACAGCCTGCAGATCGCCCACGAGGCACTCGTTCGCGTCTGGCCCCGACTGCGGGCATGGCTGGACGACGACCTCGACGGTCAACGCCTGTTCCGCCACCTCGCCGGCGCGGCCGACGCCTGGGACTCGATGGGGCGTCCCGACAGCGAGCTCTACCGCGGCACCCGGCTCACCCGCACCCTGGAATGGCGGGACCGTGCCGCGCCCGACCTGAACGCCATCGAGACCGCCTTCGTCGACGCGTCCGTCGCGCTCGCGCGGTCCGAGGTGCGCGCTGCCCAGATGCGGGTCGCCCGCGAACGCACAGTCAGCCGTCGGCTCCGCGGCGCACTGGCCGGAGTCGGCGTGCTCCTCGTGCTGGCCCTCGTCGCCGGCATCTTCGCGGTCCGGTCCGCTGAGCAGGCCAAGCAGGACCGGGACCAGAAGGAGGCTGCGGCCCACCTGGCCGAAGCCCGGCGCGCGGGGGCGCAGGCAGCGGCGGAGGACGACATCGCCGTGGCATTGCTCCTGGCGGTCGAGGCCCTGAGCATCGACACGTCCGCGCAGGCCCGTGACAACATGGCCGCCGCGCTGACCCGGGCGGGGCCGCTCGCCAGGGTCGGTGAGGTGGGGGGGACCACGATGTCGATGTCGGTCAGCCCCGACGGACGGCTGGTGGCCGTGGGCATGCCCACGCATCAACTCCGGGTGTTCGACACCGAGTTGCTCAATCGGGTCGAGCTCGAGAGTGACACCCGGCCGGCGAGCAGCGTCGGGTTCTCTCCCGACGGCCGCCAGCTCGCGATGGCCGTCAACCAGTGGACCCTCGACCGGCAGGGGGCACCGAGGATCGACAGGCAGCCCCTCCAGCTGTACGACATGCCCGACGGCGCGCCGGCCGCGCACCAGCTCGGCGGCTTCCGGATGGGCGACTCGATCGAATACGCCCTCGACTTCAGCGACGACGGCCGACGAATCGCCACCGTGATCCAGCACTACGACCGCCGCACCGGCGAGTTCACCCGGCTCGGGGCCGCCACCGTCTGGGACCTCGCCCGTCCCTCACAGCCCATCTTCCGGGCGCCGATGCCCGAGTACGCCACCGTAGCCCTCAGTCACGACGGCGGCCGGCTCTACGCCGCGAGCGGCGGGACGCATCCATTGCGCGTGTACGACGTGGACTCCGGCCAGTTGCTCGCCGCCGCCCGGAACCCGCTCGTGGCTGAGCGGGGTGGCGACGTCGACCTCAGCCCCGACGGGTCGGCCATTGCCGTCACGACAGGGGATCGACTGCTCCGCCTCGATGCCGACACGCTGCGCGCCCGCGGCCCTGCCATCCGCGGGCCCGAGATGAAGACATCGGCCTACTCCCACGACGGCAGGTTCCTGGTCTCCGTCACAAACGACCACAGCGCGATCATCTGGGACGCCGACAGCGGCGAACTACTGCACCGCTTCGCCGTCGACAACGGCGAGATGTTCGCCGCGCAATGGGCTGCCGGCGACCACACCGTGTACACCACCTCGGGAGTGGACACAGCCGAGGATGACCTGATCATGAAGTGGCGCGTCGACGACGCCTCTGGCGTGCTGACCCTGGGCGAGGGCACCGGACCACCTCCGGAGAGCGGCTACGACTTCTCCCTGCCCGCACCCCAGGGGCGCATCCTCGCGAGGATGGAGGCGCACAGACTGTGGTTCGTCGACATCAGGACCGGGCGCGAGACGCCCCACTCCCGTGAGCTCCCCGACGTTTGGGGCTCGACGTGGTCGCCCGACTCGCGAAGGTTCCTCACCTGGGGCCCCGACGGCATGATCAGGGTCTGGGATGCGGAGTCCGGCGTGGAACTGGCGCGCCGACCGCACTACACCGAGTCGCTGGGAGTGGCGTTCGCACCGGACGGAACCAGGATGTACGTCCTGGACGGCTCCGGCGGGCTCGAGACCCTCGACACCGACACGCTGCGACCGGTGCACCCGACCGTCCCGGTCGGCACCGGGGTCCGCAGCCTGCTGGCCCATCCGAGCGACGGGTCCGTGCTGGCGCTCAGGATCGACGGGTCGGTGGTCCGCCTGGAGCCCTCGACGGGGAGGATCATTGCCGAGGCACCGCCGGGAACCCTGTCGGCGCAGGCGTTCAACTGGGTGTTCTCGCCGGACGGGTCGGTCATCGCGACCGCGGACGCGACCGGCAACATGCGACTGCTGGACGCCAATTCGCTGACCTGGGTCAGCCCCGACTCCGGCGCCGCGTGGGGATACGACCGGGACTACGCGCCCGACGGAAGCCAGATCGCCGCGGTCCGGACGGACCGGATCTCGCTCTGGGACGGGGAGACGGGTGCCTATGTCGCGAGCCTCCCACTGCCCGCCAACTCCGGATCGGTCTCCATCGCCTATCTCGAGGACAGCTCGGGCCTGGTCATCGCCGCGTCGGACGGCCGGACCTGGACCGCGGACACCCGCACCGACACCTGGACCGGACGTGCGTGCGACATCGCCGGCCGCAACCTCACCAAGGCCGAGTGGACCCAGTTCTTCCCCAGCCGGCCCTACGAGATCACCTGCCAACAGTGGCCCGCGGGAGTGTGAGATGGGGCTACAGATCGTCTTCGCGCAGCACGTCGAGGTTGCGGAACGTCAAGGGACCGTCGGATATCCCGGCCAGGAACGAAGCGAACTCCGTTGTCGCGGGCCGCGTGGAGTTCTCCATACCCTTGGCGTAGGAAGAGAACTCCACCATCAGCTGGAATTGGTCGTCGACGTCTCGGTCCCGCCTGAGGACTGCGCGGTGCGGGATACGATCTCCGTCGGTCCTCGTCATCCAGGCATCGAGGTGAGCGTTGAATTCGTCGATCCGAGTGGTTCTGAACTCGATGATCTGCGCGAACTTCATGACGCTCGCGCTTCCAGCACGATGTTGAAAGGAGTTTCGGCTACGCGGCGCAGCGTCTTGAAACCTGCGCCAACGACGATCTCCCGCAGCTTGGCCTCACCCGCCTGAGCGCCCAGCGCGTTACCCACGTCCTGGGACAACGAGCTCGGTGTGCAGAGCAGGGTCGAGAACCCGTAGTACGCTGCGCCGACCGGGTTGAGGTTGTCGCTCAGGTGGTCGTTGGCGAACGGCTCGATGAGCATCAGGGTGCCGTCGGGGCGCAGATGGTCGCGCACGTGGGTGCACGCCCCGGCCGGATCGCCCATGTCGTGCAGGCAGTCGAAGAAGCAGAACGAGGTCGAAGTCCCCCTCGAAAGCCGTCGCGGAAGCGACCTCGAATCGGACCCGGTCGGCCAGTCCCGCGTCTGCGGCGCGTTTCAGGGCTGCATCGATCGAGCCTTCGTCGGCATCGAAGCCAACGATGGTCGACGCTGGGTAGGCTTCAGCAAGGAGCACGGTCGACGCTCCGTGCCCGCAGCCGACGTCGGCGATGCGCGCGCCGGCGGTGAGCTTGGATTCGACGCCATCGAGTGCGGGGATCCATTCACTGGCCAGGTGGTTGAGGTAGCCCGGCCGGAAGAACCGTTCGCAGCCGTCCAGCACGTGCTTGTCCTGGTCGCCCCAGGGGAACCCGGTGCCGGTCCGGAACCGCTGGACGATGGTGTCCGTGGCGTAAACGGATCCAAGTCCGATCTCGAAGGCACCGATCACGCACGCCGGGCTGGTCTCATCCGTGAGCGGGATGGCGTGCTCGTCAGGAAGCATGAAGTGGCCCGCGCCGTCGTAGAGCAGGTAGCCGCGCGCCGCTTGGGCGCTCGACCACTCTCGTACGTACCGCTCGACGGTCCCGGTGCGGCAGGCGACGTCTGCCGGGCTCAGCCATCCGGCCCCCGCCATTGCGCGGTAGAGCCCGAGCTTGTCGCCGATGACGACCATCGCGCCACCGAGCAGTGCTCCCACATCGCCGACCGCGTTCTCGACGAACGTCATCATCTTCGCCTCGTCCATGTCGTTGCTCCTTCCGGTGCTTTGACTGCCTGTATGGGTGGGTGAAACGAGCTCGACAGCACGGTCAGCGGCCCGCCGGCGGAGCCGAGCGGACGCAACTGCGTCGCGTGGCTGACAGGACACCGAAATTGGAGACGACCAATGGAGTGAGATATGTCAAGGCGACTTTGAACCAGACCAGCGCTGTCGCGCGGCCGTCGAGGATGACGCCCAGTTGGTTCATCGCGAAGAACGCGCTGCCGACAATCAGAGCGACGGACACCGTCCTCTTCAGGTGAGTCGGCGCGATGACCACCGTCATCAGTTCGCGGAACGTGGACGATGCTGGTGCTGCCTCGTTCATCTCAACCTCCCACGATCTAGGGCTGTTGATGACCGTAGGGATGAGCGCAGGCTGATACCTCCGTATTGATACGGGACTCTGGCTAGATTCCGAACTCGGCCGCCCGCCGGATCAACTCCGCCTTCGAGCCGATCCCGAGCTTGCCGTAGACGTTGACGAGATGGCTCTCCACCGTGCGCTTGCTCACGAAGAGGTGGCTGGCGATCTGCGCGGCTGTCGCGCCGCGTGACGCAAGCAGTGCCACCTCGCGCTCGCGTCGGCTGAGGGCATCCACGCCTAGGTTGGTCCGCCGCCTGGGCCGACTCTTGCGTCCGGTGACGAAGACCTCCACCTCGTCAGCGATCGCGTCCACGTCGCCGAGCCATGGTCGGTGGTCAGATCCGGTCAGCTCGACGAAGCGGGCGTTGGGAATGTGATCCGCCAGGTAACGCGCATGACCGACGTCAATCCACGTATCACCTGTCCTGTGCAGGACCAGCGTCGGCTGACCGATCGTCGGGAGCAGGTGACGTATGTCCATCCGCATGTTCATGCGAATGACGTTCTGCGCCATGGCCGGACTCGCCGCCATCCTCAGATAACGGGCCCACCACGTGCGGTGCCGGGCATCGTCGGCCGGGCTCGGCTGACCTCCATCCCACCATGCGCCAGATGCCCACGCCCGACCCATGCCGCCGATCGTTTCCTCAAGCTGCTCAGCCGACGGGCCGTAGGCGTAGTCGCGAGCCGCAATCCGACGGGCCCAGGATCCATACAGGACCAATGCCTGGGTCCGTTCGGCATGACTGTGTGCGAACAGCAGGCTGAGTGTGCCGCCCTCAGAGATTCCGAACAGCGTGGCATGTTGGGAACCGGCAGCGTCCATCACAGCTCTGATGTCGTCCATTCGCTGATCCATCGATGGGGCGCGTTGGACCGGATCGGACATACCCGTTCCGCGTTTGTCGAACACGATGAGTCGTGAGAACGAGGCCAACCGACCAAGAAAGCGCGCCAACCGCGGTTCCTCCCAAGCCACCTCCACGTGCGAGACGAATCCGGGCACCAGAATCAGATCGGTCCGCCCATCGCCCACGACCTGATAGGCGATGCTGACCCCATCGCTGTTCGCGTACTGCGTCTCTCGATGCGCCACCCAGCACCAGCCTCGATCTGCCCAGGTGCGACCCGGCCGTCGCCTTCGCAGTTGCGTAACGATAGGCCCGGCGCGCTCCCGGTCCGGCCCGGTCGGTGTGGGAATGTCTGGACCCTGGGCGGGGGACACCGGTGCCCCGCCTGGGACGTTCAGTCGGAGCGGTGGGCCAAGACTGACAACCACTCGATCCGCGTCGGCTGCGGCATTCCAACTTGGCCGAGCGCGGGCCCGAGGCGTGAGGCCATGAACGCCTCTTGGGACTCCCGAGAGTCCCATACTTCGAAGACCAAGAGGTCACCGCCGGCACCTGTGCTGCCGGTGTGGCTCGCCAGGCCGGTGGGCCAGTCTCCTTCACCGGTGGCGGGATCGATACCCAAGACGGCGTTGACCGCCATGTACTGATCGGCCGTCCCCCCAGTGAACTCCAAGATCAATGCATCGGGCATGGCTCGGTCTCCTTTCTTGTCCTGAGCACCGGCGGTGACGGGAGATCCTGCTCTCGATCATGTCGGGCGCCAGCCGTCCGAGCAAGGGCTGACATCGTCGCGGCACTGGCCGACGCAGAGGCTGGCGAAGGGCGTGGTGCCGGCCGGTCTCGGTCGGGTCGGCTAACTGCTCCGGCTGAGCCGCCGCCACCCGCCTGCCCGGTTGTTGGCGACGATCGCCTGCACTAGTCCGATCAGCGCGGGACGGTTGACTGGGTCTCCCTCGTAGATCTGGATGGCCCGTGCCGTCGCGTTGCCATGCCCCTGATTGATGATGCCCTCGGGGTCGGCAACGGTCGGGTCATAGACGAAGAGATTGACGTGGTCCTTGGTGGCTAGCAGGGCGCAGACGTTGCCGTCGAGGACGAAGTAGGGCTGGACGGATCGCTTGATGGTCTCCTCGATGTCCGGGTCCGCCGCCCACACGATCTCGCGAAGCTGACCACAGACGTGCTGCTGCCACAAAGGCAGACCCTCGATGTACGCATCGACCCCCGGATGGGCGCGACCTGCCATGCCCAGCACTCTAGGGCGTACGGGAACGGTGTGCGCAAGGTCATCCACCGCACCCGAAGGCGGGGCAGGTTCGACAGCACCGAAGCCAAGTGGGCCGTCAGCCGAGTGCCACACCGACCTGGTGGGCCGCTCGAACCCCCGTCAGTATGCCCGCGCGCGGGTCACGGTCATGCTGCGTCCGGCCGCGCGTCTGCCCTCAGTTGTCTCGTTCCCTCCCACGGTGCTCGAGGCCGGCCCAGCACCAGTGCGGAATGGGCATGCCCGGAGGTACGTCGTCCGGAGACCGGTGATAGCGGGACATGGTGGTTGTGGTCGCCCAGGCGAAGTAGTCGTGCAGTACCGCCCGCACCGGGTGGACGTCGGAAAGCCCGACGTCTGTCATCGCGTCATCGAAGCAGGCGATCGCCCGCCGGTCCATCTCCTCGTGCAACCCGTTCCCGCTGTGGATCCGGACCACAGCGGTCTCCCCGCCATAGGTTTCGGAGTACGTCGGCGGGCCACCGAGTGCCTCGGACCAGTAGGCAGCGAGGCGCTCGATGTGGTCGGGACGGAAACCGTGGCTGAACGCATGGCTGACCACCTCGTCCGCCATCACCCGGTCATGCCACGCACTGGCTAGGTCGAGAAGGCCCTGCTCGCCACCCGCGGCCTCGAACACCGTTTGCACATCACCATGATGGCAAGCGCACCGGCTGCCCACCGATGGGCGGCTCATGGGACCCCGGGGTCGGCCGCGTGGGCCGGCGAGTCGTCGTAGGACGAGGTGGGCTTACTCGTCGCGGGCCACGCAAGTGAGACGCTACGCACGTGCGTCCCTTGCGGTGGCTCGCGCAACGTGATCGCGACTGGGCGGCTCTGCGTCGCGCCGGTCGCGCGGCGATCGTCATGCCTGCCCTCTTCGCCGTCGGCGAGAAGGTGATCGGTAACCCGGCGGTGGCGACTTTCGCTGCCTTCGGTTCCTTCGCGCTGCTGCTGCTGGTGGACTTCCCAGGCCCCGTACGCGACCGGCTGCAGGCGCTGGGCCTGCTGGCGCTGGCCGGCGGTGTGCTGGTAGGCCTCGGCACGTTGGCCTCGCGTACGTCCTGGCCTGCCGCAGTGGTGATGGCCGCCGTCGCCTTCGTCGTGCTGTTCTCCGGCGTGGTCAGCTCGGTCCTGGCCACTGCGACGCCGGCGTTGCTCCTTGCGTTCATTCTGCCGGTCTCGCTACCAGGGCCGCCTCAGAAATCCCCGACCGGTTGGCTGGTTGGGGCATGGCATCGGCGGCCGCGCAGCTCGCGGTCGCATATCTGTGGCCTGCGCCCACTCGCGACCCGCTGCGAGGACCTGCGACCACGGCCTGTCGGGCACTCGCTGCGCGCTTGCGTTCCGACGCCGACTATCTGCTAGGCGGGGAGGGGTCTCCCTCCGACGCCGAGCACGATCTGGTCGTCGCTGCAGCGGATACGGCGATGCGCGACTTGCAGGAGGCATTCCTGGCCACTCCCTATCGGCCGACTGGCTTGAGCACGTCTACCCGTGGGGATCAGACCCGGAGAGTGGCCATCCCGCCGTCGACGCTGAGAATCGTTCCGGTGGTGGACGCGGACGCGGGGCTGGCCAGGTAGCAGACAGCGTGCGCGACCTCCGCGGCCGTCACCAGTCGACCCATCGGCTGTCGCGCGCGGAGTGCCGCTGCCTCGGCCTCGGGGTCGTCGGCGGCGTCGAGGAGCCGGGCGACCCACGGCGTGTCCGCAGTCCCGGGTGCCACAGCGTTCACCCGCACTCCGGAGGCGATGTTGTCGGCGGCCATGGCCAGAGTCAGTCCGACGACGGCTCCCTTGCTGGCCGCGTAGACGACACGGTTGCGTACCCCCACCAGCGCGACCACCGAGGAGACGTTGACGACGACCGGCGCCGACGATCGGACCAGCAGAGGCATCGCCAGGGCGCTCACGCGGGCCATCGAGACGACGTTGACGTCGAGCACGTGGAACCACTCGGCTCGCTCGTTCGCCACGACGTCGCCCTGCGCGCCGATGCCGGCGTTGTTCACGAGGACGTCGATCCTGCCCAGCTCGCCCTCGATGGTCGCCAACGCCTCGTCGATCTCCTGATCGCTCGAGATGTCGCACCGCAGGTGGCGGTGGCCTCCGTCCAACTGGTCGGCCGGGTCGAGCACCACCACATCCGCGCCACGGTCGGCCAGGAGCACGGCCGTCGCCGCGCCGATCCCGCTCGCACCACCGGTCACGACCGCGATGCGTCCTGCGAAGTCGTTCATGGCATCTCTCTCCTTCAGCCGGAGACCCGAGGGTCCACGTGGATCTTGGGAGCGGTTCCCGCGCCATCGGGACGCCGGCCGGCGAGGGCGTCATGGACCTGGTGGAGCCCCACCACAGCGGCGACCAGCCGACCGGGGTCGACACGCCCCGAGCCGTAGACGTCGATGGTGCCGGCCAGGCCGCTGGAGGCGCCGAGGATGCCGACGGCGGTCACATCGTTGAGAGCCAGCTGCCGCGAGTCCACGAGACTGGGGCGTCCCGCCAGCCCGACGAACACGACGTGGCGTCCTGGTTCGACCAGAGCTACGGCGCGGGCCGGGACCGCCGCGCCGTTAGAGGCATCGACCACCGCGTCGAAGGTCAACCCGGGCAGGTCGTCGAGGGTCGAGACGGTGCCGAGGTGGAGACCGCGGGCGAACTCGAGCGACGCGCCGTGCCGCCCGGCAAGATGGACCTCGACACCGCGGTCAACGGCGAACGCCGCCACCAGCAGCCCGATGGTGCCGGTCCCGACGACCAGCAGCCGTTCTCCCGCTGCCAGGTGGGCAGCTTCGAGCGAGCGCAGCGAGCAGCCGCCGGGCTCGACCATCGCCCCGGCCGTGTCGTCCACGCTGTCGGGCAGGCGGTGCAGGGCTGTCACCGGTAGCCGGACACGTTCGGCGAGCGCGCCAGGGAACACCCCCCGGATGCCGAGCTCGGAGCGTTCCGGGCAGACGTGGTGACGATCGGCCAGGCAGCGAGCGCAGTGGCCGCAACCCAGCATCGTGTCTCCCGTGACCCGCTGGTCGAGCCACGAGGGGTCGACGGCCCTCCCCAGTGCGGAGACCGTCCCGCACCACTCATGGCCAAGGACCATCGGGTAGCTGGAATGCCCCTGCCGCAGGTACTCCATCTCACCGGTGAAGAACTCAGCGTCTGTTCCGCAGAGCCCGACCCGTGCCACGTCGACCACGACCTGGCCGGCCTCGGGGACCGGGTCCGGAAGGTCGCGGACCTCGGATTCTTTCGGGCCGGTCAGCACGAGCGCCTTCAACGGGAACTCGTCACCTGGGCTCGAGCACACGCTGCCGCTGGCTGCCCAGGCCGTCGATGCCCAGCTCTATGACGTCTCCGGGTTGCAGCCAGACCGGCGGGACGCAGCCCATGCCGACTCCGGGCGGAGTACCGGTGTTGATCAGGTCTCCAGGCTCCAACACCATGAACTGGCTGAGGTAGTGGACGATGAAGTACGGGTCGAAGATCATGGTGGCCGTCGAGCCGGTCTGGCGTCGTCGACCGTTCACGTCGAGCCACATGCCGAGGGCCAGGATGTCGCCCAGCTCGTCGGGGGTCGCGAGCCACGGGCCCGCGGGGTTGAAGGTCTCCGCCGACTTGCCCTTGCTCCACTGCCCGGAGCGTTCCAGCTGGAACGCACGCTCGCTGACATCGTTGACCAGGACGAACCCGGCGATGGCCTCTCGGGCCTCCCGCGCGTCCGCCAGGTAACTGCACCGCCGCCCGACCACAAGGCCCAACTCGACCTCCCAGTCGGTCTGCGTCGCTCCGCGAGGGATGCGTACGTCATCGTCAGGACCCACCATGCTGTTGGGCGACTTGGTGAACAGGACGGGCTCGGCCGGCACCGGTTGACCAGTCTCGGCGGCGTGATCGCTGTAGTTGAGCCCGATGCAGAGGATCTGGTGCGGTCGGGCGATCGGTGCCCCGATCCGCTCCCCGGCGAATGGCTGAGCACGGTCTGTGCGTTCAGTCACCACCGCGTCGAGCGTCGCGAGCCCGTCCGCGCCGAAGAAGGCCTCGTCGTAGTCCGCGACCGTGTCCGAGACGTCGACGTAGGTCCGGTCGTCGATTCGGACGATGGGGCGCTCCTGCCCCGGCGGGCCGATGCGCATCAGTTTCATGGTGTCTCCTAGAGAGGGCTGGCAGCGCTGGTCCCGCCGATGTTGCGAATAGTACAAATAAGTTCCATGAAGCCTTCGCGCAGTTCGCAGTGGTACGCCGGCCACGATCGCAACTCGTACATCCACCGGGCATGGATGCGGCGCGGGCTACCGGCCCACGCCTTCGATGGCCGACCTCACATCGTGATCGCGAACACGGCGTCCGACCTGGCTCCGTGCAACGCGCACTTCACGGAGGTCGCGGAGAGCGTCAAGCAGGGAATCTTCGAGGCGGGCGGGATCCCGCTCAACATGCCGGTGCTGTCCCTGGGCGAGACCCAGGTCCGGCCGACGGCGATGCTCTGGCGCAACATGGCCGCGATGGCGACCGAGGAGATGCTCCGCGCCAATCCCGTCAACGGAGTCATACTGCTCGGCGGCTGCGACAAGACGATCCCGGCGCTCCTCATGGCGGCCATGAGCGTCGACCTGCCGGCGGTGGTGCTCCCCGGCGGCCCCATGCTCACCGGCACCTTCAGGGGCACGCCGCTCGGATGTGGCACCGACGTGTGGAAGCTCTCCGAAGAGGTCCGGGCCGGAACCCTTTCCGAAGGGGATTTCCTCCGCTCCGAGTCCTCGATGATCCGCAGTCGGGGTCACTGCAACACCATGGGCACCGCCTCCACGATGGCGATGATGGCCGAGGCACTCGGCATGACCGTCCCCGGCGTAGCCGGCACGCCCGCTCCCGACAGCCGCCTGCTCGAGGCCGCACATGGCACCGGCCGGCTGGCTGTGGAGATGGTGGCCGCAGACCGGCGGCCCGGCACCGTCCTGACCAAAGCCTCCTTCCACAACGCGATCGTGACCCTGGCGGCCATCGGCGGGTCCACGAACGCCGTCGTGCACCTGCTGGCGATTGCCGGTCGGGCCGGGATCGACCTGACCATCGACGACTTCGACCGGATCGGGTCCCGTGTGCCGGTGCTCGTGGACCTGCTTCCGGCCGGCCGCTTCCTGATGGACGACTTCCACCGCGCCGGTGGCCTGGCCGCCGTGCTGCGCGAGATTCGCGACCTGCTCGACCAGAACGCACTGACGGTGACGGGCAAGCCGCTGGTCGAGTACGTGGACCACGCCACGATCTGGGACCAGGAGGTGATCCGTCCCCGGTCCGCGCCCCTGGTCGCCGAGGGCGGCATCGCCGTACTGCGCGGCAACCTCGCGCCAGGCGGCGCTCTCATCAAGCCGGCGGCGGCGTCGCCACGGCTGCTGCGGCACCGCGGCCGGGCGGTCGTCTTCGACAGCATCGAGGACTTCCACGCCCGGATCGACGAGCCACAGCTGGACGTCGACGCCAACTCGGTCCTGGTGCTGCGCGGCTGCGGTCCCAAGGGCTACCCCGGCATGCCCGAGGTGGCCAACATGCCGCTCCCGAAGAAGCTGCTCGAAAAGGGCGTGCGCAACATGGTCCGGATCTGCGACGGGCGGATGAGCGGCACCGCCTATGGCACCGTCGTCCTGCACGTGACCCCCGAGGCCGCAGCCGGCGGTCCGCTCGCGCTCGTGCGCACCGGCGAGGCCATCAGCCTCGACGTCGAGAAGCGTCGCATCCACCTCGAGGTGCCCGACGACGAACTCGCCCGGCGGACGCCCGACCCGGCCACCGTGGACGGCTTCGCCCACCCCGAGCGCGGCTGGGAACAGCTCTACGTCAACCACGTCCTGCAGGCCGACACCGGCGCCGACCTGGACTTTCTCGTCGGCTCGAGCGGGTCGCAGGTGAGCCGCGAATCGCACTGACCTCCGCCGAGACCTGTCGCTAGAGGCCAGCACTCCGATCATGCGACAGGATTCCGGTGTCCGGGACCGACTTCATCCCACGATCGCGAGAGGAAAACCCGTGGAAGTCCAGAGCAATCAGCCGTCCACCAGGGGGTCCGCCGAGATGTTCACCGGCGACGTCTACTTCGACGTGATCGCGAAGGGTGAGGAACCCTCACGGATGCGGGTCAACCACGTGCGCTTCGCACCCTCCGCGCGTACCGCCTGGCACCGGCACGCCGTCGGCCAGACCCTGCATGTCACCGAAGGTGTGGGCCTGGTCCAGTCCCGCGACGGCCAGGTGCTGGTGATTCGACCCGGCGACACCATCTACACCCCGCCCGGCGAGTGGCACTGGCACGGCGCCGCCCCTGACCGGTACATGAGCCACCTCGCCATGTGGGAAGCCCCGGACCCCGGCGGCAACCTCGCCGAGAGCGAGTGGGGCGATCACGTCACCGACGAGGAGTACAACAGCCACTGAGCCGTTGACCTGCTCGTTCCCAACGGTGTACCGGAACCAACAACGCGGCCGGCACGAGGTCACGTCGAAGCCGGTGGCTCGTGCCCGCCGGCGGCCCGGCGGACGTTGGGCCCAAGATGGGATGCATGTCAGACGCGACCGGAGCCGGACCGGAGTGGGTGCGCCACACGGTCTGGTGGCACGTCTACCCGTTGGGGTTCGCCGGAGCCGACATGACCGGAGCCGACCGAACGCGGACAGCCGGACTCGACCAGGTGGCGGCGTGGCTGGACTACGCCGTCGACCTCGGCGTCAACGGGCTGGCACTCGGCCCCATCTTCGAGTCGGCCAGCCACGGCTACGACACGATTGACTATCTCCGGATCGATCCCCGACTCGGCGACCTTGACGGGTTCCGGCGGCTGGTCGACGCCGCGCGTCAGCGTGGTCTGCGCGTGCTCCTCAACGGCGTCTTCAACCATGTCGGACGTGACTTTCCCGGCGTGCGCGACGCCGAGCAGGGACGTGACGTCGACCGGGCCGACTGGTTCCGCCGTGAACCCGACGGCGGCCTGGCAACGTTCGAAGGACATGCCGACCTCGTGGCGCTCGACCACGGCAACCCGGCGGTCGTCGAGTTCGTGACGTCGGTGATGCGGCACTGGCTCGACGCCGGCGTCGACGGCTGGCGACTCGACGCCGCCTACGCGGTGCCGCCGGAGTTCTGGACTCGTGTGCTGCCGCGGGTCCGAGAGCACCGCCCCGACGCCTACGTCCTGGGCGAGATGCTGCACGGGGACTACACCGACTACGTGCGACGTTCTGGCCTGGACGCTGTGACCCAGTACGAGCTGTGGAAGGCGATCTGGAGCTCCATCGACTCGGCCAACTTCTTCGAGCTCGACTGGTCGCTGCGTCGACACAACGACTTCCTCGACACGTTCGTGCCGTACACGTTCATCGGCAACCACGATGTCACCCGGCTGGCCACCAACATCGCCGACGAGAGGCATCATGCACATGCCCTCGCACTGCTGATGACGCTTGGCGGCACTCCGTCGATCTACTACGGCGACGAGCAGGGCCTGCACGGCGTGAAGGAGGTCCGAATCGGCGGCGACGACGCGATCCGCGGCGCCTACCCGCCGGCGCCCACCGACCTGTCGCCGTATGCAGCGGGGGTCTTCCGGCTGCACCGGGACCTCGTCAGACTCCGCCACCGCCACCCGTGGCTGCACCAGGCCCGGAGCGAGACCATCGCCCTGCGCAACGAGGCTGTTGTCCTCCGGGCGCGGGCCGGCGACAAGTCGCTGACGGTTGCGCTCAGCCTCGACGACTCGCCCCAAGTGGTCGACTCCACCTGCAGCCAACTGCTGGCCGGCACCGCCGACCGCACGGCGGAAGGCTGGTTGGTTCCGGGTCACGGTTGGGCCGTCCTGTGCTGAGACCCCCGGCGCGGCCACCTGAGCCCCCGCAAAGGCGCATCGAAGCACCTTCAGTTCAGTGAAAGCAGCGTGGAGGCGATCCCCAGTGCAGCGCAGGCTCCGAGGGTGCGCAACACGGACCATTTCAGCCGGAACAGCAGTAGCCCGGCGACCAGCGTGATGGCTAGCGCGTCGGGTCGCAGGGTGGAGATGTCGGGCAGGTTCACGCTGACCGGTCCCCAGTCCACCTGCGTTGTGCCCGCGAAGAGAGTGTGGATGGCGAAGAAGACGGCGAGGTTGGCGATGACGCCGACGACGGCGGCAGTGATGCCGGTGAGAGCGGCGGACAGCGCAGAGTTGCCGCGCAGTCGTTCCACCCATGGCGCGCCCACGAAGACGAAGATGAAGCAGGGGACGAACGTGACCCAGGTGATGAGGAGAGCGGCCAGGGTGGCCGCCAGCCACGGGTTCAACGTGCCGGGGTCGCGGTAGGCGCCCACGAACGCTACGAACTGCACGACCATGATCAGTGGGCCGGGAGTGGTCTCGGCCAGGGCGAGACCGCGGACCATCTCCCCGGGGCCGAGCCATCCGTAGACCTCGACGGCCTTGTGCGCGACGTAGGCGAGCACGGCGTACGCGCCGCCGAATGTGACCAGCGCCGCGCCGGAGAAGAACACACCTTGCTGGGTGAAGACACTGTGCCGTCCGGTCAGGATGGCGACGACGGCCAGCGGGATGCCCCAGGCGAGAAGTCCGATGGTCAAGACCTTGGCGGCGTACGCGCGGCTCGGTCGTTCGGTGTGCAGCGCATCGTCGGGGATCAGTGGTGCGGGGCCGTCGTCGCCTTTCCCGTCGATGTGGGCGGCTCGCATCGTCTGCGGGGCCCATCGACCGAGCGCCCAGCCTGCGGCGGCGGCGGTGGCGATAACGACGGGGAAAGGCACCGCGAAAACCCACAGCGCCACGAATGCGGCCACGGCCAGCCCAATCAGAGCCGGATGTCCGAGGGCTCTGCCGGCGACCCGAATGACCGCTTGGGCGACGATGGCGAGCACCGCGGGAGCGAGACCGGCGAAGACGGCGGTCACCGCGCTGGAGTCACCCGCCCCGACATAGATGGCGGACAGGGCGAGCAGCGCGACCATGCCCGGCAGCACGAACAGAATGCCGGCGACCAGACCACCGCGGAGGCCGTTGAGCAGCCAGCCGACGTAGATCGCCAGCTGCTGCGCCTCCGGGCCGGGCAGCAGGGTGCAGTACGAGAGGGCGTGCAGGAATCGGCGTTGCCCGATCCAGCGCCGCTCATCGACGAGGTGGTGTTGCATCACCGCGATCTGGCCCGCCGGGCCACCGAAGGTCTGCAACGAGATGACGAACCACGCCCTGACGGCGTCTCGGAACGGGACTACATCCCTCGTGCCTCGTGCGACGTGCCCGCCGACGGAGGCCGGTCGGGGTCGTTCTGCGGGCTGCTCTTCGTGTTTCATGCCGGTTCGCGGCCCAGCAACGTCTCGCGGCGGAAGAACTCGTAGGCGCCCTCGAAGATGGGTCCGGTCAGCTCGAGCACCCGGTCGTCGCTCTCGACCATGGACAGCCCCCTCAGCGCGAGGTCGAATCCGGCCGCCTCAGGAGCATCGAAACGGCCGTCGTCGATGTCGGCCTCGTGAACGAGCGCGGCGAGCCGCCACAGCACAGGGTCGGTGAGCTCGTAGCGACGCAGCAGCGTCTCGAACGTGCAGTCGTCACCGTGGTGGGACAGGTCCACTCCAACCATGTCGAACGCCGTCGCGTCCGCGGCAACCTCGGCCGGGTCGGCGACGAACAGGAACGTCGCCTCCGGGTCGATGAAACGGCGAATCAGCCACGCGCAGGCGGCGCGGTCGATGTGCACCCCCTGCCGAGTCACCCACTTCACAGCCGCCCCGAACTGCTGCTCGGGGAGTGGGCAAGGGCTGGGCGGATGCCTCGAGCTGGTGCGGTGGCCGCGAGTTGGTCGAGCGCGGCGGTCACGGCCTCCCGCTCGGGCGGCGGGAAGAAGTCACGACGGCGGATACGGCGTAGCTGCTCGCGGTGGCGGCGCAACGCTCGGGCCCGTTCCGCATCCGGAAGGGTCGCGGCCGCCACGATCTCGGCGTGCAATGTGCCGTACTCGTCGGCGCGGGCCGCGGCCATGCCGGCGGCGGTCTCGCGCTCGAGCACGATCGAAGACGGCCGTGCCAGCCACACGCCGGCGGTCCCGTCGGCCTCTCGCACCTCGTCGGCGATCCACTCGAGCTGCTCACGGGTACGAGCGTCCGCCGGCAGCGCCACCAGCCCGTCGGCCAGCTGGGCCACGCCCAGTCGACGGAGCTTGCGCCACACGACACCGCGCGGAGTAGACGGGTCCCGGGGCAGCCGATAGGTCAACATCACCCACTCACCGGGACCGGGACCGGATCTGGTGGCGGTCACGCCGTCACTCAACCACGGTTGACACGGAGAGGCAACAGGACCTATCCGTTTAGCGGACGGGACGATCTGTCTGCCGCAGACATCTCACCGACAGGCACCGCCACGTCCAGTACGTTTCCCAGGGGTGCCAGCGGGCATGCCCATGCCGAGTCGTAGGCGCAGGACGGGTTGTAGGCGAAATTCAGGTCCACGATCAGCCTGCCACCGGTGCCGTCAGGCGACGGGGCCATGCCGCCGAGGTCGGCTCCCTTGATCGTGTCCAGCACGTACCGACCACCGCCGTAAGTCGTCCGCGTGCTGGTCGCGTCCCGCAGCGGCAGGAATACGCCGCCCCCGTACACCGCGCACCACCAGACGTCGAGCCCACCCAGACCCGCTAGCTCGACGCGGCCCAGTCGTCGAAAGCCGACGAGGCCGTCGCTGCCGGTTGCCGCCTCGAACGCCTCCGGCGCCGCCGGGTGAACCGGGACGTCGAAGCGGTACGCAGGGTCGTACGGCGCCACCGGCAGCCCGGTGAACGTGTTGAGGGCCGCCGCCGTCAGCGGTGACTCGGGGTGCGTGGCGAAGAGTGCGTCTCGCCCGGCCCGCCAATTCTCGTGCGCCCTGCCAGGATCCGTCTCGGACATCTCGCGAACCACGGCGTACAGCTCCGACACGCGCCGCCGCCAGTCGAGCAGGGTGAGAGTCATCGTGCCTCAGGCGACCCATCGGCGGCGCACTGCCAATGTCACGCCAATGGCCACGGCACCCGGCGCCACCCAGGCGGTCGCATCGACACGGCTCATCCGACGAGGGTAGTCGCGCTCGCGAACGAGAGGGGACACCGTGTGTTTCCGATGAGTCGGTCGGACACGAGCCGAAGGTCAGGAACGCACAGCGCGTCGCTTCGCCCGCGCCATCTTGAACAGGTAGGCCGGCGTCGGGGGAACCCAACCGAGTTGCTTGGCCATTCCGAGGTCGTCGCGGTTCGCCCAGTGCTCGATGATCGTGCCGTCGTCGACTCGGAACCAGTGGGATTGGGTTATCGCGAAGGTCTTGTCGGTCGGCGGAAAGACCGTGTCTATGGCGCCGTCGTCGGTGTAGACGGCCCATGGGTCGACGTGGCGCCCGTTCATCGTCGAGTTCACCGCGACCAGGTTGCCGTCGGCGACGGCGTGGTGGATGTCGTAGTGCAGGTCGGCGAACGCGGCGCGCAACCACAGGGCGGTCGAGTAGAAGCCCGCCGGGCCGGGAACGCGGGACGACGGTGGCTGGACCCGGTTCTCGCGGTCGACGGCGTCCGGGTGGTACAGGGGGTCGAAGTCGGCTCGATCCCCATCGGCCATGGTGTGAATGCTGCGCACGGCGACGGAGATCGGATCGGCCGACACGGCGAGGCGGAAGGGGCGGTCATGACGACTCCAATCAGATACAGTCGGACTGTATCCAAAGTTTGGAGCCTGGAGATGACGAAAGTCAAGAGGTCCTACGACGCGTCTGGACGACGTGAGCAGGCTCGCGCACGGCGCCTCACCGTGGTGCTGGCGGCGCGTGAGCTGTTCGAGCGCGACGGGTTCCGGCCGACGACGATCGCGGCGATCGCCGCGCATGCGCAGGTCTCGGCGGAGAGCATCTACAAGGGCTTCGGCAGCAAGGCCGCGCTGGCCAAGGCCGTGTTCGACGTCGTCATCGCCGGTGACGACGAACCGGTTCCGGTCGCTGAGCGCCCGGCGATGCAGGCGATCCGTGGTGAGGCCGACGTGCGGATCAAGATCGCGATGTTCGTCGACGGCCTGGTCCAACGGCAGGCACGCTCCGCGAGGGTGCAGATGCTGATCCGCGACGGCCGGCACGTGGATGACTCCCTCGCGCCGATCTGGGCGAAGCTGAACGAGGAGGGCCTGGTCGGCATGACGATGCTGGGTCGCCACCTGCTCGAGACCGGTCGGCTCCGCGACGGGATCGATCTCGAGGAGGTACGCGACCTGCTGTGGAACTACCTCGCAATCGACAGCTACGAACGCCTGGTCCTGTCCCAGGGCTGGTCGCTGGAGCGATATTCACACTGGCTCGCTCGCGCCATCACGAGCGCCCTTTGTCCGTAGCCGATCAGCGCTGTCACTCTCCGCGAGGCTCGGGAGATGCCTGGTACCCGCCGGTCGAGGCGAAGGCGTAGGAGGCTTCGACGAGGCCGGTGACGACGTCGAGTTCCGCGTCATCGCGTGGGGCGTAGAGCATCACGGCATTCGCGGGGATCAATCCCCGGCGGGCGACCGGATGCTGCTCGGCCCACCCAGCCAGGACTGCCTCCTCGGCGAGGTCGGGAGGGAGCATGGCGTGCAGGCTGTGGTCCTCGCCGGGGTGCAGATGGGCGAACTCCCGCCCGATGAGGAACGCCTCTGGAGGCCCTCCGGACAGGGAGTCATCGAGCCACAGGGCCCGGGCGCCCGGCACCGAGATGGCACTCTCGCGCTCCTGCACTCCGGAAAGGGCGAACAACCTCTCGGCCAGCCGACGGCTCAAGCCGGAGTCCGGGGGCTGCTGGTCCAGCTGGGTGTGTGGGTTGGTCGGCGTGGTGGTGGGCCGTGGGCCGGTTCGAGCGGGTAGCGCTGCCAGGCGATCGGGATCCGCCGGTCTCTTGCGCCTATTCGCGGCCACGCCGCCACCCTAGCGGCCGAGCGCATCGGTCGAGTGGACGCGGGGCGGTTGAGTTCATCGACTCATATCCTGACCGGATGAACCTGGAGTTCAGCGGCGAGATGTGGTTCTGGAAGGGCCCCGCGCCGTGGCACTTCGTCACGGTCCCGGATGAGGAGTGCGCCGAACTGGAGGAGACTTCAACGTTCGTGAGCTACGGATGGGGCATGATTCCGGTCACGGCTCAGATCGGGGCAACCGGGTGGAGGACCTCGTTGTTTCCCAAGGAGGGCCGCTACATCGTTCCCGTGAAGGCCGGAGTGCGCAGGGCCGAAGGTCTCGAGGTGGGCAACCTCGTGGCGGTACGGCTGGCCATCGAGCTCTGACCGGGTGGGCACCCCGTAGCGTTTGGGCATGGCCGAGAACACCGTCCAAGTCTGGATCAGCACCCCTGACACCGGCCGGGTGCTGGATTTCATCACTTCGGTGTTCGGGGGCGAGGAGATCGCCCGGGTGCCAACGGAGGACGGCGGAATCGGCCATGCCGAGATCCGGGTCGGCGGAACCGTGCTCCTGGCTTTCGACTCCCAGCCGGACTGGCCGCCCACACCAGCCCTGCTTCGGGTTTTCGTCGACGATGCCGAGGCGGCCGTCGGTCGAGCGGTCGCTGCCGGGGCATCGGTCATCACGCCGCTGGCCGACGCAGCCTGGGGTGACCGCGGCGGCCGGGTGCGCGACCCGCTCGGCAACATCTGGTGGGTGGTGCAGCATGTCGAGGACGTGCCGTTCGATGAAATGAGCAGGCGGCTGGCCGATCCGCGACATGCTCAGGCGATGCGAGAGGCGCAGGAGACTCTTGACGCCGCCATGACGGGGCGTGAACAGGGCTGGTCCAGCCCGCCCGTGCTGGATCTCCACCGGGATTGAGCGATGGCCGGACCGAGGGCAGCACGCGCCGGGTCCCATGGGTCGACGGCTCAGACCGAGCCGACGTGTCCCCGGCGCTGGGCCGTTCCGGTGTAATGATGGCGGCATGACGTGGACGGCACCTGAGGAGTCATTGCCTGATTTCCCGCTCACCGGCGAGGACCGGCCAATTCTGGAAGGCTTCCTCGCCTGGCAACGTGCCCTGCTGCGACACAAGTGCGCCGGACTGACCGGTGAGCAGCTGGCGGAGCGCGCGGTTCCGCCGTCGAACCTGTCCCTGCTCGGCCTGCTCCGTCACATGGCCAAGGTGGAGCGCAAGTGGTTCCGCGAAAGCATCGCCGGGCAGGGTCTCGAGCCGATGTACGACCCCGCCCTGGGCAAGGATGCCGACTTCGAAGACCTCGACCCGGAACGTGCCCAGGCTGACTACGAGCGGCTTCTCGAGGAGTGCCGGCTGGCCGATGAGGCGCAAGCCGCAGCGTCATACGACGACACCATCACCGCGCGGCCAGGCGACATGTCAGTGCGGGCCGTAGTCGTCCACATGATCGAGGAGTATGCCCAGCACAACGGGCATGCTGATCTGCTCCGTGAGCGGATCGACGGCAGCACGGACAAGTAGCGGCCCGGGGGTGCAGGCAGGCGGGTTTGTGGAGGATGTTACGTCTGTGGTGACCGAACATCCTCCACAGATACCTGGTCCCCGCGATCACACTCCAGTGCTGTTTCCAACCCCGGCAGGATCGACAAGTGATGCTCCTACTTGTGGTCAAGCGGCGGTGAGCCATGCGCGGTAGGTGTTGGCGTGAAACAACTGTCGGCTGACGGTGAACGGGGACGCCACGACATGCCCGTTCGACCTGCTGTCCAGCATGACCCTCGGCGCCTCAGCGAAGCGCCAGCAGGAGACTGTCGAGCAGCTCGCGGGTGTGTGGCTGCTCGAGCACCTCTCCGATCCACGCGGCAGAGTCCGCGCGCTGCGGCGAGCGTGGATTGGGTGTCAGCCAGTCGGAGGCGGCGATCTCGGTGATGTGCCCGAGCTGCGCGATGAGCATCGAGAAGTCACCGCGCTGATTGACCGTCGCCGGTCCACCGCCCGCCCGGTAGGCCTCGATCAGCGCGCGTGCCCGACCGGCGTCGCCGCGGGCGAACTCGAAGAGAACACAGGCGAGCTCCTGGCTCGGATCAGCCGACCCGCTGTTCTCCCAGTCGATGACGCAGACTTCGCCCTCCGCGGTCGGCAGCACGTTGTCGGCCCAGAGGTCGCGATGGCAGGTCCGCACCATCTTGGGTGGCTCGATCCAGGACTCCAGCGCGACCAGCTCATCTCGCAGATCGGCGAGCCTGCCGGCGAACGGAGCCCCCGCCTCCCGAAGCTGCCCCACCAGCTGGTCCCAGCGATCGGCGCCGATCGGGTCGTGATACCAGGAGTCCAACGGCCCGAGCTCAGCGGATGTGACCTGGTGAAGGGCGGCGACGACGGCGCCCACCCTCGCCGGATCGAGGGCGGGGTCCGGGGGACGCAGATCGACCCACTCATACATCCTGACCTGCCGGTCGTCCACGACGGCGAACACGCATCCCTCGGTGGTGCGCCGCACGCGCGGAGTCGGTACGCCCGCGTCATAGGCCGCCTCCTGGAACGCGGTCGCCAGGCGCACCTCGTCCTCACCGCACCGGCGGAACGGCGCCTTCACCGCCCAGGCGCCGTCCGACGTGTCGAGCCGCCACACGACGCCCTGCCTGCCACGCGCGACCGGCCCGTCGGACAGCCTCGCGGCCCGGCCGAGGGCGAAACGGCGGGCGAGGTACGCGGCATCCATCAGGCCACTCCAGCACAGTGCTTCGACCTTCATGGTTCCGGATGCCCGGGTACGCGCTAGCATTGGTATGGCACCGACCCTTCGCATTGCCGTTCGTCGAGGGACAACTCCCGCTCTGCGGTCGCCGACGCGGCAGCCAATCGATGGTCGCCGAAGCCCACCTGGCTGGGCGGGCGTCGGGCCGGTCGGCGGTGCTCGACCCGGTTGGGCCGGGTCGCGTCGCGGAGGGGGCACTGGCCCGTTCGCAGCCCGACTCGCGGCCGGTCCGGTCCGAGACCGGGGCGGTGCCGCGAGACCGCACGACCAGTGTGCGGGCACATCGGAGGAGGAGCTCTTGGCTCGACGAGGCCAGCGCCAGTCCGGCGCTACCCGTACCGCCACGCGGCGCCGGCGCGGCAGCCGGGGCGGCGGCGACGATGGCATCATCCCCGTGCTCGCCGCAGCCGTGCGAGAGGTCGAGGCAGCCGCCAAGCGCGGCCCGGTGAAACCCTCGACCCGCACCAAGTTCCAGGTCGTCGCTCTGCTGGTGCGTGAGGAGCGTGCCCGCGTCAAGGCCGACAAGAGCCACACCGAGGCCTACCGGGCCGAGCAGCTCAGGCGCCTGGACGGAATCGCCACGATCCTCGCAAAGTCCGCCGTCCGCGACTCCGCACTCCTCGCACTCCTCAGCGAGGAGGCCGTCGTCTCCGCCGCCGCGAGATCCCTGAAGCGCGACATGCTGCGGGCGGCCGGTGTCGAGCCGGCCCCCGAGCAGCTCACCACCGAGTCGGTGACAGCTGTCACGAGCGAAGGTCAGGTCGTGCCGCGGTCGGTCGTGTCGCGGCAGCTGGCGAACCCCTTCCTCGCTCCCGACTTCTCGTCAGTGCAGTCCCGCGAGCCCCAGCCGCGGCGCCTCGCCAGCTGGGAGCTGCTCGGCCCGCTGCTCAAGTCATTCGAGTACGCCGCCACCGGAGCTTCGGCGTGCATGGACCTGCCCGAGCCAGCGGCGCTCCGAATGTCGGGGGACCTGGAGCTGATGCGGCACCAGGCACAGCTGGTCGCCGCTGCCGCGGCCGGGCACAGGACGTTCCTGCTCGCCGACGAGCCTGGCCTGGGAAAGACGGCTCAGGCGCTGCTCGCCGCGAAGGCGTCGAACGCCTACCCGCTGCTGGTCGTCGTACCGAACGTCGTCAAGATCAACTGGGCGCGCGAGGCCGGCCTCTGGACGCCCAACCGGCCGGCCACCGTGGTGCACGGCGACGGCGACGCGATCGACGGGTTCGCCGACATCGTCATCGTCAACTACGACGTGCTGGACCGGCACGTGGGCTGGCTCGGCGACCTCGGTTTCCGGGGCATGGTCGTCGACGAGGCGCATTTCATCAAGAACAAGAAGTCGCAGCGCTCCCAGCACGTCCTGCGGCTCTCCGAGCGCATCCGGACACGTACTCCGCGTCCCTTGTTGATGGCGCTCACCGGCACCCCGCTGATCAACGACATAGACGACTTCAGAGCCATCTGGCAGTTCCTCGGCTGGATCGACGACGAGAGGCCCCGCGCCGCGCTGATGGAGGCCCTCGAGGAGACCGGCCTGACGCCTGCGGACCCAGGGTTCTACGCCGCCGCCCGACGTTGCGTGATCGACCTCGGGATCGTCCGTCGCCGCAAGGTCGACGTCGCCGCGGACATCCCCGCCCGCCGTATCGCCGACCTTCCGGTCGAGCTCGACGAGAGTGTCGGCCGCTCGATCCGGGAGGCGGAGCGCGAACTGGCACGCCGGCTGGTGTCGCGCTACGAGAACGCTCTGGCCACGCGGACCTCCGGGGTCGTTGTCGACGGCATCGACCACGAGCTCGTGCGCCGGGTCGCCGCGTGGCACCGGGAGGACACCGCCACCGGTGAGAGCGACGAGAACGTGTTCAGCATGATGCGCCGCATCGGCCAGGCGAAGGCCGGGCTCGCCGCCGACTACGCCACCCAGCTCGCGCGCAGTGTCGGCAAGGTCGTGTTCTTCGCCAAGCACATCGACGTGATGGACACCGCCGAGGACACGTTCGCCAAGCGCGGGATCCGCTACTCGTCGATACGCGGCAACCAGACTCCGAAGGCCCGCCAGAACAGCATCGATGCCTTCGTCAACGATCCGGACGTGTCCATCGCGGTCTGCTCGCTAACCGCGGCCGGGGTAGGGCTCAACCTGCAGGTCGCCTCCAACGTCGTGCTCGCCGAGCTCTCCTGGACCGACGCGCAGCAGACGCAGGCCATCGACCGCATCCACCGCATCGGCCAGGAGCAGCCGGTCACCGCGTGGCGGATCATCGCCGCACAGACCATCGACACCAAGATCGCCGAGCTCATCGACAGCAAGGCGGGGCTGGCCGCGCGGGCACTCGACGGTTCGGACGAAGAGGTGTCGTCGTCCGCCGACGTACAGCTGGAGGCTCTCGTCTCAGTGTTGACGGACGCCCTGTCGGCGTCATCCGACAGTTATTAGAATTGTGCAGTCGTTGCGGGGCCACCGTGTCGGCCGCGGCATGACCGCACCGACCTTGTGCGTGGTAGATGGTCACCGGCGCTCAACCGTGACCAACAAGTGCGCAATTTCCCGGCAGTGGCCGGAAGGTGTGCAGTAAGCGTTTGCCGGGGTCGTGGAGTATGTGTCTGGTGTACGTCACGATTACGTCGACCGACCTCGAAGCGACCAACCTCGGGTATCTGCTGCACAAGCATCCCGACCGCGCGCAGCAGTTCGAGGTGTCGGCCGGGGTGGCGCATGTCTTCTACCCTGAGGCGACGAACGAGCGCTGCACCGCGGCCCTGATGCTCGAGGTGGACCCGATCGCTCTGGTCCGCGGCCGCAGATACGGCGGCGACGCCTTCGCCCTGAGCCAGTACGTCAACGACCGGCCGTACGCAGCGTCGTCGATGCTTGCGGTCGCGCTCGGCAAGGTCTTCCGGACCGCGATGGCGGGCACGTGCAACGCGAAGCCTGAGTTGGTCGACCAGCCGCTGCCACTGGAGGTCCACCTGCCGAGCCTGCCCAGTGATGGAGGCGCGGCGATGGTCTCCGAGCTCTTCGGTCCGCTGGGTTGGTCGGTCGAGGCGGCGGCGATCGCACTGGATGAAGCGATGCCCGGGTGGGGAGACTCCCGCTACCTTGACGTACGGCTGCGCGGGACGGTGGTCCTGTCCGAAGCGCTCTCGCACCTGTATGTGCTGCTGCCGGTGCTCGATGACGCCAAGCACTACTGGGTGTCGTCCGACGAGGTCGACAAGCTGCTCCGGGCCGGTAGCGGATGGTTGGCCGGTCACCCGGAAAGGGATCTGATCATGCGCCGTTATCTCGCCCACCAGCGAGAGTTCGTCGCGACCGCCGTTTCTCGGCTGGCCGAGGTCGACGACCGTCCGGAAGAGGCCCTGGACAACGCGATGGACACCGACGTGGAGGGCTCGCCTGTCATGCCGCCGCTGGCCATCCAGCGGCAGCGGGCCGTCCTGAACGCCCTGCACGCGGAGGGCGCGGCCCGGGTCGTCGACCTCGGCTGCGGGGAGGGAGCGCTGGTGCGGGAGCTGATCAGGGACGCCACGTTCAGTGAGATCCTGGGCGTGGACGTGTCCCCGCGAGCGCTGCAGATCGCCGAACGCCGACTCAACCTGCCCCGGATGCCGGACAGCCAGCGGGCAAGGCTGCGGCTGATCCAGTCATCGGTTACCTACCGCGACGATCGTCTCTCCGGCTATGACGCCGTGGTCCTGATGGAGGTCATCGAACATCTTGACCCGGCGCGCCTCCCGGCGCTGGAGAGCACGGTATTCGCCCACGCCCGGCCCCGAACCGTCGTCGTCACGACGCCCAACGTCGAGCACAACATCAGATTCGAGGGCATGCCCGCCGGGACGATGCGGCACCGCGACCACCGATTCGAGTGGACCCGGGCCGAGTTCAGCGGATGGGCAACCACCGTGTGTGGGAGCCATGGGTACGACGTCACGTTCGCACCGGTCGGCGAGGACGACCCGGACATCGGGGCACCGACGCAGATGGCGGTCTTCCGCCGCGTCGAGGCTCGGCGGGAGGCCTCGTGAGGCTGGCCGTACCCGAACTCTGCCTGGTGGCACTGGTCGGTGCCTCCGGATCGGGCAAGTCCACCTTTGCTGGCGAGCACTTCGGGCGCTTCGAGGTGATCTCCAGTGACTTCTGCCGGGGCCTGGTCTCCGACGACGAGAACGACCAGGCCGCCACGGTCGACGCCTTCGACGTGCTCAACTACATCGCGGGAAAGCGGCTGGCCGCGGGCCGCCTCACGGTGGTCGATGCGACAAACGTGCAGCGGGATGCCCGACGCAAGCTGGTGGACCTGGCGAGGGCCCACGACGTACTGCCGGTTGCGATCGTCCTCGACCTGCCTGAGCAGCTGTGCATCGCACGCAACGCCCAGGCTCCCAACCGCGGTTTCGGTGCCGCCGTGGTGCGACGGCAGCGCGAGCAGCTGCGCCGGTCGCTGCGGGGCCTGGCCAGGGAGGGCTTCCGCAGGGTCCACGTGCTGCGAACCGTCGAAGAGGTTGCCGCAGCCGAGGTCGTCCGCGAGAAGCTGCTCAACGACTTCCGGCACGATCATGGCCCTTTCGACGTGATCGGCGATGTGCACGGATGCCGCGTCGAGCTCGAGGCGCTGCTGACCCGGCTCGGCTACCAGCTCGTGTGGGACGACCAAGGTCGCCCGGTCGACGCTGTGCACGCCGGCGGCCGGCGGCCGGTGTTCGTCGGTGACCTGGTCGACCGCGGTCCCGACTCTCCCGGCGTCCTCCGGTTGGTGATGGGCATGGTCGAGTCCGGCCATGCTCGATGTGTCCCGGGCAACCACGAGAACAAGCTGGTGCGGGCCCTGCGTGGCCATAGCGTGCAGGTCAGCCACGGCTTGGCCGAAACGCTCTCTCAGCTCGCCGACGAGACCGAGGACTTTCGTGCCCAGGTGGGGGAGTTCTGCTATGACCTGGTTTCGCACCTTGTCCTCGACGACGGTCGGCTGGTCGTCGCGCACGCCGGACTGAAGGAGGCCTACCACGGCCGGGCGTCCGGCCGGGTCCGCAGCTTCGCGTTGTACGGCGATACGACCGGCGAGACCGACGAGTTCGGGCTGCCGGTGCGCCTGCCGTGGGCCAATGACTACCGCGGCAAGGCGATGGTGCTCTACGGGCACACGCCGCTGCCCGAGGTGCAGTGGGTCAACAACACGATGTGCCTCGACACCGGCTGCGTGTTCGGCGGGCGGTTGACCGCGCTTCGCTATCCCGAGAAGGAAGTCGTCTCGGTGCCGGCGGAGAAGGTCTGGTACCAGCCGGTGAAGCCGTTCCCTGCTGCGGCGGAGGTCACCCGTTCCGACGTCCGCGACCATGACCAGCTGGACATCCAGGACGTGCTGGGCAAGCGGGTTGTCGAGACGGCACATCTCGGACGCGTGACCGTCCGGGAGGAGAACGCCGCCGGTGCCCTGGAGGTCATGAGCCGCTTCGCCGTGCACCCACGGTGGCTGCCGTACCTGCCACCGACGATGGCTCCGGTTGGCACGTCCAAGCGACCGGACCTCCTCGAGCATCCTGATGAGGCATTCGCGGCGTACCACGATCTCGGGATCACCGGTCTCATGTGCCAGGAGAAGCACATGGGCTCTCGGGCGATGGCGCTCGTGTGCCGCGACGCGGCGGTCGCCGCCTCCCGGTTCGGGGCCACAGCCGGGGAGTCCGGCGCTGTTTACACGCGCACCGGGCGTCCGTTCTTCTCGCCTGTCCTCAGCGAGGAGCTCCTGAGCCGGGTGCGGTCCGCTCTCGATCGGGGTGGCCTGTGGACGTCCTTGGACACCGACTGGATCCTGCTCGACGGTGAGCTGCTGCCATGGTCGACGAAGGCCGAGGACCTGCTCCGCGACCAGTACGCCGCAGTCGGCGCGGCCGCGCGTTCCGCTCTGCCGGCCGCGATCGCCGGGCTCGAAGCCGGTCGTGGTCGTGGGCTCGGGCTGGACGCGCTGATCGATCGGACCGTGGCCCGCGCGGACAACGCCGACGCGTTCACCCGTGCGTACCGGCGATACTGCTGGGCGGTCGACGGCCTGGACGGAGTGAGCATCGCGCCCTTCCAGGTGCTGGCCACCGAGGGCCGGACGTATCACGACCGGCAGCACGCCTGGCACCTCGAGGTAGCCGACCAGCTCGCCGACGCGGAGCCGGATCTCTTCCGCAGCACTGCCCGGGTGGTCGTGGACACCACAGATCAGCAGTCGCTCGCAGCGGGTGTCCGATGGTGGGAGTCGCTCACCGCCGCTGGCGGTGAGGGCATGGTGGTGAAGCCCGCGGCGAACCTCACCCGCGGTCCTCGCGGTCTCGTCCAGCCGGGCCTGAAGGTTCGAGGGCGAGAGTACCTCCGCATCATCTACGGTCCGGACTACACCGAACCGCAGAACCTGACCAGGCTGCGCGACCGCAACCTGGCCCACAAGCGCTCGCTCGCCTTGCGGGAGTACGCCCTGGGCTTGGAGTCCCTGGAACGAGTCGCCCGGGGCGAGCCGCTGTGGCGCATCCATGAGCCCGTCTTCGCCGTACTCGCGCTCGAGTCGGAACCGGTGGATCCTCGCCTGTAGCGGCAGCCCCTCGCGGGTCACGCAAGCTCAGAAAGGCGCGTCAGCGTTGTGTTGGTTGTGGTGGGGGTCTCTGCCCCGGGCATGGCGCACCCACACCTATGTGGATGGTCTGCCTGTCGCCATGGATCGTGACGAACAGCGGGAGGCACAGGGGATCTCGTACCCAGTAGCCGCCGGCATACGAGAGCCAGCCGGCCCCGGCGACCTGGCAGGCCGGGACGGTGAGTCTGGCCACGGGTCTGGCGCTCGAGCCCCAGCCGACGGCGGCGTCGGACCTCAGCCGCCTTGGTATGGCGAGGGTGAACATCTCACCGGTTCGAAACGTGAGTCCCCATTTGGCGAACAGACGATGGGCGCCGGCGTGGCCGGTATCGGCGGTTTGCAGCGCCGCCATTCGCGGGCTCGCGGGGAACGCGACGACGTCATCCACGACCTGCATCCGCGCCGGCGGGGGAACCGTGCCGATGTAGTCGTTGCAGTTCAGGATTCTGGGATTCGGCGTGCCTCCGGTCTGCGACGGTGCCACCGCGGCCGTTGTCTCGTCCGGCCGGTCGCCGTTCACCGCATCCGAGCCACCGCCGGAGGAACACGATGCCAACAGGAGCGAGCAGGCCAGCGTGATCGCCGATGTTGCTCGTACCACGGCATCAGTAGACACCCAAGACATCCCCGAGCCGGCGGCTACCCGCCGGCTACGGCCCGCCCGCGATCGATCCGCTTGATGCCGTAGGTGGTCGTCTCCGCCGAGCTGGGGTTCCTGCGCGGTGAGCGGCCGGCCTGACGTTCGGCGGCTCCGGCCGGCCCCTAGGTTGGTTGGCACGCGAGCGCAGGGGAGCGCCAACCGATGGATGCCGGCTTCAATGTCGTGGTGGCTGCCGGGTCGTTGAGATCCGCCGACGAGCGTGCGGTTCGTTTCGCCCATCGATGGACATCTGAGGGTGTCACCGTCGAGACGGACTTCACCGGTGGACACCTCTTTCACCTGGCGGCGGCCGGGTGCGTCCTCAACGACATCTACCGGGAAGCACGCGGGCTCGGGATCGAGCTGGACGGAGTACGCGTCGCGGCCCACGGTGGCTTCAACGACGACACGTGGGAGTCGATCGGCATCAGCTACTCGGTCGACGTGAGATCCCCGGCCTCGGCCGAGGCCGTTGGCCACCTGCTTGATGTGGTCAACGCCGTCGCGGAGATTCCCCGGGCCATCCGCCGCGGAGCGTCGGTGCGCCGGATCCCCTGATGATGGGACCCACCACCCTCGGCTTGCGTCATGCAATTCGAGGGTCATGACCCGCAGGATGCAGTGACGTAAGCCGAGAGCAAAGTCCGAGCCAGCACAAGCCCCCAGTCTTAACGCCTCGCTCGGTTTCGGCCATGTTTCGCTTGAGGTCTGACGAAAGCGTCGTCCTGGGCTGTAGCGCGCATAGGCTGACCCCCTACCGCGAGAAAGGCGTAGCCATTGCCTGGTTGGCGTCCCGCTGCGCTCGCGCTCGTGCTGCTGGGCGTCGTTCTGTCCGGATGTCATGGCGGCGCGGCGCCGAGTGCCGCCCCGGGCGATGCGCGACCGGTACCGACCCGCGGGTCGGCCGCAACGACGCAAGCGGCACGCTCCCCAGGCAAGCACGTCGCCCGGGCTGCCCGGCCGTTCCGCCACCTCCTGCCCGGCATGCCGCGGGTCATTCACAACAACGTGTATGCCGCGACCGGCGCGGGCATGCTGTTGCCGCGCGTTGCCCGCGACCCTGCATATCTCTACGTACCGGACTCGAACGGCTCGACGACGACGGTCATTGACCAACGTACGCGAAGAGTCGTTCGCGTCATCCACTCCGGAGCGCTCTCCCAACACGTCAACCCGTCCTACGACCTGAGGACCCTGTACGTCGATGCGAGCGCGGCTGATCGGCTCGTCGCGATCAACCCGCGTACCGCCAGGGTGGAGCGCCGGATCCACGTGACGCGTCCGTACAACCTGTACTTCACTCCCGACGGTCGGCAGGCGATCGTCATGGCAGAGGAGCATGACGCGATCACGTTCACCGACCCACAGACATTCAAGCGTCGGGCCACCCTGCGGGTCCGCAGCTGCGACGGCCCCAACCATGCGGACTTCTCGGGGAACGGGCGGTTCTTCGTCGTCACCTGCGAGTTCTCGGGCACGGCCCTGAAGATCTCGACGCTGACGCACGCGGTGATCGGGAGGCTCAGCCTCGGTGCGATGAGCATGCCGCAGGACATCAGGATCTCCCCTGACGGCACCACCTTCTTCATCGCGGAGATGGGACGCGACGAGGTTGCGATGGTCGATGCTCGGACGTTCAAGCGGATCGGGAGGATCAAGACACCGAGCATGCCCCACGGCTTGATGCCGAGCCGCGACGGTCGCTTCCTCTACGTGACCGATCGCGGAGCGGGCGAGGTCAGCGTCGTGTCGTTCGCGCGCCGCCGCATCGTCGACACCTGGGTCATCCCCGGAGGTGGGAGTCCGGACATGGGTGCGGTGTCGGCGAACGGTCGCATGCTGTGGGTCTCCGGCAGGTTCGACGGCGACGTCTACGGCTTCAATACGAGGACCGGGCGGCTGGCGGCGCGAATCCACGTCGGAGGCAGCCCACACGGTCTAGCCGTGTGGCCGCAACCGGGCCGCTACTCGCTCGGGCACACCGGAAACACCAGGTGATGCGGTCGCCCATCGCCGCGATGGCGGTGGCCGCCTGCCTCACGGCCACATGCTGCAGCGGCACCAAGCCGAGGGCACCGCGGGCGCTGCTCGCCTGCCGATAGTCTCTCCGGCGCTTGACTCTGCGCCTGAGGAGGTCGATGTTTGCGGTGGCCCCGGACCAGTCGCGTCGCCGGTTCGTCCTCCACGAGCACCACAAGCCGCGTCACCATTTCGACCTGCGCCTCGAAGAGGAAGGCGTGCTGCGCTCCTGGGCAGTGCCCCGAGGCCTGCCCGAGGACCCGACCGACGACCGTCTCGCGATCGCCGTGTCCGATCACGAGATCGATCACCTCACCTTCCAGGACGAGAACAAGGACATCGCCGACGAGGGCACCTGGGAGGAGCACGACCGGAACGCCCGTCGACTGCTCTTCACGCTGCACGGGCGCGACCGGGCCAGGCGCTACGCACTCATCCGCACCGATCGTGACTGGCTTCTGCACTTGACGAAGGACCAGCCCGAGGGCCGGGCCTAACCTTGCCTCGCCGGACTTGTCCTGCCACCAACAGCCCGTGGGGGGAGGTCACCGCTCGATGGGCGACATCGACACGCCGGACAGCCCGCTGCTCGCGGAGCTGAAGTGGGTGCACAGCATGGTGCGACAGGACCTCCAGGCCTGCACGGATCTGGCGAACGCCGTGGCCGGCGGAGCGCCGGCGGGCTACGTCCATACCGAGCTAGCGAGCTTGCAGACCTCCCGGCCGCTCTTCCAGCTGCGGATCAGCTGTCTGCGCTACTGCGCGTTCGTGCACAGCCACCACGCTGCCGAGGACGTCGCCCTGTTTCCGGCGGTACGTCGGGCCGCGCCGAGCATGGCGGCGGTTGTGGACAAGCTGGAGGCGGACCACCGGGCGGTCTCCGATCTGCTCGACGCCGTGCAGGCCGCCGGCGAGGAGCTGGCGGATCCGGACGCCAACTCCGCACGGGAGCGCCTGGTCAGTGCACTCAACGGGCTCAGCGAACCACTGCTGGAGCACCTGGCGTTCGAAGAGGAGTCCTTGGCGCCGGTCTTCGACGGCTGGGACCGCTGGCCGTTCTTCGCCTGAGCTCCTGCTCTGATGTTCGTCGCTGGTCGCGTCGACAGCCCACCGGAACCGTCAGCGAACGATGACAACGGTGCACCTCGCGTGGTGCAGCAGTTCCTGGCTCGTCGATCCCAGGAGCATCCCGGCGAACGCCCCCCGGCCGCGGGAGCCGACGACCACGCACGCCGCGTGCGCGGAGGCGTCGAGCAGAACTCTCGCTGGATGACCGGGGATCGCCTCGCTCACCACCGGCACGTCGGGGTACTTGCCCCTCCAGCCCGCGAGCGCCGCGTCGAGCAGGTCCTGCTCGTGCCGGGACCGCTCCAGGTTGTCGTGAGCGGTGGGAGTGGCGATGCCCGGTCCGCTCATCGGGGACTGACGCCACGCTCCGACGGCCAGCACCGAGGTGTGTGCGCGGGCCGCGAGGTCGAACGCAAGACCTAGGGCGGCGAAGGCGGGTTCGGAATCGTCGACACCCACCACCACACGGTCGCTTCCGCCGTCGGCCGCCTCTCTGACCACGACGACCGGGCACCTTGCATGCCGGGCCACGTGCTGGCTGACCGAGCCGGCGACCAGACCGGCGAATCCGCCGTGCCCTCGAGAGCCCACAACCACGAGGCTCGCGACAGCGCTCGCCCGCACCAGACACGCCGACGCAGGGCCCACCGCGAGATCGAAGCTGATCTCGCCGTTGAAATGCCCGGATCCACGAGCCGCCGCAGCGGCAAGAACCTCTTTCCCGCGGGCGTTCAGCCCTTCCTTAGCCTCAGGGCCGCCCGGGTCATCGACCAGCATGGTCACCGCACACGTCAGGTGCAGGCCGCGACCTCGACGGGCGGCCTGGGTGAAGGCCCAGTCGACGGCACGATCACTGTCCGGTGACCCGTCGACCCCGACGACGACCGATCCCGGCGGCGGGTCGGTGCGCTCCTCAGCAGACTCCGCGGCGTGGGACGGGGAGGTCCCCTGTGGCGGGTTCATGGCGTCTCGACCGTACCGCAGGGTCGGAGGGACAGCTCGAGCATCGGCGCTGTTCCGCGTCCGGAGACCTCACTCTGGCGTGCGGCTGGGGAGCACCACCGCTCGGGCGGTGTGTGAAGCGGAAGCAACGAGCTGCCAGGCATCGCCAACCGCGTCGAGATCCACGGTCTGGTAGTCGACCTCACAACGGCCGTCAGCGGCCAGCCGAATGACCTCGGAAAGGGCTTCGGCCCGTTGTGCCAAGGTCAGCGAGGCGTTGGTGTACCCGAGGATGGTCTGGGACCGGCTGCGCAGCGCTGCCGAGTCGAACGCCGCCGCCGGGCCGCCGGCGGAACCGAGGTTCACCAGTCGACCGCCATCGCCGAGCACGCGCAGCGCGGCGGTCGCGGAATCGCCGCACACCGGGTCGATGACGACATCGAGCCGACCGTCCACCGCCTCTCTGATGCGGGCCTCGAGACCGTCGACATCGGCACCGGCCAGGTCCACGACGGCGTCGGCGCCGGTGCGCAACGCGCGATCGCGCCCCTCCGCGCTTCGGGTGGCGGCCACGATGCGACCCGCGCCCAGGGCGACCGCGACCTGGACGGCCACCTGCCCGACGACGCCAGAGGCACCGGTGACGAGGACCTGCTCGCCGGCCCGGATCCCCGCGCGTGACAGTGCCTGCCAGGCGGCCACCGCGGACAGTCCCAACGCGGCGACGGCAGCGTCCTCCACGCCCACCGGCAGCCGCACGGTCTCGCTCTCCTCGACCACGGCGGCTTCGGCGAGGCTGCCGTCGCCCGGACGCATCCCGGCATTGGTGTTGAACCAGACGCGGGTACCCGGCGACAGGGTCTCCCCCCGCACCACCTCACCGACGCCCTGCACCCCCGGCACGTACGGCAACCCCGGTGGCCCGAAGTACGAGGTTCCCGACGCGCACAACAGGTCCAGCGGCACGATAGGGGCCGCGGTGACGCGGATCAGGCACTGTCCAGGCCCCGGCTGTGACAGCTGGTGCTCCCCGCGGCGGGCGGGTTGCCCGTGTTCGGTGACGAGGGCCCCGGTGACGAAGGTACCTCCGTCGAGTACGTGCCGAGGGCGGGTCGCCATCGCGTCAGGTGGCCACGTCGGCGTAGGGGAGTGAGAAGTGCGCCAGCCGCTTCGCATACTCGCGCTGAAAGCCGAGGGGCTCCTGGTAGTCCCGCTCGAACATGGCGATGAACAGGGTGAGCGTCAGGAAAGGATGGGCCCCGAGCTCGAACAGCTTCGGGTAGTCATGGCTGGCCAGTGCCTCACGCTCCACTTCGTCGAACGTGAGCCAGGTGCTCGACTCGCCGGCGGTGCAGTTGAGGATGAGGTTCGCTCGCTCCTGCTCCCACCAGCTCACGGTGCCGCGCGGGTCGTCGCGGTATCTCTCGAACGAGGTCGGGGTCCCGGTCGACGGTGAACAGGAACTTGTTCAGCAGGTACTTGCTCATGCCGATGCTCCGTTCGGGTACCAGGTGAAGTACGCCTCCATGGTGTGGAACAGGTCGTACGTGTCGACATAGTCCGCCTTGGCATTCTCCCCCGCGGCACCCATCATCAGCATGAAGTCCATGAACCCATGGGTCGCGTTACCCGGAGCGTGCAGGCTGTCGAGCGTGACCTCGGACAGGCATCCTTCGAGGTCACCGCTCGCGATCCAATGGACGGCCTTCGCGTCGAACTCGGGGTCTGGCCCGTGCGGACCGAACTGGCGTGGCCCGCCGAGCTCGAGCGACAGATGCCCGGTGCCGATGACCGCCACACGCTTGTCGCTGGGCCACGACTCGACCAGACCTCGGATGGCCTTGCCGAGCTCGACGAACCGCTTCGGCTGCGGCAAGGGTGGCGCGAAGATGTTGGTGTAGACCGGCACGATCGGAAGGTCGGCCTGCGGGCGTAGCGTGATGATCGGACAGGTGATGCTGTGGTCGATGCGCAGCTCGTTGCTGAACGCGAGGTCGAACCCGGCGTCCAGACCGTGCCGAAGGATGTGACCCGACAGGGCGCGGTCGCCCGGCATACGCATTCGAGGCAGGCCGAACTCGCGTTCCTCGTTGTGCCAGTTGCCGTCGTACCACTCGGCGTTCCCGACGAGGAACTGCGGCATGTTGTCCAGCCACAGCTGGTGGAAGTGATCTGAGCCCACCATGACAAGGATGTCGGGCGCGGCACGCGTGAGGGTCTCGCGGAACGCCCCGACCTTTCGCACCCACTCCGCGGCGAAGGGCGGCGCCTGATCCTCCGGGGCGGTCGAGGCCTTGTAGTAGAAGGGGTGATGCGTTGACGCGATCACCGCGACCAGTTCGGCCATCTGTGCCTCTCCTTCAGTCGCCGTCTCGAAGGTGGGTCCCGGCGCGGTCGACGTCCAACCGTGATCCGCCTCCGGGCTCCGCCGACGATTGTCCGCCTAGAGTTTGCAGAGTCGCGCGCGGGTTATGGTCACGGCATCGCCGGGTCGCGAGACTGGACCGGCACAACGTACGCCAGGACCTCAGCAGTGGAGGAGAGCATGGGAGCGTCGCAGGATCATGAGTCGCAGGCTGGAGACGTCGAGGCAGGCCGACCGGTGGTGTTTCGCGGCGGCACAGTGCTCACCATGGATGACGCCCGGACCGTCCTGTCCGGCGATGTGCTGGTGGTCGGGGAGCGGATCGAGGCCATCGGGCCGAGGTTGAACGTGCCCGACGGTACGGTCGAGATCGACGCGGCCGGGGGCATCGTCATGCCCGGCATGGTCGACACCCACCGGCACATGTGGCAGACGGTCATGCGGGGGTACGGCGCGAACTGGACGCTGACGCAGTACTTCGTCTGGTACTACCTGGAACACGGCAAGGCGTTTCGACCGCAGGACATCTACGCCGGGAACCTGCTCTCGGCGATCGAGTCCATCGACGCCGGTGTCACGACCACGGTCGACTGGTCGCACGGCCTGCGGACCGTCGAGCATGCCGACGCCGCGGTCGATGCGCTGGAGGCGGTTCCGGGTCGGTTCGTGCTCGCCTACGGCAACATCCAGGCAGGTCCCTGGGAGTGGTCGACGAGGCCGGAGTTCCGCGACTTCGTCACCCGGCGCATCTCCCCGGGCGACGACATGCTGGGCTTCCAGATGGCGTTCGACGTGACTGGGGACCCTGCCTTCCCCGAACGTGCCGCCTTCGAGGTGGCCGGCGAGCTCGGCGTGCCCGTCACCACACACGCCGGTGTGTGGGGCGCAACCAACGACGACGGAATCCGCCTCATGCATGACAACGGGTTCGCCACGCCGGGCACCATCTATGTCCATGCGGCGACTCTGAGCCCCGACTCATACCTGCGCATCGCGGCGACCGGCGGGTGCGTCTCGGTGTCGACGGAGAGCGAGCAGAGTTGCGGACAGGGCTACCCGCCGACCTGGGCGCTGCGGTCCTACGACATCCCGGTCTCCCTGTCCGTCGACTCCAGCGTGTGGTGGAGCGGCGACATCTTCTCCGCGATGCGGACCACCCTCGGCGCCGACCGCTCACGCGAGCATTTCGAAGCGCATGCCCTGGGCGAGACGATCACGAACTGCCACCTCCGGGCGGACCAGGTTGTCGCCTGGGCCACCCGCGGCGGCGCGTTCGCGCTGGGTCTCGACTCGGTGGTCGGGAGCCTCGAACCCGGCAAGAAGGCTGACGTCATTCTGATCAAGAACGACAGGTCGCCGGCTATGTTCCCGGTGCTCAATCCCTACGGTCACGTCGCATTCCAGGCGCAACGAGGAGATGTGCACACCGTGCTCATCAACGGACGGGTGGTCAAGCACGACCACCGACTCGTCGGCATCGATCTCGACCAGGCCCGCCGGACGGTCGAGTCCACCGTGGAGTATCTACAGGGCGAACTTGGCCCGCAGGCATGGGAGCAGGGGATGAACCCCGACATTCCGGAAACCAAGATCCTCGACAACCCCTACACCTATACCGACTTCCGAACGGCGACGACGCACCGGAGCTAGCCAGCCCAAGCCCGGCGAATATCGCTACGGCTGCGCTGAGAGGACAGCGTCACGCGCGAGCTCGACCGCTACCGGGATCGACCGATGGATGCCCCGAACAGGGGGGCGGTCGATCCGCCCGGCCGTGCTCGGGGGGGGGCGTTACCGACGCGACGTCGATCCACCCCGCTTCGACGGTGGCCTCACCGCCAACGTGTGCTCGCCACGGACGCACGAGAAGTGACTCTCGCCGCGGCGTCAAACACTGGTTGCCTGGTGGGTCGTGACCATATACGTTGACCCAGACTTACTGACGCAGTCTGGTCCGCTGCCCGTCGAAATGGTGGAGGCCATGGCGGGGAATGGCTCGAAATTACCCGCAGACCCGAGCGTGCCGGACATCAGGGGGTCGATACCTCGAGCCACCCGGCGGCTCGACAGCTCACCGCTGGCCGCGCAGGTGTACGAGGCGCTGCGCGATGCCGTCGCGGGGGGCGCGTACCCCGAGGGCACGCAACTGGTTCAGGACGTGATAGCGGAGCAGCTCGGGGTGTCGCGGACGCCGGTACGTGACGCCCTGATCAGGCTTGCCCACGATGGCCTTATCACCGCCGCCGGCGTCAGGGGCTACATGGTGACCGAGCCGCCGGCCAGCGCATTGACCGACATCTATGACGTGCGTGCGCTGCTGGAGCCCTATGCGGCGTGCGCAGCCCTGGACCACATGAGCGAGGCAGCATTCCAGCACCTCGAGGTGCTCAACCAGGCGATGCGCGACCAGCCGAAGAAGCCGGCGAGCGACTACTTCGAGCTCAATCGGCGCTTTCATCAGTCCCTGGTTGAGCGGTGCACGAACCAGCTTGCTTTGCAGATACTCACAGACATCTGGGATTCGCCGCGTGGCCGCCAGATCTGGACTCGCCATTTCGACGTCGATCGAGACATTGGGCCTATGACTCGAGAGCACGAGGAGGTAGTTGCTGCGGCGCGCAGGCGGGATCCCGAACAGCTGAGCCGGCTGCTGGAGGAGCACCTCCGATCGGCACGCCTGACCGTCTAGTCCGGCGTCGGGGAGCCGGCCAGACGCCGACTCAGCAGGTCGCCGAACTCCGCCTTCGTCGACACCTCGAGCATGGACCTCTGCCCCGTGAGATGCGAGTGCCGGATCGATGGATCGCCCATAGGGTGACACGGAGACCTCGTCCAGAAGCGTGAGTGAAGGGTTTGGTGGAGATGAGCGAGTCGGTCACGGAGCACGATGACGGCCGGCCGGCGGGAACGACCGATCCGACCTTCTACCGCAGTGCCGCCGAGGCCGCCGCGGCGCCGTCAGAGGAGCTGGCCTACGTAGTGGCGTTCGACCGAGCCGGCGAACGTCCCGACGCGTTATGCGTCATCGACGTCAACGAGGCCTCCGACGACTTCGCGAAGGTCGTCGGCTGGGCCGACCTGCCCACCCGCGGTGACGAGCTGCACCACTTCGGCTGGAACGCCTGCTCGAGCTCCCTGATGCATGAGGGCCACGACATGGGAGCCGACGGTCTGCAGCGGCGCTACCTGCTGCTCCCCGGCATGCGCAGCTCACGTGTGCACGTCTACGACACGCATCCCGACCCTCGCTCACCGCGTCTGCACAAGACCATCGAGGCCGACGAGCTCGGCGACAAAGCGGGCTACTCCCGCCCGCATACCTCGCACTGCGGTCCTGACGGCGTCTTCCTGTCCTGCCTCGGCGGTGCGCACGGCGCGGACGGGCCGGGCGGCATCGCGCTGCTCGACCACAACACGTTCGACGTGCTGCGGGCGTGGGAGACAGACCGCGGACCCCAGTACCTCGCGTACGACGCCTGGTGGCACCTCAATCAGAACACGCTGATCACGAGCGAGTGGGGCACGCCATCGATGTTCGAGGACGGCGTCGTTCCCGAGCTGCTGCTGGGGAAGAAGTACGGCCACGCGATGCACTTCTGGGATCTCGCCACCGGCGTCCACCAGCAGACGGTCGACCTCGGTGACGACCACCAGATGGTCCTGGAGCTGCGGCCCTCGCACGACCCCGAGGCAACCTGGGGGTTCGTGGGCGTCGTGGTCTCGACGCTTGACCTGTCCGCGTCGGTGTGGCGATGGCATCGCGACGGGACGGAGTGGAAGGCGGACAAGGTCATCACGATCCCCGCCGAGCCCGCGGACCCGGCCGATCTGCCGCCGGCCCTTCAGCCGTTCGCGGCTGTCCCGCCGCTCGTCACCGACATCGACCTGTCCGTCGACGACCAGATGCTCTATGTGTCGTGCTGGGGCACCGGCGAGCTCAAGCAGTACGACGTCTCCGATCCGGCACACCCGCGCGAGGTGGGCTCGGTGCACCTGGGCGGGATCGTCCGGCGCGCCGCGCACCCGGCGGCGCCGTCGGAGCGACTGGACGGCGGACCGCAGATGGTCGAGGTCAGCCGCGACGGGCGACGGGTCTATATCACCAACTCGCTGTACGGCTCGTGGGACGACCAGTTCTACCCGCACGGAGTCGGCAGCTGGATGGCCAAGCTCGACACGGATCCGGCCTCCGGCGGTCTGACCCCGGACGAGCGGTTCTTCCCGCACGGCGACGAGTTCCGCGGCCTGCGGGTGCATCAGGTGCGGCTGCAAGGCGGAGACGCCTCCTCCGACTCTTACTGCTACCGCTGACCGCTGACCGCCGCCTAGCGTCACGCAGTTCGAGGGTCATGACCCCGCAGGATGCGTGACGTAAGCGAGGGGCGGCGCGAGAGGCTAACGTGACGCGGGTACGCGCCGGCGGAGTCTGCCGCCGCACGACTCCGCCCGGAGGTTCTCATGTCGCTCCTCGACGACGCTGTCTGGCAGAGCAAGATCTTCACCGGGGAGTGGACCGAGGGGTCCGGAGAGCCGTACCCGGTCGTGTCGCCGTCGACGGGCGAGCTACTCGGCGCGATGGGCCGGGCGACGGAGGCTGATGTCACGCGATCGGCCGCCCGGGCCGCGGAGGCGCAGAAGTCGTGGGCCGCGGCACCGCATGTCGAGAGAGCCGCCGTGCTGCGACGCGCGGGCGACCTGTGGCACCGGCACTCCGAGGAGATCGTCGGCTGGCTGATGCGCGAGACCGGATCGATCGGTCCGTTCGGCGAGTTCCAGATCATGACGTCGGCCCAGGAGTGCTATGAGGCCGCCGCGCTTCCCTCCGCACCGTACGGCCAGCTGCTCCCGTCGCAGCACGAGCGCCTCAGCCTGTCCCGCCGGGTCCCCACCGGGGTCGTCGGCGTGATCGCACCCTTCAACGTGCCGACGATCCTGTCCATCCGGGCGGTGGCACCCGCCCTGGCGCTCGGCAACGCCGTCCTGCTCAAGCCGGACCCGCGCACCGCGGTCAGCGGCGGAGCCGTCCTCGCTCAGCTGTTCGCCGAGGCGGGCCTGCCTGACGGCCTCCTGCACGTGCTGCCCGGTGGTTCCGAGGTCGGTGAGGCACTCATCACCGCCCCGTTGGTACGCACCATCGCGTTCACCGGCTCGACGAAGGTGGGACGCGCCGTCGGAGTGCTCGCGGCTCAGCATCTCAAGCGCGTGCACCTCGAGCTCGGCGGCAACTCGGCCCTTCTCGTCCTCGATGACGTCGATGTCGAGGCAGCATCGTCGGTCGGCGCCTGGGGTTCGTTCGCCCACCAGGGTCAGGTGTGCATGGCCGCGGGCCGGCACCTCGTGCAGTCCGGCGTGGCGGACGAGTACGTGTCGGCCCTGGCGGCCCGCGCCGACAGGCTGCCCGTGGGTGACCCGACGACGGGAACCGTCGCCCTCGGCCCGGTCATCGACGCCGGCCAGCGGGACCGGATCCACGACTACGTGACCGGCAGTGTGGATGCGGGGGCCCGGCTCGCCGCCGGCGGCACCTATGACGATCTCTTCTACCGCCCGACGGTGCTCGCCGACGTGCCGCTGACGGCCCCGGCATACTCGGAGGAGATCTTCGGGCCCGTCGCACCGATCGCCCGCTTCGAACTCGGTCGACGACGCGATCCGTCTCGCGGCCGAGTCCTCGTACGGGTTGTCCCTGGGGATCCTGACCACGGACGTCATGCGCGGGCTCGAGATCGCCGAGCAGATTCCGTCCGGGCTCATCCATATCAACGATCAGCCGATCAACGACGAGGCAAATGTGCCGTTCGGTGGGGTACTCGACTCCGGTACCGGATCGCGGCAGGGAGGCGCGCAGGCGAACATCGAGGCGTTCACCGAGACGCAGTGGGTGACCGTACGAGGATCTCTCCCTGCCTACCCGTTCTGACCGTCGACGTCGAGCGCGTCGAGCGCCTCCGTCGCGATCGCGAACGCCCGGCCGGCCCGCGGCAGGCCGGCGTAGAGGGCTGTGTGCAACAGCACCTCGCCGATCTCGTCGCGGGTGAGGCCGTTGCGGATCGCGGCCCGAACGTGCATCGCGATCTCCCGCTCGGCTCCCATCGTGACCACAGCCGCCAGGGTCGCGATGGAACGTTCCCGGCGTGAGAGACCGGGGCGAGACCAGACGTCGCCCCACGCGTACCTGGTGATGAGTTCCTGGAACGCCGCCGTGAGTTCGGTGGTCCCCTCGATCGCGGCGTCGACGTGCTCGTTGCCCAGTACGTCGCGCCGGGTGCGGAAGCCGGCCTCGAGCGTGGCACCACCGCCGAAGTGCGCGAGCAGCAGCCGTGCGGCCACGCCGGGCTGTTCGACGATGGCGATGTGCGCGGCGTTCGCCACCACCTCGACCCGTGCTCCGGCGACGCCTTCGCCGATCAGGTCGGCGTGCGCGGGAGGTGTGGCGGAATCGTCCGCCGCGGCGATGACCAGAGTCGGTGCGGCGACACGGCCGAGGTCACCCCGCAGGTCCAGTGCCGCGATCGCCTCGCAGCACTGGGCATAGCTCTCGGCGTCAGCGTCGGCCAGCATGTTCCGCAGGCCGGCCAGCAGTACGGGGTCCCGCTCGGCGAGAGCCGGTGTGATCCAGCCGGACACGACGCGCTCGACGATGGAAGCCATCCCGTGCGCGCGGACCTCGGCCGCACGGTCGAGCCAGCCGCGCGCCGGCGGCAGGTGCGCCGCCGTGCACAGCAGCGCCAGCCGGGCGATCCGCTCGGGGTGATGGATGGCCAGCCACATGGCGGTCATGCCGCCGATCGACAGACCCGCCAGGTGGACACGTGCGGAGTGGAGCTCAGCCTGGATGACGTCGAGGACCGCCAGGACATCCAGGCCGAGGTCGGCGACCGTGCACGTGCTTCCCGCCGGTGCGGCGGGGGAGAGGCCGTGCCCGCGGGCCTCGATCCGGACCACCCTGAACTGTTCGGCCAGCGGGCCCATGACCGGATCCCACATCGACGAGGTAGTGCCGATCGAATGCAGCAGGACGAGCACGGGCGCGCCGTCTGGCCCTTCCACCGTCCAGCTCAGCGGGATCGTCATCGCGCCCACCGGCCCAGGTAGGCGTCGACGATCTCCGCCGCACCGGTCGCATCCCCGCCGACGGAGCGGCTCAGCGTCAGGTTGCGGGCCATCGCGGCGGCGTCGACCTGCAGACCGGACAGCGACTCGGCCACCCTGGCCGCCGCACCCCCGGTCGCCTGGAGCAGTGCGGTCAGGGTCTGCCACTCGGCGTGCCACGGACCGGCACCGCGCTGCAGCTCGGCGGGCATCGCGGCGAGCAGGGTGACCACCAGCCCGGGAGCCTGGGCGGCAGCCGCCCGAGCGGTGATCGCGGCAACGGGGTTGTGCTTGTGCGGCATCGACGAGGAACCACCGCCGCGGGACTCGCGCAGCTCGCCGACCTCGGTCTGGGCCAGCAGCACGACGTCACCGGCGACCTTGGCCAGCGAGCCGCAGGTGATGCCGAGCCCGGCGGCCAGCGCGGCGATCCGGCTGCGTTCGGTGTGCCAGACGCCGCCGGGGTCGGTGAGCGCGAGCTCGGCGGCGAAGGCCGCGCGTACGGCGGGTCCGTCCGGGTGCCAGCCGGCCAGGGTGCCGGTCGCGCCACCGAGCTGCACGGCAAGCTCGGCCCGGGTCGCCCGCAGCCGGGCGACCGACCGGTCGAGTCCCTCTCCCCAGCCGGCGGCGACCGCGCCGAACGTCGTGGGGAGGGCCTGCTGCATCAGCGTCCGCCCGATCATGGTGGTGGCCCGATGCCTGCGTGCCAGCGCCGCACATGCATCGGCTGCCCCACCAAGGGCGTCGAGGATCAGGTCCAACGCAGAACGGGCGACGAGCATGGCAGCGGTGTCGACGATGTCCTGGCTGGTGGCGCCGAGATGCACGCCGGCGGCCGCCCTCGGTCCCGCAGCGTCCTGCAGCCGTGCCCGCAGGTCGTGCACCAGCGGGATCACCGGGTTGCCGTCGTCGGCAGCCCGCCGCCCGAGGTCGGCCGGGTCGCTGCGGGCGAGCTCCACGCAGGCGTGGCCGATCGTGTCCGCGGTGGCACCGTCGATGAGCCCGGCTGACGCGCAGGCGCGCGCCAGCGCGGCCTCGGTGTCGCACAGCGCCCGTATCCAGGCCCGGTCGCCGGTGGCGTCGGCTACCGCGGTGGCACCGAAGACGGGATCCCAGAGCCTGCTCATCGGTTCAGCGTGTCAGACCACGAAGAACGGCGTCTCGTCCTCGCCCTGGATCCGGATGTCGAAGCGCAGCGCTGCCGTCATCCTCGGCGACCGCGATCAGCAGCCGCCGGTCGTCGGCCGGCAGCGCGCGAGCACGGGGATCGGCGTTGTTCGCCTCGGCCTCGTCCGGGAAGTAGATCCGGGTCACCAGCCGCTTCAGCAGGCCCCGGGCGAACACCGAGACATCGAGGTGGGGCGCCTCGGTGCCGCCGTCGCCGTCCGGGAGGGCACCCGGCTTGAGGGTGCGGAGGAAGTACGGCCCGGTGGCGTCGGTGGGGCACCGCCCGAAGCCGCGGAACCCGGACGCGCGACCGCGCCACGCGGGTCGTCGGGATGGTTGAAGCGTCCGTCGGGATCGGCCTGCCACATCTCGACCAGGCCGTCCGGCACCGGCTCACCGGCGCCGTCGGTGAGCCGGCCGGCGATGGTGATGACGGCCGGCTGTACCCTCGGCGCGCCACGTCCGGCCCGTCCTGCCCATGGCAGCACGATGGCGAGGAACGGCCCGACGGTCTGCGACGGCGTCGAGCCGGCCGCTCACTCATCGTCGGTCTCGGTTTCGAACGGTGTCTGCTCGCGGCCGCGCAGCACGATGTCGAACGCGGAACCCCAGCGCCCAGTGGTCGGTCGTGACCCCGTGGTCGTAGCCGGCGATCATCCGGCCCGCGCCTTCTCGTCCGGTACGGAGTTGAAGATCGGGTCCTGGAAGAACAGCGGGTCGTCCGGGAAGTACATCTGGGTGACCAGCCGTTGCGTGAAGGCGCGCCCGAACACCGAGAAGTGGATGTGCGCCGGGCGCCAGGCATTGGCGTGGTTCCTCCACGGGTACGCGCCGGGCCTGATGGTGGTGAACCGGTAGCGCCCCAGCGGAGTCGGTCGCGGCTGCGACCGAGACCGGAGAAGTGCGGATCCAGCGGAGCCGCCCACTGGTCGGTCGACGTGACGGTAGCGTGCCGGCCGCGTTCGCCTGCCAGATCTCGAGCAGCGTGTTCGGGACGGCGCGCCCGTCCGGAGTCGAGGACCCGACCGTGCACGATGATGCGCTGGCCGATGCCTCTCCGCCGTCCGTGCCGAGTGAGGTCGTTCGTCGCCGGGCTGCACGCGATTGTCGACCGAAGAGCGGGCCGGTGAGCTCGGTCAGTCGTTGCGGGAGCAGCCGCAGCGGGTTTTCGGGATGCCGTAGCGCGGTGCTGCGGTATCGGTCGAAGCGACAGCGGTGGATGTGTGCCGTCCGGGTCGGTGACGTAGGCGGCACGGGAGCCGGTCGCTCACCGGTAGGACCATCCACGCTCGTAGGGCAGGCCGGTGTAGTTCTCGGCGAGCGACGTCGCCATCGCCCGCGACGCGGTGACGTATCGCAGCTGTGACACGGCGAGCTGCTCGCCGAAAGCGTCGTCGCCCGGATCGACGTGCAGCATCGTGGTCATCCACCAGGAGAAGTGCGTGGCACGCCACACGCGCCGCAGCACCGTGTCGGTGTACGCGTCGAGCAGCTCCTCGCCGACGCCGGCGTAGAAGCCGCCGAGGGCGTGCGGCGAGCACTCGCACGTCGGCGACGGCCAGGTTCATGCCCTTCGCACCGGTCGGCGGCACGATGTGCGCGGCATCGCCGGCGAGGAACAGACGCCCGTACTGCATCGGCTAGAGACGACGCTGCGCATCGGGGTGATGCCTTTGTCCACCAGGGTCCCTCGGTCGAGCGCGAAAGCCGTCATCCGTGGCCAGCCGGGTCTGCAGTTCGGCCCAGATGCGGTCGTCCGGCCAGTCGTCGAACGTCGTCGGCGCCGGGCACCTGGAGGTACATGCGGGTGATCGCCGGCGACCGCATCGAGTGCAGCGCGAAGCCGTTGCGGTGGCGGCTGTAGATGAGCTCGTCGGAGATCGGTGGTGCCTCGGCCAGGATGCCCAGCCATGCGAACGGGTAGTCCGCTCGTAGGGCGTAGGCCCGGCATGTGGTCCCGGCTCACCCCGTGCAAGCCGTCCGCGCCGACGACGAAGTCGCATCGAGGGTCCGTCGCCTCCGGTGGACGAAGCATGCGGGGCGCTCGGTGTCGAGGTCACGCAGGGCCACGTCGCCCACGTCGAAGCGGATGTCGAGCCCTCGGCGCAGCACGGGCCGCGATCAGGTCCTTCACGACCTCCTGCTGGCCGTACACGGTGATCTCCGGCCGGTGAGCTCGGCGAAGTCGATCCGATGGCGGGCCCGGTCGAAGCGCAGCTCAGTTCCCTCGTGCGGCAGCCCTCTCGCGTCCATGCGTTTGCCGACGTCGGCCTCGCGCAGCGTTTCGACGGTGCCGTGCTCGAGGACGCCGGCGCGAACCCGGTGCTCGACGTACGTCGCGGTCACGCCGCTCGAGCACGATCGACTCGATGCCCTGCAGGTGGAGCAAGTGGGACAGGAGCAACCCGGCCGGTCCTGCGCCGACGATTGCGACCTGGGTGCGCACCCGGGTCGCTCCCGTCGCCGCCGCCACCGTCGGGCGGGCATCAGCCCCAGACCTCAGCAGCTGTCTCGATGATCAGCCGCAGCTTCGCGACCGCCTCCTCAAGCGTGAGGTTGTTTCCTTCCACGGTGGAGGAGAAGCCGCACTGCCCCGACAGGCAGAGCTGGTCGAGTGGGACGAACTTCGCTGCCTCGTCGATCCTTCTCTTGAGGTCGTCCTTGGACTCCAGCTGCGGCCGCTTGGTGGTCACGAGCCCGAGCACGACGAGCTTTCCGGGAGGGACGAAGCGCAGCGGTTCGAACCCTCCGGAGCGCGCGTCGTCGTACTCGAGGAAGAAACCGTCGACGTCCAGCCGGCCGAACAGGGCCTCGGCGACGAAGTCGTACCCGCCCTCGGCGACCCAGGAGGAGCGGAAGTTGCCCCTGCACATGTGCGTGGTGACGGCGAGGCCCTCGGGTCGGTCGGCCAGCGCAGCGTTGATCTGGTTGATGTAGCGCTCGTGCTGGTGCTCGGCGTCGTCGCCCCGGGCGGCGATGTCCGCCCGCTGCGCGGGATCGTTGAGGTAGGCCAGGCTGGTGTCGTCCAGCTGCAGGTACGTGCAGCCGAGCGCCGCGATCTCCTTGACCTGCCGGGCATAGGCCGCCGACAGGTCGGCCCAGAACTCCTCCTCGTCCGGGTACACCTCCGGGTCGAGGGCGGCGCGGCCGCCCCGGTAGTGCACCATGCTCGGGGACGGGATCGTCAGCTTCGGCGTCCCCGTGCTGGCCACCGACTGCAGGAACGTGAAGTCCGCACCGAAGATAGGCGCGTCGTCGTCGTCCAGACCAACCTTGTCGTCCACCTTCAGCCCGGCCGACGTGAAGTCGAGGTCCCCCTGCTCGTTGCGGAAGTGCACCTGGATCGGTTCTGTCGTACGGCTGATGCCGTGCAGCCGGTAGATGAAGTCCATGTGCCACGACGTACGCCGGAACTCGCCGTCCGTCACCGTCTGCAGCCCGATCTCCTCCTGCAGACGGACGACGTCGCGAACGGCGTCGTCCTCGACGGCCCGGAGCTCGGCCGCGGTGATCTTGTCCTGCCGGCGCTCGTGGCGCGCCTGGAGCAGCTCCTTGGGTCGCAGCAGACTGCCCACATGGTCGGCGCGGAACGGGGGAGTCTCCCGGCGAGTCATGGGTCGACCCTACGACGAGCCTCCCGCGCGCGCGTATGTACTGGACTCCCGGATGACGAGATCCGGCTCGAACACGACCTGTCGATGACGGTGTGCCGAAACGCGGGCGATGGGCTGCCCGGCCCGCACGCGGTCGCTCACCGCGACCTGCACGCTGTGCGGCTGCAGGTGCCATGTCGACGGACTGGTAGTAGTGGAAGCCGGGTCATCATGCCCTCCTCGGTCGCCGGGTGCTTGGAGCACCATCCAGCCGGCGTGGTCCACGGGGCCGTGCATTGGCCTACACTGACGTTCATGGCAAACCAGGGCATTTCGTGACCAACAACCTGAACAGTGTCGTGGAATTCCTGGCGGCGTTCTTCTTGGGGATCACCGCTCTGCTCGTTCTGATGGTCCGTCTCGAAGCCAGTCTTTCGACCGTGAAGGTCGCCGAGCGTCCTGGGGCTCAGCTGGCAACGCCTGGCGAGGCGCCCTCGACGATCGTCCTGAGCGGCGACGCCTGAGGCTCGCGCGCCAAAGCATCGCGCAAGAGGCTCTTCATTTGAATGCAAGATAGGCTCTTTATTCAATGAAGGCCACGTCGATCGCGCGTCAGTCAACCGGTGGAATGAGGACACGGGAACGCATTCTCCGTGAAGCGTCGCTGCTGATCGCCGAGCGAGGATACCGCGCCACCACCACCAGGCAGATTGCCGAGCGGGTCGGCATCCAGCAGCCCTCGCTCTTTCACCACTTCGCATCCAAGGCGGCCATCGTCAGCGAGCTGCTCGCCTGGGACCTCGACCAGACCCTGCCCTTCGTCCAGGAGCTGGCGGCACTTCAGTCCCATGCTCCGATGCGGCTGTACACCTACCTGGTCTCCGACATCAACCACCTGATGAACGCTCCGTACAACCTGGCCGGGATCTTCACCGAGGACGTCATGTCCGACCCGGTGTTCGCGGTATGGGCTGACAAGCGCGCCCAGTTGCACGCCTCTGTTGCGGCGATCGTCTCCGCCGGGGTCGTCAGTGGTGACTTCGTTCCGGTGACCCCCCGACTCGTCAGCGAGGCCGTAGCCGGGGTGCTCGTCGGCGTCCTGACCTTTCACAGCGGCGGCCGGAAGGTGGAACCGGAGCTCGCCGACGAGGTGGCGTCCATGCTCGTGCGTGGCCTGCTGACCGATCCGGCGGATCTGGCGTCGATCCGCCGTGCGGCGCAGGACTCCGCTCTGTTCAGGTGACCTCGGAGACCTCCTCGTACCACCGCACCCGAGTTCCGACCCGAGCCCGCATCTTCCACTTGGAGGACTTCGGCGACTCGGCCAGAATGCGTCGCAGCCGCTCGATCTGCGTCCTGACCCTGGTGGCTGACTCGTCGGGAAGCTGGGCGAACCCGTCGAGTGCACTCTCCAGCGCTGCAAGATTCGTCGAAGCGGTATGGAAGAAGCCCCAGTCCCGTCCCATCACGCGCCCGATGTGGTCGCCGTCGATCGCCGCACCGGCCCGGCCGACCTCGTGTTCGGTGAGCAGGATCACCAGGTCGACGAGGTCGTTGCGGGTCATCTCGTGGATCTGCAGCTTCGACAGCAGCAGGTCCACCAGGCTGACCGTCGGCGCGCTCATTCCGAGCCGGCCGGCGAAGGAGACCGTGTGCGCCATGATGAGGTCGTCGAGAAAGACGTCGACCTTCGGGTGGTGTCCGGGCGGCTCGAAGATCAGCCGTTTCACGCCATACTCCTGGCTGTGTCGAACCGACGGGTGAATCTGGAAACCGGCCTCGGTGAACACAGCGGTGAGTCGGTTCTGCTCCTTCGAGTACCCCACGAAGTCGATGTCGATACTGCGACGTCTTCCCAGGTCGGTCGCCAGGTGCTTCCACTGCGGGCAGGTCAATTGGACGGCAAGGGATCCGATGAGCCGCAGCGACGCTCCTGCGGCCTCGGCTTGCCCGTACAGCCTGAGCCCCTCGATCAACAGGGCCTCGGTCGCCTTGCCGTCCGGTGTGGTCCCCGGATCGTCCGGGGCCCCGCCGGAACCTGGGGGATGGCTCATCGACTCCTCGATCTGCGCCGGCGGTTGTCGCCGAACATCCTTGACACGACGCTAAGGGCGTCGTAACTTCACTTCAACCTATCAACCGATAGGGCATCATGACCCGGTTGCTGCCAGAACGATGCGGGAGGCTGTGAACCCTTGCGCCTCTACTTCTGCTCCGACCTCCATGCCTCGCGGAAGTGCTGGAAGAAGTTCCTCAACAGCGCGGCGTTCTACGAGGCAGATCACATCATCGTGGGCGGCGACATCACGGGGAAGTTCGTGGTCCCGGTCATCGCGGAGGCAGGCGACGCGAACACGGCGACTTCCTGGGCGTCGAGCGACGGGTCGAGACCGTCGACGAGCTGACCCGGCTGACGACGCGATCGCCGATGCCGGACAGTACGCCTTCGACACCACGCCGGACGAGTCCGCGTGGTACGCCGAGGACCAGGCTCGCGTCGACGAGCTGTTCAAGCGCCTCGCGATGGAACGGGTGAGTGCCTGGGTCGACGAGGCCGAGGCGAAGCTCAGCGGCACGGGTGTGCGCGTCTTCGTGTCGGGCGCGAATGACGACTTCTTCGAGGTCGACGACGCCCTCGCCCGCTCGGACCTGATCGAGGATCCCAACGGCACGGTGATCGAACTGGAGGGACGGTTTCTCGACTCCTGGGAATGGGCTACGGCAACATCACGCCCTGGGCCTGCCCGCGCGACATCCCCGAGGAGGAGCTGACCGAGCGGATCGACGCACTGGCCGACGACCTGGCCGACCCTGGTCGGACGATCTTCAACGTGCACGTGCCGCCGCTGGGCAGCGGGCTCGACATCGCGCCGACAGCTGGACGACGACCTGCGGCCGCGTCGTCGACGGTGTCGGGATGCGACATGGTCCCGGTCGGGCAGCTCGGCCACGCGTGACGCGATCGTCGAAGTACCGGCCGCTGGTCGGCCTGCACGGTCACATCCACGAGTCCCGCGGCATCAAGAAGCTCAACGGGGTGACCGATCGCCAACCCCGGCAGCGAGTACGCGGAAGGAGTGCTCGACGGGCTCTCGTCGACATCGACAAGCGAAGGGCATCACGACGATCGAATGGTGCGGGTTAGCTGGCGCACGAGGGAGGGGAACATGGCCAAGCCGAGATCCCCACGCAGACGGGCGTCTTCACCCGCGCGAGTTCGGGCCTGGTCCGACAGGTACGGACGAGCGACGTGTGTCTGGTACGGCTGGCAGACAGATCGCGCTGTCGTACATCGTCTTCATCGTCCTCTCTGGGGCTCTACCCGGGTGCGTCGATGGAGCTCGCGTCACTCTCGTCTCGACCTCGTCGGGCTGACGATGCGCAGCCTGTTACGCGCTGCTCGCCACGGTGTATCCACGGTCCGGCGCGGAGTACGTGTTCCTGTCCCGCTCGCTGCACCCGGCGGTGGGCTTCGCGGTGAGCTTCATCTTCACCTTCTGGCAGATCTTCTACGTCGGGCTCAACGGCGCGTTTCTGTCCATCTACGCCATCCAGTCGACGATCGCCGCCATCGGCGTCCAGGGCAACAGAACCAGGACATCCTCGACGTGGCGACCTGGTTCGGCGACGGGTGGGGGATGTTCCTGTCCGCGGGTGTGACAATCTTCTGCGATCCTCGCGCTGCACCTGTACGGCGCGGGAAAGTACTTCAAGTGGCAGCGCTCGGCAGCTACATCGCGGTAGCGAGCCTGGTCGTCACCTGGTCGTGCTCTTCCTCGCCACCGCCGGGGTCCTGGACTTCAAGGCGAACTTCGACGACCTGGCCGGATCCGGTGCCGTACCAGACGGTGTCATCTCCGGCGGTAAGGATGCCGGCCTCTCCATCGGCGCGCCGTTCTCGATGTCGGAGACCCTGAAGTTCGTCCTCTGGCCGGCCTTCTCGCTCTGGTTCACGATCACCGCCGTGTCGTTCAGCGGGCGAGGTGAAGAACGTCCAGCGGGGCAGCTGTACGGCCTGCTGGGCGCGGTCGTCGCCATGGGCGCCACGTTCATCGCGCTGATGGCTCTGTACCGCGGAGCGTTCGGTACGGAGTTCCTGCAGGCCGCGTCCAACGGCACGCCGCTGGACGCCGCCCCGTTCACGCCCCTGTTCACCGCGATAGCCGGAGGCAACGTCGTCCTGACGCTGATCATGAGCACGTGGGTGGTGACGATCGCGTTCTTCGTGCTCGGCACGGTCTTCGTCTACCCGTCCCGCACGATCCTCGCCTGGAGCATCGACGGCATGGCACCGGCAAAGCTGGGCGACGTCAACTCGCGCTACCACTCGCCGCACTGGTCGCTGCTCGTCTGCGCCGCAGGCGGTCTCTTCGTACTCGGGCTGTACTCGTTCACGGACAAGCTCGGGATCGTCTCGGGCTTCCTCGGACTCGCCATCAACTTCCTCGTCGTCTGTGTCTGGTCGATCTTCTTCCCGTTCGTACGAAGGGACGTCTTCGAGAACTCACCCATCGCCTGGCGCCTCGGCGGTATGCCGGTGCTGTCGATCATGGGCGCGATCTCGACCGTCGGCATCGTGCCGGTGCTCTATCGGCTGCTGGTCGACAAGACGTTCTCCCTCGACCTGTCCTACGTCGTATGGGGCGCGGTGATCTCCGTCGGGGGCGGCTTCGTGTGGTACGTGCTGTGGCGGGCGTACGAGAAGGCTCGGGGCCGGGGCGTCGACACCCAGTTCGCCGAGATCCCGGTCGAGTGACCGGCGACAAGAGCTCCCCGTACGCCAAGCCGTCGGGGCCACCCACCGGTAACGTGCGGACGGTGCCCTCCCTGCACGACCGCTACGCGTCCATGGTCCTGATGCGCCTGTTCGAGGAGGCCTGCGCGGCAGGGGTCAGGGATGGTGACATCCGCGGTGAGATGCACTTGGCGATCGGGCAGGAGGCCGCGGCCGCCGGCATGCTCGGGTCGCTGCGGGACGCGGACTGGGTGGTCGGTACCCATCGCAGCCATCCCGCCGCCCTCGCCAAGGGGATAGACCCGTATCCGCTGATGGCGGAGGTCTTCGAAAAGAGCACCGGGCTCTGCGGGGGCAAGGGCGGGCACCTTCACCTGTTCTCCCGGGACCACCGCTTCTCGACGACGGGAATCGTCGGCTCCTCGCTGCCCGTCGCCCTCGGGCACGCGTACGCCGCGCGGCTGGAGAAGGAGCCCTACGTGGGGGTCGGACTGACCGGCGACGGCGGCACGAACACCGGGCAGTTCCACGAGACGCTCAACATGGCGGCGATCTGGCGGCTGCCGCTCGTGATCGTGGTGGAGAACAACGGCTATGGCATCTCGGTTCCGGCGGCCGAGGTCGTCGCGCTCCCGGGCATCGTCGGCCGGGCGCACGCGTACGGCGCCTGGGGCGAGCGGGCTGACGGCACCGACGTCGAGGCCGTCGCGGAGGTGATGCGCCGGGCGTTCGACCATGCGCGCTCCGGCGCCGGACCGGCCTTAGTGGAGGTGATCTGCAGCCGTTACAGCGGCCACTACGAGGGCGATCCCGACCAGTACCGGTCGGTGGAGCTCAAACAGCAGATGCGGCTCCGCGACCCGTTGACGGTCGCCCGCGAACGCCTCGTCGAGCGTGACGGCGTGACCACCGCCGATCTCGACGAGACGGTGCAGGCACTGCGGCAGCGGGTCGACGACGTGCTGGCGCGGGTAAGGGCAGATCCGGCACCAGAGGTCTCGACAGCGCGGACCGGCGTCTTCGTGGAGGCCATCCGTGGTTGAGACGGCCACCCGGCGAGACCCCAACGTCTCCCAGCTGATCGCGGACACGTTGCGGCACGAGATGCGCCGTGACCCCACGACCGTGATGATCGGCGAGGACATCGGGTACTCCGGGGGGACCTTCGGCGCCAGCAGGGGCGCGTTCAAGGAGTTCGGTGCCGAGCGGGTGCGTGACACGCCGATCTCGGAGATGGCGTTCACCGGCATGGCGGTGGGACTGGCCATGAGCGGTTGGCGCCCGCTGGTGGAGATCATGTTCGTCGACTTCGTCGGTGTGTGCCTGGAACAGCTGTACAACGCGGCCGCGAAGATCCACTACATGTCCGACGGACAGTTCAGGATGCCGCTGACGATCCGTACCGCGGGAGGTTCGATCGGTGTCGCCGCGCAGCACTCCCAGTGTCTGTGGGCGACGCTTGCGCACCTGCCGGGGCTCAAGGTCGTCGCCCCCAGCAACCCCTACGACTACCGCGGGCTGCTGTCCACCGCGATCCGTTGCGACGACCCGGTCGTGCTCGTCGAGCACAAAGCCGCATATCTGCGTCGCATCAGCAGCTTCCCCCTCGGTGCCGAGGTGCCTGGACCCGGTTACACGGTTCCGCTCGGCGAGGCGGCTGTGGTCCTGCCCGGCTCCGATGTCACGGTCGTGGCGCTGAGCACGATGGTCGAGCGCTCGCTGGCCGCCGCCGACGAGCTCGCGAGGCGTGGGGTGAGCGCAGAGGTGATCGATCTGCGCTGCGTCGTTCCTCTCGACCATGCCACGGTCTGCGAGTCGGTCAGCAGGACGGGGTCGCTGGTGGTCGTCGATGAGGACTACCAGAGCTTCGGTCTGTCCGGTGAGCTCGCGGCACGTGTCCTCGAGCACCTCGGTCCTGGTGTGCTGACCGGCTTTCGTCGCGTGGCCGAGCCGGACGTACCACTACCCGCCGCGCTCGACCTCGAGAACGAGCTGATCCCCACCACCGCACGCATCGTCGAGAACGTGGAGGCCGCCCTGCGCGGCTTGAAGATCTGATGGCCGACGACTTCGTCGGGCCCCCCGACGCGATGGCCGTTCCGCGGTTCGCGGGTCCGGCGACCTTTGCCCGGCTGCCCCGGATCGACGAGGTGGACAGATGCGACGTCGCCGTCGTCGGGGTCCCGTTCGATGCCGGTACGAGCTATCGCCCGGGCGCCCGGTTCGGCCCTTCGTCGATACGTGCGGCGTCCCGGTTGCTGCGTGACTACAACCCGGCGCTCGACGTCGAACCATTCGGCGACCAGCAGGTCTGCGATGCAGGTGACATCGCCTGCAACCCGTTCAGCATCGCCGAGTCGGTCGAGACGATCGAGTCCGCGTCCCGCGAGCTGCTCGGCACAGCGGACAGCCTCGTTGCGATCGGCGGAGACCACACGATCGCCCTGCCGCTGCTGCGGACCGCCGTCGAACGACACGGGCCGGTGGCACTGCTCCATTTCGATGCACATCTGGACACGTGGGACACCTACTTCGGTGCCGCCTACACCCACGGCACACCCTTTCGGCGTGCGTGGGAAGAAGGTCTGCTGCTCCCGGACCATGCGATGCACGTCGGCATCAGAGGTCCCCTGTTCAGTCGAAAGGATCTTGTCGAGGATGCGTCGTTCGGGTTCGGGATCATCACCGCGATGGACCTGGAGGAGCTGCGGATCCCGGGGGTCGTCAAACGCATCCAGGAGCGTGTCGCCGACGCGCCGCTCTACATCTCGGTCGACATCGACGTGCTCGACCCGGGGCTCGCCCCCGGCACGGGCACGCCGGAGGCGGGAGGCCTGACCAGCCGGGAGCTGCTGGGGATCCTGCGGGGGCTGGTCGGTCTGAAGCTCATCGGTGCCGATGTCGTCGAGGTCTCACCCGCCTACGACCACTCGGAGGTCACCGCGACAGCCGCATGTCACGTGGTCCACGACCTGTTGTCGCTGCTGGCCCGTCGGCGGGCGCTGTGACGAGGGTGGTCGTGACCGGCGGCGCCGGTCGCCTGGGTCGTTACGTCGTGGACGAGCTGTCGCAGGCCTACGAGGTCATCGTCGCGGACGTGTCCCGACCGGTGGACGCTCCCCACCGGCTGGTGGACGTGCTCGATCTCCGTGCGGTGACGGAGGTCCTCACCGGGGCAGATGCCGTCGTGCACCTCGCGGCGCTCGACTACGACACGCACGCGCCCAGTGAGGAGTTCATGAGGGTCAACACGCTGGGCACGTGGAACGTGCTGCTCGCTGGCGAGTCCGCGGGACTACGTTCGAGCCGTGGTCTGCTCCAGCGTCGCCGCCCTCGGGTTGCACGAGCGACGCCGCGACTGGACGCCGCTCAGCCTCCCGGTCGACGAGTCGCACCCGGTGGCACCCGCCGAGGCGTACAGCGTGAGCAAGCTGGTCGTGGAGACGATGTGCCAGGGCTTCGTCCGGGCGAGCGGCCTGCCCATCCTTTGCCTTCGGCCGGTGGCGATCGTCTTCGACGACGAGCTCGAGACGTTTCTCAGCACGGTCGACGGCTCGGTTCCGTCCTTGTTCAACTACGTCATGGCGCGCGACGTCGCGCGTGCCGTCCGGCTCGGCCTGGCAGCCGGCTGGTCCGGGTATGAATGCCTCCTGCTCAGCGCAGCGGACACCGCGCACGTGGACCCGACCCTCGGCTGGTACCCGCGCCTGGTGGGCGCTCTGCCGGCCGATGTCGACCACGCGGTCTTCGACGCGAACCCACGGGCATCGGTCTTCTCGAGCGCCCGGGCCGAGTCTGTGCTCGGCTGGCGGCCCGCCTCCGACTTCCGGCGGGTCCACGCTGGCGGCGCCGGGCTGAGCCATCGGAGGACGGGGGCCTGATGCGCTGGATGCCGGATATGACCGGCCCGGAGATCGAGAGGCTGCTGGGTGGCGTGCCCGTGCTGCTGCCGGTGGGGTCGCTGGAGCAGCACGGCCCCCACCTGCCAGTGGACACCGACGCGGCGATCGCCCGGGCATTCGCGCTTGCCATCTCCACGGAGGTGGGGGCGATGGTGGCGCCCGGACTGGGGTATGGGTATCGCTCGCAACCGGCCAGCGGTGGTGGGGAGATCTTCGCCGCCACGACCAGCCTGTCGGGTCAGGTGCTGTGTGACGCGGTGCACGACGTGCTCTGCGCGCTTGTCGAACACGGTCAGTCGGAGTTCGGCTTGATCAACGGGCACTACGAGAACGCCGCCTTCCTGGTCGAGGCCGCCAGCCGGACCGTGCTCGAGCATCCAGAGACCCGGGTCGTGCTCCTCAACTGGTGGGAGGTCGCCGACCAGCGCCGGCTCGATGCGATCTTCTCCGGCCAGTTCCCTGGTTGGGCCGCGGAGCACGCCGGGGTCGTCGAGACATCGCTGATGATGCACCTGGACCGGCTCCGAGTCCGCGAGGACCTGATCGAGGCGCGGATGGCGTCGGTCGAGCCACCCCGCTACACCATCCTGCCCGAGCGCCCCGGCCTGGTGGACGGATCGGGCGTACTGCGAACAGCGGACGGAAGCTCGGCGGCGATCGGTGAGGAGATCTTCCTCCATGTCGTCGACAGGAGTTGCGACATCCTCCGGACCGAGCTGCGCACGGCCCAGGCAGCCACCCCCCGCGCTGACGGACCGAGCGCGTGAGCAGCCGATCCGGAGGGGCGGCCGCGGTCGAGGCGCTCGAAGCCGGCGGTGTGGACGTGGTCTTCGGCGTACCCGGGACTCACAACCTCGAGATCTACCGATATCTGTCCGGGTACGGGATCAGGCACGTCTCACCCCGGCATGAGCAGGGCGCGGGATACGCGGCCGACGGTTACGCGCGGGTCTCCGGACGGCCGGGGGTGTGTGTCACCACGAGCGGTCCCGGGCTCACGAACATCGCCACGGCGGTCGCCACCGCTCACGCCGACTCCGTGCCCATGCTCGTGCTCGCGCCCGGCGTTCCCCGCGGCTATGAGGGCGCCGATCGGGGATGGCTGCACGAGCTCCGAGACCAGCGGTCGATGATGGCGGCGATCGTCGACAGCGCCGTCCGGGTGGAGACGCCCGAGGCCGCGGCGATGGCCATCGGGGAGGCGTTCGCGCGGTTCCGCAGCGGTCGACCCCGACCGGCATACGTCGAGATCCCGGTCGACGTGCTCGATCAGCCGTGGTCCGGATCGACTCCATTGCCGGCGCCACCGTCACAACCGGAGCCGGCAGACGCCGGGTTGGTCACCCAGGCCGCCGGGCTGTTGGCGAGGGCGAAGCGCCCGGTGGTCGTACTGGGCGGTGGGTCGCGAGTAGCCGCGGACGTCGTGCATCTGCTGGTCGAGCGACTCGGGGCTCCGACGTTGTCGAGCGTGAACGGTAAGGGGGTCTTCGCGGAGACGCATCCGCTCTCCCTGGGTGCGAGCCTGCGCCTCCCCGTGGCCCAGCGCTACCTCGGCACCGCCGACGTGACACTGCTCGTCGGCACGGAGATGGCCGACTCGGACCTGTGGGGCGGAACGGTCGCGTTCACCGGGGACGTCATCCGCGTCGACCTCGACGCCGGCCAGCTCGACAAGAACGTGACCTCGACAGTGCGCCTGCTCGGCGACGCGCGGACCGTCGTCACCGACCTCATACGTGCGCTGCCGGGCGCGAACCTCGACAGTGGTGACCTCGCCGAGGAGATCGGCCGGATCCGTGCAGAGATCCGCGTCGCGGCGGAGATCGAGGGGGCGCCCTACCGGGCCGTGCACGAGGCCCTCGTCGCGGCGACAGACGGTGACGTCGTGGTGGCCGGGGACAGCGCCCAGGTGTCGTACTTCGGCACGGCTCACTACTGGCCGATGGGCCCGGGAGACAGGTTCCTCTACCCGACCGGCTTCGCGACGCTCGGGTACGGCCTGCCCGCCGCCATCGGAGCAAAGATCGCGGCTCCCGACCGTACGGCGGTCGTCCTGGTGGGCGACGGCGGCTTCCTGTTCACCGCACAGGAGCTGGTGACCGCGGCGGAACTCGGCATCAACCTGCCGGTCGTGGTGATGGCGAACGGTGGCTACCAGGAGATTCGGGACGAGATGATCGGTCGCGGCATGACGCCGGTCGGCGTGGACCTCCCGGCTGTCGATATCGGCGCGTTGAGTCGCGCCTGCGGCGGTCAGGGTCTGCGCCTCGCAGATGTCGGTCAGCTCGGCGACGCGGTACGCGAGGCGCTGAAGACACCGGCGCCCACGGTGATCGAGCTACCCGTCTAGGCGTAGGCAGCGTCTTGGCAGGCGTTGGCTGCGCCAACACGCCTGCCAGCGTTTGCGGCGCCCCGGGAGGGGGAATATCTTCGGTCGCGGCGCGGGTGCAGTCGCTCACCGGCATCTGGTGAGAGGCCGGCCCTCGGCGGCGATCTAGGTGCGTGTCCTACCGGTGAACTAGCGGCGAGGAGGCAGCAGATGACCAAGGAGTCCTTAGAACAGAAGGAGCCGGAACGCCAAGGAGTGCTGGCCGACCTGGACTCCCAGGTCACGACCACCTTCTACTGGTACCTGGCGGTGCTGTCCTGCATCGGCGGGTTCCTCTTCGGGTACGACACTGCTGTCATCGGCTCGGTGCTGGACTTCATCCCGTACGACCTGAACAGCTTCGAGACCGGCTACCTCGTCGCCGGAGCCTCCATCGGGGCGGCGGTGGGAGCCCTGGCGGCCGGGCCGTTCACGGACCGATACGGGCGCAAGTCGCTGCTGATCATCGACGCCGCTCATCTACGCCGTGGGTGCGATCCTCTCGGCGGTGACCATCAACGACGTCATGCTGATAGCGTCCCGCACCCTCATCGGGCTCGCCGTGGGAGCGGACTCCGCGATCGCCACCGCCTACATCGCAGAGTTCGCGCCACGAAGCCGGCGTGGGTCGCTGATGATCATGCAGCAGTGGATGATCACGGTGGGCATCTTCGTCTCCTACCTGATCGCCATCGTGGTCTTCAAGATCGCCCCCGACTCCGCCACTGGGGCGGACTGGAGGATCATCCTCGGGCTGGGTGCGATACCGGCCGTTATCGCGCTTGCGCTGCGCACCAGGATGCCGGAGTCGCCGCGATGGTTGATGCTCAACGAACGTTATGGCGACACGCAGAAGGCGCTCGAACAGCTCGGCATGGACGTCACCGAGGATCAGGTGCGGGAAACCGCCGAGGAACTGGCCGAGATGGAGCAAGAGCTGGCCCGCAAGTCCCTGTGGACACCGGGAGTCAGGCGAGCCCTTTATGTGGTCTGCATCTTCTTCGTGTTCCAGCAGATCACCGGTATCAACATCCCGTTCTACTACGGACCGACGTTGCTCAGCGAATACTTCCAGAGCGGGAAGAGCGCGGTGGACGCTGCCGTCGCCGGAGTCGAGGCCGCGGCGATCCTGGGCGCGGTCAACGTTGTCGCGACCTTCTTCGCCTTCCGCTACATCGACAAGGTGGGCAGGCGGAAACTCGCCATCGGTGGCTACTTCGGTATGGCGGTGTTCATCCTGGTGGCGGCCTTCGGTGTCGCGCAGCTGACCGGCCTGCCGAAGGTCTGGGTCGTCATGCTCGGCTTCTCGTTCTTCATCACCTCGTTCGCGATCGGTGTCGGCGGTACCGGGTGGCTCATCCAGGGAGAGGTGTTCCCCACCGCGGTCCGTGGCCGTGCGGCGGCCACCTGCGCGAGCGTCGACTGGATGGCCAACTTCGTCATCGTCCAGTGGTTCCCGACGCTGAACGACCAATTCGGTCTGGCGTGGGTGATGATCCTGTTCGCGGTGCTCTCGGTCATGGCGATGGGGTTCGTCTACCGCTTCCTACCCGAGACCAAGGGGCTGGCGCTGGAAGACGTGACCGCGGTCTTCGACAAGCAGGCCACGGGGTAAGCCGACCGTCCCGGGTCAGCCGCACGGCCCACCGCCAGCTCGGCGGTGGGCGGTGGGCCGATGGGGCGGACCGGCTCTCAATGCATCCACGGGGCGTAGGAAATGCCCACGATCGCGCCCTCCGGGCTCTGGATGCGCGCGACGGTCTGTCCCCACGGCTCCGTCTTCGCCGGGTGGAGGAGCTCGTAGCCGGCCGCGGTGAGCTCCTGCGCGGCTGCCTCGACCGCTGCCTCGTCGGCCACCTCGTACTCAACGGATGCCTGGGGTATCGGGCGATCGGTGGGCCACTCGGTGGTCCCGAAGCACGCCTCGGCGGCCTGTGACAGTGGCCAGACGCCGAAGTGCTTGGACCCCGCGATGCCGCCCGACGAGTAGTAGTCCCCGCTCGGGTCGGGCTCCAGAGGCAGTCCGAGGGCATCGAGATAGAGCTTGCGGCTCTCGGCCGGGTCGGGCGTGATGAGAGCAACGCTGGCGATGAACTGGACATCCATGTCTTGACTCCTGGGCTCGTCGTGGGTAGATGTGCAGCCCGGTCGGGTTACGCAGCCAGCCTTGCGCGATCCGCCGAGCGTGGCTTGAACGAATCGGACTTCTCTCCGGCCGGCGCCGCGCCGCCCGCCAACAGGACACCGGTGGGCAATCCCGAGAGCCGACGGCACTCGCGACTGAGATGAGCCTGATCGGCATAGCCGGACTCCATGGCAAGCTCGGCGATCGTGCTCAGTGGGTGGGCGTGAGCGATCGCGAGGAAGCGTTGGAAGCGCTGGATCCGTACGAGGGTCGCCGGACCGTACCCAACGGCGCCCTCGAAGCGCCGCCGCAGCTGGCGTTCGCTGAGACCGACGCGACGGCTCACCTGCCCGACCGAACAGCCGCGCACCATCGCGAGAGCTGCCTGACGGATCAGCAGGTCGCCGGCCGCGGGAAGGCGCTCGGCCACACCCCGGACGAGGGCGGCCAGCGCGCGGTCGGTCGTGGGTGCTGCCGACACGACCGCCTCCAGACGATGCCCGCGCTGACCCCACAGGTCGGCCAGGGGTACGCCGGTATCGAGCAGCTCGCCAGCCGGGACGCCGAGCGCGGTCCCGGCCGAGGCGATCCGGAACCGAACACCGCAGCGCTCCTGTCCTGGCGTGGCGGGCGCGATCGTGGCGGTCGTCGCCGGCCCGGCGACGACCAGCCGCCCGGCGTCGAGAACTATGTCCACGCACGCGTCCGGCAGCACCCGAACAGCACGGTCGTGCGAGGTCCACAGGCAGGCGACGTGCGCGGTCAGACCGTCAGGCGGCGGCAGCTCTCGGTATCCCTGCTCCACGCCGCCATCATGACCGATCCGCGCCGACACCGGGGCTCTTCGCGCGACCCTCAGCGGCACGGACGGCGTGAGCCGTGTGTCAGGCGGGTCCGACATGCTCGGCGACCCAGGCGTTCAGCGGAGCCACCATCCGCCAGGTGACATTGACCTCGTCGAGCACCCGGTCGGTACCCAGCCAGGCCGGTGCCCCGAATGTCCTGACCGCCATCAGCGACTTGTGACGGAGCAGCTCGATGCGGGGATGGTCCGCCGGGTAGCCTCGCGGCCTGGTCTTGAGCCGCTCGCCCTCGAACTCGAATCCGTCCTCTCGCATCGCGGCTACGAGGTCGTGCAGATCCGCTCCGCTGGCGTCGTCGTCGACTGCCTCGCGGTACTTGTCCACCTGGGCGCTCGAGTGCGCGCGGAAGCCGCCACCGGCCAACAGGCCGCCTGCGTCCAGCTGAAGGTAGTAGCCGACGCCCGGACTGAGCCCGGCGAACGCGCCTTGATGGGTCTTGTACGGAGACTTGTCGTGGCTGAAGCGGGTATCGCGGTACGGACGGAAGAGCTTGACGGCTCCAAAGTCGGGGTCGAGCCCCGACAGCAGCGCGAGCATCGGGTCGCGTACCTCCGACTCGTACACCGTCTTGTTGTCGCGCCAGAACTCCTTGGTGTTGTGCTCGGCGAGCTCTGCATAGAAGCTCAGTGCCCGCTCGGAGAAGCCGTTGAAGGTCGACACGTGCCGACTGTCACACCGACCCGGGAATTCCACAACCGCGCGCCCACCCGGTGGACTTGTGGCGCATCCCTATGCTGGTCGATGGGCCGCTGACGGTCCGCGGCGAATGCCCGAGACTCTGGTTAGGAACTCGTGGTCGGTACCACACTCGGCTTGGTTGGCGCGGTTTTCGTCGCCGCGTTCGTGGAGTTCGTCGAGGCGTTCACGATCGTGCTGGCGATGGGGGTGACCCGGGGCTGGAGATCCGCGATCGCCGGGACGGTGGCGGCGCTGGTCGTGCTGGCCGGGTTCACCGCAGTCCTCGGTCTGGCGATCACGACGTGGCTGTCGGAGTCGATGCTCCAGCTGGGGATCGGCACATTGTTGCTCATCTTCGGGTTGCAGTGGCTGCGCAAGGCGGTGCTGCGCGGGTCTGGACGCAAGGCGTTGCACGACGAGGAGCAGGAGTACGCCGAGCAGCTCGAGGCCGCCGGCCAGGCTCAGCGGACGACGTACGCCGGGGTCGACCTGTTCGGGTTCATGGTCTCCTTCAAAGGCGTGTTCCTGGAGGGAGTCGAGGTCGTGTTCATCGTCGTGACGTTCGGCCTCTCGGCCGGAGCCCTGGGATTTGCGGTCGGCGGCGCCGTCGCGGCCGGAGCCTGCGTGCTCGGGTTGGGTTTTGCTCTGCGCAAACCGCTGGCCGCGATACCGGAGAACACGCTTAAGTATGCAGTTGGCATAATGCTGGCCGCATTTGGCACCTACTGGTCCATCGAGGGCTCCGGTTACTTCCGCGATGGCGGGCACAGCGTGGCCTGGCCGGGTGGCCGGCTCGCCCTGCTCGCTCTCATCGCGGTCTGGTTCGTGCTGTCGCGAGTGATGATGGCCCGCCTCTCGCGCCGGCCCGATCGAGTCGGCCCACGCCGGGACAGGGTGCTGTCGTGACACTCCTCAAGGCGATCGGCTACTTCTGGTACGACTTCATCGTCGGTGACGACTGGAAGATCGCCGCCTACGTCATCATCGCCTTGGCCGTGGTCTCCGCATTGGTCGTCGACGGCCGCTTGGGGGACGCGGCGCTATGTGTCATCGGCACGACTCTGCTCGCGGCATTCTTCGGGCTCGGCGTTCTCTACGACGGGCGCAAGGCACCGAGATAGTGCCCAAGGGCGCTGCGGGCACGCCGGAGCCGGCCCGACGGCTGGGAACCGGCGATACCGTCGTCCTCGGGCTCGGCGCGATGCTCGGGGCCGGGGTCTTCGCGGCCTGGGGTCCCGCCGCCAGCGCCGGCCTGCTGATCGGCCTGGCGCTCGCCGCCGCCGTCGCGTTATGGCCGGGGTGCTCGGGTGTCTCACACTCGCGCTGGCGTTGCCACCGAGCTCAATGACTGCCGGGGCCGCGGTGCTGGTCGGCCTGCTCGGCAGGCGGTTGCTACGAGGAGCCTCGCCGCCGACGCGAGGCTCCTGAGCGCGGGCCGTCGGGCATCCGGAGCGACTGGGAGGTGGCCGCCGGATCTGACGGGATCAGCCGTTGAGCTGGGACTCCACGAACGCGTTGGCCTCGGCCACCAGGGCGACCCGGTCGGCGGCCGGGTCCAGCACGAGCCAGCCGTTCATCGGCCGGCCGGTCATCGGCTCGAAGGGGACGCCGAGTCCGGCGCTCACGATCTGCTCGATCCGGGTGGCGGGCAGCTTCACGACCAGCTGACTCCTCCACCAGATCGCGAAGAACTTCTTCCCGGTGCGCAGGCCGGGGGAGCCGAACATGTTTCCCCGGCTGACTGATCCGCCCTCCGCATCCGCGGCGAGCTGGTCCCATTCCTGGTCCGTCACCCGTCCATGATCGCAAGCCCTCGGCACGTCCGGCTGACGGCCCTGCGACCTGCCCGGTATCTCGGGCAGGTCGCAGGGGCGAGGCCGGCGCCTACCCCCGCAGTGGCGACGAGTGACACCTGCGGGCTGCGGCCTTGCGCGGTTTACCCGCCAAGGTGACCGCAAATGCGCAGTTCTCAAATTCTTTTCGCCGCAGTCGAGGGTTGACTGTGAATGATTGCAATCGGACCTTGACGCAACATCGATGACCTCCCTACGATCTCTCGCAGGATGGAGTTCAAAGTCCGCAATGCGGAATTCCTTCAACAGCGAGGGGTCTTCATGTCCACCACAACCGGCTCGTCGGCCGCCGCTGGTCGGGTCAAGCGCGTCAAGCACCCCGTCGATGAGGTCCTGCCGCCACAGAAGCTTGCCGTCTATGGCATGCAGCACGTCCTCGCCTTCTACGCCGGTGCCGTCATCGTCCCGATTCTGCTCGCCGGGGCGATCGGCCTCAATGACGAGCAGCTGATCCACCTGATCAATGCTGACCTCTTCACCTGCGGCATCGCCTCCATCATCCAGTCCGTGGGGTTCTGGAAAGTCGGCGTTCGGCTGCCGCTTCTTCAGGGCGTGACGTTCACCGCGGTCTCTCCGATGATCGCCATCGGGCTTGGGGCCGGCGGAGGCGAGGATGGCCTGCGTGAGATCTATGGGGCCGTCATCGTGGCTGGGCTGTTCACCTTCTTCATGGCTCCGTACTTCGGCAAGCTCATCCGATTCTTCCCGCCCATCGTGACCGGCTCGGTCATCACGGTCATCGGGCTCACCTTGCTACCAGTGGCCATCAACGACGCCGTGCGCGATGGTGCCCCGGTAGGTCCGCCGGATGGCACCAACCTGGCCTACGCGATGTTCACGCTTGCGATCATCGTGGTCATCCAGCGTGTCTTCAAGGGGTTCTTGGCGACGGTCGCTGTGTTGCTGGGCCTGGTGATCGGCACCATCACGGCCTGGATTCTGGGCGACGCGAGCTTCGACCAGGTGGGCAACGCCGATGCCGTCGGGGTGACCCCTCCGTTCTACTTCGGCGTTCCCACCTTCACCGTTACGGCCATCGCGTCGATGATCGTCGTCATGCTGATCACGGCGGTTGAGACCACCGGGGACGTGTTCGCGACCGCCGAGATCGTCGAGAAGAAGGTCGGCTCCGAGGATGTGGCGAAGGCCCTGAGGGCCGACGGACTGGCGACGACACTCGGTGGGGTGTTCAACTCGTTCCCCTACACCTGTTTCGCTGAGAATGTGGGCCTCGTACGGCTCACTGCCATCAAGAGCAGGTGGGTGGTCGCAACTGCAGGCGCCATCATGATCGTCATCGGTCTCATCCCGAAGGCTGGTGCGATCGCCGCGAGCATCCCTCATTCCGTGCTCGGCGGCGCTGCCATCGCGATGTTCGCCACCGTCGCCGTGGTTGGTATCCAGATGCTCGGTCGCGCTGACTTCAACGACCACCGCAACGTCGTCATCGCTTCGACGAGCATCGGGTTGGCAATGATGGTCACGGTGCTCGGCTCCGGGGACGAGGCCCTCTTCAAGGTCGTGCCAGGCGGACGCTGGAGCGAGATGATCTTCAACAGCGGCATCACGCTCGGCTCGATCACGGCGATATTCCTCAACGTGATCTTCTTCCATGTGGGAAAGAGCTTCGGACCCGCGGTCGCCGGTGTGCCCGGGCATGGGGTCCGCCTCGACCAGGTGAACGACATGAGCCAGGATGACTTTGCCCGGACCTTCGCCGGCTTGTTCCAAGGGGCCCGCTGGGCCGCTGACGGTGCCTACGCGCAGCGTCCGTTCGCCGATACGCAAACTCTCCGGGCGGCCATGCAGGATGCACTGTTCTCTGGAGACCGACAGCAGCAGGAGAAACTGCTTCAGTCCTTTCCCGATCTGGGCGCAGACCAGCTCGAGATGGCCGAGTCGGTCCGCGACCAGTCAGTGCTGGGGCTCGACAGGCTCAACGACGAGGACTACGAGGAATTCGGCCAGCTCAACCGCGAGTATCGGGAGAAGTTCGGCTTCCCCCTGATCGTGTCGGTACGCAACCTGGGCAAGCGCCACGACGTCCTCGTCCAAGGCCGCGAGCGGATGGACCACTCCGTCAACCAAGAGCGTGCCACCGCACTCATCGAGATCGGCAAGATCGTCAACTACCGCTTCGACGACCTTGTCGCCGGGGCCAACCCGATCCATACCGCCCGGACCCGCGGGCTCGACCAACTTGGCTACTAAGTGCTGATGCAAGGGAGAGCGCGCACCACCGTGTCCGAGATCGATCGATTTCAACCAGATGCCCGAGGCCCGAGCCCGTAGCGAGCTCGAAGCATGCCTCGCGGTGCCGCGATGGGTCGACGAGGTGCTGTCGGGACGGCCGTACAGCACCGTGGACGAACTCCTGACGGCGGCTGACCGAGCCGCGGCGCGCCTCTCAACAGCGGAGATCGAGGCCGCGCTCGCCCGGCACCCGAGAATCGGTGAACGGGCCGGCTCGGGCCACGACGGGGCGTTCTCCGTCGGCCGAGCAGGCCGGTGTCGACTCCGATGACATCGCCGTGGCGACGGCGCTCGCAGCCGGCAACGCGGAGTATGAGTCAAGGTTCGATCGGGTCTTTCTCATCCGGGCGGCGGGGCGCTCCTCCGACGAGATCCTCGCCGAGCTGAAGCGAAGACTGCACAACTCGCCCGCGGCCGAGACGGCCGAGGTGGTCGAGCAGCTCGGTGAGATCGCCCGGCTCCGACTCGAACAGGTGGTTGCCCGGTGAGCATGATCACGACGCACGTGCTGGACACGTCCCTCGGGCGCCCCGGGTCGGGCATCAGCGTGCGACTCGAAAGGATCGGCGACCGGTCGGAGCCGGTCGCGACCGGCGTCACCGACCACGACGGGAGGGTCGCCGACCTCGGTCCCGATCAGCTGCCGGCCGGCACCTACCGGCTGACGTTCGAGACCGCGACGTACTTCGAAAGACTTGGAACGGTCGCCTTCTTCCCGTCGGTGGAGATCACGTTCGCGGCGAACGCCGCGGAGCACTACCACGTTCCCGTCCTGCTCAGCCCGTTCGCTTACTCCACGTACCGCGGAAGCTAGGAAGAGGATCCAGATCATGGGCATCGTGCTCGGACCGAACCAGTACGGCAAGGCAGAGAACCGGGTCGTGCGGATCTACCGCGACACAGATCGACATGAGATTCGCGACCTCAACGTCTCCACGTCGCTGCGTGGCGACTTCGCCGACGCTCACCTCACCGGCGACCAGTCGCGCGTGCTGCCGACCGACACGCAGAAGCAGACCGTGTACGCCTTCGCCAAACAGGTAGGCATCGGTGAGATCGAGGACTTCGCACTCGCGCTCGGCCGGCATTTCGTCAACGACACCGAGCCGGTCACCGGGGCCCGTATCGAGATCGAGGAGTACGCCTGGGAGCGCATCAGCGTCGACGGCTCGGAGCACAACCACAGCTGGGTACGCAAGGGCCAGGAGACGCGTACGACTGTCCTGACGGTCGACGGGAAGAACGGCGCGGAAACGCTCGTCTCCGGTCTGAAGGACCTGATCCTGCTGAAGTCCACCGGGTCGGAGTTCTACGGCTTCCTGGAGGACGAATACACCACTCTGGTCCCGACGCACGACCGGATCATGGCGACGTCGCTGGTCTCGCGCTGGCGCTATGACGGCACCGATGTCGACTGGGGCAAGTCCTACGCCAGGATCCGGCAGGTCCTGCTCGAGCAGTTCGCCACCGTGCACAGCCTGGCGTTGCAGCAGACGCTGTACGAGATGGGCAGAGCGGTTCTGGAAGAGCACGAGGACGTCGCCGAGATCAGGTTCTCGGCGCCCAACAGGCACCACTTCGTCTACAACCTCGAGCCGTTCGGCCTCGACAACCCGAACGAGGTCTTCCACGCCGACGACCGGCCGTACGGGCTGATCGAGGCAACGGTGCTCCGCGACGACGGACCCGACGCCGGCCGCGCCTGGGACACCGTCCCCGGGTTCTGCTGACGACCTCCGCTGAATCAGACAAGGAGCTGACCGATGGAATTTCTCCGGCCCGAGACCCTGGCCGAGGCGGTTGCCGCGAAAGCCGAACACCCGGGTGCGGTTCCCATCGCCGGCGGCACCGACGTGATGGTCGAGCTGAACTTCGACAAGCACCGCCCTGACGTGCTGATGGACCTCACCCGGATCCCCGAACTGGCCGAGTGGGGCGCCGACAACGGCCGGGTGCGGATCGGTGCAGGCGTGCCGTACACCCGGATCATCGACGAGCTCGGTGATCGGCTGCCCGGCCTGGCGATGGCGTCGCGGACCATCGGATCCCCGCAGATCCGCAACCGTGGAACCGTCGGCGGCAACCTCGGAGCGGCTTCGCCGGCCGGTGACGCGCACCCTGCCCTGCTGGCGGCGGACGCCGAGATCGAGCTGACGAGCAGCGAGGGGACACGGTTGCTGAAGGTCGAGAACTTCTACCTGGGAGTGAAGCGCAACGCGGCGCGGCACGACGAGCTGATCTCTGCGATCTACATCACGCCGCCGCAGGGACCTCAGCAGTTCTGCAAGATCGGGACCCGCAACGCCATGGTCATCTCCGTGGCGGCGTTCGGGCTTGCCATCCACCCGGACCGCAAGCAGGTGCATACCGGTGTCGGCTCGGTGGCGCCGACGCCGCGCCGCGCCTACGACGCCGAGGTCTTCGTGTCGGCCGCACTCGACGAGGCGGGCCTGTGGGAGTCGCGGGGTGCGCTACCGGACCAGCTGACGGCGGAGTTCGGCGAACAGGTCAAGGCCGCCGGCTCACCCATCGACGACGTGCGAGGCACCGCGGCGTACCGTCTCCACTCCCTCGCCGTGATGGCCCGCCGCGCCCTCACCTGGGCATGGAACGACTACTCGAACGCCGCGAAGGAGCACTGACGAGATGCGCATCACGACCACGGTCAACGGCCAGGAGCGCGTGATCGACGACGTGTGGGAGGGCGAGAGCCTGCTCTATGTCCTCCGGGAGCGAATGGGCCTTCCAGGCTCCAAGAACGCCTGTGAGCAGGGTGAGTGCGGCTCATGCACTGTCTATGTGGACGGCGTGCCGGCCTGCGCCTGCCTGATCGCGGCCGGCCAGGCCGAGGCCCGCGACATCGTCACCGTCGAAGGGCTCGCCGACGACGAGGGGCTGCACCCGGTCCAGCAGGCCTTCTTGGAGGCGGGGGCGGTCCAGTGCGGCTTCTGCACGCCGGGCCTGCTCGTCCAGACCCATGACCTGCTCGAGCGGGTCGAGTCCCCGAGCGACCCCGAGATCCGCGAGGCGCTGGCCGGCAACCTGTGCAGGTGCACGGGGTACGAGAAGATCCTCGACGCCGTGCGGCTGGCGGCCGGGCGGATGGCGGGAACCTCTCGATGAACCCATCCAGTAACCCATCGAGTAACCCATCCAGTGACACGGTCGTCATCGACGGCGCGCACGTCGTCACGATGGACCCCGGAAGGTCGGAGTACACCTCCGGCCATGTGGTCCTCGAGGGCAACCGGATCGCCACGGTCGCCGCGGGGCCTGCGCCGCGCGATCTGGAGGGTGCACGGTACATCGACGGATCCGGGTGCCTGGTCACGCCCGGCCTGGTCAACACGCACCATCACCTGTACCAGTGGACGACCCGGGGACACGTCGTCGACGGCACGCTCTTCGAGTGGCTGACCGCGCTGTACCCCGTGTGGGGGTGCATCGACGAGGACATCGTGCGCACGTCCGCGACCGGCGCGCTGGGCTGGCTGGCCCGCACCGGGTGCACGACGAGCACCGACCACCACTACGTCTTCCCGCACGACGGGGGTGACCTGCTGGGTGCGGAGATCGACGCGGCCAACGCCGTCGGCCTGAGGTTCCACCCGACCCGCGGCTCGATGGATCTCGGCCAGAGCAAGGGTGGGCTCCCCCCGGACCACGTCGTCGAGGACGTCGATGCGGTGCTCGCCGCGACCGAGCAGGCCATCGACACTCACCACGACACCTCGTTCGACTCGATGCTCCGGATCGGGGTGGCACCCTGCTCGCCGTTCTCAACCACCGGCGAACTGATGCAGAAGGCCGCCGAGCTCGCGCGGCGCAAGGGCGTAAGGCTGCACACGCACCTGTGCGAGACGCTCGACGAGGAGGACTACTGCCGCGAGCACTTCAAGGCGACACCGGTGGAGTACATGGAGAGCCTGGGCTGGCTCGGTCCCGATGTCTGGTACGCCCACGCCGTCCATCTCGACGACGCGTCGATCGCGAAGATGGCGAAGACCGGCACCAGTGCGGCGCACTGCCCGTCGTCCAACGCCCGGCTCGGGTCCGGCATCGCCCGGGCGCGGGACATGCGCGACGCCGGGGTCGCCGTCGGGCTCGGCGTCGACGGTGCGGCCTCCAACGAGGCTTGCGCCCTGCTCGAGGAGGTCCGGCACGCGGTGCTGTTCGCGCGGGCACGCGGTGGGCCGCGGGCGCTGACCGTCCGCGACGCCCTCGAGATGGGGACGATGGGAGGCGCCCGGGTCCTCGGTCGCCAGGACGAGATCGGGTCACTCGAGACGGGCAAGCTGGCCGACGTGGCGGTCTGGCGACTGGACACGCTGCCTCACATCGACATCGCTGACCCGGTCGCCGCACTGGTGCTCGGGGCGCCGCCACCGATCGAGCTGCTGTTGGTGAACGGCCGGCCGGTGGTCGAGCAGGACCGTCTGGTCAACGTCGACGAGGAGACCGTGGCCGGCGACGTGCTCAAGGCGAGCAAGTCCCTGCTGGCGAGAGTTGGAGCGCAATCATGACGACACCCACCGAGACCTGCCCCCCGCACACCGACCGGAGCCCCCGGCAGGCTGCAGAACGACGCCACCGGCGGCATCGGTTCGGAGCCGCTGCGACCTGACGGCACGTTGAAGGTGACCGGCGAGTTCGCCTACAGCAGCGACCTCTGGATGGACAACATGCTGTGGGGTGTCACGCTGCGCAGCCCGCACCCCTTCGCCAGGATCCGGGCGATCAACATCGGCGAGGCGCTGGCAACCGCCGGGGTCCAGGCGGTCCTGACCGCCGACGACGTCCCGGGCAAGAACGTCTACGGGCTCGAACTGTCCGACCAGCCTGTGCTGGCCCACGACGTCGTGCGCTACCAGGGTGAGGCGGTGGCTCTGGTCGCGGCCGACCATCCCGAGATCGCCCGGCAGGCGGCGAAGAAGATCCGGGTCGACTACCAGGTCTGGGAGCCGATCACCGACGCCCGCCACGCACTCGGCCACCCGACCTGGAACCAGCTGCACGACGAGGTCGCCCCGGATGTCGAGCTCAGCCGCTCGGCCGCGCCGATCCACCCCAAGGGCAACCTGATCCGCCACCTCAAGATCCGCAAGGGCGACCCCGAGGCCGAGGCCGACGTCGTTGTCACCGGCGAGTACTCCGTCGGCATGCAGGACCAGGCCTTCCTCGGGCCCGAGTCGGGACTGGCGGTGCCGGACGGTCAGGGCGGCGTCGAGCTCTACGTGGCAACGCAGTGGTTGCACGTCGACCAGCGTCAGGTCTGCACGGCGCTCGGTCTGCCTCCGGAGCAGGTACGACTCACGCTGGCCGGTGTCGGCGGCGCCTTCGGCGGCCGCGAGGACCTGTCGATGCATGTGCACGGCTGCATGCTGGCCCTGCACACCGGCAAGCCGGTAAAGATGGTCTACAACCGCGAGGAGTCGTTCTTCGGGCATGTGCACCGGCACCCGGCTGAGATGCGGTACGAACACGGTGCGACCAGGGACGGCAAGCTCGTCTTCGTCAACTGCGATCTCTACTTCGACGGCGGGGCCTACGCATCGTCGACACCCGCGGTCGTCGGCAACGGCGGCACGATGGGTCTCGGCCCCTATGTCGTGGCGAACTCCCGCATCGACGCCTACGGCGTCTACACCAACAACCCGCCCTGCGGGGCGATGCGAGGCTTCGGCTCGGTGCAGACCGCGTTCGCGTGCGAGGCGCAGATGGACCGGCTGGCGGCCGAGCTCGGCATGGACCCGGTCGAGCTGCGCCAGCTCAACGCCATGGAGGAAGGCTCGCCAGGGCCCGACCGGACAGGTGATCGACAGTCCGGCACCGGTCGCGGAGCTGCTGCGCAGGCTACGTGAGCTGCCGTTGCCGGAACAGCGTGACGACAGCCTGCTCGACCTTCGCTCGCTCCCAGGCGGCGTGGCGAACTCGACTCACGGGGAGGGGGTCAAGCGCGGGGTCGGATATGCCGTCACGTACAAGAACGTCGCGTTCTCCGAAGGGTTCGACGACTACTCGACGGCGAGGGTGCAGCTCGAGGCCGTCAACGACCGGCCCGTCGTTGTCGTCCACACCGCTGCCGCTGAGGTCGGACAGGGACTGGTGACGATCGAGCAGCAGATCTGCCGGACCGAGCTCGGTGTCGACGACGTGATCGTGCACCCGAAGAACACCGACGTCGGATCCGGTGGGTCGACCTCCGCGTCGCGACAGACCTACATGACCGGTGGGGCTGTCAAGCTGGCCTGCGAGGCGGTCCGCGACCGGCTGCTCACGATCGCGAACAAGAAGAGTGACGCGCCGCTCGGCGAGGTGGCGCTGGTGGACGGCAACATCGTCTCGCCGTCCGGTGACGTGCTGATGTCGATCGCCGATGCCCTGGGTGGCGAGGTCATCGAGGAGACCCGCGAGCACCATCACCGACCCACCCAGGAGGTCGACGAGGAGACGGGGCAGGGCTTCGCGCACGTGCAGTACTCATTCTCGGCGCACCGCGCGGTCGTCGATGTCGACGTCGATCTCGGGCTGCTCAAGGTGGTCGAGCTGGCATGTGCGCAGGACGTCGGCAAGGCCCTCAACCCGGGCGCCGTGGTCGGGCAGATCCAGGGCGGAAGCACGCAGGGCATGGGGCTGGCGATCATGGAAGAGATCGTGGTGAAGGACGGCAAGATCAGGAACCCGTCGTTCACCGACTACCTGATCCCTACGATCCTCGACACCCCCCCGATGCCGATCGACGTACTGGAGCTGCCCGACCCGCATGCGCCCTACGGTCTGCGTGGCGCCGGTGAGGCGCCGACGATCTCGTCGGGGCCGGCCGTCGCATCGGCGATCCGCCAGGCGACCGGACTGGCCCTGGCGCGACTGCCGGTCCGGCCAGAACACATCACCGGCACATGACCGTGATCTCTTCTGGCCTGCCTGTCCCGACGACCGCGTTGACCGACGCCGACCTCGCCGCGGTCGACGGACTCCTCGCCCCGGCCGACGCGGAACGGATCGCGAAATACCCCGGCGACCTGGTGACCCGGCAGCCGGTCCACACCGTCTACGTGCCGGCCGACCGGATGCATCCGGGGCTGGCCCCGGAGTGGGGCCGGGCAGCCTCCGCCGCACTGGCGGCTGACGCCCCGACGGCAGCGGCGCTCGCCGCCGCGACGGGGCTGGACCCAGACGACGTGGCGGGCGTGTGGCCGGCCCTGACCCGCAAGCTCGAGACGGAGCCGATCGAGGATCTGCGGGTCGACCTCGAGGACGGGTACGGCGACCGTCCCGACGACGAGGAGGACGCCCACGCCCTCGCCGCCGGGGCCGCGATCGCGGCAGCGGCGACAGGGGGCGGCCTGCCGCCGTACGTCGGGGTCCGGTTCAAGTCGCTGGAGGGCGGCACCCGCCGGCGTGGCCTCCGTTCCCTCGACCTCGTACTCGGGGCCGTTCTCGCAACGGCCGAGCTGCCCGACGGCTGGTTGCTCACGCTGCCCAAGGTCACGTCGCCGGCACAGGTGGTCGCGATGGCCGACATCTGCGGACGGCTCGAACGCGGCCACGGCCTGCCGGACCACCGCCTCAGGTTCGAGATACAGGTCGAGACGCCACAGGCCATCCTCGGCCCCGACGGCGCCGCCAGCATCGCGCCGATGGTGCACGCGGCCGACGGTCGGTGCGCCGGACTCCACTTCGGCACCTACGACTACACCGCGGCGCTCGGCATCGCCGGCGGCTTCCAGTCGATGGACCACCCGGCCTCCGACCACGCCAAGACCACGATGCAGCTGGCCGCCGCCGGCACGGGCGTGAGGGTCTGCGACGGATCCACGAACGTGTTGCCGGTCGGTACCACCGCAAACGTGCACGCCGGCTGGGCGCTGCACGCCCGACTGGTCCGCCGATCGCTCGAGCGCGGGTACTACCAGGGCTGGGATCTGCATCCCGCACAGCTGCCGACCCGGTACCTGAGCACGTACCTGTTCTTCCGCGACGACCTGGAGACGCTCGGCGGACGCCTGCACACGTACCTGCATGGGGGCGACGACGTCGGTGTGCTCGACGAGCCGGCGACCGCGCAGGCCCTCGCCGGGTTCATCCTGCGCGGGGTGCACTGCGGGGCGGTCGACGACGACGAGCTCAAGGGCCTGGTCGGAACAGACCTGGCGACACTGGTCGCGCTCGCGGATCGACGGGTGGGTTGGACGGTGTCCATGACAGGAACGATGACCAGAACCAGGCGTGTTCCACCTCGCACGGTACGAGACCCGGCGAAGGAGTGGTGATCGTGACCCACGGTCTCCGCTATGCCGTGAACTGCTCGCTGCTGTTCACCGAGGTCCCGCTGCTGGAGCGCCCGTCGGCCGCACGGGAGGCCGGTTTCACGGCTGTGGAGTTCTGGTGGCCGTGGCCGGACGCGCCGGTGCCGGAGGACTCCGCCGTCGACTCGTTCGTCACGGCCGTCCGGGACGCCGGTGTCCAGCTGATCGGGCTCAACTTCTTCGCCGGCGACCTCGCCGGGCCGGACTGCGGCGTACTCTCCATCCCGGATCGGTCCTCGCAGTTCCGGGACAACATCGACGTGACCGTCGGCATCGGCCGTGAGCTCGGGGTCGGCGCGTTCAACGCACTGTTCGGGAACCGTGTCGACGGAATCGATCCGGCCGAGCAGGACGAGCGAGGTGTCGGCAACCTAGTCGCCGCGGCAGCAGCCGCCGATGCGATCGGCGGGGTCGTACTGGTCGAGCCGGTCAGCGGACCGAAGCCGTACCCACTGCGCACGGCCGCCGACGTGATCGCGATCCTGGACCGGGTGGAGGCAGTGGGTGGCCGCAACGTCGGGATGCTGTGCGACATGTTCCACCTGGCCAACAACGGCGATGACGTAGCGGCCGTGGTGGACGCGCACGCCGACCGGATCTCGCACGTCCAGATCGCCGACTGGCCGGGCCGGGGAGAGCCGGGAACGGGTGAGCTCGATCTCGACGGCAACCTCGGCAGGCTCGAGTCGGCCGGGTACACCGGGTACGTCGCTCTCGAGTACAACCCCACGACAACGACGGCGGAGAGCCTGCGGTGGCTGCCCTTCGAGCGCCGCTCCAGCTAGACCAGCACCGCTCGACCCTAGGAGAACCGCATGACCAACATCTCTTTCATCGGACTCGGGATCATGGGCGGCCCGATGGCCGCGAACCTGGTGGCCGCCGGGCACACCGTGACCGGCTACAACCTCCACCCAGAGCCGGTCGAGCGTCTGGTGGCGGCCGGCGGAAAGGGCGCCGGGAGCGTGGCCGAGGCCGTGTCCGGGGCCGAGGTCGTCATCACGATGGTGCCCGACTCTCCCGACGTCGAGGACGTCGCGCTGGGGGAGTCCGGCATCTATGCGAACGCGGCCGCGGGCGTGATCCACATCGACATGAGCTCGATCCGGCCCGACGTGTCCGCGGCCATCGCCGCTGCGGGTGCCGAGCGCGGCATCCGTGTCTTGGACGCCCCCGTGAGCGGCGGGGAGGCGGGCGCGATCGAGGCGAACCTCTCGATCATGGTGGGCGGGGACGAGGCCGACTTCGACGAGGTCAGGCCGATCCTCGATGCGGTCGGCGAGACCATCGTCTACTGCGGGCCGGCCGGGTCGGGCCAGACCGTCAAGGCCGCCAACCAGCTCATCGTGGCCGGCACGATCGAGCTCGTGGCCGAGGCCATCGTCTTCCTCGAGGCGTACGGCGTCGACACCGAGGCCGCCATCGCTGTGCTCGCCGGTGGCCTGGCCGGCAACCGGATCCTGGACCGCAAGGGGGCGAGCATGCTGAAGCGCGAGTTCAAGCCGGGATTCCGGATCGATCTGCACCACAAGGACATGGGGATCGTGACGGCGGCGGCGCGTGAGAAGGGCGTCGTGATCCCCCTCGGAGCCTTCGTCGCCCAGCTCGTCGCGTCGGCGCGCTCGCAGGGACACGGCGGCCTCGACCATTCGGCGCTGCTGAAGGTCGTCGAACAGCTGTCGGGTCGCGCCGGCGCCTGACGAGCGTTCACCCCGACATTTCAGCGACGGCGGCGGAGACACGCCCAGAGACAGGAGAGACCAGCCATGCCCCGAATGTCAGCCGCCGACGCGGCGGTCAAGATCCTCGAGCTCGAGGGTGCGACCCAGACCTTCGGTCTGCCCGGCGCCGCGATCAACCCGTTCTACGCGGCGATGCGCCGGCACGGTGGGATCACCCATGTCCTCGCCCGCCACGTCGAGGGCGCATCGCACATGGCCGAGGGCTACACGCGTACGGCACACGGCAACATCGGGATCTGCATCGGCACGTCGGGCCCGGCGGGGACCGACATGATCACCGGCCTCTACTCGGCCTGGGCGGACTCGATCCCGATCCTGGCGATCACCGGCCAGGCGCCGGTCGCGCGGCTGCACAAAGAGGACTTCCAGGCGGTCGACATAGCCGCGATCGCCAAGCCGGTGACGAAGTGGGCAGAGACGATCCTGGAGGCGGCGCAGCTGCCGGGGGCGTTTCAGCAGGCGTTCCATCTCATGCGCTCGGGCCGGCAGGGACCGGTGCTGCTCGACCTTCCGTTCGACGTCCAGATGGCCGAGATCGAGTTCGACCCCGACACTTACCAGCCGCTGCCGGTCCACAAGCCACGCGCGAGCCGTGAGCAGGTCGAGAGGGTGCTGGACATGCTCGGGCGGGCCGAGCGGCCGCTGATCGTGGCCGGGGGCGGCATCATCAACGCCGACGCGTCGGAGCTGCTCGTCGAGTTCGCGGAGCTCACCGGTGTGCCGGTCGTTCCCACGTTGATGGGGTGGGGTGCCATTCCCGACGACCACCCGTTGATGGCCGGCATGGTCGGGCTGCAGACCGCCCATCGCTACGGCAACGCCACCATGCTGGAGTCCGACTTCGTGCTCGGCATCGGCAACCGGTGGGCGAACCGGCACACCGGCGGGCTCGATGTCTACCGCGGCGACCGGACATTCGTGCACGTCGACATCGAACCGACCCAGATCGGTCGCGTCTTCCCTCCCGACTACAGCATCGTCTCCGACGCCCGGCTCGCGCTCGAGATGTTCGTCGAGGTGGCGCGCGAACGAGCAGACGCGCAGCGGCTGTCACAGTTCGAGGTGTGGGTCAAGGACTGCCGGCAGCGCAAGCACACGCTGCAGCGGCGGACCCACTACGACAATGTGCCGATCAAGCCCCAGCGGGTCTATGAGGAGATGAACCGGGCATTCGGCCGGGACACCGTCTACGTCAGCACCATCGGTCTGTCGCAGATCGCCGGTGCCCAGTTCCTGCACGTGTACGAGCCACGTCACTGGATCAACGCCGGTCAGGCCGGTCCGCTGGGCTGGACGCTCCCTGCCGCGCTCGGTGTCTGTGTCGCGGACCCCGATGCGACCGTGGTGGCGCTCTCCGGCGACTACGACTTCCAGTTCATGATCGAGGAGCTCGCCGTCGGCGCGCAGTTCCGGATTCCGTACATCCACGTGGTGGTCAACAACGCCTACCTCGGGCTGATCCGCCAGTCGCAGCGGGGATTCACCATGGACTTCCACGTCCAGCTGTCCTTCGACAACGTCAACGCGCCGGAGCTCGGTGGGTATGGCGTCGACCATGTTCCGGGTAGCCGAGGGACTCGGCTGCAAGGCGATCCGGGTGTTCGAGCCCGACCGGCTGCAGCCGGCGTTCGAGGAGGCCCGGAAGCTGATGGAGGAGCACCAGGTTCCGGTGGTCGTCGAGGTGATCCTCGAGCGGGTCACGAACATCTCCATGGGCACCGAGCTCGACAACGTGACGGAGTTCGAGGAGCTCGCGATCACCGGCGAGGATGCTCCGACCGCCATCTCATTGCTGGACTGAGAGCCGATGCGTGTGGTCATCGCCCCGGACAAGTTCAAGGGCTGCCTGACCGCGGCCGAGGTCGCCCGGGCCGTCGCCGCGGGGATCGGCGAGGTGCGACCCGGTGTCGACACGGTGCTGATGCCGGTGGCGGACGGGGGTGACGGCACCGTCGAGGCGGCCCTGACGGTGGGCTTCACACCGGTCACGATCTCCACCGTCGGTCCGACCGGCCAGCCGGTCGAGGCGACCTACGCGGTTGACGGGGATCGTGCCGTCGTCGAGCTGGCCGGGGTCGTCGGGCTCGATCTCCTTCCGGGGGGCCGATCCGACCCGTTGGGCGCGTCGACGTACGGCCTCGGTGTCGTGCTGCGCGAGGCCATCGACCGTGGTGCGAAGCAGATCGTGCTCGGAGTGGGAGGCAGCGCGTCGACCGACGGCGGCGCCGGCATGCTGCAGGCGATGGGCGCCAGGCTGCTCGACGCCGCAGGCGACGACCTGGCGCGCGGCGGTGGCGCGCTCCGGCGGCTCGAGTCCGTCGACCTGTCGGCGGTGGCCGCGCTGGTCGGGTCGACGCGGATCGTGGTCGCGAGCGATGTCGACAACGCCCTGCTGGGACCGAACGGGGCAGCCGCCGTGTTCGGTCCGCAGAAGGGTGCCTCGACTGACGACATCGAGGCTCTGGAGGGCGGGCTCGCCAGGCTGGCGCGCGTCGTGGCCGCCGCGACCGGACGGGACGACTCCCGGAGGGCCGGCGCCGGGGCGGCCGGAGGCACCGGGTTCGCGGCGGTCGCCGTTCTCGGTGCCGAGGTCCGGCCCGGGATCGAGCTGCTGCTCGAGCTGCTCGACTTCGCCTCGGTGATCGACGGGTCGGACCTGGTCGTCACCGGTGAGGGGTCGCTCGACGAGCAGTCGCTGTCGGGCAAGGCCCCGGTGGGGGTCGCCAACGCCGCAGCCGCCCTGGCCATCCCGGTCGTTGCGGTGGCGGGCCGGTCTCTGCTGCCGGCGGAACGGGCCGCTGCGGCCGGGATCAGCGCCGTGTATCCGCTCTCGGACCTCGAGCCCGACGTTGCGCGGAGCATCGCGAACGCCGCCGCGCTCCTCACCCGGACGGGCCGCAGAATCGCCGCCGAGTGGCTCACGTGAGCACCGCCGATCTGGTGATCAAGGCGCAACGGGTCCTGACGGGGACGACCTTCTCGCCGGCGACTGTCCTTGTCTCGGATGGGCGGATCAGCGCGATCGAGTCCGTCGAGTCGGCGCATCCCGCGGGAGGCGTGGTCGAGCTCGCCGGCGACGAGGTCCTCATCCCGGGACTCGTGGACACGCACGTACACGTCAACGAGCCCGGCCGAACCGAGTGGGAGGGTTTCGCGACGGCGACCCGCGCCGCGGCCGCCGGCGGCATCACCACGATCGTCGACATGCCGCTCAACTCCGTCCCACCGACGATCGACCCCGCGGCGCTGGGCGGCAAGCGTCGCGCGGCCGGAGGGCAGGCACACGTCGACGTGGGCTTCTGGGGCGGTGCCGTGCCCGCCAGCCTGGGCGGCCTGCGCGCCCTGCACGATGTCGGGGTGTGTGGTTTCAAGTGCTTCCTGCTCGACTCCGGCGTGGCGGAGTTCCCGCCACTCGATGCCGACCAGCTGGTGGCCGCGATGCGGGAGATCGCGGCCTTCGACGGGCTGCTCATCGTTCATGCCGAGGACGGGCCCACGATCTCGGCTGCTGCTGGGGTGGCCCCGGCACGGCAGAGCCGGAAGTACCACGACTTCCTCCGCAGCCGGCCGCCGGAATCCGAGGACGTAGCGATCGGCCATGTCGTCGACGCCGCACGGCGAACCGGAGCGCGGGCCCACATCGTCCATCTGTCCAGCGGTGGCGCGGTCGACAGGCTGGTGCGGGCGCGAAACGACGGTGTCCGCGTCTCGGTCGAGACCTGCCCGCACTACCTCACGCTGACGGCGGAAGAGGTACCGGACGGCGACACCCGGTTCAAGTGCTGCCCGCCCATCCGCGGGCTGCGCAACCAGGACCTCCTCTGGCAGGCGCTGGCCGACGGCGTGGTGGACATCATCGTCTCAGATCACTCACCGTCGCCGCCGGCCCTCAAACAGCTCGACACCGGCGACTTCTTCGCGGCCTGGGGAGGCGTCTCGTCGCTGCAGCTGAGCCTGCCGGCCGTCTGGACGCAGGCAAGGCGGCGAGGACACGACCTCGCCCGGGTGGTCGGATGGATGTCGACCGGCCCGGCGGAGCTCGCCGGACTGGCGGCCAAGGGTCGGATCCAGCCCGGTTACGACGCGGATCTGGTCGTGTTCGCGCCGGACGAGAGCTTCGTCGTCGACCCCGCCACGCTGCAGCACCGTCATCCGCTGACGCCGTACGCGGGCAAGGAGCTGACCGGCGCCGTCCGCAGGACCTACCTGCGCGGTGAACCGGTCACCGGGTCAGCCCCGCAGGGCAGGCTCATCGAACCCCAAGGAAGCCGACATGACTGACTTCACCGCACTGCCCGATCTCGCCTCGCGGTCGCTTGCCGGAAACGTGGTGAGTGCCAACGATGAGTTGTTCGCCCAGCGGGAGAACCTCATCCAGCCGGGTCCCGCGACCCACTCGGTGGAGGACTTCGGCCATAAGGGCAAGGTGTACGACGGCTGGGAGACGCGGCGCCGTCGCGAACCCGGCCACGACTGGGCCATCGTCCGGCTCGGGGCCGCCGGGATCGTCCGGGGTGTCGTGGTGGACACGGCGTGGTTCAAGGGCAACTACCCGCCCGAGATCTCGGTCGAGGCCACGTCCCTGGAGGGATACCCGTCGGCCGCGGAACTGCTCGAAGCCGACTGGGTGACCCTCGTCGAGCGGAGCCCGTGCGAGGGCAACACCGAGAACAAGTACGCCGTCGGCAACGACGGCCGCTGGACCCACGTGCGGCTGTCCATCTACCCCGACGGGGGTGTCGCCCGCTTCCGGGTGCACGGTGTGGTGGTGCTCGATCCGCGATTCGTCGACGGCACGATCGACCTGCTGGCCGCCGAGAACGGTGGCCGGCTGCTGGAGACCTCCGACGCCTTCTACTCCTCGCCCGCCAACATCATCCTTCCCGGCCGGGCGCGGATCATGGGCGAGGGCTGGGAGAACGCCCGCCGTCGGGGTGCCGGCAATGACTTCGCCATCTTCGCGCTGGCGGCCAAAGGTGCGATCCGCGATATCGAGGTCGATACCTCATACTTCGTGGGCAACGCACCGGGCTGGGTGCGAGTGAGCGCGGCCGACGCCTCTGCGGGGCCGATCGACAGCGACGACGCGTGGTTCGACGTGCTTGGAAGGACGCGGGTCCAGCCCGACACGCGGCACAGGTTCCTCGCCGAGGGCAGGACCCCGGCCACTCACGTCCGGCTCGACGTCTATCCCGACGGCGGCCTCACTCGGCTGCGCTGCAACGGCGAGATCGATCGAGCCGCCCTCCACGACCTGAAGCAGCGGTTCCTGGAGTCGATTCCGGCAGCACACCGCGCCCTCGTCGGAGAGCTGTCATAGGCGGGCGATCTCGCGTTCCGCCTGCGGGCCTCGTCGCCGCGGCACTGCGGCGGCGTACCACGGAATCAGCCACCGGCGACACGCAGCTCGGCGACCAGCCGCGCCGCGACCCCCTGCAGGACCGGCGCGATCGCGGCCACCCGCCCGGCCGACACCCGGCTGCTCGGACCCGACACCGAGATCGCCACCCGGACGGGCGCGTCGCTGACGGGCACCGCCACGCAGCGTACGCCGGCCTCCTGCTCCTGATCGTCGACGGCGTAGCCGCGCTCGCGTGACGCCGCCACCTCGGCCACCAGCGCCTCCGGGTCGGTGACGGTGCGCTCGGTCCGGGCCGGCATGCCGGTGCGGGCCACCAGTGCCCGGACCTCGTCGTCGGGGAGCATCGACAGCAGTGCCTTGCCGACGCCCGTGCAGTGGGGCATCACGCGCCGCCCGACCTCGGTGAACATGCGCATGGAGTGCAAAGACGGTACCTGGGCGACGTAGACGACGGTGTCGCCTTCGAGCATGGCCATGTTGGACGTCTCGCCGATCCTGTCGACCAGCTCGGAGAGGTAGGGCACCGCCCAGGACCCGAGCATCCGGTTCGCCGCCTCGCCGAGCCTGATCAGCCCGGGTCCCAGGGCGTACCGCCGGGACTGCTCCTGGCGCACGTACCCCTGGTTGACCAGCGAGCGGACCAGCCGGTGGATCGTCGGCAGCGGCAGTCCGGACATCGTCGCAAGCTGTGACAGGGCGACCGATCCGCCCGCGTCAGCCATGTGCTCGAGCAGGCCGAAGGCCCGGTCGACAGACTGGACCCGGTTGGACATGGCCATACCGGCGTACCTCCACTTGGCGGACTAATGCCTCCGGCTGGTGGAACAAATGGATTTTAGCCGACGACGGCGCAGGGCCCGGTACGAACCGGCGGATCTGCGGAGCGGCCGGGCCGGTCGTACGCTCTGGACCCATGACTGGCCCGCCGGTTGCTGAAGCACGGGAGTTCGATGTCACGGCACCGGACGGGCGTGTGATCCATGTCTATGAGGCCGGCGACCCCGCCGGGGAGCTCGTCGTGGTGCATCACGGCACACCAGGGTCCGGGTTGCTGGCCCGGTCCTGGGCCGATGACGCCGAGGGCCGAGGCATCCGCCTGGTCGGTTTCGACCGGGCGGGGTATGCCGGCTCTGACCGGCGGGCCGACCGCAGGGTGGCCGACGTGGCGGCGGACACCGCAGCCATCGCCGACGCGCTCGGGGCCGGCAAGTTCCGCACCTGGGGAACATCTGGCGGCGGCCCGCACGTGCTGGCGTGTGCGGCGCTGTTGGGGGACCGGGTGCTGGCCGCCGCCTCGCTGGCCGGCGTGGCACCGTACGACGCCGACGGGCTGGAGTGGCAGAGCGGGATGGGGAAGGCCAACGTCGAGGAGTTCGCGGCCGCGGTCGACGGTGAGCCAGCGCTGCGCGGCTACCTGGCTGCGGAGCGGGAGGGCATCCTCGTCTCGACGCCGGAGACGATCGCCGCTGCGCTGGAGAGCCTGCTCCCGCCGGTCGACGCCGAGCTGCTCACCGGGGACTGGGCCGGGTACCTGCACGCGGTGACCGGCCACGGCTTGCGGGACGACTTCAGCGGATGGTTGGACGACGACCTGGCTTTCGTGCGGGAGTGGGGATTCGACATCGCCGCGATCAGCGTTCCCGTACTGGTGATGCAGGGCGCGCTCGACCTCATGGTCCCGATGGCGCACGGCCGGTGGCTCGCCGATCGCGTCCCCGCCGCCGAAGTCGTCCTCTCGTCCGACGACGGCCATCTCACTCTGCTGGAGCACATCGACCGCACGCACGCCTGGCTGATGAAGCATCGTTGAGCGACTCGTCGGGCGACCGGTTGTCTCACCCGGCCGCCGCGTAGGCTGCACCCGCGCGATCGGAGGACCGGCATGGATCTCGCCCTCGACACCGGGCTGCTCAAGACACTGGGGTTCCGGTTCGACGAGGCCGGACCCGACCGGGTCCGCATCGCCTGGACGGCCGACGACCGCCAGCTGCAGCCCGCAGGCGTCGTCCACGGCGGGGTCTACAGCGCGGTCGTCGAGACCGCGGCGAGCGTCGGCGCGCAGCTCTGGCTGGCGGATCGCGGGCGGGTCGTCGGGGTCTCGAACCAGACCGACTTCCTGCGTCAGCAGCATTCCGGAGCGCGCCTGACCGCCGAGGCGGTTCCGATCCACCGGGGGCGCAGCCAGCAACTGTGGCTGGTCGAGGTCCGGGACGAGGACGGCCGGCTCGTCGCCCGCGGCCAGGTGCGACTGCAGAACCTCACCGAGCCGGCACCCGGTTGACCCGCCAGGGGCCAAAACACCACGGCGGTTCGGGCGCCTCGGGCGACGAACTCAGGATAAGGAGCTTGTCATGGCTGCTGTCGAGACGACTGGGCTTCACCATGTCCGGCTGACCGTGACCGACCTCGAGCGGTCCAAGGCCTTCTACACCGAGGTCCTCGGCTTCGCGGTCGCTGCCGAGTCGCCGGGGACTCCGGACGACCCGGCCACCCGCTCGGATCCCGGGCAGCTGTACGGCGGGGTCGTGCTGATCACCAACGGCATGCTGTTCGGCCTCCGCCCGGTGGCCCCCGCTGATGACCGTTTCGACTCCGAGCGGGTGGGGCTGGACCACATCAGCTTCAGCGTCGGCGCGCGAACCGATCTCGATGAGGCCGCGCGCCGCCTCGAGGAGCGGTCGGTCCCGCACGGGCATGTACAGGAGCTCGCCGCCTTCGGCATCGCGATCCTGTCGTTCCAGGATCCTGACGGGATCAACCTCGAGCTGACGGCTGCCCTGTAGGGACCCGTCATGATCGGAAACCTGCTGAGGGGAGCGGCGGCCGGTGCCGCCGGAACCGCCGCGCTCAATGCGGCGACCTACCTGGACATGGTGATCCAGGGACGTGGTGCGAGTAGCACTCCGGAACAGACCATCGAGACGGTGTCGGACCGGCTGGGCGTCGCCATCCCCGGCGAGGGTGAGACGCGCGACAACCGGGTGCAGGCACTCGGCGCACTCGGCGGCCTGACAACGGGAGTCGCCGTCGGTGCCTTCCTCGGTGTCGCCAGTTCGATGGGCTGGCGACCGCGGCTGCTCGGTGGAAGCCTCGCTGCCGCCTCGATGGCGATGGTCGGTGCGAACGGGCCGATGGCCCGGATGGGGATAACCGACCCCCGTGAGTGGTCAGCCAAGGAATGGGCGTCGGACGTCATCCCGCACCTGGTCTACGGCGTAGTGACCTACGCAACGCTGGACGCCACCCAGCGCCGCCGCTGACGTCAGGTCGGCGCTATCTCGCCGGTCTCTGCCGTCACTGGCCCCGGCCGCGGCGCATCGGGCCCACCATCGTGCGGCCGTCTTCGGTCGTGCAGATGGTGGTCCGGTACGCAAAGACGTGACTGAGCGACCGGTGCGGCGGGGTGAAACGCAGTCGGCGGGTGTCCTGCGGCTTGCATGCATGCCGAGGGAAGTTGAAGGCGTCGGGGATCGCCACGTCCGTGTGCGCGAGCCGGCCCGGCTCAATCGTGATGACACGGATGGGGACGCCGGTGAAGTTCTGGTGTAGAGAAGGCAGCCCGACCGGTTGCCCGGCCGCGTTCCGGAAGGAAACCCGGGGATAGCCGCTGACCGTGCACGCCTGAGATCCGGTGTTCGCCACATGGATTCGCTGGTAGGACGTACCCGCGGTCCCCTCGGAGCGTCCGAGCGTCACCTTGAGGTCTGCCCCCAGGCAGGGTGCGAGCGCGGTGCGGCTGTGGCTGGCCGTCCTCGCGGCGGTGCCCGATGTGGCCGCCGTGCCGACTCCGACGGAGGCGACGACGGTGGCGACCGCCAGCGTGCCGGACAGGACCGCGGCAACCCAGGTACGAGATTTCATGGCTCCTCCACAGCTGAAGTGCTTCGATGTCTTCAAGCAGATGACGTCTCAGCCTGCAGATTAGTTGCTCGGAGCCCCGACCGTTTTGCGGCGGTTTCCGGCGCCAGCAGCAAGCGACGAAGAGGAGCCATGACAGCGCCGGTCGAGATCAACCCCAAGGACGGTGCCGAGATGGTTCGCCCGGTCAGCCGCGCCGCCTGGCGGACGTGGCTGGAGGACAACCACGAACGGGCGTCGCGTGTCTGGCTCGTACTCTTCAAGAAGGCCAGCGGCAAGGCAACCATCGGCTACGACGACGCCGTCGAGGAGGGGCTGTGTTTCGGCTGGGTCGACAGCCTCGTACGCCGGCTCGACGACGAGAGCTACATGCAGCTCTTCACACCCCGCAAGGCCAAGAGCCCGTGGGCCGCCTCGAACAAGGAGCGGGTGGAACGACTGCTGGCCGCCGGGCTGATGGCACCCGCCGGTCTGAGGACGATCGAGGCGGCCAAGCGCAACGGCACCTGGTAGCCGGTTCCCCTACCTTGACGGCCGGCCCGCCCGTGCGGACGCCTACTCGCCGGTCTCCGCGGCGGCTATCTTCTCCCGCACATCGTCCATGTCGAGAGCACGCACCCCCGAGATGACGGCCTCGAGTGCCGGAGCGGGCAGCGCCCCTGGCTGGGAGAAGACCAGGATGCCCTCGCGGAAGGCCATCAGCGTCGGGATCGACGTGATCCCCGCCTGGCCGGCTAGCACCTGCTCGGCCTCGGTGTCGACCTTGGCAAAGACGATGTCGCCATGCGCTTCGGAGGCGCGCTCATAGATGGGACCGAATGTCCGGCACGGTCCGCACCAGCTTGCCCAGAAGTCAACGAGGACAATGTCGTTGTCGGTGATGGTCTTGGCCAGCGTCTCGCCACTCGCCTCCGTCGTTGCCATCGACACCCTTCCATCTCGAATAGTCGTTCCATTGGCCCAACGCGAGCCCCGATCCGGTCATTCCCGGGGCGAGCCTGTCGGTGGCTCCCGGTAGACATGAGCGTCGGCGTCTTCGGCATGAGGAAGGACGGACCCAAGATGCGCTGGGCCGAGATGGAGCGGGCACAACCGAGGCTCGCGGCGGCCGGCAGGAAGCGCCTGATCGACCCGGGGGTGCTGTTGATCGTGACCATCCGCAAGGACGGAACTGCCAGGCTGAGCCCGGTCGAGCCGTTCCTCCTCGACGGCAGCCTGCTGTTGTCGATGCTCTGGGGGTCCCGCAAGGCCGCGGATCTGCTCCGAGAGCCGCGCATTCTGGTCCACAGCATCGTCACGAGTCGCGACGGCGGTGAAGGAGAGTTCAAGCTTCGTGGCAACGCACACCCGGTCGCGGATCCGGCGGTCCGGCGGCGCTACGCCGCTGGCGTCGCCGCGAGCCTGGGCTGGCAGCCGGAGCAAGGTCGCTTCCACCTGTTCGGCATCGACATCGACGATGTGGTTTTCATCAGGTACGACGGCGCCACCGGCGATCAATACGTTGCCGCGTGGCCACCCGGCGTGGAGTTCGTCCGTCGTGGCACGTCGGCCACCAGCCTCGGCTACGCGGAGCCACTGCGCGACCTGATCGTCGCAGGCTGACAGCAGACTCGATCCGGCAGCCCCTGACGGCCGTGTTGCTCGGCATCAGCCAGGGGCGACCTGCCGAGTGGGTCGGATACGCTGACACGCTGTCGGGTTTCGGCCCGGCCGGTTCAACGTATCGGGGGCGGTCCAATGGATCTCACCGGAGCACAGCGCTGGGCGGGTTCCGCTGTCCTGTTCGTGGTCGGGATGATCGCCTCACTCGGCCTCGGGATCATGTCCCTGGTTGTGGACGACGAGGGACGTCACGGCTCCGGCGTCGGCCTCTTCGTGCTGTCCGGGATCGTCGGGCTGGGCACCGTGGTTGCGGTGCGAGCGATCAACGAGCGGTCGTGGTTGTCGCCGTGGCTCCTCGTGGGACTCGTCGTTCCCGCCTGCGTCGCGGTGCCGCTCTTCTGATGTGCTACTGGGTGTTGCCCACGTAGTTGTTCAGCTGGTCCCGCTCGAACTCCAGTTCCCCGATACGCGACTTGACGACGTCACCGATACTCACGATCCCCTGCAGCGCGCCGTCGGTGACGACCGGAACATGCCGGATCCGGCGATCCGTCATCAGCCGCATCAGCGCGTCGACGCTGTCGTGCGGATCGCAGCTGGCCACATCGGAGGTCATGATGGAGTCGACGGTCGCGTCAAGGACGCCCGGGTCGGACTGCAGGCGGCGTACGATGTCACGCTCGGACACGATGCCCTCGACGGCTTTGCCGTCGTGGCTCACCACGAGTGCGCCGACGTTGTGCTCGGCGAGCAGGGAGACCAGTTCACGGATGCTGGCCTGCGGGGTAACCGTGATCACGCCGGCGCCCTTGGTGTGCAGTATGTCGTTGATCCGCATCGAGGCCCTCCCAGGTGCGTGACGATCCGTCCTCTGATGTCGTTGACGTGTGTGGTGCGACACAGGGTAGTGCCTGGAACCCGCCTGCGACAGCCGACCGGGGTCAAAGGCCGGTGAGCAGGTCCTCCGGATGTATCGGCACCTTGCGCACCCGGACACCGGTGGCGTGATGGACCGCGTTCGCGATCGCCGCCGCGGTTCCGACGATCCCGATCTCTCCGATCCCCTTGGTCCCGGTGCCGTTCAGGTGAGGGTCGTCCTCTGCCAGCCAGCTGACGTCGATGTCGCCGACATCGGCGCATGCCGCGACGTGATAGCTGGCAAGGTCGTGGTTGGCATAGTCACCGAACGCGACGTCCATGACGCCCTCTTCGTGCAGCGCCATGGACAGACCCATCGTCATGCCACCGATCAGCTGCGACCGGGCGGTGCGAGCGTTGACGATCCGGCCGGCGGCGAACACGCCGACCATCCGTGGCACCCGCACCTCGCCGGTGCTGCCGTCGACACGCACGTCCACGAACTGGGCTCCGAAGGCATGGCGGCTGTACGGCTCCATGGCCGCGATGTCCTCTTTGGTGTCGGCGCTCACCTCGAGACCCGGGCGGGGGACACCGTCGTACGAGCTGTCGATGCGCTCGCGCAGCTGCCGGCACGCCTTGGTGACGGCCCACCCCCACGACGCGGTGCCCATCGAGCCACCGGCCACGCCGGCCCGGGGGAGGTCGGTGTCGCCGATCCTGATCTCGACGAGCTCCGTCGGGACTTCCAGGGACTCTGCGGCCAGCTGGAGCAGCACCGTCCGGGCGCCGGTCCCGATGTCGGTCGCGTTGATCGAGACCGTGAAACGGCCCGAAGCGTCGGCGCGGGCCGCGGCGCTCGCCGGCGACACCTGGGTGGGGTAGGTGGAGGCCGCCATGCCGGTGCCGAGCCACCACCGCCCGTCGCGATGCCTGCGTGGACGCCGGTCACGGCCGTCCCAGCCGAAACGCTGCGCCCCGATCCGCAGACAGGCAATCAGGTTCCTGCTGGAGAAGGGCTCCCCGGTCTCGGGGTCGACGCCGGGCTCGTTCCGGACCCTCAGCTCGATCGGGTCGATCCCCACGGCCAGCGCGAGCTCGTCCATCGCCGACTCGAGCGCGTACATCCCGGGGCACTCTCCGGGTGCGCGCATCCACGACGGGACCGGAACGTCGAGGCGTGTCACGAGATGGCTGGTCCGACGGTGCTCCGCCGCGTACATGACCTCTGTCGGCGCCGCGGCCGCTTCCACGAACTCCTTGATCGTGGCGGTCTGCACGGTCACGTCGTGGCTGACCGACCGTAGCCGTCCGTCGGCATCGGCCCCGAGCCGCAACCGCTGGATCGTCGGGGACCGGTAGCCGACCAGTGAGAACATCTGCTGCCGGGTGAGAGTCAGCTTGACCGGCCGCCCGGCGACCTTGGCCGCCATCGCCGCAAGGACGACCGCCGGGCGCGGGGTCCCCTTGGAGCCGAAGCCCCCGCCGACGTGGGTGCTGATGACGCGGACGGACCTGCGTGGCAGCCCGAACGCGGTGGCCAGCGCGTTGCGTACCGGGTGTCCACCCTGGTTGGAGTCGAAGACCGTGAGCGAGTCGCCAGACCAGACCGCGGTGGTCGCGTGAGGCTCCATCGGGTTGTTGTGCTGGGCGGGCGTGAGGTAGGTGGCGTCGATCCGCACGGGGCTGGCCTCGAACGCCCTGTCAGGGTCCCCACGCCCGCTGTCGTACCCAGCCGGTGCGTACAACCCGGTATGGCCGGGGGTGAGGACGACGTCGTGGGGCTGCGGCTCGTAGCCGACGTCGAGGGTGGTCGCGGCTTCCCGGGCGGTCTCTGCGGTGTCGGCGAGGACCAGGGCGACGACCTGACCGTGGAAGGCGATGTCGGGGGCCTGCAGCACGGCCAGCACCGGATCGCCGGTGCTCTCGAGCCGTGGCGCGTTTGCGTGCCAGAGGACGGCGATCACTCCGGGATGGTGGAGCGCCTCCTGGGCACCGATCGCGGTGATCCGGCCGCGGGCGACCCGCGACTGCACCACCCAGGCGTACGCCACCCCCTTCGGCTGGTGCTCGTAGGCGTAGCGCGCGCGGCCGGTCACCTTGTCGAGGCCCTCCACGCGTGCCGGCGGTGTCGCCGAGGCCGAGCTCATCGGCCGGCACCTTCCGGTCCGCCCTCGGATCGGGCCAGCCAGGTCAGTGTCTCCACCGCGAGACCACGGCTGAGCGGGACCTTGAATGCGTTGTCGCGAAGAGTCCGCGCCGCGGACAGCTCGACGTCCACCGCTGCGGCGAACTCCCGCGCGGTCGCCGGACGTCCGCGCATGGCGGCCTCGGCGGCGCGGGCGCGCCAGGGCCGGTGCGCGACCGCGCCGAACGCCAGTCTGACGTCGGTGACGGTTCCTTCATGCACCTGGACGGCCGCGGCCACCGAGCCGAGCGCGAACGCGTACGAGGTGCGGTCGCGTGCCTTGCGGTAGCCCGACCGCGCCAGCAGCGGGGCTGCCGGCGGCAGCACGACGGAGGTGATCAGGTCGCCGTGCGCCAGCGTAGTGTCGCGGCTCGGGTCGTCGCCGGGCAACCGATACAGCTCGTCCAAGGTGAGCCGGCGCTGTCCGCCCGGGCCGACGACGTGTACGACCGCGTTCGAGCACGGACAGGGCGACGGCCATGTCGGACGGGTGGGTCGCGATGCACGCCTGGCTTGCCCCGAGGATCGCGAGGTCCCGGTGTATGCCTTCTCGTGCGGGACAGCCCGAGCCAGGTCGGCGTTTGTTGCATGGCTTTGAGACGTCCTGGAAGTACAGACAGCGGGTGCGTTGCAGCAGGTTTCCACCCACCGTCGCCATGTTGCGCAGCTGGCCGGAGGCCCCCGCGAGCAGCGCCTGGGAGAGGACGGGATAGCGGGAACGCACCTCGGGATCAGCGGCGAGGTCGCTATTGCGCACCACCGCGCCGATCCGCAGCCCGCCCTCCCCGGTCGGTTCGATCTGGTCCATCGGCAGCCGGGTCACGTCCACGAGCAGGTCAGGGCTGACGACCCCTACGCGCATCAGGTCCACGAGGTTGGTGCCACCGGCGAGGAACATCGCTTCGCGCGACTCCGAGACCGAGGCGACCGCCTCGGCTGTGGAGCGCACCGACTGGTAGCCGAAGGGTTTCACCGGTCCACCCCGTCGACCGGAGAACGCACGGTCGCCGCGTCGAGAATGGCCGGCACGATGTTGGCGTAGGCACCGCACCGGCACAGGTTGCCGCTCATCCGCTCCCGCACCTCGTCCACTGTCAGGCCGGCGGCACCCTCGACGCGGATCGCATCGGCGGGCGTGACCGAGCTGGGCCAGCCGGCATCGGCCTCGGCCAGCATCCCGACAGCTGAACACAGTTGACCCGGCGTGCAGTACCCGCACTGGTAGGCGTCCCGGTCGAGGAAGGCCTGTTGCAGCGGGTGCAGCGTGTCGCCGTTCGCCAGCCCCTCGACCGTGGTGATCCGCCGGTCCTGGACCGCCACCGCGAACAGCAGGCACGCGTTCGCCCGTCTGCCGTCGACCAGGACCGTGCATGCGCCGCACTGGCCGTGGTCGCAGCCCTTCTTCGAGCCGGTCAGGTCGAGGTGGTTGCGCAGGGCGTCCAGGAGCGACGTCCGGTTGTCGAGCGTCAGCCGGTGCGGGGCGCCATTGATGTCGAGTGTGAGCGCCGTGGCGGTCGGCGAGCCCGCCCCGCCGCCGGGCCGGTCGTTATCGAGCCTGTCGCTGATGGGCCCCTTGCTGATCGGCCCCTCGCTGATCGGCACCGCCATGTCGGTCGAGCCTCCGTCGCCGCCGGTCCGGCCCGCGGGACGGACTTCTCTCCGCCAGGATGGTAACCGCGCGCCCCCGGCGGCGCCGTCGACGGATCACCGCCCCTCCGGCGGCGATCAGATGGTCAGTGCCGCGCGCAACACCAGTCCGGCGCCGACCAGGCACACTCCGCCGGCCGCGCCGTACGCGAGGCCCGCCCTGACCAGACGCGCCCACTGGCTTGTGCTGCGTACGGTGAGGGCCTGCAACCGCTGGGTCAGCCCCGATGCGAGCAGACCGGCCGCCATGAGTGTCAGCGCCATCCCCACGCCGAACGCCAGCACAGCCAGTGCACCGAACCAGGGCCGGCCGACAGCGGTCGCAGCCAGCAGGATGATGAGAGCCGACGGACTCGGCACCAGCCCGCCGGCGATCCCGAGCGTGATCACACTGGAGCGCCTCGAACCCGGCGCGGTATCCCCGTGCACATGACCGTGCCCCCCGTGCTCATGACCGTGGCCGTGCCCGTGACCGTGCGCATGGCCGTGCCCGTGATCATGCGCTGATTTTCCGCGCAGCGCGGCACGCAGCAGCGCCACTCCCAGTACGAGGATGAGCACGCCGCTCGCCGCGGTGAGCCACGGGTAGATCCGGTCGAACGAGAAGAGCGTCGAGCCTGCGGTGATCAGCAGGCCGAGACCCAGCACTGATGCGGTGTGCGCCAGCGTCACGGTCAGGCCCACCGAGAACGCGGTGCGTACGGATCTGCGGTGCTGGTCGACCAGATAGAAGGCCATCACGGTCTTGCCGTGGCCGGGCGCCACCGCGTGGGTGGCACCGAGCGCGAGTGCCGCGAGCAGCGTCAGGGCAGCGATGCCGGTACCCGGCTCGTCGAGCAACCCGGCGATCCATTCGGTGAAGCGGTTGACGCCGCTCGCCTCATCCGTCGCCGGCGGCCCACCGGTGGAGGTCTCCAGGGTTCCGGGTGGCCCGCCGGGGCGTACCACCAGGGCGGCCGAGCGTTGGTCCAGCGGCGAGCTGAGCAGATCGCGCGGATAGCTCGACAGCCGGGCGCTGATCGTGTCGGTCGAGACGTCGGAGTGGACCATCGTGGTCTTGTCGGCGCGGGCAGTCATCTCCCGCCAGCCGATCTGCCGACCGGCGGATGTGTCCACAACGGTGACATCGGTGCTGCCCCGCAGGGCGGGGAAGTCGCCACGCAACAGGCACTCCACCCTGAGCAGCGGCAGGTTCGCCTGACCCGTGCCGAGGGATCCGCGGGCGCTGAGGCTGCGCAGCGCCACCCTGTCGCCCGCCACCGTGACAGCGAGGTTGTGGCGTTCGCTGTCACACTCCCGCGCGGCGAGCTCGGGGAGGGACTTGATCTGGTCACCGAACTGCGCGGTCGGGATCTCCGCGAAGTCGAGCACGTGATCCAGGAGCACGTGGTCAGGGGACACGAGGCTGCCGGTGTAGCGGTTGACCGTGAAGTTGCCCAGTGGGTGTGCGATCGCGGCGGCAGCCCCGACGCCGGTGACGACCGCGACCGCGGCCACGACGACGGTGCCGGCCCGGAGCATGGCCCGGGTCAGTCGGTTCATCGGGATCCCTCCAGCGATATGAGAGCGGTCCGGGCCCGGTCGACCTGCCAGGGAGAGAGTCCGGGGTCGAGTGCCAGACCCCGTCGGATGTCCGTCGTGGCCGCGGCGTCACGTCCGAGCGCCGCCTCGATCCGTCCGCGATGGACCCACAGCATGGCGGCCGGCGTGTTCATCCGGGTCGCGAATCGGGACAGGCGGATGGCCGCCTCATCGCGGCCGTTCACGTGCAGGGCCCAGGCGAGCGCGTCCGCGACTTGGACGCTGTGCCGGCGGCTCCACTCGTCACGAGCCGCGTCGAGGGCCGCTGCTGGGGAGCCGTGGTCGGCCTCGTAGAGCGCCGTCTCGAGGTCCACCCGGACGCCGTTGGCGGCGAGCAGCATCTTGGTCGCTTGCAGCACGTGGAACTGCTGGTGCGCGCGACTGGGGTGGCCCGTTGCCTCGTACAGCTCACCCAGCTCAAGGAGGTACTCCGGCAGCGCCAGCCGGGAGGTGACGTCCTTCCAGGCGCGCACCGCCTTCGGCAGCTCATGCCGGGCGACCATCAGACGTGCGCGGCTGGCCAGCGCCGGCACGTAGTCCGGTACGGCGGTGAGGGCCTGGGAGATCAGGGCTCCGGCCGCGTCGAGGTGGCCGGACCGGCGCTGCAGATCGGCAAGCAGGGTCAGTAGGTAGGCCTGGTCGGTCCGTACCGTCGAGCTGTGCAGGGCTCGTCGCAGCAGGCTCTCCGCGCGCGGGATGCGCCCCCGTAGCTCCTCGGCGTACGAGTAGCGGGCGAACACCGGGACGCCGGGCTGACGCCTGTCTGCTTGTCGCAGCGCGGTGAGCTGGGCGCGGTAGTGCCCCAGCTCGGTCAGTGCATCGACGCGGATCACCAGCGCCTGCAGCTGATAGGGGTTGATCGCCAACGCCGCCCGCGCATCCCGCAGCGCGAGTCCGAACTCGTGCCGCGCCGCAGCCAGCGCCGCCTTGCCCGCCAGGGCCAGGTCGTTGTCGTCCGGCGTGATCCTCTCCGAACGGTCGAGAACGTCGGCGGCCTTGGGGTAGTAGCTGGCGTCCCCGGTGAGCCTGGCCATCTCGACATACGCGACACCGAGCGTTGCCCAGCCGCGCGCGTCCGCCGGCTGCGCACGCAGGTGTTCCTGCAGGGCGGTCACGGTGCCGGCCAGGTCGTCGCCGCGCAGCTGCGTGAGCCCGCCCGGGTCGATGCTGCCGGTGGCAGCCGCCGGTCCGGTGCCACCGACGTTGCGGATCAGGCCGACTGCCCCTGCGGCGACCAGGATGCCGGCCAGGACGCTGACGAGTAGTGCGCGGCGCATGACGTTCCTTTCGCGATGCCTGCGGTGCCTTCCGTGCTGCTGCCTTCCCGCCTCGACGGAGGTGTGGTGCTGCCTGCCCGCGGTCGGTGCCGCGGGCAGGCAGCCGGAGGGTCAGGCCGTGTGAGCCTTCGGCCTGCGGATCACGGTCACTCCCGCCCCTGCCAGGGCCGCGAGGCCGAGGAGGATCGCGGAGATCGGCAGGACCGGGACCCCTGACGGGTTCCCGTTCGAGCCACCCGTGCTGTCACCACCGGTGAACGGCGTGATGCCCGCGCCGTTCGGGTGGGGTGAGCGGTCAGATCCCGAGACGGGAAGTGCGACGTAGGGGAACGACTGCTTGAACGCCTTGTCGTTGCGGTTCACGGCGTCCTGGAAGGCGCTCGTGTCCTTGCCCAGCAGTGCACCTTCCACGACCTTCAGCGAGATGTCGATCACGTCGTCAGCGAGCCGCCGGCCGTTCGGGTATCCGGCGTTGTCCCCGGCGAGGACACCGAGCCGGCTCGGGTTCTTCGTCGGCGGGATCGACATGTTCAGCCTCAGCTGCTCACTGGGGGTCACGTTCTTGGGCTGGTTCAGCCCCTTGACCCCGGTGAGGAACACTGAAACCAGGTCGTTTCGAGGCTGCGCCGGCGCGTTGACGCCGTAGATGGCCTCGATCAGCTGCGGCAGCTCCGGCTTGGTCACGTAGTTCAGGAACTGTCCGTCGTTCCTCGGCTTGGACGCGTTGAACCTGTCCTTGTCCTTGGTGGGGATGACCACCTCGTTGACCAGCGGCATGCCGAGGCGGGAGATCTGGTGGTACTTCCCGTTGACTCCGCGGCGGTCCGTTGTGGACCACATGCCGATGATCGGGTTCTTCTTGGAGTTGCCGTTCTTGGCCAGGTTCCACTTGCCGATCTGCAGCGCGATCGTGTTCACGCCGAAGCCGGCCAGAGAGTCGTCGCCGACCTCCGACAGGTCCCCGCCGTACAGCAGGTCGAAGACGCGCAGGTCGGCGAAGAACGAGTCGTCGGCCTGCCCGGCCCACGTAGCGGCCCTGAATCCGTCCTTGTGACCGAACCGCTTGATCGCCTGGTTGTGCAGCTTGGCGTAGTTCGGCATCGATGCCTTGCCCACGTAGGACGGAGCCACCCTGACGTGGTCCACGAGCACCTTGCTGTGCCCGTTGGCGACCCTCACCAGCTTGTACGTCTGGTAGTAGTTCAGGTTCTTGTCCTTGAGGCTGGTGACCGGTCCGGTGTTGTACAGGAACGTGTTCTTGCTCCGGTAGTGGTTCCGGAAGGTCCACCGGTACGTGATGTCGGCCTTCGCGTCCCCGTCGTTGTCGATCTTGAAGTTGTAGCGGGCATCGGTGGCGAACGAGTAGAAGTTCGGCCCACCGGCTGGCTCCTCGAACGGGATCCAGTTGCCGACCAACGTGACGGACCGGGGCTTGTCTGGGCTGACGAATGCGTAGGTGTCGGTGTTGTCGTACTGGGGGAGGCCGGAGATGAGCGGAGCCTCCCGGTGGCTTGAGGCGATCGCCCCGGACGGCACCAGGCCCGCCATCCCGGCGGCGACGAGTACGCCTCCGGTGGCTGCCATGGCCGTGGCGGAACGACGCCAGCGACGAGACTTGTGCATGGGGGTTACCTTCCCGTGGGAACGGAGATCGCCGTGCGGACTCTCCACCCGGCTCGTGAGGACGACCCTGTCCGGCGGCATTGGACGAATCGGCCGGGTACGACGTCGTGGATCCCCCTCGGACCCAGCGACGTCAGCTACGCCTCCCTTCCGGTCAAGATCTCTGACCGCGCGCTTGACACCCGCCATCCCTCTGTTCGGCGTCGCCGGACCCGCGGATTGGTCGGAGCCTGATTCTTTTTTTCCTGCGGTCCGTGTGGCGGTCGACCACGGCCGATCACGGCCGCCGGGAACGGACTGCAACGATGGGCCCGTGACCACCACGCTGGAGGCCCGCGCGCGTCGGACGGCCGCCCGCAGCGTCGTCGGAGGTCGTGAGGCCGTAGCCCTGATGGCCTGGATCACTCTCGTGCTGATGATCGACGCCAACGGCACGCTGTGGACGCAGCGGCTGCTGGGCGTCCTGACCTGGTTCGTGCTGGTCCTCGTCCTGGCGCGTGAGTCACCACTGGTCCGAGCGCAGACCGCAGTGGTGGTTGCCTTCGCCAGTGCGGTCGAGTACACGTTCTCGCCGCTGCTCGAGGTCTACATCTACCGCTTCCACAATGTGCCCCTGTATGTGCCGCCCGGCCATGGCCTTGTCTATCTGGCGGCGCTCGGCATCGGGCGCAGCAGAATCGTGCGGAGGCAGCTGCGCGGCTGCACGATCGCCGTCGTTGTCATGGGCGGCGCATACGCCATCGGCGGTCTCGTTGTCGGTTCCCGCGTGGACGTGCTCGGCGCCTTCTGGTTCGTCTGCCTGCTGGGGTTTCTCCGCTGGGGGCCGTCGCGGCCGCTGTACGTCGGGGCGTTCCTGGTCGTCAGCTATCTGGAGATCCTCGGTACGTCACTCGCGGCCTGGACCTGGCAGGCTCATGACCCCACCGGGCTGGTGCCCATCGGGAACCCACCCTCCGGCGCGGCCGGCGGCTACGGCTGGTTCGACCTCGCTGCACTGGTCGTCGCACCCTGGCTGCTCGCGCGGCTGAGCCGCCCCCGCTCCACTCCGCAGCGCGGGTAGCGCTCGCTCCTGGTAGGCCAGGTCAGCGGTCGGGTGGCTGGGGTCGGCCGGCGTGCAGGTCGTGCACGCTGCCACCGTCGTCGTCCGGCTCCTCCTCCCTGGAGCCGGTTTCGTCCGGCAGCTCACCGATCAGGGCCAGGGCCTGGTCATGCAGCCGCGCGTTGCTGGACAGCGCATTGCCACCGTGCGGTCCCTCCTGACCGCTGAGCGACGTGAACTGTCCGCCGGCTTCCTCGACGATCACCGACAACGCGGCCATGTCGTACAGCTCCAGGTCGGGCTCCGCTGCGAGGTCCACCGCTCCCTCCGCGACCAAGGTGTGCGACCAGAAGTCTCCGTACGCGCGCGTGCGCCAGCAGCGCCGGGTCAACGCCAGGAAGTCGCCGAGCCGGTCGTGCTCCTCCCAGCCACCCAGTCCGGAGTACGACAGTGACGCGTTCTCGAGCCGGTCGATGTCGGAGACTCGGCATGGCGATGCCGAGAACAGCGACTTGCCGGTCCACGCGCCGTCGCCGCGCGCCGCCCACCAGCGTCGCCCGAGCGCCGGCGCCGACACGCAGCCCACGACCACGTCGTCCTCGATCATCAGCGCGATCAGCGTGGCCCAGACAGGGGTTCCACGAATGAAGTTCTTGGTGCCGTCGATCGGGTCGATGATCCACCTACGGCTGCCCCAACCGGACCCGCCCCGCTCCTCACCGAGCACGGAGTCACGTGGACGTGCGCGGCCCAGTGCCCGCCGGATCCCGTCCTCCACGGCCTGGTCCGCGTCGGTCACCGGGGTCAGGTCCGGCTTGGTGGTGACGTGCAGGTCAAGAGCTTTGAACCTGTTCATCGTCAACGAGTCCGCATCGTCGGCCAGGACATGCGCCAGCCGCAGATCGTCGGTGTGGGTCGCGGGCATGCGAAGAGGCTACGACCAGCGCCGCGGCGGCTGCACCCGACTCGCACAGCCGAATGAACCCGGGTCCGGCCGTTTGCGTTCGCTAGGGTGCCAATCGTCACCAGTCGACCGCTTGCGAGGGATGCGATGTTCGGTGAGTTCCGTGGGCTTCCACTCCACGTGCTCGTCGTGCACGCGGCAGTCATCTTCGTCCCGCTGGCGGCCCTGTGCGCCGTCCTCTTCGTGGCGCTGCCCCGGTGGCGCTACCTGCTGCGATGGCCTCTCGTGGCGCTCACCGTCATCTCGCTTGTCAACGTCCTCGTCGCGGTGCAGAGCGGCCTCACGTTCCGGTCCGACCTGGGGCTCACTGGCGCAGCGATCGACCATCACCAGAGTCTCGCGAAGACCTTGCGACTGTTCATGATCGGGTTCACCGTGGTGTCGCTCGCCACCGCGTGGGTGTTGGGGGGCTCGTCGGGGCTTCGGTCCGGTCGAGGTGAGCGCGCTGCTGTGGGGCCCAAGGCGCTTCAGTACGCAGTGAGTGCTCTGCTGGTTCTCGCGGCGGTCGTCGTCATCGTCCAGGTGGTCCGCACCGGTGAGGCCGGATCCAGAGTCGTGTACCCGCAGTACCCCACCGGGAGCTGAGCCGACCGCGCGCCGTGGGCGCTGGTTCAGTCGTCTTCGGGCTGGTCGCGGCTGGCGAGCAGGCGCCGGAAAGACTCCACGCGTGCGGCGTCGGTCTCCCCGCTGGCCAGCGCCAGGTCGAGCCCGCACTCGGGTGCGCCCTCCCCGTGCGTGCAACCGCGCGGACAGGGACCGGTGAGCGCGGCAAGGTCCGGGAACGCCTCGATGATCCGGTTGACGTCGACGTGGGCGAGCCCGAAGGACCGGATCCCCGGTGTGTCGACGACCCAGCCACCGAACGGCAGCCGGAGGGCCACCACCGATGTCGAGGTGTGGCGACCTCGGCCGGTCACGATGTTGACGTGCCCGATCGCGCGGTCGGTCCCGGGCACCAGACCGTTGACGAGCGTCGACTTGCCGACGCCCGAGTGCCCGACGAGCACGCTGACCCGGTCGATCAGCCGGTCCTTGATGTCGGAGAGCTGCTTGCCGCGGTGCGTGATCACGTAGGGCACGCCGAGCGGACGGTAGATCGAGAGCAGGTCCTCGGGGTCGGCCAGGTCGGGTTTGGTCAGGCAGAGCAGTGGCTCCAGGCCGGCGTCGTAGGCGGCGACCAGGCACCGGTCTATCAGCCGGCGGCGCGGCGGGGGATCGGCGAGCGCCGCGACCACCACGAGCTGGTCGGCGTTGGCGACGACGACACGTTCGACCGGGTCGTCGTCATCGGCGGTCCGGCGCAGCACTGTGGCGCGCGGCATCACCTCGACGATCCGTGCCAGGCTGCCGGAGTCGCCGGACACGTCGCCGACGATGCGCACGCGATCGCCGACCACCACCCCTTTGCGGCCGAGCGGCCTGGACTTCATCGCGGTGATGAGGCGGTCGCCGTGCTCGCCGCTGACCAGACAGGTGTAGCGCCCGCGGTCGACCGCCACCACGAACGCGCTGATCGCCTCGAGATGGGCCGGGCGCTCCTTGGTCCGCGGCCGGGTGTGCCGCCGGGGCCGGTCGAACTGTTCGTGGTCGTCGACGTCGTACCCGCGCCTGGTCATGCGGGCGTCCTCTCCGCTCCGAGCAGCGCCAGCCAGGCCTCCGGGAAGTCCGGATAGGTCTTCGCGGTGGTGGCGATGTCGTCGATCTCGATGCCCGGCACCGCGAGCCCGACAACGGCTGCCGCGTGGGCGATCCGATGGTCGTCGTGGGTGCGGAAGACGCCACCGTGCAACGGGCTCGGGCGGATGTCCAGCCCGTCGGCGGTCTGGACGACGGCGCCGCCGAGCGCGTTGAGTTGCGTGCTCAGCGCCGCCAGCCGGTCGGTCTCATGACCCCGCAGGTGGGCGATGCCGACCAGATGTGAGGGGCCTTCGGCCAATGCGCACAGGGCCGCGATCACCGGCGTCAGCTCCCCTACCTCGTGCAGGTCGGCGTCGATACCGAGGATCCGCCCGGCGCCACGCACGACCAGCCCCGGGTCGCCGAGCTCGACCCGGGCGCCCATCGACGCCAGGAGGTCGCGCAGGGCGTCTCCGGCCTGCTGGGTATGCCTCGGCCAGCCCGGGACCGTCACCGTCCCGCCCGTTACCAGTGCCGCGGCCAGAAAGGGAGCGGCATTGGAGAGATCGGGCTCCACGCTCACGTCGGTCGCCCGGATGGGCCCGGGCCGGAGAACCCAGCGGTCCGGTCCGCGCACGTCCACCTCGACCCCGCGCAACCGCAGCTGCTCCACCGTCATCGCGATGTGGGGGTGCGAGGGTACCCGCCTGCCCTCGTGCCGCACGTCGATGCCGCGGTCGTAGCGGGAGCCGGCCAGCAACAGACCCGACACGAACTGGCTGGAACCCGAGGCGTCCAGGGTGACCGGCCCGCCGGCGACCCGCGATGAACCGACGACCGAGAACGGCAGGGAGTGTCCGCCGCCGTCCTCTACCGTCACACCGAGATCCCGGAGCGCGGTGATCATCGGCCCCATCGGACGGAGCCGCGCATGCGCGTCACCGTCGAATCGGACGACGCCGTCGGCCAGGGCCGCCAGCGGCGGAACGAAGCGCATCAGGGTGCCAGCCAGCCCGCAGTCGATGTCTGCGGGACCGGCCAGCCGGCGCGGCGCGACCCGCCAGGCGCCGGGAGGGGTTCCGATGTCCTCGATGACCAAGCCCAGCGCCCTCAATGCGGCGACCATGAGCAGCGTGTCCCGCGCGCGGAGCGGGCTGGTGATCGTCGATGGTCCGTCGCCGAGCGCGGCCAGCACGAGCGCGCGGTTTGTCAGGGACTTCGAGCCCGGGAGGACGAGGGTCGCGTCGAGGGGCCGTCGGGCCAGCGGTGCGGGCCACGGCACGGCCGGGGCGGAAGGCAGCGGCGTCGCAGAGATCATCGCCTCCGACACTAACGGTCGCCGGCGCCCGGACGTGGTGGGTTGTGCCGGCCGATCAACCGAACGGCAGGTTCCTTCTGGCGAGCTTGGCGTCCCGCTTGGCGAGCCGGCGGGCGTGCCTGGCCTCGCGTTGCGCGTCCTGCGCCGCCCGGCGTGCCCGCCAGGCCAGCCCGGGTCGGCCCTGCGTGTCGACAGCCGCAAGCACCAGGCCGCCGGTCATCGACACGTTCTTGAAGAACATGGTGCGCTGCGTCGCCTTGGTTGACGGATCGTCGGCCTCCCAGAAGCGGTGGCCGGCAACCGTCGTGGGGACCATCGAGGCGGCCAGCACCAGGGCAGACAACCGCGGTGATCTCCCCGTCGCGAGTGCCAGTCCGGCCACGACCTGAGCTGCGCCGTTGAGTCGCACCAGGCTCTTGGGATCGGTGGGAATCGGCAGCTGCGGAGCCGTCCGTTGGACCAGTGGAACGAGCTTGTCGATGACGGGCTTGGAGCGCCCCACCAGCGCTTCGGCGTTCCGGATGGCGTCGATCCCCCCGACGACGAACATCGAAGCGAGCATCGGGCGCGCGATCAGTCTGATGACGGTCATGACGATATTCATACTCCGTGCCGGTGCGCCGCGCACACCGCCCAGCGGCCCGCGGCACCTGGTTCAGGGCGTAAGGCGGTGCAGATCGCGCGGGAACAGTGCCGTCTCGCGGATGTTCTCGGCGCCCACCAGGCGCGCGACCCAGCGCTCCAGCCCGATCGCGAACCCACCGTGCGGCGGCATGCCATGCCGGAAGGTCTGCAGGTACGTCTCGTACGGCTCGATCATCTCGCCGCTGGCGGCCAGCGCGTCGACGTAGTCGCGGTACCGGTGCAGGCGCTGGCCGCCTGTCGTGAGCTCGAGGCCGCGGAAAAGCAGGTCGAAGGAGTTCGACCAGGTCGGGTCGGACGGCTGCGGGTGAGTGTAGAACGGCCGTTTGCGCATCGGGTACCCCTCGACGGCGACGAAGTCACCTCCGTGCTCGCGCCGCGCCCAGTCACCCAGGGCCCGTTCGTGGGCGGGGGCGAGGTCGGGCTCGTCCTCGGGTGCGCCGACAAGAGCCAGCGCGTCGGCGAAGTGGATCACCGGGAATGCCGATGGCACGTCCGGCAGCGTGATGTCCAACTGGCGAAGCGCATCGGGGGCGAACTCCCGGATGCCGTCCACCATGCCGGCGACGACGTCCCGCAGCAGAGCGATGACGTCACGATGGTCCTCGATGAACCCGAACTCGACGTCGAGTGACACGTACTCAGCCAGGTGCCGGACCGTGTCATGAGGCTCGGCACGGAACACCGGTCCGATCTCGTACACCCGCTCGAAGACGCCGACCAGGGTCTGCTTGTAGAACTGCGGGGACTGCGCGAGATACGCCGGCCGGCCGAAGTAGTCCACCTCGAAGACGTTGGCACCAGACTCGGTTGACGTGCCGACCAGTTTGGGACTCTGCACCTCGGTGAAACCCAGTCGGTCCAGCGTGTCCCGGAAACCGCGCATGGTTGCGGCCGCCAGCTGCCAGCGGGCCCTGGGCAGCGGATGCCGGAGCGTCACCGCGGCGTTGTCCAGCAGGACAGCGAGGCCGGCGTTGAGCCGGGGACGCCAGAGCTCGACCGGAGGTGTCGCGGCCGGATCGCCCAGGGCGGTGATCCGCGGGTCCGTGATCTCGTACCCGCCCGGCGCCTGGGCGCTGGGCGTCACCTGGCCGACGACGTCGACGACCGACTCCTCGCCCAGGGCGGCCACCCGCTCGACCACGGCGGGGTGCTTGACGACCACCTGGACCAGGCCACTGCGGTCCCGGAGCACCAGGAAGGTGACCCCGGAGAGCCGCCTGCGCCGGTGGATCCAGCCGGCGACGCGGACAGTCTGCTCGGCGTGGTGGGCGAGGTCGCCGGCCAGCACTCTGTCACTGGGGAGGGCTCTGGGGACGTGCATCGGGATCGGCACGAGGCTACGTTGCCACAGCCCGGGGTTGCGTCATGCGTCCTGAGGGTAGGGATCCTCGAACTGCGTGACGTAACGGATGCGAACACGTGCGGACGACGGCTTCAGGTCCCCGGCGCGGATGTGCAACGCTGGCGGGCATGTGCGGCAGGTATGCAGCGAGCAGGAAGCCTGAGGATCTGGTCGAGGAGTTCGAGGTCGACCGCGTGATGGTCCGCGAGTCGCTGGAGCCGGACTTCAACGTGGCCCCCACCAAGAACGTCTACGCGGTGCTGGAGCGCGCCCCGCGCGAGGCCCCTGCCGACGATCCGCCGGAGCGACGGCTGACGGTCGTGCGCTGGGGGCTCGTTCCCTCCTGGGCGAAGGACCCCTCGATCGGGAACCGGCTGATCAACGCGCGGATGGAGACTGTCGCCGAGAAGCCGTCCTTCCGGCGCGCGTTCGCCTCCCGGCGCTGCCTGCTCCCGGCCGACGGCTACTTCGAGTGGTACGCGACCAGCAACAAGACTGCCAAGGGCAAACCGGTCAAGCAGCCGTTCTTCATCCACCCGGCTGACAACGGTGTGCTGGCGATGGCCGGACTGTACGAGATCTGGCGCGACCGCAGCCGCGACGAGGACGACGCGGAGGCGTTCCGCTGGACATGCACGGTGCTGACGACCACGGCGGAGGACGCGGTAGGCCAGATCCATGACCGGATGCCGCTGCTCGTCGAAAAGGAGCGCTACGACGCCTGGCTCGATCCCCGCACCGACGACAAGGACTCGTTGTTGCCGTTGCTGGTCCCGGCCGCGCCCGGGCGGTTGGAGGCGTTCCCGGTGTCGACGATGGTCAACAATGTCCGCAACAACGGTCCGGAGCTGGTGGAGCCGATGGCGGCTGAGCCCCAGCTTCCGCAGTGATGGCCACGGCGAGCCGACGGCTGGTGCCCACGCCACAGGGTGACGCCGCTCTCATCGCGTACCGCGCACACCGTCCGATCGCGACGCTGGTGCTCGGGCACGGAGCAGGCGGTGGTACCGGTGCCCCCGATCTGCGTGCGCTTGCCGCGAGCCTCCCGCGCCAGGACATCTCCGTCCTGCTGGTCGAGCAGCCCTGGGTGGTGGCCGGCAAGAAGGTGGCGTCCTCGCCGGCCCTGCTGGACGAGGCGTTCGTCCACGTGGTGGGCCGGCTGCGCCATCGCAGTCCGTTGGTGGTCGGAGGTCGAAGCGCCGGCGCCCGGGTTGCCACGCGTACGGCCCACCGCCTCGGCGCCGTCGGCTGCCTCGCGCTGGCGTTCCCCCTGCACCCGCCGGGACGCCCGGATCGATCCCGGCTGGACGAGCTGATGGGCTCGGCGGTGCCGACCCTCGTCGTCCAGGGGGAGCGGGACACGTTCGGCCGGCCCGACGAGTTCCCCGAACAGTGTCGACATGGCCGTGATCCCGGGGGCGGATCACGGCTTCCAGGTGAGCTCCGGCGGTCCTCTTACCCGTTCGGAGGCTCTCGGCATCGTCGTCGAAGCCTGCCTGGAGTGGATGACCCGCGACATCCCCTGACCGCAGTCATACCTGATTCGGCGCTGCGGCACCGTCTCTGTTTCGTGAACTCGCGCCGGCCGGCGGGAAGAAGTGTCGTCGGCTCGGTGTTGTGACCTGATGTCGGAGACACGTGGAACCGGAGGAGGTTGGCTGTGCTCAGCACCGTCCAGTCCCTCGAAGGTTCGGTGGTCTCGGAGGCAGAGGGAGTGCTGCGTGGGTACGCCTCCGGCGGGCACGCGGACGCGGGGGCTGTCGGAGGCCGACAGGTAGACTCGACGGCGATGACAACCACCCCCGCCACGGAGACGCCCGAGGAGCGCACCGCCCGATTCGAGCGGGACGCGCTGCCTTTCATCGACCAGCTCTACTCGGCTGCGATGCGCATGACCCGCAACCCGCAAGACGCCGAGGATCTGGTCCAGGAGACCTTCGCCAAGGCATACACCGCCTTCCACCAGTTCCAGGAGGGCACCAACCTCAAGGCATGGCTCTACCGCATCCTGACCAACAGCTTCATCAACACGTATCGGAAGAAGCAGCGCGAGCCCCAGCAGTCGATGACCGAGGAGGTCGAGGACTGGCAGCTCGCACGTGCCGACTCCCACATGTCGAGCGGCCTGAAGTCAGCCGAGACCCAGGCGCTCGAGCACCTGCCCGACAGCGACGTCAAGGACGCGCTGCAGCGGCTTCCCTACGACTTCCGGCTGGCCGTCTATCTGGCGGACGTCGAGGGCTTCCCTTACAAAGAGATTGCCGAGATCATGGATACGCCGATCGGCACAGTGATGTCCCGGCTGCATCGAGGCCGTCGCCAGCTGAGGGAGCTCCTGCAGGACTACGCACGCGATCGTGGGCTCGCCCGCGCCGGTGCCGAGTCCGGGGCGGGGGAGCAGTCGTGACCGCGGGCGCCGACCCCGCCGAGAACGACTGTTCGGCGACGCTCAAGCGGTTGTTCCTGTTCATCGACAATGAGATGGACCAGGCGAGCAATTCCGAGATCCAGGAACATCTCGATGACTGCGCGCCGTGTCTGGCCAAGTACGACCTCGAGCGCCTGGTCAAGATGTTGGTCGCGCGGTCATGCTGCGAGCGCGCCCCGTCCAGCCTCCGGGCCCGGGTGCTCCTCTCCATCCACCAGGTGCAGCTGACCGTGAACGCCCCGACGGCGGGAAGCTCACCCACCGCGGACCAGTCCGAGAGCTAGTCGACGGCTCGCCCCGGCGGTTGGCCCGAACTGTTTGGCCGAACTGTCTGGCCGTGCTGCCCGTAAAATCGGCCCCGCTCGAGTCTCGAGCGGGGCCCTCGTTTGCGGGTACTGCGATGGTTCAGGCGTTGGGGCGCTTGCCGTGGTTGGCCTTGTTCTTGCGCCGAGCGCGCCGCTTACGGCCGTTCTTGGACATGCTGCCTCCTGGGCTTCGGGACTCTCTGCTGCGGCTGTCGACCGTCCGGGCGAGCTCTCAGCCGACGGGGGAATCGTCCCACGGACCGGCATAGTCACCTAATCTGCTCAGATCCCTCTAAAAAGCCAGCCGAAAAGTCGTCGGGTTTGGGCATAGACGCGGCATTCGTTGACAGTAATACTCATATTAGTAACCAAGCGAACACACAGCGTTACAACCGGCAGATTCGCAAACGTGAGTCGGCAAGAAAGGCGAACCTCATGCAGTGGATCTCTCAGATGCTTGACCATCTTACCCAGGTTGAGAGCCTGGAATGGCGTGAACCGGCGACTCCGGGATAGCGGCCCCCAGCTTCTCCTGGCGCGGCTGACCACCCGCCCGCCCAACCTGCCAACGAACAATTACCCAAAAACTTTGCACCCAAGCATGCGATGATCGAAGGAGGAACCACATGAGGCGCGCCGTAGAGTGGGGATGAGTCCCCCGGGCGGTTCCACCGCCGGTTAGCAAGGAGGGGTGCGCATGTCGCACAGCCGCCTCCTCCTTAAGATCTACATAGGTTTCCTGGTCGCCCTCTCGGGCGCCATTGTCGTCGCTGCCTCTGGCCACGTTGAAAAGTGGTCGGAGGTTCTTGCGTTGGCGGCCCTGGTATGGGTCGTGGGCTCCTGGAAGTCCCGGCTCGGTGAACGGGTTCTCACCTCTTTGAGCTCCGTCGTCTCGGTGACCGCGCTGTTCGTCGCCGGGGCGCCGGGGGCGATCATCGCCGCGAGCGCCAACTTCATCGTCCTGCGCCGCGCGTACGGGCTGGACAAGCGGCTCTACAACGCGGCGCAGTCGGTGATCGCCGTCTCGGTCGCAGGCGCGATCTATACCGCCCTGCGTGGCGGCCCGGTCGAGTCCGTCGAGGGACTCTCCATCCTCGAGCTCGCCGGGGATGCGCTCGTGTCGAACGTCGGGTTCCTCGTCGTCAACATGGTTCTGCTCGCCTGCGTCTTCTGGCTCGACACCGGGGAGCAGCCGCTGGGCGTGATCCGCAAGCACGTCGTGCCAACCCTGGTCCGGCTGCTGGGCTTCGGCCTGCTCGGAGTCGTGATGGCCGTCCTCTGGCTCGGAGGCCTGCACTGGTTGGCGGCGATCCCGATGTTGCTGCCGTTCGTCGTCGCTCGATGGGCGCTCGGACAGTACGAGGTGGAGCGTCGCGCCCAGGCGGCCACGCTCTCGGCGCTGGCCAAGGTCGTCGAGAACAAGGACCTGTACACACGCGGCCACAGCGAGAGGGTGAGCAACGGCGTCACGAGCATCGGCAAGGTGATGCGCTTCGACCAACGGCGGCTGACCATGCTCACCAACGCCGGGCTGCTACACGACGTCGGCAAGGTGGGCGTCCCCACCCAGGTGATCAGGAAGTCGGGATCGCTGTCCGGTGAGGAGTTCGCCGCCATCCGTCTGCATCCCGCCCGTGGAGTCGACCTGGTCGGGCACATCGACTTCCTGCAGGACGCCTACGACGGAATCCTGCACCATCACGAGCGGTTCGACGGCAGCGGATATCCCGCCGGTCTCAAGGGTCTCGACATTCCACAGTTCGCCCGGATCATCTCGGTCGCCGACGCCTACGACGCGATGACGACGTCGCGCTCCTATCGGGCCGCCCGGTCACACGAGGAAGCGCTCGCCGAGATCGTCCGCTCCAAGCGCAGCGACTTCGACCCCGAGATCGTCGATGCCTTCGTCAAGGCGCTGGAACGGTTCGGCTGGGAGATACCGGCGACCACCGAAGCGGTGACGCCGCCGAAGGAGCGGATCCTGCTCGACCACGACGACTTCGCCCGTCTCAAGGTCCTGCCCAGGCCGTCGCCCAGCGACGACGTGCCGAGGTCGTCGCCGAGCGACGACGTGCCGAGGTCGTCCGGTTCCGGGCAGCCCAGCGACGACGTGCCGAGGTCGTCCGGTTCCGGGCAGCCCAGCGACGACGTGCCGAGGTCGTCGCCGAGCGACGACGTGCCGAGGCCGGCCGGTTCCGGGCAGCCCAGCGACGGGACCGTCTGATGGCCGCCGACTACCGGACCGTCGCACGCCGCCACGGCGTCGAGGCCCAGGCGACCATCCTGGTCAGCGCTGGGCTGCTCGCGGCGTGGAGCCTGGCCTGGGTTGGCAGCCAGGGTTTCGAACAGGGGAAGATGGCGATCGCGTTCTGCGCGCTGGTTGCGCTCGGCGAAGCGGCCCGGGTCGGCTTCCGGGGAGCCCGGGTCCAGGCGCCGCTGTCCCTGTCTGCCTCCCTCGGGTACGCGCTGCTCGCGTTCACGCCGGGTGCGCGGGTGGTGTACGACTGGCCGCAGGTCGTCGTGGTCTGTCTGGTTGGCACGGTGGCCGGCGCCTTCCCGCACCTGATCGTCGGCAGAAGGGTGTCCGTCCTGAGCCTGGCCCGACGGCTGCTGCTCGTGGGCCTGGTGGCCGCCAGCTACCACGGCCTGCTGCGAGCGGTCTGGTCGGACCGGGTGGACCAACCGCCGATGTGGGCACAGGCGCTGATGATGGTCGCCGTCTTGATGGTCGGCCTGGGCTTCGACATATCGCTCCGGGCCGGCGTCCTGGCCTCCCAGGGACAGGGCCGATTCTGGCGCCAGTGCATCAACGAGGGCAGGGCGACGATCGAGATCCAGTCCGCGGTGATGGCGACCGCGATGGTGCTCGCTCTGGCGACCTCCCAGGTGGGGCTCGAGGCCGTGCCGGTGGTGAGCGTGCCGCTGCTGCTGACACAGCTGTCCTATCGTCGCTATCACCTGGCACGGACCACGTACGCCCAGACAGTCGAGGCGTTGTCCAAGACCACCGACGTCGCCGGCTACACGGTGCCGGGCCATGCCCGGCGGGTGGCCGACCTCTCGCTGGCGATCGGGAACGACTTCGGGCTGTCTCCCGATGAGCTTCGTCGGCTGGAGTATGCCGCTCTCCTGCACGACGTCGGTCAGATGAGCCTGCCGGAACCGCTCGCGGGCGGCGCCACCATCTTCGCCTCCTATGAGCAGCGTGCCGCCATCGCGAAGGCCGGAGCGGACCTGATCGCGGACTCCGGCATCCCCGGCGACCTCGCGACGCTGGTCGCGCGGCAGTCCGAGCCGTTCCGGCGGGGATCCCACTCCGGCCAGACGCCGACTCCGGTGCAGTCGCGCATCATCAATGTCGCCAACGCCTTCGACGATCTGGTCGGCGAGCCTGTGTCGATCACGGCGTCCACGGATGCCGTGCAGCGCATCACCCTCGGCCTGGCCGACGACTACGACCCCAAGGTCGTCCAGGCCCTCACCCGGTATGTCGCCCGGCTCAGCGAGGTTCCAGTCTGAAGAGTCGCCAGCACCCGCGCATCGTCCTGCTTGACGGGCCACCGGCCGCCGGGAAGTCAACCGTTGCAACCGCCACGCTCGAGGGCTTCGGCGGTTCCGGCGGGCTCGCCGTCCTCGAACACGACAGCTTCGCGGAGATGGCGGGAGCCCACCTCCCGGGATCGCCGACCAGACAGACCTGGGATGCGGCCCTGGAGGCCCTCATCGCGGCGGCGAAGGCTTACCACGCTGCCGGTCTTTCGGTTCTCGTCGTCGTGAGCTACGGCAGGGAGCGCAAGATTCTGCTCGGTCGTCTGCTGGCACCGCACGTGCCCCGGCACGTGGTCATCCTTCCGCCGTGGACCACCAACCGCCGCCGCATGCTCAGCCGGCTCGCCGTTCAGCCTCGTCTTCGGCAGTCTCGTCTTAGGCAGCCTCGTCTTCGGCAGATCGGGTCGGACGAGCATCGCCGGTTCTACGACGACCTGGGCGCGATGGCGCGGTCGGGCGAGTTCGACGAGGTCATCACATCGGCTCGGATGGCTCCTGGCACCATCGCGGAACGGGTGGCCCGGCAGCTCGGCCTCTCCCGCGCTCCGTCAGGCGCCCACCGGGGAGGCTGACGACGGCGGCCCGTCGATGCCCGGCAGCGGCTCGACACCCGGGTCTCCCGCGTCGGCGCGGTAGTCCTCCGGGCTGGTCGAGTCCAGGCCGTCGGTGACACCGCCGGCGCGGAATGCCGCGGTGAGGATCATCGACACCAGCAGGTTGATGACGACGGCCGAGAGCGCGATGTACCCCTTGGTATCGGTGAACGGGACCTCCGCGACCGGGCTGCCGAAGTGTGACCCGGGATCGCCGACCGCCGGAACGTTGTACATCGCCCAGGTGCCCCAGGCCATGCCGACCGCCCAGCCGATCAGCAACGCCCAGCGGTGGAACCATCCGGTGAACAGGCCGACGACGATGGCCGGGAGGGTCTGCAGGATCCAGATGCCGCCGAGGAGCTGCAGGTTGATCGCGAACTTGTTCGGCAACCAGAGGACGAAACCCAGTGCGCCGAACTTGACGACGAGGGAGACGATCTTGCTCTGCCGGGCCTCCTCGGCTGGTGTGGCCGCGGAGTTGATGAAGGCGCGGTAGACGTTGCGGGTCCACAGGTTCGCGGCCGCGATCGACATGATGGCCGCGGGGACGAGCGCGCCGATGGCGATCGCGGCGAACGCGATCCCGGCGAACCAGCTGGGGAACTGCTGGGCGAACAGCTCCGGGATCGCCGCCTGGGCGTTGTCGACCGTGATCCCTGACGCGATGGCAGCGAAGCCCAGCAGGGCGAGCAGCCCCAACAGGAACGAGTACGCGGGCAGGAACGCCGCGTTGCGCCGGATCACGTTGCGGTTCTTGGTCGACAGCACGCCGGTGATGGAGTGCGGGTACATGAACAGGGCCAGTGCCGAGCCCAGGGCTAACGATGCATACGCCCATTGCGCGGCCGACGGTGGGATGGCGGCCTTGCCCGCCACGGCGCCGCTGGCGATGGCATCGGCGTTGTCGGCGTTGAACCTGTCGAACGACGCGATGGTGGTGTCGAAGATCCCGCCCCAGCCTCCCAGCTTCGTGGGCAGGTAGATCACGGCCACGATGATGACCAGGTAGATGAGGGTGTCCTTGACGAACGCGATCAGCGCGGGCGCCCGCAGGCCGGAGGCGTAGGTGTACGCCGCGAGCACCGCGAACGCGAGGAACAGCGGAGCATCCTTGACGAACCAGTTCGAGTCTTCGCCACCGCCGATGCCCATCGTCTCGAGAACCACCTGGATGCCGACCAGCTGCAGGGCGATATAGGGCATCGTCGCCAGGATCCCGGTGACGGCGACCGCGAGGGACAGGCTCTTGGAGCCGTACCTGCCCTCGACGAAGTCCGCGGGAGTCACGTAGCGATGGCGGTGGGAGACCGACCAGAGCCGAGGAAGGAAGATGAAGATGATCGGGTACACGATGATCGTGTAGGGCACGGCGAAGAACCCCGTCGCGCTACCCGCGTAGAGCAGTGCGGGGACGGCGATGAACGTGTACGCGGTGTAGATGTCACCGCCGATCAGGAACCAGGCGACGAAGGTGCCGAAGCCGCGGCCGCCGAGTCCCCACTCGTCGAGGCTGTCGAGTGCCTCGGCGCGGCGCCAGCGGGCCGCCCAGAACCCCATGGCGGTGACCAGGACGAAGAAGAACAGGAAGATCAGCAGGGCGGTGACGTCGACATCGTTACTCATCGCGGCTCACCCCGCGGGCGGTCGCGTCGGTACCACCGGTGTCTCGCACCGACAGCCGGTAGGCCGCGTAGGTCAAGATCGACGCCGCCGGGATCATCGCGAACTGGAACCAGTAGTAGAAGGGGAAGCCGGCGAGCTCGGGGGAGTCCTTGGCGTAGATCGGCACCAACAGCGGCACGACGATCGGGACGGCCAGCAGGATCCCCACCACTATCCAGACCGTGGGCGGGCCCGACCTGGCTGCTCTGGATGACCCGGACATGGTGCACCTCCGCATCCTCTGCAATGCCCATCAGGCTAGTGAGACGAGGGCGAAACGCGAAGGGCATCTCCGGCGAGTTCGGCCGGCAGCATCCGGCGCGGCGGTCGCGGCCCGGTGGATAGGCTCGCTCGCGTGCCGTCGCTCGACGACGTGGTGCGCCACCACACGGACCTGGCCGAAGCCGACCTGGACTGGCTGCACTACCTGCTCGCGGACTGGCAGATCGTCGCGGACCTGTCCTTCGCCGACCTGGTTCTCTGGCTGCCCGACCGCGAGGGACACGGGTTCTGGGCGGGAGCGCAGATGCGGCCCACGACCGGCCCGACCGCATACCTCGACGACGTGGTGGGTGCATTCGTGCCGCGCGGCCGGCGGCCGCTGCTCGACCAGGCGTACGACGAGGGGCGGATCGCCCGTGAGGGCGACCCCGAGTGGCGGGACGAGGTGCCGGTACGGGTGGAAAGCATCCCGGTAAGGTCCGGAGACCGGCTGCTCGGCGTGATCACTCGCAACACCAACCTGCTCGGCATTCGTACTCCCAGCCGGCTCGAGCTGGCCTACCTGCAGACCGCCGGCGACCTGGCCCGGATGATCAGCGACGGGAGCTTCCCGTGCACCACGGACCGGCCGGACATGTCCGCATCGCCCCGGGTCGGTGACGGCTTCGTACGGCTCGACGAGGACGGGCTGGTGGCCTATGCCAGCCCGAACGCCCAGTCGGCATACCGCCGGCTCGGTCTGCCGAGCGATCTCCTCGGACGTCACCTGGGTGAGGTCACGGCAGGCCTGCTCCCCGGCCAAACGGACCCGGGGTCCGGCGACTCGCTGGCCTGGCTGGTGTCCGGACAGGGCCACCGGGAGGCGGAGGTGGACAACTCTGACGCAACGGTGATTCTGCGGGTGATCCCGCTGCGGCCGGACGGCCGGCACATCGGCGCGCTGGTGCTGCTCAGGGACGTCACGGAACTGCGCCGCCGAGAACGCGAGCTGTTGTCCAAGGACGCCACGATCCGCGAGATCCACCATCGGGTGAAGAACAACCTGCAAACCGTCGCGGCGTTGCTGCGCCTGCAGGCGCGGCGGATTCAGGCGCCGGAGGGACAGGCGGCCCTGGTGGAGGCGGTGCGCAGGGTCGGCTCGATCGCGATCGTGCACGAGACTCTGAGCCAGACGTTCGACGAGCGGGTCGACTTCGACGACATCGCCGACCGGCTCCGTCACATGGTCGCCGACGTGTCGTCGACCGGTGCTGCGGTGACCACCGGCAGGACGGGCTCATTCGGCGCGCTCCCCGCCGAGATGGCGACCCCGCTGGCCATGGTGCTCACCGAGCTCATGCAGAACGCCGTCGAGCACGGGCTCCGTGACGGCTCGGGAAACCTCACCGTGGGTGTCGACCGGAGGGCCGGCCGGCTGCGCCTGGTCGTCGACGACGACGGCGTGGGGGTGCCGGAGGGTTTCGAGCCGGAGGTGTCGGGCGGGCTGGGGCTCTCCATCGTGCTCACCCTCGTCGAGTCAGAGCTCGGTGGGGTGCTCGACATTCGGGCCGGTCCCGATGGCGGTACCAGGGTCGTCGTCGACATCCCCATGGCAGCGGACCCCGCCCAGCCGCAGTGAGCCAGCCGCAGTGAGCCAGCCGCAGTGAGCCAGCCGCAGTGAGCCAGCCGTGCTAAGCCGATCGGCGAAGGTGGGCGAGGGGGACAGCCTCAGGCGGTTCGGATCCTGGCCCGGGCGTTGCGGCGCTTGAGCGTACGCCGCTCATCCTCGCTCAGGCCACCCCACACGCCATGGTCCTGCCCCGCCTCCAACGCCCACGCCAGGCACTGTTCGCGCACGTCGCAGCGTCGGCACACCGTCTTGGCCTCCTCGATCTGACGGATCGCGGGCCCGGTGTTGCCGATAGGGAAGAACAGCTCCGGATCCTCGTCAAGACACGCGGCCCGGTTACGCCAATCCATGGGGTGTAGCTCCTCATTGCCAGACGGGCCGAACCTGGGCGACCCGCCACGCGGTCATGTGAATACTTTCACGAACAATCGTACAAATACCATGGCGCACGATCCAGCCTCCGCACCGGACGTGGGCCGAAGGTCGATCGTAGAGCATCGGTGGCCCGTGCGCTATCACAAAGATGCTCGCAAGAGATGCAGGTGTGCACAACCCCGCGCTCTTGTCTGTTCCATCACACACAACGACGTCCGTCACATACAACGACGTCCATCACACACAACGAGGCCGATCGGCCAAAGATTCCGGTTCCGGCCGACTGGAGCCGGCTTTCAGTCCTCTCGGTCGGGTGCTGAGCCGGCCCACGGGCGGAGTCGGCGGCGAGTATGTTGCTCCGCCAACTGACGGAAGCGGTCGGGAGGGTGCAGAATGCACCCGACGCGGATGGTTTCCAGCAGGTCCCGGCCGACACTGGCGGCGGCTCGGTAGCGCGACGACCAGAAGGAGCTCGGTTCGATGACGTACCAGGCGCGCAAGGCGCTCAGTGAAGTTGACCTCTTGGCCGACCTGCCGGCAGACACGCTGGACGAGCTGATCCAGCGTGGCACCACCTTCACCACCAACCCGGGCTCTCGGGTGGTGATCGAGGGTGACGTGGACGCAGGTCTCCAAGTGGTCCTGGAGGGCAGTGCCGAGATCACCGTCCATGGCGAGTCCCGGGCACCGCTGGGCCCGGGAGACTACTTCGGCGAGATCTCGATGATCGACGGCGCGCCACGCTCAGCCACGGTGATCTCGGGACCAGAGGGGCTGAAAACGTTCGCGCTGTCTCCGCTCGCGTTCGCACCGATACTCGAGCGGCCCGAGGTCGCTCGCGTCCTGCTGCGGGCGATGTGCGCGCGAATCCGCTCCATGGAGAAGGCCCCCGACGTCACCTAGGTCAGGCCGGCGGCTCTCGCTGATCTCTAGGCTCGGTGGTAGCGCGCGCTACCGCAAAGCCGGGAGATCTCCCGTCGTCTGGTCAGGCGTTCTTCTTGGTCTCCCAGAAGATCTCCGCGATCTCGTCGATCTTCGCGAGCAGCTCGTCCGCTGAGGCCGAGTCCACGCTGCCCTTGGTGCCGGTGGCGCCGGCAAGCTTGGTCGCCTCGTTGAACAGTGAGTGCAGCTGCGGGTACTTGTCGAAATGCGGCGGCTTGAAGTAGTCGGTCCACAGCACCCAGAGGTGGTGCTTGACGAGCTCGGAGCGCTCCTCCTTGATGATGATCGCGCGCGTCCTGAAGTCGTGGTCGTCGTTGTCCGCGAGCTTGTCGACGATGCCCTTGATGGACTGGGCCTCGATCCGGGCCTGCGCGGGATCGTAGACGCCGCACGGCAGGTCGCAGTGAGCGTGAGCCTCAATCGTGGGTGCGAAGAATCGAGCCAGCATTCCCTGGTCCCTTCTGTTCAGCTGCGGTGTCCGTCGTGACCGATGGCCCCGGCGGAGAACCTCTGCGTTGGCCTTGGTTTGCGACAGTACCCTGAGACTCGCGGGTTCACAGACCAGGCCTGCGAGCCCAGAAAGAGGCGGGTCCAGCAGTGCACCGTCGAGTCGGCGTTGCTGTCGTGCGTGGTCGCTCCATGGAGCCGACGCTCGTCGACGGCGACCGTCTCCTGGTCCTGCACGGCGCGCGTCCACGGATCGGACGGCTGGTCCTGGTCCGGCTCGCCGATCGCCCGGTTGCCGTGAAGCGGGTCACGCGGCGGGTCGACTCGGGATGGTGGATCGAGCGGGACAATCCCGCTGCGGGAGTCGACTCCTGGCTCGTCGGCGCCATCCCGGACCGCGACGTGGTGGCGGTCGTACTCGCCCGGATCTGGCCGATCCGGCGCCCGCGACGGCGGTCGATGGGCGCCCGGGGCCGCTAGGGTCACATCCATGTTCGCGGTCTACGCCAATGGTTTCTCCTCCAAGGACCCGCTGTCAGGACTTGCCCTGGGAGAGAGACCGGACCCGGTCGCTCCGGGCGGCTGGACGACCGTCACGGTCAAGGCCGCCGCCCTCAACCACCACGACCTGTGGACGCTGCGCGGAGTGGGGCTCGGTGAGGACCGGCTTCCGATGATCCTCGGCTGCGACGCGGCCGGTATCGCCGAGAACGGCGAGGAGGTCGTGATCCACTCGGTGATCAGTGACGCCGGCTGGCGGGGCGACGAGACGCTGGACCCCAAACGGACGCTGCTGTCCGAACGACACCAGGGCACCATGGCCGAGCGGGTCACGGTGCCGGAGGCCAACCTCGTAGCCAAGCCCGCCGGGCTGTCCTTCGAGGAGGCGGCCTGCCTGCCGACGGCCTGGCTGACCGCCTATCGGATGCTGTTCAGCCAGGGCGCTCTCAAGCCCGGTGACAGTGTGCTCGTGCAAGGCGCCGGCGGCGGCGTGGCAACCGCGCTGATCTCGCTGGCGAGCGCCGCGGGCATGCGCGTGTACGCCACCAGCCGCGACCCGGTCAAGCGTGATCGGGCGGTCGAGATCGGCGCGCATGCAGCGCTGGACAGTGGGGAGCGCGTACCCGAGCGGGTGGATGCGGTCATGGAGACGGTCGGAGCGGCGACCTGGTCCCACTCGATCAAGTCGCTGCGGCCCGGCGGCACGGTGGTCATCTGCGGCGCGACATCGGGCCCGAACCCGGACAACACCGAGCTCACCCGGATCTTCTTTCTGCAACTGCGCATCCAGGGTTCGACGATGGGCACCCGGCAGGAGCTCCGGGAGCTCGTGACGTTCCTCGACGTCACGGGGAGGCGACCCCTGATCGACCGCACGCTGCCGTTGGCCGAGGCGAGGAAGGGCTTCGAGGCGATGGCCGCCGGCGATGTCTTCGGCAAGATCGTCCTCACCCCCTGACCCCGCCGCCCCGGCCGCCGCCCCCCAGCCGCCGCCCCCCCCAGCCGCCGCCCCCCACCTCCGCGATCCGACACTTATTGCACGCGATCCGACAGTTGTTGACGCGCCATCCGACAACGTGTCATGCCGGTAGGCACGGGTTGCGGCGAAGGCTCGCGGCTGCGATTGCTTGAGTCCTTGGTGACCACTGCGCTGCTTGACTGCTCGGGATTTGTGCAGGCGATGAGAGTTGTCCCACCCGTTTACCCACAACAACTGCACAGGTCTTTGCCGCGGCCGAAGGGGCCCCGGTGAGTCGTGCGTCACGCCGAGGCTCTGGGCATGCGAGCCCGCGCCATCACTGCGGATGTGGGTGGGCAACGACGACGAAGTCGTCCCAGGTGAGGCCGCCAAGTGAGTCGTGTTTGAGGTCCCCATGCCAGATGTGCCGCTTGTGGTTCTCCTGCTCCGCCTTCAACGCCGACGCACTGCCGGCGTTGTCCCCGAAGTAGCAGCCGTAGTCCCTCAACGTACGAGCGATCACCAGGCCTGCAGGGGACAGGCCGCGTTTCCGGAGGACGATGTCCTTGCGGAGGGCGATGCGTTCCCCCTCCGCACCGAAGCCGTGCATCCTTCCCTCGCACTTGACCATCGGATGGCGGTAACCATCAGCCGTACGTGTCTCCACCATGAACAATTGCAGAACATGTCCCAGGCCGGTGCCGTGGGCGATGCCGTAGTCGATGAGGTCCCTGCGGATCACCATCGCGTCGGAGATGCGGCCACGACTGGTGAAGTTGCGTGGGTCGTCGCACGCAGGGTTCCGACCGGTCAGACCGTTGGACGCATGGTATGTGACGCCGGCGCTGGTGACCTCGATGGTGTATCGGCCGGTGACCTTCGCCTTGCCGCCGAAGACCGTGTAGCCGAAGGCGCGATCGATGACGCAGAAGGGGGAGTCGTTGGTCCCGGTCAGCATTCTTCCAAGCCAGGGTGGGGCGTGAAAGCCCTTGGTCCTGAGAAGCGCGCACTCTTGTTGCATGGAGCCGGTCAGCCTCCAGATCGGATCCGTACGCGATCCCATCGCATAGGCCGTCCCCCACTGGTTGCCGCCGACCCCCCGGATCAGCGGGTAGGAGTACTTCTGCTGGTCGCCCTGAGTCCGCATGAATCGATGGAACGCAGCCGTGCGGGCGGCATCGACCTGATGGCGGCCCAGCGGCTTGGTGAAGTACGAGCCGTTCTTGTAAGCGGTGAACGGCGGGCGAGCTCTACCGATCGCTTGACTGACCGAGAACGACGAGCCCGCCTCCAGCGCGAGAGCACCGAGGCCTGACCGCACGAGTAGCTGTCGTCGGGTCATCGACATTGCGTGGCTCTTTCCTGAACATCCACGCAACGCTGATTTCGGTGCGTATGGCGGGCTAAGCGCCATTATCAACGGCAGGCGCCCGCTCCGCAGCGGTTTCTGGTAAGGCTGCCCATCCCGGTCCGTCTTCGCCGGAGTCGACTGATTCGCCGACCAGTCTCGGATCGGCGGTGATAAGTGTCGGATCGCGTGAAACAAGTGATGCTCCTATTGGTGGTCAAGCGGCGGTGAGCCATTCGCGTAGGTGTTGGCGAGGTCGTTGCGGCGGATGCCTGGTTCGCGTCCGGAAGTTGTTGCGCAGGTATCGATCACCAGGGCCATGGCCGGGAATTGCGTAGTTGTTGGTCACGGTTGAGCCGGCCGGTGACCAACCTGTGCGCAAAACGTCGGTGCGGTGATCCTGACGCACCCACGGGAGGTCAACCCGTTCCGCCGCGGCAAGAACTTGTGCACTTGGTGGGGGCAAACGGGTGCGACAACTCTCATCGCCTGCACAAATCTGAGCAATCAAGCACCGCCGTGGTCGGCCTCGGGCTCGAGCGATCGCGGCCGCGGGCCCGTGCCGAACCCGTGCGACCGGCGTGACATGTTGTCGGATGGCCTGCAACAAGTGTCGGATCGGGTGAAACAAGTGTCGGATCGCGAGAGACGGGGAGGGACGGCGAGAGACGGCGAGAGACGGGGAGGGACGGCGAGACGGGGAGGGACGGGTCAGTCGTCGGTTGGCGCGTCGTCGGTGAGGTCGTCGTCGAGGCGGGCCAGCCAGGTGGCCAGGCGTTCGATGGCGGTTTCGAACTCGGGGTTGAGGTCGACGAACTCGCGGAGCCGTTCGGCCACCCACGACATGCCGACGTCGTCGTCGCCGCGACGACGCTCGAGCTCTTCGATTCCCCGGTCGGTGAAGTACATCGGCTCGCCGGTCAGGCGAACGCTTGCGACAACAGTGACTTGAGCTCGTCGACGTGCACCGAGTGCTGTCCGACCGAGGGAGCTGCCGACTCGGGTCGTGACACCCGGCTGTACGGCACCCCGAGCTCGGGGAACAGGTTGAGCGCCATGTGCGGCCAGGGTCCCATGTTCGCAGGCTCGTCCTGGACCCAGCGGATCTCCTTGAGCTTGGGGTACTTGGCCAGCTCCGTCGTGAGCTCCTCGACCGGTCGGGGATAGAGCTGCTCCATCCGCAGGACCGCGGTGGTCTCGTCCTCGATCCGCTTGCGCTCTGCGAGCAGGTCCCAGGTGATGCGGCCGGAGCACAGCAGCACCGTCTCGACCTTGCTCTTGTCGACACCTTCGTCCCCGATGACCGGACGGAAGCCGCCGCTGGTGAAGTCATCGGGACTCGAGGCGGCATCCTTGCGCTTCAACATCGACTTGGGCGTGAAGACGATCAACGGCCGGTGGTCGTCACCGAGCGACTGGCGGCGCAGCAGGTGGAAGTAGCTGGCCGGGGTCGACGGCTGGGCGACGGTGAAGGCGTCACTGGCGGCGAGCGTCATGAAGCGTTCGATCCGGGCAGAGGAGTGGTCGGGGCCCTGTCCCTCATACCCATGGGGCAGCAGGAGCACGACGCCCGACTGCTGGTTCCACTTCGCCTCTCCGGACGAGATGAACTCGTCGATGACGACCTGGGCACCGTTCACGAAGTCACCGAACTGGGCCTCCCAGATCACCAGGGCCTCCGGCCGGGCGACGGAGTAGCCGTACTCGAAGCCCATCGCTGCGTACTCCGACAGCAGCGAGTCGTAGATGTGGAAGTTCGCCTGGTCGGGGCTGAGGTTCTGCAGCGGCGTCCACTCTGCGCCGGTGTAGCGGTCGATGATCGTCGCGAACCTCTGAACGAACGTGCCGCGTCGCGAGTCCTGACCGGCAAGCCGCACGGGACGTCCCTGCATCAGCAGCGAACCAAGCGCCAGGATCTCTGCGGTGCCCCAGTCGATCGGTCCCTCGGTGATCGCCGCGGCGCGACGCTGCAATTGGGGAAGCACCTTGGGATGAACGGTGAAGTCGGTTGGCGCGCTCACGTGCGCGTCCGCGATCGTCTTGAGCACCTCGAAGGACACCGCCGTCTCCGCCCCTCCCCTGGGGGCCGGTTTGGTCGGGTATTCGGGCGCCGTGGTGTAGACGTCTGTGGAGTCCTTGGCGCTGCGGACCTCGGTGAAGACACGCTCGAGCTGCTGCTGGTAGTCCTTGAGCGCGTGCTCCGCCTCCTCGACGCTGATGTCTCCGCGACCGATCAGTGCTTCCGTGTAGAGCTTTCGCACTGAGCGCTTCTGCGCGATCAGGTCGTACATCAGCGGCTGGGTGTAGGAGGGGTCGTCGCCCTCGTTGTGCCCGCGCCGCCGGTAGCAGACAAGGTCGATCACGACGTCCTTGTTCCATGCCCGCCGGTACTCGTACGCGAGCCGCGCGACGCGCATGCACGCCTCGGGGTCGTCACCGTTGACATGGAAGATCGGCGCCTGGACCATGCGGGCGACATCGGTGCTGTACAACGACGAGCGTGACGACGCCGGCGACGTCGTGAAACCGACCTGGTTGTTGACGACGACGTGCACCGTGCCGCCGGTACGGTAGCCGCGCAGCTGGGACAGGTTGAGCGTCTCCGCCACGACGCCCTGACCGGCGAACGCCGCGTCACCATGGAGCAGCACCGGCATCACCGGGTAGTCGGCGCCGCGGTTGAGGATGTCCTGCTTGGCGCGGACGATGCCCTCCAGCACTGGGTCCACCGCCTCCAGGTGCGACGGGTTGGCGGCGACCGAGACCTTGATCTTGGCACCGCCGGTCGTCGTGAACGACCCCTCCGCACCGAGGTGGTATTTCACGTCACCGGAGCCCTGAACGGTCCGGGGGTCGAGGTTGCCCTCGAACTCCCGGAATATCTGGGCGGAGCTCTTGCCGACGATGTTGGCGAGCACGTTGAGCCGCCCGCGGTGCGCCATCCCGATGGTGACCTCGTCGAGGCCACCTTCGGCTGCCGCCTCGCACAGTTCGTCGAGCAGCGGGATGGTGGTCTCCGCGCCCTCGAGACTGAACCTCTTCTGCCCGACGAACTTGGTCTGCAGGAAGGTTTCGAACGCCTCCGCCTGGTTCAGCTTCCGCAGGATCCTGAGCTGCTCCTCGCGGGGAGGCTTCTCGTGTGGTCGCTCGACGCGCTCCTGTATCCAGCGCCGCTGCTTGGGATCCTGGATGTGCATGTACTCGATGCCGGTTGTCCGGCAGTACGAGTCCCGCAGGATCCCGAGGATCTCGCGGAGCTTCATGAAGCGCTTGCGGGCGCCGAACGAGCCCGGAGCGAACTCGCGGTCGAGGTCCCACAGGGTCAGTCCGTGACTCACGACATCGAGGTCGGGATGGCTGCGCTGCTTGTACTCCAGTGGGTCGGTGTCGGCCATGATGTGCCCGCGGACCCGGTAGGCGTGGATCAACTCGAGGATCCGCGCCTGCTTGCTGACTTGGTCCTCGTGGCTTGCCGGCACGTCGGCGGCCCAGCGGATCGGCTCGTACGGGATCCGCAACGCCTTGAAGATCTCGTCGTAGAAGCCGTCCTCGCCGAGCAGCAGTGCATGCATCCGGCGCAGGAAGTCTCCGGACTGTGCGCCCTGGATCACCCGGTGGTCGTAGGTGGAGGTCAGCGTCATCGTCTTGCTGACAGCGAGCTTGTTGAGCGTCTCCTCCGCCGCCCCTTGGAACTCAGACGGATATTCCATGGCGCCGACACCGATGATGGCGCCCTGTCCCTTCATCAACCGCGGGACGGAATGGTTCGTCCCGATCGTGCCCGGGTTGGTCAGGGTGATCGTCGTGTCCTTGAAGTCCTCGAGCGTGAGCTTGTTGTCCCGCGCCTTGCGGACGACTTCCTCGTACGCAGTCCAGAACGACGCGAAGTCCAGCGTGTCGGTCTCCTTGATGGACGGGACGAGGAGCTGACGCGTGCCGTCGGCCTTCTTGGCATCGATCGCCAGCCCGAGGCCGACGTGAGCCGGCTTGACCAGCGTCGGCTTGCCGTCGATCTCGTCGTAGCTGTAGTTCATCTCGGGCATCGACTTCAGCGCCCTGACCAGAGCGAACCCGATGATGTGGGTGAACGAGACCTTCCCGCCTCGAGCCCGGGCAAGGTGGTTGTTGACAACGACGCGGTTGTCGATGAGCAGCTTCACCGGGACCGCGCGGACGCTCGTCGCGGTCGGGACCGACAGGCTGAGATCCATGTTGGCGGCGGTCCTCGCCGATGCGCCGCGCATGGGGACCAGCTGCGGCTGGTCCTGCTCGGAATCGTCGGTGTCCTCCGATGCCGGCGCCGTGGCCCTCTTCTTCTCCGGCTTCTTCTCCGGTGCCGCCTTCTCCCGCCCGCCCTTCTCCGGTGCCGCCCGCTTCGCCGTTGTGCCCTTCGCGTCGGAGTCGTCTGGCGCACCCTTGGCGGATGAGCTCTTCGCCCGGGTGTCCGCGGTCGGCGGCCGGGACGGCACCGGCGCACCTTCGCTGGGGGCGACCTTGTCCGCCTGCTCCGTCGCCGGCTTGCTCGGAGCCGCCTTCGCCGGCTTGTCGGGCGCGGCTTGGGCGGGTTGCTGTGGCTCTTCCGATTTGGTCGTGCTGGGGTCGGTGCGACGCGACGCCGACGCGGCGGGCGGTGTGTCGGTCTTGGTTTCCACCGGGTTCGGAGCACCGTTCGGCTCCGGACGGTCTTCGAAGAACTCCCACCAGGCCTTGTCGACGCTTCTGGGGTCCTGCTGGTAGCGCTCGTACATCTCATCCACCAGCCACTGGTTCGGGCCGAACCCTGACGGAGTGGTGGAATGCGCTGACTCGGCCACGGGCTGAATCGCCTCTTCCGTTTAATACGACTGCGTTTGCCTGACCTCAGGCTAGTCGCCCTGGGGCAGAATTCCGCATTCGGCCCGGATCGGGCCGGGCCGAGGCCCACCCTGCCTGGCTGGCGGCGGCGAGCCGTGTTGAGTCGGCGACTCCGGCCCTTCATGCTGGAAGGCGATGCGTCAATCCAAGCGACGGCTCACGGCAGTCGCCTGCTGTCTGGCACTCGGGCTGGGACTCTCGGGTTGCAGTGGCGACGACTCCTCATCTCAGCCGGAGGCGACGGCATCCTCGACACCGCTGTCGACCGCAGCGGCGTCGACGCTGGCGCTGAAGGACGCTCCCCTGGTGGTCAAGATCAAGTCCGCAATCGGCCGGCTGCCCCGCGATCGGCGCTCCACGTTCAAGGCCTCGGTGGGCAGGGTGGTCAACGCGTGGCTGGAGAGCGGGTTCATCGGTGGTGACTACCCCAGGAGCGACTTCGCGTCGGCCTACAGGCACTTCACGCCAGCGGCCGCCCGGAGCGCGAAACGTGACCGTGCGGTGTTGACCAACCTCAGCCTTGGCCCCGATCTGGTGGACGTGGCCGCCAGGCGCCGTGCCGTGAAGCTGAGCGTCCTGGCCGCGCATCGTCGCCCGCAAGGCGCGTCCGCACGCGTCTACCTCCGCCTCGCGGGTGTGCGAGGCGACGGCTCGGTCGTGAACCTGTCCGTGGCCGGCGACCTCTACCTCACCCGGACCGTCGGCGACAGGTGGAAGATCTTCGGGTTCGACCTCCATCGTTCGGTCGGAGGCGGCTGATGATCCGGCGAATGCTCCGGTTGGTCGTCTTCGGTGTGCTGCTCGGCCTGCTCGCACTCGTCGTACCCGACGGAGGACGAACCGAGCCGGGCTTCGCACTGCTCAAGGTGGAGACCGCGCACGATGTCGACGCGGGACAGAACGTGATGTGGTTCCTTGCGCTCGGTTCGGATGCGCGTCCTGGCGAGTCGATCCTGGGGAGCCGTTCCGACGCGATCCAGCTGGTCGGCATCAACACTGTGAACGGCCACGCGGTCACGATCGGCATACCGCGCGATTCGTGGGTCGACATCCCCGGCTTCGGCAACGACAAGATCAACGCGGCGATGGTCTACGGAGGCCCGCAGCTCACCGCACGTACGGTCGCCAACCTGGTAGGCATCACCCCCGACTACGTGTTCGTCACGAGCTTTCGCGGCGTGATAGCCATGGCGCACGCCATCGGTGGCATCACCGTGCGCGTCCGATGGGACGTCACGACCAACCTTCGGCACTACCGCCAGGGGCAGCGGCACCTCAACGGGCTGGAGGTTCTCGACTTCGCCCGGGTCCGGCACGGTCTACCCGGCGGCGACTTCGACCGGTCGCTGGACCAGAGCTCGGTGCTCCGGGGCGGGCTGCGCCAGCTCATCGACCGGGTCAAGAGGCAGGGCAGGTTCGAGTCGGCCCTCTACTCCTTCATGCGCAACGTGGAGACGGACCTGTCCATCGGAGAGATATACCGGCTGGCGCGGGCGGTCCTGCAGATAAACCCGGCGAAGGTGCGCCAGTGTGTCGTCCCCGGCGGGGTGGGCTTCGAGGGTGCGGCGAGCGTCGTCTTCCCCGACGCGGCCGGCGCGCGCGCCCTGGCCGCACGGGTCCGCTCCGACGCCACCCTGCACGGCACCTGCTTCTGACCACGCAGCGCAGAGCCGGGCAAGTTGCTCGCCCGGCTCTGAGCCGACGTGGCTGGGTCAGCCCTTGCTGATCTTCAGCTTCGCGCGCCCGAGGTTGACGATGGTGTCGTCGTTGGTGTTGTGGGGGGTGCCGTTGAACAGCCGGACGATGACCGCGGTCACGTCGATCCCGGTTCTGGACTTGTGCACCGTCGTGATGGTGAAGGACCCGAGCCCGGCGACCTTTCGTGCCTGACCGGGGGCGGGCTGCTGGATCTCGCGACCGGCGACGAGGATCTTGCCGACCCCGGTTCCCTTGGCGTCACGCATCACCGAGCCGTGCGAGGGTCGGGTCACGTTGGCCCGGGCCTGGATGTTGCGGAACTCCAGCACTCCGGCGCCGAACCGCGCCTTGTCGATGTGGCTTCGCGTGTACCCGGTTGCTGAGCCGTTCGCTCGCTGCACGCCGTACGCGAACGACCGCCGCGCGCCCACGAACCCGTAGTCGAAGTGCCCCTCGCCGGTGCTGCTCTGCCTGACCGCGCCTCCGGTCCCGATGCACGGCATCGGCTGGAGCGCTCCCCGGCCGGACGAGGCGGCGGATGCCACGCGTGCGTCCGACGCCCAGGCACTGCCATGGAACAGCCCGCCGCTGACCTGCCCGTCAATGCGGGCGAAGGCGCGACCCACCTTCTCGGTAGTGCCATCGTCACCGACGAACCGCATGACGTGGGCGGCACCTGTTGCGCTGTTGGCCCGGGTGCGGCTCTCTCGATGGTTCAGCAGGAGCTTTCCCTGCCCGCGAACGTTGACCGTCATCGGCCTGCCGTTGGACGGCAGGGTGATAGGGGCGCCGGCCACCCTGAGTGATCCGAGACTTGACAGCGACTTCGAGTGATAGCCCTGTGCGTCGTGGAAGGTCCGGACTTCGAGCCGTAGGACGCGCCTTGCAGCCCGAAGTCGGTCACGGTGCCGGTCGGTGCCGCCTGTGCGGGGGTAGTGAGGCCCCCAGCCAACAGTCCGGCTGGCCAGACCGGCCGAGAGAAATGCCACTGCCACGCGCTTCGCGCGGGCTTTCGTGGGATGGGTCAGTCGGAGACATGCGTTCTCCAGATTGTGGGCAGTGGCTGGCGCAACCGGCGACATCGGTCTTATGCGATGTGTCGCAGAGCGCCTGAGAACAACCTGGACAATGACTCAATGTAGTCGAGAAGCTACTCTACGAGTCTCGGTTTCCCGCGATCCCTGCTGTCGATGTCGCGCTATGTCACACCATCGGTCGCGATGGCGCGTGCCAGAGACTCATTACTTGCCACCTGGCCGCGCTCCGAGAGTCGGGTGCCCCCGGCAGGATTCGAACCTGCGCACACGGCTTCGGAGGCCGATGCTCTATCCCCTGAGCTACGGGGGCTCCGGGGCTTTGGTCGCGGCGCGAGCCTACAACACCGGGCGCCCCTCCCATCCGTGCCGCTACGGTGGCCGCGTGACCCCAGTCAGGACGATTTCACTTGGCATCGCTGCCGATGCCGAAATTGGCATCGCTGCCGATGCCGAAACTGCACTGGCATCGCTGCCGATGCCGAAACTGCACTTGGCATCGCTGCCGATGCCCGGATCGTGTGATGTCACAGAAACCCAGGGTGCTCGTCGTCGACGACTCCACCGTGATCCGCGACCTGATCCGGGTCAACCTGGAGCTCGAGGGCTACCAGGTCGTGGAGGCGGTGGACGGCTCGGACTGCCTGGACCGGGTGCTGGAGGTACGCCCCCACGTGATCACTCTCGACGTCGTAATGCCCAAGCTCGACGGGGTCGAGACGGCCCGGAGGCTGCGGGCGGACCCACGCACGACGAGCATCCCGATCGTTCTCGTCACCGCGAGCGCCCAGCGGGCCGACCTTGAACTCGGTCGAAAAGTCGGCGTCGACGCCTACGTCACCAAGCCGTTCGCACCCGAACACCTGGTCCGCGTGGTCAAGTCGCTCACCGACCTTGCTTCGTCGCCGCCGACCTGAAAGCCGCCGGAACCGCCTCGCTGGCGGCCCGATAGGTCGGCGGTCGGCCTCGATGCACGCCGGTAGACTGCGCCGGTGACCCCCGAGCAGCTGTCCCAGGCCATCGCCGACGCTCTGCGTTCGCTGGCCGACGACGGCTCGATCGAGCTGCCGGACGGTCCGCCCGCGCAGGTGCATGTCGAGCGTCCCAAGAGCAGGACCCACGGGGACTACGCCACGAATGTCGCGATGCGGCTGGGCAAGCAGACCGGCGTGGCGCCTCGGGAGATCGCCGAGCTGCTGGCCGCACGGCTCCGAGACCTCGAGGGTCTCTCATCGGCCGAGGTGGCCGGCCCCGGATTCATCAACGTCACGATCGCACCGGCCGCCCAGGGTCAGCTCGCCCGCGACATCGTTGCGGCGGGCCGGGCGTACGGCACCTCCAGCGTGATGGCTGCGGAGCGAGTGAACGTGGAGTTCGTCTCGGCGAACCCGACCGGACCCCTCACCCTGGCGCACACCCGCTGGGCCGCCGTCGGGGACTCGGTGTCCCGGATCCTGGCAGCAGTCGGCGCAGACGTCACCCGCGAGTACTACTTCAACGACCACGGCACCCAGATCGACCGCTTCGCCCGCTCACTGCTGGCCCGAGCACGCGGACGTGAGGTGGCCGAGGACGGCTACCGCGGCGCGTACGTCGAGGACATCGCGTCGCTGGTGATGGACCGACATCCCGAGGTGGCCGATCTGCCCGACGACGAAGCGCAGGCGGTGCTGCGGACCGAGGGCGTCGAGCAGATGTTTGAAGAGATCAAGGCCGCACTGCGTGACTTCGGCGTGGTTTTCGACGTCTATTTCCACGAGTACTCGTTGCACGAGCAGGGGGCCGTCGACCACGCGCTGGCACGGATCGTCGAGCTCGGTCAGACGTATGAGAAGGACGGTGCGCTCTGGCTGCGAACCTCCGACTACGGGGATGACAAGGATCGCGTCCTGGTCAAGTCCGACGGCCAACCAGCCTATATCGCAGCTGACCTGGCGTACTACCTGAACAAGCGGGAGCGTGGCTTCGACCGGTGCCTGATCGTGCTCGGTGCCGACCACCACGGTTACGTCGGTCGGTTGATGGCCATGTGTGCCGCCTTCGGCGACAAGCCGGGTGAGAACCTCGAGACGCTCATCGGTCAGATGGTCAACCTGCTCCAGGACGGCCAGCCGGTGCGGATGGGCAAGCGCGCCGGCAACATCATCACGCTGGAAGACCTCGTGGACGCGATCGGCGCCGACGCGGGGCGCTACGCGCTGGTTCGCTACAGCATCGACTCCAACATCGACATCGATCTGGCGCTCTGGACGCGACGGACCAACGACAATCCGGTGTACTACGTCCAGTACGCCCACGCCCGGCTCGCCTCGATCCTGCGCAACGCCGGGGATCTCGGCCTCGCCCCCGCCGGGGACGAGTTCGACCCGGGGCTGCTCTCCCACGAGCGTGAGGGTGACCTGCTCCGCGCGCTCGCGGAGTTCCCACGGGTCGTGCACTTCGCAGCCACGCTGCGCGAGCCGCACCGGGTGCCGCGCTATCTGGAGGCGCTCGCCTCGACGTTCCACAAGTTCTATGACGAGTGTCGGGTGCTGCCGCGCGGCGACGAGGTGCCGGGTGACCTGCACCGCGCCCGGCTGCTCCTGGTCGAAGCAACACGGACCGTGGTCGCGAACGGGCTCGACCTGGTCGGGGTCTCCGCCCCCGACCGGATGTGACCCCCGGGCCGGACGTCGATGGTTTCGCACGAGGCTGGAGCCCTGCACGGCCAGGCCGGGCATCGCGGCCCCGAGTGGCTCACACCACCCGCTGACGGCAACGCACTGGTCCGCACGCTGTGGCCCGCCAACGTCGTCAAGGACCGCGACGGCATGCTCACCGTGGCCGGGGTCACGGCCGCCGCTCTCGCCGACGACTTCGGGACGCCCGCCTACGTGGTGGACGAGGACGACTTCCGGAGCCGGGCGCGGGCGTTTCGCGACGCGTTCACCGGCTACGACGTCTTTTACGCCGGCAAGGCTTTCCTGTGCGGTGCGGTGGCCGGCTGGGTGATCGAGGAGGGGCTCAACCTGGATGTCTGCACGGGCGGGGAGCTCGCCGTGGCGGTACGGGCAGGGGTTCCCGGCCACCGGATCGGCTTCCACGGCAACAACAAGTCCGACGCCGAGCTCAGCCGTGCGCTCGAGGTGGGCGTCGGCCGGATCATCGTCGACTCCTTCGACGAGATAGCGCGGCTCTCGGAGCTGGCGAGTCGGCACGGCGCCCGCGGCTCGGTGCTGGTCCGTGTGACCGCCGGGGTGGAGGCGCACACGCACGAGTACATCGCGACCGCGCACGAGGACCAGAAGTTCGGGTTCTCGATCTCCGAGGGCGACGCCCTGGAGGCGGTGCGCCGGGTCGCGGAGGCGCCCGCTTTGCAGTTGCGGGGTCTGCATTCCCACATCGGCTCCCAGATCTTCGACACGTCCGGGTTCGAGGTCGCGGCGCGCCGAGTGCTGGCCCTGCACCTCAGGGTCCGTGACGAGCTCGGGATCGAGCTGGCCGAGCTCAACCTCGGGGGCGGGTTCGGTATCGCGTACACGACCAAAGACGACCCGCAGCCGCCTCAGGCACTGGCGGACAGCATCCTCGAGATCGTCTCTCACGAGTGCCAGGCACTCGGACTGGCCGCTCCACACCTCTCGGTCGAGCCGGGGCGCGCGATCGCGGGTCCCTCGACCTTCACGTTGTACGAGGTCGGGACCGTCAAGAGGGTGGTCCTCGACGCGGGGACGTCACGGCTCTATGTGTCCGTCGACGGTGGCATGAGCGACAACATCCGGACGGCCCTGTACGGCGCCGACTACTCGTGCACGTTGGCCTCACGGCGATCGACGGCCGCGGTGACGCTCGGCCGGGTCGTCGGAAAGCACTGTGAGGCCGGCGATGTCGTCGTCAACCACGAGTTCATCGCCGCTGACATCGGCCCGGGCGATCTACTCGCGGTTCCGGGGACAGGTGCCTACTGCCGCTCGATGGCCAGCAACTACAACCACCTGCCCCGACCAGCCGTGGTGGCGGTCAAGGAGGGCACAGCACGGTTGATCGTCCGACGCGAGACCGAAGAAGACCTGCTGAGCCTGGACATCGGCTGACAGGATGGTTAACCGGATGGTCAACCGGCCCTCCTCACCAGCCACAAACGAAGGGGGTGAACACGGCGATGAGAACCGCAGCGCTACGCGTCGCCCTCCTCGGGTGCGGCGTCGTCGGCAGTGAGGTCGCCCGGCTGCTGACTGCCCAGGCCGACGACCTGGCCGCCCGGGTCGGTGCTCCTCTCCACCTCGCGGGCATCGCCGTGCGCCGGGCGGACCGAGCCCGGGACGTGCCCGTGGACGCCTCCCTGTTCACCACCGACGCGGCCGGCCTGGTCAGCCGTGGCGACATCAACGTGGTCATCGAGGTGATCGGCGGGGTCGAACCGGCCCGCGAGCTCATTCTGTCCGCGCTGGAACACGGATCGTCGGTGGTCACGGCGAACAAGGCTCTGCTGGCGGAGGACGGAGGAACGCTGTTCGCCGCCGCCGAGAAGGCCAACCGCGACCTGTACTTCGAGGCCGCGGTCGCCGGTGCGATTCCCATCCTGCGGCCGCTGCGCGAGTCGCTTGCCGGCGACCGTGTCACCCGGGTGATCGGGATCGTCAACGGGACCACGAACTACATTCTGGACAGGATGACGAGCTCGGGAGCCGGGTTCGCCGAGTCGCTGGAGGAGGCCCAGGCACTGGGATATGCCGAGGCCGACCCGACCGCCGACGTCGACGGGTTCGATGCGGCCGCCAAGGCGGCGATCCTGGCCAGCCTGGCCTTCCACACCCGGGTGACCGCGGGTGACGTCCATCGCGAGGGGATCGGCGAGGTCACCTCGGCGGACGTCACCTCCGCCAGGCAGATGGGTCGGGTGGTCAAGCTGGTGGCGATCTGCAACCTCGTCGAGGGTGAGGGTGGTCCCAGTGTCTCGGTGCGGGTCCACCCGGCGATGCTGCCCCTCTCGCATCCCCTTGCGAACGTCCGCGGCGCGTACAACGCCGTCTTCGTCGAGAGCGAGGCTGCCGGCCAGCTGATGTTCTACGGACCGGGTGCCGGCGGCGCGCCCACCGCGAGCGCGGTGCTCGGGGACCTCGTCACGGTGGCCCGCAACCGGCTCCAGGACGTCCGGGGAGTCGGCGAGTCCACCTACGCCCAGCTCGAGATCCGTCCGATCGGCGACACCCTGACCCGGTACCACGTGGCGATCGACGTCGATGACAAGGTCGGTGTGCTCGCCGCGCTGGCCCAGACGTTCGCCGAGCACGGGGTATCGATCCAGACCGTGCGGCAGGAGGGGCGCGGGCGGGACGCCGCTCTGGTGGTGATGACCCACACCGCGCCGGACTCGGCGCTGGCAGCGACCGTGGAGAGCCTGAGGAGCTTGGACATCGTGCGCGAGGTGACCTCGGTCATGCGGGTCGAAGGGGAGACCGGCTCATGACAGACATCGCCGCGCGCGGAGCACCGGCCCGCGCGCACCAGTGGCGCGGTGTCGTCGAGGAGTATCGGCCCTGGCTGCCGGTGACCGACGACACCCCGGTGATCACCCTGGGGGAGGGCGGCACCCCGCTGGTCGAGTCGCCCTGGCTGTCGGAGAGCACCGGCTGCGCCGTGTGGCTGAAGGTGGAGGGCGACAACCCCACCGGGTCCTTCAAGGACCGCGGCATGACGCTGGCGATCTCTGTCGCGGTCGCCGAGGGGGCCACCGCCTGTGTGTGCGCATCGACCGGCAACACCTCCGCGTCCATGGCGGCCTATGCCGCTCGGGGGAGGTTGCAGCCGATCGTCCTCGTTCCGCAGGGCCGCATCTCCGCGGGCAAGATGGCTCAGGCGGTCATCCACGGTGCCACCATCGTCCAGGTACGAGGCTGGTTCGACGACTGCCTTCGGCTCGCCCGGGAGCTGGCGGCCCGGTATCCGGTTGCGTTGGTCAACTCGGTCAACCCGTTGCGGCTCGAGGGACAGAAGACGGCCGCCTTCGAGGTCGTCGACACCCTCGGCACCGCGCCGGACCTCCATGTGCTCCCGGTCGGCAACGCGGGGAACATCTCGGCCTACTGGCGCGGCTACCGCGAGTACGCCGAGGCGGGCGTCTCGGATGGCCGACCACGGATGTGGGGCTTCCAGGCGGAGGGGGCTGCACCGCTCGTCCTCGGTGAGCCGGTGGCCGAACCCGACACGGTCGCCACCGCGATCAGGATCGGGAACCCGGCGTCGTGGGCGCTGGCCGTCGCCGCCCGTGACGAGTCCGGCGGCCGAATCGACGCCGTGAGCGACGCCGAGATCATGGCGGCCCAACGGATGCTGGCCAAACGCGATGGAATCTTTGTCGAGCCGGCGTCGGCGGCCGGTGTTGCCGGCCTGCTGAAGGCCGCCGCGGCCGGTGAGCTCGACCCAGGCCAGAGGGTCGCGGTCACCGTGACCGGGCACGGACTGAAGGACGTCGACACAGCTCTCTCGGCGTTCGGGGACATCGTCAACGTGGTCATCGACATCGACGTCGAAGCGGCGGCCCGGGCCGCCGCACTGGCGTGAGCCGATGCCCCGCTTCGTGCAGTCTCCGGTCACTGTCACCGTTCCGGCCACCAGCGCCAACCTGGGTCCGGGTTTTGACAGCTTCGGCCTCGCGCTCGCGGTCTACGACGAGGTAAGGGCGCAGGTCACCGAACAGGGACTGCGGATAGACGTCTCGGGTGACGGAGCGGGCACCCTGCCGAGCGATGAGCGCCATCTGGTGGCCTCCTCGATGCGGGCGGCATTCGACCTGCTCGGTGGCCAGCCCCCGGGACTCGCGCTCCGTTGTCGCAACACGATCCCCCAGGGGCGCGGCCTGGGCTCGTCGGCGGCTGCGATCGTGGCCGGAATACAGGCGGCGAAGAGCTTGTGCCACAACGGGTACGAGGTTCTCGACGATGCCACGACCGTCGCTCTCGCCGTGCAGCTGGAGGGCCACGCCGACAACGTCGTGCCGTGCCTGTTCGGGGGTTTCACGATCGCCTGGACCGAACCTCCGCAGACCCGGTGGATTCGGCTCGATCCGCACCCCGACGTGGTGCCGGTGATGTTCGTGGCGCCGGACCCACTGTCGACGCAGGCTGCCCGCGCCCTACTGCCGAGCCGCGTCCTCCACGCGGACGCCGCCGCGAACGCGGCTCGGGCGGCCCTGCTCGCCGTGACCATCAGCCGCAGCCCCGACCACCTTTTGGCCGCCACCGCGGACCGGCTCCACCAGAGCTACCGTGCGGCGGCCATGCCCGACTCGGCCGCGCTGATGTCGGGCCTGCGCGGCAAGGGTGTCGCGGCTGTCATCTCCGGCGCCGGGCCGTCCGTTCTCGCACTGACCAGACCTGACCTGGCAGCCGCAATCTGTGCGCACGTCCCCGACCGCTGGCGGTGCCAGGTGGCCTCGATCGACGGTGGCGGGGCAACCACCCGGTGACGTCGCCTGGGAATGAACGGCACGCCCGAGTTGTTGACCGTTCGAGACCGCATCAAAGCGCATCTAGTGCTAATCTGGCGGTGCAGCAGTTTCCGTATTGGAGACGTTGCCTTCTCTCCACAGTCGGCGGGAGCAATCCCCAATCGATTGTGACGGGCTCTTCCGTGAACCTCATGGCTATGAAGCTCACAGCCCCCAAAGACGTGGCAGAGAGACCAAACAACCGAGCGCCGTTTGTCAACGTGCGCTGCAACCGCGATCCCTGGCCCCAGGGTCGCTGAACGAGGGCGTTGGTAGTTCACACCACGCCCCTGTACGTGGGAAGGACCTCACGTGACCGAATCAACCCTCGCCACCCCTGCCCCCGAACAGTCGGGGCAGTCGCTGGGTGCGGCCGCCGGAACAGGTACGAGCCGCCGACGCGAAGGTGGCCTTAACGGCATGGTGCTGCCTGAGCTGAAGAAGCTCGCCGCCAGCCTTGGCATCAAGGGCGCCGGCGCGATGCGCAAGAGCCAGATCGTCGCGGCGATCGAGGCCGTGCAGCGTGGATCGAGCCCGACCAGGCCCTCCGATGCACCCGCGTCGCGAGACGGCAACGCGGCTGCCCACGCCGCGGCCGCGCCGGTATCATCCTCCGCTGATGCGCAGTCACCGGCATCCTCCAGCGACGCGCAGACCCAAGAGCCTTTTGACATCACCCGGCAGTCCGGGCCCGGGAACCAGAACGGTGAGAACGCGTCCGAACCGACCGCCCGATCGCAGGAGCCAGACCGTCCGGCCGGTCGCGACAGCAGCCGCCGCGACGCCGAGACCACGGGCGACCGTGACGGCAACAACCCAGACCGGAGTGGCACCGACAGCGACCGCAATCGCACTGACAGCAACCGCACTGACAACAACCGCAACCGCGACGGGGGCAATCGCAGCGACGGCGGCAACCGCACCGACAGCAATCGCAGCGACGGCGGCAACCGCACGGACTCTCGCACCGACGAGGACCGCGGGAACCGCAGCCGCCGCCGCCGCAGCCGGGACCGCTACCGGGACCGGGACAACCGGGGCGGGCAGCGCCCGGGCGGCGAGCGCGAACCCGACACGCAGGTCAGTGAGGACGACGTCCTCATCCCGGTCGCGGGAATCCTCGACCTGCTCGACAACTACGCGTTCGTCAGAACCAGCGGTTACCTGCCCGGGCCGAACGACGTCTACGTCTCACTGTCGATGGTTCGCCGTCACGGGCTGCGCAAGGGCGACGCGATCACCGGCGAGGTCCGCCAGATCCGGGAGGGCGAGCGCAAGGAGAAGTTCAATCCGCTGGTCCGGTTGGACACCGTCAACGGGGCCGACCCGGAAGCATCCAAGCACCGCATCGACTTCTCGAAGCTGACACCTCTCTACCCCCAGGACAGGCTGCGGCTGGAGACCGAGGCGTCCATGCTGACGACGCGGGTGATCGACATCATCGCTCCCATCGGCAAAGGCCAGCGCGGCCTCATCGTCTCCCCGTCCAAGGCCGGCAAGACCATGGTGCTGCAGTCGATCGCCAATGCGATCACCACCAACAACCCCGAGTGCCACCTGATGGTCGTGCTGGTCGACGAACGTCCGGAAGAGGTCACCGACATGCAGCGCGCGGTCAAGGGTGAGGTGATCGCGTCGACGTTCGACCGCCCGGCCGAGGACCACACGACGGTCGCCGAGCTGGCCATCGAGCGGGCCAAGCGCCTGGTCGAGCTGGGTCACGACGTGATCGTGCTGCTCGACTCGATCACCCGGCTGGGTCGCGCGTACAACCTCGCAGCACCGGCGAGCGGCCGCATCCTGTCCGGTGGTGTCGACTCATCAGCCCTCTACCCGCCGAAGCGGTTCTTCGGCGCCGCCCGCAATATCGAGGACGGGGGCTCGCTGACCATCCTTGCCACGGCGTTGATCGAGACCGGCTCGAAGATGGACGAGGTCATCTTCGAGGAGTTCAAGGGCACCGGCAACATGGAGCTCCGGTTGCGTCGCGAGTTCGCCGACCGGCGCATCTTCCCCGCGATCGACATCGACGCCTCGGGCACCCGCCGCGAGGAGATCCTGATGAGCAAAGACGAGCTCAGCATCGTCTGGAAGCTCCGCCGCGTGCTATCGGCGCTTGACGGTCAGCAGGCGCTCGAACTCCTGCTCTCCAAGCTCAAGTCGACCAAGAGCAACATCGAGTTCATGATGGAGGTCAACAAGACCACCCACATGGGCACCAACGGCCGGCGCGACAACGACGACGACTGACGCCTGGCCGTTCAACCCCGGTAGAGCTTGTCGTAGGCGCGTCGTGAGGTGTCGGCCTGCCGCCTGTCCTGTGACGGACCACTGCCGAGTCGCACGGTCCATCGCATGGTTGTCCAGCCGCCGCTTTCCTCGTCGCTGAGATGGATCAGCAATGTGTGTGCGTCGCAGTGCGCCGACGGGTGGCGCGTCCTCGCCAGGCATTGTGCGCCACGATTCTGGCGTCCGTGGAATAGCGGCATGCGCATACAGCGTTGAGACCATGAGCCGATTGGCCCCCGCGGGACCGGGGGTGGAACAATCGAGCGAAGGTTCCGGTTCACGTCGACCCGAAGCTGTCGACGACCCGGCGACCGTAAAGCCGAGAGGAAATCCATGAAACCCGACATCCATCCCGCGTACGTCGAGACCGAGGTCACCTGCACCTGCGGCAACACGTTCACCACGCGCAGCACCGCGACCAGCGGTTCGATCCACTCCGACGTGTGCTCCAACTGCCACCCCTTCTACACCGGCAAGCAGAAGATCCTCGACACCGGCGGACGCGTGGCCCGCTTCGAGGCGCGCTACGCCAAGAAGAAGTAGCTGGACGACCGGCGCCGGCCCCAGGACTGTCTTGGGACCGGCGCCGTTGGTTTGTCGTGCAAGCAGGCGTGAGCCGGAGCTGGGAGCTGAGGGCATGTTCGAGGCGGTACAGGGGATGCTGGCCGAGCACGCCCAGATCGAGCAGCAGCTGGCCGACCCGGCATTGCACCAGGATCAGGCGCGCAGCCGCCGACTCGGACGGCGCTACGCCGAACTGACAGCCATCGTCAACACCTACCAGGACTGGCTGCGCGCCGGTGACAACCTCGAGGCGGCCACTGAGCTCGGAGCCGACGACGAGTCCTTCGCTCGGGAGGCGGACAAGCTGGCCCGCGAGCGCGGCCAGCTGGAGGAACGGCTGATCCGGCTGCTGGCCCCGCGTGACCCCAACGACGACAAGGACACGATCCTCGAGATCAAGGCCGGCGAGGGCGGTGAGGAGTCGGCCCTGTTCGCCGGCGACCTTCTGCGCATGTACCTCCGGTACGCCGAGCGGCAGGGCTGGAGCACCGAGATCCTCGACGCAACCGAGTCAGACCTCGGCGGGTTCAAGAGCGTGACTGTCGGCGTCAAGGCCGGGCGAACCCCCGAGCCGGGGCGGACTCCGTATGCGCTGCTGAAGTTCGAGGGCGGGGTCCATCGGGTGCAGCGCGTACCCGTCACCGAGTCGCAGGGACGGATCCACACCTCGGCGGCCGGCGTCCTCGTGATGCCGGAGGCGGAGCCGGTCGACGTCGACATCGACGAGAAGGACCTGCGGATCGACGTCTTCCGCTCGTCGGGGCCGGGCGGCCAGAGCGTCAATACGACCGACTCCGCCGTACGCATCACGCACCTCCCGACCGGCACGGTGGTCAGCTGTCAGAACGAGAAGAGCCAACTGCAGAACCGCGAGCAGGCGATGCGGATCCTGCGCTCCCGGCTCCTGACGATCGCGCAGGACCAGGCCGACGCCGACGCGTCGGACGCGCGACGCTCACAGGTCCGTACCGTGGACCGCTCGGAGCGGATCCGCACCTACAACTACGCGGAGAACCGGATCACCGATCACCGGGTCGGGTTCAAGGCGTACAACCTCGACCAGGTACTCGACGGCGACCTCGACGCGGTCGTCACCGCCGCCGTGGAGGCCGACCTCGCCGCCCGGCTGGCCGCGGTTCAGCCCCAGGGCTGATGGGCTGATGCGCATACGCGACGCGCTGGCCGGGGCCGGTGCGGTGCTGCGCGCCGCCGGTGTCGACGCTGCGAGCCACGACGCTGAGACGCTGCTGGCGCATGAGCTCGGGGTCGACCGGATGCGTCTGGCTTTCCTCGACGAACTGACGCCCGATCAGGTGATCCGTTTCGACGCGCTGATCGCCCGCCGGGCCGGTCGAGAGCCGCTGCAGCACATCACCGGGCGGGCCCCGTTCCGCTACGTGGAGGTCGAAGTGGGTCCGGGCGTGTTCGTACCGCGCCCCGAGACCGAGGTGCTCACCGGCTGGGGTGTGGACCAGGTTCGTGCCCTGCAGCACGCCGGAATCGGCGAGCCGCTGGTGGTCGAGCTGTGTGCGGGTTCGGCGGCGGTGGCGTTGTCGGTGGCGACCGAGGCTCCGGGTGCCGTGGTGCACGCGGTGGAGCTGGCCGAGCAGGCGGTTGCGTACGCCGCACGCAACCTGGCGGGTAGCGGCGTACACCTGCACTGCGGCGACATCGCCGACGCTCTGCACGAGCTCGACGGCGCGGTCGACGTCGTGGTCGCGAACCCGCCGTACATTCCGCTGCATGCGTTCGAGTCGGTGCAGGCAGAGGCCCGGGACTTCGACCCTCCGAAGGCGCTGTGGTCCGGGGACGACGGCTTGGACGCGATCAGGCTCGTCGAGAGGTGTGCAGCCCGGTTGCTCCACCCCGGTGGGGTCGTGGGCTGTGAGCATGCTGACGTGCAGTGGCAGGCGGCCCCGGCGGTGTTCGCCGGGACCGATGCCTGGGCCGACATCCGGGACCGCCAGGATCTTGCGGGTAAGCCACGCTTCGTGACCGCGCGTCGGGCGGGCTAAGCGGCTCGATCGCGGGGACGTCATTGTCGGATGGCGTGAAACAAGTGTCGGATGGCGTGAAACAAGTGTCGGATGGCGTGAAACAAGTGTCGGATCGCGGGTTGGGCGCGGGGTTCGGTGCCGACCCTGGCACGATGAACCCGTGACCGAGCGCTACTCATGTGCTGACGACGAGGAGCGCGAGCGCGGGATCGAAGCCGCCGTCCAGGCGGTGCGGGACGGCGGCATCGTCGTGTTCCCAACCGATACGGTCTACGGGGTCGGCGGCGACGCGTTCGACCCGAGTGCGGTTCGCAAGCTGCTGCGGGCCAAGGGACGTGGGCGGGACATGCCGCCGCCGGTGCTGGTGTCGGCGCCGGAGACGCTCGAGGCACTGGCCGACCAGGTCCCGCCGCAGACCAGGGCGCTGATCGACGCGTTCTGGCCCGGCCCGCTGACCGTCGTCTGCAAGCAGCAGTCCTCGTTGAACTGGGACCTGGGTGACAACCGAGGCACCGTCGCGATCCGGATGCCCGACGACGAGGTGGCGCTCGCCCTGCTGTCGCGGACCGGCCCGCTGGCGGTCAGCAGTGCGAACATGACCGGCCGCCCGGCGGCGTCCACGGCCGGGGAGGCGGAGGAGATGCTGGGGGAGTCGGTCGCCGTCTACCTCGACGGCGGCCACCTCGGCGGTGGTTTGGCCTCCACGATCGTCGACGGCACGGCCGGCGTTCCGACGATCCTGCGGCTCGGAGCGATCCCCCTCGAACGGTTGCGTGAGGTCGTTCCAGACATCCAAGACCTCGACTGAGGCAGCGGGCCACCGTCGATGAAGGAATACCTTCTGGTGCTGGTGGTGGGTGCAGGGACGACCTACCTGCTCGCTGCCGTGGCCCGCGAGTTGGCGGTACGGGTCGGTGCGGTCGCCCAGGTCCGTGACCGCGACGTGCACGCGATTCCGATCCCGTACTTCGGCGGCGTCGCGATGATGGGCGGCCTCGTCGCCTCCTACATCACGGCCCGCCATCTGCCGTTCCTCGGCAGGTCGCAGAACCAGCTGTTCGACGATGCGCGGGCGGTGCTCCTCGGTGGCATGGTGATCTGCCTGGTCGGGGTGCTCGACGATCTCTTCGAGCTGGACGCGATCACGAAGCTGGCGGGTGAGATCCTGGCGGCCGGGGTGGTCGTCGTACAGGGCGTCCAGCTCTACTGGCTTCCGCTACCGGGCGCTTCGACCACGACCACGTTCGTGCTCGACGGCTCGCAGGCCGCGCTGCTGACGGTTCTCGTCATCGTCACGACGGTGAACGCGGTCAACTTCGTCGACGGCCTCGACGGGCTGGCCGCTGGCGTCGTGGGCATCGGGGCGGCGGCGTTCTTCAGCTTCGCGTACCTGCTCGCCGCCGAGAACCACCTGACCGTGGCGACCACTCCCGCCCTGCTGACCGTCGCTCTGTGCGGCGTGTGTCTGGGCTTTCTGCCGCACAACTTCTTCCCCGCCCGGATGTTCATGGGCGACTCCGGCGCACTGCTGATCGGGTTCATGCTGTCCTGCTCGGCGATCAGCCTGACCGGCCAGGCAGACGCCGGTTCGCTCTCGGAGGGCGTCGCGGGAGCCACCGCCAGCCTGTTGCCGGCGTTCCTGCCGCTGGTCCTGCCGGTCGCGGTGCTCGTCGTCCCCTTCGTGGATCTCGTGCTCGCCGTCGTACGCCGCACGAGGGCCGGTCGATCGCCGTTCTCTCCCGACAAGCAGCACCTGCACCACCGGTTGCTCGAGATCGGGCACTCACACCGGCGGGCCGTGCTCGTCATGTACCTGTGGGCCGGCCTGGTCGCCGGCGGCGTGGTGGTGGTGAGCCTGTTCGCCGGCTGGCGCTCGATCGCCGGCGTGCTGCTGTTGCTGGTGCTCGCCGTTCTCGCCACGTTCGGCCTGCCGGGACGGCGACGGGGCCTCGCGCGCTAGGCCGTCACGGACTCCGAGTGGCGGGCCGTCCGGACTTTGTGCTATTTTTCACAAGCGACCGATCCAGGAGATCGGTACACTCCCGCCCACCGACGATGACGACTCGCCAGGTACCCAGGACGGCGCCGATGACCACGAGGAATGACGGCGAAAACGATCGCCACCAGCGAGTCTCTGCAGGCCATCTTCTCCTCTGCCGGCGGGTGAGCCCTGTGATAGCGTCTCGCCCAGCGCGTCGGGTACCGGGACGGGCGACTCGCGCATTCTCGCCGCACGACAACAGGAGCCGCTCGTACCATGAGCGACCAACGTGGGAGGCCGCTGGACGTTTGGCTCCTTGTGGGCGTGGGCTCATACAACGTCGTCTGCCTGCTGGCGGGGTTCGGTCTGGGATGGTTTGCCGACAGCCGGCTCGACACGACTCCCGTCCTTACTCTGCTCGGCCTGGCCGCCGGTATCGCACTCGGCGTGGTCGGCAGCTGGTTCCGGATCAGAGATTTCCTACATGACTAGCGAGGGAAAGGGTCGAGCGGTCTTGGGAACACTCCCCCTGGCGCGTGCCGCCGCCAACCAACGGCGTACGGTCATGCTCGCCGCAGCCCTCGCGGCCGCGAGCCTCCTCGTCGGGGCGTCGTTCGGGCGGTGGGACGTCGGCCTGTTCGTCGCGATCGGCGTGCTGCTCGGGCTCGTCAACAGCGTGCTGACAGAGCTGTCCCTGGTGCGGTTCGCCGACAGCGTTGATCTGCTCTCCCGCAAGCAGTTCGCGATGTCGGCCCTCGTGCGGCTGATGGGCGTCTCACTGATCGCCTTCGTTCTCGCGGTCGTCTTCTGGCCCGCCGGCGCCACAGTGCTGGTCGGCCTGGCCGGGTTCCAGCTCATCACCGTGGTCTTCACCGGGTTCCCGCTGATCAAGGAGCTGCGAAAGGCATGAGCTCTACAACGAGCACCGTCGCCGCCACCGACATCACGATCGGCGAGCACGTCACGGTCGAGTTCCTCGGGATCACGTTCAACCTCGACACGATCTGGGCGACGGCGCTTGCCGGTCTCATCGTGATAGGCCTCGGGTTCTGGGTGCGCGCGAGGATCACCAGCGCAACCCCCAACAAGGTACAGCTGATCTGGGAGGCGGTCGTCGAAGCCGTCACCACTCAGGTGGAAGCGAGCCTCGGCTCCGTCAACCCCTTCGTCGTCCCGCTCTCGGTCACCCTTTTCTTCTTCATCCTGATCTCGAACTGGTTCGAGCTCATACCCAGCGGTGAGGATCCCCACCTCCTGCCGGCACCGACTGCCGATGTCAATCTCACCTATGCGATGGCTTTCTTCGTGATCGTCGGCGTCCATATCTTCAGTGTCCGTCAAAGAGGCGCCAAGGGTTACGTGAAGCACTACTTCCAGCCCTACCCCATCCTGTTCCCCATCAACCTCCTCGAGGAGATCGTCAAGCCGTTCACGCTCGCACTCCGGCTTTTCGGCAACATCTTCTCCGGCGGCATAATGATCGTGCTGATCGGACTGTTCCCGCTCTGGCTGTTGTGGGGACCGACCGTCATATGGAAGCTCTTCGACATGTTCATCGGCCTCATTCAGGCCTTCATCTTCGCGTTGCTGACCATCCTGTACTTCGGAATGGCCGGCGAGACGCACGACGAGGATGACCATTCCGAGGTCCAGCCGCAGACATCTGACGACGCAGCGCAATCGACCACGAGCACGACACAGTCCCAGCTCCAGGAGGCACGCTGAACCGCCCGGCGGTTCGGTTCACCATCCCCAGTGACATCCGCAGTGAAACGACCGGACAAGACCATGGGTCGGCCGAGGTCTGGCCCGATTAGTCAAGGAGAGACATGGCAGACTCAGCCAGCATCGACTCAGCGATCAAGACGGCCGGTGCGTTCGTCGGCGGTGGACTCGCCCTCGGCGGCGGTGCCGTCGGCGCGGCGATCGGCGACGGCCTGGCCGGAAGCGCGACGATCTCAGGCGTCGCCCGCCAGCCGGAGGCCCAGAGCCGACTGTTCACGATCTTCTTCCTGACGGTCGGGCTCGTCGAGGCGATGTACTTCATCAACCTCGCGTTCATGGCGCTGTTCGTCTTCGTGCTGGGCAAATAGGGCACGACGAGTCCAGGTAGCAGACGGGAACCATGCAGATGCCCACGACGACTCTCGCGGCGAGCAACTTCCTTGTCCCGAACGGCACGTTCATCGTCGAGGTGTTCGCGTTCGCGATCATCCTCTACGTGCTGGCACGTTGGATCATCCCGCCGATCAACAAAGCCCTGGCCGATCGGCAGGAGGCGATCCGCCGGCAGTTCGAGGAGAGCCAGGAGGCCCAGGCCCGCGCGGAGGCGGCCGAGGCCGAGTTCCGGGCGGCACTCGCCGATGCCCGGCAGGAGGCGGCGCGGATCCGTGAGGAGGCCCGCGAACAGGGGGCGGCCATCATCGCCGAGATGCGCGAACAGGCCGGCGCCGAGTCGCAGCGGATCATCGCGCATGCGCACAACCAGCTCGAGGCCGAGCGCCAGCAGATCATGCACCAGATGCGGACCGAGGTCGGCTCGATCGCGACGACCCTGGCCGAGCGCATCCTCGGCGAGTCGCTGGAGGACGACGACCGGCAGAGCAGGACCATCGACCGGTTCATCGAGGAGCTGGAATCCCAGGACGCGGCCAGCGAGACCTCGAACACGTCCGGGGCGCGCTGATGCAGGGCGTCTCTGCCCAGTCGCTGGCCGTGGTGCTCGCCGCCGTGGACGATGTCCTTGACAAGGACGGCGATCCGGAGGCGCTCGGTCGCGAGCTGTTCGAAGTCGTCGACATCCTCGACAGCCAGCCGACGCTGCGCCGGATCCTCACCGACTCGTCGATCGAGGAGTCCGGCAAGAACGGCCTGCTGCGAGACGTGCTCGAGGGCAAGGTGTCCGACGCGACGCTCGACCTGATGACTGTGGCGGTGGCCCGGCGGTGGAATGCGATACGCGACCTCGCAGAACGCTGTCGAGCAGGCGGGAGTGACGGCCTACGTCGTGCAGGCTCAGCGCACCAGGCAGCTCGACGAGCTCGAGGACGAGCTGTTCAGGTTCGCCCGAATCGTGGAAGCCGAGCCGAGACTTCGTGACGTCCTCGGGGACCGCACCGCTCCACTGTCCGCCAAGCGCAAGCTGCTCGACGGCCTGATCAAGGACAAGGTGAGCGGGCCGACCCGGCTGCTCCTGGCAGAGGCGGTGGCGGGGCGGCATCGTTCCTTCCTGGCCGCGATAGCGGACTACCAGAGGATCGCGGCGGCCCGGCGCGATCGGCTCGTCGCCACCGTGCACGTGGCCGCTCCGCTCAGCCGTGACCAGGAGCGGCGCCTGTCCAAGGCACTGGCCGACGAGTACGGCCATGCCGTCCATCTCAACGTCGTCGTGGACCCGCGGCTGCTCGGAGGCGTGCGGGCGACCGTGGAGGACGAGGTCGTCGACTCGACCATCGCGACCCGGCTCGAGGACGCCCGCCGCAGGCTGGCGGGCTGAGCGATCGACTCGTCACCCGGAACCCGCGTGGACAGAGCCACCACGAGACCAGCACCAGCAACCCGACAGCGAGCAACACTCAGGAGAGCAGGGACAACGACATGGCGGAGCTGACCATCCGACCCGAAGACATCCGGGACGCGCTGAAGCGCTTCGTCGCCGAGTACGAGCCCGAGGCGGCGAGTCGTGAGGAGACCGGGGTCGTCGCCCAGGCGATGGACGGCATCGCCCGCGTCGAGGGCCTTCCGTCGGTGATGGCCAACGAGCTGCTGGAGTTCGAGGACGGCACGCTCGGCCTCGCCCTCAGCCTCGACGTGAGTGAGATCGGCGTCGTCATCCTCGGCGACTTCTCCGCGATCGAAGAAGGGCAGACCGTACGGCGGACCGGCGAGGTCTTGTCGGTGCCGGTCGGGGACGGCTACCTCGGTCGTGTGGTCGACCCGCTCGGCAAGCCGATCGACGGGCTCGGTGATCTCGAGACCAGCGAGCGCCGGGCACTGGAGCTGCAGGCGCCCTCGGTGGTCAAGCGCAAGGGCGTCCACGAGGCGCTGCAGACAGGCATCAAGGCAGTCGACTCGCTGACGCCGATCGGCCGCGGTCAGCGTCAGCTGATCATCGGCGACCGCCAGACCGGCAAGAGCGCGGTCGTCATCGACACGATCATCAACCAGAAGGAGTTCTGGGACAGCGGCGACCCGGACAAGCAGGTTCGGTGCATCTACGTCGCGATCGGCCAGAAGGGCTCGACGATCGCCGCCATTCGGGGGGCGCTGGAGGAGGCCGGCGCTCTGGAGTACACGACGATCGTGGCCGCCCCAGCCTCCGACGCGGCCGGGTTCAAGTACCTCGCGCCCTACACCGGCTCCGCCATCGGCCAGCACTGGATGTACGACGGCAAGCACGTCCTCATCGTGTTCGACGACCTGTCCAAGCAGGCGGAGGCCTACCGCGCCGTGTCGCTGCTGTTGCGCCGGCCGCCCGGCCGTGAGGCCTACCCCGGTGACGTCTTCTACCTGCACAGCCGGCTGCTCGAGCGATGCGCGAAGCTGAGCGACGACATGGGTGCCGGCTCGATGACCGGGCTGCCGCTGGTGGAGACCAAGGCCAATGACGTGTCGGCCTACATCCCGACCAACGTCATCTCGATCACCGACGGCCAGATCTACCTCGACTCCGACCTGTTCAACGCCAACCAGCGCCCCGCGATCGACGTCGGCATCTCGGTGTCCCGCGTCGGCGGCGCCGCGCAGATCAAGGCGATGCGGAAGGTGACCGGCTCCCTCAAGGTCGACCTGGCCCAGTACCGCGCGATGGAGGCGTTCGCAATGTTCGCCTCCGACCTCGACGCCGCCTCCCGGCAGCAGCTGAGCCGCGGCCAGCGGCTGATGGAGCTGCTCAAGCAGCCTCAGTACTCCCCGTTCCCGGTGCAGGAGCAGGTCGTGTCGATCTGGGCGGGGACGACCGGGAAGCTCGACCCGGTGGCGGTGGCTGACGTGCGCCGCTTCGAGTCGGAGTTCCTGGACTACCTGCGACGCGAGCACGGCGCGGTGCTGGACGGCATCCGGGAGTCCGGGGAGTTCGATGACGACACCGACGCGGCGCTGCACGAGGCGTACAACTCGTTCGCCGACCAGTTCCAGACCGGCGAGGGCGAGAGTCTCCACATCGGCAAGGAACCCGCGGTCGAGCCGCTCGCGGACGAGGACGTCGAGCAGGAGCAGATCGTCAGGCAGAAGCGGAGCTGACCGGTGGCAGCAACGCTGCGCGAGTACCGCGCCAAGATCCGGACGACGCAGACGACGAAGAAGATCACCCGCGCCATGGAGCTCATCGCGGCCTCGCGGATCATCCGCGCCCAGCAGCGGGCGGCCGCCGCGACCCCGTACGCCCGCGAGCTGACCCGGGCGGTGTCGGCCGTGGCCACGTACTCCAACGTCGAGCACCCGCTGACGACGGAGAAGGACAACCCGCAACGGGCGGCGATGCTGGTCATCACCAGCGACCGTGGACTTGCCGGAGCGTACTCCGCAGCCGTCCTGAAAGAGGCCGAGCGGCTGCGCGAGAAGCTGACCTCGGAGGGCAAGGAGATCGACCTCTACGTCTGTGGCCGCAAGGGCGTCGCGTACTACCGGTTCCGCCGGCGCGAGATCGTCGAGTCGTGGACCGGCTTCTCCGACAAGCCGGACTACTCCGACGCGCGGCGGGTCGGCAGGGCCGTGGTCGAGTCGTTCGTCGACGACGAGGCCGGTGTCGACGAGGTCCACGTGGTGTTCACACGCTTCCGGACGATGCTGACCCAGGAGCCCGACGTGATCCGGCTGCTGCCGTTGCAGGTCATCGAGGATGAGGAGAGGCCGCACCCCGACGCCGTGCATCCGCTCTACGAGTTCGAGCCGTCGGCCGAGGAGGTCCTCGACGCATTGCTGCCGCGGTACGTCCAGAGCCGGATATTCTTCTGCATGCTCCAGGCCTGCGCGTCGGAGCTGGCATCCAGGCAGCGCGCGATGAAGTCCGCGACCGACAACGCCGACGAGCTCATCAAGAAGTACACCCAGATCGCCAACCAGGCCCGCCAGGCCGGCATCACCCAAGAGATCAGCGAGATCGTGGGCGGGGCAAACGCCCTGGCCGACGCAACACGGGAGTGAGTGAGAGATGACTGCCACGACGAGTACTGAGCACGAGGAACAGGAGCGGGAGGAAACCGCCATCGGCCGCGTCGCACGGGTGATCGGACCCGTCATCGACGTGGAGTTCCCCGTCGACGCGATGCCGGAGATGTACCAGGCACTCACCGTCGACGTCGAGCTCGGCGACCTGACGCGGACGCTGACGCTCGAGGTCGAGCAGCACATCGGCGACGGCATCGTGCGGACGATCTCCATGCAGCCGACCGATGGGCTCGTGCGCGGCGCGCATGTCACCGATACGGGGGAGCAGATCTCGGTCCCGGTCGGCGACGTGACCAAGGGGCACGTCTTCAACACGATCGGGGAGTGCCTCAACCTCGAGGAGGGCGAGCGGCTGCAGATCGACGAGCGGTGGCCGATCCACCGCAGGGCCCCCGCCTTCGACACCCTGGAGTCGAAGACCGAGATGTTCCAGACCGGTATCAAGGTCATCGACCTTCTCACGCCGTACGTCCTCGGCGGCAAGATCGGGCTGTTCGGCGGAGCCGGCGTCGGCAAGACCGTCCTCATCCAGGAGATGATCGCCAGGGTCGCCCGTGACCACGAGGGCGTTTCGGTGTTCGCGGGCGTCGGTGAGCGTACGCGCGAGGGTAACGACCTGATCGCGGAGATGACCGAGACCGGAGTCATCGGACAGACCGCGCTGGTGTTCGGCCAGATGGACGAGCCGCCGGGCGCGCGCCTTCGGGTCGCGCTGTCGGCACTGACGATGGCGGAGTACTTCCGCGACGTGCAGCGCCAGGACGTGCTGCTGTTCATCGACAACATCTTCCGCTTCACCCAGGCCGGCTCGGAGGTCTCGACCCTGCTCGGCCGGATGCCGTCCGCGGTCGGCTACCAGCCGACGCTGGCCGATGAGATGGGCGTGCTCCAAGAGCGGATCACCTCCACCCGTGGCCACTCGATCACGTCGATGCAGGCCATCTACGTTCCGGCCGACGACTACACCGACCCGGCGCCGGCCACCACGTTCGCGCACCTCGATGCCACCACGGAGCTGTCGCGTGACATCGCCTCCCTGGGGATCTACCCGGCCGTCGACCCGCTGACCTCGACGTCGCGGATCCTCGACCCGCGCTTCATCTCACAGGAGCACTACGCCACCGCCACCCGGATCAAGCAGATCCTGCAGCGCAACAAGGAGCTGCAGGACATCATCGCGATCCTCGGTGTCGACGAGCTGTCGGAGGAGGACAAGATCGTCGTCAACCGGGCCCGGCGGATCCAGCGATTCCTGTCCCAGAACACCTATGTCGCCCGGCAGTTCACGGGGCTCGAGGGCTCGACCGTTCCACTCGAGGACACCATCGAGGGGTTCACCAAGATCGCCGACGGAGACTACGACGACGTTGCCGAGCAGGCGTTCTTCATGTGCGGCGGGCTCGATGACGTGGACCGCAAGTGGGCTGAGATCAAGAAGACGCTCTGATGGCTGACCCGCTGCACGTCGAGCTGGTAGCCGCCGAACGGGTCGTGTGGTCCGGTGAAGCGACGATCGTGATCACCCGCACGGCCGACGGCGACATCGGGATCATGCCGAACCACGCGCCGATCCTCTCGGTCCTGGTCGAGGGCACCGTCGAGATCCGGACGGACTCCGACGAGTACCTGGTGGCCGCCGTCGGCTCCGGGTTCCTCTCGGTGGCGAACAACCGGGTATCCCTGCTGGTCGAGCACGCCGAGCTGTCCGGTGACATCGATGTGGACCGGGCCCGGCGCGAGCTCGAGCAGGCTGAAGGAGCCGATCGCTCGGACGAGAGACAGCTGGTCGCCGCCCGTGAGGCACAGGCCCGCATCCGTGCCGTCGAGAAGGCAACGTAATCTCGGCATCCACTGCTGCGGGGAGGATGCATGCCGGTCTGGGAGGCGGTGCTCGATGCTCTCGGAACCGTGCTCGCCGTGCTCCTGGTGGGAGTTGTGGCCCTGATAGTCCGCCGTCGATGGCTCAGCCGCTCTGGCGGCACCTTCGAAGCCAGCATCCGCGTCCGGTCCACCAAGTCCGGGCGCGGTTGGGTGCTCGGGCTGGGTCGCTACACCGGGGCGAAGCTGGAGTGGTTTCGGGTGTTCTCGCTCTCACCGCGCCCCAAGGAGAGTTTCGCCCGCGTGGATCTCGAGGTCGTGGGACGCCGCACCCCTTTCGGCAGTGAGGCGTTCGCGCTGTACTCCGGTCACGTCGTGATCGAGTGCCGTACGCCCGCCGGACAGGTCGAGCTGGCGATGAGCGAGGACAGCCTCACCGGGCTCCTGTCGTGGCTGGAGGCCGGGCCGTCGGGACGAACCGCACTGCTCGGGTGAGCCGCCCGGTCGCGGGCCCGGTCACCGCGGGTGGTCGCCGCCCGGTTTCCACAACACGTCACCGACGCGCCGGTTGGCGTGCCGGGCGAGGACGAACAGCAGGTCGCTGAGCCGATTGAGATATCTGATCGCCACGACATTCATCGTGTCGCCGTGTTCGGCATAGGCAGCCCAGCCCGAACGCTCCGCCCGGCGCGCCACGGTACGCGCCACATGCAGTAGGGCTGCTCCGACGGTGCCGCCGGGCAGGATGAACGAGCGCAGCGACTCCAGCGGCTCGTTGTACTCGTCGCACCAGACCTCGAGCCGCTCGACATAGTCGGGCTCAACCCGCAGCGGCGGAAACCTCGGATCCGTGACGATCGGGCAGGCGAAGTCCGCGCCGACGTCGAAGAGGTCGTTCTGCACCTGCGACAGCAGCGCCACGACGTCGTCCTCGAGCTGTCCGACCGCGACCGCGTACCCGATCTGGGAGTTGCACTCGTCGACGTCGGCGTAGGCCGCCAGCCGCAGATCGGTCTTGGCCACCTCGCTCATGTCGCCGAGCCGGGTAGTCCCGGCATCGCCGGTGCGGGTGTAGATGCGGGTGAGGTTGACCATCAGGTCACCCTACGGTGTCGCCACCGCGGCGGGCGGTCATGTCAAAGCTTGATGCCGACGTACTTCACCTCGAGGTACTCGTCGATTCCCTCGGCCCCGCCCTCGCGCCCGAACCCGCTGGCCTTGACCCCGCCGAACGGTGCCGCCGGGTTGGACACAACCCCCTGGTTGAGCCCGACCATGCCGGTCTGCAGCCGCTCGGCCACGGTGATCGCCCGAGAGAAGCTCTGGGTGTACGCGTACGCCACCAGACCGAACTCGGTGTCGTTGGCCATCCGGAGTCCCTCGTCGTCCTCGTCGAATTCGAAGACCGGTGCCACCGGCCCGAAGATCTCCTCGCGGAACATCCGCGCGTCGAGCGGCACGCCGGTCAGCACCGTCGGCTCGTAGAAGTACCCGGGCCCGTCCGGTGCGTGCCCGCCGACCAGCACCTCGGCGCCGGCCTTGACCGCGTCGTCGACCAGCTCACGCACCTTGTCGCGTTGGGCGGACTCGACCAGCGGACCCACGTCGACGCCCTCGGCGGTCCCACGGCCCATGGTCAGGCCGCCCATCCGCTCGGCCAGCTTGGCGGAGAAGGACTTCGCCACCGACGCGTGCACGATGAAGCGGTTGGCGGCGGTGCATGCCTCGCCGATGTTGCGCATCTTCGCCAGCATCGCACCGTCGACCGCCGCGTCGAGGTCGGCGTCGGCGAAGACCAGGAACGGTGCGTTGCCGCCGAGTTCCATCGAGAGCCGCAGCAGCCCCTGTGCCGACTGCTCGACGAGCGTCCGGCCGACCTCTGTCGAGCCGGTGAACGTCAGCTTTCGCAGCCGCGGGTCGCGGATCAGCGGCTCCATCACCTTGCCGGTCGAGTGCGTGGTGAGGACGTTGAGTACGCCGTCCGGCAGCCCGGCCTCGTTGAGGATGCCGGCCAGCGCCAGCATCGTCAGCGGGGTGAGTGACGCGGGCTTGACGACCATCGTGCAGCCGGCGGCGATGGCCGGCCCGATCTTGCGCGTCCCCATCGCCAACGGGAAGTTCCAGGGCGTGATCATCAGGCAGGGGCCGACGGGCTGCTTCATCGTCAGCAGCCGGGTCGCCCCGTTAGGTGCGACGGAGTAGCGGCCGGCGATGCGCACCGCCTCCTCGGAGAACCAGCGGAAGAACTCGGCTCCGTACGCGATCTCGGCCTTGGACTCGGCCAGCGGCTTGCCCATCTCGAGCGTCATCAGCGTCGCCATGTCGTCGGTCCGCTCGGTGATGAGCTCGAAGGCCCGTCGCAGGATCTCGCCGCGGTCGCGCGGTGGGGTCGCGGCCCAGCCCTCCTGGGCAGCCGTGGCGGCCTGGAGTGCCGCCATGCCGTCGGCCGGTGAGGCGTCCGCGACCTCGGCGAGGGTCTCGCCGGTGGACGGATCCTCGACCGGGAGGGTCTTGCCGCCCTCCGCGTCCCGCCAGCCTCCGCCGATGAGGAGCTGCTTGTGCACGGCCTGCACGACTCGGGCCTCGTTGCCTGCTGGTTCGTTCATGGCGGGCGCCTCCTCGTGGTTCAGCTGCTGGCTAGACCCTACGATGCCCGAGTGCAGCCCCCGACGCAGACCACAGGCGTCCGTCGTCTGTGCGGCGCGACGATAGGTCCTCGAGGAAGGAGTCGTCTCACATGACGCAGAAGGTCGCAGTTGTCGGTGCGGGCCTGATGGGCTCCGGGATTGCCCAGGTAGCGGCGGTGAGCGGTCACGATGTCATCGTGCGCGACGTCACCCCGGCCGCGCTCGACCGGGGACGGGCGGCGATCGAGAGGTCGTTGGCGAGGTTCGTCGAGAAGGCGGCCATCTCCGGCGACGAGCGCGATTCGGCGCTGGGTCGTATCACCACGACGACCGATCTCGACGATGTGGCCGACGCGGACATCGTGGTCGAGGCGGTCTTCGAGCAGATCGAGGTCAAGCGCGAGGTTTTCGCCGCCCTCGACGGAATCTGCCGGGACAACGCGGTCCTCGCGTCGAACACCTCCGCCATCCCCATCACCAAGATCGCCGCCGCGACCAGCCGGCCGGAGTCGGTGGTCGGGACCCACTTCTTCTCGCCGGTGCCGATCATGGCGCTCTGCGAGCTCGTGCGTGGCCACCGGACCACCGACGACACGCTGGCGAGGGCGCGGGCGTTCGCCGAAGGCATCGGAAAGACCTGCGTCCTGGTCAACCGGGACGTGGCCGGCTTCGTGACCACCAGGCTGGTCACCGCACTGGTGATGGAGGCGATCAAGCTCTACGAGAACGGTGTGGCCAGCGCGGAGGATATCGACACCGCCTGCCGGCTCGGGTTCGGACATCCGATGGGACCGCTCGCGACCACCGATCTCACCGGCACCGACATCCTGCTGCATGCCGCTCTCAACATCTACCAGGAGACGGCCGATCCGAAGTTCTACCCGCCGGAGTCCCTGGGGCGGATGGTCGACGCGGGGGATCTGGGCCGTAAGACCGGCCGCGGGTTCTTCGACTACAGGAGCCAGCGGGACGCCTAGCGGCACCCGACCGGCGGGCGCCGAAATTCGGACGACACGCCGCAACGAGCGGCAGTAGCGTGCCGGTGCGGCCGGCATGCGTACCGTGGTCCCGCTGCCCATGCTCCGAAATTCGTACCTCGATTGTTTCGGCCAACTGGCAACCGACGGTGCGTGCGCCGCGTCTGTGTCTACGTGAGCGGGTAAGACCGCCGCCAATGCGGGGAGGTCACATGGTCGTCAAGACCCTCGGGGGAACCGTCTATCTCAGCGGTGCTCTTGATGTCCGAAGCGTCGCCGTGGTCCGGGATGCATTGCATACCGCTGCCCAGGCCTGCGACGGCAACCTCATCGTCGACGTGACCGATGTCGAGCTGATCGACGCTGCCGGACTGGGGGTCCTCGCGGCCGCGCATCGACGCATCGAGAGCGAGGGGCGACACCTTGTGCTGAGGGGGTGCAGCCCCTCGCTGCGCCGGATCCTGTCGGTGACCCGACTGACCCGCGTCCTGCACGTCGAGCGGCGACCTGTCGCCCTCTGACACGGACCGGCCTCAAACGGGCCGACGCTCACTTGCGGTCACCCAGGCTCTTGCGCCAACGCTCGTCCGCGCCACTGGCCGTTACGCTTCGCATACCGGCACCGCGAGCGGATGCCACGAGGCGTAAGGAGGCGCCGGTTTGCGCGACGAGCCATGGGTGATGCGCACATACGCCGGGCACTCCTCGGCGGCGGGGTCGAACGCCCTGTTCCGGCGCAACATGGAGAAGGGTCAGACCGGCCTCTCGGTCGCTTTCGATCTCCCCACCCAGACCGGCTACGACGCCGACTCCGAGCTTGCCCGCGGTGAGGTGGGGAAGGTCGGTGTTCCCATCTCTCATCTCGGTCAGATGCGTGAGCTCTTCGACGGCATCGCGATGGACGAGATGAACACGTCGATGACGATCAACGCGACGGCGATGTGGCTGCTCGCGCTCTATCAGGTCGTCGCCGAAGAGCACGGGGCCGATCCGGCCGTCCTCCAGGGCACGACGCAGAACGACATCATCAAGGAGTACCTGTCGCGCGGGACGTACGTGTTCCCTCCCGACCACTCCCTCCGGCTCGCCACCGACCTGATCGCGTACACGGTGAACGCGATGCCGAAATGGAACCCGATCAACATCTGCAGCTACCACCTGCAGGAGGCCGGCGCAACGCCGGTGCAGGAGCTCTCGTATGCACTGTGCACAGCAATGGCCGTGCTCGATGCCGTGCGCGACTCCGGCCAGGTTGCTGCGCCAGACTTCCCCGCCGTCGTCGGGCGGATGTCGTTCTTCGTCAACGCCGGCGTGCGGTTCGTCGAGGAGATGTGCAAGGTACGCGCGTTCGGTGCGATGTGGGACCGGATAGCCAGGGAGCGTTACGGCGTCGAGGACGCCAGGATGCGCCGCTTCCGGTTCGGGGTCCAGGTCAACTCGCTGGGGCTGACCGAGGCCCAGCCGGAGAACAACGTGCAGCGGATCGTGCTGGAGATGCTCGGCGTCACGCTGTCGAAGCGGGCGCGGGCCCGCGCCCTGCAGCTCCCGGCCTGGAACGAGGCTCTCGGCCTGCCACGGCCATGGGACCAACAGTGGTCGCTTCGGCTGCAGCAGGTGCTCGCCTTCGAGTCCGACCTGCTGGAGTACGACGACCTGTTCGAGGGCTCCGTCGTGATCGAGGCGAAGGTGGCCGAGCTGATCACGGGGGCGCAGGCCGAGGTCGACCGCGTCCTGGCCATGGGGGGAGCAGTCGCCGCGGTCGAGTCGGGGTACATGAAGCAGGCCCTGGTGGGGGCGCACGCGCAGCGGCTGGCCCGCATCGAGTCCGGTGAGGACATGGTCGTCGGGGTCAACGCGTTCCCGGGGACCGAGGAGTCGCCGCTGACCAAGGACCTCGACGCGTCCATCCAGGCACCCGACCCGCAGGCGGAGGGGGCCGCGATCGCGTCGGTGCACGCGTGGCGCGACGCGCGCGACGATGCGGCGGTGGATGTGGCCCTGGAGCGGCTGCGGAACGTCGCAAAGTCCGATCAGAACCTGATGGAGGCGACTCTCGAGGCGGCCCGGGCAGGTGCGACGACCGGCGAATGGACCGACGCTCTCCGGCAGGTCTTCGGTGAGTTCCGGGCACCCACCGGCGTGTCAGCCGCGCTGGCCGTGACCGATGCCGGTGGTGAGCTGGCCGCGGTCCGGTCGGCGGTACGCCGCACCGGTGAGCAGCTCGGCGGCCGGCTCCGGCTGCTGATCGGCAAGCCCGGTCTCGACGGCCATTCCAACGGCGCGGAGCAGGTCGCGGTCCGTGCCCGCGATGCCGGCTTCGAGGTCGTCTACCAGGGGATTCGGCTGACGCCGGAGCAGATCGTCGCCGCGGCGGTTGCCGAGGACGTGCACTGCGTCGGGCTGTCTATCCTGTCGGGCTCGCACATGGAACTCGTACCGGCGGTGCTGCGCGGGCTGCGGTGGAACGCCCTCGGCGACGTACCCGTGGTGGTCGGCGGCATCATCCCGGCCGGGGACGCGGCCCGGCTGCGGGCCATGGGAGTGGCCGCCGTGTTCACGCCCAAGGATTTCGGGATGACCCGGGTCATCGCCTCGATCGTCGCCGAGATCCGTCGGGCCAACGGACTGGACCCGACGGCGTGAGGTCGTCGAGGTGAGCGATCTGCAGTGTCCGTGCCGGATCGTCGTCGCCCGCCATGCGGAGGCGGAGTACGAGACGGAGAGTGTCGACGGGGCCGCGTCCCTGACGCTGGACGGGCGGGCGCAGGCACGCGTGCTCGGGGAGTCGATACGGAACAGGCGCGTCGCAGCCATCGTGACCAGCTCGACGGCCCCGGCGGTCCAGACCGCCGAGATCGTGGCGGCCCAGCTCGGCGTCCCGGTCGGTGTTCGAGCGGGCCTCGACGTGGGCAGGGCCGACATCGAGACCAGTGCCGACGTTGTGCGCCGGGTCCGCGACGAGCTGCGCGACCTTGTCGACCTCTACCGCGGAGAGACGGTCCTGGTGGTGACCCACGGCGCTGTCATGTCCCTGGCGCTGCCGCGCCTGGTTGACAACCCGCCGCGCAACGACTCTGCGGAACCGGTGGAGCCCTGCGCGCTGGTCGAGATCGACTGCGACGCCGACGGGTGGCGTTGCCTGTCCTGGCCGGGTCAGGCCCTGTGACGCCCGCGCGTTGCATGACGCAAGGATTCGGGAGGCCGCCGGCGACGGCGATCAGAAGAGACGGGTGCGCGGGTCGTCCATGCCTCTGAGCGCGTTGTAGTCGACGGTCACGCAGCCGATCCCACGGTCGGCGGCGAGCGTTCTGGCCTGCGGCTTGATCTGCTGGGCCGCGAAGATCCCGCGCACCGGCGCCAGTCGTGGATCGCGGTTGAGTAGCTGGAGGTAGCGGGTGAGCTGCTCGACGCCGTCGATCTCCCCCCGGCGCTTGACCTCGACCGCGACCGAGCCCCCCTGCGCATCGCGGCACAGCAGGTCCACCGGCCCGATCGCGGTCGGGTACTCCCTACGCACCAGCGACAGCCCGCTCCCCAACGACTCCGGATGGTCGGCGAGGAGCTCCTGCAGGTGGGCCTCGACGCCGTCCTTCTCCAAACCGGGATCACGACCGAGTTCGTGAGCGGAGTCGTGGGCGACGTCCTCGAGCACGATGCGCAGCGTGTCGCCGGACTTGTGGGTGACCGTCCAGATGCGCGGGCCGCCGGCAGTCTCGTCGCGCTCCTCGCGCAGCACGCACGGCGGGCTCATCCAGTTCAGCGGCTTGTAGGCACGGTCGTCGGCGTGGATGGAGACCGAGCCGTCCGCCTTGACCAGAATGAGCCGCAGTGCCGACGGCAGATGGGCGGTCAGCCGGCCGGTGTAGTCCACCTGGCAGCGCGCAATCACGAGTCGCACGATCGTCGAGGCTACCCGCTGCGCCGTCCCGCAGGGCGCTGCGAGCGACCTCAGCGGGGGAGGGTGCCCGTTTGCGTGGGAGACTCGGGGCATGGCTCGCGAGTTCACGACCGTCGGTGTGATCGGCCTCGGCACGATGGGCGCCGGGATCGCCGAGGTCTTCGCGCGCAGCGGATTCAACGTGGTCGGCGTGGAGCTCACCGACGAGCAGCTGGCCCGTGGGCGGCAGCACATCGAGCACTCGACCGACCGGGCGGTCAAGCGAGGAAAGCTGGACGCGGGCGAACAACAGGCGATCTTCGACCGGGTGACGCTCACCACCTCGATGAGTGACGTGAGGGACTGCGACCTGGTCGTCGAGGCGGTCGTCGAGCGGCTCGAGCTCAAGAGCAGGGTCTTCCAGGCGCTTGACGACATCGTGCGCCCCGATACCGTCCTCGCCACCAACACCTCCTCGCTCTCGGTCACCGAGCTGTCCGCGGCGACGTCGCGACCGCACCGCGTCGTCGGCATGCACTTCTTCAACCCCGCCCCGGTCCAGGCGTTCGTCGAGCTGATCCGAACCGTCGTCACCGAGCCGGAGGTCGTCGCGGACCTGCAGGAGCTGGCCAGGCGGCTCGGCAAGACCCCGGTGGTCGTCGGCGACAAGGCCGGGTTCATCGCCAACGCCCTGCTGTTCGGCTATCTCAACCATGCTGCATCGATGTACGAGTCGCACTACGCCACTCGCGAGGACATCGACCTCGCGATGCGGCTCGGCTGCGGCTACCCGATGGGTCCGCTCGCGCTGCTCGACCTGATCGGTCTGGACACGGCATACGAGATCCTCGAGACGATGTACCGCCAGGGCCGCAACCGCCTGCACGCGCCGACTCCGATCCTCAAGCAGATGGTGACCGCGGGTCTGCTGGGGCGAAAGGTCGGACATGGCTTCTACACCTACGCGTCGGCGGACTCTCCGAACGTCGTCGACGACGACCAGACACCCACCGCCGGGCAGGCCCCGCAGCTGCACAGCGTCGTCGAGACCGTCGGAGTGGTCGGGTCGGGCACGATGGCGACGGGCATCGTGGAGGTCTTCGCCCGGGGTGGGTACGACGTGCTCTTTGTCGCCCGCTCGCAGGAGAAGGTGGACGCCGTACGCCGCGGCGTCGAGCACTCGCTGGAGAAGGCGGTGCAGCGGGGGAGGCTCAGCGAGGCTGAGCGCGACGCCTGTCTGGTTCGCATCTCCGGGAGCCCGAGTCTGGAGTCGCTGCGCGAGGTCGACCTGGTGGTCGAGGCGGTGGTCGAACAGCTGGGCATCAAGAGGGCGCTGTTCGAGAACCTCGACGAGATCTGCAAGCCCGGGACGATCCTGGCGACGACCACCTCGTCGCTGCCGGTGATCGAGTGCGCGAGCGCGACCAGCCGCCCCCGCAACGTGGTCGGCATGCATTTCTTCAACCCGCCGACGGCGATGAAGCTCGTCGAGGTCGTGTCCACGGTTTCGACCGGCGACGAGGTGGCCGAGACTGTGCGTGCGGTGTGCGTCTCACTCGGGCGACATCCCGTGGCATGCAGCGACCGGGCCGGGTTCATCGTCAACGCGCTGCTGTTCCCCTATCTCAACGACGCGGTCAAGATGCTCGAGGCGCACTATGCGACCGCCGACGACATCGACACGGCGATGAAGGAGGGGTGTCGGCTGCCGATGGGCCCGTTCGAGCTGCTCGACGTGGTCGGCAACGACGTGTCCCTGGCGATCGAGCGGACGCTCTACCTGGAGTTCCGCGAGCCGGGCTTCGCGCCCGCTCCGCTGCTGGAGCACCTGGTCACCGCCGGATACCACGGGCGCAAGACCGGACGTGGATTCCGCGACTACTCGGTGCACTGAACGCAATGGTGAAGATCACCGGCAACTCGGTGCTGCCGGCCCGGCGGGAGGCGCTCGAGCTCCATGCGTCCGACGGGGTGCGACTGGTCGCCGAGCTCGCCCTGCCACTCGACCGTCCCCCGACGGCGACGATCATCTGCCTGCATCCGCTGCCCACCCACGGCGGAATGATGGACAGCCACATCTTCCGCAAGGCCGCGTACCGGTTGCCGGCCCTGGCCGGCGTCGGGGTGCTGAGGTTCAACACCCGCGGCACCTCCAGCGTTCAGGGCACCAGTGAGGGACTGTTCGACAATGCCGGGCTCGAGCGGCTCGACGTCGCGGCCGCCATCGAGTACGCCGAGTTCAACGACCTTCCCCACATCTGGCTGGTGGGGTGGTCGTTCGGTACCGATCTGGCGCTGCTGTACGGGTGCGACCCGGCGGTCACCGGCGCGATCCTCCTGTCGCCGCCCCTGCGGTTCGCCGAGCCCGATGATCTCTCCGTGTGGGCGGCCAGTGGCAAGCCGCTGGTCGCACTCGTGCCCGAGTTCGACGACTACCTGCGCCCCGACGCCGCCCGCGAGCAGTTCGCCGTCGTACCGCAGGCCGAGGTCGTCGCGGTCGAAGGTGGCAAGCATCTGTGGGTGGGACAGGCCGAACGGGCACTCGACGAGATCGTGCGCAGGGTCGCCCCCGGGGTCGCCACCCCGCTGCCGACGCACTGGGACGGGCCCATCGGCAAGGCGGACGCGTCGGCATACGCCGACCGCACGGTAGCCAGCTTCGCCGACGTCGCCCTGCCCGAGCAGCTGGAATGAGAGCGCTCACAGCTCGTCCTGGCGCTTGACCACGACCTCACGGACGATCAGCAGGATCGCCGCCGCACTCGGGATTGCCAGCAGGGCGCCGACGATGCCGAGCAGCGTTCCCCCGACGAGCGCCGCGATCACCGTCACGGCCGGTGGCACGTCGACCGAGCTGCTCATCACGCGCGGGTAGATCAGATAGTTCTCGACCTGCTGATAGACGACGTAGAAGACGACGCAGAGGATCCCGATGTGCGGCTCGGTCGCGAAGCCGATCGCAGAGACGATCACGGCTCCGATGGTGGCCCCGATCAGCGGGATGAAGTCCAGGATCGCGACCACGACCGCCAGCGCCACGGCATAGGCGCCGAGTCCGACGACGGTCAGGAAGATCGCCGAGGAGACGCCGGCGCACACGGCGATGAGGACGGCCCCTGCCACATAGCCGCCGACCCTGGCAAGGATCTCGTCACCGAGCTTGCCGACCCGATCCCGGCGCGACGCCGGGGCCAGGCTGTAGCCGGCTCGCTTGATCGCAGGCAGTGCAGCCAGGAAGTACAACGTCAGCACGAAGATCACGAAGACGTTGAAGACCGCGTTGACGACGAACTTCCCCAAGCCGATCAGGCCACCAGCCACCGCGGTGGCGACGCCGCCGCCGGTGATCTGCTGCTTGAGGTTGGCGGTGATGTCGTACTTGTCGTCGAGGTTACGGAGCGCGCGGTTGTGTCCCAGCGAGTCGAGCCAGGAGGGTGCGGTGTGGATGATCGTGGAGATCTGGTCCACCAGCACGGGGACGATCGAGATCGCGAAGAGGCCCAGCACGGCGAAGACACCGAGTGAGACGATCGCGACCGACCACACCCGGCGCAGGTTGTGCCTGACCAGCCAGTCGACGATGGGATTGAGCCCCACGGCGATGAACATCGCCACGAGGACGAGTACGAGAACCGACGAGGCCAGCATCACCAGGTACGCCAGCCAGAACGCCAGCACCACCCCGATCCCGCCGAAGAAGCCGATGTAGACCGGCGAGTGCCGTTCCAGCGGAGGGCCGGGCTCGCCGAAAGGGCTCGGCGCATCCTGGTCCGCGACATGCTCGATCAGTAGGTCCTCGGCCGCCGCCTCGGCGTCCTCGGCCGCCGCCTCGGCGTCCTCGGCGTCGGTGCTCGCCCTGTCGGCCGCGGCGGCACTCGACTCGGCGGTCTGCGCGTCCTGGCGGGCCTCCGAAGCGGCCTCGCGTGCCTCGTCGCGCGCATCCTCGGCGGCGGCCTTGGCGCCCTCGGCTGCCTGGGACGCCTGATGCAGATCGTGCTCGTCTGTGCTCACCCGACGATGTCGGTCGCCCGCGTCGCACTCACTCGCGTGGTTGTGCGGGGAGCGTGGTGGTCGCGTCGTCCGCGTCGGCGCCGGCCTGACCAGACTCCTGTTCGGCGGCCTCGGGCAGGACCGGCGGCTCGCCGGCCTGAGCCGTGGCATTGTCGTCCGGCTCTGCCACGTCGGGATCCGCGGCCTTCGGGGTGGTCACCTCGGGAATCGCACCGATGCCGAACGTGGACACGAAGTCCCGCAGACCGGCGAGTTGGGCGACGATGCTGTCGCGGCGCGACTGCAGGTGCTCGACCTCCTGGCGTGCGGCCGTCAGCGATCGCTCCGTGTCTGCCTGGCCATGGTTGGACAGCTGTTCGGCCTGCTTGCGCGCCGCGGCTACGATCTGCTCCGAGACGCGCCTGGCCCGCTCCTGCAGTCGTTCTGCCTCCGCCTCCGCCTCGGCCCGGTGCCGGTTGGCCTGGGTCGTCGCCTCGGTGGCCCGCTGCTCGGCAGCCCGGGCGCGCTCCTCGGCCTCGGCGACGAGCGTCTGTGTCTCGGCGGAGGCGGCGGCGTGTCGCTCGGTGGCCTCCTTGCTGAGGCGTTCCTTCTCCACCGCGAGGGTCCGACGCGCCTCAGCTACCTCCCGGTCGGCCCCGGCCCGGATCTGCTCCGCCTCCCGTTTCGCGGTGGTAGTCAATGCGTTCATCTCCTGCTGGGCGGCGATGCGCAGCTGTTCGGCCTCCCGTCGGGCTGCGGCCAGCAGGTCATCGGCCTCCGCCTGTGCCTGGGCCCGGATCTGCTGGACGTCGGCGACCGTCGCCGAACGACGCTCGTCGATCTCGTTCAGCTGCACCACGCGGCTGTCCTCGGCCTCGGTCTCAGCGTCGACGCGTATCGCCGCCGCCTCCGACCGCGCGATCGAACGCAACGCATCCGCCTCGCGCCGGGCGGCGGCGGTGACCTCGTGAGCCTGCTCCTCGGCCAGCCGCAGCATCTCCGCGGCCCGTCCGCCGAGACCGGCGTAGGTGGGCGCCTCGGTCTCGGCGATCTGCTGCTTGAGCCGGTCGAGCTCGTGCTCGAGCTCGGCGATCCGCTCCTTGAGCCCGGTCGTCGTCCGCTTGGCCTCCTCGCGCGCCGCTTCGACAGATGCCACGAAGGTGTCCACGGTGTCCCGGTCGTACCCACCCCGCCGGGCGAGAGGGAACTGCGACGGCGTGCTGACGTTGTCGAAGATGGAAAGTCCGGACTGCTCGGTCATCGTGTGCGCTCCAACTCGTATGAACTCATTGACGCAACCGTAGCCGGGTCAGGCCCCCCTGAACCGGTTTATCGCGTCGTCATGTGCCTCACGCAGGCCCTCGTCGCGCACGCCGAGTCCTTCTCGGGGTGCCAGGCAGAGTACTCCGACCTTGCCCTGGTGCTGGTTTCGGTGCACGTCGAATGCTGCCTGGCCAACGTCGTCGAGCGCATATGCCCTGGAAAGCGTGGGGTGGATGAACCCTTTGCCGACAAGGCGGTTCGCCTCCCAGGCTTCACGGTAGTTCGCAAAGTGTGAGCCAACGATGCGCTTGAGGCTCATCCACAGATAGCGGTTGTCGTACTCGTGGTTGAATCCCGTCGTGGATGCGCACGTGACGATCGTGCCGCCCTTGCGGGCAACGAAGACCGACGCCCCGAACGTCTCGCGTCCAGGATGCTCGAAGACGATGTTCGGGATCCTCGCCGCCGGTCAGGTCGCGGATCCGGGTGCCGAGTCGCCGCCACTCACGCTGGTCCTGAGTGGTGTCGTCGGACCAGAAGCGGTAGTTCTCCACGCTGCGGTCGATGATCAGCTCGGCCCCCATCCGTCGGCAGAGAGCCGCCTTGGCGTCGGAGCTGACGACACAGACCGGGATGGCCCCTCCGTTCACCGCCATCTGGGTGGCATACGAGCCGAGACCGCCGGAGGCACCCCAGATCAGCACGATGTCTCCCTGCTTCATCGCGGCACCGTTGCGCGAGACCAGCTGGCGGTACGCGGTCGAGTTGACCAGGCCCGGGCACGCCGCCTCCTCCCAGGTCAGGTGGGCCGGCTTCGGCATCAGCTGGTTGGCCTTGACCAGGGCGAGCTCGGCGAGACCGCCGAAGTTGGTCTCGAACCCCCAGATCCGCTGCTCGGGATCGAGCATCGTGTCGTTGTGTCCGTCAGGGCTCTCCAGCTCGACGGACAGGCAGTGGGCCACGACCTCGGCCCCGGGAGCCCATACATGCACGCCGGGACCGGTGCGGAGAACGACGCCGGCGAGATCGGAACCCACCACGTGATAGGGGAGATCGTGCTTCTTCGCCAGCGGGGAGATCCTGCCGTACCGCTCGAGGAACCCGAATGTCGGCATCGGCTCGAAGATGCTCGTCCAAACCGTGTTGTAGTTGATCGACGAGGCCATCACCGCGACCAGTGCTTCACCCGGTCCGAGCTCTGGAACGGGAACCTCGTCGACATGCAGGCTCCGTCGCGGATCCTTGTCAGCGGAGTCGAAGCCGTCGAACATGTGCACCTCGTCCTTGTGCACCGTCACGCCGCGGTAGCCGTCCGGCAGTGCCAGGTTCGCGTAGTCGTCCGGGGTCGCGCTGCCGGACAGGATCGCCTGGAGAACCTGCTTCATGTCATCCTCCATCGCCGGGAACCGTCAGTTTCCTTGCGGGCCGGCCGGCGTCGGCTCGACGAGCTCGACCAGCACGCCGCCGGCATCCTTGGGGTGAACGAAGTTGATCAGAGACCCCCAGGTGCCCCGCCGGGGCTCGTCGTACAGGATCCTGAGCCCCCGCGAGCGCAGCTCCGCGCTGACCGCTCGGATGTCGGTGACGCGGTAGGCAAGCTGTTGGACGCCCGGGCCCTTCTTCTCCAGGAACCCTGCCAGCAGCGAGTCCGGAGTCAGGGGCGCCAGCAGCTGGATCCACGATCCGGAGTCACCGACCGCCAGCATGGCCTCGTGCACACCCTGGTCCTCGTTGATCTCCTGGTGGGCGAGCCGGAGTCCGAACGAGTCGCAGTAGAACGCGATCGCCTCATCCATGTCCGCGACGGCCATGCCGACGTGGTCGATGGCGGTGAGCAGATGGGTGGGAACCATTGAGCACTCCACTCGGCATTGCCTGCACGACGGACATGACAGCACCCATCGTCGCGGCTGGCTCGCGCCCGCGCGAGCGTCTGTGACCAGTTCGACAGGGCGAGAAGCCGGCTGACCTGGGTCGACAAGACAGAAATAGGTATCGTGCGCAGTGAGAACGCCGTTGGATCGCTGTGAGATCGCGCCCCGGAACACCTTTGGAGTGGACCATGCCCGAAACCGTCATCGTCGCCGGTGCCCGTACACCGATCGGCCGCCTGCTGGGCGGTCTCAAGGGATTCTCGGCCGCCGATCTGGGCGGCCTGGCCATCAAGGCGGCGCTGGAGAAGGCCGGCGTCGGAGCGGACCAGGTCGACTACGTCATCATGGGCCAGGTGCTCTCCGCGGGTGCGGGACAGATCCCGGCCCGTCAGGCGGCCGACAGGGCCGGCATACCGATGTCGGTCCCCGCCTTGTCCGTCAACAAGGTGTGCCTTTCCGGGATCGACGCGATCGCGCTCGCCGACCAGCTGATCCGCGTCGGGGAGTTCGAGGTGGTTGTCGCGGGCGGCATGGAGTCGATGACCAACGCCCCACACCTGCTTCCCAAGTCGCGCGAGGGCTTCAAGTACGGCGATGTCGCGCTCGTCGACTCCATGGCCTACGACGGGTTGTGGGACGTCTTCACCGATCAGGCGATGGGAGCCCTGACCGAGGCATGCAACTCGTCCGGGCTCGGGCTGACGAGGACGGAGCAGGACGAGTTCAGCGCCCGCTCGCACCAGCGCGCTGCGGCCGCGTGGAAGAACGGCCTCTTCGACGACGAGGTCGTCGCTGTCGAGGTGCCCCAGCGCCGCGGCGACCCGATGGTGGTCAGCGAGGACGAAGGTATCCGCGGTGATACGACCGCGGAGTCCCTGGCGCGTTTGCGGCCCGCCTTCGACCCGGACGGCACGATCACGGCGGGCTCCGCCTCGCAGATCTCCGACGGCGGATGCGCGGTCGTGGTGATGAGCAAGGCCAAGGCCGAGCAGTTGGGGCTGACCTGGCTGGCCGAGATCGGTGCCCACGGGGTCGTCGCGGGGCCCGACTCCACGCTGCAGATGCAGCCGGCCAATGCCATCCGGAAGGCCTGCAGCCGCGAGAACATCTCCCCGGCCGACCTCGACCTGGTGGAGATCAACGAGGCATTCGCCGCCGTGGGCATCGCCAGCGCCCGGGAGCTGGGCATCGCCGAGGACCGCGTCAACGTCAACGGCGGCGCCATCGCGCTGGGCCATCCCATCGGGATGTCCGGCGCACGTATCGTCCTGCACCTGGCGCTCGAGCTCGCCCGCCGCGGCGGTGGCGTGGGTGCGGCCGCGCTGTGCGGCGGAGGCGGCCAGGGCGACGCGTTGGTCGTGCGGGTACCCAGGGCGTGACGGCGGCCGGCCGGCGCACCGACCGGTGGCAGGCGTCCGGAGCACGCCCGGAGCTCACCGAGCTCGTCGAACGAGCCCGCACGGGTGATGCGCGGTCGGTGGCGAGGCTGATCTCCCTGGTCGAGGATGCGTCGCCACTGCTCCGCCAGGTAAGCGCGTTGCTCGGACCGCACACCGGCCACGCGCAGGTCATCGGCATCACCGGAGCGCCGGGGGTCGGAAAGTCGACGTCGACCTCGGCCCTCGTCACCACTCTGCGGGCCGACGGCCACCGAGTCGGCGTGCTAGCGGTCGACCCGTCGTCCCCGTTCTCGGGTGGCGCCCTGCTCGGGGACCGCGTCCGCATGCAGGAGCATGCGACCGACCCGGGGGTCTACATCCGGTCCATGGCCGGGCGGGGTCATCTGGGCGGATTGGCCTGGGCGACGCCGCAGGCCTTGCGAGTGCTCGACGCGGCCGGCTGCGACATCGTGCTGATCGAGACGGTGGGAGTCGGCCAGTCCGAGGTCGAGGTGGCCGGGCTTGCCGACACCACCATCGTGCTTCTTGCGCCCGGGATGGGGGACGGCATCCAGGCAGCCAAGGCCGGGATCCTCGAGATCGGCGATGTCTACGTGGTGAACAAGGCGGACCGGGACGGTGCCGACCAGGTGTCACGCGACCTGCGTTCGATGCTGTCGCTGGCCGAGCGTACGGAGACGTCCTGGCGACCGCCGATCGTCAAGACGATCGCGCAGACCGGAGCCGGCATCCCTGAGGTCGTGGGCGCGGTCGCGAAGCACCGGGCGTGGTTGGATTCGACCGGAGAGCTCGGTCGTCGACGTCGGGCGCGGGCCCGCGACGAGATCGAGTCGATCGCGCTGACCGCGCTGCGCGAGCGCTTCGGCAGCATTCACGGTGACGACCGCCTCGACGCCCTCGCGGACCGGGTTGTGGCCGGCGACATCGACGCATACAGCGCGGCTGACGAGGTCGTCGCGGCGTTGTGAGTCCGGCTCAGGTGTTCGCGGGCTCAGGATCCCCGTGGCTCTCACTCGGCGTATCCTCCGCGGTCAACGGTTTCGCGATGTTCTCCAGCGTCTCTTGCTCGGCGTGCACGCCGAGGAAGATCGCGATGATGCCGCCGATCACCATGAGCGCGGCGCCCACGTAGTAGCCGTTGGCGATGCCGGTGATGTCGCCGGAGGCCGTCGCGTCGTCGATCAGCTTGCCGAAGTACAGCGGTCCGGTGATGCCGCCGACCGCGGTGCCGACGGCGTAGAAGAACGCGATGCACAGCGCCCTGGTCTCCATCGGGAAGACCTCACTCGCGGTCAGGTAGGCGGCGCTGGCGCCGGCGGAGGCGAAGAAGAAGATCACCATGCCGAAGATCGTGAGCGTCATCGCTGTGAGGTCGCCGAGGACGAACCCGGCGACGCCGAGCAGGCAGCCGGACAGGATGTAGGTGCCGGCGATCATCTTCACCCGGCCCACCGTGTCGAACAATGAGCCCAGGAGCAGAGCGCCGAGGAAGTTGCTCGCCGCGAAGGCGGCGATGTAGTAGCCGGTCTGCGTCACTCCAAGGAATGTCGAGAGGCTGTCGCCGTAGGTGAAGAAGAACGCGTTGTACAGGAAGGCCTGACCGATGAACAACCCCAGACAGAGCACCGTGCGCTTGGGGTAGAGCGTGAACACAGTTTTGGCGATGGTCGGCAGCCCGATCGTCTTGCGCTGCCGGATCGTGATGGTCTCCGAGACCGACGGTAGCTTCTGCCCGGTCTCGCTCTCGACGGTCCTCTCGATCTCGCGGACGATCTCGTCGCCCTCGTCCTCGCGACCGTGGATGAAGAGCCAGCGTGGGCTCTCCGGTACGTTCCGACGGACGAACAGGATGCCGATGCCTAGCACGGCCCCGAGGCCGAAGGCGAGGCGCCAGCCGATCTCGGGGTCGACCAGCGTCGGGTCCAGTAGCGGAATGGTCAGCAGCGCCCCTGCCGCCGCGCCCACCCAGAAGGACCCGTTGATGGCGATGTCGATCCGGCCGCGGTACTTCGCCGGGATGAGTTCGTCAATCGCGGAGTTGATCGCGGCGTACTCTCCGCCGATGCCGGCGCCGGTGATGGCGCGGCAGGCGAAGTACCACGCCGGGTTGGGCGCGAACGCGGTGAGGACAGTGCCGACGAGGTAGACGCCGAGCGTGATCAGAAACAGCTTCTTGCGGCCGAACCGGTCGGTGAGCTGCCCGAACAGCAGCGCGCCGAAGCAGGCGCCGGCGACATAGATCGAACCGGCCTGGCCGATCTGGGAGCTGGAAAGTCCCAGGCCCGTGTCAGGGTCCTGCAGGGCGTCCGACAGCGATCCGACGATCGTGACCTCGATGCCGTCGAGGATCCAGACCGTCCCCAGGCCGATGACGATCAGCCAGTGCCAGCGGGCCCACGGGAGCCGGTCCAATCGGGCCGGTATGTCGGTGGTGATCCGACCAGTCTCCACGCCTGCGGTCATCGGCCCTCCAAGAGTCGGCCAGCACGGGTGCTGCGAGGCGAACACATGCCGTTCGGGCAACCTATTACCCGATGGGGCGATAATCATGCTGTTCGGTGATGACGAGAATCATGGTGTTCGGTGATGACGAGGCTGGCTGGGAGCGCGCTTCGTTCGGGGATACGGCAGCGCCGTCCCTGGGCGGCGCGCCTTCCCGAAACACGGCAGGCGGTGCGCTACACAGTCATTAGGTACCGTTGACCGACGGTAACGCTCTTTGGCAAGTGCCCGCACAGCCTCTCGAGGAGGAGTGATGACCAGCGTGGCCAAGAAGGGTTTGACCCTCCTCGTGATCGCCTTCGCTGGCTTCTACCTGCTGACCCAGCCGCAGGACGCAGCCGGCGCGGTCAAGGGAGCCGTCACCGCGATAGGCGACGCCTTCGACCAGGTCGTCACGTTCTTCAGCGCGCTGTTCAAATAGCGCTCGCCCATGACCGGATGGTTCCGCCGCCTCTTCGTCGACCCGCAGATCGGGTCGCACCTGCTCAGCACCGAGGGGGAGCACGTCATCGACGAGGTGCGGCACCACTGGGTGGTCTACGTCCGCGCCGGCGTCGAGGTCGCGGCCGCGGTCGCGCTGTTCGTCCTGTTCCTGTTCAGTCCGCTGGAGATCGCGTGGCTTCCGCTTCTGCTCGCCGCGGCGCTCACCCTGCACGCGTGCTGGAAGGCCATGACCGAGCACATGGACCGGTTCGTGATCACCAACATGCGGGTCTTCCGCATCCGGGGCGTGTTCAGCCGGACGCTTGCCACCATGCCGATGACGCGCATCCTCGACATCACCGTGGAGAAGCCGTTCCTGGGAAGGGTGCTCGGTTTCGGCCACTTCGTCTTCGAGTCCGCCGCGCAGGACCAGGGGCTGCGTGACATCCGCTACGTCGGCCACCCCGACGAGCGTGACCTCATCATTCAGCGCCTGATCCAGCAGTCCGGTCTGCGCACCGGCCCCAAGCCCAGCTGAGGTCGCTGACCCGAGCGGTAGCCTGCGGCCATGCCAGGTCAGCGGCCGTCTCGCAGGCCGGCCCGCGGGCCGGCCCCGAGGCCGACGCCGGCGCCGCTCCCGTTCGACCCCATCGAGGAGGCGGCGCGGCACTGGAGCGCGCGATGGGAGGCGGTCGACGCGATGCGCGCCGTGACGTCCCTGATGCGCGTTCAGCAGCTGGTGCTCGCCGACCTCGACGAGCTGCTCAGGATCCACGGGCTGACGTTCGCTCGGTACGAGGCGCTGGTGCTGCTCACATTCAGCCGCAAGGGCTCGCTGCCGTTGGGCAAGATGGGCGAGCGACTCCAGGTGCACCCGACCTCGGTGACCAGCATCGTGGACCGGCTGGAGAGGTCCGGTTTCGTCGTGCGGCGGCCACACCCGCGCGACGGGCGCACCGTACTCGCAGAGATCACCGACACCGGCCGCACCGTGGTCGAGGCCGCGACCTCGGACCTGGTCGCCGCGCGGTTCGCGCTGCCCGGGCTGGAGGGCTCCGAGCTCGACGGTCTGACCGATCTGCTGCGTCCCATCCGCCGCCGTGCCGGAGACTTCTGCTGATCCGCTCTCCCTATAGTCACGCGTCCGGAGGGCTCCGACCCTCTGTTTGCATGACGCAAGCGGTGGGTGCCTGAGAATAGTTGGACGTCCTAGTAGTCTGAGTGCCACGCGTGGTACCGCACCGGGATGCACCCCGCATCCGGACCGCATCCGGGCACCGCGTCGCTGCGACCCCTGGAGGTAGCCATGACGCCCGAGGAGATCGAGGCCGGCCGTGAGCGCTGGCAGCAGCGGTACGCCAGGAGTCACGTCCGTGACCGCGACTTCACCACGGTGTCGGACATGGAGGTCGACCCCGTCTACGGCCCGCCGGCCGGCAGCGGCTACCCGGGCTTCGAGCGCATCGGCTGGCCCGGCGAGTTCCCGTTCACCCGCGGCTTGTATGCGTCCGGCTATCGGGGACGAACGTGGACGATCCGGCAGTTTGCCGGCTTCGGCAGCGCGCAGCAGACCAACGAGCGTTACAAGATGATCCTCGGTGCCGGCGGTGGCGGCCTCAGCGTCGCGTTCGACATGCCGACGCTGATGGGTCGTGACTCCGACGAACCGATGTCGCTGGGCGAGGTCGGACACTGCGGTGTCGCCATCGACTCCGCGATCGACATGGATGCGCTGTTCGACGGCATCCCACTCGACGGCATCTCCACGTCGATGACGATTTCGGGACCGGCCGTACCGGTGTTCTGCATGTACCTCGTCGCGGCCGAGCGGCAGGGCGCCGACATCGGCAAGCTCAACGGCACCCTGCAGACCGACATCTTCAAGGAGTACATCGCGCAGAAGGAGTGGCTGTTCCCGCCCGAGCCGCATCTGCGGCTGATCGGCGACCTGATGGAGTACTGCGCGGCCGAGATCCCCGCGTACAAGCCGCTGTCGGTTTCGGGATACCACATCCGGGAGGCCGGCTCCACCGCCGCCCAGGAGCTCGCCTTCACACTCGCCGACGGGTTCAGCTACGTCGAGCTGGGGTTGTCGAGAGGGCTCGACGTCGACGACTTCGCGCCCGGGCTGTCCTTCTTCTTCGACAGCCATGTCGACTTCTTCGAGGAGATCGCGAAGTTTCGCGCGGCTCGTCGCATCTGGGCCCGGTGGATGCGCGATGTGTACGGCGCCAAGACTCCCAACGCGCAGTGGCTGCGCTTCCACACCCAGACCGCAGGGGTCTCACTCACGGCCCAGCAGCCGTACAACAACGTCGTGCGTACCGCGGTCGAGGCGCTGGCCGCCGTCCTGGGTGGAACCAACTCACTGCACACGAACGCGCTCGACGAGACGCTCGCGCTTCCGACCGAGCAGTCCGCCGAGATCGCTCTCCGCACGCAGCAGGTGCTGATGGAGGAGACCGGCGTCGTCAACGTCGCCGACCCGTTGGGTGGCTCGTGGTACGTGGAGGCGCTGACCGACAAGATCGAGGCCGAGGCCGAGGTCATCTTCGACAAGGTCAGGCAGATGAGCGGCGGCGAGGGCACGCAGCACCCGATCGGTCCGATGACCTCGGGAGTGCTCCGCGGCATCGAGGACGGGTGGTTCACCGGAGAGATCGCCGAGTCCGCGTTCCAGTACCAGCAGAAGCTCGAGAAGGGCGACAAGCGGATCGTCGGGGTCAACGTGCATGACGCCACCATCACCGGAGAGCTCGAGATCCTTCGGGTCTCCCACGAGGTCGAGGCCGTTCAGGTCGGGTTGCTGAGCAGGCGTCGGCACGGCCGGGACGAGAAGGCCGTGGTTGAGGCGCTGCGGGGGATGGTCGCGGTGTCGCGCACCCACGAGAACATGATCCCGGCGATGCTCGATGCCGCCCGTGCCGAGGCGACTCTGGGGGAGATCTGCACGGCGCTGCGCGCGGAGTGGGGCGAATACCGGGAACAGGCCCGCTTCTGAGGCCCGTCGGCCCGCGGTCCGGGTGGGCCGGGTGTACGCGTGACCGGAGTGGGAGAAGATAGGCGCCATGACCTCCGGAGACTTCTCGCGCCCCGGCGCTTTCGACCTCTCGGCGCTGGCCGGCAGACAGCCGGCTCCGGGCGCCGCCGCCACGGGTTCCGGCGGCTTCAGCGTCGATGTCGGTGATGCCGACTTCGAGATGGTGATCCGGAGCTCTGAGCAGTACCCGGTGGTGATGAGCTTCTGGTCGGCCAAGTCCGCTCCCTCGGTTCAGATCAACCAGACGCTGGAGAAGCTGGCCGATGAGTTCGCGGGACAGTTCCTCTTCGCCAAGGTCGACGTCGACGCGGAACCTGGGATCGCCAGCGCGGTGCAGGTGCCGAGCGTTCCGCTGGTCGCGGTCGCGCTGCGCGGTCAGCTCGCCCCCCTTCTTCAGCAGCCGGTGCCCGAAGCCGAGCTGCGTGCCGTACTCCAGCAGGTGGTCCAGGCCGCGGTCGCCAACGGTGTGACCGGGAGAGCCGCACCGCGGCCGGGGACGGAGCCGGTCGACGGCAGTGACGAGCAGGCCGTCGACCCGCGTTACGACGCCGCCGAGGAGGCTCTGGAACGGGGCGATCTCGATACCGCGCTCGCTGCCTACGACACCGTGCTGGCGCAGAATCCGGGCGATCCGGAGGCGCTGTCGGGCCAGGCTCGAGTCAGGCTGCTCACCCGTACCCGCGACGCCGACCCCGGGACGGCGCGAGCGGCGGCAGCCGCCAGTCCGGACGACGTTGACGCCACCTCGCTGGCGGCCGACCTCGACCTGCTCGACGGCCATGTCGAGGACGCGTTCAACCGGATGATCGAGCTGGTCAAGGTCACCTCCGGCGACGTACGAGACCGTGCCCGCGCCCATCTGATCGACCTGTTCGCAGCCGTCGGGGACGACGATCCCCACGTACGCACGGCGCGCCAGCGCCTTGCCAGCGCCCTCTTCTAGACCCGGATCTCCGTTCGGCCGCCCGTGTAGGAATTGCGGAGTTCGTTGATCGCGATCATCGGGCCCGGCACCCTGGTGGCGCTGCAAGCCGGTGGCCGGAGGAACGCTGCACGCTGCACTGACCGGTGAGCCTGACTCACTGGACCCAGCGTTCTCGTCGATCTACACGGGCGCGCAGGTGTACGACAACATCTTCAGCCGTTGGTCTTCGTGCACTACGAGACGATCAACTACCTGATGACGACGAACGTCGTCGGATCCACCGTCACCCCACCCTCGAGCTGAACATGAAGAACGTGGGGTTCGAGAACTGAACGTGCGGTTCCAGAAGTAACCGTGGCGTACCTGGCCGGAGGCTCCGGTGTCAGGCGTTCGACACGTCGACGATGACCGGAAGGAAGTGCGCGACCACGAGCGCGCCGGTGACCGTGAGGACGGTGGCACCGACCAACAGGCAGCGCCGGTAGAGAACCGGCGAGAGTCTGCGGCCGGTCGCTGACACGATTCGGGAACAGCCGAGGGTCACGCCGATCAGGAGCAGGTAGAACCCGAACAGGAACCACAGGGCGTGCGATGGCGCCTCCTTGTACGCCGTGCTGAGCAGGGCGCCACCGGCGGTCAGCCAGAACAGCCAGGGGAAGGGGCTGAGCACGTAGACGATCGCCGACTCCGAGAACGCGCGGCGCATCGCGGCGCTCTGCGGGACGGGGTCGTCGTGACGGGCGACGCGTACCGCATCGGCCGCGATCCCGATCACCACCAGCCCACCGGCCACACCGAGCACCGCAACCATCCGCACCGGCATGACGTGCATCAGTGTCAGCGACAGCGAGATGATGATGACGTCGATCGACAGCGGCGCCAACGACGTGATGATGCCGGAGCGCAGCCCGCCACGCAGCGAGTTGGCGAGCACGAGCGCGAGCAGTGGTCCGGGAGTGACTCCGACACCGAGCCCGAGCCCGATGCCGTACGCCAGCCAGGTCACGAGGCGACAGCCTATGGCTCAGGGAACGCGGCCGCCTTCGAGATACAGGACTCGTCCGGGCGCACCTTCAGCCACGGCACTGATCCTGCGGGCGGTCGCGCTCGTGCATCTGTCCACGGCCTTGTCAGGTTCGACGAACGCGATGCTCTTGAGCTCGCGCGGCTGAAGGACCACTGACTCGATCATCTGCGCACTGAGCGTGCCGCCGTCGAAGACGAATGCGCATGCGTCGTCCCAGCCGTTCCAGGGCGGCAGCCAGTCGACGGCAAGCAGTCCCCGTGGCTGCAACGACAGCCCGAGTTCCTCGTAGACCTCGCGTACCGCCCCGCGGCGTGGAGACTCCGACGGCTCCACCACCCCGCCCGGAAGGTCCCAGTCATGCTTGTACGTCAGCTCGCACATCAGTATCCGGCGCCCCTCGTCGCGAAGCAGCATCTGTGCGATCACACGCTTGATCGGCAGACTCGAGTTGAGCAGAGCGTTGAACCCGACCGGCGTCTCGACCCCGGGGTCGTCAGCCAGCCTGGCGAGCTGTACGAGGTCGGTTCGTGATCCCCCCACGACGCGCCTGCCGCGAAGGACACCCTCCTTGCGCATCCCGGTGCGCCAGGCAGCGATCAGCGAGCCCCGGTCGTCGATCGGCACGACCGCCTCGAGGCGATGCAGTCCCAGGGCCGAGAACGCATGCCGGGCCACAAGTCCCATCGCCCTGGTAGCGACGCCCTGCGTCCCGCGAGCCAGGTCGTCGTCCCACGACACCTGGCCGACACCGTGGACGGGATCGGTGACGCGGACGGTGATGTGCCCGACCGCGGAGCCCTCGTGCTCGACGACGAAGCCGTCGTCACCGTCGAGCCGGAGCAGGGAAACGTCCCCGTCGATCAGCGGTTGAGAGCCCACGGACATCGGCTCACACTAGCCGCCCCCGCTGCCGTGGCACCGGGCACCCACTGCTGCGATCCGACACTTGTTGACGCGCCATCCGGCAACGTGTCACGCCGGTAGGCACGGGTTCCGGCACGGGCCCGCGGCCGCGATCGCTCGAGTCCGCGGCCGACCGCAGCGGTGCTTGGTTGCGCAGATTTGTGCAGGCGATGAGTGTTGCCCCACCCGTTCACCCGCAACAACTGCACAATTTCCTTGCCGCGGCGCAACGGGTTGACCTCCCGTGGGTGCGTCAGGATCACCGCACCGACGTTTTGCGCACTGGTTGGTCACCGGCCGGCCCTCAACCGTGACCAACAACCGCGCAATTCCCGGTCGCCGACTACGTGGTGGTCGAGGCCCTCTTCGCGGGCGGCGCCTCCTTCGCGCGGGAGGCCTTCTTGGACGCCGCTTGCGAAGCCGTCGCCTTCTTGGAGGCGGAGGTTGCGGCCGACGTCTTCTTCGAGACCGATGCCGACTCCGCGGCCGACTCCGATCCCGGCTGGCCGGCTTCGACCGGTGCGTGCCGCAGCCACAGGGTGCCGAGCGGGGGGAGCCGCAAGGTGGCGGATGCCGGCTGCCCGTGCCGCGCCTCGTTCACGGCTTGGACGGCGCCCATGTTGCCGACACCGGAACCGTAGTAGCTGTCCGCGTCGGTGTTGATGACCTCGTCCCACTGCCCGGCGGCCGGTAGACCCAGCTGATAGTTCTCGTGCGGAATGGCCGCGAAGTTGGCGACGCAGACCAGGGCCGGCGCCCCGGGGGCGGTGCGGACGAAGCTGAACGTGTTGTTGCTGGCGTCGTTTGCGTCGATCCACGCGAACCCCGAGGGGTCGTGATCCTTGGTCCACATCGCCGGAGTGTCGCGGTAGGTCCGGTTCAGGTCCCGGACCAGGTCGTGCACGCCCCGGTGCTCGATGTGGTCGAGCAGCCACCAGTCGAGCTCGCGGCCCTCGGCCCACTCGGACTCCTGCGCGATCTCCATGCCCATGAAGATGAGCTGCTTACCCGGATGCGCCCACATGTACGCCAGGTACGCGCGCACGTTCGCCAGCTCCTGCCAGCGGTCGCCGGGCATCTTGCGCAGCAACGAGCCCTTGCCGTGCACGATCTCGTCATGGGACAGCGGGAGTACGTAGTTCTCGCTGTACGCGTACATCATGGAGAACGTCATCTTGTGGTGGTGGTATTGGCGGTGCACCGGGTCCTGCGCCATGTAACCCAGCGAGTCGTGCATCCAGCCCATGTTCCACTTGAACCCGAAGCCGAGGCCGCCGAGATGCGTCGCACGGGTCACCCCCGGCCAGGCGGTCGACTCCTCGGCGATGGTGACCGTTCCAGGTTCCCGCCGGTAGCAGGTGGCGTTCATCTCCTGCAGGAACCCGACCGCCTCCAGGTTCTCCCGGCCGCCGTAGATGTTCGGCGTCCACTCGCCGTCCTTGCGCGAGTAGTCGAGGTAGAGCATCGATGCGACCGCGTCGACGCGCAGCCCGTCGATGTGGAACTCCTCGAGCCAGTACACCGCGTTCGAGACCAGGAAGTTCCGCACCTCGGAACGGCCGAAGTTGAAGATGTAGGTGCCCCACTCGGGATGCTCACCCCGGGACGGGTCGGAGTGCTCATAGAGCGGCGTGCCGTCGAACCGGGCCAGCGCCCAGGAGTCCTTGGGGAAGTGTGCCGGCACCCAGTCGACGATCACGCCGATCCCGGCCTGATGGAGCTTGTCGACGAGGTACCGGAAGGAGTCGGGGTCGCCGAAGCGGGAGGTCGGTGCGAAGTACGACGAAACCTGGTATCCCCACGAGCCACCGAACGGGTGCTCCATCACTGGAAGGAACTCGACGTGGGTGAAGCCGAGGTTGGCGACGTACCCGACCAGATCCTCGGCGAGCTCGCGGTAGCTCCTGCCCTGTCGCCAGGACGCGATGTGGACCTCGTACACGCTCATCGGCGCCTCGTGCGGTGACCTGTTTCGGCGCGCGGTCATCCAGTCGTCGTCCCCCCACTGGTGGGTCGACGTATACACGACCGAGGCCGTCGCCGGCGGGTGCTCGGCGTAGAAGGCCAACGGGTCGGCCTTCTGGCGCCACACGCCGTCGGCGCCCAGGATGTCGAACTTGTAGTGCGCGCCGTCACCGATGCCGGGCACGAACAGCTCCCAGACGCCGCTGCTGCCCAGCGACCGCATGGGATACGCCCGACCGTCCCAGCTGTTGAAGTCGCCCGCCACCCGCACTCCCCTGGCGCTCGGCGCCCAGACCGCGAAGGCGGTCCCCCGAACCGGCCCGCGCAGGGTCTCGTAGGTGACGACGTGGGACCCGAGGACACGCCACAGCAGCTCGTGCCGCCCTTCCCCGATCAGGTGCAGGTCGATCTCGCCCAGCGTCGGCAGGTAGCGGTACGAGTCGTCGCTCTCGATCCGCAGATCGCCCTTGTACGTCACCTCCAGTCGGTACTCGGGCGTGGTCGGGACACCGAGTACCCCGACCCAGATCCCGCCGTACTCATGAGTCATCTCCACCCGGTCGTCGCCGATCAGCGCCACGACCTTGTCGGCCCACGGGCGGAGCACCCGCAGCGTCACGTCGCCGGCGGACTCGTGCGGGCCCAGGATCCGGTGCGGGTCGTGGTGTGAGCCCTCGACCAGCGCCTTCAGCTCGTCGACCGCCACCGGCACGGGTCCCTGTTTGGCCGAACGACCGCTCACGTCCGTACCTCCGGATCGATTACGCCGAGCCCCCGCTGGATCGACTCCAGCGGAATGTGCAACCAGGTCGGCCGGTTGCGCGACTCGTACATCGTCTCGTAGACGGCCTTGTCCAGCTCGTACGCCCGCAGCAGCACACCGTTGGTGCGTGGGTCGTTGCCGGTCCCCTCCGCGTAGCCGTCGGTGAACGCCTCGCGGTTCCGTTTGCTCCACTCCGCCGCCCGGAAGGCGATCTGCGAGTGCGCCCCCTGGTCGGCGCCGAGCGAGTGTGCGGCGTAGACGAAGGACCGGAGCATGCCCGCGACGTCGCGAAGCGGCGAGTCCAGCCTCACCCGCTCGGAGAGCGGCCTGGCCGGTTCGCCCTCGAAGTCCAGCAGCTTCCAACCGAGCACAGTGCGCATGGTCTGACCGAGGTGGAGGTCACCGTGGACGCGCTGCACCGGCACCGGGTCGCTGATCCGGGCGACAGCATCGAACGCCACGCGCAGATGCGGCTCGAGCGGACCGAGCTCGAGGACCACCGGCAGCGCGGCGTCGAGGCGAGCGTTCATGGCCGCGGCCAGCTCGGCAAGCTCACCTCGGCCCCACGTCGCGGTGGGGAACAGTTCGGCCAGCAGCAGGTGCACCTCACCGGTCGTCGACCCGAGCCGGTGTGCCTCCCCGGCGAAGTCGCCGCCGACCTCGTCGGCGTAGAGGTCGCCTTCGGCGAAGAGATCGCGAACGCTGGTCAGGGCGAGGCTCCAGCCGTCGGTGGCGGTGCGGAGGAACTTCTGCAGCATCGCCAGGTCGGCGGTCACCGGCGTACCGTCCGCGCCGGACCAGGAACCCGACACCCAGCCGAGCAGCGCGGCAACCTTGTCGCACTTGTGGCGGGTGAGAGCCTCGTGGATCTCGATGTCGGGATTTCGACCGGACGCCACCTTGCGGAAGACCTTGAGTAGCGTCTCCTCCCCGAAAACCAGGGAGGTGTTCGACTGCTCGCCGGAGATGACCAGTGAGGGAGACACCGTCGGCTCCTCGCCGTCGGGCACGCGGACGAAGACCAGATCGCCGTCGGACCGCTCGTCGAGGATGCCCTGCAGCCACAACCCGGTCGAGTCACGGTCCTGCAGGGCGTCGTACGCGAGAACGGACCCGAGGTCGGGATCGTCGACGTCCCCGATCAGAGCATGGGCAAGCCGCGCCTGCGCGTGGCGGTAGTAGGCGACCGGAATCTGGTAGACCTCGACGTCACCGTCGTCGTACGTGACCTCGACGAGCTCCACCCGGACCGCCGGCCAGCTGTCCGCCGGTGAGAGCCATGACAGCCGATGCACGGCAGCCACCGTGAACGGTCGACCCTTGCCGCCGAACCAGCGCTGCTGGCCGACGAAGTCCTGCACGCGTTCGTCGATCGTCGACGTCACGGTGTGATCTCCTCCTTGTGGCGTGGCAGCCGGAACCAGTAGAACCCGTGCCCGCTGAGGGTGAGCAAGTAGGGCAGCTCTCCGATCCGTGGGAAGCGCACCCCGCCGAGCAGCTCCACCGGCTCCGTGCCCTCCCATCGCCGCAGGTCCAGCTCGACGGGTTGGGCGAAGCGGGACAGGTTGTTGACACAGAGGACGGTGTCGTCGCCGAACTCACGCACGTAGCTCAGGATGCTGGGGTTGCTGCCGCCGAGGTCGCTGAAGCCACCGAGACCGAACGCCGGATGCAGCTTGCGGGTGTGCAGCATGCGGCGCGTCCAGTGCAGCAGTGAGGAGGCGTTCTCGAGCTCCGCCTCGACGTTGACCGCCTGGAATCCGAACACCGGGTCCATGACCGCCGGCAGGTGCAGTCGACCCGGCGTCACCGTCGAGAACCCGGCGTTGCGGTCGGGCGTCCACTGCATCGGGGTGCGTACGCCGTCGCGGTCACCGAGCCAGATGTTGTCGCCCATGCCGATCTCGTCCCCGTAGTAGAGGACGGGGGAGCCCGGAAGCGAGAGGAGCAGCGCGGTGAAGAGCTCGATCTGGTTCAGGTCGTTCTCGAGCAGCGGAGCCAGCCGGCGCCGGATCCCGATGTTGGCCTTCATCCGCGGGTCCTTGGCGTACTCGCCCCACATGTAGTCGCGGTCGGAGTCGGTCACCATCTCCAACGTGAGCTCGTCGTGGTTGCGCAGGAAGATGCCCCACTGGCAGTTGGCCGGGATCGGGGGCGTCTGGTCGAGGATCTCCGAGATCGGGTACCGGGACTCACGGCGAACGGCCATGAAGATCCGCGGCATCACCGGGAAGTGGAAACACATGTGGCACTCGTCGCCACCGGTGTCGATATCACCGAAGTAGTCGACGACATCGGACGGCCACTGGTTCGCCTCGGCGAGGAGCACGCGGTCCTGATAGTTGTCGTCGACGTAGCGCCGCAGCGAGCGCAGGAACTCGTGGGTCTCGGGAAGGTTCTCCCCGTTGGTGCCTTCGCGTTCGTAGAGGTAGGGGACGGCATCGAGGCGGAAGCCGTCGATGCCGAGGTCGAGCCAGAACGACAACGCGTCCAACATCGCCTTGTGCACGGCCGGGTTGTCGAAGTTGAGATCCGGTTGATGACCGTAGAAGCGGTGCCAGAAGTACTGGCCCCGGACCGGGTCCCAGGTCCAGTTCGATGTCTCGGTGTCGACGAAGATGACCCGCGCCTTGGGGTAGCCGTCGTCGGTGTCCGCCCACACATAGAAGTCGCCGTACGGCCCGTCTGGATCGGTACGGGACGCCTGGAACCACGGATGCTGGTCCGACGTGTGGTTCATGACGAAGTCGACGATGACGCGCAGGCCACGCCGGTGCGCCTCGTCGAGCAGCGTCTTGAAGTCCTCCAGGCTTCCGACCTCGGGCTGGATGCCGGTGTAGTCGGCGACGTCGTAGCCCCCGTCGCGCAGTGGCGAGGTGAAGAACGGCGGGAGCCACAGGCAGTCGACGCCCAGCCAGTCGAGGTAGTCGAGCTGCTCGGTGAGTCCCCGCAGGTCACCAACGCCGTCGCTGTTGGAGTCCTTGAACGACCTGACCAGCACCTCGTAGAAGACCGCGCGCTTGAACCACTCCGGGTCGTGTTCAGACAGGCCCGGCTCCGTGTGGTGCATGGTCAAAGGTTCCTCCGCACCGACAGCACGTGAGCAGGCTCGTGTCCCGGGTCGAGGAGGACGTAGTTGTGCTCCCCCCACCGCCAGGTCTGGCCGGTGATCTCCTCCCGAACCGTGAACGTGTCCTGCCAGTCCATGCCGAGTGCGGGCATGTTCAGATGCACCATTGTCTGGCGGGCGCCGTGCGGGTCCAGGTTGACCACGACGATGACGGCGTCGTCGCCCTCGACCTTCGAGTACGCCATCACGAAGTCGTCCTCGGTGCTGTGGAACCGGATGTTCCTGAGCCTGCGCAGGCTGGGATGGGCGCTGCGCAGCGCGTTGAGGGTTCGCAGGTAGGGAGCGAGGGTACGGCCTTCGCGTGCCGCCAGGTCCCAGTCCCGCGGGCGGAGCTGGAACTTCTCGGTGTTCAGGTACTCCTCGCTCCCCGGCCGTAGGGCGACGTGCTCGAACAGCTCGAAGCCGGAGTAGACGCCCCACGACGGGGACGCCGTGGCCGCGATCGCGGCACGGATCTTGAACGCCGCCGGACCGCCGTACTGCAGGTAGGCGGTCAGGATGTCGGGTGTGTTCACGAACAGGTTCGGGCGCATCACGTCACTGGACTCGTGGGCCAGCTCGGTGAGGTACTCCGTGAGCTCCTGCTTGTCGTTCCGCCAGGTGAAGTACGTGTAGGACTGGTGGAAGCCCACCATCGCCAGCCCACGCATCATCGGTGGACGGGTGAACGCCTCGGAGAGGAACACGACATCGGGGTCGGTGTTGCGGATCTCGCCGAGCAGCCACTCCCAGAACCGAACGGGCTTGGTGTGCGGGTTGTCCACCCGGAAGATGCGCACGCCGTGGTCCATCCACAGCCGCACGATGCGCAGCACCTCGTGGTAGAGGCCCTCCGGGTCGTTGTCGAAGTTGAGAGGGTAGATGTCCTGGTACTTCTTCGGCGGGTTCTCGGCGTAGGCGATGGTGCCGTCGGCGCGGGTCGTGAACCATTCGGGGTGGGATTTCACCCAGGGGTGGTCCGGGGCGCACTGCAGCGCCAGATCGAGAGCCACCTCTAGGCCGAGGGAGCTCGCCCGGGCAACGAAGTCGTCGAAGTCGTCGAACGTCCCCAGTCCCGGGTCGATCGCGTCATGCCCGCCTTCGGAGCTGCCGATCGCCCATGGCGACCCTGGATCGTCGGGACCGGGCACGAGGGTGTTGTTGGCGCCCTTGCGGTTGAGCCGGCCGATGGGGTGGATCGGTGGAAGGTACGCGACGTCGAATCCCATGTCGGCGATCGCCTCGAGTCGTTTCGCGGCCGTCTGCAGCGTTCCGCCGCGCAGCTGCCCGGTCTCCGGGTCGGTCGTGACGCCCTCACTGCGCGGGAAGAACTCGTACCAGGCTCCGACGAGCGCGCGTTCGCGGCTGACGTAGAGCGGGAACGGCCCCTCGCCGCCGACGAGATCCCGCAGCGGGTGGCTGGCGAGAACCGAGGCCACGTCCGGACCGAACGCCGGTGCCAGCCTGGCCTGCACCGGGCGGGCCGTGTCGCGCAGCGCGGTCACCGCGTCGGTCAGGATGCCGCGCTCGCGGGTGGCGTGGTCGGGCAGCGCCGAGGCGGCACGCTCGAGCACGAGCCCGCCCTCCGTCAGCACCAGCTCGACGTCGATCTCCGCCTCGATCTTGATCTCCGCGGCGTGATGCCAGGTGGCGTACGGGTCTCCCCAGGACTCCACGGCGAAGGTCCAGGCACCCTCGACGTCGGGGGTGACATCGGCCTCCCAGAGGCCGAGGCCGGGGTTGACCTGCTCCATGAGCACCATCGGCCTCGTCGTCCCGGACGGGTCGACGAGGACGACGTTGGCGCCGAGGGCGTCGTGACCCTCACGGAACACGGTGGCCGAGACGGTGAACGTCTCGCCCACGACGGCCTTGGCGGGGTGGCGTCCGAGGTTGACCACCGGGCTCACGTCAAGGATGGGGATGCGCGCGATCATCAGGCGTGAACTTACCGATGCGGAGGCCGGCTCGCACACAGTGGTGCGAGCCGGCCTCGTCCAGTCGTCGTGGGGGCTTGTCAGAAGCCGGTGAGGCCGCGCCGTACCCGCACGGTCTTGGCCGCGTAGGAGAAGATCGCGTCGATCACCATGCCGACGATCAGGATGACGATCATCAGCGCCAGCAGTCGGTCGGCCTGGCCGTAGCTGCGGGCCAGGGACAGGTCGCCACCCAGCGACGGGTGTCCCGGGATCAGCACGAGCAGCTCGCCGGCCATCAGGCTCCGCCAGGCGAACGCCCAGCCCTGCTTGAGGCCGGAGACGTACGACGGCAGCGCCGCCGGCAGCACGATGTGTCGATATCTGTCGATCCCCCGAGCACCGAGCATGTGGCCCGCACGCAGGTACGACGGAGGCACCTCGTCGATGCCGCTGATGATGCCGTTGGCGATCGACGGCGCAGCGCCCAGGATGATGACGAACATGATCGCGGACTCGGTGAGCCCGAACATCAGGATCGCGAGCGGGAACCACGCGATCGACGGCATCGTCTGCAGGCCGGTGATCATCGAGCCGACGCCGAGGCGCAGCACCCGCCACTGCGAGACGGCGATGCCGAGCAGACTGCCGATGATGACGGACAGGCCGAACCCGAAGACGCCACGATGCAGCGTGGTATAGAGCTCGCGCCAGAAGTCTCGCTCGCTGACGGTGTCCTTCAGCGTGCCAAGCGTCGTGGCGGGGGACGGGAGCAGGAAGTCCGGCTTGACGCCCGAGAGGTAGACGAGCTGCCAGAGGGCGAGCGCGATGGCCACGGCCAGGAGCTTCGGCCAGAGGGCCGACCATCCGGCGCGGAGGCCGCTGACCAGCTTGTCAGGGGTGGTGACGGTGCTGGTACGCGTAATGGCGTCAACGGACATGGCGGGCCACCTCGGCCTTCAACTCGCGGGTGAGCACACCCGACAGCTCGGCGACCGGGACATCGTCCTGGTGCCGGGGTCGGGGGATGTCGACCTGGTACTCGCTCTTGACCCGGCCGGGACCTGACTCCATCAGGATCGTGCGGTCGGAGAGCCGGACGGCTTCGCGGACGTTGTGGGTGACGAAGACGACGGTGAGCTTGAGCTGTTCCCAGATGCGCTCGATCTCGTCGTGCATGGAGTCGCGCGTCATCGCGTCGAGGGCGGCGAACGGCTCGTCCATCAGCACGATCTCGGCCTCCTGCGCCAGGACGCGTGCCAGGGCCCCGCGCTGGCGCATGCCACCGGACAGCTCGTGCGGGCGCCGCTTGCCACGGCCGCTGAGACGCACGAGGTCGAGAAGCTCCTCGACCCGTCGGGCCCGCTCGTTCCTCGGCGTGTCCTGGAGCTTCAACGCCAGCTCGACGTTCTGTTCCAGGGTGAGCCACGGGAACAAGGTCGACTCCTGGAACATGAACGCCACCTTGCGTCCACCGGTGTCGATGCTGCCTGACGTGACCTTGTCCAGGCCGGCGATCAGGTTGAGCAGCGTGCTCTTGCCGCAACCGCTCGCGCCGACCAGGCAGAGGAACTCTCTCTCACGGACGGTGATGTTGACGTCGTGCAGCGCCAGGTGGTGCTGGTGCCCGGTCGTGAACTCCTTGGAGACATCCGCGATCGTGATGGCCACGTCGCCGCGCCCCCCGGACGCCTTGGCGGCGTCCGGGCGGCTGCGGAGCCGGTTGGAGGTGATGCTCACGATGACGCGACCTCAGACTCTCCGGCTGCCTTGAGAACGGCGTTGAGAGGAGCAAGGTCGTACAGACCCGGCAGGTTCTCGACCGGGTCGAGCAGACCGACGTCCGTAGCGTGCTTGGCGTCCTCGGCGAGCGTGCTCGCCAGCGGGTCGTTGGTGAAGGTCAGCTGGCTCCAGGCCGACTCGAACACATCGGTCGGGATGGTCGCCTTGGTCAGCTCCTCGAGCTTCGTCTTGACCAGCTGCTTGGCCTCGTCGGGGCTCTTGTTGATCAAGTCGTTCGACTCGACGTGCGCCGTCAGCAGGTCGGTGACCAGATCAGGGTGAGCCTTGAGGAAGTCGGTGTTCACCAGCAGCTGGGTGGTGACGAACTGGCCCTTCGGCCACAGGTCGGCCTCGTTGACGAGCACCTTCCCGCCCTCGTTCACCAGGATCGAGGCGTACGGCTCGGGAACCCACGCGCCATCGATGTCGCCCTGCTGGAACGCCTGGACGGTGACGCTGTTGTCCTGCGGCAGGATCGACAGGTCGCCGCCGCCCTCGGTGTCGGTGTTCAGGCCCTGGGTCTTGAAGTAGTAGCGCGCCGCGATGTCCTGCGTGTTGCCGGCCCCGGGCGTCGCGATGGTCTTGCCGGCGAGATCGGCCACGGAGGTGATGTCCGGCTTCACGACCAGCGAGGCACCTCCGGAGGCGGCACCCGCGACGACTCGGACCGTTGCGCCCTTGGACTGCTGGTACGCGGTCAGGGTCGGCAGCGGGCCGATGTAGGTGGCGTCGAGGCTGCCGGCGAGCAGCGCCTCGATCGTGTCCGAGCCGGAGTCGAACTGCTGCGTCTGCAGCTTCGCGCCGTCCTTGGTGAGCTCGTCGGTGTAGTACCCCTTCTCGATCCCCACCAGAGCGGTGGCGTGGGTCAGGTTGGGGAAGTACCCCAGGTGCACCGTGACACCGGCTCCGGTGCCGGAGCTAGGTGTCGTGCTGCCGTCCGTGCTGCTCGAGCTGTTGTCGGAGTCGCCGCCGCAGGCAGTCAGTGACAACGCCAGCAGGCCCAGCGAGATGGCTGCGGCCAGACGCGTGCGTCCGGCTCTGAAGATTGGGGGGGTCAACGGAGGTTCCTCTCGGGTATGAACACTAAGACCAGTGAATCACTAGGCTTTAGAGTACACAGATCTCCTCTAAGTCAATGCATTTCATCCAGATTCGGCACTGTGAGTCACGCCACGTGTCGGGCGGCGGTGGTCGATGCCGTTCCGCAGCGAAGTCGGCACGTCGCGCTCAGTGCCGTTTTGTCTCCGTTGGAGCGTTCCCGCTACCGTCAAGCGTGCGAGCAATCCGACGGTTCACCGTCCGACCCGTTCTTCCCCCCCGGCTCGCCCCGCTCGGTGAGTTGGTCACCAACCTGCGCTGGTCATGGCATCCGGAGACTCAGGAACTCTTCGCCGCCGTCGATCCGGAGGTGTGGCGGGCCAGTGGCCACGACCCGGTGCGGCTGCTCGGGTCGGTCTCGCCGTACCGCTTGGCGCAGCTCGCGGCGGACCGGCGCTTCGTCCGCCGGCTGGAGCTGAGCTACGCCGATCTCGAGGACTATCTGCGCGGCGACCGCTGGTACCAGTCACTGGGACCGGCAATGCCCAAGCAGATCGCCTACTTCTCGCCGGAGTTCGGCATCGCGGCGGTGCTGCCGCAGTACTCCGGTGGCCTCGGCATACTCGCCGGTGACCACCTGAAGACAGCCAGCGACCACGGCGTCCCTCTTCTCGGCGTCGGTCTGCTCTACCGGCACGGTTACTTCCGCCAGTCGCTGTCCGGCGAAGGCTGGCAGGAGGAGCGCTACCCCGTCGTCGACCCCGACGGGCTGCCGATCACCCAGCTGCGGGAGGCTGACGGCACGGCGTCGCACATCCAGATAGGGCTTCCCGGCGGTCGCTGCCTGCATGCCCGCATATGGGTCGCCCAGATCGGCCGGGTGCCGCTGCTGCTGCTCGACTCCGACATCGAGGCGAACTCGGGCATCGAGCGCGACGTCACGGATCGGCTGTACGGCGGGACCGTCGACCACCGGCTGCTGCAGGAGATGCTGCTGGGAATCGGCGGGGTCCGTGCGCTGCGCGCGTACTGCCGCATCACGGGCGCACCGGATCCGGAGGTCTTCCATACCAACGAGGGGCACGCCGGGTTCCTCGGCCTCGAGCGGATCAGGGAGCTCACCGAGGACAGTGCGGGCGCCGCGGAGTCGGTGACCGACGTCAACGGGACGGAGAGCACCGCGGCCGGCAACCGATCGGTCAAGAAGGGCGTCGAGAAGGGGATGGACTTCGACGCCGCGCTGGAGGTGTCGCGCGCGGGCACCGTGTTCACCACGCACACACCGGTCCCGGCGGGGATCGACAGATTTCCCCGGGACCTGATCGAGCAGCACTTCGGCGGGGACAGTGCCTGGCCCGGTGTCCCCGTGGAGAAGATCCTGGCGCTGGGTCGGGAGGACTACCCCTCCGGCGACCTGAACATGTTCAACATGGCGGTGATGGGCATGCGCCTGGCCCAGCGCGCCAACGGCGTCAGCCGGCTTCATGGGCAGGTGAGCCGGGCGATGTTCGCCGGCCTGTGGCCGGGCTTCGACGAGGCCGACGTCCCGATCACCTCCATCACCAATGGTGTGCACATCCCTACCTGGACCGCCCCCGAGATACTCGAGCTCGCCGACAACGAGTCGCTGCGCCAGGGACCCGGTGGCGCTCCCTGGGACACCATCGAAAAGGTTGCGGACAAGACCGTCTGGGCGGTCAGGCGCGAGCTGCGGGCCCGCCTGGTCGCAGATGCCCGCAAGAGGGTCCGCAGCTCGTGGCTCGACCGGGGCGCCACGCCGGCAGAGCTCGGCTGGGTCGAGCACGTCCTCGACCCCGATGTGCTCACGATCGGCTTCGCCCGCCGGGTCCCCTCGTACAAGCGGCTGACCCTCATGCTTCGTCATCCGGAGCGGCTGACGGCGCTGCTCCTGCACCCCGAGAGGCCGGTACAGCTGGTGATCGCCGGCAAGGCCCATCCGGCCGATGAGGGCGGGAAGCGACTCATCCAGGAGATCGTCAGGTTCGCCGACGACCCGTCGGTCCGGCATCGCATCGTGTTCCTGCCGAACTACGACATAGCCATGGCCCAGCAGCTGTACCCGGGGTGCGACGTGTGGCTCAACAACCCGCTTCGCCCGTACGAGGCCTGCGGGACGTCCGGGATGAAGGCGGCCCTGAACGGGGGCTTGAACCTGTCGATCCTCGACGGCTGGTGGGACGAGTGGTACGACGGCAGCAACGGCTGGTCGATCCCGTCCGCGGAGGGGATCGACGATCCGGACCGACGCGACGAGATCGAGGCGACCGCGCTGTACGACCTGATCGAGAACGAGGTTGCCCCGCGGTTCTACGACGTCGACGGCGCCGGCGTACCGCTGCGCTGGCTCGAGATGGTCAAGCACACGCTGAGGACTCTGGGCCCGAAGGTCAGGGCGGCCCGGATGATCCAGGACTATGTGGAGACGCTCTACCGCCCGGCGGCTGACTCGTCCCGGGCGCTGGCCGCGGGTTCGGACGACGGCGACGGGGCGCGACGGCTCGCGGCGTGGAAGCGGCGGGTGCGAGCGCAGTGGCCCGCAGTCCGCATCGAGCACGTGGAGTCGTCCGGGCTCAGCGACACGCCGGAGATCGGGGCGACGCTGGGCGTGCGGGTGTTCGCCTCCCTCGGTGAGCTGACCCCCGAGGACGTGCAGGTCCAGGTGGTCCACGGGCGGGCGCACGGTGACGACGAGCTGTCCGACGTGCAGACCGTCGAGCTGGCGCACGCCGAGGCGTACGAGGGCGGGCGGCACCGGTTCGAGGGTGAGGTGTCGCTGGCGCGGACGGGACCGATCGGGTACACGGTGCGAGTGCTGCCCAAGCACGAGGCGCTGGCCAGGCCGTCCGAGCTCGGGCTGGTGGCATGGCCCGCCGACGTCGCGATCGGCGTCGAGGAGTTCGGATAGCCGACCGGTAGGCTCGCGACCTGCCCCTGCCGCGAGTCGGCCGGGATGTGTGGTGAGGAGGCTCCGGTGGCCGAGTTCGTACGACTCGAGATCTCGGACGGTGTCGCGACGATCCGGCTCGACCGTCCGAAGATGAACGCCCTGAACGTGCAGGTGCAGGAGGAGATCCGTGCGGCGGCCGGTGCGGCCGCGGAGGACGACGCCGTTCGCGCGGTGGTCCTCTACGGCGGTGAGCGCGTGTTCGCCGCGGGTGCGGACATCAACGAGATGGCCGACATGTCCTACACCGACATGGTCCGCCGCTCCGGCGCCCTGCAGTCGTCGTTGGATGCGGTGGCGCGGATCCCCAAGCCCGTCGTCGCCGCGGTCACCGGCTACGCGCTGGGTGGCGGTTGCGAGCTGGCGCTGTGCGCCGACGTCCGTGTCTGCGCCGAGGATGCGCAGCTGGGGCAGCCAGAGGTCCTGCTCGGGGTGATCCCGGGGGCGGGCGGCACGCAGCGGCTCTCCCGCCTGGTGGGCCCGGCGAAGGCCAAGGACATCATCTTCACCGGCCGCTTCGTCGGCGCCGCGGAGGCGCTGACGATGGGCCTCGTGGACTGGGTCGTGCCCAACGCGGATGTGTTCGCGACGGCGCGCGAGTGGGCGCTGCAGTTCGTCAACGGCCCGGCGTACGCCCTGCGTGCGGCCAAGGAGGCCGTGGACCGTGGTGGCGAGGTCGACCTGCAGACCGGCATGGAGATCGAGCGGCAGCAGTTCGTGGGCCTCTTCGCCACCGAGGACCGTACGATCGGCATGCGGTCGTTCGTCGAGAACGGACCGGGCAAGGCCCTGTTCGTCGGACGCTGAGGTGACCGAACCGACCCGTCTGCGGTCTCCCACAGGAACGACGTGGCCGAAGGAGCCTGAGTAGCGATGAACATCGTGGTCTGTGTCAAGTACGTGCCTGACGCCACCGCCGACCGCGCCTTCGATGCGGGCGACCACACGGTCGACCGCGCCTCCGTCGACGGTCTGCTCTCGGAGCTGGACGAGTACGCCGTCGAGGAGGCTCTCAAGATCCGCGATGCCGGTGGCGGCGAGGTGACGGTGTTGACCGTCGGGCCGGAACAGGCCTCCCAGGCGGTCCGCAAGGCGCTGCAGATGGGTGCCGACCGGGGAGTCCAGGTGCTCGACGAGGCCATTCACGGCTCCGATGCGATCGCCACCTCACTCATCCTGGCCAAGGCTCTCGACCGGCTGGACTACGACCTGGTGCTCTGCGGGATGGCCTCGACGGACGGGTCGATGGGCGTCGTACCGGCCATGCTCGCGGAGCGACTCGGCGTGCCGCAGGTGACGCTCGCCTCGGAGGTGACGGTCGAGGGTTCGACACTCAGGATCCGGCGCGACGGGGATGCGGCAACCGAGACCATCGAGGCGGCGACACCCCTCGTGCTGTCGGTCACCGACCAGATCAACGAGCCCCGCTACCCGTCGTTCAAGGGGATCATGGCGGCGAAGAAGAAGCCGATGGAGACGTACTCGCTGAACGACCTCGGGGTGGACGGCGCCGACGTCGGACTGGACGGCGCGTGGTCCCGGGTGCTGTCGCACGAGGCGAGGCCACCGCGCGCTGCGGGCACGATCGTCACCGACGAGGGCGACGGGGCGTCGAAGCTCGTCGAGTTCCTCGCCGCACAGAGATTCATCTGAGAGGGATCGGCTGACATGAGCGAGATCTTGGTCCTGGTCGATCACGTCGACGGCGCCGTCCGCAACACCACCGCGGAGCTGCTGACGATCGCGCGTCGACTGGGGCAGCCGGCGGCGGCTTTCATCGGTCAGGGGATCGATGAAGCCCGGGAGTCGCTGGCGAGGTATGGCGCGGCGAAGATCTACCTGGTCGAGGGGGAGGGGCTGACCGACTATCTGGTCGCTCCCAAGGCTGAGGCACTCGCCGAGCTCGTCGAGCGGTCGGCACCGGCGGCGGTGCTGATCGCCTCGACGGTCGAGGGCAAGGAGATCGCCGGTCGGCTGGCGATCAAGACGAGCTCTGGACTCATTACCGACGCCGTCGACGTGCAGCCCGCCGACGCCGGTCCGACGACCACCCAGTCGGTGTTCGCCGGCGGGTACACGGTGCAGGCCACGGTGACCAGGGGCACGCCGATCATCACGGTCAAGCCCAACTCCGCCACCCCCGAGCCGGTGCAGGTGACGGCTGCGGAGGAGACCGTCGCGGTGACGGTCTCGGAGCAGGCCCGCTCCGCGAGGATCCTGGACCGGCAGCCCCGCGGGAAGACCGGGCGCCCCGAGCTGACCGAGGCGTCGATCGTGGTGTCCGGCGGGCGGGGAACCGGCGGTGACTTCAACGCGGTCGAGAGTCTGGCCGATGCTCTCGGAGCCGCCGTGGGCGCATCCCGGGCGGCCGTCGACTCGGGTTGGTACCCCCACGCGTACCAGGTGGGCCAGACCGGGAAGACGGTGTCGCCGCAGCTGTACGTCGCCTGCGGCATCTCCGGCGCGATCCAGCACCGGGCCGGGATGCAGACGTCGAAGACGATCGTGGCGGTGAACAAGGACGCCGAGGCTCCGATCTTCGATCTCGTGGACTTCGGCGTGGTGGGCGACCTGCACCGCGTACTCGCCGACGCCACCGAGCAGATCGCCAAGCGCAAGGGCGACGGCTGACCCGGCGCGGAGGAGCGGCGGCTCCCACTCGTTGCGTCGTGCGTCTGGAGGGTCGGGACCCTCGAATCGGATGACGCAGGCGCTGGGAGCGCGCGGATTCGCCCGTCGACTGGGCGCCGACTACGCTTGCAGGCGCGATGACCCTGCCTCCAGACGCGCGACGAGTCGCCTATCTCGACCATGCGGCCACGACCCCGATGGTGCCGGAGGCGATCGCGGCCATGACGGGCCAGCTGGCCCAGCTCGGCAACCCGTCCTCGTTGCACGGGTCGGGCCGCTCCGCGCGACGCAGCGTCGAGGAGGCCCGTGAGACGATCGGGCGCGTGCTCGGCGCCCGCCCGGGCGAGGTCGTGTTCACCTCGGGCGGCACCGAGGCCGACAATCTTGCGGTCAAGGGGCTCTTCTGGGCCAGGAACCGCGCCCCCGAACGGCCGCGCACGCGCATCCTGACCAGTTCCGTCGAGCACCACGCCGTGCTCGACTCCGTGCACTGGCTGGCCGCTGCCGAGGGTGCCGTCGTCGAGCTGCTCCCTGTCGACCGCCTGGGCCGGGTCGACGTCGATGCCGCGAGAGCGAGCATCGCCGGCGACCCGGACTCGGTCGCGCTCCTCTCCGTCATGTGGGCGAACAACGAGGTCGGTACGGTCCAGCCGATCTCGGCGCTGCTGGAGGTGGCGCACGCCCACGGCATCCCGATGCACACCGACGCAGTGCAGGCGGTCGGATCGCTGCCGGTCGACTTCGCCACCTGCGGGGTCGACGCCCTCAGCCTTACCGGACACAAGCTCGGGGGGCCCTTCGGCGTCGGCGCGCTTCTCACCCGCCGCGAGCTCGAGCTCGTACCTCTGCTGCACGGCGGCGGCCAGGAACGCGACGTCCGCTCGGGCACCATCGACGCCCCGGCTATCGCCGGGTTCGCCACGGCGGTGGAGCTCGCGGTCAAACGACAGCCGGAGCAGGCCGCCACCCTGTCCGCGCTCAGAGACGCCCTGGTCGCCGCGGTCCGGGATCGCATCCCGGACGTCGAGCTCAATGGCGACCCGGACTCCGGCGCCGACCACCGGCTCCCCGGGAACGCACACTTCAGCTTCCCAGGCTGCGAGGGCGACTCGCTGCTGATGCTCCTCGACGCCAAGGGCATCGAATGCTCGACGGGCTCGGCCTGCTCCGCCGGCGTGCCCCAGGCAAGCCACGTGCTGCTGGCCATGGGTCGGGATGAGGCCGAGGCGCGGGGGTCCCTGCGTTTCTCCCTCGGCCACACCACGGCGCAGGCGGACATCGACGCGGTGGTCGCAGCCATCGGGCCCGCCGTCGAGCGGGCCAGGGCGGCCGGCCTGAGCTCCATCCCGGCGGGCCCGGTTGCGACGGCTGACCGTCTCGGCGCGCTTCCGGGACGTCTGTGATGCGGGTACTCGCCGCGATGTCCGGCGGCGTCGACTCCGCCGTCGCGGCCGCTCGTCTGGCCGAGGCTGGGCACGACGTGACCGGGGTGCACCTGGCGCTGTCGCGCAACCCACAGAGCTACCGGACAGGTGCCCGCGGCTGCTGCACCCTCGAGGACTCCAGGGATGCGCGCCGGGCGGCCGATGTGATCGGCATCCCGTTCTACGTCTGGGACATGGCCGCGCGGTTCCACGAGGACGTCGTGGAGGACTTCGTCGGTGAGTACGCCGCGGGACGCACCCCCAACCCTTGCCTGCGATGCAACGAGAAGATCAAGTTCGCGGCCGTGCTCGACCGAGCCCTGGCCCTGGGCTTCGACGGTGTCGCGACCGGCCACTACGCCAGGGTCGTCCACCTCGTCAACGGTCGCCGGGAGCTGCACCGGGCGGTCGACGCCGCCAAGGACCAGTCCTACGTCCTCGGTGTACTGACGGCAGGTCAGCTGGCGCACGCGATCTTCCCGCTCGGGGAGTCCACCAAGCAGCAGGTACGAGCCGAGGCGGCTGACCGCGGGCTGGGCGTCGCCGCCAAGCCGGATAGCCACGACATCTGCTTCATCCCCGACGGCGACACGGCCGGGTTCCTGCGAGGCAGGCTCGGGGACGCACCGGGGCGGATCGTCGACGAGACGGGGGCCGTGCTTCGCGAGCACGACGCCTCGTACGCGTTCACCGTCGGCCAGCGGCGCGGTCTGCGGCTCGCCGTGCCGGCCGCGGACGGCGAGCCGCGCTACGTCCTGGGCATCGAACCCGTCGAGGGCACGGTGACCGTCGGGCCGCGATCATCGCTCGGCGTCGACCGGCTCGTGGGCGTCAAGCCACGATGGTGCGAGCGCACTCCGGTCGGTGCGCTCGGCTGCCTGGTCCAGATCCGGGCGCACGGCGCGGCGATGCCTGCGCGGGCGCGGCTGGAGCCGGCGGACGGCGCCGGACCCGAACGCGTCGTGATCGAGCTTGACGAGCCGACCGAGGGAGTGGCACCGGGTCAGGCCGCGGTCCTCTACGACGGCACACGGGTGATCGGCAGCGCCACGATCGGCAGCGCCACGATCCCTGGCCGCGCTGAGCGCGCCGACGCCGGCAGTCGCGCAGCGGTCTGACAGGTGACCGTCCCGCCCGCGGAGTTCGCGCTGCCCGGCGGCGCGGCCACCGGCGTCGGCTCGATGCCCGGTGAGGACTTCGCGGAGACGACCCGGATCGTGCGGGGTGAGCTGCCCGACCTGCTCCATCTGCCGGAGCTTCCCGCTCGCGGCGTCATCGCCGGCATCACCGGCCGGGCACTGGCCTTGCTGGTGGACCTGGGTGCGGATCTGCAACCGGCGGGCTGGCGGCTCACCGATGCCCCCGGCGTCGACCATCGGAGGGCACGTTCGCTGCTGGCACAGGACCTCGATGTGTTCGAGGAGGAGACCCAGGGCTACGCGGGCCCCGTGAAGGTCCAGGTCTGCGGCCCGTGGACTCTGGCTGCCACCGTCGAACGGCCCCGGGGCGACCGGTTGCTCGCCGACCGCGGAGCCAGGCGTGACCTCGCCCAGTCGCTGGCCGAGGGTGTGCGCGGACACGTCGAGGATGTACGACGGCGCCTTCCCGACAGCCCGGTCATCGTGCAGCTCGACGAGCCCTCTCTGGTCGCCGTGCTCGAAGGCGCGGTGCCGACCGCGAGCGGGTTTCACCGGCACCGCTCGGTGGACACGCCGGCTGCCAGCGAGGCACTGGGCTGGGTGGTCGGCGGCGTCGTGGCCGCGGGCGCGTACCCGATCGTGCACTGCTGCGACGTGCGGGCCCCGGTGGCCCTCCTGCGGTCCGCCGGCGCGCAGGGGCTGAGCATCGACGCGACGCTCGTCGACCGGACACAGTTCGAGGTGTACGCCGAGGCCGTCGATGCGGGGATCACGCTCTGGCTCGGGCTCGTACCGGCCGTCGAGCCCGCCGAACCCACCGGTGCTGATGCCGAGACCACCGATGCCGACCTCACCCGACGCGCGCTGCAGCTCTGGCGGGCGCTCGGGTTCGCCGAGGAGACGATGGCGCAGCACTGCGTGATCACGCCGACCTGCGGACTCGCCGGGGCGTCTCCGCCGTGGGCAATGCGGGCGTTGCAGCTGACCCGAACCGTCGCGGGCAATGTCGGCGATGCAGGGCAGGATTGACTCATGGCCCAACAGGACGACGCGCCGCCGCAGGCACGGGAGCGGCACCGCGAGCTGTCCGAGCTCGTGGAGGACCATCGCTGGCGTTACTACGTCCTCGACCGGCCCACTGCGTCCGACGCGGAGTTCGACAAGCTGATGGGGGAGCTCGAGCAGCTCGAGTCCGACTTTCCCGGGCTGCGCACACCCAACTCGCCCACCCAGAAGGTCGGTGGGGCGGTCTCGACCGAGTTCACCGCGGTCGAGCATCGCGAGCGGATGATGTCACTGGACAACGCGTTCGCTCCCGAGGAGCTGCACGCGTGGGCACAGCGGCTCTACCGCGAGGGCGGCGAGGGCGCTGAGTTCCTGTGCGAGCTCAAGGTGGACGGGTTGGCGGTCAACCTCACCTACGAGCAGGGTCGGCTGGTCAGAGCGGCCACCCGGGGAGACGGGCGGGTGGGCGAGGATGTGACACCCAACGTGCGGACCATCGAGGGCGTGCCCGAGCGCTTGGCCCCCACCGACGCACCTGCCGTGCCGGAGATGGTCGAGGTTCGCGGCGAGGTCTTCTTCCCGGTGGCGGCCTTCGAGCGGCTCAACGAGCAGCTGGTCGAATCCGGCAAGCCGCCCTTCTCCAACCCGCGCAATGCCGCCGCCGGCTCGCTGCGGCAGAAGAGCCCCAAGATCACCGCTTCGCGGCCACTCCGGATGGTGTGTCACGGCCTGGGCGCCCGGAAGGGCTACGAGCCGGACCGCCAGTCGGAGTCCTACGCGGCACTGGCCGGGTGGGGTCTGCCGGTCAGCGACCGGGCCAGGGTCGTCCCCGACCTGGAGGGTGTCCAGGAGTTCATCGACTTCTACGCCGAGCACCGGCACGACGTGCTGCACGAGATCGACGGCGTGGTCGTCAAGGTCGACCAGGTGTCGCTGCAGCGACGCCTCGGCTCGACGTCGCGGGCGCCACGGTGGGCGATCGCCTACAAATACCCTCCCGAGGAGGTCAACACCACGCTGCTCGACATCCGGGTCAATGTCGGCCGCACCGGACGGGTCACCCCGTTCGGGGTGATGGAGCCGGTACGTGTCGCCGGGTCGACGGTCGAGATGGCCACTCTGCACAACGCCTCGGAGGTCAAGCGCAAGGGTGTCCTCATCGGCGACACCGTTGTGCTGCGCAAGGCCGGCGACGTGATCCCCGAGATCATCGGCCCGGTCGTCGACCTCCGCGACGGCACCGAGCGCGAGTTCGTGATGCCGACCGAGTGTCCCTCCTGCGGCACCCCGCTGGCCCGCGAGAAGGAGGCAGATGCCGACATCCGCTGTCCCAATACCCGGTCGTGCCCCGCCCAGCTGCGTGAGAGGTTGTTCCACGTGGCCGGGCGCGGGGCCTTCGACATCGAGGTGCTGGGCTACGAAGCGGCCAACGCGCTGCTCGATGCGGGCGTGGTCGATGACGAGGGCGACGTCTTCGGCCTCGACGAGGCTGCCCTGCTCACCGTGGGACTGTTCACCAAGAAGGACGGGACGCTGTCCGCGAACGGCGCACGCCTGCTGGCCAACCTCGATGAGGCGAAGACCAGGCCGCTCTGGCGTGTGCTCGTCGCGCTCTCGATCCGCCATGTGGGTCCGACTGCGGCGCAGTCCCTGGCCAGGGCGTTCGGCTCACTGGATCGCATCCAGGCGGCGTCCGTCGAGGACCTCGCGGCCGTCGACGGCGTTCGCGATGACGATCGCCGAGGCGATCCGCGACTGGTTCGCGGTCGACTGGCACCGCGCGGTGGTCGTCAAGTGGCGAGATGCCGGTGTACGGATGGCCGACGACGCCCGCGACACGACGCCACGCACGCTGGACGGTCTCAGCATCGTGGTGACCGGCTCCCTCGACAGCCACTCCCGGGACCAGGCGAAGGAGGCCATCACCGCTCGCGGGGGCAAGGCCACCAGCTCGGTGACCAGGAAGACCGATTTCGTGGTGGTCGGTGAGTCCCCGGGATCCAAGCTCGACAAGGCAGTGTCGCTGGGCGTGCCGGTGCTCGACGAAGCGGGGTTCACCGTTCTGCTCGACGACGGACCGGAGGCCGCGCGACGGCTGGCCCGCACGGCGGAATGACCGACGACCGCGGTGACGTCGTGAGCTCTGAGCCCACGAAACCCCCCGACCGTTTGGACCGGCGCGGACTGCCGCGTCCCGACGAGCGCACCACGATGGTGATCGTGCTGCTCGGCGTGCTGGTCGGTGCCCTGCTGCTCGCGACCGTGCTCGGCTACGTCGTCTACCACGCGCTGACCGAAGAGCCACGGACCACCGTCGGCCTCGGCGGCCCGCCGCAGCACCAGCACAACGCCTCTGCGCCGTCGCCGACTGCCGTGGTCGGCGCGGCCGACGCGCACGCCTAGGATGCCGGCATGGCCGAGCCGTCTGACGTCACACCGCCCGCGATCACCCGCGACGAAGTGGCATACCTGGCCCGACTGGCGCGGATCGCGCTGACCGAGGCCGAGCTCGACCTCCTGGCTCCTCAGCTCGCGGTGATCCTCGAGTCGGTCGCGGCGGTCAACGAGGTCGCCGCCGAGGACATCCCCCCGACCTCTCATCCGATACCGCTGGTCAACTCGTTCCGCCCGGACGAGGTGCGCCCAGGACTCACACCCGAGGAGGCTCTCGCCGCCGCGCCGGCAACTGAGCTCCAGCGGTTCTCGGTGCCACGGATCTTGTCGGAACAAGTGGGCGTCGATCGCGAGGTCCCCACCGACAGAGTGGGAAACCCCTGATGGACGACCTGACCCACCGTTCGGCCGCCGATCTCGCCACCGAGCTGGCCGCGGGCTCGGTGTCCTCCGTCGAGCTCACCGAGGCGTTCCTCGACCGCATCGACATCGTTGACGAGGCGGTGCACGCGTTCCTGCACGTGGACCGCCCAGGGGCGCTGGCGGCAGCAGGACAGGCCGACGCGCGACGCTCGGAGGGGCGGCCCGCGTCGGTGCTCGACGGCGTACCCATCGCGGTCAAGGACATCGTGGTGACCAGGGGATTGCCCACCACCTGCGGCTCGCGGATCCTGCAGGGCTGGATCCCGCCGTACGACGCAACGGTCGCGGTTCGGCTCAAGTCGGCCGGGATGCCGCTGCTGGGCAAGACGAACATGGACGAGTTCGCGATGGGCTCGTCGACCGAGCACTCGGCGTTCGGGCCCTCGCACAACCCGTGGGACCTCGACCGGGTGCCGGGTGGCTCGGGCGGAGGGTCGTCGGCCGCGGTCGCCGCCTTCGAGGCGCCGCTGGCGATCGGAACAGACACCGGTGGCTCGATCCGGCAACCGGCTGCCGTCACGGGCACCGTCGGAGTGAAGCCGACCTATGGCGGCGTCTCGCGCTACGGACTGGTGGCGCTGGCCAGCAGCCTGGACCAGGCCGGCCCGTGCGCCCGGTCGGTCCTCGACGCGGCCCTGCTCCACGAGGTGATCGGCGGTCACGACCCGCTCGACTCGACGAGCATCGACGCGCCGACCCCCCCGGTCGTGGCCGCCGCTCGCCGGGCGGACGTGGCCGGCATGCGGATCGGAGTGGTCAAGGAGCTCGGCGGCGAGGGCTACCAGGAAGGAGTCCGTGAGCGGTTCGAGGAGTCGGTGGCGCTCCTGGTGGACGCGGGTGCCGAGATGGTGGAGGTCTCGTGTCCCCACTTCGAGTACGCGCTGGCGGCGTACTACCTGATCCTGCCCAGCGAGGCCTCGAGCAACCTGGCGAGGTTCGACGCGATGCGCTACGGCCTGCGCGTGCTTCCCGAGGGGGTTCCCGACCCGAGTGCGGAGGAGGTGATGGCCGCTACGCGGGAGTCCGGCTTCGGCCAGGAGGTCAAGCGCCGGATCATCCTCGGGACCTACGCCCTGTCCAGCGGCTACTACGAGGCGTACTACGGACAGGCCCAGAAGGTCCGGACGCTGATCACCGGTGACTTCGCCTCGGCGTTCGAGCGGGCCGACGTGCTCGTCTCACCGACCGCGCCGACGACGGCGTTCCGGATCGGGGAGAAGCTCGACGACCCGCTCGCGATGTACCTCAATGACATCGCCACGATCCCCGCGAACCTCGCCGGAGTCCCGGGCCTGTCGCTGCCCTCCGGCCTGGCCGACGAGGACGGCCTGCCGACGGGGATCCAGTTCCTCGCCCCGGCGCTGGCCGAGGAGCGGCTGTACGCAGCCGGGGCCGCGCTCGAGGCGATGCTGCAGGCCCGGTGGGGCGGTCCGTTGCTCGACCGGGCTCCGAACCTGGAGGTCCCGGCGTGAGCACGGTGAGCACCGCGACCTTGCTCTCGTACGAGGAGGCGACCCGGCAGTTCGACCCCGTGCTGGGCCTCGAGGTCCACGTCGAGCTCAACACCGCGTCGAAGATGTTCTGCGGGTGCAACACGGTGTTCGGGGCCTCTCCCAACAGCCAGGTCTGTCCGGTCTGCCTGGGGCTCCCCGGCGCACTGCCCGTGCTCAATGCCAAAGCGGTCGAGTCTGTGATGCGGATCGGTCTGGCGCTGAACTGCACGATCGCCGGGTGGTGCAGGTTCGCCCGCAAGAACTACTTCTATCCCGACATGCCGAAGAACTTCCAGACCTCGCAGTACGACGAGCCGATCGCCTACGACGGGTTCACCGACGTGCTCGTCGGCGGCGAGACGGTGCGCATCGGGATCGAGCGGGCGCACATGGAGGAGGACACGGGCAAGTCGATGCATGTCGGCGGTGCGACCGGGCGGATCCACGGCGCCGACCACTCGCTCGTCGACTACAACCGGGCCGGCATCCCGTTGATCGAGGTGGTCACGAAGCCGATCGAGCACACCGGCTCGCGTGCGCCCGAAGTCGCGAGGGCCTACGTCGCCCACCTGCGAGACCTGCTGCTCGCGCTCGGCGTCTCCGACGTGCGCATGGAGCAGGGCTCGCTGCGCTGCGATGTGAACCTCTCGCTGCGCCCAAGCCCGTCCGCGCCGCTCGGGACTCGTACGGAGACCAAGAACGTCAACTCGCTGCGCTCGGTCGAGCGGGCGGTTCGCTACGAGATCCAGCGACAGGCGGCCCTTCTGGTAGGGGGCACCAGGATCCGCCAGGAGACCCGGCACTGGCACGAGGACACCGGGATCACCACGCCGGGGCGGAGCAAGGAGGAGGCGGAGGACTACCGTTACTTCCCGGAGCCGGACCTGGTGCCGATCGCGCCGGCCGACGAGTGGGTCGCGACGCTGCGAGACGCGCTGTCGGAGCCGCCCAGCCAGCGGCGGGCCCGCCTCGCCCTCGAGTGGCAGTTCAGCGAGCTCGAGATGCGAGACGTCATCGGCGCCGGAGCGCTCACCCTCGTCGAGCAGACGGTGGCCGCGGGAGCATCACCGCAATCGGCGAAGAAGTGGTGGCTCACGGAGATGGCCCGGCGGGCCAACGAGCAGGGCGTCGACATTGTGGACTTGCCCGTCACGGCTGCCCAGGTCGCCGAGGTGCAGGCGCTCGTCGACGCCGGTCGGATCAACGACAAGCTCGCACGGGAGGTCTTCGACGCGCTGCTGGCAGGGGAGGTGTCACCCGAAGAGGTGGTCGTCTCCCGGGGTCTGGAGGTCGTGTCGGACGACGGCGCGCTCGGTGCGGCCGTCGACCGCGCGATCGAGTCCAACCCCGCTGTCGCGGACAAGATCCGGGCCGGCAAGGTCGCGGCGGCCGGTGCGCTCATCGGAGTCGTGATGCAGGAGATGCGCGGCCAGGCCGACGCCGGCCGGGTGCGCGCACTGATCCTCGACAAGCTGTCCTAGCCGTGGCCGCAGCATCCGGGTCGCGGTCCGCGGACGTCCTGCTCGAGGGCGGCGGGGTGAAGGGGATCGCTCTGGTGGGGGCGGTCCTCGAGCTCAGCCGGCACGGTTTCCGGTTCGAGCGCGTGGGCGGGACTTCCGCGGGCGCCATGGTGGGGTCGGTGATCGTCGCGTTGGAACGGGCCGGTGAACCGCTGCAACGGCTCGATGACGTCGCCCGGACCCTGGACTACGGCAGGCTCCGTGATCGCGGCCTGTTCGGGCGGGTGCTCGGTCCGCTCGGTTTCCTCGCCACCGGTCTCGCGCTCGCCCTGGAGTCGGGCATCTACGAGGGCGCGTACCTGCACGACTGGCTGGCCGGGGTGCTGCGCGATCTCGGCGTCGAGAAGTTCGGCGATCTCCGGCTCGACGACCCGGGTGCCGCGTTGCCGCCGCAACGCCGCTACGCGCTCGTCGTGACGGCTTCGGACGTCTCCGCCCAGCGGTTCGTCAGGTTGCCCTGGGACTATCCGCTGTACGGGCTGGACGCCGATGACCAGCATGTGGCGGACGCGGTCAGGGCTTCGGCGTCGATCCCGTTCTTCTTCGAACCGGTCACGATGAAGGGGGGCCAGGGTGTCTCGACGCTGGTCGACGGCAGCCTGCTCAGCACCTATCCGGTCGACCTCTTCGACCGCGCCGACGGGCAGCCGCCGCGATGGCCGACCATCGGTGTGCGCCTGAGCTCCAGGCTCGGTGAGCGGGGCAGCGCCCAACCGGTCAAAGGTCCGGTCTCACTGGCGCTGGCGCTGGTGGAGACCGCGCTCGAGGCCTGCCAGGCCGCACATGTCTCCAACGCCGGGGACCTCGGGCGCAGCATCTTCGTCGACACCTCCGGCGTGGCGGCGACCGATTTCGGGATAACCCTGGAGCAGCAGCAGTTGCTGCTCGCCCGGGGGCACGCCGCCGCGTCGACGTTCCTGGAGCGCTGGGACTTCGAGGGCTGGCAGCGGCAGTTCAGGGGGGAGGCGTTGTGAGGGTCTGGCTCCCGTTCGAGCCCGAGCTGCTCGACCACGTCCCGGACGGGATCGACGTCGAGGTCTTCAGTCGTACCGACGAACCGCCCCCGACGATCACGGACGTCGAGTTCTACGTTCCCGACTACGAGTTCGCGCCGATCACCGTCGAGGTCATCGAGCAGATGTCCGGGCTGCGCGTCGTGCAGACACTCACTGCCGGGGTGGACCGCATCCGGCCGCACGTGCCGGACGGAGTCCTGCTGTGCAGCGCGCGCGGGGTCCACGACGCGTCCACCGCGGAGCTGGCCGTCGCCCTGACGCTCGCGTCACTTCGCGGCATCCCCGACTTCGTCCGGGCGGCGGAGACCGGGCGGTGGGCGTACGACGGCTTCCGTCCTTCCCTGGCGGACCGCCGCGTACTCCTGGTCGGCTACGGCAGTATCGGCGCGGCCGTCGAACGCCGTCTTGACGGGTTCGAGTGTTCGGTGACGCGGGTGGCGCGCCGAGCGCGGCCGGGTGTTCAAAGCATCGACGAGCTCGCCGGCCTGCTGCCGGAGGCCGATGTGGTGATCGTCATGGTGCCGATCACCGACGAGACCCGTGGCATGGTGGACGCGGCGTTCCTGGCCAGGATGCGAGACGGGGCTCTGCTCGTGAACGTCGCCCGCGGAGCCGTCGTCGACACCGGCGCGCTGCTCGCGGAGCTGAGCGCCGGACGGTTGCGCGCCGCGCTCGACGTCACCCAACCTGAGCCGCTGCCGTCCGACCATCCGCTCTGGTCCGCTCCCGGTGTCCTGATCAGCCCGCACGTCGGCGGAGCGTCGACCGCCTTCTGGCCGCGCGCGTACCGGCTGGTCGGCGAACAGCTGGAGCGCTATGCGCGCGGCGAACCGTTGAGCAACCAGGTGAGCGGGACGTACTGACCAGCCTCTGGCAGCGGCACCCTCGTGCTGATCCTCGGTCAGCCGTCGTAGAGTGACCGACCATGCCGACGACGTCATCAGGTGTGGACATCAAGCCCCGCAGCCGGGCTGTCACCGACGGTCTGGAGAGCACCGGCGCCCGCGCCATGCTGCGGGCCGTCGGCATGTCAGACGAGGACTTCCCCAAACCGCAGGTGGGCGTCGCGTCCTCCTGGAACGAGATCACGCCCTGCAACCTGTCCCTGGACCGGCTGGCCCAGGCGGTCAAGCAGGGGGTGCACGCGGGCGGGGGGTACCCGCTGGAGTTCGGGACGATCTCGGTGTCGGACGGCATCTCGATGGGGCACGAGGGGATGCACTTCTCGCTGGTCTCACGCGAGGTGATCGCCGACTCGGTTGAGACCGTGATGCAGGCGGACCGGCTCGACGGGTCGGTGTTGCTCGCCGGATGTGACAAGAGCCTGCCCGGCATGCTGATGGCTGCCGCACGCCTCGACCTGCCCAGCGTGTTCCTGTACGCCGGCTCGATCATGCCCGGCCGGCTGGACGGAAAGGACGTGACGCTGGTCGACGCCTTCGAGGCCGTCGGTGCGTGTCTGGCGGGTCTGATCTCCCGCGAGGACGTCGACCGGCTCGAACGTGTCATCTGTCCCGGCGAGGGCGCCTGCGGTGGCATGTACACCGCCAACACGATGGCGTCCATCGCCGAGGCACTGGGCATGTCCCTGCCGGGATCGGCGGCGCCGCCGGCGGTCGACCGCCGCCGGGACGGTTACGCGCACAGGTCCGGTGAGGCTGTCGTCGAGCTGCTCCGTCGCGGTATCACCGCGCGCCAGATCATGACCAAACCGGCCTTCGAGAACGCCATCGCGGTCGTGATGGCACTCGGTGGATCGACCAATGCCGTCCTTCACCTGCTCGCGATCGCCGTCGAGGCGGAGGTCGACCTGACGCTCGACGACTTCAACCGGATCGGTGACAGGGTGCCGCATCTGGGTGACCTCAAGCCGTTCGGCCGGTTCGTGATGACCGACGTCGACCGCATCGGCGGCATCCCGGTGGTGATGAAGGCGCTGCTCGACGCGGGCCTCGTCGACGGGGACTGCCTGACCGTCACCGGCAGGACGATGGCCGAGAACCTGGCCGAGATCGCGCCGCCGGACCCCGACGGCAAGATCATCCGCTCGCTGTCGGAGCCGATCCACAAGACCGGCGGGCTGCTGATCCTGCGCGGCTCGCTCGCACCCGAGGGTGCCGTGGTCAAGGGCGCAGGCTTCGACGAGACGGTGTTCGAGGGCGTGGCCAGGGTCTTCGACGGTGAGCGCGCCGCGCTGGATGCGATGGCCGAGGGCCGCATCGTGGCCGGCGACGCGGTCGTCATCCGGTACGAGGGACCCAAGGGCGGACCGGGAATGCGCGAGATGCTCGCGATCACCGGTGCCATCAAGGGCGCGGGCCTGGGCAAGGAGGTGCTGCTGCTCACCGACGGAAGGTTCTCCGGCGGCACGACCGGCCTCTGCGTCGGCCACGTGGCGCCCGAGGCGGTGGACGCCGGACCGATCGCGTTCGTCCGCGACGGCGACCGCGTTCCGGCTGGACATGACCTCCCGTACGCTCGACCTGCTCGTCGACGACGCCGAACTGGACAACAGGCGGGTGGGCTGGGAGCCACGCCGGCACGGCTACACCCGTGGTGTACTCGCCAAGTATGTGAAGCTCGTCGGGTCGGCCGCGCAGGGCGCGGTCTGCGGCTGATCGCCCGAAGCCCGCACCGGTGTTGCATGAACATATGGCCCGTTATCGGGACCATGAGTCAGCGACCTGCGGGGGCTTCGCTGGTGAGAGGGCTGGCGGTCTAGAACTCCTCGTGGCTGAGCGGATCGCCCCCGAAGCGGTCCTCCGTGTCGAGAGCGGCAAGCGATCGCATCTCGGCCTCGCTGAGCTCGAATGTGAACAGGTCGAGGTTGGCGGCGATGCGCTCCTTGTTGCTCGAGGCGGGAATGGGCACCACACCGGACTGAACATGCCAGCGCAACGCAACCTGACCGGGAGTGACTGAGTGGGCGTCGGCGATCTCAGCCAGCACCGGGCTGCTCAGCACCGCGCCGCCGCGGCGTAGCGGACTCCAGGACTGCGTCACGATCCCGTGCTCACGGTCGTAGCGGCGCTGCTCCGGCTGTGTCCATTCAAGGTGCATCTCGATCTGGTTGACCGCCGGCACCACGCCCGTCTCACGTTCCAGCCGGTCCAGATGGGCCGGGGTGAAGTTCGAGACTCCGATCGAGCCGATCATGCCCTCCTCGCGCATCGCGATCATCGATTGCCAGCTCTCGACGTACTTGTCGATACGGGGAAGGGGCCAGTGGATCAGGTAGATGTCGACGTAGTCCAGACCGAGCCGGCCCAGCGAGTTCTCGAGTGCACGACGGGCCTGGTCGCGACCCTGCTCGCTGCCGCGCAGCTTGGTGGTCACGACAAGCTCGGCCCGATCAACAGACGACTGGGCGATACCGCGACCGACCCCGACCTCGTTGTCGTAGCGTGCGGCGGTGTCGAGGAGCCGGTAGCCGGCCTCGATCGCGAAACCGACCATCTCTGGAGCGTTGGAGTCGTCCAGCTGAGCAGTGCCATAGCCTGTGGCAGGGATTCGGTGCGTGTCGTTCAGCGGCAGGGTGGGCACGGTGGGAGGCATGGCATCACGGTAGCCGGACGACCCGCGCTCGGCTGGGAGCGTTCCGGTGCGCCGTCGGGCGCCGGCCGGCAGTGAGCGGCATTCTCGAGGGATTCGCGGTGATCGGCACGATCATCGCGGTCGGCTACATCGTGGGTCGCGCCGGCGTACTCGGCATGGATGCGCAGGTCGTCCTCAGTCGCACCGCGTTCTTCGTGGCGACACCCTGCCTGTTGATCACGACCCTCGCGGCAACCGACCTCCCCACCGTGTTCTCCGCGAGCCTGGTCGTCACGGCGGTGAGCAGCGTCGCGGTGGCCGCGGCCTACGTGGCGGCGGCGGTGGTACGGGGCCTTCCCGCGGGCGAGTCGGCCATCGGCGCGATGGCCTCGGGCTACGTCAACGCGGGCAACCTCGGCATCCCGATCGCCATCTATGTGCTGGGCGACGCGTCCTTCGTCGCGCCCGTGCTGCTGTTCCAGCTGGCGCTCTTCACCCCGGTGGTCACGACGGTTCTCGACACGCTGTCGGCCGACCGGCTCGAGGGGCAGCGGAGCTCGTGGGCGCGCGTCGCCGTCCAGCCGTTGCGCAACCCCATCACGCTCGGGTCAGCGGTCGGTCTCGTGCTGGCCGCGACCGGCTGGACGCTGCCCGAGCCCATCGGCGAACCCATATCGCTGATGGGCGCGTTCGCGATCCCGGCAGTGCTGCTCGCCTTCGGCATCTCGCTGCACGGTGCCCAGCGCCCGGGCCGGCAAGGCAGCGCGTCGACTCTGTGGACCGTGGTGGCGCTGAAGAACGTCGCCCAGCCGTTGCTGGCATACCTGGTCGGAGCCTTCGTGCTCGATCTCGACGGGCTGACCCTGTTGGCCGTGGTGATCACGGCCGCGCTGCCGACCGCGCAGAACGTGTTCACCTACGCCGTCCGCTACGAGCAGGGAGTCGTCCTGGCACGCGACGCCGCCTTGGTCACCACGATCATCTCCGTGCCGGTGCTCTTCACCATCACCGTCCTGCTGTCATGAAGCTCGACGTGTTCCCGACGTCGGTGACGGCGACGACCGCCTCACCCTGCCGGTCAGACGCCGCCAGGTCGATCTCGGCGGTGATGGCCCAGTCGTGGTGCTCCTCGGGATCGTGCAGGATCTGCCGGACATGCCAGACGCCGGGATGCGACGCGGGGTCGACGATGAGCAGCGCGGGGCCGCGGGCGTCGGCATCGGTGAGAAGCACGTCATGCTCGTCCCAGTACGACATCATCGCGTCCCGCCAGGCGTCCGCGTCCCACCCGGAGTCGCCGTCGAGCGCTCCCAGCCGGGTCCAGTCCCTACGGGCGGCGAGCTCGACGCGACGGAACATCGCGTTGCGGACCAGGACCCGGAAGGCTCGCACGTTACCTGTCACCGGTGGGACCTCCGCGTCGAGCGGAGCCGGCCGGACCGCCGCACGCGTGTCCTCTCCGGCCACCAGCTTGTCCCACTCGTCCAGAAGGGACGAGTCGACCTGACGCGTTAGCTCACCGAGCCACTCCACCAGGTCGTCGAGCTCCTCGGTGCGGGCAGCGTCGGGCACGGTACGCCGCAAGGCCCGGTAGGTGTCAGCGAGATAGCGGAGCACGAGGCCCTCAGAGCGTGCGAGGCCGTAGAAGCCGACGTACTCGACGAACGTCATCGCCCGCTCGTACATGTCGCGCGCCACCGCCTTGGGACGCAGCTCGTGGTCGGCGACCCACGGATGCCCCCTGCGGTACGACTCGTAGGCCACGTCGAGGAGGTCCGCCAGCGGGCGGGGTGCCGTGACGTCGTCGAGCAGCTCCATGCGCTCGTCGTACTCGATGCCCTCGGCCTTCATCGCTGCGATGGCTTCGCCGCGGGCGAAGCTCAGCTGCGCCCTCATCACCTGACGCGGGTCCTCCAGAGTGGACTCGATCACCGAGACGACGTTCCAGCGCGTACGTCGGTGACTGCTTGTCGAGCAGGTCGAGTGCCGCGACGGCCAGGGCGGAGAGGGGCTGGTCGAGCGCGAAGTTCGGTTGCAGGTCGACGGTCAGACGCACGCGGCGCCCGTCCTCATCCGGTACGTCGAGGCGCTCCACGACGCCGCCGGCCAGCAGACCGCGGGCCATCGCTAGAGCCCGCCGGATGTGACGCCGCTGCGACGCCTCATCCTCGTGGTTGTCGGTCAGCAGCCGGCGCATGTTGTCGAACGGGTCGCCCCGCCGGGCGATGACGTTCAGGAGCATCGAATGGCTGACGACGAAGCTCGAGGTGAGTGGCTCGGGCTGTCCGTCGACGAGTCGGTCGAACGTCCGGCGGCTGTAGTTGACGAAGCCGTCCGGCGGCTTCTTGCGTTGCACGCGGCGGAGCTTCTTCGGGTCGTCTCCGGCCTTCTTGACCAGGCGGGCGTTCTCGACCTCGTACTCCGGAGCCTGCACCACGATCGAGCCGAGCGTGTCGTAGCCGGCCCGTCCGGCGCGCCCGGAGATCTGGTGGAACTCGCGGATCCGCAGGTGCCGCTGTCGTATGCCGTCGTACTTGGTCAGGCCGGTCAGAACGACGGTACGGATCGGCACGTTGATCCCCACGCCCAGGGTGTCCGTGCCGCAGATGATCTTGAGCAACCCTGCCTGGGCGAGGGTCTCGACCAGACGACGATAGCGGGGGAGCATGCCCGCGTGATGGACGCCGATGCCCATCCGGACCAACCTCGAGAGCGTGGGACCGAAGCCTGCGGTGAACCGGAAGTTGCCGATCATCGCAGCGATGCGGTCACGCTCCTCCCGGGTGGCAACCTTGAGACTGGACAGTGCCTGCGCCCGCTCGATGGCCTCGACCTGGGTGAAGTGGACGACGTAGACAGGGGCCTCGTGAGTGGTGAGGAGCTCCTGCAGCGTCTCGTGAATGGGCGTCATCACGTAGCTGAACTGCAGCGGCACGGGGCGCTCGTCGGAGCTGACGATGGTCGTGCGCCGGTTGGTGCGGCCGGCCAGGTCGTCGCGCAACCGGGTCATGTCGCCGAGGGTCGCGGACATGAGGACGAACTGCGCCCCGGTCAGCTCGAGCAGCGGGACCTGCCACGCCCAGCCGCGGTCCGGCTCTGTGTAGAAGTGGAACTCGTCCATGACGACGAGGCCGATGTCGGCCGCGGCGCCCTCACGTAGCGCCTGGTTGGCCAGCACCTCGGCGGTGGCGGTGATGATCGGTGCGCCGGGGTTGACCGCCGCGTCGCCGGTGAGCATGCCAACGTTGTCGGGTCCGAACGTGTCACAGAGGGCGAAGAACTTCTCCGAGACCAGGGCCTTGATCGGAGCGGTGTAGTAGCTTCGCCGGCCGTGGGCGAGGGCGGCGAAGTGGGCGCCGGTAGCGACGAGGCTCTTGCCGGACCCGGTGGGCGTGGCCAGGATCACGTTGGCTCCGTCCACGATCTCGATCAGCGCCTCGGACTGCGCGGGATACAGGGTGACACCCTGCATCGTCGTCCACGCCTCGAACGCGTCGTAGAGCGCGTCCGGGGTCGGATCCGCGGGGATCAGCCGGGTCAGGTCGCCGGTCTGCGTGGCTGGCATCGTGCCTCAATTGTCGTCCATGTCCTGAGAACCCGACGTACGGACCGCGAGAGGCCAGCACCAGTCCGAATCGCCTGGCCTGCCGCTGCGGTGCCTGCGGAAGACCTCGCGTCGTTGACAAAGGTCACGGCACTGGCGACAGTGGCGGCATGGCGTACTTCGCAGCCGAACCTTGATGACTCGCTGACACGCGACGCCGGAGCGACCACTCACCGGAAGGTCGCTAGTGAACGGCGTCCCTCGCAGATTCGCCGCGAGCGCCCTGGGCTACTTCTCGCTGCGCGACCTGATCCCGATGTTCGCGGTGTACTCGCTGCTGTTCGCCGCCCACGGGCTCTCCACCGCGCAGATCTCATCGCTGTTCGTGATCTGGTCGGTCACGTCGTTCGCCTTCGAGGTGCCTTCCGGTGCATGGGCGGACACCGTGTCGCGGCGCGGGCTGCTCGGGCTCAGTTCGCTGCTGTACGCCGCCGGGTTCGTGCTGTGGACTGTGGCGCCCTCGTACGCCGGTTTCGCCGCCGGTTTCGTGCTGTGGGGCGTCAGCAGCGCGTTGATGTCGGGAACGTTCGAGGCACTCCTCTACGACGAGCTGGGCGTGCTGGGCGCAACCGATGCGTACCCCAGGCTGATGGGCTACGCGAACTCGCTGGCGATGGTGTGCAACCTCGTTGCCACGCTGGCCGCGGCACCGTTGCTGGTGCTCGGCGGCTACGTCCTGGTCGGTTGGGTGAGCGTCGGGGTCGTACTTGCGCAAGGGGTCCTGGTGTGGTCCCTGCCCGCGGCGCCGCGACTGGCCTCCGCCCATGGTCAGGAGGCACCGGAGGGTAGCTTCGCGCGGCGGTATGTCGTGACCCTGGTCGCCGGACTGACAGAGGTGCGGCGTCGCCGCGTGGTTGGCCGGGGCGTGCTGCTCTCCGCCGCGATGTACGGCGTCACCGCGTTCGACGAGTTCTTCCCGTTGCTGGGCCTCGACAAGGGCGCGGATCCGGGTGCGATCCCGCTTCTGATCGGGATGACGGTGCTCGGCCAGATGGCCGGAACGGCAATGGCCGGACGCACGGCTCGGATGCGTGCATCGACGATGGCGGGCCTGCTGGCGCTGGCAGCCGCACTCCTCGTGGTCGGTGCGTTGATCGACCAGCCGCTCGCGTTCGTCTCGATCGGCCTGGGCTACGGCATCGTCAGCAACGGCATCGTCGTCGCCGAGGCGCGCCTGCAGGACGTCATCGAGGGCCGGGCTCGGGCGACGGTCACCTCGGTGGCCGGGCTGTTGAGCGAGGTCTTCGCCGTGGTCGTCTTCGGCCTCTTCGCACTGGGTACGACGTGGCTGTCCGTCCCGGTCACCCTGGGACTGCTCTTCGCCATCCTGTTCGGGGTTGCGATCGCGACACCGCGGTGGCTCCCGCCGACTCGATCTCTTGGCGACCAGCGCTGACGTCGCCCATCACGTAAGCCGGTCTCACTCACGGTCCGGACCGGAGTACGGACGTGGCGTCCGCATCGCGAGACGGGGGAGGCGCATGCTTGACGAAACTGGCAGGGTCGGCGACGGTTGACACGTGCCGACTCCTATTCTCGTACCCAACCGGCGCGCAGGCTAGCGACCATCACGGATCGCACGCCCGGCGCGTCGCCCTCGTCTACCCATTGGGAACGAGGGCTTTTTTGTGGGTACGCAGGAGCCGGCGGGACGAAACGGGCCAGGGAAGGGCGAGATGAACCAGCAGGTTAGCGGCGCACAGATCCTGGTGTCCGCACTCGAACGCGCCGGTGTGGAGACGGTGTTCGGCATCCCGGGCGGCGCCATCCTGCCGGCGTACGACCCGCTCATGGACTCGACACAGATCCGCCACATCCTGGTGCGCCACGAGCAGGGAGCCGGCCACGCCGCTGAGGGGTACGCGGCGACGGGAGGCAAGGTCGGCGTCTGCATGGCCACGTCCGGGCCGGGGGCCACCAACCTGGTCACACCCATCGCCGACGCGCACATGGACTCGGTCCCGATCGTCGCGATCACCGGCCAGGTACCGAGTGCGGCCATCGGCACCGATGCCTTCCAGGAGGCGGACATCCGCGGTATCACGATGCCGATCACCAAGCACAACTTCCTGGTGACCGACGTCGACGACATCGCACGCACGATCGCCGAGGCGTTCCACATCGCCTCGACCGGCCGCCCCGGACCGGTGCTGGTCGACATCGCCAAGGACGCCATGCAGGCCCAGGGCTCGTTCGACTGGCCCACCCATCTCGACCTGCCGGGCTACCGCCCGGTCACCCGACCGCACGCCAAGCAGATTCGGGAAGCCGCCCGGCTGATGCTCGACTCCCGGCGTCCCGTCCTCTACGTGGGCGGCGGTGTCGTGCGTGCACATGCGGCCAAGGAGCTCCGGGTGCTGGCGGATGTCACCGGCATCCCGGTCGTGACCACCCTGATGGCCAGAGGCGTCTTCCCCGACAGCCATCGCCAGCATCTCGGCATGCCCGGCATGCACGGCACCGTCGCCGCGGTCGGCGCCCTGCAGCGCAGTGACCTCATCATCTCGCTCGGCGCCCGGTTCGATGACCGGGTGACCGGCAAGCTCGACTCGTTCGCGCCGGAGGCGAAGGTCATCCACGCCGACATCGACCCGGCGGAGATCTCCAAGAACCGGCATGCCGACGTCCCGATCGTCGGCGACTGCCGGGAGGTCATCTCCGATCTGGTGGCGGTGCTGCAGGCCGAGGCCGAGGCCGGACGGCGCGGCGACTACGAGGCCTGGATCGCCCAGAACGAGCTCATCAGGCAGCGCTACCCGCTCGGCTACGATGCGCCGGAAAACGGCTCCCTCGCTCCGCAGCACGTGATCGAGCGGATCGGGCAGATCAGCGGGCCGGAGGCCATCTACGTGTCCGGCGTCGGCCAGCACCAGATGTGGGCCGCCCAGTTCATCAGGTACGAACGGCCCAACAGCTGGATCAACTCCGGCGGCCTCGGGACCATGGGGTTCGCGGTGCCGGCGGCAATGGGCGCCAAGGTCGCCGAGCCGGACACGACCGTCTGGGCGATCGACGGCGACGGCTGCTTCCAGATGACCAACCAGGAACTGGCCACCTGCGCGCTGGAGGGCATCCCGGTCAAGATCGCGGTGATCAACAACGACAGCCTGGGCATGGTGCGCCAGTGGCAGTCGCTGTTCTACGAGGGCCGCTACAGCAACACCGACCTGCATCCGCGACCCGAGCTCGGCAGGATCCCCGACTTCGTCAAGCTCGCCGAGGCCATGGGCTGCATCGGTCTGCGCTGCGACAACGCCGCGGACGTGGACGCGACGATAGACAAGGCCATGCAGATCGACGACGTGCCCGTCGTCGTCGACTTCAACGTGCATCGCGACGCCATGGTCTGGCCGATGGTCCCTGCCGGAATGAGCAACGACGCGATCCAGATCGCGCGTGACCTGGCCCCCGAGTTCGACAAGGACGACCTGTGACAACCCACACCCTGTCCGTACTGGTGGAGAACAAGCCGGGCGTGCTTGCCCGTATCGCCGGGCTGTTCTCACGCCGGGGATTCAACATCGACTCGCTGGCCGTCGGTCCTACCGAGCATGCTGAGGTATCCCGCATCACGATCGTGGTCAACGTCGCGGACAACCCGCTGGAACAGGTGACCAAGCAGCTCAACAAGCTGGTCAACGTGATCAAGATCGTCGAGCTGGACAGATCGGCGGCGGTCGAGCGGGAGCTCGCGCTGGTCAAGGTGAGGGCCGACGCCAGCACTCGTGGCCAGGTGCTCGAGACCGTCTCGTTGTTCCGAGCGAAGGTGGTCGATGTCTCACCCGACGCGGTGACGATCGAGGTGACGGGCAACGCCGAGAAGCTGGAGGCGCTCCTGCGGGTGCTCGAGCCCTTCGGGATCCGGGAGCTCGTACAGTCGGGCATCATCGCGATCGGCCGCGGCGGACGATCGATCGGTGACCGCACGCTCCGGCCGGTCAGCACCTCCGCCTAGCCCAGCAGGACACCAGCGCAGGACGCGAAGGAGACTCAACGTGGCACAGATGTTCTACGACGACGACGCGGATCTGACTGTCGTCCAGGGCCGGAACGTGGCCGTACTGGGGTATGGCAGCCAGGGTCATGCGCACGCACTGTCGCTCCGCGACTCGGGTGTGGATGTTCGCGTGGGCCTCCCGGAAGGCTCACGGAGCCGCCCGAAGGCCGAGGCGGAGGGGCTGGCAGTCGCCACGCCCTATGAAGCCTGTGAGGAGTCCGACCTGATCGTGGTGCTGGCTCCCAACCCGGTCCAGCGCTCCCTGTACGCAGAGGCGATCGAGCCCAATCTCGTCGACGGGGATGCCCTGATGTTCGGGCACGGGTTCAACATCCGGTTCGGCTACATCAGCCCGCCGGCCGGCGTCGACGTGTGCATGGTCGCGCCGAAGGGACCGGGCCATCTGGTGCGCCGCGAGTTCTCCGAGGGGCGGGGCGTGCCGGTGCTCGTCGCGGTCGAGCAGGACGCGTCCGGCAAGGCGTGGGACCTGACGCTGTCGTACGCCAAGGCGATCGGTGGCACCCGGGCCGGAGCGATCAAGACGACGTTCACCGAGGAGACGGAGACCGACCTGTTCGGTGAGCAGGCGGTGCTCTGCGGCGGCGCCTCGGCGCTCATCCAGGCCGGTTTCGAGACGCTCATCGAGGCGGGGTACCAGCCGGAGATCGCCTACTTCGAGTGCCTGCATGAGCTGAAGCTGATCGTCGACCTCATGTACGAGGGGGGCATCGCCAAACAGCGCTGGTCGGTCTCCGACACCGCCGAGTACGGCGACTACACGTCCGGGCCGAGAATAATCGACAACAGTGTCAAGGCCAGGATGAAGGACATCCTCACCGAGGTGCAGGACGGAACGTGGGCCGCCGGCTTCATCGAGGACCAGGACAACGGTGCCCCGAAGTTCAAGGCGTACCGGGCGGCCGCCGAGAAGCACCCGATCGAGGAGACCGGGCGGGAACTGCGCAAGCTGATGAGCTGGGTGAAAACGAGCGGTGACGACTACACCGAGGGCACCGCTGCCCGCTGAACCGGACGTCGTGGTGCTCGGCAGCGCGAACATCAACCTCGTCTACTCGGTCGAGGAGGTTCCCGCCCTGGGTGAGACGGTGCTGGCGACCGGCCAGGCCAGGCACCCGGGCGGCAAGGGGCTCAACCAGGCGGTGGCGGCCGCGCGAGGCGGTGCCCGCACGGCGTTCATCGGTGCCGTGGGTGACGACCCCGGCGGGGTCGAGCTGGTGGCCGTACTGCGCGACTGCGGCATCGACACGACGCTGCTGCACACGGTCGAAGGGGCGACCGGGACAGCGCTCATCACGGTGCAGCGCGACGGCAACAACACCATCGTCGTTGCAGCCGGAGCGAACGGCACGATCAACGAGCTCACCGTGGCTGCGCGTGCGGCGGTCGCCGCCGCGTCCGTCCTGGTGGCGCAGCTGGAGGTTCCGCTGGCGGCGGTGGCACAGGGCGCCCAGGCGGCCAGGTCGGCGGGTACGACTGTGGTGCTCAACGCGGCCCCGGCCATGCCTCTCGACGACGCGCTGCTGACCCTGGTCGACGTGCTCGTCGTCAACGAGAACGAGGCGATGACACTCGCCGGCGGGGACGACCCGATCGTCGCCGCCGGCACGCTGACCGATCGGGCGCGCACGGTGGTGGTGACTCTTGGTTCCGCCGGCGCGGCCGTAGTGCAGCCCGGTGGGCACATCGAGGAGCTGCCCGCCATCAAGGCGCAGGTGGCCGACACGACCGGGGCCGGTGACACGTTCACCGGTGTACTCGCTGCCGGCCTGGCGGCCGGAGAGCCGGTCGCCGCCGCAGCTCGGCGGGCGGTCATCGCGGCGGGCATCAGCGTCGAGCGCCACGGCGCGGTCCCGTCCATCCCTACCCGTGCTGAGATCGACGCCCGAGGCGTCCGATGAGGGGCATGCGGTGCCAGCTCCACGCAGCCGGCTGTGCGGAGTAGGTGGTCACCACGTCGCGGGTCCGTGACCACCTACCGCGCAATTCCCAGCTCTCCGCGGGAACGCGCAGGGTGCGCCCGCACCGGCAGACCTCTGAGGTGGCCGTCGTCGCGTGACGCAGAGTGAGTGTTCGATGCGATTGCCGCGGTTTTCCCGGAGCACTGTCCGCTTTGTTGCAGACTGCGCGTTGTGAGCCCGGCACCCAGCCCAGCCGGCTCCTGACAAGGTTTTAACCGAAGGGGGACAAATCCGTGGACCAGGTCGACGAGCATCGATTGAGAGCGTCGATCCGCCTGCGGTCCGACCCCCCACACACCGCCGGTCGAGCTGTGGATGAGGCGGCTCCCGCGCCGAGGAACGACGATCACCCGACGGCGACGGGATCCTTCACAGAACGGTTTAGATCCGCCCGCACACGGCTTCCCGTGATCCGACGACTGCTGCTGCGCGACCCGCGACCGCTACCCGGTGACGGCGCCGGCTTGCGGACCCGGTAGCACCGACCTCGCGGACGGCAGTTCAACGACCACGACCTGCCCAGTCTCCTGGCCGGGGTCGCGCGCGGCTGTGTCAGGTACAGCACCGAGTCGGGGATTCACTTGCTTTCACTGGCGGCATGAGCGGAGCCGCGAAGCGCAGACCTATCGCCAATCTCTCTATCGGCGTAGCCTCAGAACTTGAGGGGAAGCGGTCTCTATGTGGATCTTCTTGTTGATAGCGGCGATCCTCGCTATTGCGTTCGCGTCAGACATCCACGAGCGGCATTCGTCGCGTGAGCCAGCCAGAGCGCGTTTTTTTCACCAGGATCTCCAGAATCCTTTTGGGGGAGGTCCAACCGCTCCATAACCGGCGCTTGCTGGACGGCTATGAAGTTCAGGATTGATCAACGATCTGGGGGATTTCGGCTATGAGGCATCGCCTTTGGCCAGTGATCGTCGTCGTCATGGTGGCACTTGGCGGCGGGTGCGACTCGTCGTCCCCGCCAGCAGCCGAGCCGGCGGGGACGAAGGCCAGCCCCGGTGAGACGGTGGATGCGGCGATGCAGGACGCACCCGAAGAGGGAACCTGCTGGCAGATACCGCCCAAGAAGGTGGAGGACCCCAACTACTGGTTCGACGACTCCCCGGTGGTGCCGTGTACGAAACCTCACACAACGGAGACGATCTCGGTTTTCGAGGTAGACGAGCCGACCGTCGCAACCGCCAAGGGGTTCGCGGACCTGTGCGGGCAGACGCGTCAACCGCTATCTGGGTATCAATCTGGAGAATTGGGTGCCGTCGGTATTCGGCTTAGTACTGCCCAGCAGGGAGCAGGTCACCCAAGGCGCCTCCTGGGTTCGATGCGAAGTCCTTTTCCCGAGCGACTGGGCGGGCACGCGCGTCGCCTGGGTCGATTTCGCCGCCCAGAACGCGTCCACCGAACACGCCGACGACCTGTGGGCCTGCCTCGACGCCGACCCAGCAAAGTTCTCGCAACCGTTGGTGTCGTGCCGGAAGCCGCACCAATACGAAGAAACCGGCAGGCTGGCATTCATCCCTCAGGCCGACTCCTACCCCTCACCCCAGCAACTCCGACAAGCGGCAACCCAGTGCAATGACCTGACCCCGGAGCAGAAGTCCCGAGCGACCGACACCACTGTGTCCTGGCCCCCCAAAGAAGGATTCACGCCGGGCGATGTCATCGGTATCTGCCTCCTCTATCAGCAAGACGGAAGCATGCTGCCCCCGCGACCCTGAAACTCCACCGAGGCCCGGGTGTCGAACATCGCCACGCCGACCGAGACCGTCATCCTCGGGGCGTGCTGCCGGAGCGCTCGCAGCGCTGTCCCGACCGTCTTCCGCAACTGCCCCGCAACCCACGCCGACGCCGCGTCTGCGGTCGCCGACTGTGTCGAGTCCTGCAACGACCGTCGGGGGAGCAGGTCGGCCAACCAGGGCATCTGCGTCGATCCGGGCATCGAACGTCACGGGAGCATTACGCTGGGGACCGTCGGGCCCAAGCTAGGGCCTGGTAATGGTCGGACTGGAGCTGTCGAATTGCGCCGAAACCCCGTCGGGTGCCAGCCATGCCGAGCTCTCCGATGCAACATCGGCGCGATTGCGGTGGCGTCTCCGAGTCCTCTCGTCTCTTGTCGTGACCACTCCGGCGGGAGCCGATATTCTCCGAACATGCAGGTCAGAGCACCTAGACGGCGGATCAGCGCAGCACCGCCGACCCGAGCAGATCGCTAGCTGTGGACCAGTGCCCGCGGTGCGGCTTCGGGGTCGCTCGCTCCCAGGCGCAGTGTCCCAACTGCGGGTTGCGACGCCCGCAACCGCCTCCGTCGTCCCCGAGCGACCAGCCCACGCCCTGGCCTCCGCCGCAGCAGCCCCCGCCGCAGCAGCCTCCGCCGCAGCAGCCACCGGCCCAGCAGCCACCGCCGCAGTACCGGCCGCCCCAGCAAAGGGCACCGTCACCGGTGCCGCCCCCGGTTGCCCCGCCGTCGTGGCGCGGGCAACAGGCGGCTCCTCCTGGCGGGGGCTGGTGGACCGGCCAGCCGCCGACGGCGCCTCCGGACCCGCGACGGCGTGCAGGAAGGACCGCCCTCGCGGTTCTCGCGGTGGTGGTAGTCCTCTGCCTGGTGGCCGGCGGCGGCATCTGGCTTCTCCAGAGCGGATCGTCTGACTCGAACCAGCAGCCGGCCACCACCGCTAAGTCGGTGGTGACCGTCACGTCGTCGGCGCCCTCAGGCGCGGAAACGTCGGGTCCCCCGGCAGACTTCTCGAAGGTCTATGCCGACGTGCAGAGCGGTGTGGGGCTCGTCGTCGTCGCCACCTGCGATGGAGCCGTGTCCGGATCCGGCTTCCTGGTCGACGACCAGACGCTCGCCACCGCCGCACACGTGATCGAGGGCGCGAGGTACGTCTCGGTGGACCTGCAAGGAGTACGCCAACCAGCACACGTGATCGGAGTAGACGCGTCGATCGACGTGGCCCTGCTCTCGTTGGACACGTCCGTCGACGGCCATGTGTTCACCTTCGCCCCACGTGATCCGCAGCCGGGTACGCATGTCGCGGCGATCGGCTTCCCCTTCGACGAGCCCAAGTCGCTCACCGAGGGCACGGTGTCCGGGCTCGACCGCGACATCACCACGGAGTCGGGCGAGTTCCACGGCCTTCTGCAGACCGACACGGCGATCAATCCGGGAAACTCTGGCGGCCCGTTCGTCGACATCAACGGCGAGGTCGTCGGACTCGCCGACGCGATCCGCAGAGACGCGCAGGGAATCGGCTTTGCCGTCCCGGTATCGATCGCCAGACCGGCGCTGACCGACAGAACAGGCCTGTTCGTGCCGGAACGACCATCGTGCTCGACGACGGACCACGCGGTCGAGGACGGCGTGCACCGCACGCTGCAGGCGTACCTCGCGGCAATCAACGCAGGGGACTACGCCGCGGCGATGCGCCAGCTGAGCAGCGGATACCGGGCGGCCAACTTCTCCGATCCCCAGAAGTGGCACGAGGCCTTCGCCACTTCCCACGACGACGAGCTGGTCGTCAGGTCCGTCACCGGACCGGAAGGCTCACCCAGGGTCTGGGCGACGTTCCGCAGCCGCCAGGCCGCCGGGGACGGTCCGGCCGACGACCCGGGGGCCACGTGTGTCATCTGGTCGGTCGACTACGAGATGGTCGCCCAGGGCAGCCGCTGGGTCATCGACGGCGCGTCCGGCCACACCGACCCGGCGTTCACACGCTGCTGACGCGCAGGCCCGCGTCCTGAGCCGATGACGAGGGCCGAGTTGTCCGTCTGCGAACGCTGCCCCTCCATGAAGCTCTGCCGTGACCACCATCGGGACGATACGGAGACCGTCATGTCGGTGCTGACAAGCGGTTCGGCCGATCTCGAGTGAATGAGAGTTCGGCCCACGGCAGCGCTCTGGCCGTCGTGGTGAGGTCACCGCAATGGAGAGTCGCCGTCCCCGTTAGACTTTTGCGACCGGGCACAGCGTCGTGCAGGTCGATGAGGGCATCGACCGATCCACCTACGGCCTGACCTGAGGACCCCACCGTGAGCAAGCCTGTCGTACTCATCGCTGAAGAGCTTTCCCCTGCCACCGAAGACGCGCTGGGGCCGGACTTCGAGATCCGGCGCTGTGACGGATCCGACCGCGACGCACTGATCCGGTCGATCGCCGACGCCGAGGCCATCCTCATCAGGAGCGCCACCAAGGTCGATGCGGAGGTGCTGTCCGCGGCGCCCCGACTGAGGGTGATCGCCCGAGCCGGAGTGGGCCTGGACAATGTCGACGTCCGGGCCGCGACCCTCAACGGTGTGATGGTCGTCAACGCCCCGACCTCAAACATCGTCAGCGCCGCCGAGCTGGCGGTCGGCCTGCTGCTGGCCGCGGCCAGGAACATCGCGCCCGCAAACCAGTCGCTGAAGAATGGTGAGTGGAAGCGCAGCCGGTTCGCCGGCATCGAGCTGTACGAGAAGACGGTCGGCATCATCGGACTCGGCCGGATCGGAGTGTTGGTTGCCCAACGGCTGAGCGCCTTCGGCATGAGGGTGCTGGCCTACGACCCCTACGTGCAGGCCGGTCGCGCTGCCCAGATGGGCGTGCGGCTCGTGCCGCTGGATGAGCTTCTCAGCGAGAGCGACTTCATCTCCGTCCACCTGCCGAAGACACCGGAGACGGTCGGTCTCATCGGGGAGGAGCAGTTGCGCCGGGCCAAGCCCGACGTCATCGTCGTCAACGCTGCCCGGGGCGGCATCGTCGACGAGCACGCGCTGTATGTCGCGCTGAAGGAGGGCCGCGTCGCCGGAGCAGGTGTCGACGTGTTCGCGACGGAGCCGTGCACGGACTCCCCGTTGTTCGAGTTCGACAGCGTGGTGGCCACCCCCCATCTCGGTGCGTCGACCGCCGAGGCCCAGGAGAAGGCCGGGGTGGCGGTGGCCCGGTCCGTACGGCTGGCACTGTCCGGCGAGCTCGTCCCCGACGCGGTGAACGTGCAGGGCGGGGTGATCGCCGAGGACGTACGTCCCGGGATCCCGCTGACCGAGAAGCTCGGCCGGATCTTCACCGCGCTCGCCGGGGGACTTGCCCAGCAGCTCGACGTCGAGGTGCGCGGCGAGATCATCCAGTACGACGTGAAGGTCCTGGAGCTGGCGGCGCTGAAGGGAGTGTTCGCCGACATCATCGAGGACCACGTGTCGTATGTGAACGCCCCGTTGCTGGCCGCCGAGCGGGGGCTCGAGGTGCGGCTGGTGACCGACCCCGACAGCCCCGACCACCGCAACCTGGTGACGCTGCGCGGCACGCTTGCCGATGGCAACCAGGTGTCGGTGTCCGGAACGCTGGTGGGGATCCACCAGCGCGAGCGCCTGGTCGAGGTCAACGGCTACGACATCGAGATCGAGCCGGAGGAACACCTCGCGTTCGTCCGGTACGAGGACCGACCGGGGATGGTCGGCGTCGTCGGACGCATCCTCGGCGACGCCAGGGTCAACATCGCCAGTATGCAGGTCAGTCGCGACCGCAAGGGCGGTCAGGCGCTGGTCGCGATGGCGATCGACTCACAGATTCCGGGGGCTGTGGTCGACGAGATCATCCGGGCGATCTCGGCCGAGTCCATGCTCACCGTGGACCTCTCCAACTGACGGACGTCACCGGCGGGTGGCGAGCAGGACCGCCGCGTCCGCTGCGACCATCACCTCCGCGGTCGTGAAACGGGGGTCGGTGAGCCACAGCTCACGTACCGAGTCGACCCTGCCCTCCCAGATCGGGGGCCAGGACTCGCACGGCGTGAAGTCGTCGAGCACGACGAACCCGCCGGGCTTCATCAGCTCGGCGACGATGTCGATGCCGCGCTGCTTCGGCTCGTAGACGTCGATGAACAGCAGCGAGAACGGCGCGTACGGCCGAAGGTTGCTCCAGTCGGCCTCGAGGACGGTGACCAGGTCGTCGCCCTCGAACAGGGTCCGGACGGCCTTGGCCCGCGTCCGGTCGAGCTCCGCGGTCACGATCCGCGCCCCGTCGCGCACACCGCTGCGCAACCACGCCGACCCCACTCCGCAGCCCGTACCGAACTCGGCGAGCGTGCCGCTGCGCGACGCGGCCAGCGTCGCCAGCAGGCGACCCGTCTCGTTGCGGCACGAGGTCACGAAACCGAGCCGGCGAGACACGTCGAAGGCCTTCGCGACGATCGCGGGGAGCTCCGGGGGCGCGCTCATGACCGAAAGTGTCGCACGCCTGTTACACGGGGATCGGCTCGTCTCACCGCGTGAGGGGAGCGGGGCGGAGGGACGCGGATAGGCTGCGCGGCATGGGTGACAGGCGTGGATGACAGGCGTGGGTGACAGGCATGACTGACAGGGTCCGGCTCGCGGTGATACCCGGTGACGGGATCGGCCCCGAGGTGATCGGCGAAGCCTGTCGCATCCTCGACATGCTGGCGCCGACGATGGACGTCGCGTTCGAGATGACGAGGTACGACCTCGGAGCCGAGCGCTATCTGGCGACCGGTGAGGTGCTTCCCGACTCCGTGCTCGAGGAGATCCGGCAGCAGGACGCGATCCTGCTCGGCGCCGTCGGCGGCAGACCCGGCGACCCCAGGCTGCCTTCGGGTGCGCTCGAGCGAGGGCTGCTGCTCCGGTTGCGGTTCGAGCTCGACCACTACGTGAACCTGCGTCCGGTCCGGCTGTTCCCCAATGTCGTGACGCCGTTGCGCGACCCCGGCCCGATCGACTTCGTGGTCGTCCGGGAGGGGACCGAGGGGCCGTACACCGGCAACGGCGGAGTGCTCCGAGGCGGAACGCCCTCCGAGATCGCCACGGAGGTCAGCGTCAACACCGCGTACGGGGTCGAACGGGTCGTCCGGGACGCGTTCGAGCGGGCGGCACGTCGCGAGCGCAAGAAGCTGACCCTGGTGCACAAGACCAACGTGCTCGTCCACGCCGGTCGGCTCTGGTCACGGATCTTCGCAGAGGTCCAGTCCGAGTACCCCATGGTCAGCACCGACTACCTGCACGTCGACGCGGCGACCATCTTCATGACCACCGAGCCGTCGCGCTTCGATGTCGTCGTCACCGACAACCTGTTCGGTGACATCCTGACCGACCTGGCGGCGGCGGTGACCGGTGGCATCGGCCTGGCGGCCAGCGGCAACATCAACCCCGGCCGCACCACACCGAGCATGTTCGAACCCGTGCACGGGTCGGCTCCAGACCTGGCCGGACGGCAGCTGGCCGACCCCACCGCCGCGATCCTGTCCGCCGGCCTGCTGCTCGACCACCTCGGGTACGTCGAGGCGGCACGCTCGCTCGAGGATGCCGTTGCGCGGGACCTGAAGTCCCGCACGCCGGCACCGCGCACCACCGCGCAGATCGGCACCGCGATCGCGGATGAGCTGTCCGCGGGACGGGGAGATCCTCCGTCGGCTAACTTTGCGTCATGACCGAAGCGCTCGACATCCGCATCGACCGGGCCGAACGGCCGGTAGATGACGCCCGCCGGGACGAGATCCTTGCCGAACCGGGCTTCGGCCAGCACTTCACCGACCACATGTTCATCGCTCACTGGACCCCCGACGCGCTGTGGCACGACGCGACTGTGAGCGCGTACGCATCGATCCCGATGGACCCAGCCAGCGCGGTCCTGCACTACGCGCAGGAGATCTTCGAAGGCCTCAAGGCCTACCGGCACCCCGACGGGTCGGTCTGGACCTTCCGGCCAGAGGTGAACGCGGCACGTATCCGCCGGTCGGCGGCGCGGCTCGCCCTCCCCGATCTCGCTCCGGCCGACTTCATCGGGGCCGTCGACGCGCTCATCCGGACCGACCGGGCCTGGGTTCCAAGCGGGGATGAGAGCGAGGGCGAGAAGAGCCTCTACATCAGGCCGTTCATGTTCGCGTCCGAGGTCTTCCTCGGTGTACGGCCCGCGCGGCACGTGACGTTCTGTGTCATCGCGTCGCCGGCGGGAGCCTACTTCACCGGAGGACTGCGACCGGTGAACATGTGGCTCAGCGAGGACTACACCCGGGCGGCACCGGGCGGCACCGGCGCGGCCAAGTGCGGCGGCAACTATGCCGCGAGCCTGCTGGCCCAGCAGGAGGCGTCGGCGAACGGCTGCGAGCAGGTCGTCTTCCTCGACGCCGTCGAGAAGCGCTGGGTCGAGGAGCTCGGTGGGATGAACATCTTCTTCGTGCACGCCGATGGATCCATCGTCACCCCACAACTGACCGACTCCATCCTCGAGGGCGTGACCCGTGCGTCCATCATCGAGCTGGGCCAGCGACTCGGCCACAAGGTCGAGGAGCGCAAGGTGGACGTCGATGAGTGGCGGGACGGAGTCATCAGCGGTGAGATCGCCGAGGTGTTCGCCTGCGGAACGGCCGCCGTGCTGACATCGGTGGGCACGTTGCGGTGGCGCGGAGGTGAGGCGACGCAGGCCGGGGGGGTCGGACCGGTGACGACGGAGATCCGCCAGCAGCTGATCGACGTGCAGTACGGCCGGGCCGAGGACAGCTACGGCTGGATGCACCGCGTCGTGTGACGCTCTCTCACCCACGGCCTACCCTGGCAGCATGACCGAGCGGCTGATGACCACGGCGCCGTACGTGGGGCCCTACCGGCTGCTGGGTCGGATCGGCGAGGGCGGCATGGGCGTCGTACACCTGGCCCAGCGCGACGGCGGACCGCATGTCGCGCTCAAGCAGCTGCGCCCGCACATCGTCGGCGACGACGAGTCCCGCGCCAGGCTGGCGCGCGAGGTCACCTCGCTGCGGCGCGTGCGCAGTGCTCGTGTCGCGGAGGTCCTCGACGCCGATCCCTGGGGTGAGACGCCGTACATCGTCACGCGGTACGTCCCCGGGTTCTCCCTGTACCAGAAGGTGAACCAGTCCGGTCCGGTCGGTGGCGACGATCTGATCCGGATCGCCCTCGGGCTCGCGGAGGCGTTGGAGGCGGTGCATGCGGTCGACGTCCTGCATCGGGACGTGAAACCCTCCAACGTCCTGGTGGAGGACCGATCGGCCGTGCTCATCGACTTCGGGCTGGCCCGGCTTGCCGACGACTCCAACCTCACCGTCAGCGGCTGGCTGCTCGGCACCCCGGGGTACCTCGCGCCCGAGATCCTGTACGGAGACGAGGCGACGTCGGCCGCGGACATCCACTCGTGGGCGGCGACCGTCGTGTACGCCGGGACTGGCCGCGCGCCGTACGGCACCGGCCCGGCGGTGGCGGTGATGGACCGCGTACGACGGCGCGAGCACGACCTGTCGGGCGTACCGCAGGCGCTGCTCCCGCTGATCCAGGTGTCACTCTCTCCCGACCCCCGCGACCGTCCGGACGCGTCGCAGGTCCGGGCCTGGCTCGCCGGCCGGGACAACCCCGACCGCACCCGGGTCACGCCGATCATGGTGAGACCCGAGACAGGGGAGGAGCAGGCACAGTCATCGTGGCCCCCGGCCGAGCTGGGCGCTCCGGCGCCTCGGATCCCGCTCAAGGAGCGCGCCAGACGCGGACTTGTCCTGCTCGCCCTGGTGACTCTGACCTGCGCCGGGTTCGTCCTAGCCCCGATCATCTCCGGTCTCGCGGTGGCGCTGCTGGTGCTTCTGCTCACCACTCGGTCGCATATCGACGACGCCTTGACGATGCGCCGCGAGCGACGAGGAACGACCCGGTCGGACCCCTACGTCGCTGTGGCATCGGCGCCGTGGCATCTGCTCAAGGCGCTCCCGGAGTCTTTGGGGCTGTGCCTGCTGTCTCTGGCCGCCGGTGCGGGTACGGGACTGCTGATAGCGGGTCTGACCACGGTCGGCTGGGGTGCCCCGGCTCTCGCCGCCAGTGGTCTGGTCGCATCGGCCGTGGCGTGGTTCGGCCCCCTCGCCGGGCGTCCACGCTCCGTTGCGCAACGCTGGGTGGTCGCTGTCGCCGGCCCGTTCGGCCAGCCAGGGCTCTATGCGCTCGCGATCCTGATCCTCGCAGCCGTCGTGGCGGTGCTGTTCCTGGTGCTCGGCACGCAGTGGGTGCCCGTGAGCCACCCACCACCCACGAAACCGCACCTATGACCGACGTTGACGCATGACCGCACCGACGTTTTGGGCACTTGTTGGTCACCGGCCGGCGCTGTGACCACCTACCGCGCAATTCCCGGCACCGGGCCCGGGCCGGTGATTGCGCGCCCGCCCCGGCGAGGTCTCATAGCCACCGGCCGATGTGTCACACTGACCGGGTGACTCAGTACCCGAGCGTGATTACCGGCTGAGCGCGTCTGAGTCTTCCGGCGCGCAGACCTCTCGTCCCCCGACGAGGGGTTTTTTGCTTCCCGGACGGCGACGTCAACCATCCCTTGCGACCCAAGGACACTTCGTGACCAGCTCACCAGGCGACTCGACTCCTTCCGGCCACGTCAACGGCCTGCACGTGTACGACACGACGCTGCGGGACGGGGCCCAGCAGGAGGGGCTCAACCTGTCAGTCGACGACAAGCTGTCGATCGCGCGCCACCTCGACGACCTCGGTGTCGGGTTCATCGAGGGCGGCTGGCCCGGCTCGAACCCCAAGGACACCGAGTTCTTCAGGCGCGCGCGCACGGAGCTCACGCTGCAGCACGCGACGTTCGTGGCCTTCGGGGCGACCCGACGTCCCGGCGTCGCAGCCGCCGACGACCCGCTCGTCGCCGCGCTGCGTGGGTCGGGTGCGTCGGTCGTCACGCTCGTGGCCAAGTCGCACGACCGCCACGTCGAGCTGGCGTTGCGTACGACCCTCGCGGAGAACCTCGCGATGATCCGCAACACGGTCGGACACCTCCGGCATGAGGGGCTGCGCGTCTTCCTCGACGCCGAGCACTTCTTCGACGGTTACCGGGACAACCGGGACTACGCGCTCGAGGTCATACGCACCGCGGGTGAGGCGGGCGCGGAGCTCGTCGCCCTGTGCGACACCAACGGCGGCCTGCTGCCGCAGGAGATCTCCGATGTGGTCGCCGACGTCGTGTCCTCCACCGGGTCTCGGATCGGCATCCACTGCCACAACGACACCGGCTGCGCCGTCGCCAACAGTCTCGCCGCGATCGGTGCTGGTGCCTCGCACGTACAGGGGACGCTCAACGGGTACGGCGAGCGGACCGGCAACGCCGACCTGGTCGCGGTCGTCGCCAACCTGGAGCTCAAGCTGGGGCAGCAGGTGCTGCCGAAGGGGCGGTTGAGAGAGGCGACCCGCATCGCCCACGCCATCGCCGAGGTGACCAACGTGCCGCCCGCCTCTCGCCAGCCGTACGTGGGTGTGTCGGCATTCACGCACAAGGCAGGTCTGCACGCCTCTGCCATCAGGGTCGATCCCGATCTGTACCAGCACGCCGACCCGACCGACGTAGGCAACGACATGCGCCTGCTCGTCTCGGAGATGGCCGGGCGGGCCTCGATCGAGCTCAAGGGCCGCGAGCTGGGGTACGACCTCACCGGCGACGTCGACCGGCTCACTCGCGTGACCGAGCGGGTGAAGTCCATGGAGTCCACGGGCTACACCTTCGAGGCGGCCGACGCGTCGTTCGAGCTGCTCCTGGTGGAGGAGATGGAGGGGAGCCGGCCGTCGTACTTCGAGGTGCAGTCCTGGCGGGTGATCACCGAGTCGAGCGCCTCCGGCGAGGCCGTCTCAGAGGCGACGGTCAAGCTGCTGGCGGGCGGGGAGCGGCAGGTCGTCACCGCCGAGGGCAACGGGCCGGTCAACGCGCTCGACCAGGCTCTGAGGACCGCGATCGTGCGGGCGTACCCGAGAGTCGCCTCGTTCGAGCTCATCGACTACCGGGTCCGGATCCTCGACCAGGGTCATGGCAGCGACGCGGTCATCCGCGTGCTGATCGAGACCGCGGACGCCGAGGCCAGCTGGGTGACGGTCGGTGTCGGGCACAATATCGTCGAGGCCTCCTGGGAGGCGCTACGCGACTCGGTGACGTACGGTCTGCTTCGGCACGGGAACGGCCGGACCAACCGGTGACCTAGGCCGTCGGCGGGGTTCCGCCGTCGTCGAAGGCCGGATGCCTCGACCCGACGTGGCGGGCTATCGCCAAGTGGCCGCCGAGGAAACCGCCCACCGCGGCCGCCGTGGCTCCGCCCAGCGCCAGGACGACACCCTGGTGATGGCGGCCACGCGACCGGGCGACCCAGGAGGCGGCGTAACAGGCCAGCGCAGCCGTGTTGGCGCCCGCGTGCGCGACGCCTACCCGCCGGTTCGCGCCCCGGGTGGTTCCCCATTCGGCCAGCCCCGTGACCGCGGTCGGTACGGCGGTGATGAGACCGAAGCCGAGCAGCTGCTTCGCTGCCCGACCGGACCGCTCGCCGCCGACCAGGTCGAGCAGGGTGGTGCAAGTCCAGGCGCCGATCGGGAGGTCGGTGAGGAACGGATGCACCGCATGGCCCACGGACGTGCCCAGCAACAGGTCCCGTCGTCCTGCCGAGGCGAGCAGGATATCCGCGACAGGAGACAGCACGGGGCTGAACCGATCCAGGGCGGCCGTGGATTCCAGCCGCTCCACGAGCCGCACCATGATCGGAGCGTCGGCTGTCACGTGGTTCGGTTCGCCGGTGTCATTCATCGGTGTTGTCCTCCCTGTTCACGGCCAGTGGCTGCTGGGCTCATCTGCTCACTACCCGACGGCGGCTCGATCACACGTCACGGTGCGTCCTCCTGGCGCGCCTCGGCATTCGCTTGGGTCTCGCCCTCGAAGCTGACGTCGACGGTCTCGACGTCCTTGGTCTTCTGGGCCGTCGCCTGTCCGCTGTAGGCCCGCTGATCCGCCCGAGTCAGATCGACATCCTCGGTGAACGGCGCCATCAGGGCTCGGGGGTAGAGATTCTGGGTGCGTACGACGTTGATCTCCACGCACATGACCAAGGTCACCGCTCCCAGGTAGATCCAGGCGATGAGGCCGAGGACGAGCGCGAACACGGCGTTGGTCACGGTGGCGTCCTTGACGACGTGCCCGACGTACGCCGTACCGAACGACTGCAGCACCTGCCAGATCACCGCCGCTGTGACGGCACCCGGTGCCGCATCCCGGGCGCTCAGCTTGTGTGCGGTCGACACCTTGAACGCCAGGACGAAGACGATGGTGTTCAGAGCCACGGACAGCAGCGTGGCGAGGACCTTCGTCCCGAAGCCTAGGTTGGCCCCGAATGCTCCGCCGCTGCTGCCCAGCGCGGACAGGACGGTCGTGCCCACGACGGCCAGACCTACAGTGAGCAGCAGCAGCATGCTCCGCAGTCGGGCCGCGAGCGGATTTGGTCGCCGGTTGCGGGGCACCGCCCAGGCGGAGTTCATCGCGTTCTGCGTCGCCTGCGCCACCCCGAGCGCGCCGTAGAGCGAGCCGACGATCCCGACCACGACGGCGGTCGCGCTGCCGTGCAGGCCGCTCGGGCTGCTGAGCTGCTCACCGATCACCGGGAACTGGCTGAGGGTCGAGTTGAGGATCTGGTGTTGCAGGTCTGCGTTGCCCTGGAGGATGAATCCGAGAACGGACGAGAACAGCAACAGCAGCGGGAAGAATGACAGGAACCCGTAGTACGTGATGAGTGCGGCCAGGTAGTTGCCCTGGTCATCGGCGAACTTGTAGACGACCGCCAGCGGGAACCCGGCCCACTCGTGCCGCTGCTGGAAGCGGTCAAGCCTCTCCGTCAACGGCATCGTGCTCTCCTTCGCGCCTCTGGCTGCGGCACCCGGCCAGGAGCGACTCGCAGGCCTCGACCAGCCGACGACGCAATGGCGCGGCTCGCTCGCTGAGCCGCCGCTGCGCCCGGATGTAGCTCAGCTTGCCGGCGGGTGCCTCGATGGGGATCGGCTCGTACCCAAGTTCGACGAGATCGTACGGCGCCGCGCGCATGTCCACCTCCCGGATGTCACGGGCCAGCTCGAAGCAGTCCGCGACCAGGCCGCTCCCGACCATCGGCGAGAGCCGGAAAGCATGCTTGTAGAGATCCATACCGGTATGCAGGCAGCCGGGCTGCTCGAACCGTTCACGGTCGCCCGCGGCCGGGCGTAGGGCGTTGAGGCCGACGGCCGGCACGGTGAAGAAGCGGTACGCGTCGAAATGCGTACACCTCATCTGGTGCGACTCCACCACGCGGTCGGTGCCGCTCGAGCCGAGGCGCAGAGGCCAATCGGCGTGCCGGCGTTCGCCGGCCGACTGCTTGTAGACCATCGCCCACTCGTGCAGTCCCAGGCAGCTGAAGGACGGTGACCGCCCGGCGGTGGCCACCATCAGCGAGTGCAGCACGCTGACCAGCGGTGCCTGCCGGCGTACGAACACCGGATCCACACCGACGGTGTCGCCGAAGGCACGGTAGCCGCGCCGGCGAAGGAACGACTCACAGCCCGGACCCGTCAGCCGGATGTCCGCACCGGGGTGCCAGCGCCGCAACTGGGCCGGGGAGTAGGAGTAGTAGTCGAACAGGAAGTCTTCGACGGGGTGCTTACGGCCGGCGGCGCGGCGCCGCAGCCACGGCTGCACCCATGCGTCGATGCGCGCCTCGTGCTTGATTCGGAGCTCGTTCCAGGCCTCCGGTGCCAGCACACTCGCGGTGCACATGGCTTGAGGGTAGTCACGTCAAGGAGGTGCTCCGCCGGTAGGCTCACCGCCGTGCGCATCGCGAGGTTCACCGTGGGCGAGGAGCCACAGTTCGGCATCGTGCAGGACGAGGAGTCCGCGGAGGCGGGGCGCTTCGTCACTGCCGTGGCCGGTGATCCGTTGTACCAGGGCCTCGAGCCCACCGGTGAGCGCTTCGCTCTCGAGGACGTACGCCTGCTGGCGCCGGTCATCCCGCGAAGCAAGGTCGTGTGCGTGGGCAAGAACTACTCCGACCATGCGTCGGAGATGGGCGCTCCGGCGCCTGACGAGCCGCTGCTCTTTCTGAAGCCCAACACCTCGGTGGTCGGCCCCTATGACCCGGTGGTCTATCCCCACCAGACGAGCAACCTGCACTTCGAGGGCGAGCTTGCGGTCGTGATCGGGCGCATCTGCCGCGACGTGCCGCTGTCCCGGGTTCCTGACGTGGTCTACGGCTACACGGTTGCCAACGACGTCACTGCGAGGGACCTGCAGGCCAAGGATGTGCAGTTCACCCGCGCCAAGTCGTTCGACACGTTCTGCCCGCTCGGCCCCTGGATCGAGACCGAGCTCGACCCCGGTGACCTGAGCCTGACCACGACCCTGAACGACGAGGTCAAGCAGCTCGGACGGACCAGCCAGATGACGTTCGACGTACCGTCGATCATCACCTACGTGACATCGGTGATGACGCTGCTGCCCGGTGATGTCGTCCTCACCGGCACGCCGGCAGGTGTCGGCCCGATGAACGTCGGTGACCAGGTGACGGTGACGATCGAGGGCATCGGGAGCCTCACGAACACCGTGGTCGCCCGTGACTGACCGTGTTGCTGAAGGGGGAGCCTTGTCTGTCCGCGCCCGTTTCTGCCCGTCGCCGACCGGCAACCTACACCTCGGAAACGTCCGCACCGCGTTGTTCAACTGGGCGTTCGCGCGTCATCACCGGGGTGTGTTCGTTTTCCGGGTCGAGGACACCGATGCGGCTCGCGACAGCGAGGAGTCCTACCTGGGGCTGCTGGACGCGCTGCACTGGCTCGGGCTCCAATGGGACGAGGGCCCGGAGGTCGGGGGGGCGTTCGGCCCCTATCGGCAGTCACAGCGATTCGAGCTCTACACAGAGGTCGCCACCCGGCTCCGGGCGTCGGGCCTGGCCTACCCGTGTTACTGCACACGCGACGAGCTCGAGGCCCGCCGCTCGGTGGCCCGCGCCGCGGGGCGATCGAGCGGCTACGACGGCCACTGCCGCGAGCTGAGCTCCGCCCAGATCACTGCCTATGAGACCGACGGCCGCCTGCCGGTCCTGCGCTTCCGGATGCCCGATACGACGATCACATTCACCGACCTGGTGCGCGGTGAGGTCACGTTCGAGCCTGAGCACGTACCGGACTATGTGATCGTCCGGGCGAACGGACAGCCCCTCTATACCCTCACCAACCCGGTCGACGACGCCACCATGCAGATCACCCATGTGCTACGCGGAGAGGACCTGCTTTCGTCGACGCCACGGCAGATCCCGATGCACGAGGGCCTCGGGCGGATCGGGATGGCTGCCGGGAACGTGCCCGCGTTCGGTCACCTCCCGTTCGTGGTGGGTCCGGGCAACCGCAAGCTGTCCAAGCGGGAGGCCGGCGGCGGGCTGGCGACGTACCGCGAGCGAGGATTCCTGCCCGAGGGGCTGCTCAACTACCTGGCCCTGCTCGGCTGGTCGATCGGGGGTGACCGCGAGCTGTTCACTCTCGACGAGATGGCCCAGGCCTTCGAGATAGCACGGGTCAATCCCCACGCGGCACAGTTCGACCTGAAGAAATGTGAGGCGATCAACGGCGTTCACATCCGGCTGCTGGCCGTGGCCGACCTCGCGGACCGGTTGGTTCCCTACCTGCGGTCGGCGGGGCTGGTGGACGACCCCATCACCGATGCTGCGCGCGAGCTGCTCCTCGCAGCGACCCCCTTGGTACAGGAGCGCATCGCCGTGCTCAGCGAGGCGGTCGACCTGCTCGAGTTCCTGTTCGTCGACGACGACCAGTTCGTCGTCGATGCCGGTGATGCCGCGAAGGTGCTCGATGACGCGGGCGTCGACGTCGTGCGTGCGGCCCTCGCCGCGCTCGAGGAGCTCGAGACCTGGGACACCAGCACCATCGAGTCGTGTCTGCGGGCGGCCCTCGTCGAGGGTAGGGGACTGAAGCCCCGACTGGCGTTCGGGCCGGTGCGGGTGGCGGTCACGGGCAGACGGATCTCGCCCCCGCTGTTCGAGTCGATGGAACTGCTCGGCCGCGACCGCTCGCTGCGACGGTTGCGATCGATCTTGGGTAGCGGCGATCTCCAGGCCTGAGATCGCACCGGCTCCCGGAGACTCCGGGCGCCTTCACGCACGTGCCGAGCCTTACCACCGCATCCTGCGTACCCGCGACTATCGGACCTGGCGACCGCTGCTCGGGGTGGCCATCGCGGCAGTCTGCGCGCTGCTGCTCGTACCACTCGCCCTGCTGCCCGTCCTGATAGTCCCCGCCTTGATCCGAGGCGACGATGCGACCCGTTACATGGACGACCTGTCGGGCGGCCGGATCTCGCCGGCAACGCTCGCCTACATCAATCTCGTGCTGGGCGCGCTGATCCTCGTCGCGTTCCTGGTGATGCGGGTGGCTCACCGGCTGGGACCACGCTGGCTGTCGTCGGTGCGGCCCGGCCTACGGTGGCGATGGCTCCGGACGTGCCTTCTGACGGCGGCCGTCGTCTGCCTGCCGCAGTTCGCGCTGGCCCTGGCCTCGCCGAACGTCGGCTCACACTCCGTGACACCGGCGGGCGAGCGTCTCGCGCTGATCCTCGTGATCGCTCTGACGACGCCGCTGCAGGCCGCGGGTGAGGAGTACTTCTTCCGCGGCTACCTCAACCAGGCCCTCGGGTCACTCGTCCGTCGGCCGTGGTTCTCGATGCTCGGATCGTCGCTGCTCTTCGCGCTCGCCCATGGGACCCAGAACGTGCCGTTGTTCGTGGACCGTTTCGGGTTCGGGATGATCGCGGCCTTCCTGGTCTGGCGTACCGGGGGGCTCGAGGCGGGCATCGCATGGCACATCGGGAACAACTACGCGGCACTCTTCTACGCCGTCTCGACCGACCGGCTCAGCGAGACACTCGAGGTCTCCAGCTCTGGGTGGGCGCCCGTGGTCGCGGACCTGGTCCAGCTGGCGATCTTCGCGCTCGCCGTGCTCTGGCTGGCACGGCGTCAGCAGATCCAACGGATGACGGACGCACCGCGGCGAGCGCTGGCCGGCTGATGTGCGAGCGGCACGGTGTGCACAGGATGGAGGCCAGGCGGTTCGGCGTTTTGGTCGGGTGTCGCGGCCTCCGGTATCGTCGTGCGCGGCTTCGCAAACAGCAAGCCCCGTGGGGTATGGGGTAATTGGCAGCCCGGCTGATTCTGGTTCAGTTAGTCTAGGTTCGAGTCCTAGTACCCCAGCGACTGGTCCTGACGCGTGCTTCGGTATGGTCCAGTCCGCTCCCGGCCCCGTTGTGTAGTGGCCTAGCACGCCGCCCTCTCAAGGCGGTAGCGCGGGTTCGAATCCCGTCGGGGCTACCATGGTGGAAGGCCTCCTGATCTGCGGAAACGCACTTCAGGAGGCCTTCGCCGTGTCGGGGTTGTGCGGCCATTGGCAACAGGTGGCAACAGGTGGCAACAGGTGGCATCAGCAGACAGTGCGACGGCTGCGGAGTCGGCCCCGTCGTGCTTCGCAGCACGGCTGGTTGGCGCTATGGTCGTCTTCTGCCCCGCGTGACAGACTCGTCCTCACGAGTGCGAGAAGGGCACCATGGGAGGGTTCGACCGTTGCCTCCGCAACACCAGAGGGTCCGCCAGACGGCCACGTCGCCAGGAGCCGGTCGCGACCACGACACCGACGACCTGGACGGCCCAGGTCACCCACCCATCGCCCGACCCGTGCAGCTGCTCTTCGCCATCGGCATCGACGGTCAGGCGGGGCTGACATCGGCAGTCGAGCTCGCTCAAGCGGCCCGGACCAGCAGCCTGACCACGGAGGAAGCCGTGGCGAAGGTGGCGCGCGCCGCGATCATCCGCGGAGCCGCCGGTGGATTCATCACCGGGGTCGGCGGACTCCGGGTCATGCCGCTGGCCTTGCCTGTCAACGTCGTCGAGTTCTACGTGCAGGCGGCCCGCATGGTGAGCGCCATCGCGACCCTGCGCGGTCGAGATGTCGGCGACTCTGACGTGCGCAAGGCCGTGCTCCAGACCCTTGTTCGAACGCAGACCGAGTCGGAACTGGTCAAGGCCGTTTCAGCAGCCCGCGGAAGCGCGCTGACCAGGCGGCTGCCGCGCCTACTGCCATCAGGGGCCCTGCTGGTGGCTAACAAGGGGATCGGCTTTCGCCTGCAGGGCGCCTTGGCTGAGCGCCTTTTCGGACGGTTCGGCCGCGGCGTTCCGTTCATCGGCGGCATCGTCGTGGCGATGCGAGACGCCTGGATCATGCGGCGTATCGCCGAGCAGGCGAGGATCGAGTTCCCGGCGGAGGATTCCGACGTACCGGAGCGTTGACCTCGGCGACCCGTTCCCAGGCTTCGCGTCAAGATGCATGACGCAACGTAGGGAAACGTGCGTGTCCGATTCCCGCTAGATCTGGGGCGCTGAGCCACGTAGGTTCAAGACATGAGCGTGCAGATCCAGGACACCGACCGGTGCTATCGGGCGGTGATGAGTCGCGACCGCCGGTTCGACGGCGTGTTCTACACCGCTGTCACGACGACCGGGATCTACTGCCGACCCAGCTGTCCGGCCGTGACCCCACGCAGGCACAACGTGCGCTTCTTCGCCACCTCGGCCGCCGCCCACGAGGCCGGCTTCCGCGCCTGCCATCGGTGCCTGCCCGATGCGACACCGGGTTCGCCCCTGTGGGACATCCGTGCCGACGTGGCCGGCCGGGCGATGCGACTCATCTCCGATGGGCTCGTGGAGCGGGAGGGAGTCCCGGGTCTGGCGACGCGGCTCGGCTACAGCACCCGCCACCTGCAACGGTTGCTCCGGTCCGAGCTCGGTGCGACCTGCGGCTCGCCGACCTGCGCGACCTCGGGTCCGCCGTCGAGCGATGCCGGCGACTGCTCGACCTGGACGCCGACCCCGATGCGATCGCCGCGGTGCTCGGTGCCGACCCTGACCTCGGTCCTCTGGTCCTGGCCCGGCCGGGTCTGCGCGTGCCGGGTCATGTCGACGGGTTCGAGGTGGCGGTCCGCGCGATCATCGGCCAGCAGATCTCCCTCGCCGGTGCCCGTACGCTGGCCGCGCGGATCGTCGAGGACTTTGGTACGAAGCTGAGCGTCGACGACGACGAGCTCACCCACGTCTTCCCGTCCCCGGGTTCGCTCGCAGCCGCCGGTCATGAGCGGTTTGCGATGCCAAAGACGCGAGCACGTTCACTTGTAGCCCTTGCCGATTCGGTCGCTTCGGCCTTGGGCAACACTGGGCCAACACCGCCACGGATGGTCTGCGCTGCCTGCCAGGCGGCGGGGAACTCTGTGTCCCAGCGCTGGCCCAGGACGCCACGAGGCGGTCTCCTCGGTCAGAGATCGAGCACCATGTCGGCTCGTGGCTGTGAGCAGCAGATGAGCGCGCTTCCGTCGGCGGGAGGTTCGACCGGATCGGGGTTGTATTCGACATCGCCCACGATGAGCGTGGTCTCGCAGGTGTGGCAGACGCCCGTACGGCATGACCAGCGAGCGGGCACATCGCATGCTTCGGCGAACTCGAGCAAGCTGGGGTAGTCGCTGCTCCACAGGATGTCGAGGTCGCTGCGGGCGAACTGGATCCTGGGGCCGTTTCCGGGTTGACCGGGGGGTGGGTGTGGCGACCGCGCAGTCGTTGCGGCGATACCGGGCGTCAGAGCCGGTGCAGGACCGAAAGGTTCGGTGTGGATATGTGTGACGTCAATCCCCATCGCCGCGAGACCGGCGCTGATCTCGCCCATGAAAGGTGTCGGCCCGCACAGATACGCCTGGGCCGCCCGCGGTGGCTCGAGTTCGGCGAGTCGTGAGGGCGTGAGACGGCCCGACTTGTCATAGTCGCGGCCTTGGAGATCCGTCGGACCGGGACGGCTGTAGCACACGAACCTGTGTGCATTCGGAAGGGACGCGAGGAGTGTCCGGGCCTCCGCCCCGAACGGATGGTTGCGGCTGTTGCGTGCGGCGCAGAGCCACCAGATCTCCCGATCAGAACGCTGCTCCACCAGTGCGTGGAGCATGGCGAGAACCGGGGTGATCCCGATCCCGGCGCTGATCAGCAGCACAGGTGCATTCGTCCGGTCGAGGATGAAGGTTCCACGTGGTGCTGCGACGTCGACTTGGGCACCCGGCCTCAGGCGGGTATGCAGATAGCCGCTGGCAGCGCCGTCGGGTTCCCGCTTGACAGCGATCCGGTAATGGCCGGCACCAGGCGGTCCCGACAGGGAGTAGTTGCGGAGTAGCGCCCTTTGCTTCCCTGCCGGCTGGATGCGAACAGTGAGGTACTGGCCGGGGCGGAAAGCGGGCAGACCTGCGCCGTCCGGGTCCTCCAGGCGGATGGCGATCACGGAGTCGCTCTCTCGCTCGATTCCGATGACGGTGAGTCGGCGGAAACCAGACCAGGACGGTGGCGGACTCGCGGCCACCAGACCGGCATTGCCGGTGCCGGGTTCTCCTTCAAGGAGAGTCCGAAACGAGGCCCGCCAGCCAGGGCTGAGCGCGGGTATTCGCTGCGCTCGCAGGAGCTGCTGTCGCGGGTGCAGAGGGAGGTAGAGCAGCGCGTCGACCTCGGCGACGGTCATCTGCTCCAGGCCGGACCCGACCTTGAGGATCTCGTCTCCCGCTTGGACCTCGCCTTCTTGGAGGACTCGGAAGTAGAAGCCAGGGCGGTGATGTGAGACAAGCAATGCGGGGATCTGCGGGTCCTTCATGCGGATGCCGACGCGGTAGCAGGTGACGCGCGGTTGGGTGACTTCGAAGACGGCGGTGCCGATCCGGTAGCGGTCGCCGATGCAGACCTGATCATCGCCGAGTCCGTCGACGGTGAAGTTCTCGCCGAACTGTCCGTAGACGAAGTCGCTTCTGTCCAGCTCACGCTCCCAATGGCGGTACGAGTCGATCTGGTACACGAACACGGCGCGCTGCTCGCCCCCATGTCCGGCCAGATCCCCCTGGCCGTCGCCGTCGATATTGAGCCTGCCCACTCGGCGAGCGCCGGTGACGGGGTCTTTGAAGATCCCGGTGAAGACGGTCTTCCCCTGCCATGTCACGTTCCTCGGCATGCCGACGTTGACAGACACCAAGGTGCCCACCGGACGACCTTCGCGCTGGACGGCCTCCGCTGGGGGCGGTTGCGAGCTCATTTCCTGGACCTCCCGGCATCGGGCGCGGATGAGACATCATCACGCTCGTAAGATGGGCCCACAATGGAGTATCGGGTCGCTGTGACCATCCGCGTTCACGAAGGTACGCCGGCGGAAGCCGTTGACGTCATCCACACCCGCGAGGCGGCACATTCACGTGGACTCGCGGAGCGGGGGCAGCACCTGCTTCGGCCGTGTCGCCCGCCTTGGCAGCTCGGCGAATGGGCCACGCTCGGGCTGTTCGCCGGCGCGGACGGCGGGCAACCCGACGAGATCCTCATGCGACAGTCATGATCGACAACGGGCGGCAGAACGTCGCCATCATCACCGGGGCTTCTCAGGGCATCGGTGCCAGCCTTGTCGCCGCGTACCGCCGTGAGGGATGGGCGGTGGTGGCTACCTCCCGCACCATTCGGCCTTCCGGTGACCCGCACGTCCTCGTCGTGGGTGTGGACCTCGCCGAGCCCGGCGCCGCAGATCGAATCATCGGCGCAACGCTCCAGCGCTTCGGAGGGTTCGACACCCTCATCAACAACGCGGGGGTCTTCATCGGCAAGCCGTTCACTGACTACACGGCCGACGACTACGCATTGATGGTTGGCGTCAACCTGACCGGGTTCTTCAGGCTGACCCAGCGCGCGATCAGCGAGATGGTCAAGCGGGGCAGCGGCCACGTTGTCAACATCACGGCCTCTCTCGCGGACTACGCGAACTCCCGCGAGCCGGCCGTGCTCACGGCACTCACCAAGGGCGGTCTCGGCGCGGCGACAAGATCGCTGGCCATCGAGTACGCGTCTCGCGGCATCCGGGTCAACGCCGTCGCACCCGGCATCATCCAGACGCCGGTGCACGCGTCGGAGAGCTACGACGTCGGCGCCCTCGCCGGACGCCTGCCTCCGCTCGGGCGCGTGGGTCGAGTCAGCGACATCGTCACGGAGTCCTCTTCCTGGAGTCAGCACCGTTCGTCACCGGCGAGATCCTCCATGTTGATGGCGGCTGGACAGCCGGCCACTGAGGCGCCGGGGTTGCCCGATGGGTGAGGCGGTGTCGTTGAGCGCGCGCTGGCCGACCGCCGCATAGCTGAATCGCCCCAGGTTGCCGTCAGCGTCGGCTAGGAGTAAGACGGCATTGCGCCTGGGTGAGTGCACTCGCCGCCAGCCGCGGCATCGAGGGGTTTCCGACCCCGGCCCGGCGTGACCGAGACGAGCTGACCTGCGCCGGGAGGTAGGAATGAACAGCATGAACACGACCGATCCCGCTGGGGGTCCACCGACCCCAGCGACCGTCGACCTGAAGCTCGAAGCCGTCGTAATCCCGGTGTCGGATGTCGACCGCTCGAAGGACTTCTACACGGGCCTCGGGTGGCGACTCGACGCGGACTTCTCCTTCGACAACGGCTTTCGCGTCGTTCAGGTGACGCCGCCAGGCTCGGGGTGTTCGGTCCAATTCGGCACGAGAATGACGTCTGCCCCGATCGGCTCGGCTCAGGGCCTCTATCTGATCGTCTCTGACATCGACGCTGCCCACGACGACCTCGGTGCCCACGGTGTCAAGGTCAGTGAGCCGTTCCATCCCGGGACGCCGGGCGCTCAGTTCCAGCCCGAAGACACCAGCGATCGCATCAGCGAACCCGCGGCGAATCATCAGAGTTACAGCACCTTTGCCACCTTCAGCGACCCGGACGGCAACGGCTGGCTACTGCAGCAGGTCACGACGCGGCTGCCCGGTCGTGTCGACGCCGCTGAAACGGTATTCGCCTCCACGGCCGACCTGGCGAACGCGATGCGCCGTGCGGCGGCAGCCCACGGCGAGCACGAGCAGCGCACCGGGGAGCGCGACGAGAACTGGCCGGACTGGTACGCGGCCTACATGTCGGCCGAACAGGCCGGGGCGGAACTGCCGTCATGAACGACTACGACGTCATCGTCGTCGGTGCCGGCTCGCCCGGCGAGCATTGCGCCGGCGCCCTCGCTGCGGGGGGCCTGCACGTCGCGCTCGTTGAGCGCGAGCTCGTCGGCGGCGAGTGTTCGTACTGGGCGTGTATTCCGTCGAAGACGCTGCTTCGACCCGGCGAGGCCGCACACTCCGCGAGTGAGGCTGCGGCGGTGGCAGAGGTCGATGTGGATGCCGCGCTCGCGTGGCGTGACTTCATGGTGTCTGACTATTCCGACGCCGGGCAGCAGCGCTGGCTCACCGAGCAAGGTATCGACCTGATCCGTGGCCATGGACGCCTGGCGGGTACGGGGATCGTCGAGGTGGACGGCGCGCGATATACCGCGCAGCACGTGGTCCTGGCGACGGGCGCCGACGCTGTTGTGCCGCCAGTGCCGGGGCTGCGTGAGCTCGAGGGCGTCTGGACGAACCGCGAAGTGACGGGCATGAAGTCGATCCCACGTCGTCTGCTCGTGCTCGGCGGCGGCCCGGTCGGCGTTGAGATGGCGCAGGCGGTTCGCCGGTTCGGCGGCGAGGTCGCGGTCGTGGAGTCCGGTCCGCACCTGCTCTCTCGCGAGGCAGCACCTCTCGGTCAGGCGCTCGGCGAGGTGCTGCGGCGCGACGGCATCGAGCTTCATCTCGGCTCGGGTGCAACCGCGGCAGGGCGAGTTGCCGCGGACTACGTCCTTGAGCTCGACCAAGAGTCAGAGTTGCGCGGCGACAAACTGCTGGTCGCCACCGGCCGACGGCCGCGCATCTTGGACCTGGGTCTCGAGACGGTGGGCGTCGTCGCAGACGGCCATGGCATCCCGGTCGATCAGCGCCTCCAGGTCGCTGACCGCCTTTGGGCGATCGGCGACGCGACGGGTCTGTGGCAGCTGACCCATGTCGGCAAGTACCAGGGTGATGTTGTCGCGGCCAACATCCTCGGCGAGTCCAGAGCCGCGGACTACGACGCTGTGCCGCGTGTCGTCTTCACCGATCCGCAGGCCGCTGCCGTCGGCGCAACCGACGCTCCCTGGAGCGCAACCGCCATGCTCCGCGACGTCCCCAAGATGGAGACCTACACGCGCGCATATGCCGACAGCAACGGGTTCCTCACACTGCTCAGCGACGGAGAGCGTCTGACCGGTGCCTACGCACTCGGCCCGGAGGCGGGCGAGTGGTTGCAACAGGCGACACTGGCGATTCGCGCCCACATCCCGCTCGATGTGCTTCGAGACACGATCCAGCCGTTCCCCACGTTCTCGGAGATCTACGCGACGGCACTGAGCGCACTTCGGACATCGATTCGCCAGCCGGTCGGCGCGGTACCGAAGTGAGCACCGTTCCGGAGAGACACCTCGACGGTCAGACGGTGGTCGTGATCGGCGGCAGTTCTGGGATCGGCCTGGAGACGGCACGGTGCGCCCGCGCTGAGGGAGCCGACGTGATCATCACGGGGCGCAACCGCGACCGGCTGACCCAGGCCGGCAGTGAGGTCGGCGCGACCACGGTGGCCTTCGACGCTCTTGACTTCGAACGGCTGGGTCGGTTCTTCGACCAGTTGACGCCGATCGACCATGTGCTGGTCTCGGGTAGCGGCCCGTACTATGCGCCGCTGGCGGAGTTCGACTTCGAGGCGGGTCGCCGTGACGTCGATGCGCACCTCTGGCTGCAGGTGCACGTCGCTAGGCACGCCGCGACGAAGGTTCGCCCCGGCGGGAGTCTGCTCTTCATCGGTGGCACGGGCGGCCGGCGCCAGGACATCGGGTTCACACTCATCTCTGCGTTGACGGCAGCGCTTCCCGCGTTGGCCAGGAACCTCGCGTTCGAGATCGCACCGGTCCGCGTCAATGTCATTGCCGCGGGCTTCGTAGACACTCCGTTGTCGGCCACGCTACTGGGCGAGCGCATCGACGAGCGCCGTGAGCAGCTGCGCACCAGTCTGCCGATCGGCCGCGTCGTCGGGCCCGGCGACATCGCCGCTCTCGCCGTCCACCTCATGGTGAACACAGCGGTCACGGGGGCGACGTTCGACATCGATGGCGGCCAGCAACTCGTGAACGCCTGACATGCCGTGGTTTCCCGGACTTGTGAATGCGGTGGAGTCAGCGCGCAAGCAGATGCGCGATGCCCGTCCCGCCGACCCGGCCGCGCAAGCCTCGAAGAAGGCGACGATCATCCCGGCGCGGTCGGTGGCGTAGCCATACGCCTGTTCCAGCCATGAAAGGCCGAGTAATCCCCTGCGTCCCAGGCCTCGCGTAGCCCTGGTTTGCTGAGATCCCAGTCTGGACGGATCTCGCTTGAAGCCTTGCGCAGGTCACGCCAGAGGTCGTACACCGACGGGCGGCCCCAGAACCAGTAGCCGTTGTAGATGCTGTGAATGACCAATCCTGGCTTCAGCACGAGGGTATGCGGGATCATCGGGTCGTTTTTCGGGTCGGTGTATTCCTGGATGTCGAGGTCCTTCTGGATCGTCCGTTCGGGATCGGAGAGAAAGGTCCACTGAGCCCCGACTGACAAGCGGAACTCCTGCAGCGTGTGGTGCACATCCGTCGAGATCGTCACGATCTGGGTGTAAGCCACCGCAATTCTCGACTGGAACGCCGCCAGCTCGCGGTGCTGCTGATGCTCCTTGGGGCAGTAGTGGCCGCGCGCGAGCGTGAGGATCATCGGATCGTCGCCTTGCAGCTCGCTGAGGCTGCGGACCGTATCGGTCTGGTCGGGCAAAGCGTAGTCGGGGAACCGTCCGCCAGCTGTGATGTCGGAACGCATCGGAATACCGCCTTCCTCGTGGCATCGTGCGCGACCTGTACTAAAGAAGTACCAGCAACAGGAAGTACCAGCAAAGCAGCGTCAAGACGGGGAATCGACTCTCGAGGTCGTTCTCCTGGTGCGCCCTGATGGCGCGAACGGCATGTACATGGGCCACCGCGGCTACGGAACGCAACCTTCGCTTGACGCTCCGCTGCGTGGAGCCGTGTGGTGTCCGTTGGGCAAACCTGAGGCCAGGGCCGGAGGTCGCGACGTCGTGCGGGGTCGGCTGCTGATGACTAGCGTGGCCGAGGTTCCGTCGATATCCGGATCCGACGCTGAGCAGGAGGCGCCCCGATGCGTACCACCACCCGTGTGACGTCCGCAGTCGCACGACCGCAGTCGCGCTCGCCCTGACGCTGAACGCGGTCACCGGTGCGGCCGCCGATCGTGATGAGCACCACAACGACGCGTCGCGCCTGGACCACATCTTCGTCATCATGCTGGAGAACCACTCGCAGTCGAGCGTCATCGGCGATGAGAATGCGCCCTATCTGACGCACCTGGCTCATCAGTACGGAATGGCGGACCGCTACTACGGCGTGACCCATCCGTCGATGCCGAACTACATCGCCTCGATCGCCGGCGACACGTTCGGGATCCAGGACGACGAGGACGAACGCGTCGTCAATCTCGACCGCCGTACGCTCGTCGACCAGCTCGAGGCGCGCCACATAACCTGGGGCGCCTACATGGACACCTGCCTGCGGACAAGCTGGCCCGGTTCGGCCCGACGGTGAACGGGGTCGAGGTTCCGCTGTACGCCAAGAAGCACAACCGTTCGTGGTCTTCGACGACATCAAGAACAACCCCGCCCGGATGGCGTTGGTCAAGGACTACAGCCGGCTCTCCGAGGACCTCAACTCCGGGCAGGCACCGGAGTTCGTCTGGATTTCACCGAACCAGTGCAACGACATGCACGGAGGCGTCGACGATCCGGTCGCCGGGCACCCGGAGACGCCATGCCCGTACGGCGTCACCAAGGATGACCCGAACGACGCATCGCTGAAGCAGAAGGCGGACGACTTCGTGAAGACCGCCGTCCACACGATCATGGGCTCGAAGGCGTGGACGAAGCGGTCGGCGATCGTGATCGTCACCGATGAGAACGACTTCACCGGCAACGAGGAGACGGGCGGCTGGGAGACCGCCGCCGGCTGCTGCGACTCTCCCTACGTCCCGGCGGCCGACCCCAGGGTCAGCCCGGACTGGCCGGGAGGGACGTACGGCGGCGGTCTGATCCCGGCGATCGTCGTCACCGCTTCCGGACCCCGGCACTTCGTGGACCACACGCCGTACAACCACTACTCGCTGCTCGCGACGATCGAGGACAACTGGCACCTCGGCCACCTCGAGCATGCCGGGGACGAGGCCGCCGGCGTCGTGCCGATGCGAGCGCTCTTCTTCGGCCAGCACTGACGCAACGTAGGGAAACGTGCGTGTCCGATTCCCGCTAGATCTGGGGCGCTGAGCCACGTAGGTTCAAGACATGAGCGTGCAGATCCAGGACACCGACCGGTGCTATCGGGCGGTGATGAGTCGCGACCGCCGGTTCGACGGCGTGTTCTACACCGCTGTCACGACGACCGGGATCTACTGCCGACCCAGCTGTCCGGCCGTGACCCCACGCAGGCACAACGTGCGCTTCTTCGCCACCTCGGCCGCCGCCCACGAGGCCGGCTTCCGCGCCTGCCATCGGTGCCTGCCCGATGCGACACCGGGTTCGCCCCTGTGGGACATCCGTGCCGACGTGGCCGGCCGGGCGATGCGACTCATCTCCGATGGGCTCGTGGAGCGGGAGGGAGTCCCGGGTCTGGCGACGCGGCTCGGCTACAGCACCCGCCACCTGCAACGGTTGCTCCGGTCCGAGCTCGGTGCCGGGCCCCTCGCGCTTGCGCGCGCCCGCCGGGCACAGACCGCGCGGATCCTGATCGAGACCACGACCGCGTCGATGGCCGACATCGCCTACGCGGCGGGCTTCTCCAGCATCCGGCAGTTCAACGACACGATCCGGGCGGTGTACGACGCCTCTCCGCGCGACCTGCGTGTCGGATCGAGCCGGCACGGCGACGCGCACGGAGGACCGGGTCAGCTGGAGATCCGGCTCGCGGTCCGTGAGCCGTTCGACGGCGCGTCGCTGCTGGACTTCCTCCGGCTACGAGCAGTGCGGGGTATCGAGGCGGTCTCGCAGACGTGCTACCGGCGCAGCCTGTTGCTGGCGCACGGTCCCGCCGTCGTCGCTCTGCACCCAGAGGCCGGGTTCATCCGGTGCGACCTGCGGCTCGCCGACCTGCGCGACCTCGGGTCCGCCGTCGAGCGATGCCGGCGACTGCTCGACCTGGACGCCGACCCCGATGCGATCGCCGCGGTGCTCGGTGCCGACCCTGACCTCGGTCCTCTGGTCCTGGCCCGGCCGGGTCTGCGCGTGCCGGGTCATGTCGACGGGTTCGAGGTGGCGGTCCGCGCGATCATCGGCCAGCAGATCTCCCTCGCCGGTGCCCGTACGCTGGCCGCGCGGATCGTCGAGGACTTTGGTACGAAGCTGAGCGTCGACGACGACGAGCTCACCCACGTCTTCCCGTCCCCGGGTTCGCTCGCAGCCGCCGGTCATGAGCGGTTTGCGATGCCAAAGACGCGAGCACGTTCACTTGTAGCCCTTGCCGGTTCGGTCGCCGATGGGACAGTGGTGCTCGATCGGGGCGCCGACCGGGCTGAGATGACCAGCGCGCTGCTGAACCTGCCCGGGGTCGGCCCCTGGACGGCCGGCTACATCGCGATGCGGGCGCTCGGCGATCCCGACGTCTTCATGGCGGGTGACCTCGGGATCCGCCACGCGATGCGCCGCCTCGGCCTGCCCTCCGACCCCGGCGGCGCCTCCAGGCACGCGCAGCGATGGCGTCCGTGGCGGTCGTACGCACAGATGCACCTGTGGACTGATGGAATGACCAAACGATGAGGATTGGACCCACAATGAGCGATATCTGGACGGTCATGGAATCCCCGGTCGGGGACATACTCATCCGATCCGACGGGACGGCGATCACGGAGATCGCGTTCAGCCCGTTCGAGACGCCGGCGGAGGGCCGCAGCGACGACGCGCCGATACTGACCGACGCCCGCGCCCAGCTCAACCGGTACTTCGCCGGTGAGCTGACCGAGTTCGACCTCCCGCTCAGGCCCTCCGGTACGGAGTTCCAGCGGCGGGTCTGGGCGGCACTGACGGCGATCCCGTTCGGCTCAACCGCCTCGTACGGACAGATAGCGGTGCAGATCGGCATGACGCCGAGCGCCTCCCGCGCGGTCGGGCTGGCCAACGGCCGGAACCCCATCGCGATCGTGGTGCCATGCCATCGGGTGGTCGGAGCGAGCGGAAAGCTGGTCGGCTACGCCGGGGGACTGGACCGCAAGCGACATCTGCTCCAGCTCGAGGACACGGCTCTGGTCTGACCGGAAAGCCGCGCACGGGAGCTACTGTCCCGATCGGCGCAGCGACTCGCTCAGCCGCTCGGCGGCGGCCAGGACGGCCGGCGCATGCATCCGTCCCGGCTGGCGGGACAGGCGCTCGAGCGGGCCCGACACGGACACCGCCGCGATCACCTTCCCCGACGGCGAGCGCACCGCAGCGGAGACCGAGGCGACCCCCGCCTCGCGTTCTCCGACCGACTGCGCCCACCCTCGTCGCCGGATGCTGGCGAGTGCCGCCGCGGAGAACACGGCGCCCTGCAGCCCACGGTGCATCCGATCCGGCTCCTCCCAGGCGAGCAGTATCTGCGCCGCCGATCCGGCGCTCATGGTCATCTGCGATCCGACCGGAATCGTGTCGCGCAACCCCGAGGGCCGTTCCGCAGCGGCGACGCAGACCCGGTGCTCTCCCTGCCGGCGGAACAGCTGCGCGGACTCACCGGTGATGTCACGCAGGCGCGCCAGGATCGGCCCGGCCGCGGCGAGCAGCCGGTCCTCTCCGGCTGCAGAGGCGAGCTCGCCGAGGCGGGGGCCCAGGACGAAACGACCTTGCAGGTCTCGCGCCACCAGGCGATGGTGCTCGAGGCCGACCGCGAGACGATGGGCGGTCGGCCGGGCGAGCCCGGTGGCCTGCACCAGGCTGGCCAGCGTCGCGGGCCCGGCCTCGAGAGCCGCGAGTATGTGGGCGGCCTTGTCAAGCACGCCGACTCCGCTAGAGTTGTCCATGGCTTGATACTGACGTCTCGAATAGTGATATGCAAGAGCTGAGGCACCGAGGAGGGACAATGAGCCGGACCCTGGCGGAGAAGGTCTGGGACGAGCACGTCATACGCAGCGCGCCCGGTGAGCCCGACCTCCTGTTCATCGACCTGCATCTCATTCACGAGGTGACCTCGCCCCAGGCGTTCGAGGGCCTACGTCTGGCCGGACGAAACGTGCGGCGCCCGGACCTGACGCTGGCCACGGAGGACCACAACGTGCCGACTCTCGACGTCGACAAACCGATCGCCGATCCCGTGTCACGTACGCAACTGGAGACCCTGCGACGCAACTGCAAGGACTTCGGGATCAGGCTGCACTCATTGGGCGATGTCGAGCAGGGCATCGTGCACGTGGTCGGACCCCAGCTCGGCCTCACGCAACCCGGCATGACGGTCGTCTGCGGCGACTCGCATACGTCGACGCACGGCGCGTTCGGAGCCCTCGCGTTCGGCATCGGGACCAGCGAGGTGGAACACGTCCTCGCGACCCAGGCGCTGCCGCAGGCACGACCCAGGACGATGGCTGTCACGGTCGACGGTGACCTTCCAGAACGGCGTCACCGCCAAGGACCTCGTTCTTTCGCTGATCGCCGAGGTCGGCACCGGCGGCGGTCAAGGGTTCGTCGTCGAGTATCGCGGGGAGGCGATCCGGCGGCTGTCGATGGAAGCCCGGATGACCATCTGCAACATGTCCATCGAGTGGGGGGCGAAGGCGGGGCTGATCGCTCCGGATGACACCACCTTCGACTACCTTCGGGGGCGGATGCACGCTCCACGCGGCAGCGACTGGGACGAGGCTCTGGAACACTGGCGAGGTCTGGTCACCGACGACGATGCCGTCTTCGACCGCGAGATCCGGATCGATGCCTCGGCGGTGACTCCGTTCGTCACCTGGGGAACCAATCCGGGGCAGGGCGTCGGCCTGGCCGCCTCGGTGCCTGGGCCGGACGAGGTGGAGGACGAGTCCGAAAAGCTCGCGATCGCCCGGGCACTCGACTACATGGGTCTTCGACCCGGCACCAGAATGCGCGACATCGCGATCGACACGGTGTTCGTCGGCTCGTGCACCAACGGCCGCATCGAGGACCTGCGGGCGGCGGCCGGGATCGTCAGAGGGCGACACGTCGCCGCGACCACCCGGATGCTCGTCGTTCCGGGATCCGCCCGGGTGCGGCTGCAGGCCGAGGACGAAGGGCTCGACGTGATCTTCAAGGAGGCGGGTGCCGAATGGCGTGGCGCGGGTTGCTCCATGTGTCTCGGCATGAACCCCGACCAGCTGGCTCCCGGTGAGCGGAGCGCGTCCACATCCAACCGGAACTTCGAGGGTCGCCAGGGTAAGGGCGGGCGTACGCATCTCGTCTCGCCGCTGGTCGCCGCGGCGACCGCGATCAGCGGGCACCTGGCCGCGCCGGCCGACCTGCCACCGTCGCGCCACGTGTGAGGAGCGGAGATGCAGGCATTCACCGTCCATTCAGGGACCGCGCTCCCACTGCGGCGCAGCAACGTCGACACCGACCAGATCATCCCGGCTGAGTACCTCAAGCGGGTCACCCGCACGGGTTTCGAGGACGGACTCTTCGCCGCGTGGCGAAAGGACCCCGAGTTCGTCCTCGACCGGCCTGAGTACTCCGGTGTGTCAGTGCTCGTGACGGGCCCGGATTTCGGAACCGGTTCGTCGCGTGAGCACGCGGTCTGGGCGTTGCTCGACTACGGCTTCCGCGTGGTGATATCCCCGCGGTTCGGAGACATCTTCCGGGGCAACTCCGGCAAGGCCGGACTGGTCGCCGCCGAGGTGGACGAACATGTCGTGGACCAGCTCTGGCGGCTGATCGAGTCGGATCCACGTACAGAGGTGACCGTCGACCTCGAGGCTCGAGTGATCCATGCGGCTGATGTCGAGGCTCCGTTCGACATCGACGACTACACCCGCTGGCGCCTGCTGCGCGGCCTCGACGACGTCGACATCACGCTGTCGCACGATGCGGACATCCGTGCGCACGAGTCTCGGCGCCCTGACTGGATGCCCAGCACCGTTCATGCCGGTTGAGAGCCCGGCAGGCCACCTGATCAAGGTGCCGCGGACCGGGATCCCTTGCTACAAAGCGATCGGCGCCTGACAAGGCGGTGTCGGATCGGCTGGTCGCGCACGGTGTTCACCACTGAACTGCTGCCGAGTCAATTTCCGGAGTGACGAATTTCTCGACATCCGCCATTTTTGTGGGCGCTGGTGATTGTTTCGGGGCTGACTTTTCCCTACCGTACTTGGGGAGTCGGGCGTGGGCTCGACACGCGTTCACGGAAGGGAAGCAAGTGAACAAGAGTCAGCTGGTCGAAAGGCTCGCCGCCAATCACTTCGAGGGCAATAAGCGAGCTGCCTCTCATGCGCTCGAAGCCGTCGTGGACACCGTGAGCCGTCATGTCGCCAAGGACGAGAAGGTCGCCATCACCGGGTTCGGAGCCTTCGAGAGACAGGTTCGGGACGCACGGATGGTGCGCAACCCGCGGACCGGCGAACGCAAGCGCGCCAAGAAGACGGCGGTCCCGAAGTTCCGTGCCGGGGCCCAGTTCAAGGCAGTCGTGGCAGACCCCAGGAAGCTGCCCAAGCTGACTGCCAGCAAGTCGACGAGCAGCGGCGCGGCGACGGCCACGACTAGGAAGGCAGCGGCGAAGAAGACGACGACATCGTCGCCGGCCAAGAAGGGCACCGCCAAGAAGACCGCTGCCAAGACGACCACGGCGAAGCGGGCGACCGCGAAGACCGCGGCCAAGAAGACGACCGCGAGGAAGGCGACGACCGCGAAGAAGTCGACGCCGAGGAAGACGACCGCAAAGAAGGCGACGTCCTAGCGATCCGAGTCAGACATCGCGCGGAGCGGCCGGCTGCTCCAGCCGTTCGATCTTGGTGAGCACGTAGACGGTCCGCGGCCCGACGCCCAGCCGGATCGCGTCGCGGAGGTCGGCAGCCGTGTCCACGTCACGACGCAGCGTGGACACGCCTGGGGGATTGATCTCTGTCGCCCCGGAAGCCAGGTGCGCGGAGCGGGACGACTCCCCGAAAGCGGGATCGAGCGCAACCCCGGGCGCTGCTGTGAGCACGGTAGTCCCGACACCGCTGGCGTCGGCGAGGAACGCCCGCGGGAAACTGGACGCCGCCGCCAGAGCGGCGCTGAGCGCATCGGTCCGCAGCGCCGGCAGATCGGCGGACAGTGCCGCCACCCACAGTCTCGGTCTGTGCGAGCGCAGAACCTCAACGCCGAACTCGAGAGCGGCGTTCAAACCGTTGCCAGGCAGGTCCGCCACCACCTGCGCGCCGAGGGCGAGGAACTGCTCCCCGGCGGTCTCGTCGTCGGTGACGACCACCACCCGGTGAACGAACCGGCATGAGACGACGGCGGCCACGCAGTCCGCGGCCATCGCCCTGGCGAGCTCGGCGCGGAACCGGCCGGCGAAGCCCTGCAGGCGCGACTTGCCGATGTCGCTGTGCTTGACAGGAACGGCGACGCCCCAGGAGCAGGTCACCCGCCATCCCTGCGGGTCGCAGGCGGTTCGCGGAATGACTCCGGCGGCCTCATCGCCATCGATCCTGCCAGGCTCCTCGACACTGCGATCGGCCAGCCGCAAAGATAGGCCAGCCGCAAAGATGGGACGCCGGCAGCAGGCCGACCTCGGAGGAGGAATCGTGGCAAGGAGGAAACGCGGGCTCGTCATGGGCACCGCCGCCACCTTGTTGCGACCGCTGATGATGGCGCTCACCAGGCGCGACTGGCGGCACGCCGAGCGGATCCCCAGAGACGGTGGCTTCGTCGTGGTGGGCAACCACGTCTCGTACGCGGACCCCCTGGTGTTCGCGCACCTCCTGTACGACTCCGGGAGGCTTCCCCGCTTCCTGGGCAAGGCGGAGGTATTCGACGTTCCGGTTCTCGGCCGGCTCCTGGTCGCCGCCGGTCAGATCCCCGTCTACCGCCAGTCGACGGATGCCGCGAGTGCGCTGCGGGCCGCGATCGAGGCGGTCAACAAGGGGGAGTGCGTGGTCGTGTACCCGGAGGGCACGATCACGCGGGATCCGAATCTGTGGCCGATGACCGGCAAGACCGGCGCCGTCCGGATAGCGCTGAGCACCCGCTGCCCGGTGATCCCGATCGCCCAGTGGGGATCGCAGTCCCTGCTTGGGCCGTACTCGAAGAAGCCCGATCTCCTCCCGGTCAAGACGATGACCCTGTCAGTCGGAGAGCCGGTCGCCCTTGACGATCTGCGCGACCAGCCGCTCAGCCCGGCGATGCTGCGCGATGGCACAGAACGCCTGATGGATGCCATCACCGAGCTGCTCGCCGAGATCCGCGGCGAGACCCCGCCACCGCAGCGATTCGACGCCCGCTCACCCGATCAACCCAGGATCGGCAAGCCCAGCAAGCCCAGCAAGCCCAGCAAGCCCAGACGTCGCGGAAGAACCAAGTCTCCTGGCGGCACGGGGTGACGCGAGTGGCCGTGTTCGGTGCCGGCTCGTGGGGGACGGCCTTCTCACTCGTGCTCGTCGATGCCGGGAACGTGGTGACGTTGTGGGGGCGCCGTGAGGAGCTCTGCGATGTCATCACGTCCAGCCACGAGAACCCCGAGTACCTTCCGGGCGTCCGGCTGCCGGAGTCGTTGCGGGCCACTCACGATCCGGAGCTGGTGCTCGACGGAGCGGACATCGTCGTCCTGGCGCTCCCGTCACAGACCCTGCGCGAGAACCTCACCGAGTGGAAGCCGTTCCTCGACGCCGACAGCATCCTGGTCAGCCTGATGAAGGGCATCGAGCTGGGATCGGCGAAGCGGATGACCGAGGTGATCCGCGACGTCACCGGTGCCGACGCGGCACACGTCGGCGTAGTGAGCGGACCGAACCTGTCCAAGGAGATTGCCGACCGACAGCCGGCGGCCAGCGTCGTGGCGTGTCAGGACACACGGGCGGTCGAGCGCCTGCAGAAGGTCTGCCACTCGCCGACCTTCCGCCCCTACAGCAACACCGATGTCGTCGGGTGTGAGCTCGGTGGCGCAACGAAGAACGTGATCGCGCTCGCGGTGGGCATGGCGGCGGGACTCGGCTTCGGTGACAACGCCCGAGCCTCGGTGATCACGCGTGGGCTGGCCGAGACGTCGCGACTCGGGGCGGCGCTCGGAGCCGATCCGATGACATTCGCCGGACTCGCAGGGCTCGGGGACCTGGTCGCCACCTGCTCGTCGCCGTTGTCTCGCAACCGCACCTTCGGAGAGAAGCTCGGCCGCGGGATGTCGGTCGCCGAGGTGGCCGCCTCGACGCGGCAGGTGGCGGAGGGCGTCAAGTCCTGCCAGTCACTTCTCGACCTCGCGACCCGTCACCGGGTCGAGATGCCCATCGTCGAGCTCGTCACCGCGGTCGTGCGTGGCGACATGCTGCCGGCGGACATGCTCGGAGCGGTCGTCTCACGCGCGGCGAAGCCTGAACGTGGATAGACCACCCGGCTAGGCCGGCTGCGACAGGGGCGCGAGCGCCGAAAGGGCCCTGTCCAGGTCCCGCCACAGGTCGTCGACGTCCTCGATGCCCACACTCATCCTTACCAGGCCCTCGGGCACGGTCTCTGGTTCGGACTTCCACCGGCGTCGTCGCTCGAACGTCGACTCGACACCGCCGAGACTGGTGGCGTGCACCCACAGTGTGGTGGAGTGCACCAGCAGGTCGGCGGCGATCGCTCCACCCACCGGCTCGATCGCGATGATGCCGCCGAACCCCGGGTAGCGGACCCGCTCGACGGCGCGGTGATCGCGCAGCCGGCCGGCCAGCACCCGGGCGTTGGCCTGGGCGCGGTCGACGCGCAGGTGCAGAGTGCGCATCCCCCGCAACGCCAGCCAGGTCTCGAACGCCCCAGGAATGGCGCCGATGCTCCGGCGCCTGCGGTCCAGGGCGTCGAAGGCACCGGCGTTGCGGGTCACGACGGCCCCGAGGACGAGGTCGGAGTGACCGGCGAGGTACTTCGTCGCGGAGTGCATGACGATGTCCGCGCCGAGGTCGAGGGGTCTTTGCAGTAATGGCGTGGCGAAGGTGTTGTCGACGACGACCGTCGCACCCGCCGCATGGGCCTTCTCGGCGATGGCCGCGATGTCGGCGACCTCCAGCGCCGGATTGGTCGGGGACTCCAGCCAGACCAGCGCGGCGTCCTCGCTCGCACCGACGACGGCGCCGGTGTCCTCGACGTCCACCTGCCGCAGCCGGAGCCGACCGCGCTGCTCGAGCTCGGAGAGCTGGAAGAGGACGCCGTTGTACGCGTGCCGGGGGGCCACCACCGTCTCGCCCGGGGCAACCAGATCCAGCACGGTCGCGGCCGCTGCCAGGCCGGAGGAGTACGCGAGGCAGCGACCACCTTCGAGCTCTCCGAGCACGCTCTCGAACGCCTCCCAGGTGGGGTTTCCGTAGCGTCCGTACTCCCGGTCGCCGCCGGCGACGTATGTCGAGGCCATCACGATCGGGGGGTTCAGGGGTGCATCGGGCTCGTGCGCGGGCCGTCCAGCGGTCACGGTGATCGTCGAGGGATGCAGTGGCTCCGGCGGCTCGGGCGCGTTGCGCGTCTCGGTGTTCGTCACGTCTGCCATTGTCGTGCACAGGGATGAGAGGCTGCAGACAAGCTGGCCGCGGGAGGATCGTCACGTCATGAGTGGCAACAGGAAGCCTCGGGTAGCCGTCGTCTTCGGAGGTCGCTCGAGTGAGCACAGCGTTTCCTGCGCCACCGCGGTGAGCGTCCTGCAGGCGATCGACCGGAGCGCGTACGAAGTCGTTCCGATCGGCATCAGCACCGAGGGCAAGTGGGTGCTCGAGAGCACCGAGGGCACGGAGCTGGACCGGCTCTCGATCACCTCCGGGCGCGAGCTCCCGCAGGTCGACGGTGACCGAGCGGAGGTCGCGCTGGCCAGCGGCACATCACCGGAGCTGCTCGTCAGCGAGCCGGGTCAGGTGCCGAGCACCCTCGGCGAGGTCGACGTGGTGTTCCCCCTGCTGCACGGCCCCTGGGGGGAGGACGGCTCGATCCAGGGGCTGTTCGAGATGGCCGACGTCCGCTACGTCGGCGCCGGGGTGCTCGCGAGTGCGGTCGGGATGGACAAGCACTACATGAAGGTTGTCTTCCAGGCGCACGGCCTGCCGGTCCTGCCCTACGCCGTGCTCAAGCCACGCGAGTGGGAACGCGACCGCGCGGCGTGCCTGGAGTCGGTGGAGGCGTTGACGTACCCGGTCTTCGTCAAGCCGGCACGCGGTGGGTCGAGCCTAGGCATCAGCAGGGTGGACGACAACGCCGGCCTGGTCGCCGCGGTCGAGCATGCCCGTGGCTACGACCCGAAGGTGATCGTCGAGACGGCGGCGGCCGGCGCCCGCGAGATCGAGTGCGGGGTGCTCGAGTCCTTCGACGACGAGCCCCCCGAGGCGAGTGTTGTCGCCGAGATCGTCGTCGACGACACCCACGACTTCTACGACTTCGAGGCCAAGTACCTCGGTGAGGAGCACGTCAAGCTGATGGTCCCCGCCAGCCTTCCGCCCCGGGTCGCGGAGACGGTGCAGTCCATGTCCCTGCAGGCGTTCGACGCCATCGGCGCCGAGGGCCTGGCCCGGGTGGACTTCTTCTACCGCGCCGACGGGAGCCTCGTTCTCAACGAGATCAACACGATGCCGGGGTTCACCCCGTCGTCGATGTTCCCGAGGCTGTGGGAGGCATCCGGTCTGGACTACGGCGGGCTGGTGGAGCGGCTGCTGCAGTTGGCACTCCAGCGTCGCACCGGTCTCCGCTGAGCAGCCGAAGCCGGCACACCGCTCAGACGCAGGGCCGCTCGACCGCGACGGCACCGGACACGGCCGATCCGACATCGGCAAGCGCGTTCGCGGCGGGCGTGTAGGAGCCGGGCACGACGAGCTCGACGTACTCGGCTCTGCCGATGGTGGTGAACACCCAGCCATCGCCACGCCTGCGGCTGAACCAACCGACGTGGTCAACCATGTCACAGCGTGACGAGCGGGTGAGTCCCTTCGGTTTGCCGACGCCACACCGCAGCACGATCGGCGGATCGCCCCACGCGGCGCCCGACGCCGCCCCGGCCGCCGGGGACGGCGACACGTCACGGCGTCCCTGCTCCATCACCGTGTCGGGGAGGTCGCGGATCAGCGCGTCGCAGGTTGTCGCGTCCCTTCCGTCCAGGGCCGGTGCGTGAACGTCGAGCGGTGTGCTGCCGCCGCACCCGGCCACGAAGAGCGGACACCAAACGGCGCCCGCCAACACCAGAGTGAGGTGTCGAGGCGGGCGCCGTCTGAGCACGTTCAGATATGCACCACCGGGCAGGTGAGTGTCCGGGTGATGCCCGGGATGTTCTGCACCCTGGCGACGACCAGTTTCCCGAGCTCGTCGACGTTTCGCGCCTCGGCCCGCACGATGACGTCGTAGGGGCCGGTCACATCCTCGGCCAGCGTCACGCCCTTGACGTCGGTGATCGCCTTGGCCACGTCCGCCGCCTTGCCGACCTCGGTCTGGATGAGGATGTAGGCCTGAACCACCACGGTCGTCCTCCGGCACATATCGGGCCCCGCGGCCTGGGCCGCCGACAGGCGTCGTCGTCGTGCGAACGGCGCTCAGGCTACCGTCTGAGCGTCCCTGGGGACAGAGGGGCCCGATCGCGAGGATGTCAGATGACCACGTTGGCAGATGTGGGCGAGTTCGGCCTGATCGGCATGATCACGTCGCGGTTCGAACAGAACGGGGACGGTGTGCTTGTCGGACCCGGTGACGATGCCGCGGTCCTGGCCGTACCCGACAGCAGGCTGTTGGCGTCGACCGACCTGTTGCTCGAGCAACGGCACTTTCGCCGCGACTGGTCCTCGGCAGCAGAGATCGGCCACAAGGCGGCGGCGCAGAACCTCGCCGATCTGATGGCGATGGGCGGGACCGCGACGGCACTGCTCGTGGGCCTCGGGGCCCCCGCCGATCTTCCGGTGCAGTGGGCCCTGGAGTTCGCGGACGGACTAGCCCAGGAGGCGGGACGCGTCGGCGCCGGCGTGATCGGGGGGGACCTGAGCAGGTCGGACCAGATCGTCATCTCCGTCACCGCGCTCGGCTCGTGCGCGGCGGACCCGGTGCGACGCGGCGGAGCCGTGGCCGGGGACGTCGTGGCCGTCGCCGGCCGCATCGGGTGGGCGGCGGCGGGAGTAGCCGTTCTGGCGCGCGGCTTCCGCTCCCCCCGCGTCGTGGTCGAGGCCCACAGACGACCGGAACCGCCGTACGAGCAGGGACCGGCAGGCGCCGCGCTCGGCGCGACATCGATGATCGACGTGAGTGACGGGCTGCTCGCCGACCTCGGCCACGTCGCGCGCGCCAGTGGAGTCGCGATCGACGTGGACAGCAGGACGCTGGACGTCCCCGAGCCGTTGCAGGCGGTCGGAGCCGCGCTCGGCGTCGAGCCCCTGCGGTTCGTTCTCACCGGCGGTGACGACCACGCGCTCGCCGCGACGTTTCCGGCGGCCACCCAACTGCCCGCTCCGTGGCGGGTGATCGGTGTGGTGGGCGACGGTGAGGGGGTTACGGTCGACGGGGCCGACTATGCCGGACCGCTCGGGCATGACCATTTCCAGTGACCGCGGCATTGCGGATGGATGGACCGGCCCGATGTCAGCGGCCTACCTTGCCCGCCTTCAAGCACGAGGTGCAGACGTTCAGTCGCTTCGACGTGCCACCGATGACGGTGCGCACGGTCTGGATGTTGGGGTTGAAGCGACGCTTCGTACGGCGGTGGGAGTGGGAGACGTTGTTGCCGAACCCCGGACTCTTGGCGCAGATGTCGCAGACGGCAGCCACCGGAACTCCTGAGTGTGTGATCGAAGGTTCATCTGGCGTTCGGGCACGCGCGCGCGAACAACCAACCGCACAAGCCTATCCGATGGTCCGCCGGCCGGACGAATCGTAGGCTCGTCCTCGATGACCCCACCCGTGAACGAGCAGGCGAGCCTGCTCGCGCAGTTCCGTCGCTGGTGCAAGCTTGCGCTCGAGTCGATGGGGGACGCGCGCGAGGAGATCGACGCGCTCAATGTCTTTCCCGTGGCCGACAGTGACACCGGAACCAACCTGTACCTGACACTCGAGGCCGCGGTCGCGGCCGTCGACGCCGCCGAGCCGGCAGACTTCCCCGCCGCGATCGGGGCTCTGGGCAGGGGCGCCCTCCTCGGTGCCCGTGGCAACTCAGGAGTGATCCTGTCCCAGCTGCTTCGCGCGATGGCCTCTTCGGTCATCACGATTCGCTTCCCCAGGTCCGACGCCGACGGGGCCGCGGCATTCGCCCGGGCACTGACCGACGCGGCCGACGCCGCCTACCGGGCCGTCGCCCAACCGGTCGAGGGAACCATGCTGACGGTTGCCCGCGCCGCCGCCGAGGCCGCCACGGCCGCGGCTGCTGAGCCGTCAGCCTCTGTCGTCCATGGTGTCCGAGCCGCCGCCGGCGCGGCACGCGAAGCGCTGACGCGGACGCCCGACCAGCTCGACGTCCTGCGGCAGGCAGGCGTGGTCGACGCGGGCGGTCGTGGTGTCTGCGTTCTGCTCGACGCCGCCGAGACCGCTCTCACCGGCCGTCGGCCCGAAGGCTCGATGCGAAGTGCCGGCCGACGCGTTCGGACGCTGCCGCTGCCGCATCCGGTGCAACGAGCCGACGACGCGACCCACGGCGGCGGCTTCGAGGTGATGTACCTGCTCGACGCGGACGACGAGAGGATCGCCGGACTGCGCGCCGCACTGGCGCCGCTCGGGGACTCGCTCGTCGTGGTCGGCGGCGACGGGTTGTGGAACGTCCATATCCACGTCAACGACGTCGGCGCGGCCCTGGAGGCCGGCGTCCAGGCCGGCGTCCCTCGCCGGGTGCGTGTCACCCATCTCGCCGAGCAGCTCGAGCGGGACCGTGTCCGGCACGAACGGACAACGGCTCGCGGCGTCGTCGTCGTGGCCGCCGGGCCCGGGCTGACGCGGCTGTTCGCCGATGCCGGTGGGACGGTGGTCGAGCCGGGTCCGGACGGTCGGTGCTCGGCCAACCAGCTGCTGGATGCGATCCGGCGTACGGCTGCCTCCGAGGTGGTGGTCATGCCCAACGACGGCGCCGGAATCGCGGTCGCGGAGGCGGCCGCCCAGGCTGCCCGGGACATCGGGATCCGGGCGACCGTGATTCCCACCCGGGCGCAGGTCCAGGGCCTGGCGGCGATGGCGGTGCACGCAGCCGGCCGCAGCTTCGAGGACGACGTCGTGGCGATGACGTCCGCCGCAGGGCACACCCGGCACGGAGCCGTCACGCTGGCGACCTCCGACGCGATGACGACCGCCGGACCCTGTCGGGCCGGGGACGCCCTGGGCGTCATCGACGGCGACTTCGCGGTTGTCGGTGCTGCCCTGCACGATGTGGCTCTGGAGGTCGTCGACCGGCTGCTGGCCGGAGGTGGCGAGATGGTCACGATCGTCACCGGTGAGGACGAGGACGGGTCACTGGTGGAGGCGACGACCGCTCACGTCCGGACCACGCATCCGGAGATCGACGCGGTGGTCTACGCGGGTGGTCAGTCTCGTTACCCCCTGCTGATCGCTGTCGAGTGACGATGGCAACGCTCGACAGCCCGCTGGGTCCGGTGGTCGGAGACAGGGCGGCCAAGCTGCTGGCGAAGTCGCTGGACATGTCCACCGTCGGGGATCTGCTTCGCCACTACCCGCGCCGCTACGCCGAACGCGGCCAGCTCACCGACCTGTCCTCCCTCGAGCTCGACGAGCACGTGACGGTGATGGCCAGGGTCGTCTCCGCCAAGGTCTTCAAGTACGGCAAGCCCGGGTCGCGTCGCGACCAGTCGCGCACCGAAGTCGTCGTGACCGACGGCAAGGGCGAGCTCCTGCTGACGTTCTTCCGGATGCCCTACAAGCAACGCCAGCTGTCCGCGGGAAGGGTCGGGTTGTTCAGCGGGAAGGTCGGTGTCTTCCGGAACAGGCGGCAACTGATCCATCCCGACTGCAAGCTCTTCTCCGGCTCGGTCGAGGACGTCGACGCGCTCAGCGAGTTCACCGTCCCCGCGTTGATCCCGGTCTATCCGGCCACCTCGGCGGTGTCCTCCTGGAAGATCGCATCCTGTGTCGAGATGGCCCTGGCCGCTCTTGACATGCCTGAGGACCCCATTCCGGCGTCGGTGCGGACCCAGCACCACCTGATCGACCTCGGTTCGGCCCTGCGTCTGGTCCACGTCCCCGAGGAGGACGACGACTGGAAGACCGCGCAGCGCCGGCTGCGGTTCGAAGAAGCGTTCACCGTCCAGGTCGTGCTTGCCCAGCGCCGGGTCGCCACCGCGTCCCTACCCGCCGTTGCCCGCAAGGGCCGCGCGGACGGGCTGCTCGACCGGTTCGACCACCAGCTTCCGTTCCAGCTCACCGACGGCCAGGTCGAGGTCTCGGAAGAGATCCTGGCCGACCTGGCGCGTTCGAGTCCGATGCACCGGCTGCTGCAGGGCGAGGTCGGGTCCGGCAAGACCGTCGTCGCACTGCGCGCGATGATGCGCGTGATCGACTCCGGCGCCCAGGCCGTGCTGCTCGCGCCGACCGAGGTGCTCGCACAGCAACATCACCGTTCGATCACCGCGCTGCTCGGGCCGATGGCCGAGGGCGGGATGCTCGGAGGTGCCGAGGACGGCACCCGGGTCGCGCTGCTGACCGGTTCGCTCGGCGCCTCCGCCCGCCGCCAGGCGCTGCTGGAGGCGGCATCGGGAGGCGCCGGCATCACCGTCGGCACCCACGCCCTGCTCGAGGAGCGGGTCCAGTTCGCGGACCTGGGCCTGGTCGTGGTCGACGAGCAGCACCGGTTCGGGGTCGAGCAACGGGCGGCACTGACCGCCAAGTCCGGCGAGGCGCCGCCGCACGTGCTGGTCATGACCGCGACGCCGATCCCGCGTACGGTCGCGATGACCGTGTTCGGCGACCTCGACGTCTCCACGCTGCGGGAGCTGCCTGGCGGTCGTTCACCGATCCAGTCGAGTGTCGTACCTGCACTCGAGCGGCCGTCGTGGCTCGAGCGGGCGTGGGAGCGGGTCCGCGAGGAGGCCGGAAGAGGTCACCAGACCTACGTCGTCTGTCCGCGGATCGGCCTGGACGACGACGAGAACACCGAACCGGACGGCCTCGAGCCCGTGCCGGACACCACCGGCCGCGGCCAGACCCACACCGTCGTCGAGATGGCGGAGCAGCTCGCGACCGGACCGCTGCGAGGGCTCCGCGTCGAGATGCTGCACGGACGCATGTCGGCGGAGGCCAAGGACGCGACGATGCGCGGGTTCGCCGCGGGTGAGATCGACGTCCTCGTGTCGACGACCGTGATCGAGGTCGGCGTCGATGTGCCCAACGCGACGTTGATGGTGATCCTCGATGCCGAGCGTTTCGGCGTCTCCCAGCTGCACCAGTTGCGCGGACGGGTAGGCCGCGCAGAGGCGGCCGGCCTGTGCCTGCTCGTGTCCGCCTCATCCACGGGCAGTCCGCAGCGCGAACGTCTCGAGGCGATCGCCGCGACCACGGATGGCTTCGTCCTGTCACGGCTCGACCTCGAACAGCGCCGGGAGGGCGACGTGCTCGGCGCTCTCCAGTCCGGACGCAAGTCCAGCCTCCGGCTGCTCTCCGTGCTGCGCCACGAGTCGGTGATCGTCGCCGCGCGCGACGCGGCCGAGCGGCTGGTCGCGCCCGACCCCGAGCTCTCACGGCACCCCGAACTCGCCCGCGCGGTCGCTGCGCTACTGCAGTCCGACCAGGCCGGGTACCTCGACAAAGCGTGAGAGCGCGGCCTGACCCCGGATGACCGTGCAGATGACGTGGCGGATGACAGGGGGGCCGATGACAGAGGGGCCGGTGACAGAGGGGCCGATGACAGGGGGCCCGATGACTGGGGGGTCGGGGCCTCGGAGCACGGATCCGGCCGGTAACCCCCCGAGGTGGTTACCGACCGTACGTGAAACTGTACTCTGCGCCAGTTTCTACCCGCACCGTCGGTCCCAGGACGAGGCTTCGGCGATGCCGCCCATAACACTCAGTCCGGCCGCACCGTGACCCGGATCATCGGCGGTCTGGCTCGCGGAAGGCGACTCCGGACGCCGCCGGGAACCTCGACCAGACCGACCGCGGATCGCACCCGGGAGGCGCTGTTCTCATCGCTGGAGTCCGAGCTCGGATCGATGGCGGGGATCAGCGTGCTCGACCTCTACGCCGGATCTGGGGCGATCGGCCTCGAGGCCGTCTCGCGAGGCGCCCGGCATGCGACGTTCGTGGAGGCCGACCGCCGGGCGGCCGCGCTCATCAGGCTCAACGCCGCCACGCTGGGCATGGACGACCTCACCGTCGTCACCGGACGAGTCGAGTCGGTGGTCGCGACGCCGCCCGATCGAGAGCCGTTCGAGGTGACATACCTCGACCCGCCGTACGGGGTCGGCAACGCCGCCGTCGTCGAGGTGCTGGAGGCACTGGCAACGATGCGCTGGCTCACCGACGGCGCGCTGGCCGTCGTGGAGCGCTCCGTTCGTGCGGCCGAGCCGAGGTGGCCGGAGGCATACCACCTGCTGCGCCGACGCCGATATGGGGAGACAATCCTTTGGTACGTTGCCCTCGCACGTGCCCCCGCCACCGAGCGCCAGGAGTAGACCGTGCGCAGAGCCGTCTGTCCAGGGTCGTTCGACCCCGTGACCAACGGCCACCTCGACATCGTGTCCCGTGCCTCCGAGCTCTTCGACGAAGTCACCGTGGCGGTGCTGTTCAACAAGGGCAAGGAGGGTCTGTTCAGTGTCGACGAACGACTCGAGATGCTCAGGGTCGTCGCGCAGGACTACACCAACGTCGAGGTCGATGCGTTCCATGGCCTGCTGGTCGACTTCTGCACCTCCCACGGCATCAGCACGATCGTCAAGGGGCTCCGAGCGGTGAGTGACTTCGACTATGAGCTCCAGATGGCGCAGATGAACAGAAGTCTGGCGGGAGTCGAGACGGTGTTCGTACCAACCAGCCCGGAGTACTCCTTCCTCGCATCGAGCCTGGTCAAAGAGGTCGCGGCGTACGGCGGCGACGTCTCCGGCCTGATACCCGGCCACGTCCTCGAGCGCCTGCTCGTCCGACTCGGACAGGTGTAGCCCGGTGACCAGAGCGGCTGCCGAAGGCCCGTTCGCTCCGGAGGACGGCGCGAGCACGGACGACCAGCGCCTTGACCTGTCCGGGCAGCTGGCTGAGCTTCGCGCGGTGATTGCGACCGCGCGGTCGATGCCCATGTCGGCGTCGGCGGTCATCAACCGGGCCGACGTCCTCGCGATGCTCGACCGCCTTGCCGCGGATCTGCCGGCGGCGTTCGGCGCCGCCGACAAGGTGATCGCGGACCGGGAGGTGCTCGTCGCCGCAGGTCATGAGCAGGTCGAGGCGATGCGCTCGGCGGCCCGAGCGGACCGCGACCGCCTGGTTGCGGACACCGAGGTGGTCCAAGCGGCCCGCCGTGAGGCCGAGGACATCGTCACGGCGGCGCGTCGTGAATCCGAAGAGCTGCGACGCGAGACCGACGGCTACGTCGACGCCAAGCTCGCCACGTTCGAGATCAGCCTCACCAAGACGCTCCAGGCGGTCACGCGTGGTCGCGAACGGCTGCGCGGCCGCAGCGAGCTCGACACGCTGGGCGAAGATCCCGACGCCGGCTCCGGGGACGGTCGCTGACACAGGGGGTTTTGGTCGGGAGCCAGCGCACGAGGTAGCCTATGTGGCCGGCCGGTCTTCGTAGACCGCTGTTCTGCCTGCGCGACGTAGCCTGCGATGAAGTGGGGACCCCTGAAACGCCTCGACCCGAGAGCGCCGCTCGTGCTCGACTCCCGCGAGCTGGCCCGCCGTCCCGGGTCATCGAAGCGGGTGTCGCGGACCGAGCCGGCGCCCCCGGACCTCCGCATCGAGCTCATCGGCGTACCCGAAGGTAGCCCGGTCCAGCTCGACCTCCTGCTGGAGTCGGTGATGGAGGGCATCCTCGCCTCGGGCACGGCCCGAGCGTCGCTCGCCGGGGAATGCGCCCGCTGCCTGGACTCCGTCGAGGACGAGCTGGTGGTGGAGCTGCAGGAGCTGTACGTCTATCCGGAGAGCGACGCCCGGGACGACGAGGCAAGCCGCCTCGAGGGCGACTACCTCGATCTGGAGCCGGTGCTGCGTGACGCGGTCGTGCTCGCGCTCCCCTTCCGCCCGGTGTGCGACGACGACTGCCCCGGACTCTGTGCCGAGTGCGGCGCGCGTCTGGCGGACGAGCCCGCGCACCACCACGCGGAGCCGACCGACCCACGGTGGGCGGCACTGGCCTCGCTCACCGCCGACAACACGGCCGGCCGCGACGACGCGACCGGCGAGAACGAGGAGTAGATCGTGGCAGTTCCGAAGCGGAGAATGTCGCGGAGCAACACGCGGCACCGGCGCTCGCAGTGGAAGGCCACCGCACCGTCACTGGTGACGTGCACCAATCCCGCGTGTGGCTCCAAGCACCTTCCGCACCGGGCGTGCCCGGAGTGCGGCCAGTACGGCCCCCGCGCCGATCGTCGCCAGGTCCTCTGACCGAGGTGGTCGGCAAGTACGACGAGCTCCGGGCGCAGCTTGGCGTGCCCGACCTGTGCGACGAGGAGCTCGAGCACGCGCTGACCCACCGCTCGTACTCCTACGAGAACGGCGGACTGCCGACCAACGAGCGGCTGGAGTTCCTCGGGGACGCCGTACTGGGGCTCGTCATCACCGACACGCTGTTCCGCACGCACCCCGACCTTTCCGAAGGACGCCTGGCGAAGCTGCGGGCCGCGGTCGTCAACGCCCGTGCGCTCGCCGAGGTCGCGAGAACGCTCGGGCTCGGCGAGTACGTCCTGCTAGGCCGGGGCGAGGAGGTCACCGGCGGCAGGGACAAGTCCTCGATCCTGTCCGACACGGCCGAGGCCGTCATCGGCGTCGTCTACCTGCACGGAGGATTCACCGCCGCCACCGACGTCGTGCATCGGCTGTTCGACCCCCTGCTGGAGGCGGCCGCGCGGCTCGGCGCCGGGCTGGACTGGAAGACGAGCCTGCAGGAGCTCGCGGCCGACAGCGGGCGCGGGCTTCCCGAGTACCTGATCGGGGAAAGCGGCCCGGATCACGCGAAGACGTTCGTCGCCCGAGTGCGGGTTGCCGACACGATCTATGGCCAGGGCGTGGGACGGAGCAAGAAGGAGGCCGAGCAGCAGGCGGCCGAGACCGCGTGGAAGGTCATCAAGGAGGAGCTCGACGCCGGGACCGCCGACTGGATGGGCGATGCCCGAACTCCCTGAGGTCGAGGTGGTACGCCGGGGGCTGGAACGCTTTGTGGTCGGGCGCCGGATCGACGCAGTCGAGGTGGCACATCCGCGTTCCGTGCGTCGCCACACCGGGGGGCCCGTCGACTTCGCCGCCCGGCTGGTCGGGTCCCGCGTCGTGGCCGCCCGCCGGCGCGGCAAGTACCTCTGGCTGGCCATGCAGGACGGCTCCGCACTGCTGGGTCACCTCGGCATGAGTGGGCAGCTGCTGGTCCGACCCCATGACGCGCCGGCCGAGCGGCACCTGCGTGTGCGGATGGACCTCGACGACGGCTCCGACCTCCGGTTCGTGGACCAGCGGACGTTCGGCGGGCTGTTGGTCGCGGAGGGCGGGGCGGAGCTCCCCGCCCAGATCAGCCACATAGCGCGGGACCCGCTGGACCCCCACTTCGATCTCGACGAGTTCGCGAGGCGGCTGCGGAAGCGGCGGACCGGGATCAAGCGCGCGCTGCTCGACCAGGCGCTGATCTCAGGCGTCGGGAACATCTACGCCGACGAGGCCCTGTGGCTGGCCCGGCTGCACTTCGCCCGGGCGACCGAGGCGCTGCGCCTGCCTGACGTGGCCGCGGTTGTCACCGCCACGCGCTCGGTCATGACAGCCGCTCTGGAGCAGGGCGGCACCTCGTTCGACGCGCTGTACGTCAACGTGAACGGTGAGAGCGGGTACTTCGAGCGCTCACTGGCGGTGTACGGAAGGGCGGGGGAACCGTGCGGTCGCTGCGGCACGCTGATCCGGCGCTTCCGGTTCATGAACCGGTCGTCCTACACCTGTCCCACCTGTCAGCGTCAGCCTCGCAGCCCCCGCTGGTAGCGACCCGCTGACATCCGGCGGGCAACGTCCGTGGCCGGCTCCTCCAGGGCCCGGTCCCGAGGTCAGCGCCCGGCCCGGTTGACGATGGCCCATTTCCGGTGGACCCTAGACGTAACCCCCGCGCGGCCGCTGTTTCTGACGATTCGTCTTGGGCGGCTGCCCGTGAGGATCCACACGCACGATCCCATGTCAAACGGAGGATTACATTGGCCAAAGCACTCCTCGGCTACGTAGGAGGTTCCGACCTTCGGCTGATTGAGGAGACGCGGCGGTTGCGTCAGCGCGTTGCCGACCTGGAGGCGCAGCTGATGCGCCTGCAGGCCGAGAACGACTCGCTGTGTGCCGCGATCCACGAAGGTCAGATGTTGATGTTGGCTGACACCGAGGGCCAGTACCAGGACGAGCACCAAGACGAGTACCAGCCCGCCCTCACCTAACCCCGCGATCCGACACTTATTTCGCGCGATCCGACACTTGTTGACGCGCCATCCGACAACGTGTCTCGCCGGTAGGCACGGGTTACGGCGAGCGCTCAACAACTGCACACACTTCTTGCCGCGGCCGACATGATGGCCTCCCCTGGGGTGGTGCGTCAGCGTGAGCCGCACGCACCGACCTTTGCGCGGCAGGTGGTCATCGGGGTTCAACCGTGACCAACAACTGCGCAATCCCGGCAGTGGCCCGGCCGACGACCCATACCTGTGCACCTGCCGAACTCGAACCAGGCATCCGCCGATCCGACACGTGACCGAGCGGTCGCACACGCAGCGTGCCCGGGTTGCCACGCCCCGGCGGCGCGTCGGACGTAGTGCGGGCACGGGGCGTCGATAGGCTCGGGACCGGTCTTCCCTCACCGATCACCTGCGGACTGGACGTCGAACGACCGCGCCGTGCAGAGGAGTAGCACCCGGTGTATCTCAAGAGCCTCACACTTCGTGGGTTCAAGTCGTTCGCGTCCTCGACCACCCTCCGGCTCGAGCCGGGCATCACCTGCGTCGTCGGGCCCAACGGCTCCGGGAAGTCGAACGTGGTGGACGCCCTCGCCTGGGTGATGGGCGAGCAGGGACCCAAGTCGCTGCGCGGCGGCAAGATGGAGGACGTCATCTTCGCCGGCACGGCAGCCCGGCCGCCGTTGGGTCGCGCGGAGGTCCTCCTCACCATCGACAACACCGATGGCGCCCTGCCCATCGACTACACCGAGGTCATGATCTCGCGGACGATGTTCCGCAACGGCGGCTCGGAGTACGCGATCAACGGGCATGGCTGCCGGCTGCTGGACATCCAGGACCTGCTGAGCGACTCGGGCATCGGCCGGGAGATGCACGTCGTCGTCGGTCAGGGGCAGCTCGACGCGATCCTGTACGCCTCCCCGGAGGAGCGTCGCGGCTTCGTCGAGGAGGCCGCCGGCGTCCTCAAGCACCGCAAGCGCAAGGAGAAGGCGGTCCGCAAGCTCGACGCGACCGACGGCAACCTGAACCGGCTCCAAGACCTGCTCACCGAGATCCGTCGTCGGCTGAAGCCCCTCGGCCGGCAGGCGGACGTCGCACGCCGCGCGGCCACCATCCAGGCCGATGCCCGCGACGCCAGGGCACGGCTCCTCGCCGACGACCTATTGACCCTCCGGACCGCCCTGGAACAGGAGCTGGCCGAGGAGTCGCAGCTGCGCGAGCGACGCGCCGCGCTCGTCACCGCGCTCACGCAGGCCCGGTCGGACGAGGCCGGCCTTCAGGACGCCCTGCGCGGCGATGCCCCTCGGCTGGCCGGCGCCCAGGAGACGTGGTACCAGCTGTCGAGCATGCGGGAGCGGCTGACCGGGATGGCGGGTCTCTCGGCAGAGCGGGCACGCAACCTGGCGGAGGGCCTGGAGGAGGTACGCACCGGGCCGGACCCGGACGAGCTCGAGGCCGAGGCCGGCCGTGTCCGGGCGGCGCAGACCGGCATCTCCGCCGACGTCGAGCGCCACCGGTCGGCGCTCGGCCGCGCGATCGAGGACCGTCGTAGGGCCGAGGCCGCCGCCGCCGAGGAGGACCGGCGGGTCGCGGGCCTGCTGCGGGCGGGAGCCGACCGGCGCGAGGGTCTGGCCCGGCTGTCCGGCCAGGTGGCCGCGCTGCGCAGCCGCGCCGCAGCCGCGGACTCGGAGATCGGCCGGTTGTCGGACGCCCGGCAGCTCGCCCTGGAGAGGGCTTCCCGGGCGCAGCACGACTTCACCTCGCTGGAGGTCCGGATCGCCGGCCTCGACGCGGGTGAGCGCGGCCTCGATGCCGAGTACGAAGCCGCCCGGTCGGTGCTCGACGACCTCGAGGATCGACTGGGCAAGACCAGGGACGAGCTGCACCAGGCCGAGCGCGAGCGGGCCGGCCTGCACGCCCGCAAGGACGCGTTGGAGCTGGGGCTCTCCCGCGCCGACGGCCCCGCGGCGCTGGTCGCAACGGCCGGTGACCTGCCGGGGCTCCTGGGATCCGTCGCGGCGCTCCTGTCGGTCCAGACCGGGTACGAGGCTCCGGTGGCGGCGGCCCTCGGCGCCGCCGCGGATGCTGTCGCCGTGTCACAGACCGACGCGGCGGTCGACGCGATCGCGCGGCTGCGCGCCGAGGACCGCGGCCGGGCCGGGATCCTGGTCGCCGGACGCGTGCGCGAGGAAGGCGAGGAGCGCGAGGAGCGCGAGGAGACAGCCTGGCCCGAGCTGCCCCCGGGCGCGGTGTACGCCGTCGACGTGGTCGACGGTCCGCCGCAGCTGCGGGCCGCGCTGCGGCAGCTGATGTCCAAGGTCGCCGTCGTCGGTGGACTCGACGATGCGCAGGCGCTGGTGAACGAGCGTGCCGATGTCGTGGCGGTCACGCGCGACGGCGACCTTCTCGGCCGGCATTTCGCGATGGGCGGGTCGTCGGCGGTGCCGAGCCTGATCGAGGTCCAGGCGGCCGTCGACGAGGCGACCCGGCGGCTGGACGCGTCGACGCACGCCTGCGAACGGCTGCGCTTCGAGCTGTCGCGACTCACCGAGGAGCGTGAGTCGGCGCAGCGCAGCGTCGACGTCTGGCTGGCCAAGCTGCACGAGTCGGATGCTGCGATGACCGCCGTCGCGGAGGAGCTCGGCCAGCTCGGTGCGCTGGCGCGGGCCGCCGGGGGAGAGGCCGACCGACTCCTCGAGGCGATCAGCGAGGCCGAAGAGGTGCACCGCCGCGACCTGGCCGGCCTGGCCGACCTCGAGCGGCGGCTCGCTGCCGCGACCGACGACTCCGACGAGGAGCCGGAAACCGCAGAGCTGGAGCGCCTCACCCAGGCGGCCCGGGTCGGCCGGCAGGCCGAGACGGAGGCTCGACTCGTCCTGCGTACCGCCGAGGAGCGCGCGAATGCGCTGAGCGGGCAGGCCGACGCGCTGCTGCGGTCGGCGCAGGCCGAACGGCACGCCCGGGCCGCCGCGATGGCCCGTCGGCACCGGCGCGTCCGTGAACGACAGGCGGCCGAGGCCGTCGGCCGCGGGATCTCTCGCGTCCTGGACCGGCTCCAGCAGTCGCTCCGCGATGCCGCCGCCCGGCGGGCCGAGGTCGAGCGGGACATGTACGAGCGCGACGAGCGGCTTTCGGCCCAGCGGGCACTCGTGCGCGGCCTGGAGACCGAGCTGGGAGAGCTCACCGAGACCGTTCACCGTGAGGACGTATCCCGGGCGGAGCTGCGGATGACGATCCAACAGTCGGAGCAGCGCGCGCTCGACGAGCTGGGTCTGGACGTCGACGCGCTCGTCGCTGAGTACGGCCCCGCACAACCCGTCCCGGCTGCGGAGACGCACGACCCGGAAGAAGCGGCCGAACCCGAGTCGGTTCCCTACGTCCGTGAGGAGCAGCAGCGGCGCCTGCAGACGGCCGAACGACAGCTGGCCGTGCTCGGCACCGTCAACCCACTCGCGCTGGAGGAGTTCTCCGCGCAGGAGGAACGCCACCGGTTCCTCACCGAGCAGCTCGAGGACCTCAAGCGGACCCGCAGGGATCTGCTCGACATCGTTCGCGAGGTCGATGAGCGCGTGCACCAGGTGTTCACCGAGGCCTACCTCGACGTGGCCCGCGAGTTCGCCGAGATCTTCGCGCGGCTCTTCCCCGGCGGAGACGGCCGGCTCGTGCTGACCGATCCGGACGACATGCTTGCCACCGGGCTCGACGTGGAGGCCCGTCCCCCGGGAAAGCGGATCAAGCGGCTCTCGCTGCTGTCCGGCGGCGAGCGCTCGCTGGTCGCGGTGGCGTTCCTGGTCGCGCTGTTCAAGGCCCGGCCGTCACCGTTCTACATCCTCGACGAGGTCGAGGCCGCCCTCGACGACACCAACCTGGACCGGCTGCTCCAGATCTACCAGGAGCTGCGCGAGAGCTCACAGCTGATGGTGATAACGCACCAGAAGCGCACGATGGAGATCGCCGACGCGCTCTACGGCGTCTCGATGCGCGGCGACGGGGTCTCGGCGGTGATCAGCCAGCGGCTGCGGGAGGCCGCGGAGAGCGCCTGACCGGGGACGAGCGCCTCGATCAGAGCGCTTTGGGCGGGATGCCGGTTTGTTGCCACTCCGGTGCTGGCCACCTGGCATCATGGAAGGCACGAACGTCTCGTCGTGTCAGTCCTGGCCACCCGTGATTGACGCGACCTCATCGACCATCGACCGCCGGGGGTTGCACCCATGCTCTACCTGATCGTCGCGATGTCCGTGATCCTTGTTCTCGCGGCGTTCACCGTGGTGTTCGTGGCCTTCCCCTTCCGCGGTCGCGACATCCCCAATGCGGCCTGGCTGTCCAACGCGATGAGCAGCGCAGCCGACCGGATACCGCTCGATGATGAGTACGCGGGACAGTCCTCGCACCCGGACAGACGGCCGGGTTCCGGCAGCGCCTGATCCCCGCCGACAGCCTCGTGCCGGCCCGGCTGTGCCCGCGCGCGCGGACGGAGACCGGACCGTACTCCTCGCCGACCGCCCGGCAACCGGCCTGACCGTGCCCCGGTCGGCGTCTGACAGGATCGGCGCCCATGGGCGACTACATCTATCTCGTCATCGTGCTGGCGGTCGCGCTCGTGTCGCTGGTCGTCGGGCTGGTCACGACCAGGCTGCGCCGACACCGGCCGACCCCCACCCGGCCGACCGCCACCCGCCCGACCCCCACCCGGCAGACCCCGACCGGACCTGAGGCGCCGTCTCCGACCGTCCCGGCCGACCAGGACCGTGACGGCTCAGCCGCCGAGGACTCCCCCTACCGACCCGGCCCGGACACGATCGAAGCCCCGCCGGAGCCCGCCGCGCCGGTCCCCACGATCGAGCGTCCCGAGTCCGCCCAGGGACGCCTGATCCGGTTGCGTGCCCGGCTCGCGCGCTCCCAGTCGAGCCTGGGGCAGGGCCTGCTGGCGCTGCTGAGCCGCGACCGGATCGACGAGGACACCTGGGACGAGATCGAGGAGACGCTGCTGGTCGCCGACGTCGGGGTGGCGCCCGCACACGAGCTGGTCGAACGCCTGCGCACCCGCGTCCGCGTCGAAGGGGTGGCATCCGGGGAGGCGGCCCGCGCCATGCTGCGCGAGGAGCTGCTGGCGCTGGTCGATCCGAGCATGGACCGGGCGCTGCGGGTGAACCGGCGGGACGGCCTGCCCGGCGTGGTGATGGTGGTCGGCGTCAACGGCACGGGGAAGACGACGACCGTCGGGAAGCTCGCGCGAGTACTCGTCGCCGAGGACCGGGACGTGCTGCTCGGTGCCGCCGACACCTTCCGCGCCGCCGCGGTGGACCAGCTCCAGACCTGGGGCGAGCGGGTGGGAGTCCCGACGGTTCGAGGTCCCGAAGGGGGCGACCCGGCGAGCGTCGCCTTCGACGCCGTACGCGCCGGCGTCGAGCAGGAGGTCGACACCGTGCTCATCGACACCGCCGGCCGGCTGCACACCAAGACCGGTCTGATGGACGAGCTCGGCAAGATCAAGCGGGTGATCGAGAAGCAGGCGCCGGTCACCGAGGTACTGCTCGTCCTCGACGCGACGACCGGTCAGAACGGCATGACGCAGGCCCGGGTGTTCGCTGAGGTGGTCGACGTCTCGGGGATCGTGCTGACCAAGCTGGACGGCACCGCGAAGGGCGGCATCGTCATCGCGGTCCAGCGGGAGCTCGGCGTGCCGGTCAAGCTGGTCGGCCTCGGGGAGGGCGCGGACGACCTGGCGCCGTTCGACCCGCAGGCGTTCGTCGACGCGCTGCTCTGAGACCGCCCACGTCCGAGCACCTGATCGGGCAGCCGTCCGGAGCCGGTTTCACGCGGACGTAACAAAGCAGCGCGACATGTCACGTCGGCGCAACCTCCGGCGCCCCCCGGCGAAATGTTCACCGCCCATGCTTCTCGACGTCGGACATCCCTGCGTCAGGAGCTGAAATGCCCCACATCAACACAGGCGACACTGCCTGGGTTCTCATGAGCTCAGCCCTCGTCCTGCTCATGACCCCGGGACTTGCCTTCTTCTACGGCGGCATGGTTCGAGCCAAGAGCGTCCTCAACATGCTGATGATGAGCATCGCCACGATCGGCGTCGTCTCCATCCTCTGGGTGCTCTTCGGGTTCTCACTGTCCTTCGGCGACGGCGGGAACGGCCTGATCGGGGGCCTCTCCGACATCGGGCTGGGCGACGCCTTCGACAAGGTCGCGATCAACGGCGCGGAGTACCCGATCCCGCTGCTGGTCTTCGCCGCCTTCCAGCTGATGTTCGCGATCATCACGCCCGCGCTGATCAGCGGCGCGATCGCCGACCGCGCCAAGTTCGGCGCCTGGGTGGTGTTCGTCGCCGCCTGGGTCACGGTGATCTACTTCCCGGTTGCGCACTGGGTGTTCGCGTTCGGTGATGCCGACGGCAACGGCGCCGGGTGGCTGGCCAAGATGGGCGTCCTCGACTTCGCCGGCGGTACGGCGGTCCACGTCAACGCCGGTGCGGCCGGGCTGGCTCTCGCGCTCGTCCTCGGAAAGCGGGTCGGCTGGAAGCGCGACCCGATGCGGCCGCACAGCCTTCCGCTGGTGATGCTCGGTGCCAGCCTGCTCTGGTTCGGCTGGTTCGGGTTCAACGCCGGATCCGCCCTGGGAGCGAACGGCGGCGCCTCGCTGGTCTTCATGAACACGCAGGTCGCCACCGCGTCCGCGGTCCTCGGCTGGCTCGTCGTGGAGAAGCTGCGTGACGGCCACGCAACGACCCTGGGGGCCGCCTCGGGCGCGGTGGCCGGTCTGGTCGCGATCACGCCGTCGTGCGCGTCGCTGAGTCCCGTCGGCTCGATCGCGCTCGGCCTGCTCGCCGGGGCGCTCTGCGCGCTCGCCGTCTCGCTGAAGTACCGGTTCGGCTTCGACGACTCCCTGGACGTCGTCGGCGTCCACCTCGTCGGTGGTGCGTTCGGGTCGATAGCGATCGGCTTCCTGGCCGCTCCCCAGACGGTCTCCGGTGCCACGGGCCTGCTCTACGGCGGCGGGATGGACGGACTGGAGCTGCTGGGCAAGCAGGCTCTCGCGGTGGTCGCCGTCGGAACCTTCTCGTTCGTCGGTGCATACATCATCGGCACCATCATCGACAAGACGATGGGCTTCCGCGTCACCGAGGAGGACGAGGTCATGGGCATCGACCAGGTGTTCCACGCCGAGTCCGCCTACGAGAACCACGCCAGCCTGGCCAGTACGCGTCCGGAGCCGGCCCTCGCCACCGCCCAGCAGTCCCGTCAGCCTGAGGAGAGGGTGCACTCATGAAGCTCATCACCGCGGTGATCAAGCCGCACCGGCTCGACGACGTGCGGTCCGCCCTGGAGTCGTTCGGTGTCACCGGCATGACGGTCACCGAGGCCAGTGGATACGGCCGGCAGAAGGGCCACACCGAGGTCTACCGGGGTGCCGAGTACGACGTGGCGCTCGTGCCCAAGGTACGGCTGGAGGTGCTCGTCGACGACCCCGATGCGACCGATGTCGTCGACATCATCGTCAAGAGCGCCGCGACGGGTCGCATCGGGGACGGCAAGGTCTGGGTGTCCCCGGTCGAGCACGTCGTCCGCGTCCGGACCGGTGAGCGAGACGCAGCGGCCATCTAGGCCGGCGCGTCGACGGGTCACGGGAGAGAGGGGTGAGCATCGGGGCGTCGAGCACAGCGCCGCCGAACCCGAGTTCGGCGAAGCGGGGCCCGGTCGAACGCTTCGAGCTGGCCCGGCTGCGGCGGAGCCTCGCGCAGAGCGCCGACGAGCAGCTGGCCGTGCTTCTGGCGTCCTCCGTCAACGCGCTCGACGGTCCGGCCACCGGGATCAGCCTGGTCGCCGTCGGCGGGTACGGCCGGCTGGAGCTGTCACCGCACAGCGATCTCGATGTCGTGCTGATCCACGCCGACAGCCACTCAGAATCCATGGTCGCGGACCTTGCGGACCGGATCTGGTACCCCTTGTGGGACAAGGGGTACCAGATCGACCATGCCGTCCGGTCGGTCGACCAGACCACGCTCGCCGCCGCCCAGGATCTGCGCGTCGCCCTGGGGATGCTGGACGCACGACATGTCGCCGGCGACGGCGCCCTGACGCTCGCGGTGCGGAGCAACCTGCTGGCCCAGTGGCGGCGCTCGGCCCGAGCCCGGCTGCCTGAGCTGGCGGAGCTGTCGCGGACCCGGGCGGTGGCCGTCGGTGACCTCGCGCATCTGGCCGTACCGGACCTGAAGGAGGCCAAAGGAGGCCTTCGCGACGCGACCGTGCTGAGTGCGCTGGTCGCCACCTGGCTGGTCGACGTCCCACACGCCGAGCTGCAGCGCCAGCGTCACACCCTGCTCGACGTCCGCGACGCCCTGCACCTGGTGGCCGGACGCGCCACCGACCGGCTGCGCCCGGAGTTCCTGGCGGACGTCGCCGACCTGCTCGGCGGCGACGCCGACGACATACGGCACGACGTGTGCGAGGCCGGCCGGGGTATCGCCCACATCTGCGATCTGACCTGGCGCCGGGTCGAGCACCTGCTCGCCGCTCCCCGGCGCCGCTCCGGTCGAGGACCCGAGCAGATCCCTCTGGTCCCGGGAGTGGCCCGCCAGGAGGACGAGATCGTCCTGACCGCCCATGCCGATCCGCCCAGCGATCCCGTACTGGTGCTCCGCGCCGCCGTGGCGGCGGCCGAACGGCGGCTCATGCTCTCGCCGGTCTCGGCGGTGTCGATGGCGCGTACCGGCGCGGACATGCCGGTCCCCTGGCCGGCGGCCGCGCGGGACCTACTCGCCCGCCTGCTGGGTTCCGGGCCGGCCCTGGTGGAGACCTGGGAGACCCTCGACCAGGCCGGGGCCGTCTCCCGGCTGTTTCCGGAGTGGTCCGCGGTGCGGTCCCTGGCCCCCCGCTCCTCGGTCCACCGCCACACGGTCGACCGGCATATGGTGCAGACGTGTGTTGAAGCCGCGGCGCTGGTGCGGCGGGTCGCCCGTCCGGACCTGCTGTTCGTCGCCTCGCTCCTGCATGACATCGGCAAGGCACAGCCGGGTGACCACAGCGAGTCGGGAGAGGTGCTGACCTGGCAGATCGCCCGCAGGCTCGGCTACGACAGCGGTGACGCCGCGACCGTCGCGATGCTGGTTCGCCGCCATCTGCTGCTGATCGAGACGGCGACCAGGCGAGACCTCGACGACCCGGCGACGGCCCGGGCTGTCGCCAACGTCGTCGGTACGGGCGCCCGGCTCGATCTGCTGACGGCCCTCACCGAGGCTGATGCACGGGCCACCGGGCCGGCCGCCTGGACGACGTGGCGCCAGCAGCTGGTCTCGGATCTCGTGCGTCGTGTCCGCTCCGAGCTCGGGCCGACTCCGGTCTTCGCCCGGACGCCTCGCCGGCGGCGCGTGCCCCGTGTGACGGGCGACTTCACCCTGCTGGTCACGGCGAGCGAGTCCGGCGCCAGGCTCGAGTTCGCCGCTCCCGACCGGATCGGCCTGCTGTCGGCCGTGGCCGGCAGCCTGGCACTGCTCAACCTGCCGGTGCGACGTGCCGATGTGCACACCGAACGCGGCACCGGCGTGTCGAGCTGGCACGTGGGCGGTGAGGCGGTCGACGAGCCGCGGCTGCGCGACGTGCTGCGCCGGGCCCTGACCGGTCACGGCCTGGACCGGGTCAGACGCGCGTCCGCAGGTCAGGCTGGGCCAGCCCCCAGCGTCGTCGTGCACCCTGATGCGTCGCAGTCCGCGACCGTGCTGGAGGTACGTGCGTCGGACCGGCCCGGCCTGCTGTACGACATCTGCCGGGTCCTCGAGCGGCTGCAGCTCGACATCCGCTCGGCACACCTCAACACGGTCGGGCCGCAGGCCGTGGACGTGTTCTATGTGTGCGGTCCGGACGGCCGGCCGCTGGGGGAGCGTGCGCGCGAGGTGGCCGACGTGCTGGGAGACTCCCTGGCGTCGAGTCCGATCGACACGTGACCGCTCGGGCTACCCTTGCCGACTAGACCAGAACCTTAGACTGGAAACTGACCGCAAGGACTCGTCGTGTTCGCCACTCTGCAAGACCGTCTCGCCGCCACGTTCAAGAACCTCCGTGGCAAGGGTCGGCTCTCCGAAGCCGACATCGATGCCAGCGCCCGCGAGATCCGGGTCGCGCTGCTCGAGGCGGACGTCGCGCTGCCCGCCGTCCGGGCGTTCATCGCGGCGGTCAAGGAGCGCGCCCGCGGCGCGGAGGTCAGCGAGGCCCTCAACCCGGCCCAGCAGGTCATCAAGATCGTGAACGAGGAGCTCATCACGATCCTCGGTGGTGAGACACGGCGGCTGCGGTTCGCGAAGAACCCCCCGACGGTGATCCTGCTGGCCGGCCTGCAGGGCACCGGCAAGACCACGCTCGCCGCGAAGCTGGGTCGCTGGCTGAAGGAGCAGGGCAGCTCGCCGCTCCTTGTCGCCGCGGACCTGCAAAGGCCGAACGCCGTCACCCAGCTGCAGGTGGTTGGTGAGCAGGCCGGTGTGACGGTGTTCGCACCCGAACCGGGTGGCGGGACCGGGGATCCGGTCGATGTCGCCCGTCGCGGAATCGACGAGGCCAGGCGCACACTCCACGACGTGGTGATCGTCGACACAGCCGGGCGGCTGGGCATCGACGCGGACCTGATGGCGCAGGCAGCCCGGATCCGCAACGCCGTCAAGCCCGACGAGACGCTCTTCGTCGTCGACGCGATGATCGGCCAGGACGCGGTCACGACCGCGCTGGCGTTCCTCGACGGAGTCGGTTTCGACGGGGTCGTACTCACCAAGCTCGATGGCGACGCTCGCGGTGGCGCTGCGCTGTCAGTCGCACAGGTCACCGGCCGGCAGGTGATGTTCGCCTCCAACGGCGAGAAGCTCACCGACTTCGACGTGTTCCACCCCGACCGGATGGCCTCCCGGATCCTCGGCATGGGCGACATGCTCACGCTGATCGAGCAGGCGGAGAAGGCCTTCGACGCCGACCAGGCCGCCGCGACCGCGGCCAAGCTGCAGGGCACCGGCGGCGACTTCACCCTCGACGACTTCCTGCAGCAGATGCAGGCGGTCCGCAAGATGGGGTCGCTCAGCAAGATCTTCGGGATGCTGCCCGGGATGGGGCAGTACCGCGACCAGATCGAGAGCATCGACGAGCGGGAGATCGACCGCCTCCAGGCGGTGATCCTGTCGATGACTCCCGCCGAGCGGGCCAACCCGAAGCTGATCGACGGTTCGCGGCGGGCCCGGATCGCACGCGGTTCGGGAAGCCAGGTATCCGACGTCAACGGGCTCGTCGACAGGTTCTTCGAGGCGCGCAAGATGATGACGGCGATGGCCAACGGGCAGGGAATGCCGGGACTGCCCGGGATGCCGGGCATGGGCAAGCGCGGCAAGGCCAGGCAGGTGGCGAAGAAGGGCAAGGCCAAGCGCGGGTCGGGCAACCCGGCCAAGCGCGCAGCGGCTGAGCAGGCCGGCGCGCAACGGCGCGCAGCGGCGCCCGGCGAGGTCCCGTCCGCGTTCGGTGGCGGCGGGAAGGCGGCCGAGCTGCCGGAGGACTTCGAGCTCCCGAAGGAGTTCCGCAACCTGCTGCCACCCACCAAGTAGCACCCGCAGCGCACGCCTGGCCGACGTCCCACCGGCCGGTCGAACGCCCCTGGTCCCGGTACCGTCGGGTTCATGACCGACGCCTTCGCCGTTCGCGGGTACGTGCTGCCGGAGGGCGAGCGCCGGGAGGTCTTCGTGGTCGAGGGTCGGATCACCTTCGAGCCGGTGGCCGACGCCGACGTCGCCGCGGAGGGCTGGATCGTGCCGGGGCTCGTGGACGCCCACTGCCACGTGGGGCTCGATGAGAACGGCGCCGTGCCGGACGACGTCGCGGAGCAGCAGGCGCTTGACGACCGCGCGACCGGGACACTCCTGATGCGAGACGCGGGGTCGCCCGCCGACACGAGATGGATCGACGACCGTGCCGACCTGCCGAGGATCATCCGTGCCGGCCGGCACATCGCACGCACGAAGCGCTACATCCGCAACTACGGGCACGAGATCGAGCCGGCGGAGCTTCCCGACTACGTCGCGATGGAGGCCAAGCGCGGCGACGGTTGGGTCAAGCTCGTCGGGGACTGGATCGACCGCGACGCCGGTGACCTGACGCCCTGCTGGCCGCGGGACGCGGTCGAGGCCGCGATCGAGACCGCCCACGCGCACGGCGCGCGTGTCACCGCCCACGTCTTCGGAGAGGACGCGCTGCCGGATCTGATCGAGTCGGGCATCGACTGCATCGAGCACGGCACCGGCCTGTCGGCCGACCTGGTCGACGCGATGGCGTCGCGCGGGATCGCGCTGGTTCCCACGGCCGTGCAGGTGGACAACTTCCCGCAGTACGCCGCGGCCGGTGAGTCGAGATACCCGACGTACGCCCGGCACATGCGCGACCTGCACGCCCGACGCCGCGAGACCATCCGAGGCGCGTACGAGGCGGGCGTACCGATCTACGCAGGCAGCGACTCCGGCGGAGCGCTTCCGCACGGCATCATCGCGAGCGAGGTCCAGGCGCTGGCGGGATACGGCATCGGCGCAGCCGACGCGCTCGGCGCCGCGTCGTGGCGTGCCCGGGAGTGGCTGGGCCGGGAGTCGACGCTGAGCGAGGGCGCGGAGGCCGACTTCGTCGTCTACCCGCGCAACCCGCTCGACGACCTGCGCGTACTCGAGCAACCCGCCCGCATCGTGCTCCGCGGCCGCATCGTGGCCTGACGTCGAAACCTCGGACTCGGCGCGCGGCTGGCACCATCCGTCGATGCGTCGATTACGTGCAGACGGCTGTGTCTGGCAGAATGAACGGTCGAATCCGCGTGCGTCCGGGCCCTCTCATCCCGTGCCGCCGGCGGATCAGCCGGGCCGGCTCCGCAACCCCACGCGGACAGCCGCCGACCCATCACCGTGCACAGACGTTAGGGAGACCCCACACCCGTGGCCGTCAAGATAAGGCTCAAGCGCATGGGCAAGATCCGTGCGCCGTACTACCGGATCGTCGTCGCCGACTCGCGCACCAAGCGCGATGGTCGGGTGATCGAGCAGATCGGCAAGTACCACCCCAAGAGCGACCCGTCGTTCATCGAGGTCGACTCCGAGCGCGCACAGTACTGGCTGGGCGTCGGCGCCCAGCCGAGCGAGCCCGTGGCTGCGATCCTCAAGCTCACCGGCGACTGGCAGAAGTACAGGGGCGAACCCGCGCCCGCGCCACTGCTCGAGGCCCGCGCGCGGCGGGACAAGTCCGACATCTTCAACGAGGCGCTGCAAGAGGCGCACAACGAACCCAGGAGCGAGGCCGTCACCCCGCGGCGGGCCACCAAGAAGGCCGCCGCGGCGGCCGCCCCGGCAGAGACCGGGCCGGCCGAAACACCGCCGGCGACGACCCCGCCGGCCGCGGCCGCGGCCGAGCCCGTGCCGGACGCCGTCTCGCCGCCCGCCGATGAGACCCCGGCAGGGGTTGAGGAGGTCGTCGCCGAGGCCGAGACCATCGGCGACCCGCCCGCCGCCAGCGACGGTTGAGTCCGGTGCTGACGGAGGCGCTGGAGCACCTGGTACGCGGGATCGTCACGCATCCGGACGACGTCGCGGTGCGCACCCGCGAACAGCACCGGGGACCGGTGATCGAGGTGCGGGTCCACCCCGACGACCTGGGAAAGGTGATCGGCCGGGCCGGGCGCACGGCGACCGCGCTGCGCACGGTGATCGGAGCCCTCGCCGGCAAGGGCGGGGCCAGGGTCGACTTCGTCGACGTCGACAAACGCCGTTGACCGAACCGGAGACGGTTCAGGTCGTGATCGGCCGAATCGGCCGCGCACACGGACTGCGCGGCGAGGTGTCGGTCGACGTCCGCACCGACGAGCCCGACCGCCGGTTCGCCGCCGGAGTCGTGGTCGCCAGCACCGCGCCGGCGCATCCGACCCTGACGGTCCAGCTGGCCCGACCACACGGATCTCGCTGGCTGCTGACCTTCTCCGAGGTCTCCGACCGGGAGTCCGCCGATGCGCTGCGCGGGTCGATGCTGACGCTCCAGGTGCCGTCGCAGGAGCGACCCGACGATCCCGCGGAGTACTACGACCATCAGCTGGTCGGACTCCGCGCCCGTACCACCGGAGGCGACGAGGTGGGCACCGTCGAGCATCTCATCCACCTCCCGGCGCAGGACGTGCTCTCGGTGCGTCGCAGCGATGGGGTGGAGGTGCTCGTCCCGTTCGTCGCCGAGCTCGTGCCAGAGGTCGACTCGGCCGCCGGCACCCTCACGATCGACAGCCGTCCGGGGCTGCTCGACCCGGAGCCCCTGAACCAGACCGACGAGGTCGAGGATCCCGCCGGTCCATCGCGTCGCGACGGGCCGCGGTAGGCCGTCGCATGCGCATCGACATCGTGTCGATCTTTCCGGACTACCTCTCGCCGCTCCGGCTCTCGCTGGTCGGGAAGGCCCAGGAGTCGGGTCTGGTCGACGTCCACGTGCACGACCTGCGGAGCTGGACCCACGACCGGCATCGCACCGTCGACGACACGCCGGCAGGCGGCGGCGCTGGGATGGTGATGCGACCCGAGCCCTGGGGCGAGGCGCTGGATGAGCTGTCCGGGCTTTACACGCGTCCCCGACTGATAGTGCCGACGCCGGCCGGACATCGGTTCACACAGGCCCGGGCCGAGGCGCTCGCGGCGGAGCCGTGGCTGATCTTCGCGTGCGGACGCTACGAGGGGATCGACCAGCGGGTCCTCGACCACGCGGCGACCCGGATGCCGGTCGAGGAGATCAGCATCGGGGACTTCGTGCTCTCCGGTGGAGAGGCCGCCGCGCTCGTGATCGTCGAGGCCGTCGTCCGGTTGCTTCCTGGCTTCATGGGCAACCCCGCATCGCTGAGCGAGGAGTCCCACGGCACCGGCGGCGACGGTGGCCTGCTGGAGTACCCGCTCTACACCAAGCCGGCTTCGTGGCGCGGGCTGGAGGTGCCGGACGTACTGACGTCGGGCAACCACGCGTTGGTGGCGCGGTGGCGTCGTGACCAGGGTCTGCGCCGGACCGCGGATCGCCGGCCCGACCTGATCGCCGCGCTCGACCCCGCGGCGCTGGACGCGCACGACCGGGCGGTGCTGGCCGAGCGGGCCGACCGCGAGCGGCCCTCGGACCACGCCGAGGCCTGATCCGGGCGCTTCGAGCCGGGCGTTGGGTCCGGTCCCGGCCGATTCGGGACCCGGGGTCTGGTATGGCAGACTGGGACGTCGGACCAGCGCGTCCCGGTGCGGCCCACGTGCGCAGTGCCGGGCGGAGCTCCTGCCAGCGGGGGAGCGCCGAAGTGCATTCCGATCCACTCCTGACGACCTGCAGTGACGACACGCGCGGTGACCCCTGGCACCGACGAGGAAGCGACACACTCATGGCCAACGTCATCGACACCATCGCCGCGATGACCGCCCGCGACGACATGCCGGAGTTCCGTCCCGGTGACACGCTCAAGGTGCATGTCAAGGTCGTGGAGGGCACCCGCTCCCGGGTCCAGGTCTTCCAGGGTGTGTGCATCAGGGTGCAGGGCTCCGGTATCGGCCGTACCTTCACGGTTCGCAAGGTCAGCTTCGGAGTCGGCGTCGAGCGGACGTTCCCGCTGCACACGCCGATCATCGACCGGGTCGAAGTGGTGACCCGGGGCGACGTCCGACGGGCCAAGCTCTACTACCTGCGCAACCTGCGGGGCAAGGCCGCCAAGATCAAGGAGAAGCGCGAGACCACCTCGGCGCGCTGACCCGGACGGTAGGCTCGTTGAGTGACCAACCAGGCCCAGGGGGCGACGCCAGCGTGACCGCGACCGGCTCGCACACACCCGGTGAGACAGACGGGTCGGACTCACTGGCAGCAACGGACTCCGGTGCGGACACTTCTGCTGACGTAGGGCTCCTTCCGGGCGAACCGGCCGGCAGCTCCAAGCGGCAGCAGAAGGTGAAGCGGAACCTGCCGCTGTGGCAGGAGGTCATCGTCCTGCTGGTGATGGCACTCGCGCTTGCCATCGTCATCAAGACGTTCTTCGTCCAGGCGTTCTACATCCCGTCGGGCTCGATGGACCAGACGCTGGTCAAGAACGACCGGATCCTGGTCGAGAAGATGTCGTACTGGTTCGGCGACGTTCAACGCGGGGACATCATCGTCTTCGACGATCCCGGCAACTGGCTCACCGCGGCCGAGAGCACCCATCCCTCGAACCCGATCTCGCGCGGACTGGAGTTCGTTGGGCTCTACCCGGCGGGTGGGCACCTGGTCAAACGGGTCATCGGCGTGGGCGGCGACAAGGTGAAGTGTTGCGACAAGTTCGGCCGCATCACGGTCAACGGCGTTCCGCTGGTCGAGCCGTACCTCGACGGGAACGACGCCCCGTCCGACACGAGGTTCAACGTGACTGTCCCGCCCGGTCATCTGTGGGTGATGGGCGACAACCGCAACGACTCGGCCGACTCGCGGTCGCACCTCGGCAGTCCCGGCGGCGGTATGGTCCCCGACTCCGACGTGGTGGGAAAGGTGTTCACCGTCGTGTGGCCGCTGTCCAACGCCACCTGGCTCAGCCGCCCGGCGACGTTCGACAACCCGGCCCTGGACAAGGCTTCCGCGGTCGGTACGACCACCGCGCCGTACACGTTGGGCTTCGCCGCCGCGCCTTCGCTGCTGGCGCTGTGGCGGCGCCGGCGCTACCGCGCGACGGGTGCGGACTGACCGGCCGGGTGCTCCACCACCGACGATCCCGGGGTGGTTAAGGTCTGAGTATGAGCCTGCCCAAGGGAACCACGGTGCGCTGCGACGCCGGGCTCTACGGATACGAACGCGCACTGGCCCGGGTGGGTCTGGCTCCCGTCGCGGGTGTCGACGAGGCCGGGAGAGGCGCCTGCGCCGGCCCGCTGGTGGCCGGTGCCGCGATTCTGTCCGAGGGGATGAGCGGTCGGATCCCCGGGCTGGCGGACTCCAAGCTGCTGACCCCGAAGGCGCGCGACCGCTGCTACGACCTCATCGTCGGTCGGGCGGTCGCCTGGTCAGTGGTGGTGATCCCCTCCGCGGAGTGCGACGAGCTCGGCATGCACGTCGCCAACGTCGAGGCGCTGCGGCGCGCGCTGGCCCGGCTCGACGTGCGCCCGTCGTACGTCCTGACCGACGGGTTCCCCGTCGACGGGCTGGAGACACCGGGGCTGGCCATGTGGAAGGGAGACCGGGTCGCGGGCTGCATCGCGGCTGCGTCGGTGATCGCGAAGGTGACCCGGGACCGGATCATGTCGGCTCTGCACGACCGCTTCCCCGCCTACGACTTCGCGGTCCACAAGGGGTACTGCACCAAGGAGCACCAGGATGCGCTGGACCGGTTCGGTCCGTGCGTCGAGCACCGACGACGCTTCGTGAACGTGCGCAACGCCATGGTCAGGACCGACTCGGGAGAACCGGAGATGTCTCGATGAGCGCCGAAGAGCTGGAGAAGTACGAGACCGAGATGGAGCTGCAGCTCTATCGCGAGTACCGCGACGTCGTCGGCATCTTCAAGTACGTCGTTGAGACCGATCGCCGGTTCTACCTGTGCAACGTGGTCGACCTGAAGGTCCGGACAGAGGGCGTCGACGCGTACTTCGAGGTCACCATGTCCGATGCGTGGGTATGGGACATGTACCGACCCGCGCGGTTCGCCAAGAACGTCAAGATCGTGACGTTCAAGGACGTGAACATCGAGGAGCTGGCCAAGAGCGACCTCGAGCTCCCGAAGACCTGAGGCTTCTCCACAGGACGCACACGGGGTCCGGTCATCAACAGCTCGTTCGTCGGGCTGGGTGAGCGCCGTCGCGGCCCTGCACGCTGTCGGGTGGAGGTGGTGGCGATGTCCGCGTCCGGGGCAGGCCGCAAGGCGTTCGGGGACCATGGCGAGTCCATCGCCGCTCGGCATCTCAGCGCTGCAGGCATGACGGTGCTCGATCGCAACTGGCGGTGCGAGGCCGGCGAGATCGACATCGTGGCCCGGGAGGGCCGCACCCTCGTGGTGTGCGAGGTGAAGACGCGTCGTGGGCTCGACTACTGCCATCCGGGTGAGGCGGTGACCTGGCGCAAGGCCCAGCGGCTCCGCCGGCTGGCGATGCGCTGGGTCGACGAACACGACGTGCATCCCGACGAGATCCGCATCGACGTCGTCAGCGTCGTCTGCCCGCCCACGGGTGACGTTGCAATCGAGCACCTGCGGGCGGTGTGCTGAGGTGGCGCTGGCACGCACGCAGTCGGTGGTCCTGGAGGGCATCCGCGGCCATGTGGTCGAGGTCGAGACGCACCTGGGAGCTGGTCTGCCCAATGTGCGTCTGGTAGGGCTGCCCGATGCATCGCTGAACGAGGCCCGTGACCGCTGTCGCGCCGCGCTGATCAACAGTGGTCATCCCTGGCCCAACCGGCGCGTCACGATCGGCCTGTCGCCTGCGTCGCTGCCGAAGGCGGGCTCGCACTTCGACCTGGCCATTGCCCTTGGCGTGCTCGCCGCCGAGGCGATCGTGCCACCGGAGTCGCTGCTGGGCTGTGTGGTGATCGGCGAGCTGGCGCTCGATGGGCGGCTGCGTGCGGTTCCCGGCGTGCTGCCCGCGACCCTGGCCGCCGCCGCTGCGGGGTTCGACCGGGTGATCGTTCCCGAGCCGCAGGCGGGTGAGGCCGCGCTGGTGCCGCGGATGGCCGTGCTCGGGGTGCGGTCGTTGCGTCAGACCGTCGCGCTGCTGCGCGGTGAACCGCCTCCGGAGGAGGAGCCGGTGCCGCCGCTGTCCGACGCCGCACGTATCGCCTGGCGCAGCGACGGCCGGCTCGACGGGCTCGATCTGGCCGACGTACTCGGGCAGGCGGAGGCCCGCCGCTCGATGGAGGTGGCGGCCGCAGGTGGACACCACGTGCTGCTGACCGGCCCGCCGGGTGCCGGAAAGACGATGCTCGCCGAGCGGCTGCCGGGCCTGCTTCCCGACCTCGACGCTGAGGAGTCGCTCGAGGTGTCCGCCGTCCACTCCATCGCCGGGTTGTTGTCGGCGGACACGCCGTTGGTACGCCGTCCACCGTTCATCGACCCCCATCACACGGCAAGCGTCCCGTCGATCATCGGCGGCGGTTCGCGGGTCATCCGGCCGGGCGCGATCTCCCTCGCGCATCGCGGCTGTCTGTTCATGGACGAGGCGCCGGAGTTCCCCACGCACGTGCTCGAGGCGCTGCGGCAGCCGCTGGAAAGCGGCGAGATCGTCGTGGCGAGGTCGGAGCGGGCGGTGCGCTACCCGGCCAAGTTCGTGCTCGTTCTGGCGTGCAACCCGTGTCCCTGCGGCAAGAACTACGGCACCGGCATCGAGTGCGAATGCTCGGCTGCCGCCAAGCGTCGTTACCACGACCGCCTCTCGGGCCCGATCCGCGACCGGATCGACATTCGCCGCTCGGTTCAGCCGGTGAACCGGCGGGAGATGCACGACGACCTCGACCACATCGAGCCGAGCGGCGTCGTCGCCGCCAGGGTCGCCGCGGCCCGGGAGCGACAGCGCGAGCGGTTCGCGGGCACGGCGTGGCGGCGCAACGCTGAGGTGCCGGGTCCCGACTTCCGGCGGCGCTGGCCGATCGCGTCCCGGCATCTGACCGACATCGAGCGGCAGCTGCAGACCGGCCGGATCACCGCACGTGGTGCCGACCGGGTGATCCGGCTGGCGTGGACGGTCGCCGATCTGGCCGGGCGAAGCGAGCCGGGCGGCGACGACGTTGCGCAGGCAATGGCGCTGAGGTCCTCCGCACCGCTGCCGGGCTCCGACAAGCTCCGGCTGCGGAGCGCGTGATGCGTGCCACCGTGCGGCTGGGGAGCGCACACGCCTCAATGCGGCCGTGGAGCGTCGTGATGCGTGCCATGGTGCAGCCGTGGAGCGTGATCCGTGCCAATCTGCGGCTGCGGCGCGCGCGCCTCAGTGCGGCCGTGAAGCGCGTGAGGGGTGCCACCGTGCGGCCGCGGAGAGCGTGATGTCCTCGTCGACGCTCGCCGACGAGGCCGAACGCCTCGCCCGTGTCACGCTGAGCCGGCTGGCCGAACCAGGCGACCGCGCCCTGACCCGCCTGGTGACCAGGCACGGCGCGACCGCAGTGCTCGAGGGCCTGCGGAGCGAGGCCCTGAAGCACGACAAGGCGCCGCGGTGGCGGATCCGGCTCGACGCGGCCCGACCGGGGGATGACCTGGCGGCGATGTCACGTCTGGGCTGCCGGTTCGTCTGCCCCGGCGACCGTGAGTGGCCGCGACCGCTCGATGCCCTCGCCGACCGGGCCGAGCTCAATGGTCAGGGCGGTGTTCCGCTCGGACTCTGGGTGCGCGGCTCGCTGGACATCGGGGCGGCCACCGCACGGTCGGCGGCGATCGTCGGATCTCGGGCGGCTACGTCCTATGGCGAGTATGTCGCGGCGGAGTTCGCCGCCGGCCTCGTCGGGCACGGATTCAGCATCGTGTCGGGTGCCGCCTACGGCATCGACGGTGCCGCTCACCGCGGGTGTCTCGCGGCCGGTGGCACCACCGTCGCGGTTCTGGCGAATGGGCTCGACTTCGACTACCCGTCCGGCCACCGAGCGCTGCTGGAGCGCATCGCCGACGAGGGAGTGGTCGTCAGCGAGCTGCCGCCCGGAGTCAGGCCCAGCAAGACACGATTCCTGGCGCGTAACCGGATCATCGCCGGTCTCGCAGCGGGATCCGTCGTGGTGGAGGCGGCGCTGCGCAGCGGTGCCGTCAACACGATCTCGTGGACGGAGCAGCTCGGCCGTCCGGCGCTCGGCGTTCCCGGACCGATAACCTCACCGGCGTCAGCGGGTGTCCATCAGCTGATCCGGCAGCACAAGGCGCTCTTCGCCGCGGATGTCGGCGACGTGGTCGAGGTGCTGTCGCCGGCGGGCATCGGACTTGTTGCGCACAGGTCCGGCGAGGTTCGCGCGACGGATTCCTTGCCGGAGGCCGCGACACTGGTGCTGGAGTCGCTGCCGGTGGTGCGACCGTCCGGCGTCGCGACGATCGCGAACTCCGCTGGTCTGACAGTCGAGGAGGCGCTGAGCCAGCTCGGATCCCTGCTGCTCGGAGGTTTCGCCGAGCGATCCGGCAACGGTTGGCGCCTGTCCAGCGCCCAACGCGCGGCCCGCAGGCGTTCACGAGGCTATGAGGCTGATGCGTCCAGTGGTTGAGTCTGTGATTGCGAAGGCAACGGTTGGCGCCTGTCCAGCGCCCAATGCGCCGCCGCAGGCGTTCAGGAGGTCATGGGGCTGAGGCGTCCAGTGGTTGGGTCTGTGACTGCGACGGCGGCGGTTGGCCACTGCTCAGCGCCCAACGCGCGGCCCGCAGGCGTTCAGGAGGTCATGGGGCGGGAGGCGTCCAGTGGTTGGGTCTGTGACTGCCACAGCGGCGGTTGGCGCCTGCCCAGCGCAACGCGCGGCCCGCAGGCGTTCACGAGGTCATGGGGCTGAGGCGCGCACTGGCTGAGTCTGCGACTGCCACGGCAGCGGTACGCTCCACTCTCACGAGCGTGAAAGGCCAGCGATGTCCGACCAGCAGCCTCCCCGATCCGGGTCGGGCAGCCCATCCGGGCCCGGCGATCCTGGCGACCAGCCCGGCGGCGAACATCCGGGGCCACACTTCGAGCCCGCCCCACCGGACAGCCCACGACCGGCTTCGCCATCGGAGGGGGCGGAGCAGGCTCCGCCCCCCTACGGCGCGCACTACGCTGCCGGGTCTCCACCCGCACCCGGTGCGGCCGAGCAGCCGCCTCCTCACCAGTACGGCTCCGCATACCCGGTCGGCGAGTCGACGAGCGGCCGGAAGGCCGGGCTGATACTGGCTGTCGCCGGCGGGATCGTCGTCGTCGCCGCGGCGGTGATCCTGGGCTTCGTCTACTTCGGCAGCACCGGTGGCACCGGCAGCCCGGAAGACGCCGTCAAGCGGTTCACCTCCGCAGTCTCCGACGGCGACTGTGAGAAGGCGACCGACGTGCTCAGCGCCAAGCTCAAGGCCAACGCACCGTGCGAGCTCTTCGCCGACACGCCATTGGGAAACATCTCGGTGTCGTTCGACAACATCGTGGTGACCAGCCAGACCGCCGACAAGGCCACGGTCACGGCCGGGCTGAGCGGGTTCGGGCATACGTTCGCGCTTACCTTCCTGGTGGTCCACCAGGGCGACGAATGGCTGATCGACGACATCTCTGCAGCCGACGGTCCACGCTGACGAGCCTGCTTTGACAGGGGCAGCCCGCGAGCTTCGGGGAGATCGAGCACTCGTGCTGCGGCTTGGCACGGGATCCGGGCACGGGACCCGCTCGCGGAACATTCAATGCCGGGCGACGGCATCTCGAGGCGCGTGTGGCGCGGCGGCTTGTCACCGGCGCCAGGCAGGCGGACAGTCGTCGGGGTGAGTCCGTCCGAGCAGTGCCTCTCGCGCGACGACGGCGAGAACACGGCCGCGGACGAAGCCGAGTATCCGGCCGGCAACGCCTACGACAGCCTGCTCCACCACTATGAGCGCCACCTGACCAGCGAGCGCGACCTGAGTCGCCACAGCGTCCGGGCGTACATCGCCGACATCTCATCGCTACTCGAACACGCGCACCGGTTGGGCGTCCACGACGTCGCCGAACTGGATCTACGCACGCTACGCAGCTGGCTGGCCAAGCAGCAGACGCTCGGTATGGCACGGACGACGATGGCTCGGCGGGCGACCGCGGCCAGGGTGTTCACGGCCTGGCTGCAGCGAACCGGAAGGGCCGCCTCCGACGCGGCAGCGCTGCTGGGGACACCGAAGGCCCGGCGCACCCTCCCGCCTGCACTCCGGCAACCCGAGGCTCGCCTCCTGCTCGCCGCGGCGGCATCACACAGCGGGGCGCTGGCGCCGACCGGGATCAGGGACGTCGCCATCCTCGAGCTGCTGTATGCGACCGGGATAAGGGTCGGCGAGCTCGCCGGTCTCGACATCGACGACCTCGACCGCGAGCGCAACGTGGTGACCGTGCTCGGCAAGGGCAGGAAGGAACGCTCCGTTCCCTTCGGTCGTCCGGCCGCGCGTGCACTGGACGCCTGGCTCGGCCACGGACGACCTCGCCTTGTCACCGACGGCAGCGGCGCCGCACTGTTCCTCGGCGCGCGCGGCGGCCGGATCGACCAACGCGCCGTGAGGCGCATGGTGCACCAGCTCCTGCGCGACGTGCCGGGCGCTCCGGACCTCGGTCCGCACGGGCTCCGGCACACCGCGGCGACGCATCTGCTCGAAGGCGGCGCCGATCTGCGCAGCGTCCAGGAGCTTCTCGGGCACGCCTCGCTGGCGACCACGCAGATCTACACACACGTCACCACCGAGCGGCTGCGAACGGCGTATCGGCAGGCCCATCCCCGGGCCTGAGCCCTCGGGCCCGAGCCCCTCAGGCTCGAGCCGCGGCCGGGCGGATCCCGCGAACGCGTGGGATCGAGCGGCTCGACGAGTTCACCGGCGGGAGTGATCCAGCTGGGCCTCTGGTCGTCGAGGAAGGGGACCGGCGATGGACTGATCGAGGGCCGGGGCTTGGTCATCAACTCGTCCCCCGGCGGCAACTGCCGCCATCCGACCCCGGCCCGCGTAAACACGCCCGGTTCGGGCGCCAGGCCACCTCCGTCGAGTGGGAGGAGGCGGACCGAACCGCCACCGACCAGCGTCAGCGGATCGAGGTAACGGGCACCGCGCAACAACCCCCAGTGCAGACACACGTCAGGGAAGCAGTGACTGCCGAAGACCTCCATCCGGCCGAGCAGCGCCCCGGCCGCGACATGTGCACCGACAACCGCGACGGCTCGTACCGGCTGGTAGGTCGTGCGCACCACCCCGTGGTCAACGACGACGACACCGCGCCCCGCCACCAGTCCGGCGAACGTGACCCGCCCGGGTCCGGCTGAGAGGACGGGCTGTCCCGGGCGGGCTGCCAGGTCCACGCCGCGGTGCCCCGGGAGCCATGGTTGTGCTGGCGGGACGTAGCCGTTGACGACGGAGGGCCGCGGGTCCAGCGGCCAGACCCACGGCCCGGGGGCAACCGCCGCGTGAGCGACCCCACCCGAGAGCGCCCACCAGAGGGCCGCCGCCAGCGCTGCATGGCAGCAGGTGCGAAAGGATGACATGGCTCCAGGCTGCGCCGGTCTCCCGACGCCGGGCCCGCCGACGCGACGGTTGGTGGACAAGTCGGGCGGCAACCTGACCTGGGGACAAGCGCCCCCTGCGGCGTCCGTCCGGGTTCGCCGGGGATCGCGCGAGTCGTCTACACTGGTGTCGGCGATCCGAGACGCTTCGGGTCGACTTCGCACGTCCGCGTACCGCACCTCCGCGGGCGCATCCTGTTGGTCTCGACGGGTCCACGACCTGGCGAGTGGGATGCGTGTCGGACGTCAGGGCAGCAACGCCGTTGCTGCGTACCAACCGACAGGACGCCGAACCGGTGTCCCTACAAGGAGGCACGGCCATGGCCGTCGTCACGATGCGCCAGCTCCTGGAGAGCGGCGTCCACTTCGGGCATCAGACCCGTCGCTGGAACCCCAAGATGAAGCGATTCATCTTCACCGAGCGCAACGGCATCTACATCATCGACCTGCAACAGTCGCTGGCCTACATCGACCGCGCGTACGAGTTTGTCAAGGACACCGTGGCCAACGGCGGGGCAGTGCTGTTCGTCGGCACCAAGAAGCAGGCTCAGGAAGCCATCTCAGAGCAGTCGACCCGCGTTGGTATGCCTTATGTCAACCAACGCTGGCTCGGTGGCATGCTGACGAACTTCCAGACGGTTCACCAGCGGCTCCAGCGACTCCAGGAGCTCGAGCTGCTCGACTTCGACGACGTCGCCGGCTCGGGCAAGACCAAGAAGGAGCTGCTCCAGCTCAAGCGGGAGAAGGACAAGCTCGCCAAGACCCTGGGTGGCATCCGGGACATGGGGCGTACGCCCGCAGCCGTCTGGATCGTCGACACCAAGAAGGAGCACCTCGCCGTCGACGAGTGCAAGAAGCTCGGCATCCCCATCGTCGGGATCCTCGACACGAACTGTGACCCGGACGAGGTCGACTACGCGATCCCGGGCAACGACGACGCGATCCGGTCGGTCACATTGCTGACCCGTGTGGTCGCCGACGCCGTCGCCGAAGGTCTGATGGCCAGGGCGGGTGTCCGGGCCGGCAACGAGCCGACCGGCGCCGAGCTCGGCGCCGAGGAGCCGCTGGCGGAGTGGGAGCGTGAGCTGCTGCAGGGCTCGGCTGATGCGCCGCCGGCGGCGACGCCAGCCGCCAGCGGGGGCGACCCGACAGGCGCCGCAGCTACCACGAGCGCAGTCGCCGACGCGTCGCCTGCCACGTCCACTCCAGGAACAGCAGCTGCGGCCGAGCCCGCGGCAACGGCACAACCCATGCCCCCAGCCGAACCGGCCTCGCCAGAGCCTGTTGCGGCGGCCACGGAGCCGGCCCTACCGGAGGCGCCGACGTCAGAAACCGTGACCGCGACCGAGCCGGTGACCCCGGAGGCCGTGACTACCGAGCCGGTGGCCAGCGGCGCGGTGGCGCCCGAGGCCGTGACCACGACCGAGCCGACGGCGGTCGAGACGCCGGCCGCGGCCACCGGGGCAGCACCGGTGGGCACCGACGTGGTGGCTCTACCGGGGCCGGAGCCGGAGCCGCAGGTCACGGCCGAGCCGGTTGCGCAGCAAGACACAGGTACGGGCGAAGAGCCGGCCTGACCACCCGCACCACCACGAGTCAGCACCACGTCGTCGACGGAACGGCGCTGCACCATGGCGGCCGTCTTCGACCGACAGAACCGAGAAAGTTGAGGAAATGGCGAACATCACCGCCCAGGAAGTCAAGAAGCTCCGCGATCTCACGGGCGCCGGGATGATGGACTGCAAGCGAGCGCTCGAGGAGGCCGACGGCGACATCGACAAGGCCATCGAGGTGCTCCGGATAAAGGGCGACAGAAAGATCCGGGAGCGCGGCGAGCAGCGCACCGCGAGCGCCGGCCTGATCGCGAGCCACAACGGCGCACTCGTCGAGCTGAACAGCGAAACCGATTTCGTCGCAAAGAGCGAGGACTTCCAGCGGCTGGCGGCCGACGTGGTTGCCGCCGCGGCGTCGGTTAAGGCGAGTGACCCCGAGTCGGTCGGCGCCGCAGTCGTCGCCGACGGCCGTACCGTCAACGAGGCGATCGCCTCGGTGGCCGCCGTGATCGGCGAGAAGATCCAGCTCGGTCGGGTCGCGTACGTCGACGATCCGAGCGTGGTGTACCTGCACCGGCGCGCCAGCGACCTCCCACCGGCGGTCGGCGTGATCGTCGGCTACGAAGGTCGCGACGATGTAGCCGCCCGCGGGGTGGCGATGCAGATCGCGGCCATGCGCCCGACGTACGTGAGCCGCGACGACGTGCCCGCCGAGGTCATCGCCAAAGAGCGGGAGATCGCCGAGGCGACCGCCCGTGAGGAGGGCAAACCAGAGCAGGCCCTGAGCAGGATCGTCGACGGCCGGCTCAACGGCTTCTTCAAGGAGACCGTGCTCTTGGAGCAGCCGTCGGTGAAGGACAGCAAGCAGACCGTCAAGTCGATGCTCGATGAGGCGGGTATCAACGTGACGAGGTTCGTGCGGTTCGAGGTGGGCCAGGGCTGACCACCGGACAGTCAGCTCTGACTACTGTGTGGGGAACGAGGGACGTACCAAAGCCAGGAGGCCGGCGCGATGGATCAGAACAGAGCCGCCCAGCCAGGGACCCAGGAAAGGCGACCGGCCTACCAGGAGCACGAGGCCGCCGGCGGCCATCGACGGGTCGTCCTGAAGCTGTCGGGGCAGGTGTTCGGCGGCGGCAAGCTCGGAGTCGACCCCGAGGTCGTCAACTCGATCGCCCGCCAGATCGCCGAGGTCGTGGTGACCGGGGTGCAGGTCGCGATCGTCGTCGGGGGTGGCAACTTCTTTCGCGGTGCCGAGCTACAGCAGCGGGGGATGGACCGGTCACGAGCCGACTACATGGGCATGCTCGGCACGGTGATGAACTGTCTGGCTCTCCAGGACTTTCTGGAGAAGCTCAGCATCGAGACTCGCGTGCAGACCGCGATCACGATGGGTCAGGTTGCCGAACCGTACATCCCGCGTCGTGCGATTCGTCATCTGGAGAAGGGTCGGGTGGTGATTTTCGGCGCCGGCTCGGGGATGCCGTACTTCTCGACGGACACCGTCGCCGCCCAGCGCGCGTTGGAGATCGGCGCGGACGTCCTGCTGATGGGCAAGGAGGGTGTCGACGGCGCGTACGACTCAGACCCGAAACACAATCCCGATGCCATCAAGTACGACACCCTGACCTATGACGCGTTCCTGGCTGGCGGTCTGAAGGTCGCCGACGCCACCGCCATAAGCCTGTGCCGGGACAACGACCTGACCATCGTGCTGTTCAACCTGATGGTGGTGGGCAACATCGCCCGCGTCGTGCGGGGTGAGAAGATCGGCACACTGATCTCATCCGGCGCCTGAGTCCCGCCTGATGGGACGAGGTGGGGCACGGAACAGAACGGCAAGGCAGACACCGCGAAAGACCTAGGAGTTGGCGTGATCGACCAGACCCTTCGCGAAGCCGACCAGAAGATGGACAAGGCGGTCGAGGTCGCCAAGGACGACTTCGCATCCATCCGCACCGGGCGTGCTCATCCGGCCATGTTCGCCAAGATCACCGCCGACTACTACGGCACGCCGACGCCGATCCAGCAGCTCGCGTCGTTCCAGACCCCCGAGGCCCGAGTCGTGCTCGTGTCGCCGTACGACAAGGGGGCGATGGCTGCCATCGAGCGGGCCATCCGTGACTCCGACCTGGGTGTGAACCCGACGAACACCGGTGACCTCTTGCGCGTTGTGCTGCCCGAGCTGACCGAGGAGCGCCGCAAGGACTACATCAAGGTGGCCAAGGCCAAGGCCGAGGACGGCAGGGTGTCCGTACGCAACATCAGGCGGCATGCCAAGCAGACCCTGGACAGGATGGAGAAGGACGGTGACGTCGGCAAGGACGATGTGACCGGTGCTGAGAAGCGACTCGATGGCATGACGAGGAAGCATGTCGAGGCCATCGACGCCCTGCTGCAGCACAAGGAAGCAGAGTTGCTCGAGGTCTGAACAGAATGGTCTCTGACGTCTCGCCTCCGGCACCGAAGAGCAGCCGCGCGGGGCGTGACCTGCCGGCGGCCGTCGCGGTCAGCATCGCGCTGCTCGGCATCGTCGGGGCCTCGTTGTTCATCTACAAGGCTGCGTTCCTGATCGTCGTGGCCGTGGCGGTCCTACTCGCCGTCTCCGAGCTGGCGAAGGCCCTGTCGACCGCCGGCACGGTGCTACCCATGGCGCCGGTCGCGGCCGGGTCGGTGGCGATGCTGTTCAGTGCGTACGCCGGTGGCTCGACGGCGCTGGTGATGGCGATGGGGTGCACAGTCCTCGCGGTGCTGCTCTGGCGGATGGCGAAGGGTCCGCGGGGATACGTCCGGGATGTGTCCGCCGGTGTGTTCACCGCTGCGTACATACCGTTCCTCGCCGGGTTCGTGACTCTGTTGCTCCGCCCGGACGACGGACCATGGCGCGTGCTCACGTTCATCGTGGTCACGATCTCCTCAGACATCGGCGGTTTCGTCGTCGGCGTGCTGCTCGGTCGGCACCTGATGGCGCCGAGCATCAGTCCCAAGAAGACGTGGGAAGGCTTCGCCGGGTCTGCGGCAGCGTGCATGATCGCGGGCTGGGTGCTGGTCGTGTACGCGCTCCAGGGAGCGTGGTGGGTCGGCGTCCTGCTGGGTGCCGTGACGGTGGTGAGCGCGACGGCGGGGGATCTGTGCGAGTCGTTGATCAAGCGTGACTTGGGCTTGAAGGACATGGGCAAGCTGCTACCGGGGCACGGAGGCATCATGGACCGCCTGGACTCGATGCTGGCAACTGTCGCGTTCAGCTGGCTGCTGCTCTACACGCTCGTACCCGTCAGCTAGCTGGTCGTCCGGTCCCACGTGGCACCCAAGCCCGCGATCCGACACTTAATTACACGCCGGATGACGTGCAAATGCGCAAAAGGGTCGGTCCGGTCATCCTGACGCACCCGCGGGAGGCCCGCCCGTGTCCGCCGCGGTCAGAAATTGTGCACTCGTTGCGGGTAAAAGGGTGGGCAAACTCTCATCGCCTGCACAATTCCGCGGGGTCAAGGACCGTAGCGTTCGAGACGCCGAGCTCGAGCAATCGCTGCCGCGAACCCGTGCCCATCGGCGTGCCAAACTGTCGGATCGCGGGTCGATGGGAGGATGGGCGGCGATGACCGAGGAGACGGTGACAAAGGGACCGGCGACACAGGGACCGGCGACACAGGAACCGGCGACACAGCGACCGGCGGCCGCGGAACCACGACAGACGAGCACGCTGCCGCTGGTGTTCGACCTGCCCCGGCGGCGGACGAAGCCGCCGCGGCACCTTGCCGACCTGCCCATCGAGGACCGCCGCGCCGCTGTCGTGGCGCTCGGTCTCCCGTCGTTTCGCGCCAACCAGCTGTCCGCCCACTACTTCTCCCGGCTGGTGGACGACATCGACCGGATGACCGACATTCCGGTCCGGCTCCGCCAGTCGTTGGCCGCCGAGCTGATGCCCGCGCTGCTGACGCCGGTGCGTACCCTGGCGGCCGACGGCGGCACGACCCGCAAGACGCTGTGGCGGCTCTTCGACGGCGCCCTCGTGGAGTCGGTGCTGATGAGGTACCCGGACCGGGTGACGATGTGCGTGTCCTCCCAGGCCGGCTGCGGGATGGCGTGTCCCTTCTGCGCCACCGGTCAGGCCGGCCTGACCCGCAACATGTCCGCCGCGGAGATCGTCGAGCAGGTGGTGGCAGGAGCTCGTTCGCTCGCCCGCGGCGACGTCCCAGGTGGACCCGGCCGTGTCTCGAACGTGGTGTTCATGGGTATGGGCGAGCCGATGGCCAACTACCGTGCCGTGATCACCGCCGTGCGCCGACTGACCGAGCCAGCGCCCGACGGGCTGGGCATGTCAGCCCGGGGCATCACGGTCTCGACGGTCGGGCTGGTGCCCAGAATCAACCAGCTCGCCGGCGAGGGCCTGCCGGTCACGCTGGCGGTCTCCCTGCACGCCGCCGACGACGGGCTGCGGGACGAGCTGGTCCCGGTCAACACCCGCTGGAAGGTCAACGAGGTGGTCGAGGCCGCCTGGAACTACGCCCGTACGACCCGGCGACGGGTGTCGATCGAGTATGCCCTGATCCGGGACATCAACGACCAGGCCTGGCGGGCCGACCTGCTCGCCGACGTGTTGCGATCCTTCGGCACCTGGGGATGGGTGCACGTGAACCTCATCCCGCTCAACCCGACTCCGGGCTCGAAGTGGACGGCCTCGCGACCCGAGGACGAGCGTGAGTTCGTTCGACGCCTTGAGGGCAAGGGCATCCCGACGACGGTCCGCGACACCCGCGGCCGCGAGATCGACGGAGCATGCGGCCAGCTGGCGGCCACCGACTCCGGCTGAGGGCGCGCGCATGCTCGACTACGACCGGGAGGCATCCCGGTACGACGAAACCCGAGGTGGAGTCGCACGCGCCGAGGAGGCCGCCCGCGCGATCCTGTCGCTGGCTCCGGCCCGAACACGGATGATCCTCGACCTGGCCGGGGGGACCGGCATCGTGGCTGAGCGGCTGCGCCGCCACGGGACCGGAGTCGCCGTCGCGGACCGCTCTCACGGCATGCTCGGGCGTGCGCGCGAGCGACTTCCCGGCCGCGTACTCCGGTGCGACGCCACGCGGCTGCCCCTCCACGATGCCAGCGTCGACGTCGTAGCGGCGATCTGGCTCCTGCATCTCGTCGGTGACCCGGAAGCCGTACTCATCGAAGCCGTGCGGGTCATCCGGCCCGGCGGCAGGTTCATCACGACCGTGGACAAGGACGCCAGCCATGGCATTCCCACGGGGTACGCATCCGACGCCGAGCCGCTCGTCACCAGGCTCGCCGGCAGGCATGGACTGTCGCCGGCAGGCTCGGCCATGTTCGTCGGCGCAGGGATGGGCCACGACCGTGCGCCGGACCCGATCTTCGAGCTCAGGGCGTACGAGAAGGGCTGAGCGCCGACCCGACCGGCCGCGCGCGCCGGAACGCCCGATCGGAGCACGCGTTCACGCGCTCAACGAGGCAATGGCCTCATCGACCGTGTCGACCAGGAAGACCTTGTTCTGCATGCCCCGACCCTCGGCGAGGGCATGCAGCAGCGGCCACGCCGGCACCGCACCGGTCCAGTGACCGACACCGACGAGCACCATCGGCGCGACCGTCTGCGCGGTTGCGTAGTAGTTCTCGCAAGCGTCCTCGAAGATCTCCCGTACCGTCCCGGCGGCGCCGGGGAGGAAGACGATGCCGCCGGTGCACAGACTCAGCAGGACGTCCTCGCGCAACGCGTTCTGGAAGTACTTCGCGATCGACGAGGCAAAGATGTTAGGCGGTTCGTGGCCGTAGAACCAGGTCGGAATGCCCAAGCTCGGTCGTCCCTCCGGCCAGCGCCCACGAACATCGAAGGCCGTGCGCGCCCAGTCGGTGACCGACGGGCGGAACGACGTGACAACCGCGAGCGGTCCGATCGCGTCCCGGACGGTCGCGTCGTCCTGGTCCGACAGGTATGCACCGAGGTTGGCGGCCTCCATCGCGCCCGGGCCGCCGCCGGTGGCGACGTAGAAGCCCGCCTGCGTCAGGCTGCGACCCAGATGCACCGCCTGCGCGTACGCTGTGCTGTCCCGACCGACCGCGTGGCCACCCATGACCCCGACGACCGGCTGGTCCGGTGCGGCCTCTTCGAGGGCGGCGTCGATCGCGTGGTCATGCAGGGATTGTGCGAGGGTGCCGGCAAGATCGTGGTCCACCTGTTGCGACCAGGCGTATACCCTCGCGTCGAGCGTCTGTTCGTACGACGAGTCCCGCAGGCCGTCGTACAGCTCGTCGGGGCTGTAGAGGTCGCCGCGGTACGGGTTGAACGGCACGTCCGGGATCGCGGGGAACACGAGCGCACCGTGGGTGCGCAGATGTCGCTCGGCCTGCTCGCTCAGGATGCAGCCCAGCAGCATGGCACCCGCCGGATCGAGCCGGAGGAGTACGGTGGTGCGGCCGCGAAGGTCGACAGACTGTAGGCGCCAGCCGTTCATGCTGGTGGAGCCGCCGCCCACGACGGCGTCGAACTCCTCGAGCGACTCGATCTCGACACTGCCGGGACGCCTCGTGAGCACGCCCAGACCCTAACCGTTGCAGTGCTCCAACCGACTCACCCGCCGAACGACTGGGCGAGCAGGTCGGCGAAGAGTGCATGCTCGTCGACCTCGAGGCCGCGGGCGTTGAACCACGAGCAGACGTTGTGGCAGTCGCGCATCAGGAAGTCCATCCCCTGCGGGTTGGCGACGATGTCAACGACCTGGGGCAGGTCGATGATGACGATCCGGTCACCTTGGGCGAGGATGTTGTACGGCGACAGGTCGCCGTGCGCGATGCCCAGCCGCGCCAGGTCTTCCATCGCGGCACGCAGTTGCTCGTAGTAGCCGGCCAGCAGCGCCCCCCGAGGTCGGGTCTGCGCCAGCCGAGGAGCGGCCTCGCCGTCGACGTCGATGTACTCCATCAGGAGTTCGACGCCGTCGATCTGGACGGGGTAGGGCACCGGGACACCGGCCGACCACAGTCGGGACATGGCCGCGAACTCTGTCGTGGCCCACTGCCCGGCCGCCACCGACCGGCCGTGGCTGGTCTTCTTCGCCAAGGCCCGCCCGTCGCGGGAGTTGCGGGTGCGGCGTCCCTCGACGTAGGAAGCGCTGCGGTGGAATGACCGGTGCTCCTCGCTGCGATAGCGCTTCGCGGCCAGGACGCTGGTGAGATCGTCGCGTCCCGGCACGCCGCGCTCGATCAGGAAGACGTCGGCTTCCTTGCCGGTCTTGAGGATCCCGAGCTCGGTGTCGATCGCGGCCTGGTCGGTCACGATCCAGTCGGGCCTCGGTTCGGGACCACGGGCGCCGCGTTCCACCTGCAGCCAGGTCGACCAACGCTGCCCGTCACCTGGGCCGTCGAGTGACTGGAAGTCGAAGAAGAAGCGAGAGGGATCAGGATGTGGGAGTGTCTGCGCGGACGACCGCGGAGAGTCTTGCGAGGTAGGGCGGTTGTACGACATCGCTGGGTGTGCTCCAGAGGTGAGAAGAGGCGGGGACGAGGGCAGCCCGCAGGACAGCAGTGGACATCTCGACGCCTCCTTCACGACCGGGCGGCGCTCCTGGTGAGCGCAGCGACGTACCCAGCCAGCATAGGGGTCTGAGAGCGGCAGGCAACGGGTTTTCGGAGCAGGATGGTCGACATGAGCGTCTACAGCAGGGAATACGAGCGCAGCATCTCGGACCCGGAGGGGTTCTGGGCCGACCAGGCCGGGCTTGTCGACTGGTTCAAGCGGCCCAGCCGGTCCTGGCCGACGAGCGTCCGCCGTTCTACCGATGGTTCCCCGACGCCACCATGAACACCTGCTTCAACGCGCTCGACCGGCACGTCATCAACGGGCGGGCAGACCAGCCGGCGATCGTCTACGACAGTCCGGTCACGCAGACCCAGCAGACGTTCAGCTATGCCGAGCTGCTCGACCGCGTCGCGGCGTTCGCCGGGGCGCTGCGCTCGCTGGGCGTGGGTCACGGCGACCGGGTGGTCATCTACATGCCGATGGTCCCCGAGGCCGTCGTGGCCATGCTCGCCTGCGCGCGGCTCGGTGCCGTCCACTCCGTGGTCTTCGGCGGCTTCGCGGCGCAATGAGCTTGCCCTCCGGATCGACGACGCCCGACCGAAGGTTGTGGTGTCGGCCTCGTGCGGCATCGAGCCCGGACGGGTCGTGGCGTACAAACCCTTGCTGGACAGGGCGCTCGAGCTCGCCGAGCACCGGCCGGGTGCGTGCGTCATCCTGCAGCGGGCACAGTGCGAGGCCGCCATGGTCGACGGACGTGACGTCGACTGGAGAGTCGCGGTGGAGGCGGGCGCCCGCGAGCCGGCCGAGTGCGTCGTGGTGGCGGCGACGGACCCGCTGTACGTGCTCTACACCTCAGGTACGACGGGCAAGCCGAAGGGCATCGTCCGCGACAACGGGGGTCATGCGGTGGCGCTCGCATGGTCGATGAGCAACGTCTTCGACATCCGGGCCGGGCAGGTGTGGTGGACCGCGTCCGATGTCGGCTGGGTCGTCGGCCACTCCTACATCGTGTACGCGCCGCTGCTCGCCGGCGCGACATCCGTGCTCTACGAGGGTAAGCCGGTCGGGACGCCCGACGCCGGAGCGTTCTGGCGGGTCGTCTCCGAGCACGGCGTGCAGGCGCTCTTCACGGCGCCGACGGCCTTCCGAGCCATCAAGAAGGAGGACCCGGAGGCCAAGCTGCTCGGCACGTACGACCTGTCGACGCCTTCGGCACCTGTTCCTCGCCGGGGAGCGGCTGGACCCGGACACCCACGGTTGGGCGACCGAGAAGCTCGGTCTGCCGGTGATCGACAACTGGTGGCAGACCGAGACCGGCTGGCCGATCTGCGCGAACCTGCGCGGGCTCGATCCGATGCCGATCAAGCCGGGCTCACCCACGGTCCCGGTGCCGGGGTACGACGTGCATATCCTCGACGGTCAGGGCAGCGACCAACCGGCGAACGTCGAGGGCGCGATCTGCATCAGGCTGCCGCTTCCTCCGGGCACGCTGCCGACCCTGTGGAACGACGACGACCGGTATGTCGCCTCGTACCTCTCGGCGTACGACGGCTTCTACCTGTCCGGTGACGGCGGTTTCCGCGACGAGGACGGATACGTCTATGTCATGGGGCGGACCGACGACGTGATCAACGTCGCCGGTCATCGACTCTCGACCGGTGCGATCGAAGCCGTACTCGCGCAGCACCCGGCCGTTGCGGAGTGCGCGGTGATCGGCGCCGCCGACCCGTTGAAGGGTCAGGTCCCACGCGGGTTCGTGGTGCTGAAGGCCGGTGCCGAGGAGGACGAGGAGGCGCTGCGGGCGGCGCTGGTGGCGGCCGTGCGCGACCAGGTGGGTCCGGTGGCATCGTTCAAGGACGTCGCGGTCGTGCCCGGCCTGCCCAAGACGCGCTCGGGGAAGATCCTGCGCAAGACCATGCGCGAGATCGCCGACGGGCAGGACGCCCCGATGCCCTCCACCATCGAGGACGCCTCGGTGGTCGACAAGATCCGGCCCATGCTCGTCAAGGAGTCGGGCTGATCGCAGGCGGGGGCGCGGGCGCTAGTGGCCGCCGGTCAGCGGTGCCATCGCCCTGGCCAGTACGGACTGCCGCCGGGTGAGCCGCTCCTCGTGGTCGGCCGCGGTCATCACCCGCAGGCCCGCGTTGACACCGAGCCAGCGCAGCGGCTCCGGCTCCCACGGCGGCGAATGGTGGTTCACCCAGGGCAGCGCGACCAGATCCGTCTCGCGGCCCAGCGACGAGATCGGCGAGCGTACGCCCGGCGAGGTTGGTCGAACCGACGCCGTCGCCGACATAGCCGCCGGCCCAGGCGAGCCCGGTGCGCCGGTCGAGCCCCACTGATGCGAACCAGTCGCGCGGGACGCCCAACGGGCCACCCCACGCGTGGGTGAACCGCGTGCCGGCGACGCCCGGGAACAGGTCGACGAGCGTCTCGCGGAGCGCGGCGAAGACCCGCGCGTCGCGGTCGAACCCGTCGCTGATGCGCGACGCGTAGTGGTAGGGAGCCCCGCGCCCACCGAACGCGAGCCGGTCGTCGGCGGTCCGCTGGCCGTAGATGATGAGGTGGCGGTAGTCGGTGAACGTCTCCCGCCTGGCCAGTCCCACGGTCTCCCAGAACGAGGCCGGCAGGGGCTCGGTCGCCACCATCAGCGAGTAGACGGGCGCGACGGTACGCGCGTGGCCGCGCAGCGACGGGGTGAACCCCTCGGTCGCCCGCACGATCATGTCCGCCTTGACCACACCGTGCTCGGTGTCCACCCGGCCTGGACCGACGGACCGCACCGCGGTGCGCTCGAACACTGACACCCCGCGCCGCTCCACCGCGCACGCGAGCCCACGCACGAGCCGGGCAGGATGGATCGCCGCGCAGTGCGGGGTGTACGTCGCACCGAAGACGTCGGTCGCGCCGACCAGCGCCCGCGCCTCGCCGGGCCCCAGCAGCACCAGGTCGGACGCGGCCAACCCCCACTCGCGCGCGGAGTCGACGTCCTCCAGCGCGCGCTGCCACTGCGCTGCCGTCCGGGCGAGCGAGACCGTCCCGCCCTTGGCGAAGTGACAGTCGATGCCTTCCGCGGCCGCTACGGCACCGACCTCGTCGACAGTCGCGTGCAGCGCGCGCTGCAGCGCCAGCGCGCCGGCGCGCCCGCCCCTTGCGGCAACGGAGTCCAGAGACGCGGGGAACAGCGCCGAACACCAGCCGCCGTTGCGTCCCGAGGCACCGAAGCCGGCCACCTCCCGCTCGAGCACGACGACGTCCAGGCCCGGGTCGAGCACCGACAGGTAGTACGCGGTCCACAGGCCGGTGAACCCCGCCCCGACGATCGCCACGTCGGCCCGTCGGTCGCCGGGCAGCGTGGCGCGCGGGCGCCAGTCGTCCGGTGCCGTGTCGTGCCACAACGACAGCCGGCGGTAGCTCAGCGGACACCCCACGAGTACGTCTGTTTCCGCAGCTTGAGGTAGACGAACGTCTCGGTGGTACGGACGCCGTCGATGCCCCTGATCCGCTTGCTCAGCACCTCGAGCAGGTGCTCGTCGCTCTCACAGACGATCTCGGCCAGGATGTCGAACGAGCCGGCGGTGATCACGACGTAGTCGAGCTCGTCCATCGCGGCGAGCTGGTCGGCGATCGGTTCCACCTCGCCGACGGCGGTGATCCCGATCATCGCCTGGCGGGCGAAGCCGAGCTGGAGCGGGTCGGTCACCGCGACGACCTGCATCACCCCGCTGTCGAGCAGTCGCTGGACGCGCTGGCGGACGGCTGCCTCGGACAGCCCGACCGCCTTTCCGATCGCGGCGTACGGTTTCCGGCCGTCGCGCTGGAGCTCGGCGATGATCGCCTTCGACACCGCGTCGAGCGGCCCGTTCTGACGTTCGGAGGGCCTTCGCGCGCGTATTGCCACGCGGGAACTATGCCGCGCCCAGGGCTGCGGGGCAAGCGATTCCCTTGCATCGATTTCGTTGACATGGCGCTGCAGCGCGACGGATTCCCTTGTGGAACCCGAACAACTCTGCCAGGATCCCCCGCGTAAGGCTCACAGTCGGAAAGGCTGGAATTCACGTGTCACAGGTCGGATACCAGCTCATCGGCGGTCGACGTCGCGCCGCCACCGGCGGCGATGCACACGGCCCCGCGACCATGTCCGTGACCGATCCCGCGACCGGCGACGTCGTGGTCGAGGTCGACCTGGCCGGTCCCGCCGATGTGGAGACGGCGGTCGCGGCCGCCCGAGCGGCGTTTCCCGAATGGTCGCGTGCAACGCCCGCAGAGCGCTCGACGGTGCTGACCGCGATGGCGCAGATCCTGACCAGCCGGGCCGCTGAGCTCGCCGAGGTCGAGACGAGGCAGACCGGGAAGCCGATCAAGCTGTCGAGTGGTTTCGACGTCCCCGGCACGATCGACAACACCGCGTTCTTCGCCGGCGCGGCCCGCAACCTCGAGGGCAAGGCGGCCGGCGAGTACTCCGGGGACCACACGTCGATGATCAGACGCGAGCCCATCGGAGTCATCGGTTCGATCGCCCCCTGGAACTACCCGCTGCAGATGGCGGGGTGGAAGGTGCTCCCTGCGATCGCGGCCGGCAACACCATCGTGCTGAAACCGGCGGAGATCACGCCGCTGACCGCGCTGATGTTCGCTGAGGCGGCGCACGACGCCGGGGTGCCGGACGGGGTGGTCAACATCCTCACCGGTACGGGACGGGTGGCGGGCGAGGCGCTCGTGTCGCACCCCGACGTCGAACATGGTCAGCTTCACCGGTTCCACCGTCGTCGGACGGAAGGTCATGGCCCATGCCACCGACGGTGTCAAGCGGATGCACATGGAGCTCGGCGGCAAGGCGCCGTTCGTGGTGTTCGACGATGCCGACCTCGAGGCGGCCGTGCACGGCGCGGTCGCGGGTTCGCTGATCAACACCGGTCAGGACTGCACGGCCGCCACGCGTGCCATCGTGCACGCGTCGCTGTTCGACGAGTTCGTCGCTGGGGTCGCCGATGTGATGGCGACCGTCCGGCTCGGCGACCCGTTCGACGAGGAGACCGATCTCGGTCCGCTGGTCTCGCTGGCGCAGCGTGACCGGGTGGCCGGACACGTGGAGGCCGCTCGTTCCGCCGGCGCCAAGATCGTCTGCGGCGGGCGAGCCGGAACAGGGTCGCTGGAGCGCGGTGCGTTCTTCGAGCCGACTCTCGTCACCGCGGTCGATCGTGACTCACCCGTGGTGCGGGACGAGATCTTCGGCCCGGTGCTTGCGGCGTACGCGTTCGAGTCCGACGACGAGGCGATCCAGCTCGCCAACGACACACCGTACGGCCTTGCCGCCTCTGCCTGGACCCGCGACGTCTATCGGGCGCTGCGCGCGTCCCGCGACATCCGGGCGGGCTGCGTGTGGATAAACGACCACATCCCGATCATTTCCGAGATGCCGCACGGCGGCTACGGCCAGTCGGGGTTCGGCAAGGACATGAGCACGTACTCTTTCGAGGAGTACACCCAGGTCAAGCACGTCATGCTCGACAGCACCCAGGTGACGCGCAAGCCCTGGCACCGCACCGTCTTCGCAGACCGTCAGGAGGGCTGAGCTGCCACCAGACATCTCCCGCCGCACGCTGCACGCTGAACCTCATGCGCGTGCGGCGGCAGAGTCGTGGGAGACGACGTTCCCGATGTTCGTGTGGGGGGCCGCGCAGCGGGACATCCCGCCACAGATCAACGTGATCGGCACGGCGATGTTCCTGATCTCCGTCTCGATCGTGGTGATGGCCGAGACCACGCGCCGGAGCGGGGTGAAGGCCTCGACATGACCCGGCAGGCGTTGCCTGCAGGGCCGCGGGCCGCACTCGCCGGTGCACGACCGGCGCCGTTCTGGTTCGACGACCCGACCCGCCCGGGCCCGCTGGAGCCGCTGCGCGGTGACGCCCGCTGCGACCTGGCGGTGGTGGGGGGCGGCTACACGGGGCTGTGGACGGCGCTGCTGGCCAAGGAGCGTGACCCGGGTCTCGAAGTCGTGGTGCTCGAGGCGGGGGAGTGCGGCGGCGGAGCCAGCGGGCGGAACGGCGGGTTCTGCGCCGCCAGTCTCACCCACGGGTTCGGCAACGGCATGGCCCGGTGGCCGCGGGAGATGGCGGCGCTGACCCGGCTCGGCCGCGACAACCTGGCGGCCATCGAGCAGACGGTCGCGCGGTTCGGGATCGACTGCGCGTTCGAACGCACGGGTGAGCTCGATGTCGCGACCGCCCCGCATCAGGTCGTCGGGCTCAACGAGCTCAGCGGGCAGATGAACGCCGCAGGTCACCAGGTGCAGTATCTCGACGAGAGCGCCGTGCGGGACGAGGTCGCGTCGCCGACCTACCTGGCCGGCCTGTTCAACCCCGACGTCGCGATGCTGGAGCCGGCCAGGCTGGCCTGGGGGTTGCGTCGAGCGTGTCTGGAGCTCGGCGTACGGATCTTCGAGCGCACCCCTGTCGCACGGCTGGACGGGGAGGACAAGCCGCGGATCACCGTCCGCAGCGAGCAGGGAGGCGTCCGCGCGGAGCGGGTCGCGCTGGCGACCAATGCCGCTCCGTCGCTGCTGCGCCGGCTGCGCCTGTACACCGTCCCGGTCTACGACTACGCGCTGACGACCGAGCCGCTGGACGGCGAACAGCTGGCATCCGTGCGCTGGCGGCGTCGCCAGGGGGTCGGCGACGCCGCCAACCTGTTCCACTACTACCGGCTGACCCGGGACGACCGCATCCTCTGGGGCGGCTACGACGCCATCTACCCGTACCGCAGCCGGATCAGCCGCGCGCGCGAGCAGCGTGAGGCCACCTTCGCCGCGCTGAGCCGCAACTTCTTCACCACGTTCCCGCAGCTGGACGGGCTTGCGTTCAGCCACCGGTGGGGTGGTGTGATCGACACGTGCACCCGGTTCTGCGCCTTCTACGGCACCGGTCACGGTGGCCGCGTCGCGTACGCGCTGGGGTTCACCGGGCTCGGTGTGGGCGCCTCGCGGTTCGCCGGCGACGTGATGCTCGACCTGCTCGACGGGAGGAGCACCGAGCGCACCGAGCTCGCCATGGTGCGCGAGCGGCCCTGGCCGTTCCCGCCCGAACCGTTGCGATATCTCGGCATCGAGCTCACCCGGCGGTCACTGGCCCGCGCCGACGCACACGGCGGCAGGCGGAATATCTGGCTACGGTCACTGGACCGCCTCGGACTCGGCTTCGACTCGTGATACGACAGGTAACGAGATAACCCACCAGCAAGGGAGCTCTTGATGACACACGCCGAGCTCGCGACCCGGCAACGGGCCGTGATGCCGTCCTGGTTGACGCTCTACTACGACGAACCGATCGAGCTGGTGAGCGGACAGGGGTGCCGGGTCACCGACGCCGAAGGCCGCACGTACCTCGACTTCTTCGCCGGCATCGTCACCAACATGCTCGGCTACGACGTTCCTGAGGTGCGGGAGGCGATCGAGAGGCAGATCGGCAGCGGCGTGATGCACACGTCGACGCTGTACCTGATCCGGGCCCAGGTCGAGCTGGCCGAGAAGATCGCCAGGCTGTCGGAGATCCCCGACGCGAAGGTCTTCTTCACCACGTCCGGCACCGAGGCGAACGAAGCCGCCCTGCTCCTGGCCACCCAGCGACGCCGCAGCAACCAGGTGATCGCGCTGCGCAACAGCTATCACGGCCGGGCGTTCGCCACGGTGGGGATCACCGGGAACCGCGGCTGGTCAGCGTCGAGCCTGACACCGGTCAACGTGACCTACGCGCAGAGCGGCTACGGATATCGCAGCCCGTTCGGCGGACTCGACGACGCGGCGTTCATCAGTGCCTGCGCCGATGACCTGCGCAACCTGATCGAGACGACCACCGCCGGCGATGTCGCCTGCATGATCGCCGAGCCCATCCAGGGGGTCGGCGGCTTCACCGTGCCGCCCGACGGGCTGTTCGCGGCCTACAAGGAGATTCTCGACGAGTACGGGATCCTGTTCATCTCCGACGAGGTCCAGACCGGATGGGGACGGACGGGGGAGCACTTCTGGGGAATCGGCGCGCACGGTGTGACACCGGACGCGATGACGTTCGCCAAGGGCCTCGGCAACGGCGCCGCCATCGGAGGCGTGGTCGCACGGGCCGATCTGATGGACTGCCTCTCGGCGAACTCGATCTCGACCTTCGGCGGTAACCCGGTCGCCACCGCGGCCGCGAACGCCACGCTCGACTACGTCCTGGAGCACGACCTGCAGTCACAGGTCGCCAAGGTCGGCAACCAGCTGCTCGAGGGCCTGCGTCCGCTGACCGAGGACGTTCCGGCGGTCGGAGATGTGCGCGGACGCGGCCTGATGATCGGGATCGAGCTCGTTCAGCCCGGCGGCAGGATCCCGGATGCGGCGGCAGCCGGACGCGTACACGAGGAGGCAAAGCGGTCCGGGCTGCTGATCGGCAAGGGCGGGCTCTACGGCAACTGCCTGCGGCTGTCACCGCCGCTGACGTTGACCGAGACCGAGGCCGACGAGGGCCTCGGCATCCTCCGCGAGGCCATCTCCACCGCCACCTGACCCCGCTGCCCGCGATCCGACACTTTATTACACGCCATCCGACACTTATCGCACGCGATCCGACATTTATCGCGCGCGATCCGACAGCTGTTGCACGCGATCCGACAGCTGCGACCGGAGCCGGCCCTCAGGCCTTGAGGTACGTCAGCACCGCGAGAACCCGTCGATGGTCGTCGGGAGTCGCGAGCAGCTGGAGCTTGGTGAAGATGTTCCTCACGTGGCCCTCGATCGACTTCGCGGACAGCACCATGGTCTCGGCGATGGCCTGGTTCGACCGGCCTTCGGCCATCAGCGTGAGCACCTCGCGTTCGCGCTCGGTCAGGCTGTCCAGCGGGTTGTCGTGCCGGGCACGCCCGACGAGCCGGGACACGACCTCGGGGTCGATGACGGAGCCACCCGCTCCGACTCGTCGTACCGCGTCGGTGAACTCCTGAATGTTGACCACCCGGTCCTTCAGCAGATAGCCGAGCTTCGCGGCACCACCGGAGATGAGCTCCATCGCGAAGTCGGTCTCGACGTACTGGGAGAGCAGCAGTACGCCGACATCCGGGAGCTCGGCGCGGATCTGATGAGCTGCTCTGAGCCCCTCGTCGTGGAACGTCGGGGGCATGCGGATGTCGACGATCGCGACGTCTGGCGGGTCGGACCGAACGGCCGCGAGCAGCTCGTCGGCGTCGGACGCCTGGGCGGTGACCTTGAAGCCGGAGTCGGTCAGCAGGTGCGCGATACCTTCGCGGAGCAGGATCGAGTCGTCGGCCAGGATCACGCGCATGGCCGCGGTCACCTTCGAGCCGGCGAGCGTGCCGACCGGATCCCCGCTGCCCGAAACCCGCGTCACGGGCACGGGGTCGCTCATGCCCTTCAGCCGGGTCGCGCCACGGTCCTCGTAGTCGATGTCATCGATCCTGCCGGCCAGATGCACCACCGTCTTGCTGGCCAGCGTCTCACCAGGCCCGGCCAGGCTGCACAGCCGGGCGGCGACGTTCAGCGCCCCACCCCGGTACCCACCCTCGACAGGAACGGCCTCACCCACGTCGAGCCCGATGCCGACCAGCAGCGGCATGTCGGGGTCCGCCACGGCTTCGCGCACGAAGCGGTTCTGCAGGTGTACGGCGGCACTGATCGCGTGGCGTGCGGAACGGAAGACACAGAGCGCCTCGTCGCCGCGAAGCTCCAGCAGGGTGCCGTGATGCTCCTCGACAACGGCTCGGGCGATCTCCGCGAACGTCCCGGCCAATCGGGCGGCGGCAGCGTCCCCGCGCTGCTGGGTGAACGACGTGTAACCCCGCACGTCGGCGATCAGGAAGATGTTGATGTCGCCGGTGAGGGCAGAGGCGTCTGAGACGGTCACGGACTGGCTCTTCCGATGGTGGCGGGCTCGGGCTCGGGAGTGGGCTGTGGTGTGGGTGGTGGTGTGGTGGGGAGGGGGATGTGGGCGGTGAGGGTGGTGCCGTGTCCGGGTGGGCTGGTGATGGTGAGGGTGCCGTCGACGGCGGCGATGCGGTCGGTGAGTCCGGTGAGTCCGCTGCCGCTGTTGGGGTTGGCGCCGCCGATGCCGTCGTCGGTGATGGTGAGGGTGAGCTGGTTGTCGTGGTGGTGGGCGGTGATGGTGATGGTGGTGGCGTGGGCGTATTTGGCGGTGTTGGTGAGGGCTTCGGCGACGATGAAGTAGGCGGTGCCTTCGATGGTGGGTGGTGGTCGGGTGTCGAGGGTGTAGGTGGTGGTGACGGGGATGGGGGAGCGTTCGGCGAGGGCGGTGATGGCGGGGCCGAGTCCGCGTTCGGTGAGGATGGCGGGGTGGATGCCGCGGGCGAGTTCGCGGAGTTCGTCGATGGCGGTGGCGAGTTGGCTGGAGGCTTGGTCGAGGGCGGCGGTGATGTCGGCGCCGGCTCCGTCGGCGCCGGATGCGTGGGGGGTCTGGCTGGTGAGCCGGTTCTTCGCCATCCGGAGGATGAGGGCGACGGAGACGAGGCTTTGTTGGGCGCCGTCGTGCAGGTCGCGTTCAAGGCGGCGGCGTTCGGTGTCTTGGGTGGTGACGAGTCGCTGCCGTGAGGTGCGGAGCTCTTCGATGAGTCGGGCGTTGCGCAGCACGAGCCCGGTCTGGGAGGCGACGTCGTTGAGGAGTTTGTCTTCGGCGGGGGTGAGGGGGTCGTTGGGGGGTTTGTGGATGCTGATCACGCCGAGCAGCTCGTCGTGGTGGCGGACTGGGACGATCCGGTCGGCGGGTATCGCCGGTGGTTGGTCGTCGGTGATGTCCAGCGCGGTGGGTGCCGGATCGGTGGTTGGCGGCCAGGTGGCCTCGCGGACCAGGGTGGTGCCGAGCTTGAGCCAGACCTCCACGGCGGTGGCGCCGACTCCTTCGGCGACGGTGCGGGCCATCTGGGGGAGCAGTTCGACCGAGGCGTAGGTGCCGCCCATCCGGGTGGCGAAGTCGGACAGCACTTCGTAGGGGGTGGCGCGGGCGCCGTAGACCAGCTGGTTGGCGAACCGTTGGACGCGTTCCCGGACCGGGGCGAACGCGACCGCGACGATGGCGGTGGCCAGGATCGACAGGGCCAGGTTGGGCCGGTCCCCACGGCCGGCCAGCGCGCCGATCCCGACCACGATCCCGACATACACCGCGGTGATGAACGCCGCCAGCGTGCCGAACACCAGCGCCTTGTTGATCACCACATCGATCTCGTACAGCCGGTGCTTCAGAATCGCCAACCCGATCGCCACCGGAATCGAGACCATCCCAGCCAATGCGGAGTTCTCGAGCAATGAGTCGACGGTGGACGAGTGGGGGAACTGGCTGAGGGCAATCGTCACGAAGTACAGGGCGGCGACGAAGGCGCCGGCGGTGGCCAGCCACTTCATCTGCAGCCGCTCCACCCCCGACGACCGCCGGAACCGCAGCACCAGCGCCACCGCACACGCCAGGAAGCAGAGGGGATAGAGGACGAACATCAATTGCAGTGCGTCGATCACCGGCTCCAACGGCCCGATGACGAACGGGTTCGTCAGTCCGGGAGCATCCGAGTCCTGCAGGGACGCGGGATCGAGCAGGGCCTGCAACGAGAGCAATGCGATCGTCACGCCTGAGACCCAGGCCACGGCTCGCCAGCGCGGGGACGGCAGATGACCGTCGGGAAACAGCAGGATCAGGTACGTGCCCATCAGCCCGACCGCCGGCACCCACGTCCAGACACCGAGCGCCGCCGCGATGTCCGGCCGCGGCAGTGAACCAGGATCGGTGAGCACCGAGTACTCGGCATAGACGTCGGTGACAGCCTGCCATGCCCACGCTAGTCCCACCGCCAGCAGTAGCCAGGCGATGGTGTTCCTGGGCAGCCGGTGTGCCACCACCACACCCACCAGTGGAAACGCGGAGATCATGGCCACGAAGATCAGGGTGCTCGCTGGGCCGGCAGAACCCCAGGTCGCGGAAGAGGCGGCCGGATTGTCCGAGGTTGCCAGCGACACGATCAGCGCGACACCGAGGGCGAGAGCCACGAGACAGAACCCGGCCGCCGCGTAGGCGAGGCGGCGAAGCGTGACGTCGGTCAGCCTCATCGTGGGCCCCCGACCAGTGTCGGAGGAACCGCGGACGCTTCGGGGGTGGGTGTGGGTGGTGGTGTGGTGGGGAGGGGGATGTGGGCGGTGAGGGTGGTGCCGTGTCCGGGTGGGCTGGTGATGGTGAGGGTGCCGTCGACGGCGGCGATGCGGTCGGTGAGTCCGGTGAGTCCGCTGCCGCTGTTGGGGTTGGCGCCGCCGATGCCGTCGTCGGTGATGGTGAGGGTGAGCTGGTTGTCGTGGTGGTGGGCGGTGATGGTGATGGTGGTGGCGTGGGCGTATTTGGCGGTGTTGGTGAGGGCTTCGGCGACGATGAAGTAGGCGGTGCCTTCGATGGTGGGTGGTGGTCGGGTGTCGAGGGTGTAGGTGGTGGTGACGGGGATGGGGGAGCGTTCGGCGAGGGCGGTGATGGCGGGGCCGAGTCCGCGTTCGGTGAGGATGGCGGGGTGGATGCCGCGGGCGAGTTCGCGGAGTTCGTCGATGGCGGTGGCGAGTTGGCTGGAGGCTTGGTCGAGGGCGGCGGTGATGTCGGCGCCGGCTCCGTCGGCGCCGGATGCGTGGGGGGTCTGGCTGGTGAGCCGGTTCTTCGCCATCCGGAGGATGAGGGCGACGGAGACGAGGCTTTGTTGGGCGCCGTCGTGCAGGTCGCGTTCAAGGCGGCGGCGTTCGGTGTCTTGGGTGGTGACGAGTCGCTGCCGTGAGGTGCGGAGCTCTTCGATGAGTCGGGCGTTGCGCAGCACGAGCCCGGTCTGGGAGGCGACGTCGTTGAGGAGTTTGTCTTCGGCGGGGGTGAGGGGGTCGTTGGGGGGTTTGTGGATGCTGATCACGCCGAGCAGCTCGTCGTGGTGGCGGACTGGGACGATCCGGTCGGCGGGTATCGCCGGTGGTTGGTCGTCGGTGATGTCCAGCGCGGTGGGTGCCGGATCGGTGGTTGGCGGCCAGGTGGCCTCGCGGACCAGGGTGGTGCCGAGCTTGAGCCAGACCTCCACGGCGGTGGCGCCGACTCCTTCGGCGACGGTGCGGGCCATCTGGGGGAGCAGTTCGACCGAGGCGTAGGTGCCGCCCATCCGGGTGGCGAAGTCGGACAGCACTTCGTAGGGGGTGGCGCGGGCGCCGTAGACCAGCTGGTTGGCGAACCGTTGGACGCGTTCCCGGACCGGGGCGAACGCGACCGCGACGATGGCGGTGGCCAGGATCGACAGGGCCAGGTTGGGCCGGTCCCCACGGCCGGCCAGCGCGCCGATCCCGACCACGATCCCGACATACACCGCGGTGATGAACGCCGCCAGCGTGCCGAACACCAGCGCCTTGTTGATCACCACATCGATCTCGTACAGCCGGTGCTTCAGAATCGCCAACCCGATCGCCACCGGAATCACCCCGAACGACATCGTCGACAGGTCCTGCATGAAGGTGATCCACGGCGCGTCACCGGCGAAGGCGCCCGCGTCAGCCAGGAACGTGGCCGAGAGGGTCACGACGTACAGTGCGGCGACGATGCCGGCGGCGGTGGCCAGCCACTTCATCTGCAGCCGCTCCACCCCCGAGGAGCGGCGGAACCGCAGCACCAGCGCCACCGCAGACGCCACGATGCACACCGGGAATACCAGCAGCATCAAGCTGAGCACATCGATGACCTGCTGGATCGCGGGAATCACCAGCGGATTGTCCAGACCGAACGCCGCCGAGTCCTCGATCGGGCCAGGCGCCAACATCACGGCCACCGAGACGACAATGATCGTCACTCCGGAGACCCACGCGAGGGGGCGCCAACGCGGCGACGGCAGATGCCCGTCGGGGAACAGCAGGATCAGGAACGTCCCCAGCAGTCCGATCGCCGGCACCCACGTCCACGCGCTCAGTGCCGCCGCGACGTCCGGGCGGGGCAGCGATCCTGGGTTCGTGATCACCGAGTAGACCGCGTACGAGTCGGCCACCGCCCCCCAGGCCCACGTCAGCCCAACCGCCAACAGCAGCCAGCCGATCGTGTTCCGCGGCTGCCGATGCGCAACCAGCACACCAACGAGCGGAAATGCGAACGTGGTGACTCCGATCAGGAAGTCGCCAACCGGTCCGGAGGAGCCCCACGAGCCCTGCATCCTCGCGTGGCTACCGGAGCCAATTTCCGACACGAGCACCGCGGCACCGACCAGGAAGCTGAACAAGCACACCGCGAACGCCGCCCAGGCGAGCCGGCGTAGCGCCTCAGTGCTCAGTGGCATCGTGAGCCTCTGGCCAGCAGCGTGCGCAAGGCCGTCCCGGAGATCTCCGCCTTCGGTACGAACCCCACGGCGCCGGAGGACTCGACCTGGTCGCCGTAGTCGGACGCGTCGCGGCTGGAGACCAGCACGATCTGCCCGGCGAACCCACGGCTGAACAGCTCGCGGGCGACGTCGAAGCCCATCGCATCGGGGAGCTGGACGTCGAGCAGGATGACGTCGGGCCGCAGGGTCTCGGCAGCCGTCACAGCGGAGGCTCCGTCGACGGCCTCGCCGACGACGTCGAAACCCTCCATCTCGAGGAGCACCCGGGCCGAGGTTCTGAACCCCAGGTGATCGTCGACGACTAGAGCGGTGATGGCCATACCTCAACTGTGCCCGTCCGGCGCTGGCGCGGCCAGAGGGCTGGCCCTGGACCTCAGCGGGCGGCGTAAGGGTTAACCCTCATCGCCGGGAGGTGGGGGCAGCCTAGAGGTGCGTCCAGGCCTCGGTGAGTACGGAGCGCAGGATCTGCTCTATCTCGTCGAAATGCTCCTGGTCGCAGATCAACGGCGGCGAGAGCTGGATGACAGGGTCGCCGCGGTCGTCGGCGCGGCAGTAGAGCCCCGCCTCGTAGAGTGCCTTGGACAGGAACCCGCGCAATAGGCGCTCGGACTCCTCGTCGGTGAAGGTCTCCTTCGTCGCCTTGTCCTTGACGATCTCGATGCCGTAGAAGAAACCGTCACCACGCACGTCGCCGACGATCGGCAGGTCGTACAGCTTCTCCAGAGTGGCGCGGAAGGCGCCCTGGCTCTCCAGTACGTGCTCGTTGAGCTGCTCCTTCTCGAAGATATCGAGGTTGGCCAGCGCGACCGCGGTCGACACCGGGTGGCCGCCGAAGGTGTACCCGTGCGCGAACATCGTGTCGCCGCGCAGGAACGGCTCCATCAGGCGGTCGGTCGCGATCATCGCCCCGAGCGGTGCGTACCCAGAGGTCAAGCCCTTGGCGCAGGTGATCATGTCGGGCTGGTAGCCGTACCGCTCGGCGCCGAACATGTGACCGAGCCGGCCGAACGCGCAGATGACCTCGTCGGAGACCAGCAGGACGTCGTACTCGTCGCAGATCTCGCGAACCCGCTGGAAGTATCCGGGAGGGGGCGGGAAGCAGCCGCCGGCGTTCTGCACCGGCTCGAGGAACACCGCGGCGACCGTCTCGGCGCCCTCGTTCTCGATGGCGACGGCGATCTGGTCGGCCGCCCAGCGGCTGAACGCCACTGGGTCGTCGCCGTGCACCGGCGCCCGGTAGATGTTGGTGTTGGGGACCCGGAACGTGCTGGGTACGAGCGGCTCGAAGGCCGCCTTGAACGGCGGGAGTCCGGTGATCGAGAGCGCCCCCTGGGTGGAGCCGTGGTAGGCGATGGCGCGGCTGATCACCTTGTGCTTGCCGGGCTTGCCGGTCAGCTTGAAGTACTGCTTGGCCAGCTTCCAGGCGGTCTCGACCGACTCGCTGCCGCTGGTGGAGAAGAACACCCGGTTGAGGTCACCGGGCGCATGTCCGGACATCCGCTCGGCCAGCTCGATCGCGCTGGGATGGGCGTAGGACCACAACGGGAAGAACGCGAGCTGCGACATCTGCTTGGCGGCGGCGTCGGCCAGCTCCGTACGACCGTGTCCGACCTGGGTGACGAAAAGCCCGGCGAGCGCATCGAGGTAGCGCTTGCCGTGCGCGTCGAAGATGTACGCTCCCTCACCGCGCACAATCACCGGAACCTCGTGCTTCTCGTAGGCTCCCATCCGGCTGAAGTGCATCCAGAGGTGATCACGGGCAGACTGCTGCAGGGCCGGGATGTCGAAGACGGGGCCGTTCGGGCCGGTCTCGAGACTCATGTTGATCCTCGATCGTAGGTCGGTGCTGGTCCTGCTAAGTCTGCCGGTGACGAGGGGGGTTAGGCAAGTGAATCCGTTGGTGATCGGGGTGGATCCGGTCCAATAGGGTGATTGTTTGGTTGTGAGACCACGAAATCCGCAGATTGTGGGAGCAGCGAGATGACTCGGTACGGCCACCCGACGACGCCGGTCCTTCGAGCGCGCGGTGACCGGTGACCGCCCCGGTCGACGGGGCGGCGGCCGACCGGGTCTTCGTCGGGGGCCGGGTGTTCTGCGCGGACCCGGCGCGTCGCTTCGCGACCGCCCTGGCGGTCGGGCGCGGACGCATCCTCGCCGTCGGCCACGACGAGATCCGCGAGCTCGTCGGCCCCGCCACGGACGTCGTCGACGTCGCCGGCGGGCTGGTCGTGCCTGGCTTTCAGGATGCGCACGCGCATCCTGTTCAGGGAGGCCTGGAACGGATGCGCTGCGACCTGTCCGAGCTCCGCACCCGTGACGAGTACCTCGCCGCGATCCATGCGTACGCCGCCGGGCACCCGGACCGCGAGTGGATCGCCGGCGGCGGCTGGAGCATGGCGGCGTTTCCCGGCGGCACCCCCGAGAAGGAGGACCTCAACTCGGTCTGCCCCGACCGGCCGGTCTTCCTTCCGAACCGTGACCACCACGGCGCCTGGGTCAACTCCAGAGCGCTCGCGCTGGCGGGCATCGACGCGGCGACCCCCGATCCGCCGGACGGCAGGATCGAGCGGCGTGACGGGGGGTCCCCCAGCGGGACCCTGCACGAGGGGGCCATGCACCTGGTCGGGCGGCTGCTGGCGCCTGCCACTCCGCAGGAGATGACCGCCGCGCTGCTCGGCGCGCAGGCGTACCTCCACTCGCTGGGCATCACCGGATGGCAGGACGCGATCCTCGGCGCGTACGCCAACATCGCCGACACCTCGGACGTGTACCTGGGCGCGGCGACCGACGGCAGCCTGACCGCCCGGGTCAACGGTGCGCTGTGGTGGCGGCGCGATCGCGGAGCCGAGCAGGTCGCCGATCTGGTGGCACGACGGGAGCGCTACTCGGCCGAGAACTTCCGGGCGACGAGCGTGAAGATCATGCAGGACGGCGTGGTGGAGAACTACACCGCGGCGATGCTCGAGCCCTATCTGGACATCGGCGGCACCGCGACGGGCAACTCGGGGCTGTCGTTCGTCGACCCGGGCGAGCTGCGCAGGTACGTGACGGCCCTCGACGCCGCCGGTTTCCAGGTGCACGTGCACACGATCGGTGACCGTGCCGTACGCGAGGCGCTCGACGCCATCGAGGCGGCCAGGGCCGCGAACGGGCCCAACGACCTACGCCACCATCTGGCGCACATCCAGGTGGTGCATCCCGATGACATCGCCAGGTTCCGCGCGCTGGGGGTGACCGCCAACATGCAGCCGCTGTGGGCGGCCGCCGAGCCACAGATGGTCGAGCTCACGCTGCCGTTCCTCGGCGCTGAACGGGCGGGCTGGCAGTACCCCTTCGGTGACCTGCTGCGGTCCGGGGCATCGCTGTGCGCCGGTTCGGACTGGCCGGTGTCGAGTCCCAACCCGTTGTGGGGGATCCACGTCGCGGTCAACCGCACGGTGCCGCCGGAGGACGCCGACGGCGACTGGCCGCCGTTCCTGCCCGAGCAGGCGATCGACCTGGCCTCGGCGTTGACCGCCTACACGGCCGGCTCGGCGTACGTCAACCACCGTGACGACACCGGCGTGCTCGCGGCCGGCAACCTCGCCGACATCGCGGTCCTGGACCGTGACGTGTTCGCCGCTCCGGCCGAGGAGATCTCCTCCGCCCGGGTCGTGGCAACCTACGTCGGTGGCGTCGAGGTCTACTCCGCCACAGGCACGGCCGCCGGGACGCGATAAGTGTCGGATCGCGTGACACAAGTGTCGGATCGCGTGAAATAAGTGTCGGATCGCGGGAAGGGTGGAGCTAGCGGAAGGCGGACTCGCCGGTGAGCGCCTGGCCGATCACCAGGAGGTGGACCTCCGAGGTGCCTTCGTAGGTCAGCACCGACTCGAGATTGTTCGCGTGCCGGATCACCGGGTACTCAAGCGTGATCCCGTTCGCGCCGAGGATCGTCCGGCACTCCCGTGCGATCGCGATTGCCTCACGGACGTTGTTGAGCTTGCCGATGCTCACTTGCTCCGGGCTGAGCTCTCCCGCGTCCTTGAGGCGTCCGAGATGCACGGCCAGCAGCATCCCCTTCCCCAGCTCCAGGGTCATATTGGCGAGCTTCTGCTGCGTGAGCTGGTACGCCGCCAGCGGCTTGTCGAACACCTTCCGGCTCCGGCTGTACGCGATCGCGGTCTCCAGGCAGTCACGGGCGGCTCCCATCGACCCGAACACGATGCCGAAACGCGCCTCGGACAGGCAGCGCAGCGGCGCGGCCAGACCCTGGGCGCCAGGCAGTTGCGCGTCGGCCGGGAGTCGGACGTCCTGCATGACCAGCTCCGACGTCACCGCAGCCCGCAGCGACATCTTGCCCGTCATCTCCGGGGTGCTGAAACCGCGCGCGTCGGCCGGTACGAGGAAGCCCCGGATCCCGTCGTCGGTGCGGGCCCAGATCACGGCGACGTCGGCGATCGAGCCGTTCGTGATCCACATCTTGGTGCCGTTGAGGACCCAGTCGCTGCCGTCACGTTTCGCGTGTGCACGCATGCCGCCCGGATCGGAGCCGAAGTCGGGCTCGGTCAGGCCGAAGCATCCCACCAGGTGGCCGGTGGCCATCGATGGGAGCCACCGCTGCTTCTGCTCCTCGCTGCCGAACTCCCAGATCGCGAACATCGCCAAGCTGCCCTGGACCGACACCAGGCTCCGGATTCCGGAGTCGGCGGCTTCCAGTTCCATGCAGGCCAGGCCGTAGGAGACGGCGTTCGTCCCGGCGCAGCCGTACCCCTGCAGATGCATGCCGAGCAGCCCGAGCGCTCCGAACTCGCGGGCCAGATCACGGGCCGGGACGCGCGCGTTCTCGAACCAGTCGGCCAGATGCGGTCTGACCCGGTCGTGGCAGAACTTCCGAACGGTGTCGCGGATCGCGCGTTCCTCCGCGTCGAGCAGACCGTCGATCGCGAACAGGTCCAGTGGGTCGATCGGTTGGGGCGACGTGCCAGCCATCGTTGGTGCTCCGCGGTCGGTCGATGCGTTCGGCGACATGTACCGCGAGGCTAACCTGGCCTAGGCTCACCTCGTGCCCCCGACCCTGGCTGTTGCTTCGCGCGATGTGGACGAGCAGCAGGTCTCGGTTCGCCTCGAGAGTCTCACCAAAGCGTTCGGCCCGGTGCGGGCGGTCGACGACATCAGCCTCGACGTCTACGACGGCGAGTTCTTCTCGATGCTCGGCCCGTCCGGTTCGGGCAAGACGACCGTGCTGCGGATGATCGCCGGGTTCGAGCTACCCACGTCCGGCCGGGTGCTTCTCGACGGACTCGACGTGACCGAGCGGGCGCCGTTCGAGAGAGACGTCAGCACCGTCTTCCAGGACTACGCGCTGTTCCCGCACATGAACGTCCGTGACAACGTCGCCTACGGGCTGCGGATCCGCAAGGTGGGGCGGTCCGAGCGCCGCGAGCAGGCCGAGGCTGCACTGGGCACCGTCCGGCTCAAGGGGATGGGCGACCGGAAGCCGTCACAGCTGTCGGGCGGTCAGCGACAGCGCGTCGCGCTCGCCCGGGCGCTGGTGATCCAGCCGAAGGTCCTGCTGCTCGACGAGCCGCTCGGGGCGCTCGACCTGAAGCTACGCGAGGAGATGCAGCTGGAGCTCAAGGACCTCCAGCGGCAGGTCGGCATCACGTTCATCTTCGTGACGCACGACCAGGAGGAAGCGCTCACCATGAGTGACCGGATCGCGGTGTTCAACGAGGGCGCGATCGAGCAGGTCGGATCGGGTGCCCAGCTGTATGAACGACCGGCGAGCCGGTTCGTGGCCGGGTTCGTCGGCACCTCGAACCTGGTCGGCGGCGACTCTGCCCGCCAGCTGTTCGGGGACGACGGCATCCGCTCCGTGCGCCCCGAGAAGATTCGGATCAGCACCGATGTCAGGGCCGGGCCACCACTCGGCCTGCAGTCGGTCACCGGAACGGTCGCCGATGTGATCTACGTCGGTGCCGCCACCCGTTTCGTGGTGGACCTCGACACCGGCGGCCGGCTGGTCGCCCTTCAGCAGAACACCGACTCGACGTCCGCCGACGTGGTCGGATTTCGGGACACGAAGGTGCGCCTGTCGTGGCACAAGGAACACGCCGTCCGCGTAGAGGACGCCTCATGAGCAGAACGCATGCCAGAAGGACAACTGGAGGATTGAACATGCCCAAACACCAATCCGGCAAGGCTTTCCGTCTTGCCGGCGGCGTCGCCGCAGTGGCCCTGGCCGTCGCAGCGTGCGGCACGAGCAGCGACAGCGGCGACGCCGGTAGCGGATCCACCGACAACGGCTCCGTCGGCAACAGCGCGTTCTCGCCTCCCGACCTGCCGATGCTCGACTCGGTCGGTGCCGCCGAGGGTGAGCTCAACATCCTGGACTGGCCGGGCTACGCCGAGGACGGGTCGACCGACCCCAAGGTGGACTGGGTCACGCCGTTCGAGAAGAAGACGGGGTGCCAGGTCAACGTGAAGGACTTCGGCACCTCCGACGAGGCGGTCAGCCTGATGAAGACCGGAGAGTACGACGTGGTGTCGGCCTCGGGTGACGCGTCCCTGAGACTGATCGCCTCGGGTGACGTCGAACCCGTGAACACCGATCTGGTGCCCAACTATGCGGACGTGGCGCCGTTCCTCAAGGACAAGCCGTGGAACTCCGTGGACGGACAGATGTATGGGATCCCGCACGCCTGGGGGGCCAACGTGCTCATGTACAACTCCGACGTCGTCTCGCCGGCACCCACCTCGTGGTCGGTGGTGTTCGACGGGGCCTCGAAGTACAAGGGCAAGGTCACGGCCTACGACTCCCCGATCTACATCGCGGACGCGGCGCTGTATCTGATGAAGCACAAGCCGGACCTCGGCATCAAGGACCCCTACGCCCTGGACGAGGACCAGCTTGCCGCCGCCGTCGACCTGCTCAAGGTGCAGCGCGCGAGCGTCGGCGAGTACTGGCCGGACGCGCTCAAGGAGATCAGTGGCTTCAAGAGCGGCTCCTCGGTCGTCGGCACTGCGTGGCAGTACAACGCCACCACGCTGGAGCAGGCCGGCCAGCCGGTCAAGACGCTGATCCCGGAGGAGGGTTCGACCGGATGGTCCGACACCTGGATGGTTGCGACCGACTCTCCCAACAAGAACTGTGCCTACATGTGGATGGACTACATCGTCAGCCCGAAGGTCAATGCGGAGGCGACGGAGTGGTTCGGCGAGGCGCCGGCGAACCTCAAGGCCTGTCAGTACGCCGCCGACAAGAACTTCTGCGCGACCTACCACGCCGACGACCCCAAGTACGCCAGCAAGCCCTACTACTGGACCACGCCGATCGAGCAGTGCCTGGACGGACGCACCGACGTGAAATGCACCGACTACGGTGACTGGGTCACGGCCTGGACCGAGATCAAGGGGTAATGCCGTTGAGCGCATCGGCAGCGACGACGGGGGCTCCGCGTCAGAGCGCCGCACGTTCGGCTTCCGCGCTCATGCATCGCCATGTGTGGCTGCGGCTGACCGCGCTGATCGCTGCACCGATGTTCTGGCTGGGCGTGGCTTACCTCGGATCACTGGCGGCCTTGTTCATCACGGCGTTCTGGTCCACGAACGACTTCACCGGCGACGTCGTACGCGTGTGGACCACGGAGAACTACCAGCAGCTCTGGAACGAGGACGTCTACCGCACGATCATCCTGCGGTCGATCGCGGTGGCAGCCGGTGTGACAGTCATCGATGCCCTCATCGCGTTTCCGATCGCCTTCTACATGGCGAAGCTGGCGCGGCCGTCGATTCAGAAGCTGCTGGTCGTGGCGATCCTGATGCCCTTGTGGGCGAGCTATCTCGTCAAGGGATATGCCTGGCGCACGATGTTCTCCGAGAACGGGGTGCTCGACTCGACGTTCATCGGCACCCCCGGATTCGGGCTCTTCGCCACGATCGTCACGCTGTCGTACCTGTGGCTGCCGTACATGATCCTGCCGGTGTTCGCTGGGCTGCTGCGGCTTCCCGACTCGCTGCTGGACGCATCCGGCGACCTGGGCGCCCGGCCTGGTCGCACGTTCCGCTCGGTGATCCTGCCCATCGCCTTTCCGGCGCTGGTGGCGGGGTCGATCTTCACGTTCTCGCTGTCGCTGGGCGACTACATCACGGTGAAGATCGTCGGTGGGACCAATCAGCTGCTCGGCAACGTCGTGTACGACAACATCGGCGCGGCGAACAATCTGCCCTTCGCGGCGGCGATGGCGACGGTGTCGGTCGTGATCATGCTGATCTACCTGGCCGCGGTGCGACGCACCGGCGCGCTGGACAACCTGTAGGGCCGGGGCGATGATCCTGTCGGACTCGGCGAAGTGGCTGCTGCGGGTCGCGGTCTTTCTCGGCCTCGCGTTCATCTACGTGCCGCTGGCGGTTGTCGTGGTGAACTCGTTCAACGCCGACGCGACGTTCGCCTGGCCGCCCCAGGAGCTGACCCTGCACTGGTGGTCGGCGGCGGCGCACAACAGCGGCGTGCGCGATGCCGTCTGGGTCAGCGTGAAGGTCGGGCTGGCGGCCACGATCTTCGCGCTCGTATTGGGCACCATGGCGGCGTTCGCCCTCCAGCGTTACCGATTCTTCGGTCGCGACGCGATCTCGCTGCTGGTCGTCCTGCCGATCGCGCTGCCCGGGATCGTCACCGGGATCGCGCTCAACAACACGTTCCGTACCGTGCTCGGAGTCGACCTCAGTCTGATCACGATCGTCGTCGCGCACGCGACGTTCTGCATCGTCGTGGTGTTCAACAACGTCGTGGCCCGTCTACGCCGGCTGGGCGAGAGCGCCGAGCAGGCCTCGATGGATCTGGGAGCGACGCGGTGGACGACGTTTCGTCTGATCACGTTCCCGTCGCTGCGGTCGGCTCTGCTCGCCGGTGCGCTGCTGGCGTTCGCGCTGTCCTTCGACGAGATCATCGTCACCACGTTCACCGCGCCGGCGCAGACCGAGACGCTGCCGATCTGGATCCTCTCCAACATGTTCCGGCCCACCTCTGCACCGATCGTCAACGTGGTGGGTGCTGTCCTGATCGTCGCGTCGATCATTCCGATATACCTGTCTCAGAAGCTGTCCGGTGAAACGTCCGGGGGACGTCTCTAGTCACCCACGTGAAAGGGAAACCCATGTCCGACCTCAAGAGCCTGCGCAACTTCGTGAACGGGGAGTATCTCGACTCCGTCGACGGCCGCACAGCCGAGATCATCAACCCGGTGACCGGGGAGGCCTACGCCACCGCGCCGGTGTCGACCGCCGAGGACGTGGACCGGGCCATGCGTGCGGCGGCGTCCGCGTTCGAGTCGTGGCGGGACGCGACGCCGAGCGACCGGCAGCGAGGGCTGCTCAGGCTGGCCGACGCCATCGAGTCCCGGGCGGACGAGATCGTCAAGGTGGAGAGCGAGAACACCGGCAAGCCGATCGGACTGACCCACAGCGAGGAGATCCCGCCGATGGTCGACCAGATCCGCTTCTTCGCCGGAGCCGCACGCTGCCTGGAGGGGCGGTCGGCGGGGGAGTACATGACCGGGCACACCTCGATGGTGCGACGTGAGCCCATCGGGGTGTGTGCGCAGGTGACCCCGTGGAACTACCCGATCATGATGGCGATCTGGAAGGTCGCACCTGCCCTGGCCGCAGGGAACACGATCGTGCTCAAGCCTAGTGACACGACCCCGGCCTCGACGCTGTTGCTGGCCGAGATCGCCGCCGAGTTCTTCCCCGCCGGTGTGTTGAATGTCGTCACCGGTGACCGGGACACCGGCCGCGCGCTGGTCGAGCACCCGATCCCGGCGATGGTGTCGATCACCGGCTCCGTTCGGGCCGGCATGGAGGTCGCGCGGTCCGCGGCCGCGGATCTGAAGAAGACGCACCTCGAGCTCGGCGGCAAGGCGCCGGTCGTGGTCTTCGACGACGCCGACCTCGAAGCCGCGGCCGAGGCGATCGCGGCGGCCGGGTACTTCAACGCCGGGCAGGACTGCACCGCCGCGACGCGCGTACTCGCCGGCCCGGGCGTGCACAACGACTTCGTCGCGGCACTGACCGAGCAGGCCAAGGGGACCAAGACCGGACAGCCCGACGACGAAGACGTCCTCTACGGTCCGGTCAACAGTGCGCACCAGCTCGCGCACGTCTCCGGCTTCATCGACCGGCTACCCGACCACGCGAGTCTGCAGACCGGCGGCGAGCGGGTCGGGGATCGCGGTTTCTTCTACGCACCGACCGTCGTGTCCGGGCTGCAGCAGCAGGACGAGGCGATCCAGAACGAGATCTTCGGACCGGTGATCACCGTCCAGCAGTTCACCGACGACGACGAGGCGGCGCGGTGGGCCAACGGCGTTGAGTATGGGCTCGCGTCATCGGTGTGGACCAAGGACCACGGCCGGGCGATGCGGATGGCCAAGCGGCTCGACTTCGGCTGCGTGTGGATCAACTGCCACATTCCGCTCGTGGCGGAGATGCCGCACGGCGGCTTCAAGCACTCCGGATACGGCAAGGACCTGTCGATGTACGGGTTCGAGGACTACACCCGCATCAAGCACGTGATGTCCAACATCGACGTGTAGGGCAAGGCTCAACTGCTCTTCCTGGAGTCGGCCCGCACAGTATCGTCCGGGGATGGCGGCGGTCGAGGTTGATGTTGGTGTCGGGAACAGGGTCATCCGGGTGCGCGATGCCGGTGATCGGGACGGTGCTGCAGTGGTGTTCTTTCATGGGACGCCTAGTTCGCGCCTTGATCTGCATCTGGCGGAGCCGCTGGCGCAGCAGCGTGGCGTCCGGCTTGTGTCGTTCGACCGGCCCGGGTACGGCAGTTCAACGCCCGGACCGTTTTCGTCGATCTCGGTGGCGGGCGATGTGGAGGTCGTCGCACACAGTTTGGGTCTTGATCGGTTCGCTGCGTTTGGCCAGTCGTCCGGTAGCCGGTATGCCTTGGCGGCCGCGGCGGTGCTGCGCGACCAGGTGACGTGTGTGGGTGCAGCTGCGGGATCACTCATGCCTCGTCTGCCGGATGCGATGGACGACGATGAGCAGGTGGCGTACGCCCTGCTGGCTGATGATCCCGCGGCTGCGGCCAGGCTGACGGCCAGCTGGTTCGACCCTCTACTGCAGCTGGTCCACGACTGTGCTGATGACGACGCGATCGTCCGGTGGTTCGAACCGGGCCTGCCTCCTGCCGATCAGGAACTGCTGCACGACCCGAAGACACGGGCGGGAGCGGTGGCGAACGTACGCGAGTCACTTCGACAGGGATCTCAGGGAGCCGGTTGGGACGGGGTCAGTTACCTCACTCCCTCGTCGTTCGACCTGACAGACATCCGGTGTCCGGTCTTCATCTGGTTCGGGGATCAGGACGACCGACTAGAGGATGCCGCCTGGCTGAGCGAGCACGTGACTGACCCCAGAGTCGTCATATGGCCAGGCGAAGGCCATCTGGCCTACAAGCAGCACATTCCCGAGATCTTCGACGCGCTACTGACCTGCCCCGCCCGCCGGGCCGAGCGCTGACATCGGCGTTGCTACCAGCGTGGCAGTCCGGGAATGTGGAAGCCTCCCCAGCGGTACGCCCTGGCGTCTGGGAGTGGGTTGATGGTCCTGGACGTGATCTGGCGCCAGCCACCTCGGGCCCATCGGTATGTGGTGACTTTGCCGATGAATGGGCTTTCGGTTGCATCACCGGTGCGCACCGCAGCTCGCTTCGTGATGGTCCCGAGTTCATCGCCAGGGAGGCGTAGCCAGCCCGCCGAGATCCAGACAGCCCCGTCGATGTACCACCATTTTCGCTGACCGGGCGCGTCCAGCAGCGCTAGGCGACCGTGCCGCCAGGTCAGCGCCTGGTAGAACTGCGCATGGGCTCCCATCACCCGGCCCACCACGATTTCCTTGCCGGTGCGACCGTCGAGGTTGGCCACCCCCTGCCAGCGGGGTCCGTACCAGCCGTGTGTCGTCCGGAAGACCGACGCGACAGCGCCCGGACCCGTCTTGACCCGCACGATCACGCCGCCAACCGCGGCGCCGTCCTGCCCGCGATCTGCGATCCCGATGGGGTCGGGTGATCCGTCGCCGTTCACATCGGCATGGCCCACCACGTGGCAGCCCCTTATCCCAGCGCAGACTCCCTGCTCGGCATGGTGCGCTGCACCTCGGGCCGCGGCGGGAGACGTGGGAGAGATCAATACCGAAAACGTCGGGGCTAGGAGCCCCAATGCCGCCAGAGCGGCGACGTGGATCTTTGTCATCTGATCTGCCCCCTTCGGCGCGACGGATGGGAGATTTGGACCCGGACTTCCGCCGACCACATTAGTGGGATGCAGCTCTAGCGACCCTTGCGTGTTGGGTTTGGTTGGGCGCACGCTGTCATTGGGACGGCGTCGCTGAGGTTTGTCGGGGTCACCGGCAGCGGGCGGCGCAGAAGGCAATGTGAGACTCGGAAGACCGATCGCAGTCGCTGCTGTGGCCGCGGTGTGTGCGTTGGCAGCGTGTAGCGGCGGCAGTGGGACCGACACTGCGCCCGCCGGGGACGCGGTGACCCCCGGCGACACGGTGACCGCTGGGGACACGGTGGCCGCTGGCGCGGCTGTTCAGGCGATCGACAACGATCGGGAAGGGCCGGCTGCGCCGATCGAGGGCGCGGTCGCGGCCACCAGGACTACACCGTGCTGGACACCGCACCGGGGCGCACCGACCCGGACAAGGCGAAAGCGCTGCTGGCATAGGCCGGATACAAACCCGGCGAATATGTACTCAGATGGCCTTACATCACGACCCTCCCTGGCTCCGGCCGCCCAAACGAGGGTGATGGTGGACGCGCTTGACGCTGCAGGCTTCAACGCCAAGCCATATCCCACGCCCGGCTTCCCGGCCTACAACGCGATGGCCGGTGACCCGGACGCGCCTGTCAACTTCCGTCTCGGCAGTTGGTGCCCGGAGTTCCCCACCGGCGATAACTGGTTCTCGGAAACGTTCCACTCCGGCAACAACCTGTCGTTCTTCTCTGAGCCGGCCGCCGATGCGGAGATCGAGCGCATCCTCCGACTGCCCCTCGACCAACAAGACCCGGCCTGGGTCGCTCTCGACAAGACGATCATGACCAGGTACTACCCCGTGATCATCACCGGATACGACGTGACAGCGCTGCTGCACGGCACGAGAATCGGCGGCATCAACTCTGACAACAGCCATAAGGATGCCCACCTGGAAGGATCTCCACGTCATCCCATGACACACGCCGCGGCGTCGGTCCGGGGTGGCGCGGACGTGCCAGCTACTCGCTAGGGTGCGGATACCTACTGCCCGGACCACTAGCATCTCCATCGAACTCGGACCTTCTGCCGGGTCCGTCGCCTCGCTCGCGTCACGCAAATCGAAGTCGTGGCCCGAGATCGATGACGCACTGCAGGCGGTGGCTTCCTGGCCAGCTCACGTCGACACGACTCGAGAGGCACAACGCTCATGAGGATCTTGCTCGTCGGCGCCGGAGGCGTCGGCGCTGCGTTCTGCGCGATCGCGGCCCGGCGCAGCTTCTTCGACCAGATCGTGGTCGCCGACTACGACCTGGCCAAGGCGGGCCGGGCTGCGGTCGACGAACGGTTCGTCCCAGCGCGGATCGACGCCTCCAGTGCCGAGTCGGTCGCGGCGCTCGCCGTCGAGCACCGGGCCACCCACGTGATGAACGCGGTCGACCCCCGCTTCGTCACGTCGATCTTCGACGGCGCCATCGCCGCGGGGGCGGACTATCTCGACATGGCGATGAGCCTGTCCCGGCCCGATCCGGAGCGTCCGTACGAGAAGACCGGGGTGAGGCTCGGCGACTACCAGTTCGAGAAGGCGCCGGAATGGGAGGCCAAGGGACGTCTCGCGCTGGTCGGGATCGGTGTCGAGCCCGGCCTGTCCGACGTGTTCGCCCGGTACGCCGCCGACCACCTGTTCAGCGACATCGACCAGCTCGGCACCCGGGACGGGTCGAATCTCACGGTCGAGGGCTATGACTTCGCACCGTCGTTCTCGATCTGGACGACGATCGAGGAGTGCCTCAACCCGCCGGTGGTCTGGGAGCGGGGACGCGGCTGGTTCACCACCGAGCCGTTCAGCGAGCCCGAGGTCTTCGACTTCCCCGACGGGATCGGACCGGTCGAGTGCGTCAACGTCGAGCACGAGGAGGTCCTGCTGATGCCCCGCTGGGTCGAGGCCCGGCGGGTGACGTTCAAGTACGGGCTCGGTGAGGAGTTCATCGACGTGCTCAAGACCCTGCACAAGCTCGGTCTGGACCGCACCGAGAAGGTGACGGTCGGCGGCGCCGATGTCAGCCCGCGCGACGTGGTGGCGGCCTGTCTGCCCGATCCCGCCACCCTCGGCGACCGGATGCGCGGCAAGACCTGCGCCGGCCTGTGGGTCACCGGCACCGGCAAGGACGGCTCACCGCGCTCCACGTACCTCTACCACGTCGTCGACAACGAGTGGTCGATGCGCGAGTACGGCCACCAGTGCGTCGTCTGGCAGACGGCGGTCAACCCCGTGGTGGCGCTGGAGCTGCTGGCCACGGATGTCTGGTCGGGAGCGGGTGTGCTGGGGCCCGAGGCGTTCGACGCGGTCCCGTTCCTCGACCTGCTCACGGAGTACGCCTCCCCGTGGGGCTCACGGGACCAGTGACCACTCAGGACTGGCTGGACGACGACCAGATGTTGATGTCGCTCTCGACCGCGAACGTGTCGATCTCGGCAAGCTCGGCGTCCTCGAACTCCAGTCGCTCGAGCGCGCCGATGTTCTGCTCAAGCTGGTCGACGCTGCTCGCACCGATCAACACCGAGGTGACGCGCTCGTCACGCAGTGCCCAGGCGAGTGCCATCTGCGCGAGCGACTGACCGCGCGACGTGGCGATCTCGCCGAGGCCGCGGATCCGCCGCAGGTTGTCCTCGTTGAGCATCTCCGCATTGAGCGAGGTGTCCCGGGACGCGCGGGAGCCCTCCGGCACGCCGTTCAGGTACTTGCTGGTCAGCATCCCCTGCGCGAGCGGTGAGAACACGATGCACCCCAGTCCCGTCTCGCCGAGCACGTCGAGCAGGTCGCGCTCGATCCAGCGGTTGAGCATCGAGTACGACGGCTGATGGATGAGCAGCGGCGTGCCGAGCCCGTTCATGATCTCGACGGCCTCGCGGGTCCGCTGCGCCGAGTACGACGAGATGCCCGCATACAGCGCCTTGCCCTGCCGGACGGCGCTGTCCAGCGCCCCCATCGTCTCCTCCAGCGGGGTGTCGGGGTCGAAGCGGTGGCTGTAGAAGATGTCGACGTACTCCAGTCCCATCCGGTGCAGGGACTGGTCCAGGCTTGCGTGCAGGTACTTCCGCGATCCGTGGTCGCCGTACGGGCCCGGCCACATGTCGTACCCCGCCTTGGACGAGATGACCATTTCGTCGCGGTAGCGCCTGAAGTCCTCGGCCATGACGCGTCCGAAGTTGGTCTCCGCCGAGCCGTAGGGAGGGCCGTAGTTGTTGGCCAGGTCGAAGTGGGTGATCCCCAGGTCGAACGCACGCCGCAGGATCGAGCGCTGGGTGTCCATCGACCGGTCGTCGCCGAAGTTCTGCCACAGCCCAAGCGAGATCGCGGGGAGGTCGAGGCCGCTGCGGCCGCACCGTCGGTAGGGAACCGAGTCACGTCGCGACTGGTCGTACCGCCGTTCATCGGCCACGTAGTTGTCCAGGGTGAATTCGGTCATCCCACCAGTCTGTCGACCCGCTGTCGATCCCGCTCGGGTGGCTCTGCCCGAAGCCGGCCGGAACGCCTGGACGGGGGTGTGTCGTGGATGTTACGTCTCTGGTGAATATCCTCCGCATCGCCATCCGCCACCTGTTCGCTCGACCAAGGTGGACCGGTTTGGGTCAGGCGGCGTGCTCGCTCAACACCTTGGTCAGCACGTCCATCCCCTCCTCGAGCAGTGGAAGCGGGATGACCAGCGGTGGCAGGAACCGCAGCACGTTGCCGAACGTGCCACAGGTCAGCACGAGCAGACCCTCGGCGTGGGCCGCCGCCGCGATCGTGGCCGCGGCCTGGGGGTTCGGGCGGTTGGTGCCCGGCTCGACGAGCTCGATGGCGACCATCGCCCCGCGACCGCGCACGTCCCCGATCACCGGATGACGGGTCTGCAGCTCGCGCAGTCGCGGAAGCAGGATGTCGCCGATGCTTCTCGCCCGGCCGGCCAGGTCCTGCGACCGCATGGTCGCGATCGCGCCCAGCGCGGCGGCGCAGGCCACCGGGTTCCCGCCGTACGTGCCACCGAGACCACCGGCGTGCACGGCGTCCATGATCTCGGCCCGGCCGGTGACACCCGCCAGTGGCAGCCCACCGGCCAGCGCCTTGGCGGTCGTGACGAGGTCCGGCACGACTCCCTCGTGTTCGCAGGCGAACCAGTCGCCGGTTCGGCACAGGCCGGTCTGGATCTCGTCGGCGACGAAGACCACGCCATGGTCGCGGCACCAGGCCGAGATGGCGGGCAGGAAACCGGTGGCCGGGACGACGAAGCCGCCCTCGCCCTGGATCGGCTCGAGCACGACGCAGGCAAGGTTGTCGGCACCGATCTGCTTCTCGATCACCTCGATCGCCCGCGCCGCCGCACCCTGGCCGTCGATGGCCGACGGTTCGCGGTAGGGGTAGGACATCGGCACCCGGTAGATCTCGCCGGCGAACGGGCCGAAGCCGTTCTTGTAGGGCATGTTCTTGGCGGTCATCGCCATCGTGAGGTTGGTCCTGCCGTGGTACGCGTGGTCGAAGACCGCGACGGCGTCCCGTCCGGTGTGGACGCGGGCTATCTTCACCGCGTTCTCGACCGCCTCGGCTCCGGAGTTGAACAGGGCCGACTTCTTCGGGTGGTCGCCCGGCGTCAGCTCCCCGAGAAGCTCGCAGACCTCGACGTACCCCTCGTACGGCGTGATCATGAAGCAGGTATGGGTGAACGCTCGCACCTGCTCGGTGACCCTACGGACGACCTCGGGTGCCGCATTGCCGACGCTGGTGACGGCGATGCCGGCCCCCAGGTCGATCAGGGAGTTGCCGTCGACGTCCACGATCACACCACCGCCGGCCCGCTCGACGAACACCGGCAGCATCGTGCTGACTCCGGACGCGACAGCGGCCCTGCGGCGGGCGATCAGCTCCTGGGAGCGCGGTCCGGGGATCGAGGTGACAAGGCGGCGCTCCTGCGGGAGCGAGAAGTCGGTTTCGTGGGAGGGCGTCATGGGACCAACGTAGGAGGGTTGGGTGTGAGCAGCAACCAAGGGCCTGCCGGGGATGGGACACTCGGGGGGTGACCGGACGACGTGACATCGTGATCCTCGGGTCGACCGGTTCGGTCGGCACGCAGGCGCTGGATGTCGTACGCCGGCATCCCGACCGGTTCCGGGTCGTGGCGCTGGCCTCCGGTGGCGCCGATCCGGGTCTGCTCGCGGAGCAGGCGATCGAGTTCGGTGTCGACGTCGTCGCGATCGCCAGGGGGACGGCGGGGCAGGACCTGCAGCTGGCGCTCTACGCCAGCGCGCAGCGCCGCGGCTTCAGCCTCGGCCGGCAGCGCGTGCCCAGGATCCTCATCGGGCCCGAGGCGGCCACCGAGGCGGCGACGCTGCCCTGTGACCTGGTCCTCAACGCGATCACGGGTGCGGTGGGCCTGCGACCCACACTGGCCGCTCTCGACGCCGGTGCCATCCTCGCCCTGGCCAACAAGGAGTCGCTCATCGTCGGAGGGACACTCGTCACCCAGGCGGCCCGTCCGGGTCAGATCGTGCCGGTCGACTCCGAGCACTCGGCGCTGGCGCAGTGCCTGCGGGCCGGAAGTCCTCAGGAGGTGCAGCGACTGGTTCTCACCGCCAGCGGCGGCCCGTTCCGGGGCCGTACCCGGGAACAGCTCACCGCCGTCACGCCCGAGCAGGCACTGGCGCACCCGACCTGGACGATGGGTCCGATGGTGACGATCAACTCCGCGACCCTGATGAACAAGGGGCTGGAGGTGATCGAGGCGCATCTGCTGTTCGGCGTACCGTACGACCGCATCGACGTCGTGGTGCACCCCCAGTCCGTGGTGCACTCGATGGTCGAGTTCGTGGACGGCTCGACGTTGGCCCAGGCCTCGCCGCCCGACATGCGGCTGCCGATCGCGCTGGGGCTGTCCTGGCCGGACCGGACCCCGGGCGCCGCCTCGGCCTGCGACTGGTCGGCAGCGTCGACCTGGGAGTTCTTCCCCCTCGATGAGGACGTGTTCCCGGCCGTTCGGCTGGCCGCCGAGGCGGGGCGCACCGGCGGCACGGCTCCCGCGGTCTGCAACGCGGCCAACGAGGTGTGCGTCGAGGCGTTCCTGTCCGGCCGGTTGCGATTCGACGCGATCATCGACTCAGTCGCTGCTGTGCTGGCCCGCGCACGACGTAGGCTCTACAGCAACGATGCACGCTGTCGACGACGTACTCGAGGCGGACCGCTGGGCGCGCGACTGCGCCTACGAGGTCACGGGACTCGCGACGACCAGCCCGACGACGGGGAGGTGAGGACCACTGTGACCGGCCTGGTGTATGCGGTGGGAGTCGCGCTCTTCGCGCTCGGCCTGCTGGCCTCGATCGCCCTCCACGAGGTCGGGCACATGGTCCCGGCGAAGAAGTTCGGGATCAAGGTGACCCAGTACTTCGTCGGCTTCGGCAAGAACCTGTGGTCGTTCAGGCGGGGCGAGACCGAGTACGGCATCAAGGCGATCCCTCTGGGCGGCTACGTCCGGCTGGTCGGCATGTTCCCTCCCGCGAAGGACCAGGCCGCGGGGACGGTGCGGAAGTCGAGCACGGGCATGTTCTCGGCGCTGGTCGCCGATGCGCGGACGGCGGAGTACGAGCACGTGGGTCCCGGCGACGAGGAGCGGCTTTTCTACCGCAAGCCGTGGTGGCAGAAGCTGATCGTGATGTCGGGCGGGCCACTGGTCAACGTGTTCCTGGCGGTGCTGATCCTCGGCGGCGTCTTCATGGGCTTCGGGGTGTACGAACCCAAGCCTGTCGTCGCCCAGGTCTCCGACTGCGTGATCCCGGCGTCCGAGGCGGGACGGCAGTGCAAACCCTCCGATCCCGTCGCTCCGGCCAAGGCCGCCGGCCTGCAGACCGGAGACCGCATCGTGGCGTTCAACGGTGTGCACATCACCGACTGGGACCAGCTGACCGGGTTGATCCGGAGCAACGGCAACGGCCAGGCGACACTGGTGTACGAGCGCAATGGGATGTCCCACACGGTGCAGACCGAGACGCTGGTCTCGCAGCGTCCCGATTTGAGCGACCCGACCAAGACCGTCGATGTCGGGTTCTTCGGGGTCGCACCCGAGCAGGTCCGTGAACGACAGGGACCGGCATACGTGGCCAGCACGATGTGGGACTACACCGAGAAGACCGCGGGCGCAATCGTCCACATGCCGCAGAAGATGGTGGGCGTGTTCCAGGCCGCTTTCGGCGGCGGGGAGCGAGACCAGCAGTCGCCGATGAGCGTCGTGGGGGCCAGCCGGGTCGCCGGTGAGCTCGCCAGCACGAAGGATCTGACCGTCGCCGACCGGATCGCGAGCGTGCTCGGCCTGCTCGGCGTGGTGAACCTGTTCGTCGCGCTGTTCAACTTCATCCCGCTGCTGCCGCTCGACGGCGGTCACATCGCAGGTGCGCTCTACGAGGCGGTGCGACGGGGGATCGCCAGGATCCGAGGGCGGCCGGACCCGGGGTTCGTGGACGTGGCCAAGCTGCTGCCGATCGCGTACGTCGCGGCGAGCATCATCATCGTGATGGGCGTGCTACTCGTTTACGCCGATCTCGTCAACCCGGTCAGGCTCGGCACCGGCTGACAGGCGTATCCGCGTACCCGCCACTGATCAGACAAGGACATCATGACCTCGGTCGACCTGGGAATGCCCGCCGCGCCACCGCCGGTTCTCGCGGCCCGGCGGCGGTCACGCCAGATCGCAGTCGGCAAGGTGCTCGTCGGCGGCGACGCACCGGTCTCGGTGCAGTCGATGACGACGACGCCGACCACCGACGTCGACGCCACGCTGCAGCAGATCGCCGAGCTGACGGCGGCCGGCTGCGACATCGTCCGGGTGGCGTGCCCGTCACAGGATGACGCCGAGGCGCTGCCCCAGATCGCCTCGCACAGCCAGATCCCGGTGATCGCCGACATCCACTTCCAGCCCAAGTACGTCTTCGCAGCGATCGACGCCGGCTGCGCGGCGGTGCGGGTCAACCCCGGCAACATCCGCAAGTTCGACGACCAGGTCAGGCAGATCGCCGCCGCCGCCAGGGACCGGGGAATCTCCATCCGGATCGGCGTGAACGCCGGCTCGCTGGACCCGCGGCTGCTCGCCAAGCACGGCAAGGCGACGCCCGAGGCGCTGGTCGAGTCCGCCATGTGGGAGGCGAGCCTGTTCGAGGAACACGACTTCCACGACTTCAAGATCTCGGTCAAGCACCATGACCCGGTCATCATGGTGCGGGCGTACGAGATGCTCGCCGAGCGCGGGGACTGGCCGCTGCACCTGGGTGTCACCGAGGCGGGACCGGCCTTCCAGGGCACGATCAAGTCGTCGGTCGCGTTCGGCGCGCTGCTCTCGCGCGGCATCGGCGACACGATCCGGGTGTCGCTCTCCGCGCCGCCGGTCGAGGAGGTCAAGGTCGGCCTGCAGATCCTGCAGTCGCTCAACCTTCGGGAGCGGAGGCTGGAGATCGTGTCGTGCCCGTCGTGCGGCCGGGCCCAGGTCGACGTCTACCGGCTGGCGGACGAGGTCACCGCCGGGCTCGAGGGCATGGAGGTGCCGCTGCGGGTGGCGGTGATGGGCTGCGTGGTCAACGGACCCGGCGAGGCACGCGAGGCCGATCTCGGAGTCGCCTCCGGCAACGGGAAGGGTCAGATCTTCGTGCGCGGCGAGGTGATCAAGACCGTCCCCGAGTCGCAGATCGTCGAGACGCTGATCGAGGAGGCGATGCGGATCGCCGAGGAGATGGGCGAGCCGATCGACGACGCGGAGTCCGGGGCGCCCGTCGTCACCGTGCGCTGACGCAGGCGCGGCTCGAGTCGCGCGGAGCGGCTAGCGCGAGGCGTAGAGCTCGACCAGGACGCCGTGCGGTCCTGCGACGTACGCGGTCGTGGTCCCCCAGTCGGTGTCGACCGGCTCGAGGACGATGTCCCCTCCGCGGGCGCGAACCGTCTCGACCTCCGCTCTTACGTCGTCGCAGCTGCACTGCAGCAACGTCCCCCCATGCGGGCGGATGTCATCGATCAGCGCGCCGCGATGCAGGGCGATCGTGATCGCACCCGCCTTGACCTCCGCATAGCCGTCGCCGGCCTCGCCGGACACCTCCATCCCCAGGACGTCGGCGAAGAACCTCGCGATGTCGGCGTTCTGCTCGTCGGTCCGGGAGAGGATTCCGAGGTGGTCGAACCGGATGCTCATGGCTGTAGCTCCTTGACTCCAGACTGTTAGGATGCTAGTAACATAGCCATGGGTGGAACCGGTCGCAAGGCCACCGACAAGGCACAGTTCAACGTGTACCTTCCCCCGGCGCTCGTCAGACGCGTGAAGCACAAGGCGATCGACGAGGGTGTGAGCCTGTCCACACTGGTGGACACCGCGCTCGAGGAGTACCTGAAGAAGCATGGAGAGGCAGCGGGATGAGAAGCCCTGATGTGGTCGTGCGTCCGCTCCGGTTCACCAACCGGATCGAGGCGATGACGAGCTTTCTGAAAGCCGTCGGGCTGCGCTCGCGGGTCGAGTCCGAACGCGGTGGCTGGGTCAACATGGTCGCGGGAGCGGGCATGGTGGCGCTGCACTCCGCCGAGGCCAGCGCCACCGGTGGGAAGCCCGGCGAGACCCGGTTGAGCTTCGAGGGCAGCGATCTCGACGCGCTGGCCAAACGGCTGGTGGATGCCGGGTTCGCCGATGCGACCGTCTGGGATGAGTCGTACGGCCGGGTCCTGTCGGTGACGGATCCCACCGGGGACCAGATGTGGGTCGACGGATACAACGACGACGACTACGGGTTCGAGGTGCACGACCCGGAGCGGGATCCACGGCTGCGCGTGATGCCGGTCCGTTTCGCCGAGCCGGCGGGGCCGATCGCAGTGCTGCTGGAGTCCTTCGGCCTCGAACGCCGCGACGTCGGCTCCAGTCAGCACTGGGCGACCTTCGGTGGGCACGCCGGGCTCGTCGCTCTCTATCCGCCGGTCGACGACACCGGTCTGGTCGCCGGGCCGGGAACCGTCCAGCTGGCTTTCGAGACCGACGAGCCGCTGGCGGACGTCGCCGACAGGCTGGCAGCCGCTGGGTTCGCAGACACGGTCGTCAGCCCGCGCGATTTCGGTGAGGAGCTCCGCGTCACCGACCCCGACGGTCAGCCGGTTGCCGTTTACCATCCGCCGTTGCGTCATGCGTCCTGAGGGTCATGACCCTCAGGACGCATGACGCGCACGAAAGGGGCGCGTGAATTGCAGCAGGTGCAGCAGCCGGTGCCCGTAGGGCGACTGCGTGACGACGCGGACTTCCGTCGTTTCTGGTGGGCCCGGTTCTACTCGCTCGCCGGAAGCGTCATCACGCTGGTGGCACTGCCTGTCCTCGTCTACCGGCTGAGCGGTTCCGCGCTGCTCACCGCGCTGGTCTCCGGACTCGAGGCCGCGCCGTATGTGGTCTTCGGGCTGTTCGCGGGTGCGCTGACCGACCGCTGGAACCGACGGAGGGTCATGATCGTGGCCGACTCGGTCAGTGCCGCTCTGATCGCGTCGGCCCGATCGCGCACCTGCTGGGCGTGCTGACCGTGCCCCAGCTCTTGGTTGTCGCTTTCGCGGGACCGGCGGTGGCGGTGTTCTTCGACGGTGCCGAGTTCGGTGCGCTGCCGGTGCTCGTCGGGCGCGACCGCGTGGCGCAGGCCAATGCGGCCGTCTGGGCCGCCGCGAGCGCCGCCGAGATCGTGTTGCCCACCCTCGTCGGAATCTCCCTCGCCGTTGTCCATCCCGCCGACCTGCTCGCCGTCGACGCCCTCAGCTTCGTGGCTTCGGCGGTGTGGGTGCGCGCGATCGGTCGCGCCATGTACGACTCGCGGCGTGAGCGACCGGTGCTCACTGCCCGGCTGATCGGCACCGACATCCGGGCCGGGCTCTCCTTCCTGGTCGGACACGTGGGGGTCAGAACGATGACTCTGATCGGCAGCATCCAGTGTGTTGCCGGCGGTGGCTTCGTGGCACTGATGGTCGTGTGGTGTGACCGCGTTCCTCGACATCGGCACGCAGGGTTGGCGGTTCGGCGTGGTCTGGGGGTCGTGGAGCATCGGTGCTCTCGCCGCCCGGCGGCGCTGCCACGTATCCTGCGCCGGATCGGCCCCGCACGGCTGGTGCTTCGCGCGCTCCCGTTCTCGTGTCTCCTCGGCATTCTCACCGGCCTCGCTCCCGTGTGGGAGCTCGGCGCGCTCGGGCTGCTGGCCTGGAGCGGTGCCTACACCCTCGTGGTCGTCAACGGGATCTCGTACCGGCAGCAGGTCACACCCGAGCAGCTGCTCGGGCGGGTCAACACCACGGCCCGGATGCTCTCCTGGGGTGTTGGCTGGACCGTGGGCGCGGTGGCCGGGGGAGTCCTGGGAAGCACCATCGGTGTCCGCCCGGCGATGGTCGTGATGGCCTCGGGCTCGGTGGCGGCGGTGGCGGTCGCCTGGGCCTCTCCGCTGCGTACCGCCCCGGAATCGTCGTACGTCATGCATCTGGATGGTTCCGACCCTCCAGATGCATGACGCAAGGAGTCTGCCGGGTGGTCGGCGTACGCTTCTCTGCACCGGTGCGAGGTTCTGGAGGTGGAGTGGGCACCCTGCGCACGAGCACGGGGTTGCGGGTACTGAGTCCGGCGGACCTGCCGCGGGCTCTGGCTCTGCTCGCCCGCGAGCCGCTCATCAACGTGTTCGTCGAGCACCGCACCCGCCAGACCGGACTCGACCGCCGCACGCTCGGCGGTGAGATGTGGGGCTACGAGCGGGGCGACGACCTGGTCGCGATGTGCCATGCGGGTGCGAACCTCGTCCCGGTGTGCGCGACCTCGCAGGCACTCGCCAGCTTCGCGGAGCGGGCCATCGCCGCCGGCCGGATCTGTTCGTCCATCGTCGGCCCGTGCGAACAGGTCGACGAGCTGTGGGACAGGCTGCGACCGCACTGGGGTCCGGAGCGACTGCTCCGGGACCGGCAGCCATTCCTGGTGGCCGATCGAGCGCCCGACGTCGAGCCCGATCCCGGCGTCCGGCTGGTACGCGAGCACGAGCTCGACGTGCTCTATCCGGCCAGCGTGGCGATGTTCACCGAGGAGGTCGGGGTCTCGCCCGAGATCGGAGAGGGCAGACAGCTCTACCGCGCCCGGGTCCGGCAGCTGATCAGCCGGGGGTTCGCGCTGGCCCGGATCGAGGACGGCCGGGTGGTGTTCAAGGCCGAGATCGGAGCGGTGACCCCGACGGCCTGCCAGGTGCAGGGCGTCTGGGTGGACCCACAGCGCCGGGGCGAGGGTATCTCCGCACCGGGCATGGCGGCGGTCGTCAACCATGCGCTGCGATTCGTGGCCCCGGTCGTCACGTTGTACGTGAACCGGCACAACGAGCGGGCACGACGCGCGTACGCCCGGGTCGGCTTCGAGCAGACCGCGGAGTTCACCACCGTGCTTTTCTGAGCAGCATGGCGACTAGTGTCTGCGGCATATGAACGCTTTTCGTCGCCGTCTCGCGGCGGCCCTCGTCTGCGCTCTCGCCGTCGCGGGATGCTCGTCAGCGGACGACTCCGGCGCACAACCGCAGCCGGTCGGGACGACGCCCGGCTCGGCGGGCGCTACGACCCCGGTTCCCGGGCCGACCGGCCAGCCGGGCGAGGCGCCGAGCGATACGCCAACCGGTTCCGCGTCGCCGAGTCCGGTCCAGGCGACGACGAAGGCCGCGCCCCGCTCGTTCACGGTGGTGATGTCGGGAGACGTCCTGCTGCACTCGGGGCTCTGGGAGACGGCGGCGAACGACGCGCAGCGCACCGGCCGCGGCTCGATGGACTACCGGCCGATGCTGGCCGACATGAGACCGGTGATCGCCGGAGCGGACCTGGCAATCTGCCACCTCGAGACCCCGCTCGCGCCCAAGGGAGGACCGTTCGCCAGCTACCCGGTGTTCTCGGTACCCCCGGCGATCGCGCCCGCTTTGAAGTGGGAGGGGTACGACGCCTGCACGACGGCCTCGAACCACACCCTGGACCAGGGCTTCACCGGCCTGGTGCGCACGCTGGACGATCTCGAGGCCGCCGGGATCGCGCACGCGGGGAGTGCCGCCACCAGGGCGGACTCCCGACAGCCGCTGATGCTGGACGTCAAGGGTGTCAAGGTGGCGCTGATCTCGGCGACGTACGGGACCAACGGGATCCCGATCCCGTCCGCCGAGCCATGGTCCGTGCCGCTCATCGACGTCGGCGCCATCGAACAGCGGGCGGCGCGCGCCCGGGCCGAAGGGGCCAACGTGGTCATCGTCGCGCCTGCACTGGGGGCTCGAGTACGACCACGAGCCGATCTCCGACCAGGTGTCGGTCGCCAAGGCGCTGATGGCCGACGATGACATCGACCTCATCTACGGCCACCACGCCCACGTCGTGCAGCCGTTCGACGTCGTGCACGGCAAGTGGGTCGCGTACGGTCTCGGCAACGCGATCGCCCAGCAGGAGACGACCCAGGAAGGCGTCTACGAAGGGATCACATCGCGCTTCACGTTCACCGAGCAGCCGAACGGCAGGTTCCGGGTCTCCAAGGCCGAGTACATCCCGACGTACATCTCCGCCTACAACGGGGCCGACCCGCGGATGCGTTGGCTCAACATCCCCCGCGGTCTCGCCGACCCCGCGACCAGCTCCGACATGAAGGCCGCCATGCGGGCTGCGCTCTCTCGCGTCAACGCAGACGTCAACCTGTTGCACGCCAAGAGCCACGGCCTCGTCATGGGGCGATGAGGCCGGCTGGGCATCCGGGCCAGGCCCGGCACCGGGGCCCGGCTCCGGTGCGCTGCGCCCAGGCGATCGCGGCACTGTTCACGATCTCCGCCGTCCTCCACCTGACCGTGCCCGGCCCGTACGAGCGCATCGTCCCGTCCGCCCTCCCACGTCGTCGCGGGATCGTCTACGGATCGGGGATCGCCGAGCTCGCCTGCGCCGGGGGACTGCTGTATCGACCCACCCGCCCCGTCTCCGGAGTGGCCAGCGCCGCGCTGCTCGTCGGCGTCTTCCCGGGAAACATCCAGATGGCCGTGAACGCCCACCGGCAGGGGTCACCTGCGCTCCGGTTGGGGACACTGCTCCGGCTCCCGCTGCAGGCGCCGCTGGTGTGGGCGGCGCTTCGTGCCTCCCAGACCGAGTAGTCCGCGCCAAACTCGGTCGAGACAGCGCACAGGCACCGATATCCTCGCAGCGTTCGAACGGATACCGATCGAGGAGCTCCCGTGGTTCTGCGGATGTCGTCGTTGTTCCTGCGCACGCTGCGCGAGGATCCCGTGGACGCCGAGGTCCCGAGCCACCGGCTGCTCGTCCGCGCCGGGTACATCCGCCGGGCCGCACCCGGGATCTACTCCTGGCTGCCGCTCGGGTACCGCGTGCTCCGCAACGTCGAGCGCGTCATCCGCGAGGAGATGGACGCGATGGGGTCGCAGGAGGTCCATTTCCCAGCCCTGCTGCCTCGTGAGCCGTACGACCAGTCCGGGCGTTGGACCGAGTACGGCGACAACATCTTCCGGCTCAAGGACCGGAAGGGATCCGACTACCTGCTCGGTCCGACGCACGAGGAGATGTTCACGCTGCTGGTGAAGGACCTGTACTCGTCGCACAAGGATCTCCCGCTGTCGCTGTACCAGATCCAGAACAAGTACCGCGACGAGGCGCGACCCCGGGCGGGCATCCTGCGCGGGCGCGAGTTCGTGATGAAGGACTCGTACTCCTTCGACATCAGCGACGAGGCGTTCAAGCTGTCCTACGACGCGCACCGTGCGGCTTACGTCAAGATCTTCGACCGGCTCGGTCTCAACTACGTCATCGTCGCCGCCATGTCGGGTGCGATGGGCGGCTCGGCCAGCGAGGAGTTCCTGGCCACCGCGCAGAACGGTGAGGACACCTACGTGCGCTGTACGAACTGCGACTACGCCGCGAACGTCGAGGCCGTCCGGGTGCCCGTGCCCGAGGCGCAGGCCTACGACGACGCGCCCGCGGCGCACCCGGAGTCGACGCCGGACACGCCGACCATCGAGACGCTGGTCGACCACCTGAACGAGCGGTTCCCGCGGGACGACCGGCCGTGGACGGCCGCCGACACGCTGAAGAACCTGCTCGTCCTGCTGGTACATCCCGACGGCTCGCGAGAGCCCCTGGCGGTCGGGGTTCCCGGCGACCGCGACGTCGACCTCAAGCGGCTGGAGGCACAGGTGCACCCGGCCGAGGTGGCGGCGTTCGACGAGGCCGAGTTCGCCCGGCATCCGGTCCTGGTCAAGGGCTATATCGGCCCCGGCACGCTCGGCGAGCGCAACCCGTCCGGGATCAGGTACCTCCTCGACCCCCGGATCGTCGAGGGCAGCCGCTGGGTCACCGGCGCCGACTCTCCGGGCAGCCACGTGCTCGATCTCGTCGCGGGTCGAGACTTCGCCGGCGACGGGGTGATCGAGGCGGCCGACATCCGTGACGGCGACCCGTGCCCGCGCTGCGGCGGGTCCCTGGAGTCGGCCCGTGGGATCGAGATCGGCCACATCTTCCAGCTTGGTCGCAAGTTCTCCGAGGCGCTCGGGCTGCAGGTGCTCGACGAGTTCGGCAAGCTGGTCACGGTCACAATGGGCTCGTACGGCGTCGGTGTCTCCCGTGCGGTGGCAGCGATCGTGGAGAACTCCCACGACGAGGACGGCATCATCTGGCCGCGCGAAGTCGCGCCGGCCGACGTGCACCTGGTCGCCACCGGCAAGGACGACGCGATCTTCTCGGCCGCGGAAAGTCTCGTCGTCGAGCTCGAGGCACGCGGGGTCTCGGTGCTCTACGACGACCGGCGCGGCGTCTCACCCGGGGTCAAGTTCGCGGACTCCGAGCTGATCGGCGTGCCGACGATCGTGGTCGTCGGTCGAGGTCTGGCGCACGGGGTGGTGGAGGTCAAGGACCGCCGCAGCGGGGACCGTACCGAGGTCCCGGTGTCGGATGCGGCCGCTCAGCTGGCCGCCCTGATCTCGTAGCGTCGTGGAAGGAGGGCCGCGGGTGGCCGTCGAGGCGGTGATCTTCGACTGGGGCGGGACGCTGACTCCCTGGCGGAGCATCGACCCGGGCGAGGAGTGGCGCTCACTGGCCACGGCCGTGTCGCCGGAGCGACCCGATGACCTGGCGCAGCGGTTGATGGCCGCGGCGGAGCAGGCCTGGGGGCTCTCGCGCGTCGAGCACCGGAGCACGACGTTCGACGAGATCTGCAGGATCGCCGGAGTCACTGTCAGCGACGAGCACGCGATGGCCTACCGGGCGTTCTGGGACCACGCGACATACATCGACCCGGACGTTCCGGAGCTCTTCGAGCGGCTGCGCGCATCGGGCCACCGGATCGGTGTGCTGTCGAACACGATCTGGCCACGTCACTGGCATGAGGAGATCTTCGAGAGGGACGGGGTCCTGCACCTGCTCGACGGCGCGGTCTACACCAGCGAGATCCCCTGGACGAAGCCGTCACCGCAGGCGTTCCTCGCCGCGATGGAGGCGGTCGGCGTACACGAGCCGTCAACGTGTGTGTTCGTCGGAGACCGGCGGTTCGATGACATCTATGGCGCCAAGAACGCCGGGATGCGGGCGGTCCTGCTACCGCACAGCGACATCCCCGCCGGTCAGATCGGGCACACCGAAGGCGAGCCCGACGCGATCATCCAGCGCCTCGCGGACCTGCCCGACGTGATCGCCGACTGGTGACCGCCCACCTGCGATCCGACGGTAATGGCACGCCGATGGGCACGGGTTCGCGGCAGACCGCAGCGACGTTTTGCGCATCAGTTGGTCACCGGCTCAACCGTGACCAACAACTGCGCAATACCTGCGCAACTTCCGAACTCGAACCAGGCATCCACCGCACCGACCCGCCTACCACGAATGGCTCACCGCCTCTTGACGACCAACAGGAGCATCGCTTACTTCACGCCATCCGACAGTTGTTGCTCGCCATCGGACACTTGCAGCTCGAGCTCCAGCTCGTCGTGCATCGGGATGCCGTACGCACCCCGTAGCGACATCGTCGGCTTGATCAGCCGGGCGCGATCAGCGGCGCCGCGGTGCACCGCCACGATCCGGAAGCCACGCCGCTGGTAGAACCGCAGCGCGTCGACGTTGTCGTTCGTGGTGATCAGCCAGACGCGTTCGCAGCCCGCCCGCTGGGCCACGTCGAGCACCGACTCCAGCAACGCGGTGCCGACACCGCGGTGCCTCCGGAGCGCGCCGATCGTCACCACCTCCAGCGCCACGCCGTCGATCGCGTACGTCAGCAGCCCGGCCGGTTGCCCGTCCTCCTCGCAGACGAGCCCGTGAAGCCCGGCCGCGTCCAGGGCTACCCCGAGCCGGACCACCCGGGTCGACCCGAAGTGCTCAACCAGCAGCAACTCGGTCCACGCCCGGTCCGCACCCGTCATCGACCGAATCCGCACTGCCCCATCCTGGCGCAGATCGGTCGGCCAGGGCCGGCGGCAAGCATGTGCACGCCCACGTGCGGGCAGCGCCGCCACCCACGCCCGGCCGGCCCGGCCTTCCCTGTTCTGCAGATCGTCGGTGAAGGCCTGCGGCAGGTCGATGCTCACAGGTCGCCGATGCCGGGGAACGGTTCGCTGCGAGCACCCCACTCCAGGCCGCGTACCGCGCAGTCGGTCAGCGCCTCGGCGGCGAACAACCTGGCGTCACCGGTGGTACGGCCGACGGCGAAGGCGTACTGCGCGGCACAGCCGTGCTCCAGGCGCCGGGCCAGCCTGCGGGGCGCTTCCGGTCCGTTGAGCCGGTCCGGCAGCAGGTAGCCGGGGCGGGCGGCCACCGGGGTTCCTCCGGAATGCTCCACGATCTCCGTCAGCCTGTCGCGGCGCCGCCGATGAGTGCTGTAGGAGGCAACGGCCAGCGCGGCATCGGCCGGCGCGCACCGCGCACCGACCACCCCGTACCCGAACACGGCGGCGTGTTCCCCGGCCAACGCGAGCTGGAGGGCGGCGATCGCGTGCACCGTGCCCGCCCTCGTTGCTGCCGACACTGTTGCCGACACTGTTGCCGACGCACCTGCTGTCACCGGGGCGCCGCCAGCATGAACGCCTGCTGGTCCAGACTCGCCGCGATGGAGGCCAGCAGCCGGGCGAACGCGCCCGAGCTTGCGGCCAGGCAGTCGTCGAGCCGGTCGCTGGCCGCCCGTTCGAGGTCGGCCCGCAGCCCGTCCACCGCCCGCACCGGTGAGGTCGGCACCCGAACCGGGCGGCGCGCTCGGGCCTGGCGCGACGGCCCGGCCCGCTCGAGCACGTCGACGTGCGCAGTGCCGACCACGAGCACCGGTCGCAGCCGGGCACGCAGGGAGGGATGTGCCCGCGCCGTCCGGTGCACCCGCTCGAGCAGGCGCCGTTGGTCGCCCAGCACCGCCGAAAGCAGCCGGACGTCGGCCTCCTGGGCGGCACTCGTGGGCTCGGAGCCGTCCGGCCCCTCGCCGCCACGTCCGGGCCCGTCCTGACCGTCAGGTCGTGACGCTGATCCGTTGTCGCCCCCCGAGCAGCCCGCCAGTGCGGTCGCCGCAACGGCAGCCCCGCCCAGCAGCACCGTGCGGCGGGGCAGACTCGAAGACACGGGCCGACGGTACCGGAGCGGTAAAGGATCGGACGAAAGCCGTTATAAGGTGGCGACACGCACCGACCTGGCGCGGGGGCAGCTGGCCGTACGGGATCGCGCAACGAGCGAGACTCCGACGGCAGCGGATCGCCACCCGGATGCGCCGGATGACGCGCTTGACGAAGGGAAGCGGAACGCGCCGACCGGGACAACAGCACATCGAGGAGGCCGCGGTGAGCATCTTTCAGACCCGCGAGCAGCTTGCCACCTTGCTGGACCCCGTCCTGGGATCCGCGGGGCTCGACCTCGAAGACGTCCAGATCAGCCAGGCCGGCCGGCGGCGCCTGATCCGCGTGCTCATCGACCAGGACGGTGGCGTGACCCTCGACGACGTGGCCGATGCCACGCGCCTGGTGTCAGCGGCCCTCGATGCCAGGGACGCGATGGGTGACCAGGCGTACACGCTCGAGGTGTCCTCCCGGGGCACCGATCGACCGCTGACCCTACCCAGGCACTGGCGGCGCAACCATGGCCGGCTCGTCCGCGTCGAGACGACCGACGGGCGGTCGCTGACCGGGAGGATCGCGGGCAGCGACGAGCAAGCCGTTGCCCTCGTGGTCGACGGGACCGACAGCCGATTGGCGTACGTCGACGTCGCCAAGGCTCTGGTCCAGGTCGAGTTCAGCAGGTCCGGCACGGACCGCGCGTCGCCGGCGCAGCAGCGCCATGAGACACAGGAGGGCTAGGCGACATGGACATCGACATGGCGGTCCTGCGCTCGCTCGAGCGTGAGAAGGAGATCGGTTTCAACATCGTCGTGGAGGCCATCGAGCAGGCGCTGCTGGTCGCGTACTACCGGAGCAACGGCGCGCAGCCGTCGGCCCGGGTGGACCTGGACCGCAAGACCGGACACGTGACGGTGATCGTGGAGGAACGCAACGAGGAGGGCGAGCTGCTGCGCGAGTGGGACGACACACCGGCGGGCTTCGGCCGGATCGCCGCGACGACGGCCAAGCAGGTCATCCTCCAGCGTCTGCGGGATGCTGAGGACGACCTCAGGTTCGGGGAGTTCTCCGGCAAGGAAGGCAACATCGTCTCGGGAGTCGTCCAACAGGGCCACAACCCCGACGACGTGATGGTCGATGTCGGCAAGATCGAGGCCCTGCTGTCGATGGCCGAACGGGTCCCGGGCGAGCGGTACGAGCACGGAACCCGGATCAAGTGCCTCGTGGTCAGCGTTCGGAAGGGGATGCGCGGGCCGCAGGTGCTGCTCTCGCGCTCGCACCCCAACCTGGTGAAGAAGCTGTTCGCGCTCGAGGTACCCGAGATCGCCGACGGCACGGTGGAGGTCACGGCGATCGCGCGCGAGGCGGGCCACCGCACCAAGATCGCGGTGCGGTCGACCGTGCCGGGGGTGAACGCGAAGGGGTCCTGCATCGGGCCGATGGGTCAGCGCGTACGCAATGTGATGCACGAGCTGCACGGGGAGAAGATCGACATCGTCGACTACTCCGACGACCCGGCCGAGATGGTCGCCCAGGCGCTGTCACCCGCGCGCGTCAGCAGCGTGGAGATTCTCGACGCGGAGACCCGCTCGGCCCGCGTGATCGTCCCCGACTACCAGCTGTCACTGGCGATCGGCAAGGAGGGCCAGAACGCGCGGCTGGCGGCCAGGCTGACCGGATGGCGCATCGACATCAGGCCCGACACAGCACCGGACACCCCGACCGCCAACCCGGGTCGCGAGCGCACGCCCGAGCACACCGGTGCCGACGATTCCTGAAGTTTGCGGGTAGACTCACCCAAGGTGGGTTGTCCAACGCCTGACATCCAGACGCGTCCGCGTCCCGTACGCATGTGTGTGGGGTGTCGCGCTCGGGCAGCCAAATCCGAGCTGTTGCGCGTCGTGGTGGTCGACGGCGGTCCCGGAAGGTCCGTCGTACCCGATCCACCCGGCACAGCACCCGGTCGTGGAGCGCACCTGCACCCCACGGTCGAGTGTCTCGACCTCGCCGAGCGTCGTCGAGCGTTCCGCCTGGCCCTCCGGGTCCAGGGGCCGCTCGATCTGTCCGCCCTGCGGGTCCACGTCGGCAGCAGTAGCAGAGCAAGCAGGGCGGCGGTCCCCGGGACGTCCCCTTCGTAACCGCAGCACCAACCGCAGCACCATCAGGCGCCGCACCCCGACAGAAAGCGGAGCACGACCTCATGAGCAGTCGATGAGCACTTCGCGATGAGCATGCACGTCAAATAGCGGTCTGCACGTCCACAGGACCAGGCCGCGACCTTTCGAAGGAGAGCAGTGGCTAAGGTCCGAGTCTATGAACTCGCCAAGGAATATGGCGTCGAGAGCAAGGTCGTCCTGTCGACCCTCCGCGACATGGGCGAGTTCGTCCGGTCGGCGTCCTCGACGGTGGAACCGCCGGTCGTCCGCCGGCTGAACGAGAACTTCGGCGACAAGCTGCGCGCCGACGGCGTCGCGTCGAAGCCGGCCAAGAAGTCTGTCGCCAAGAACGGCGCGACGCAGGCCGCGCCGACGCCCGAGGTGGACGCGGGCGAGGTCATGTCGGGAGGGGGCGCGCAGACGCAGGCGCCCGCCGCCGAGGCGTCCGCCGTCGCGACGTCGCCGGCTGCCGACATCCCGGTGGAGCCCCCCGCGGTTGCCGAGCCGATCGTCGCGGCCGCACCGGCGCCGCTGGCGCCTGGGCCGACGGGCACGGAGCCGTCCGAACCCGGACAACCCGGCGGCGAGCAGGATCCCTCGACGACCCGCCCCGCCGCCCGCGCTCCCCGACCGGGTGCCCCCCGGCCCGGGAACAATCCCTTCTCCTCGACTCAGGGCATGCAACGGCCGGGCCGACCTTCGCCCGGTCAGATGCCGCCGCGGCCTCCCGCCGCCCGCGAAGGCGGCCGCGACGACCTTTCCGGCAACGGACGCCCGGGCGGCGTCGCCGGTGCACCCCGGCCCAACCCGGCGATGATGCCCCGGCAGCCGTCGACCTCACTCGGTCGAGAGACCGGGCGACCCGGTCGCGGCGGCCCGGGCGGCCCGGGCGGTTCTGGTGGCCCAGGCGGCCCGGGCGCGGGCCGTGGCGCTCCGGCGGGTCGTGGGGCGCCGTCCGGCGCCCGTACCAGCGGCCGTCCCGGCGGTGGCTTCGCGGGCGCTCCTGGCGGTGGCCCGAGTGGTCCTCCCGGAGGCGGGCGGCCGGGAGGTGCGGGCCGTGGTCAGCGGGGCACCACCCAGGGCGCGTTCGGTCGCCCCGGCGGACCGTCACGGCGCGGGCGCAAGTCCAAGCGCCAGCGCCGCCAGGAGTTCGACAACATGCAGGCTCCCTCGGTCGGCGGCGTACGCGTCCGCAAGGGCGAGGGAGAGATCGTCCGGCTCTCACGCGGCTCGTCGCTGACGGACTTCGCCGAGAAGGTCGGCGTCGACCCCGCATCCCTGGTCCAGGTGCTGTTCGCGCTCGGCGAGATGGTCACCGCGACCCAGTCGGTCAACGACGAGACGCTTGCCCTGCTCGGCCAGGAGCTCAACTACACGATCGAGGTCGTCTCGCCGGAGGACGAGGACCGGGAGCTGCTCGAGTCCTTCGACCTGGAGTTCGGTGAGGACTATGGCGACGACGCCGACCTGGAGGCCAGGCCACCGGTCGTCACCGTGATGGGTCACGTCGACCACGGCAAGACCCGGCTGCTCGACGCGATCCGCAACGCCGACGTGATGGCCAAGGAGGCCGGTGGCATCACCCAGCACATCGGCGCCTACCAGGTCTCCACCGAGGTCGAGGGCGTCGAGCGCAAGATCACGTTCATCGACACTCCTGGCCACGAGGCGTTCACCGCCATGCGTGCCCGTGGGGCGCAGGCCACCGACATCGCGATCCTGGTGGTCGCTGCTGACGACGGCGTGATGCCCCAGACGATCGAGGCGCTCAACCACGCCAAGGCGGCCGGGGTCCCGGTCGTGGTCGCGGTCAACAAGATCGACGTCCCCGGCGCCGACCCCACCAAGGTGCGTGGCCAGCTCACCGAGTACGGCCTGGTGCCCGAGGAGTACGGCGGCGACACGATGTTCGTCGACGTCTCAGCCAAGGCGGGTCAGAACATCGACGGACTGCTCGAGGCCATCGTGCTGACCGCCGACGCGTCGCTGGACCTGCGCGCCAACCCCAACCAGCAGGCTCAGGGGCTGGCGATCGAGGCCCACCTCGACCGTGGCCGCGGGCCGGTCGCGACCGTGCTGATCCAGCGCGGCACGCTGCGCGTCGGCGACTCCGTTGTCGCCGGACCGGCGTACGGCCGGGTCCGCGCGATGCTCGACGAGCACGGCGTCGGGATCGAGGAGGCGCTGCCTTCACGGCCGGTGCTCGTGCTCGGGCTCACCGCGGTTCCGGGCGCCGGAGACAACCTGCTCGTCGTCGACGACGACCGGGTGGCCCGGCAGATCGCGGAGCGGCGCGAGGCGCGTGAACGCAACGCCCTGCTCGCTCAGCGCCGCGGCCGTCGTACCCTCGAGGACTTCATGGCCTCCATGGAGAAGGGCGAGAGCCAAGAGCTGCTGCTGATCCTCAAGGGGGACGTGTCCGGCTCGGTCGAGGCACTCGAGGACTCGCTGGCCAAGATCGAGGTCGGTCAGGACGTGACACTGCGCGTCATCGACCGCGGGGTCGGCGCGATCACCGAGACCAACGTCATGCTGGCAGCCGCATCCGACGCGATCATCATCGGGTTCAACGTGCGACCGCAGGGCAAGGCGACCGAGGTGGCGGAACGCGAGGGCGTGGACATCCGCTACTACTCGGTCATCTACCAGGCGATCGACGAGATCGAGGCGGCTCTGAAGGGTCTGCTCAAGCCGGAGTACGAGGAGGTGCAGCTCGGTACCGCCGAGGTGCGCGACGTGTTCCGGTCGTCGAAGATCGGCAACATCGCCGGCTGCATGGTGACCAGCGGGGTGATCCGCCGCAACGGCAAGGCGCGGCTGGTCCGCGACGGCGCCGTGGTGGCAGACAACCTCGACATCTCGTCGCTGAAGCGCTTCAAGGACGACGCGACCGAGGTCCGCGAGGGCTTCGAGTGCGGGCTGACACTGAGGGGCTACAACGACATCAAGATCGATGACGTCATCGAGACGTTCGAGATGCGGGAGATCCTGCGGGGCTGAGAGGCGATGAGTTCAGCGCGAGTACGCAAGGTGGCTGACCGGATCAAGGTCACGGTCGCGGAAATGCTCGAGCGACGGATCAAGGACCCGCGGCTGGGGTTCGTCACCGTGACCGACGTACGGGTCACCGGTGACACCCAGCAGGCAACGGTGTTCTACACCGTCTTCGGCGACGACGACGAACGGGCGGGAACCGCGGCTGCGCTGGAGAGTGCCCGCGGCCTGATCCGCTCCGAGGTCGGCAAGCAGCTCGGCATGCGCCACACCCCGACGCTGGAGTTCGTGCTGGACGCGCTGCCGCAGACCGCGGCCCACATCGAGGAGCTGCTGGCCGACGCGCGCCGGTCCGACGCAGAGGTCGCTGCAGCCGCGGCCGGGGCGGCGTATGCCGGTGACCCCGATCCCTATCGCACTCCGGGCGAGGACGACGGGACGGGGGACGGCACGGCTCACACCGGTTCCGATGATCAGGATCCGGGCGGCGGCTGAGAGGAGCCGACGCGAGGTTCCGCGAGGGCGTCGATCGCCCGCCCGAACACCGAAGGAAAAGCCGCGGCCGCAGGCACGACCGCCGACCGCAGGGGCTGCCGAAGCGCGGCGAAGAGCAGCGTCCTGGTCATGACCCGGTATCGGCGCGAGACCTGCCGCCACTGCGCCTCGTACGTTTCCGGGTTGTCCGCCAGCACACAGCTCACGAGCCGCTCAGCGGCCGCCATCCCGACGGCGATGCCCTCGCCGGTGAGCGCGTCGACGTACCCGGCGGCGTCCCCCACCAGTAGCACCCGGCCAACGACCCGCCGGGCGATGTTGCGTTCCAGCGGACCGGCCCCGCGCGTGCTGGACGCGGACGCTGCCGCGTCCAGCCGCCGGGCCAGCGCGGGGAACGCCGACATCCAGTCGTCGAAGGAACGCCCCCGTCGATGGGTGAGCACAGCAACCCCGACGAGTTCCGGCCCGACCGGCGTCACGTACGCCTCGGCTCCGTCGGCCCAGTGGACCTCCACCATGTCGCTCCACGGCCGCACCACGTAGTGCCGGCGTAGCCCGTACCGGGGACGCAGGCGGGCGGGTCGCTGCAGGCCGAACTGCCGGCTCACGACCGAACGCAGACCGTCGGCAGCGGCGAGGTAGCCGCCCGTGACGCCGGCGGCTTCGACCCGGTCCGGGTATTGACGTATGCCGTCGACGCGATCGATCAGGCGCTTGACGCCGGCGGAGTCGGCCGCGTCGGCGAGGGCGGCATGCAGTGCGGTGCGACGGACACCGCGGCCGGCCCCCGCAGTGAACGCGGCCCGGGCGCTCCGGCGCCCGTTCGCCTCGTGGTAGCTGATCCCGGCGAACCGGCGGCCCGGTGGGTCGACACCGATGCCGGCGAGAATCTGCAGAGCGCCAGGCATCAGGCCTTCACCGCAGGCCTTGTCCACCGGATCGGGTCGCTGCTCGATCACCGCTACCGACAGGCCGGCCCTGGCCCCCAGCAGTGCAGTCCCGAGGCCGACCGGTCCGCCGCCGACGACCAGCAGATCGACGTCGGGAGTCATACCGGCGCGGCCTCACGCAGCGCGGCGGTCTCGCAGCGGATACGGACACGGAGAACCGCGGCGTTGAGCAGCGTGAACCCGGCACAGGTGAGCCAGGCGGAGTGCACCAGCGGGAGGGCGAACCCTTCCACCACCACCGCGACATAGTTGGGGTGCGTCAGGAAGCGGTAGGGCCCCCGGTCGACCAGCGACATCCGCGGTACGACGATCACCCGGGTGTTCCACCGGGGGCCGAGGGTAGCGATGCACCACCACCGCAGGGCCTGCGATCCCAGCACCAGCCCGAGCATCGGCCACCCGAGCCAGGGGATGAACGGCCGGTCGAGCGTCCACACCTCGACCACGCAGCCACCGAGCAGGCCGGCATGCAGGAGCACCATCCAGGGATAGTGGCGCCGGCCACGCTCCACACCGCCCCGGTCGAACGCCCAGTGCGCGTTCCGCAGCGAGACCAGCAGCTCGGCGAGGCGCTCGACGCCGACGGCGAGCACGAGCAGGGTGTACCACGCCTGGCTGCTCATCGGGCCCGCTGCCTCACCATCGCAACAGCACCAGCTCAGAGCAGAACCCCGGGCCCATCGCCATCAGCAGCCCCGGGGCGCGCGTACCGGCCGGCCGCTCGGCCAGTGTCTGGCCGAGGACGTGCAGCACCGATGCCGAGGACAGGTTTCCCAGCCGTGCCAGCGACCGCCACGAGCGTACGAGCGCGTGGCCGGGCAGGGACAGCGTCCGGGTGATCGCCTCCAGGACCTTCGGGCCGCCGGGATGGGACACCCAGTGTTCGATGTCGCCGATCTCGAGGTCGTGGTCACCGAGAAAGGCCTTGACGTCGACTCCGAGATGCTCCTCGACGACGTCGGCGACGCTGGCCGCAAGGACGATGCGAAAGCCGGTGCCGCCGATGTCCCAGCCCATCACCCGCTCGGTGTCGGGATACATACGCGACCGGCTTCCGATCACCTGCGGGGCCACGACCCCGAGCTCCGCGGCCCGCCGTTCGCCGAGCATGACGACAGCCGCCGCCCCGTCACCGAAGAGCCCGCTCGCGACGAGGTTCGCCGTCGAGGCATCGTCGCGCTGCACGGTGAGCGAGCAGAGCTCCACCGACAGCAGCACCGCCACGTCGTCGGGGTGCCCGAGCAGGTAGTCATGCAGGCGAGCAACGCCGGCGGCGCCGGCCACGCAGCCGAGCCCGAACAGCGGCAGTCGTTTGACGTCGCTGCGCAGGCCCAGTCGCGGAACCAACCGGGCGTCGAGGCTCGGCGCGGCCACCCCCGTGACGGTGGTGGTCATGATGACGTCGACGTCCCGCGGGTCGAGCCCGCCGGCGTTGAGCGCGCGGTCGACCGCCTCCGCTCCGAGGTCGACGCCCACCCGGATGAACGCGTCGTTGGCCGCGGTGAAGCCGTCCAAGCCGGCGTACTCATCAAGCGGCAGCGCCAGATGGCGGGTCTCGACACCGGCGGCGGTATGGAAGCGCCGCAGCCGCGCCAGGGCAACAGGATCTGCCGTGACGACGCCGGCGAATGCCGATGTGATCTCCTGCTGCTGGTACCGATGGGCGCCCAGAGCGGTCCCCACGGCGGCAAGGCGACTCACCGGGGCATCGTCGCACGCTCGTACCGCTGCGTGGGGGCGGGGGCCGACGGGGATACTCGGGACGTGGTCGGCATCAGCAAGGTCCTGAGCAGATGACTTCCGGGGACAGCCCGGGGGACGGCATCGTGGTCGTCGACAAGCCGGCGGGCCTGACGTCCCACGAGGTCGTCTCCCGCATGCGGGCGATCGCCGGCACTCGCAAGGTGGGGCATGCCGGGACCCTCGACCCGATGGCGACCGGTGTCCTGGTGCTGGGCATCAACAAGGCGACGCGGCTGCTCGGGCACCTCACGCTGACCTCGAAGTCCTATCTGGCGACGATCCGGCTCGGTCAGTCGACAGTCAGCGACGACGCCGAGGGGGAGATCACCGGCTCGGCATCGACGCGCGGGCTCACCGATGTCGAGATCGCAGCCGCGATTGCACGACTGGTCGGGGAGCTCGAGCAGGTCCCGTCGTCGGTCTCGGCCGTCAACGTGGACGGTGAAAGGGCGTACGCCCTGGTCAGAGCCGGTCATCCAGTCTCACTCTCGGCACGGGCGATCACGGTCACCCGCTTCGCGATGGGAGATGTCCGTCGCCATGGCGACCTGCTGGACGTGGACGTCGACGTCACCTGCTCGAGCGGGACCTACGTGCGGGCGTTGGCGCGAGACCTCGGTACGGACCTCGGCGTCGGCGGCCACCTCACCCTGCTCCGCCGCACCAGGGTCGGCCCCTACGGGCTTGCCGAGGCCACCACCCTCGACGCGTTGGCCGAGGATCTCGTCATCCTCTCAATGGGAGACGTCGCCCGTGCCTGCTTCACCACGTTCACGGTCACTTCCGACGATGTGTTCAGGGTGCGCAACGGTCAGCGGCTCGACCTGCCGATCGGCCCCGAGACCACGGGGGTCCTGGCGCCGGACGGGGAGCTTCTGGCTTTGTACGCCCGCCAAGCCTCCGAACCCGCCAGACCGCTGATGGTTGTCGCCCACTGACCCGTTCGCCCGATGCGTCCGCTCACTTGTCGAGGTCGGCGGCCACCAGGTCGGCGATCGCCTTGGCTGCGTCCTCATCATCGCTGGCCACGACCACCGCGTCGCCGGCCTTCGCGTCCAGCGTCATGATCATCAGCGTCGACCCTGCATCGACCGGGTCACCGCCCGGGTGAGAGATCGTGACGGCGTGGTCCATTTTCGCGGCGGCGTCGGCGATCGTGGCCGCAGGGCGGGCGTGCAACCCGACCGACGAGCCGACGTTGACGGTGATGCTGGCCATCGATACCTCCGCAGCACAGGATGACAGACGCGAGGCGTCTGAAGGTATTTCAAGCTTTGTGGCCCGCGGCCGCCGGAGTCGATGTCTCGGCGGCCGCGGAGCTGGTTGCGACGAGCAGGCGCTGGTGACCGCAGGCTCGACGTCGAACCGCCAGGTCAGCCGACCCCATCGGCGGCTTAAGAGTAGCGGGGTGATCAATGTTTCACGCAGTTGGGAACGCTTCGGACGCGGTGCGGTCATATGCTCCGCAGATGACCGCAGCCCCCCGCGAGATCGTCGGAACGCCGGTCGTGCCCGGCGTCGCCTATGGCCCCTTTCTCCGCTACGCGCCGGATGTCGACCTGGGTTCCGACGAAGGGCCCGGTGAGCTGCACGGCGAGGCGGAGGTGCAGCGGTTCACCGAAGCCGCGGACGTCGTGGCCGACCGATTGGGCGAACGGGCGCGCGCGTCCACCGGTGTTGCCGCGGAGGTACTGACCGCGAGTGTGGGTCTCGTGCGTGACCGGGGACTGCACGCGGCCGTCGCCAAGCAGATCAACGAAGGGGCGACCGCGGAGCGTGCGGTCATCGCCGCGGTCGAGCAGTTCGCCGACATGTTCACCAAGCTCGGCGGGCTGATGGCCGAGCGCGTCACCGACCTCAGGGACGTCGAACGCCGGTTGGTCGCGGAGCTACTGGGCGAACCCGCGCCGGGGATCCCGGTGTTTGAAACGGCCAGCGTGCTGGTCGCCGATGACCTCGCGCCGGCAGACACCGCCGGACTGGACCCCACGATTGTGCTCGCGCTCGTCACACGGCTCGGCGGACCCACCAGCCACACCGCGATCATCGCCCGCCAACTCGGGCTGCCGTGCATCGTGGCCGCCGATATCTCAGGCATCCCAGACGGCTCCATGCTCCTGGTCGACGGCACGACGGGCGTCGTCACCGTCGACCCTGATCCCGACGCCGCGCAGGAGCGACTCGCCGAGGCCGACCGGCTGCGGCGCAGTACGGAGTCCTGGTCCGGCCCTGGACAGACCGCGGACGGTCACGCCGTCGCATTGTTGGCGAACGTGCAGGATGGCGCCTCGGCCCGCGAAGCCGCGCAGGAGCCCTGCGAAGGCGTGGGCCTGTTCCGCACCGAGCTGTGCTTCCTCGGTCGCGACACCGAACCGGGAGTCGACGAGCAGGCGTCGATCTACGCCGAGGTGCTCGCCGCGTTCAGCGGACGCAAGGTCGTGATCCGGACCCTTGACGCCGGGTCGGACAAGCCGATGAAGTTCGCGGGTCTCCCCGACGAGGACAACCCCGCGCTCGGGATCCGCGGCCTGCGTATCGCCGGGCACGACAAGGGGCTGCTGACCCGTCAGCTCGATGCCGTGTCGGCCGCGGCGAAGAGCACGTCGGAGTCGCCGCTGGTGATGGCGCCGATGGTGGCCACGTCCGACGAGGCGCGGTTCTTCGCCGCGGAGGTGCGCTCGCGTGGTCTCAGCCCCGGAGTGATGATCGAGGTGCCGGCGGCCGCGCTGCTGGCGGATCGGATCCTGGAGGTGGTCGACTTCGTCTCGATCGGCACGAACGACCTGTCGCAGTACACGATGGCGGCCGACCGGCTCTCCGCCGAGCTCGCCGGGCTCACCGACGCATGGCAGCCGGCCGTCCTGCGGCTGATCCAGCTGACCGCAAGGGCCGGGTCGGATGCCGGCAAGCCGGTCGGCGTCTGCGGCGAGGCCGCGGCCGACCCGATGTTGGGTTGCGTGCTGGTCGGCCTAGGGATCAGCTCGCTGTCGATGGCCCGCACCGCGCTGAGCGCGGTCGGCGTCCAGCTCGGTCGGGTGACGCTCGCGCAGTGCCAGGAGGCCGCTCAGACGGCGCTCGACGCGCCCGACCCGCCGGCCGGGCGTGTCGCCGTGCGCGAGATCCTCGCGGGCGGCTGACGCGGGCCGCAGAGTCGGCTCCTGGGTCGCTGCGACCATTCTGTGCATCTGCCGTCATCAGCGTGGCAGGCTGGTCCCGCCGAGTCGCTGTGAAAGGAGCGGCCGTTCTGGACGTGTGGCGCTCGCCTGAGGAGATCGACGCCGACCTGGCCGCCACCGTGGTCACCGTCGGCAACTTCGACGGTGTCCACCTGGGACACCGCCGGGTGCTGTCACGCGCGGCCGAGATCGCCGACGACCTCGGTCACCTGCCTGTTGTCGTCGTGACGTTCGACCCACATCCGATGGTCGTGCTGCGTCCAGACCGCGCCCCGCTGATGCTCACGACGCCGGACCAGCGGGCCGAGCTGCTCGCCGAGGCCGGAGCCGACGCGATGCTGGTTGTCTCCTTCGACGAGGAGATCGCCCACTGGTCGCCGGAGGACTTCGTTCGGCGCATCCTCGTCGACGCCCTGCACGCAGCGGTGGTGGTTGTCGGGGCGAACTTCCGCTTCGGCCACCGAGCCGCCGGTGACGTCACGCTGTTGAGCCGGCTCGGCAAGGAGTACGGCTTCAGCTGCGAGAGTCTCTCACTCGAGGACGAGCCGGTGGCCTGGTCCTCCAGCTATGTGCGAGCCCGGATCGCCGAGGGTGATGTCGCCGCCGCCGCACTCGCGTTGGGTCGCCCGGTCTTCGTGGAGGGCGTCGTCGTGCGCGGCGAACGGCGAGGGCGTGCACTCGGCTACCCCACCGCGAACGTCCCGGCCCCAGAGCACAGTGCCGTGCCGGCCGACGGTGTGTACGCCGGCTGGCTGCAGCGGCTCGACGATCCGGATCGCCAACCGCTCCCCGCGGCGATCAGTGTCGGCACGAACCCGACGTTCGACGGCAGGCTCCGACAGGTGGAGGCCTACGTGCTCGACCGGACCGACCTCGAGCTGTACGACGTCGGGGTCCGGGTCGGTTTCGAGCGACGGTTGCGGGGCATGGAGAGGTTCGACTCGATTGAGGAGCTGAAGGCGGCAATGGGCCGGGATGTGGCGCTGGCGCACGAGGTTCTGGGTGTGCCGGTCCCCGACCAGGGGTAGTCGAACCGGTCCGTGGCTGGCCGCGGCCCGGCGGAGGGTTAGCTGCCGGGTGGTCGCGGGCGGGTTCGCTGTTCGGGTCCGGCTCGGGAGGGTCGGTGGTGGGTGGTGCCGTGTTGGTCGACGATGTGGATGCTTCCGGTGGGTGATCGCCAGATGAGGATGCCGGGGAAGGGTTGTCGGACGTCCCAGGTGGTGTGTGTTTTCAGCCGGTGGTGCCGGGTGCACAGGCAGCACAGGTTGGTGAGTGTGGTCTGACCTTGCGGCCAGGGTTGGTTGTGGTCGATCTGGCAGGTGCGGGCTTGGCGGGGGCAGCCGGGGAAGCGGCAGGTCCGGTCTCGGATCTGGACGGCTTCGCGTAGCCGTGCTGGGGGCACGTAGCGGGGGCTGTGCCCGGTGCTGGTCAGGGTGGGCAGGTCGATCACCGGTTTGATCAGCACGGTGCTGGTGGCCAGGATCCGGCGGGCGGTCTGCTCGGTGATCGGGCCGTGCCGGTCGAGGTCGTAGGTGCCGTCGGGGTTGCGGTGCAGGTACAGCACGGTGCGCGGCAGAGCGGCCGCGGCGGCACCGCCGCCACCCGGAGTGTCGTCATCCTTCCCGGCATCGGCCGGTTCTCCGCCGGCCGCCTCCTCGCTATCCGCTCCGGCGTCCGGTTCTGCGGCATCGGGCTCTGCGCCGTCCGGTTCTGCGCCGTCTGTCGGTGCGCTGTCGGCCGGGTGCTGGTGGTGCGGGGTGGTGAGGGTGGTGGGGTCGGCGAGCAGGCCGAGCGCGTCGGCGCGGAGTTGTTGCCAGGGTTCGGTGCGGCCGGCGCGGCGGAGCAGGTGCGCTACGCCGGTGATCCGCTGCAGCAGCCGGGCGGCGGCGTCGGCGTCGAGCTCGGCGGACAGACTCGTCAACCCGGGGTAGGAGTCCCTGGTCCACACGCCCTTACGGGCGCGCGCGTCCTGCTCACCTGTTTCGGCGCTGTCAGGGTCGGCGGCGATGGTGCGCGCGGCGACCAGTTTCTCCAGCTGACCGGTGGTCACCCGGGCTAGTTTCGGCAGGATCGCTCCTCGACCCGGGCGCAGCCGGCGGGGTCGAGGTCGCGGGTGCTGTCGGTGACGATCTTGGCCCGGAACCCGTCGGTCTCGCCGCGGGCCAGCGCCGCGTGCACGGCGGGGAACCGGCAGGTCAGGTCCAGCGCGTGTCCGATCAGGTTGCCGGCGGTGGTCGGGGCGATGGTCAATCCGACCGCCAGCTCCTCGGCCGCGAACTCGGCCACCGTCGGGGTGCCGTCCCCACCGAACCGCAGCATCCGGATCCCACCGGGCCGCTGGTCCGCGCCGCACCCGGCGGGCACCCGATCGTGGTCGGCGGCGAACGCCGCCACCGCGGTCAGCATCGTCGCCTCCGACCACGCGGCCAGCCGTCTACAGGCCGCCGCCACCTCCAGTGTCTGCTCAGCCGACAACCCGGCCAGGTCACAGCCGGCGACCGCCGCGGCCAGCTCCGGGCCGGGCAGCCCCGCGGCGATCACCGGATCGAACATACGTACAGACTACAACCCGGCACCGACACTCACGGCCTTGTCCACACCCTGATTCCCCTTATTTTCAAGAGAATTTCCGATGGATCGGGGGCCAAGGATGATCGGACAAGGGTCCTGATGGCCTGGTTCGGCACCGCCCCGGCCTCAAGGCCGCGGAACGGCGACGTCACACGACGAGGAGGAGCGCCCTCTCTTCACCGCTGGTGAACTCAAGCCTCCGCTGGCCCATGCCATCAATGCCGAACGCTTGAGCGTTCGCGTCGTTATTCTGGGCAAGCCCAAGTCGACATGAGCTGCCCGGTGGAGCCCACTCACCGGCTGAGGGGTCTGTTCGATTGGGTTGCGCTGTTCCTCTCCCATTGCTTCTGATCGACATCCTGACCATGTGTTCGCAGATCGGCTGTCTCGGTGCCGACGCGGCGACTACGCAGATTAGGGTCGCCGATCACGCCGCTGATAGTCTGGTCGCTGCCGTCTGACGGCCGCGGATCGATAGTGCCCGGGTGAACCGGCCCCGGCGCGCCGCGCAACGAATCCCCGAAGGGAGATCGCGTGTCACTGGACGCTGCGACAAAGAAAAAGATCATCACCGACTACGCCACTACCGACGGGGACAGCGGTTCACCCGAGGTGCAGGTGGCGCTTCTCACCCGCCGGATCAGTGACCTGACCGAACACCTCAAGACCCACAAGCACGACCATCACAGCCGCCGCGGCCTGTTGCTGCTGGTCGGGCAGCGCCGGCGGCTGCTGAACTACCTGCAGAAGAACGACATCGCCCGCTACCGCGGTCTCATCGAGCGGCTCGGCCTGCGGCGCTGACTCCGAGGTCGGGAAGCTTCCGGACCGACCCGGATCGTCTCCCGCCCGCGCGCATCTCCCACAACTCCATAGCGATCTCATCCAGCCCAGCACAATCATTCAGCACCACTCCATCAAAGCCGGAGCGAAACGCTGCCCCTGTGGCCAGGACGCCGGTCCTCGGTAGCGGCTTTCGGGTTCACCCTCACGGGTTCCCCCGCGGGCCTCGATCGAAGACCGGCCTCGGCACACCCACGACTGTGGGAAGCACAACGACTCGCCAAACGAGCCGGGGCCAACGCGCATCGAGCGCGTCTCGCGTGTCGCTCCGCGAGAACAGAAAGGGGTGCCCTATGCAGGGACCCGAACCCATCACCGTGGAGACCGTCATAGACAACGGCTCCTTCGGTACCCGTACGATCCGCTTCGAGACCGGGCTGCTGGCCCGACAGGCAGCCGGCGCAGCCGTCGCCTACCTCGACGAGGAGACGATGCTGCTGTCGGCGACGACGGCCAGCAAGCATCCCAAGGACAACCTGGACTTCTTCCCGCTCACGGTCGATGTCGAGGAGCGGATGTATGCCGCCGGGCGGATCCCGGGCTCGTTCTTCCGCCGAGAGGGTCGTCCGTCCGAGGACGCGATCCTCACCTGTCGGCTGATCGACAGGCCGTTGCGGCCGACGTTCGTCAAGGGCCTGCGCAACGAGGTGCAGGTCGTCATCACCGTCTTGTCGCTGCATCCCGACCAGCCCTACGACGTACTCGCCATCAATGCGGCCTCGATGTCGACCCAGCTGTCCGGTCTGCCGTTCTCCGGCCCTGTCGGCGGGGTACGGGTGGCATTGATCGACGGTCAATGGGTCGGTTTCCCCAACCACAGCCAGATCGAGGCGGCCGTCTTCGACATGGTCGTCGCTGGTCACGTCCTCGACGACGGTGACGTCGCGATCATGATGGTCGAGGCCGAGTCGACCGAGGCGACCTGGGACCTCGTCCGCGGCGGTGCCCAGCCTCCGACCGAGGAGCTGGTCGCCGAGGGTCTCGAGGCGTCGAAGGCGTTCATCAAGCAGCTGTGCGAGGCGCAGAGCGCGCTCGCCGCCCAGGTCGCCAAGCCGGTGCAGGAGTTCCCGGTCTTCAAGGACTACGAGCAGGACGTGCTCGATGCCGTCACCGGCGCCGTCTCCGCCGATCTCGCCGAGGCCCTGACGATCGCGTCGAAGGTGGAGCGGGAGACCCGGCTCGACGAGGTCAAGGCCGCGGCGCTCGAGCGTGTCGGCCCGGACTTCGAGGGCCGCGAGAAGGAGATCGGCGCCGCGTTCCGATCCCTGACCAAGGACCTGGTACGCCAGCGTGTCCTGCGCGACCGGGTCCGCATCGACGGCCGCGGTGTCACCGACATCCGTACTCTCTCGGCCGAGATCGGCGTCGTGCCGCGCGTCCACGGGTCGGCACTCTTCGAGCGTGGTGAGACGCAGATCCTCGGCGTCACCACGCTGAACATGCTGTCGCTGGAGCAGAAGCTCGACACGCTCTCACCGGAGACGACCCGCCGCTACATGCACAACTACAACTTCCCGCCGTACTCCACCGGTGAGACCGGGCGGGTCGGCTCGCCGAAGCGGCGCGAGATCGGTCATGGTGCCCTGGCGGGACGGGCACTGTCGCCGGTGCTGCCGCCCCGCGAGGAGTTCCCGTACGCGATCAGGCAGGTGTCGGAGGCGCTCAGCTCCAACGGCTCCACGTCGATGGGCTCGGTCTGCGCGTCGACGCTGTCGCTGCTGAACGCGGGGGTGCCGCTGCGCGCACCGGTCGCCGGCATCGCGATGGGCCTGATCAGCGGAGAGCTCGACGGCAAGACCGAGTACGTCGCGCTGACCGACATCCTCGGGGCCGAGGACGCATTCGGCGACATGGACTTCAAGGTCGCTGGGACCCGCGAGTTCGTCACCGCGCTGCAGCTGGACACCAAGCTCGACGGGATCCCGGCATCGGTGCTCGGCGCGGCGCTCACCCAGGCCCACGCTGCACGGATCGCGATCCTCGACGTCATGCTCGAGGCCATCGACCAGCCCGACGAGATGTCGCCGTACGCACCTCGCATCATCACCATGCGGGTGCCTGTCGACCAGATCGGTGCCGTCATCGGTCCCAAGGGCAAGATCATCAACCAGATCCAGGACGACACCGGCGCCCAGATCTCCATCGAGGACGACGGCACCATCTATGTCGGAGCCACCGACGGCCCGGCCGCGGAAGCTGCTCGGACGATGATCAACGCGATCGCCAACCCGACCAACCCGGAGAAGGGCGAGCGCTACCTCGGAACCGTCGTCAAGACGACGAACTTCGGCGCCTTCGTCTCGCTGCTACCAGGGAAGGACGGCCTGCTGCACATCTCCAAGCTCCGGGCTCTCGCGGGTGGCAAGCGGGTCGAGAACGTCGAGGATGTCGTGTCGGTCGGTCAGAAGGTCCAGGTCGAGATCGCCGAGGTCGACGACCGCGGCAAGCTGTCACTCATCCCAGTCGTCGAGGAGGACGCTGGTTCGCAGAGCGGCACACTCGAGCCGGTTACCGCCGACCAGTGAGCCGCGCGGGTCCGGCTGCCGAGCAAGAGCCGGGAAGCACGCGCACACTGCTCGTCGAGCGCGGTGACGGTGGAACCCTGGGGTCGAGGGTTCGCCGCACCGTGCTCCCGGGTGGCCTGCGTGTCATCACCGAGTCGCTGCCGAGCGTCCGCTCCGTGACCTTCGGCGTCTGGGTCGGGGTCGGTTCCCGGGACGAGGCGCCGTCGCTCGCCGGGGCGACCCACTACCTCGAGCACCTGCTGTTCAAGGGCACCGCCAGACGCTCGGCGATGGACATCTCCGTCGCGCTCAACGCCGTCGGTGGTGAGATGAACGCGTTCACGACGAAGGAGTACACCTGCTATCACGCCCGGGTGCTCGACGCTGACCTCCCGCTGGCCGTCGACGTCGTGGCCGACATGCTCACCTCGTCGCTGGTGCGCGCCCAGGACGTCGGCAGCGAGCGGGCGGTCATCCTCGAGGAGATCGCCATGCACGACGACGATCCCGACGATGCGGTGCACGAGCTGTTCATGCGCCAGATCTGGGCCGACGCTCCGCTGGGCCGTCCGGTCATCGGCTCGGTGGCGTCGATCAACTGGCTGACCCGCGAACAGATCGCGCGATACTTCCGCCGTCGCTACAAGCCGGAGAACATGGTCGTCTCGGCGGCGGGCAACCTCGACCACGCGGCGGTCGTGCGGCTCGTCCGCAAGGAGTTCGGCAAGGTCGGGTTCCTGTCCGACCACTCCGCGCGTCCCACCGCACCCCGGATCGGGGGCACCGGGCCGGGCTTCAGGTCCGGCGTGACCTTGACGGGCAGGCCCGGCGAGCAGGCAACGTTCGTCCTCGGGCTGCCCGGTGTGGCCCGGACCGATCCCCGGCGCTACGCGTTCGGGGTGCTCAACGCAGCGCTCGGCGGTGGTACGTCGAGCCGGCTCTTCCAGGAGGTACGCGAGAAGCGGGGCCTCGCCTACAGCGTCTTCTCATTCACCGCCAACTACGCGGACGCCGGCTACCTCGGTGTCTCGGCCAGCTGCACTCCCGGTCGCATCGACGACGTACTGACTGTATGCCGCGAACAGCTGGCTCAGGTCGCCGAACACGGGATCACTTCCGCGGAGTTGGCCAGAGGTCAGGGCCAGCTGCGCGGCGGGACGGTGCTGGGACTCGAGGACACCGGGTCGCGGATGTCGCGGATCGCGAAGGCCGAGCTGGTCTACGGCGAGCTTCCGAGCCTCGCCGACATCCTCGAGCGGGTCAACGCCGTCACCGAGGAGGACGTCCGCTCACTGGCCGCGTCGCTACTGACGACGGCACCCGCACTGGCCATCGTCGGGCCGTTCGACGATGCCGCACGGTTCGCGGACTTCGCGGCCTGAGGCTGGTGCGCATGATCAAGGTCGGAGTGCTCGGCGCCCTCGGACGGGTGGGCCAGGAGGTCTGCCGGGCGGTGGACGGAGCCGATGACCTCGAGCTCGTGGCCAGGGTCGACCAGGGTGATCCGATCGGGCTGCTGGTCGAGTCCGGCACGGAGGTGGTCGTCGACTTCACCCACCCCAACGTCGTCATGGAGAACCTCTCCTTCTGCATCGGCAACGGTGTGCACGCGGTGGTCGGCACGACCGGCTTCGACGAGGCCCGACTGGACGCGGTCCGCGCGGAGCTGAGGAAGGCACCACCTGGGTGCGGCGTCCTGATCGCGCCCAACTTCTCGGTCGGCGCGGTCCTGATGATGCGCTTCGCGACCGAAGCGGCCAGGTTCTTCGAGTCCGTCGAGGTCGTCGAGCTGCACCACCCGGACAAGGCCGACGCACCGAGCGGTACGGCCCGGCGGACCGCGGAGCTGATCGCCCGGGCCCGAGCGGACGCGGGCTGGGGCGCGGTGCCCGATGCCACCAGCCAGGCGGTCGACGGTGCCCGCGGCGCCGACCTGCACGGCATCCCTGTGCACGCGGTCCGGCTGAGGGGACTCGTCGCCCATCAGGAGGTCATGTTCGGCGGGGCGGGCGAGGCGCTGACGATCCGTCACGACAGTCTCGACCGGGTGTCGTTCATGCCCGGGGTGCTGACCGGCGTGCGCCGGATCGGCGACCATCCCGGCCTGACCGTCGGCCTCGAGTCGTTCCTCGGCCTGGACTAGGCGTGTGCTCCAGATGACCCGCGGGTAGCCACCAGGCTCTCCGCGTCGTCCATCTGCGCGGAACCGGCTGGTGGCGGCCGTTCGTGACGGCGCCTTCCACCTGATAACGTTACGTGTTGTAGTGACTACAAATAGTGCTCTGCCGACGTGATGACAGGGCGGTGCGCCGCGGCCGGATGCACGCGGCGCAGGTGAGGCGTGCGCCAGCCGCCTCGTGTCGTCGTGTTGCATCGGGCTCTTGGTGAGGAGGGGCAGTGACCAGCGGACCCCGCGGCGCGCCGAACTCCTACCGGTCGACCAGCCGACGTCGCCCATCACAGGCTGGCGACTCGTCCGCGAATGATCGCGCCACCAGCTCCCCCCGCGTTCGAACCCTGCGCCGCGTGGTCGAACGGCGCGTTGCCGCCAGCCCCCCACCGCCGGTCCCGTCGTCTGCCACGGGAATGCGCTCGCGCCGGATGTCCGGCTTCGTCGCCGGGGTATTCGTTCTCGACCTCCTCATCTTCGCGGCTTCGCTCGTGCTCGCCAGGGTCGTGCGATTGGACGACGCCAGGCACTCGTCCGGCGCGCCCCAGCCGATGTTCTATGTTCTGGTGGGCGCCGGGCTGGCCGTCCTGACCTTGACCGTCCTTGTGTTGCGTGGGGCCTACGAGCGCAGCATCTACGGTGCGGGCACCGACGAGTACAAGCGGGTCATCGTGAGTGTTGCGATGTCCGCTGGTGTCGTCGCCATCGTGTGCTACCTGTTCAAGATCGAGATCGCCCGGAGCTTCCTCGCCCTCGGCTTCCCGGTCGCCGTGATCGCTCTGGTCTGCGGACGCTTCGCTGCGCGTAGGTGGCTGTGCCGACAGCGCGCAGGCGGGCTGCTCGTCCATCGGATACTCGTGGTGGGCGGTCGTTCCCACGTCGGTGAGCTCGTGGCAGTGCTTCGACGGGCGCCCGCCGCCGGGTACGCCGTCGTCGGCGCCTGCCTTCCCGACCCGCAGGACTCGTTCCGCGCCGAGGAGCACATCCCCGTGCTCGGCGGGCTCGACGCGGTGCCCGCGGCCGTACGCGCCTGCGGAGCCGACTCCGTCGCGGTCACCACGGTCCCCGGCTCTGACACGACGTTCCTGCGCCGGCTGAGCTGGTCCCTTGAAGGGTCGGGGGTCGACCTGCTGGTGCTTCCGAGCCTCACCGAGGTCGCCGGACCACGGATCCAGATCCGACCGGTGGCAGGGCTGCCCCTGCTGCACGTCGACGAGCCCGAGTTCACGGGCATGCGGCGGGTGCTGAAATCGGCCTTCGACCGAGTCGGAGCGACGCTGCTCCTGCTCGCCCTGAGCCCAGCGCTGGTCAGCATCGCCGCAGTCGTCCGGTTCGGCAGCCGTGGACCGGTCCTGTTCCGGCAGACCCGGGTCGGTACCAACGGCAAGCCGTTCGAGTGTCTGAAGTTCCGCTCGATGGTCGACGACGCCGAGTCCGCGGCCCAGGAGCTGGTCGGGCTCAATGACCACGACGGGGTCATGTTCAAGATGCGCGACGATCCCCGCGTCACCTCGGCCGGGCGGTGGCTTCGCCGCTACTCCCTCGATGAGCTCCCCCAGCTGATCAATGTCATCGCCGGACAGATGAGCCTGGTCGGTCCGCGTCCGCCCCTGCCGGGTGAGGTCACCGCGTACGGTGAGGACGTGCTGCGCCGGCTGTTGGTCAAGCCCGGCATGACCGGGCTTTGGCAGATCAGCGGACGCTCCGACCTGTCATGGGACACCACCGTCCGGCTCGACCTCTACTACGTCGAGAACTGGTCCCTGATCGGCGATCTGCTGATCCTCGCCAAGACAGTACGTGCGGTCCTGTCCGGCGCTGGAGCCTACTGAGCCTCCTCGCCCGCAGGATCGACTGCCGGTCCGCCGTCCAAGGACAGCTGGGTATGCAACCTCAACTGCTCGACCGTCACCGATCCGTCGCCGTACAGATCAAGCTCGCGGCGGGCACCATCGGGGGCCCAGCCTGCGCCGGCCAGGAAGCGCACCACCACGTCGTCGGTCGTCGCCAGCCAGATGACCGCATGGGAGAATCTGTCGCTGCGCAGGGTGTCCGCACAGGCCTGAAGCAGCCGCGATCCATGGCCGGCGCGCTGTGCTGTCGGTGCTATGACGAACTCCGCGATCTCGCCGTCGGAGCCTGGATCGGCATCCGGATCACCCGCCGGGACCGTCAGCGCGAATCCCTCGATCCTGGTCCGGTCCAACGCGACCAGCACGCGGTGGCGCGCATCTTTCGGCCGGGCAAGGGCTGAGTGCCATTGCTGGGCGAAGACTGCCGGCTCGAGTCTCGCGAGCACCTCCGGTGGCAGCACGCCGGCGTAACGCTCACGCCAGGCGCCTACCTGGACGTCAGCGATCGCAGCAGCGTCGTCGGCCCAGGCCAGACGCACGCTGACGTCCGCGGTCGGTCCACTCATCTGCACATCCGTTTCGGCCCGGCGGTGCCAGCCGAGTGTGGCGCCGCAAGGCCGGTGGCTCGCGAGCCTACCCCGGTGCGCCCGCATCCCATCGTGCGCCGGCTTCCCGAGCCGTTGCGTGCCCGCCTTGCTGCCGGACCTGCATCCTCGTGCATCAGTACCGGCAACTCGGTCCGTGGGACCCGGCCGCGCTGCTAGCCTGCGGTTACTTTCCGTCGTCGGTTACAGGAGGAGTCGTGGGTCGTGGCACGGTCGCGCCCCACGGTGGTGCTCTTGTAAACCTGGTTGTGGAGCCCTCGAGGCGGGCAGAGCTGCGCCAGAGCTCCCTGGCCTGGCCGAGCTGGCGTCTGACACTGCGCCAATTGTGCGACCTCGAGCTCCTCGCGAACGGAGGGTTCTCGCCGCTGCAGACGTTTATGGGGCCTGACGACTATGCCGCGGTCTGCCACTCGATGCGACTTGCCGACGGCAGTCTGTGGCCGATTCCCGTCGTTCTCGACCTACCCGAGAGCGTTGTCAAGGCGGCGGAGCACACTGGGTCGCTCGCTCTGCGTGACCCAGAGGGGGCGATGGTCGCCGTTCTGCACCCGACCCATGCCTGGCGACCTGACCTGCGGGCCGAGGCAGAGGCGGTCTTCGGGACGCTGAACGAGGCTCATCCCGGCGTCCGGTACCTACTGCGCCGCACCAACCCCTGGTACCTCACTGGCGGACTCGAGGTGCTCGAGCCGTTCTTCCATGCGGACTTCCCCGAGCTACGGCACACGCCCATGCAGCTCAGAGGCGAGTTCGAGCGCCGGGGTTGGGACCGTGTCGTGGCCTTCAACACGCGCAACCCCATGCACCGTGCGCACCTCGAACTGACGCTCCGCGGAGCCCGTGAAGCGGGTGCCAAGCTGCTGATCCATCCGGTGGTGGGCATGACCCAGCCCGGCGACATCGACTACTACATGAGGGTGCGCTGCTACCAGGCATTGCTGCCCAGCTATCCGCCCGGTGAGGTGATGCTTTCACTGCTGCCGCTGGCGATGCGCATGGGAGGCCCGCGCGAGGCCCTCTGGCACGCGCTGATCCGAAAGAACCACGGCGCCACGCACTTCATCGTGGGCCGTGACCACGCCGGTCCGCGGCCGCATGCGGGGGCCTCGTTCTACCCTCCGTACGCGGCGCAGGAGCTGCTCGAGCGGCACGAGCCCGAGCTTGGGGTGCAGATCGTCCGGTTCCACAAGCTGGTCTACCTCGCCGACGCTCAGACGTATGTGGAGGAGGAGGAGGCACCGCCGGGTGTGGCCACCCTCCAGATAAGCGGCACGGAGATGCGCAGCCGACTGGCCCAGGGGACGGAGCTTCCCTCGTGGTTCACCGTTCCGGCAGTCGCCGACGAACTGCGGCGCAGGTACAGAGGGCGCGCCGAGCAAGGCTTCACGGTCTTCTTCACCGGTCTGTCCGGATCAGGGAAGTCCGCCATCGCCAGCACACTCGTGTTCGCGCTGCGGGATCTCGGCGGTCGCAGCGTTTCGTTGCTCGACGGCGACGAGATTCGTCAGCGGTTGTCCAGTGAGCTGATGTTCTCGCGCGCCGACCGCGACCGACATGTGCTCCGCGTCTCGTACGTAGCCGCCGAGGTCACCCGGAGCGGCGGAGCGGCGGTGTGCGCTCCTATCGCACCCTTCGCGTCGACCCGGGAGGAAGTGCGTCGCCTGATCGAACCCTACGGCGGGTTCGTCCTCGTTCACGTTGACACCCCGCTGGAGGTCTGCGAGCAACGTGACCGCAAAGGCCTCTACGCCAAGGCCCGCGCCGGGGTCGTACCGCACTTCACCGGCATCTCCGATCCGTACGAGCCGCCCACCGACGCCGACGTGGTGGTCGACACGGTCACCCAGACACCGCGACAGGCCGCCGAGCGCATCCTCGAGCACCTGCGCTGCGCCGGCTATCTCTTGCGCATGGCGTCATAGGTATTTGCATTCACATGCCGTCTGGATATATCTGACCCTGCGTTATTGAGTGCTCACGGATAACGCAGATTCTGGCTAATCGCCGACTTAACATCTGGCTTTTCGAGACGGAGACAAAGGTGAACGCTACTTTGGCGACACTCGTGGCTTTATCTCCCGTGGGGCTCCACAGTGTGGCGAAACCTTTGACGTCGCCTCAACTGCGGGGCCGACCGATTGCGAAAGAGACAAAGCGGAAAAGGGAGATCTTCACATGTCGGTCATCACGACACCTGGTCCGCGCCGCAGCGTTGCCCGCAGCCGGTGGACCCGGTTGGCGGTGGCGGCCGCGGTCATCGTGTCGATACCAGTCTTCCTCGGTGCGGTCTCCGGTGGTCAGAGCAGTGCCGCAGCCGATCCCGTGATCGTGGCGGTCGGGGACATCGCGTGCGACCCCGGCGTCTCGTGGTTCAACAACGGCAACGGGACACCGACCGACTGCCAGGAGAAGGCGACGGCCAACCTGCTTCCGGGAGCGGACGCCGTGCTACCCCTCGGCGACGAGCAGTACTTCTGCGGCGGGCTGTCGGCATTCCTGGCGTCCTACGATCCCTCCTGGGGGGCACAGAAGTCCATCAGTCACCCTGTCCCCGGCAACCACGAGTACCTCACCTCGGGTGGGACCGACTGCTCGAGCCAGCCGGATGCGTCCGGCTACTACACCTATTTCGGTAGCTCGGCCGGGAACCCCACGAAGGGCTACTACAGCTACGACATCGGCACCTGGCACGTGATCGCGCTCAACAGCGAATGCGGCTACGTCGCCAGCCTCGGTGACTGCGACGCCGGCAGCCCGGAAGAGACCTGGTTGCGTGCCGACCTGGCCGCGCACGCCAGCGCCCCGTGCACGATGGCCTACTGGCACCGGCCGCGGTTCGCCTCGAGCGAGTCCGGCGGAGACAGGAGCTTCAGCCAGTGGTGGAGCGACCTGTACGCCGCTCACGCCGACGTGGTGCTCAACGGTCACGCGCACTGGTACGAGCGGTTCGCGTTACAGAATGCGTCCGGACAGGCCGACGCCAACGGCATCCGCGAGTTCATCGTGGGGACCGGTGGCGAGGAGAGCGGCTCGACGACCTCGACCAGGCTGGCCAACAGCCAGGTCGCCGCCACCGGCCTGTTCGGGGTGTTGCGGATGACGCTGCACCCGGGCAGCTACGACTGGAACTTCGTGCGTGTCCCCGGCTCGACGAGCACCTTCACCGACTCAGGCAGCACCACCTGCCACAACGCCGGGACGGTCGCGGACTCCACGCCTCCCGCGACGACCATTTCGTGCAACGCCTCACCCTGCACGTCAACCCCCTACGGCGGCACCGTCACCGTGGCCCTGTCGGCCACGGACTCGGGAGGCTCGGGGGTGATGGCGACCCGCTACACCACCGACGGCACCGACCCGACCACCAGCGCGTCGGCAGTGACCTACACCGCACCGTTCGGCGTCTCCCAGACCACGACGGTCCGGTTCGCCTCGTCCGACGGTGCCGGAAACCAGGAGGCCCCGCAGACTCAGCAGATCGCGGTGGATGCCCCGACGGACACGACCGCTCCGGCGACCGCAATCTCCTGCAACAGCGCTCCCTGCGCGACGACGAGCTACAGCGGGACCGTCACGGTAGGCCTGTCGGCCACGGACACCGGAGGCTCAGGAGTGAGCCGGACCCGCTACACCACCGACGGCACCGACCCGACGACCAGCGCGTCGGCAGCGACCTACACCGCACCGTTCGGCGTCTCCCAGACCACGACGGTCCGGTTCGCGTCCTCGGACAACGCCGGCAACCAGGAGGCCCCCCACGCTCAGCTGATCCAGGTGGCGGCCGCAACCGACACGACCCCGCCGACGACGACCATCAGCTGTGACGGAGCCACCTGCCAGAGCGGCTGGTACGCGAAGCCGAGCGTCAGCGTCGGTCTCTCGGCAACCGACGGGAGCGGTTCGGGAGTACGCGTCACGCGTTACACCATCGATGGCAGCAACCCGAACACGAGCACCTCGGCAGTCACGTACACCGCGCCCTTCGCGCTGACGCAGACGACGACGGTCAAGTACGCGTCGACCGACAACGCCGGTAACAAGGAGACGGTCCGCTCCAGGCAGATCCGGATCGATGCAGCGGCGCCGACCGTCACCGTCACCGCGCCCAGCAGCGGTGCCTCGTTCACACGAGGGACCAGCGTCCTGGTGACCGCCTCGGCCAGTGACGCGGCGTCGGGGTCGGGACTCGCCAACGTGACGTTCTACATGGACGGGACCACCAAGCTCGGCACCGATTCGAGCGGGCCCTACTCGGTCTCTTGGTCCACGCGGAACCGGGCCCTCGGGACGCATACGCTCACTGCGGTGGCCAAGGACGCCGCCGGCAACGTCAAGACGTCCACCGGCGTGACGGTCACGCTGACCCGCTGACGGTGGAACCTGCGCTGCAGCGGCGAACACCGCCGGCCGTACTGGGCTGCATGACGTCGGTCAGGCGGGAGTCGGTTCGCTGACGAAGTCTCGGTAGGCCGCCTCGGCCTTGAGCCGCCGCGCCTCCATGCGGGGCTCCAGCCACTGGTCGCGCAGGGATTCCTTGAGCTCGGACCGTGCGGTGGAGGGAACCCAGGAGTTCGTCTCGTCCCCGGAGCCCGGCGACGAGGCCGCAGGCTCTGCGCGCCGGCGCTCCGCCTGCAGCTCATCGAAGGTCACGGTGCCGGACTCGAAGCCGAGCAGCACCTTCGACAGCTGCGGTCGTTCCCTGATGAGCTCGAAACACAGGTTCATGTTCGCCTCACTCGGCTCGAACTCCTCCAGCCTGAGCCCGAAATGAACGTTCAGGCGGCGGACGACGCTGGCGAAGTCGTGGGTCACCTCCTCGAACTCGCCGACGACGAAGGCCGAGCGATAGGGCATGAGGCAGCGGTAGAACCGTGCGTACCCCGCGGCGGCGTCTCGCATGTCGATCCAGGGCTCGCGGACCAGATGGGACAAGACGGCATCCCGCGGCTGTCGGATCAGGGCGAGGGCCGGGACCCGCCGCCTGGCGGCTTCGATCAGCTGCGCAGGCGCGTGCAGATGGTGAGCCAACCGGACGGGGTGTTTCTGGGCCAGCTGCAGCGCATACACGGCGAACGTCGTGGCGGACCTGGTGTAGCCGTCGATGACCAGCTGCGAGTCCGGGCCGATCACCTCAGGACTGGGACCGGGATAGCGGCGGCGGGCGAAGGGGAGGTAGATGATCGGAAGCTCCGACACATGGTTGCGGAGAATCTGTCGAGGCCGGCGAAGTGCGGCGAAACTGGGCAAGGGAAGCGCTCCCTCGCTCTACCGGGAAGACGCAGGATGCGGACGAGTCGGGTGTCCGTGAAGGGCACCCCGCCCGGGCGATGACGCCGTCATCCGACCAGGGTTGAGGATTCCGCGCGAAGCCGCGTATCAGTCAACGTCGTCACCCTTCGGAAGCTCGGTGAGCGTGATCGTGCCGTCCTCGAGGAGGAAATGCGCGAGCGAACCCCTCCCGACCGGGATCCGCCACTCCTCACCGGTGTTCCCCGTCAGCTCAGCGACCACAAGCCTGATCATCACGGCGTGCGACACGGCTGCGACCGCTTCCCCGGGGTGTCGCGACCCTATCAGGTGCAGGGCCTCGATCATCCGCATCTGGGCGTCCCTGAGCCGTTCCCCGTGCGGACAGATCGCGCGCCCGGGGTGGGCCTTGTAGTCCTCGAAGCCGGCCGGGTCGAACATCGCCGCCTCTTCGGCGGTCATGCCCTCCCAGGCGCCGTAGTCGACGTTGTTCAGGCCGTGCAGGATTCGTAGATCGGGCACTCTCGCCTCGTCGGCGATGATCTGGGCGGTGGCGATGGTGCGACGCAGCGGACCGGTGTAGACGGCGGACAGTCCGACCCCGGAGAGCAGCTTGGCCGCATCAACCGCGTCCTGGTAACCCTGCGCGTCCAGAGGGATGTCTCGGCGCCCCCGGTAACGGTTCTCCACGTTCATCGTTGTCGTCCCGTGCCGCACGAGATAGAGCCGGCACGCGTTGGGCGGAACCTCGACCGGCTGCGGACGCAGCCTGGCGTCGACAACCGCCACGGAGCCGGGTGCTGGGGCCATCGACAGCGGGGTCATCACGTGCCACCCTCCGAATATTGATCAGGCACGTAACGGTGCGCGATGCGCGTTGTCGGATGCCGGGAACGTCTGGAAGCTAACACGTCCAGAACGGGCCATGAGGTGCTTTCCGCAAACAGATCACCCTTATCCGTGAGATTACTCGCAGTGCGCACAGGGGATTACTCTCAGCTTTGAGGAATGGCTTAGCGGCCCGTGACAAAGGGATTGGGACCCTTGCGCATATCGCCCATTCTCGGCCGGGAGATCGCCGGCGGCGGCAGGTGTTGCGGTGGGAGGTGCGGAGCTCGGGAGAACCACGCGGTGCTTGCGACGCTAGCCGCGAGTATGACAGATATTCGCACTCGTGCGTGTCTTTTGTCATACGCCCTGATACTCTGATGTCCCACCGTCCGCGATCGGAGGTCACCGTGTACGGCAATGACTTCGGCGGGCAGGAGCCCTCCGCACCGAGCGATGACGCACGTCTCGAGGCGGACTTCCAGGCGATTATCGACGCCGACGGTCGCATCGAGCCGCGGGACTGGATGCCCGAGGCGTACCGCAAGGGCCTGATCCGGCAGATCGCCCAGCATGCGCATTCGGAGATCATCGGTATGCAACCGGAGGGCAACTGGATCACCCGGGCTCCGAGCCTGCGTCGCAAGGCGATCCTGATGGCGAAGGTACAGGACGAGGCCGGCCACGGACTCTATCTGTACGCCGCGGCCGAGACACTCGGCGCCGACCGGGCCGACCTGCTCGATCTGCTGCACAGCGGGCGGCAGAAGTACTCCTCGATCTTCAACTACCCGACGCTGACCTGGGCCGACATGGGAACCATCGGCTGGCTCGTCGACGGTGCCGCGATCGTGAACCAGGTCCCGCTGTGCCGCTGCTCCTACGGCCCCTACGCGCGTGCGATGGTCCGGGTGTGCAAAGAGGAGTCGTTCCACCAGCGGCAGGGGTTCGAGATCCTGCTGCGCCTGGTCGCCGGCAGCCCGGCCCAGCAGGCGATGGCCCAGGATGCGCTGGACCGGTGGTGGTGGCCGAGCCTGATGATGTTCGGACCGCCCGACGACGCGTCTCCGAACTCGGCACAGTCGATGCGGTGGGGGATCAAGCGCTTCTCCAACGACGAGCTGCGGCAGCGGTTCGTCGACATGACGGCCGAGCAGGCGAAGGCCCTCGGGCTCACCATCCCCGACGGGGGACTGCGCTGGAACGCCGAGCGCAACCACTACGACTTCACCGATCCCGACTTCGCCGAGCTCTTCGAGGTGATCAAGGGCAACGGCCCCTGCAACGCCCAGCGGATGGCGCAGCGCAGGGACGCCCATGAGTCACAGGCGTGGGTGCGGGAGGCGGCCGACGCCTACGCCGCCAAGCGACGTGCCGAGCGGGCGGTTGCCTGATGAGCGACTGGCCGTTGTGGGAGGTGTTCATCCGGACCCGCAGGGGTCTGTCCCACGGCCATGTCGGCAGTCTGCACGCACCCGACGCGGAGATGGCACTGCGCAATGCCCGCGACGTCTACACCCGCCGGCAGGAAGGCGTGTCGATCTGGGTGGTACCCGCGGCCCTCATCAGCGCCAGCAGCCCGGACGAGAAGGATGCGTTCTTCGACCCGGCGGCGGACAAGATCTACCGGCACCCGACCTTCTACGACGTTCCCGAAGGCGTCGAGCATCTATGACCGGGCAACCACCGTTGAGCACCTCACAGCCGCGCACCACGACAGAGCCGAACCCGCTGACCGTCTACACGCTGCGGCTGGCCGACGACGCGCTGGTCCTGGCCCAGCGGATGGGTCAGTGGATCGCCCATGCGCCCCAACTGGAGGAGGACGTGGCGCTGGCCAACATCGGGCTCGACCTGCTCGGCCAGGCGCGCTCGCTGCTGACCTACGCCGGCAGCGTCGAGGCGGCCGGGCGGGACGAGGACGACCTGGCCTACTTCCGCGAGGAGCGCGACTACACCAACGCGCTGCTGTGCGAGCTCGACAATGGTGACTTCGCCGTCACGATGGCTCGGTTGCTGGTCTTCTCCTGCTACCAGTGCGAGCTGTACGCCCGGCTGGCCGGCTCCAACGACCCGACGCTCGCGGCGATCGCGGCGAAGGCGGTCAAGGAGGTCAGCTACCACCGCGACCACGCCACCGCGTGGGTGGTCCGCCTCGGCGACGGCACCGAGGAGTCGCACGGCAGGATGCAGTCCGCGCTCGACGCGATCTGGCCGTACGTCGAGGAGCTGTTCGAGACCGATGTACTCGTCGCCGCGCTGGCCGACCAGGGCACCGGCGTCGACCCCGTATCGCTGCGCGAGCCCGCCCTCTCCAGGGTCGATGCGGTGCTCGCCCAGGCGACCCTCTCCCGCCCCGAGACCCGGTTCTGCCAGTCCGGCGGTCGCCGCGGTGTGCACACCGAGGCGATGGGCTATCTCCTCGCCGAGATGCAACACCTCGCCCGTTCCCATCCCGGGGCGTCATGGTGACGGGAGCCGTGGGCCCGGCGGCGACCTCCACGGCGACCTCCGCGGCGACTGAGAGGGCCCGCGCGATCGTCGCGACCGTGCTCGACCCCGAGGTGCCGGTCCTCACCATCGCGGATCTCGGCATTCTGCGCGACGTCACCGTCGACGAAACCGGCCACGTCGATGTGACGATCACCCCGACCTACTCCGGCTGCCCGGCGATGGACGCCATCCGCTCCGATGTCAGGTCCGCTCTCTCCGCTCACGGCTTCGACGACGTCCAGGTCCGGCTGGTGCTGTCGCCTGCGTGGACCACCGACTGGATCGGCGATGCGGGCAGGCGCAAGCTGCTCGACTACGGCATCGCGCCCCCCCAGCCCCGGGCGGCGGTCGTCGGCGACGGTCCCATCGCGTTGACGCTGTCGGTTCGATGCCCGCGCTGTGGCTCGCCCGACACCCGCGAGCTGAGTCGCTTCGCGTCCACCGCGTGCAAGTCCCTGTGGGCGTGCAACGCCTGCGCCGAACCGTTCGACCACTTCAAGGCGCACTGAGCATGCCCGCTCGGCACGCCGTCTTCCACCGGTTGCCGGTGCGCGAGGTGGAGGCGCTGACCGACGACGCCGTCGCCATCACGTTCGACGTGCCTCCCGACCTCGCGGACGACTACGCGTTCGTCCAGGGCCAGCACGTGACCGTACGCACCGAGTTGGCGGGGGACGATGTGCGGCGCAACTACTCGATCTGCTCTCCGGTCGCCTCGGGCCGGCTGCGGATCGCGGTCAAGCGGCTCGGCGGCGGAGCGTTCTCCGCGTACGCGATCGACCTCCTCAAACCGGGTGACGTCCTCGAGGTGATGACGCCCACAGGTCGGTTCACCACGCCGCTCGACCCGGCGCAGGCACGGCACTACTGCTGCGTGGCCGCCGGGTCGGGGATCACGCCGCTGCTGTCGATCGTGGCCTCGGTGCTCGCGGTCGAGCCGCACTCGCGAGTCACGCTGCTCTACGCCAACCGCACCACGAAGACGGTGATGTTCCTCGAGGAGATCGAGGATCTGAAGGACCGGTACCGCGAGCGGCTGCACCTGATCCACATCCTGAGCCGGGAGCCGCAGGAGGTCGAGCTCTTCAGCGGGCGGCTCGACGCTGACCGGATGAAGCGTCTGCTGGGCACGCTGATCCCCGCCGAGTCCGTCGACGAGTGGTTCCTCTGCGGGCCGTTCACGATGGTGACCCAGCTGCGCGAAACGCTCACGGAGGCCGGTGTTGCCCCCGGACACATCCACGCCGAGCTGTTCCACGTCGAGTCGGCCCCACCCGCCCCGCGCGCACACGAGCACCAGGACGAGGCGGGCGGCGCGGACGTCACGATCGTGCTCGACGGGCGTCGGTCGAGCTTCCGCCTGCACACCGACGACAGGTCGGTGCTCGACGCGACCCTGGACGCCCGCAGCGACGCTCCGTTCGCCTGCAAGGGCGGCGTCTGCGGTACCTGTCGGGCGAAGGTGCTCGAGGGCAGCATCGCGATGGACCAGAACTGGGCCCTCGAGCCGGACGAGATCGACCGCGGATACGTCCTGGCCTGCCAGTCCCACCCGACCAGCGACAGAGTCGTCCTCGACTTCGACGCCTGACCCCGATCCGACACCTATCACAAGCGATCCGACAGCCCTGGCCGACTGCTACTGTCGGGCGCGTGCGGCAGTACCTCGATCTCGTCCAGCGGGTTCTCGACGAGGGTACGAGCAAGGGTGACCGCACCGGGACCGGCACGCTGAGCGTGTTCGGCCACCAGATGCGGTTCGACCTCGCGGCCGGCTTCCCGCTGGTCACCACCAAGCGGGTGCACCTGCGCTCGGTCATCGTCGAGCTGCTGTGGTTCCTGCGTGGCGACACCAACGTCGCCTGGTTGCACGACCACGGCGTCACCATCTGGGACGAATGGGCCGACGCCGGCGGTGACCTCGGCCCGATCTACGGCTACCAGTGGCGCTCCTGGCCGACGCCGGACGGCGAGCATGTCGACCAGCTGCAGCGGGTCGTCGAGCAGATCGGCAGCGACCCCGACTCGCGACGCCATCTGGTCAGCGCATGGAACGTCGCGGACCTGCCCCGCATGGCCCTGCCACCCTGCCACACCATGTTCCAGTTCCATGTGGCCGCCGGCCGGTTGTCCTGCCAGCTCTACCAACGCTCCGCCGACGTGTTCCTCGGAGTGCCCTTCAACATCGCCTCGTACGCCCTGCTCACCCATCTGGTCGCCCAGGTGACCGGGTTGCGGCCGGGGGAGTTCATCCACACCTTCGGGGACGCTCATCTCTACCTCAACCACCTCGACCAGGCGCGCGAACAGCTCGGCCGCAGCCCCAGGCCGCTGCCGGAGCTGTGGCTCGACCCCGGCTGCTCCTCCCTCGACGACTTCGACCTCGACTCGATCAAGGTCACCGGCTACGACCCGCATCCGGCGATCCGGGCGCCCATCGCGGTATGACCCGGTGGTGTCGGCGACGGACACCGTCCCGTCCCACGGTGACGAGTAGCGTGTGACCATGCGCGATGGGCCCGCTGAAGCCGCGTCCCGGCCAACTCCCGTTGCGCCGTTCGGGCGCGTACTGACCGCGATGGTCACGCCGTTCAAACCCGACGGCGCTCTCGACACGGACGCGGCCCAGCGGCTGGCGACGTACCTGGTCGACCGCGGCAACGACGGCCTGGTGCTCACCGGTACGACGGGGGAGTCGCCGACGACGAGCGACGACGAGGCCGCGCGACTGCTGCAAGCCGTCGTCGAGGCGGTCGGAGACCGCGCCACCGTGGTGGCGGGAGTCGGAACCAACGATACGCAGCACTCGGTGGGGCTGGCCCGCCAGGCGGAGAAGCACGGCGCTGCCGGCCTGCTGGTCGTGACGCCCTACTACAGCAAGCCGCCGCAGCCCGGTCTCATCGAGCACTTCACGACCGTCTGCGATGCGTCCGGCCTACCCGCCATGCTCTATGACATCCCGGGCCGCACAGGCCTCAAGATCGCCACCGAATCGCTGCTCCGGCTGGCCGAGCACGACCAGATCGTGGCCGTCAAGGACGCCGCCGGTGACCTCTTCGCCGGCTCCTGGGTGATGGCGCGCACGAACCTCGCGTATTACTCCGGCGACGACGCCCTCAACCTCGCCTGGCTCGCCCACGGCGCGGCCGGCGTCGTCAGCGTCGTCGGCCACGTGGCCAGCCCTGGGTACGCCGCGATGGTCGCGGCCGTCGACTCCGGCGACCTCGCCACCGCACGCGCCATCCATCGTGCCCTGCTCCCCGCGGTTCGCGGCATGATGACCCGTACCCAGGGCGCGATCACCGCCAAGGCAGCCATGCAGCTGGTCGGCGTCCTGGAGCACCGCACCATGCGCCCGCCGCTGCTCGACGCAACCGAGGACGAGATCGCGCTGCTGCGCGCCGACCTGGTGGAGTCCGGGCTGCTCGAGGAGCCGGGCGACGAGGCTCTCGGCGTCGCCACCAGGTCCACCCCTTGAGCCATCCCCATCCCGAGCTCGGCCCGCCGCCGGAGCTTCCCGCCGGCGGACTTCGGGTGATCGCGCTCGGTGGCCTGGGTGAGGTGGGCCGCAACATGACGGTGTTCGAGTACGCCGGCCGGCTGCTGGTCGTCGACTGCGGCGTGATGTTCCCGCAGGACCGACATCCCGGGGTCGACCTGATCCTTCCCGACTTCGAGTCGATCCGCGGGCGACTCGACACCATCGAGGCGCTGGTAGTCACGCACGGACACGAGGACCACATCGGAGCGGTGCCGTACCTGCTGCGCGAGCGGCCGGACCTGCCGCTGGTCGGCTCACGATTCACGCTCGCGCTGGTCGAGGCGAGACTCCGTGAGCACCGGCTCAACGAGACGACCCGGCATGTAGTGGCGGCGGGCGAACGCATCACGTTCGGCCCGTTCGAGCTCGAGTTCGTCGCGGTCAACCACTCCATCCCGGACGCGCTCGCCGTTGCCATCAGGACCGGTGCCGGGCTCGTTCTGCATACCGGTGACTTCAAGATGGACCAGCTGCCGCTCGACGGCCGTGTCACCGACCTGCGAGCGTTCGCCCGGCTCGGGGAGGAGGGTGTCGACCTCTTCCTGGTCGACTCGACCAACGCCGAGATCCCCGGTTTCACCACCTCCGAGCGTGACATCGGCCCGGTGCTCGACCGGCTCTTCGCGACCAGTGAGCAGCGAGTCGTCGTCGCCTGCTTCGCCTCACACGTGCACCGGGTCCAGCAGGTGATGACCGCTGCGGTCGCGCACGGCCGCAAGGTGGCCTACGTGGGTCGTTCGATGGTGCGCAACATGGGAGTCGCCCGTGACCTCGGGTTCCTGACCGTGCCCCCCGAGACGCTCATCGACGCCAGGGAGCTGGACAGGTACGCCCCCAGCGAGGTGGTGCTGATCTCCACCGGTTCGCAGGGCGAGCCGCTCTCCGCCCTGGCCAGGATCGCCAACCGCGCGCACGACAAGGTCCATGTCGAACCCGGTGACACGGTGGTCCTGGCCTCCTCGCTGATCCCCGGCAACGAGAACGCGGTCTTCCGCGTCGTCAACGGCCTCACCAGGTACGGCGCGACCGTGGTGCACAAGGGCAACGCGCTGGTCCACGTCAGCGGACACGCCAGCGCGGGTGAGCTGCTGTACTGCTACAACATCGTCCGGCCGCGCAACGTTCTCCCCGTGCACGGCGAGATGCGCCACATGCGCGCCAACGCGAGCCTGGCCGTGGCGACCGGTGTGCCTCGCGGCCGCGTCCCGGTCGCCGAGGACGGCGTCGTCGTCGACCTCGTGTCCGGCGTCGTGTCGATCACCGGAAAGGTGAGCTGCGGGTACGTCTACGTCGACGGGTCATCGGTCGGAGACATCACCGAGTCCGCACTGAAGGACCGGCGGATCCTGGGCGAGGAGGGGTTCATCTCCGTCGTCGTCGTCATCGACTCGGTGACCGGCAAGACCGTCGGAGGCCCCGAGATCCACGCGCGCGGCTTCGTCGAGGACGAGCGCGTGTTCGACGAGGTGCGGCCGGTCATCGAGGAGGCCCTCGCGGCGGCCGCCGCCGACGGCGTCGACGACAGGTACCAGCTCGAGCAGGTCATTCGCAGGACGGTCGGGCGCTGGGTGAACTCCTCGCATCGCCGTCGGCCGATGATCGTTCCGGTGGTGCTCGAGGCGTGAGCCGAGTGGCCGCACCTCCCGCATGTGACGACGCACCGGACCGGCGCGACCAGGACGGGTCTGAGGACCCCACAGATCGTGCGGTGGCTGTCGTGCGCCGGTACCTGGCCGTGCCGGCAGTGGCGTCGGCGACCACCATCGCGGCCGTGGTGGCGCCGGACCCGACCGCCCTGGCGATCGACCCGAACGTTCGGGCGGTCGCCGGACCACACGGCGCCACCGTCCTCTTCGCGGTGTCACTGCTCGCCCTGGTCGCAGCGGCGGCGGTGGCGGTGGGCGCCCGAGGTGCCGGCCCCGCCGTCGGGATGACACTCGGTCCCATCTGCGGTGTGCTTGCCCTGCCGCTGTCGCGCGATGTTGCCGACGCGTGGCAGTTCGCCGTGGTGTTCGGGTTCGCCGCGTTGGGCTTCGGCGCACTGGTCACCGCGTCCCTGTGCGTCGTCGGCTCCTACCGCGGGCCGATGAAACCCGCGTTGCTCGTCGCCTGGCTGGTGCCGCTTCTGGCGTTCTCCGTCGACGCTGCCCGCGCCGGCTGGGCACCGCGCGGCGTGCTGGACACCGCCGCGGTCATGGCGGACCCGAAACCCGCGGTGCTGGCGGCGGCGTGCGGCTTCGCGATCAGCTGGGGCGTGCTCTCGATCCTCGCCGGGTTGGCGGCCGGCGACCAGGCCCCGACCGCCCGCGGAGCCTGGCAGGGCCGCGGCCCTGCCATCGGGCTGCTCCTGCTCGTCTGTGTCGGCGTGGCCGCGCTCGGGATCGTCGTCACCGTCAACCAGGGCAGCCTGAGCGCCCCGTGGCTGCGGGCCTGGTCGGTGACCCTGACGCTGGTGGTCGTCGTGGCGATGGCGTCCGTGGCCTGGTTGCTCCGGCCCGCCCGGCTCGCGGTCGCCTACCTGGTCTTCGTGCTCGCCGGGCTGGTCGTGCTCCCCGTGCTCTCCCTGGCCTTCGGCCGCGTGGTCGTCGAGGCGGGTACGCCGGCTCTGCCCCCGTACGTGGTCAGCATCGTGGCCGCCGCCGCAGGAGTCGGTGGCCTCGTCGGCTGGTGGCGCGGTGGCAGCGCAACGGTGGTGCTCGCGCTCATCGGGACGGGCCTCGCGCTGGCCGGAACCACGGCGATGTCCGGCGACTGGTGGTGGCCGACCCTCTCCTGTGCCGCCCTCGCGGCCCTGCTCGCCGGTGCGTGCTCGGCCTCGATCCGGGCGGTGCTGTCCACCGGCGCCGCCGACGATCCGGAATGGTTGGGGTTCATCGCCGTCGGCTTCGTCCTCGGCACGCTGGTCGGAAGAGCGGCGTCGATCGGCGTCGCCGGGTGGGCGTTGTCCGGTGATGTTCCCACCACGGCGGCCGGCCTGGAGGCCGCCGGCCGAATCGGCTGCGGACTGGGACTCGTGGTGGTCGTCGGTACCGCGACGTGGGCGGCGCTCGCCGCCCTGCGGCCGGCGCCGGCTCGATGATCCGACGTCGTGAGCGCGCGACCTGGTGCTCCGCCGCCGGACGTGCGTTACCCACGTCGGCGTGCGGCCGGAGTTCGGCGTGTGGCACGTGTGACTGATGTGAGCATCCCGTATCGTCGCGAGCATGGCGACCCGCACGTCTTCCCCCTCGAGGTCGCGCAAATCCTCGAGCCGGCGATCGACGGGTTCCGGCGCGTCCGCGCGTGGGTCATCGGCAGCCAACAGGAGCACCGCCCGTCGCGGGGCGTCGTCGCGCTCCAGGTCCACGAAGCGGTCGAGGTCGGGGCGCGGGCCCCTGGTCCGCGTCGTCGCCGGTGTCGGGCGTGGCCTCACCGCGCTGTGGCTCGGTGCGGCGCACCTGCTCGGCGGCATCGTGCGGCGGATCGGGCGTACCGCGCGCGACCTGGACCCCGCGCACCGACGAGACGGCCTGGGACTCGCGCTCACCGGTGCGGCGCTGGTCGTCGCTGCAGCGGTCTGGTGGCACATCCCCGGAGCCGCGGGAGACGGGATCCGGACGGTGGTGGCCGGGTCCGTCGGTGTCGTCGGCTGGGCGGTGCCGCTGATGCTGCTGCTGGCGTCGTGGCGCACCCTTCGACACCCGGAGCGGAACGGCCCGACCGGGCGGCCGCTGATCGGCTGGTCGGCGATGCTGCTTGGCGTACTCGGGCTGGTGCACATCGCGCATGGGTTGCCACGGCCGTCAGACGGCGAGGGAGCGATGCGCGAGGCGGGCGGTGCGGTCGGCTACGTCGTGGCCTCGCTGCTGGCCGACCTCTTCCGCAGCACCTGGGTGGCCGTCCCGCTGCTGATGCTGCTGGTCCTCTTCGGTGTCCTCGTGCTGACCGCGACGCCGGTGTACGCCGTTCCGCAGCGGTTGGCCGGCCTGGCCAGGGTCGCGCTCGGCCGACAGCGGTCACCGGACGACGCGGACGACGACGCCACCGGGACGGAGCCGAAGCGGTCGCGCTCGCGGCGCCGGGCCGGTTCGATGTCCGACGACACCGGCGGCGACCTGCCGTACGACTCACCGGTGCTCGGCGGCGCGCCACCGCCCTGGCGCGGAAGGAGCCGGCGCGGATCGGCGAACCCGGCCGGAGCCGAGTCTGGAGCCGCCTCCGCCGGCGTCAGTGACGACACGGACCCCAGCATCCCCGGCGTGGACGACGCCGGCGGCCCGCTCGAACCGCCCCCGCAGACACCGCTGCCGGAGCGTGTGGAGCAGCTGCTGCTGTCGGGCGACGTCACCTACACCCTGCCGGGCAACGAGAAGCTCAAGCACGGGTCGGTGCACAAGGCCCGCTCGCTGGCATCGGATGCCGTGGTCGAGCGGCTCAGCGAGGTGCTCGAGCAGTTCGAGATCGACGCTGCCGTGACCGGCTACACGCGCGGGCCGACGGTCACGCGGTACGAAGTCGAGCTCGGCACGGCGGTCAAGGTCGAGAAGGTCACCGCACTGGGCAAGAACATCGCGTACGCCGTCGCCTCGGCCGACGTGCGGATACTCTCACCGATCCCCGGCAAGTCCGCGATCGGCATCGAGATCCCCAATGTGGACAAGGAGATCGTCAGTCTCGGCGACGTGCTGCGCTCGAGCCCGGCGCGCAACGACCACCACCCGATGGTCGTCGGCCTGGGCAAGGACGTCGAAGGCGGGTTCGTCGTCGCCAACATGGCCAAGATGCCGCACCTGCTGGTCGCCGGCGCGACCGGCTCCGGCAAGTCGAGCTTCATCAACTCGGTCATCGCATCGGTGCTCATGCGCTCGACACCCGACGAGGTACGGATGATCATGATCGACCCCAAGCGGGTCGAGCTGACGGCGTACGAAGGCATCCCGCACCTGATCACGCCGATCATCACCAACCCCAAGAAGGCCTCCGAGGCGCTGGCCTGGGTCGTGCGCGAGATGGACATGCGCTACGACGACCTGGCCGCCTTCGGGTTCCGGCACCTCGACGACTTCAACAAGGCGGTACGCGCCGGCAAGGTCACGGTGCCTCCCGACAGCGACCGGGTCCTCGTGCCGTACCCGTACCTCATGATCGTCGTCGACGAGCTGTCCGACCTGATGATGGTGGCGCCACGCGACGTCGAGGACGCGGTCGTCCGCATCACCCAGCTCGCCCGGGCCGCGGGTATCCACCTGATCCTGGCGACGCAGCGTCCGAGCGTCGACGTCGTCACCGGGCTGATCAAGGCCAATGTGCCTTCGCGGCTCGCGTTCTCAACATCGTCCCTGGCCGACAGCCGCGTCATCCTCGACCAGTCGGGCGCGGAGAAACTGGTCGGTCAGGGCGACGGGCTGTTCCTGCCGATGGGCGCCAGCAAGCCGGTCAGGATCCAGGGCGCATGGGTCACCGAGAGCGAGATCCGGGCGGTCGTCGCGCACTGCAAGGCCCAGCTCCAGCCCACCTACCGCGACGATGTCACCGCGCCGCAGAGCTCCAAGCGTGAGCTGGATGACGACATCGGGGACGACCTCGATCTCGTGGTCCAGGCCGCCGAGCTGATCATCTCGACCCAGTTCGGCTCGACGTCGATGCTGCAGCGCAAGCTGCGGGTCGGGTTCGCCAAGGCCGGGCGCCTCATCGACATCCTGGAGAGCCGCGGCATCGTCGGGCCGAGTGAGGGCTCGAAGGCACGGGAGGTGCTGGTCAGGCCGGACGAGCTGAAGCAGGTCCTCGACGGTCTGCGGGTCGACGTGTGAGCGGCTCCGAGACCGCCACGATCCCGTCGGCGGACACAGCCGCCTCCGAGACCGAGCCTGTCATCCTCCGTCGGCACGCACTGCTGCTCGGGCTCGTCGGTGCGTGTGGCTGCATGCTGTCCGCGGCATACGTGCTGCGTGCCCTGGCCGGCGACGCCGGGCCGGCGGCGTGGGTGATCGCCGTGGTGCTCGGTTTGATCGGGCTCGCCCACCTGGCCATGTTCGTCGACGCCCGCCGCCCCGTTCTCGTCGCCGACGACACAGGCGTGCGGGTTCGGTTCGGCGGTCGGTGGCGCGGCCTGCGCTGGGAGGAGATCGCCGGGATCGAGGTCCGGCCGCGCAGACGAGGGTTCCGCGACGGCCGGGTGGTCGTTTCCCCCAAAGTCGACGCAGACGCCTCGATGTCCGCCGCGTACGGGGCGGCCACCCAGGCCTCGACCCCTGACCTGGCCGGTGCGCTCGGGGAGCTAGCGGCCGGGCGGACACCGGTCGTACGGCCGGCTGTCCTCGCGGGCGCACCCGAACCGGGCGGCGCGAGCCGCCGCGCCGTGGGGACGCCGGGATCGAAGGCCGAGGGCCTGGTTGCGCCGACCGCCGGAGGGCCGGTGACCGCGATGACGGCGGGCTCCCTGGCGTTGGCGGACAGCGACGAGGACTCCGACCCCGCGCAGGCCCTGCCTGAGTTGTCGGAGCTGCGGCGGAGCGCGTCCATCGGGGATCGGCCGCCCGAGGGTACGGTGCCGCCCGAGGGCACGGTGCCGCCTCAGGACACGGTGCCGCCAGAGGACAGGGTGCCGCCCAGCGATCAACCCGCGACGGTCGGGCATGCGGAGCAGGATCAGCCGCCGGCGTCCGATCAGGTGGCTGTCGTCGGCGTCGTCCTGGCGGCTGCCCGCCACCGGCTCGGGCTCAGCGTCGAGGAGCTGTCGGCGCGAACCCGGATCAGGACGCACGTCATCGAGGGCATCGAGGTCGACGAATTCGGCCCGTGTGGCGGCGACTTCTACGCGCGGGGTCACCTTCGCGTGCTGGCCCGCCGGCTCGGGCTCGATCCGGGGCCGTTGCTCGACCGCTATGACGACCTCTACGCCAGCGCCCCGATCAACCCACGCAGCGTGTTCGAGGCCGAGTTGTCCACCGCCAGGCTACCGAGGGGCGCGGCCGGTTCGCCGAACTGGACCGCGCTGATCGCGGTCGTCCTCGCGCTGCTGCTCGTGTGGGGCATCGCCCGGCTGGTCACCGACCACGGGCCATCGGGGTACGGCAACGGCAGCACCGGTGGGGCGGGCCCGGTCGGCGTCGTCCGGCCGGGGCCGACCTCGAGATAGTCCAAGCAGCCTCAGATCGGGTTGCTCCGGGCGCCGGAGTGGGCGTCCATCGCGATCCGTCGGTCATACTGGGCGGCGATCCCCATGACAGATGACACACGCGTCCTCACCGACGGTCCCCGAACCGTCGCCCTCGTCACGCTCGGCTGCGCCCGGAACGAGGTCGACTCCCAGGAGCTGGCCGCGCGGCTCGAGTCCGGCGGGTTCGACCTGGTGACCGAGCCGGCCGACGCCGAGACCGTGGTGGTCAACACCTGCGGGTTCATCGAGGCCGCCAAGCGCGACTCCGTCGACACCCTCCTGCAGGCCGCCGACCTCAAGGGCGGCGAACGGACGCGGGCCGTGGTCGCGGTCGGATGCATGGCGGAGCGGTACGGCATGGAGCTTGCCGAGTCGCTCCCGGAAGCCGACGCGGTGCTCGGCTTCGACGACTACCCGGACATCGCCCGGAGGTTGCGGGGAATCCTCGCCGGCGAAAGGCACCTGGCACATGTCCCGCGCGACCGGCGCTCACTGCTGCCGATCGCCCCGGTGGATCGGACCGGTGGGCAGAGCGTTGCTCCGGGGCATGCCTTCACAGATTCTGACCTGCCGGCCGGAGTGGCTCCGGCCAGCGGCCCGCAACCGCTGCTGCGCCGGCTCGACGGAGGACCCGTCGCGCCGCTGAAACTGGCCTCGGGGTGCGATCGCCGGTGCTCGTTCTGCGCGATCCCGACATTTCGCGGAGCGTTCGCGTCGCGCCCGCCCGGCGATATCCTCGCCGAGGCGCGGTGGCTCGCCGGGAATGGCGTGCGCGAGCTCTTCCTGGTCAGCGAGAACTCCACCTCGTACGGCAAGGACCTGGGCGACCTGCGGCTGCTGGAGCGGCTGCTACCCGAACTCGCGGCCGTCGACGGTATCCAGCGCGTCCGTGTGTCGTACCTGCAACCGGCGGAGATGCGCCCCGGGCTGGTCGAGGCGATCGCGGCGACGACGGGGGTGGCAGCGTACTTCGACCTGTCCTTCCAACATGCGAGTGGCACGGTGCTCCGGTCGATGCGCCGCTTCGGTGACGCTGACCGGTTCCTGGAACTGCTCGGGCAGATCCGGTCCCACGCGCCACTCGCGGGTGTGCGCAGCAACTTCATCGTCGGCTTCCCCGGCGAGACGGAGGCCGACCTCGAGTCGCTCGCTGCGTTCCTGGAGTCGGCCCGGCTGGACGCCGTCGGGGTGTTCGGCTACTCAGACGAGGACGGCACCGAGGCGTTCGGATACGCCGGCAAGCTCGATGAGGACGAGATCGCGGCCCGGGTCGAGTCACTGTCACGGCTCGTGGAGGAGCTGACCAGCCAGCGTGCCGAGGACCGGATCGGGGAACGGATCGACGTGCTCGTTGAGGAGTCCGACGGCGCCGTCGCCGACGGCCGGGCGGAACACCAGGGGCCCGAGGTGGACGGTGCCACCGTGGTGAGAGATCTGGTGTCGGCGGCGCGAGCCGGATCCATGGTGCCAGCCACGGTGGTCGACGCCCACGGCGTCGACCTGGTAGCGGTCGACGCGCGCGGCGTCAACCTCGTCGGCGCGGCCTCCCAGGACATAGGTTGACCAGCATGGGACATCCGACCGGCGGCGCCGATGCCCCGCCGCCCGGTGCCGGCACCGCGGCTCGGCCGCCGAGCATCTGGAATGTCGCCAACGCGTTGACGGGACTGCGGATCGTCCTGGTTCCGGTGTTCGGCTGGCTCCTGCTGGCGCAAGGCGGTCACGACGACATGTATCGCGTCCTCGCGTTCGTCGTGTTCGCGGTCGCCGCCGCCACCGACCAGATCGACGGCGATCTGGCTCGCAGGAGGGGGATCGTCACCGATCTCGGGAAGATCGCCGACCCCATTGCTGACAAGGCGCTGACCGGCATGGCCTTCGTCGGCCTGTCGATACTGGGCGACCTGGCCTGGTGGGTGACGGTCGTGGTGCTGATCCGCGAGTGGGGCATCACGGCCCTCCGGTTCGCGGTGATCCGTTTCGGGGTCATCGCGGCCAGCCCCGGCGGCAAGCTCAAGACCCTGCTCCAGGGACTGGCCCTGTCGGGATACATCCTTCCGCTGAGCGGCTGGCTGCACACTGCCGCACAAGTGATGATGGTGGCTGCGGTCATCGTGACGGTGGTGACGGGCGCGGACTACGTGCGGCGGGCCTTCAGGTTGCGACGCGCGGGCCGCTTGGCCGCGAAGCTACCGTGACGGCGGTCACGCCGGCGGCGACCGCCGAAGCGCAAACGGTGCTGGCGATGCTCGCGGAGGACTCGACGATCGTCACCGCCGAGTCGGTCACCGGGGGTCGGCTGGCGGCCGCCTTCACCTCCGTCCCCGGCTCTTCCGCACACTACGCCGGCGGGGTGGTCGCCTACGCCACCGGGCTCAAGGAGGATCTCCTTGGCGTGCCGCGCGTGGTGCTCGACCGCGACGGTGCCGTGGCCGCGAGTACGGCTGAGGCGATGGCGATCGGTGCCCGCGAGCGACTGCGGGCCACGTACGGTCTGGCCACCACGGGGGTGGCCGGCCCGGAGCCGCAGGAAGGGAAACCGATAGGACTCGTCTTCGTCGCGATCGCCGGTCCAGACCGACGGGTCACCGAGCGGCATCGGCTAGCCGGGACGCGCCAGGAGATCCAGTCGCAGGCGGTACTGGCCGCTTTGCGGCTGGCGCGGCGTAGGCTGGAGGCAGCGCAGCGTGGCGAGGGGGGATGAAACTCACGCACCGATGCGTTCTGTGGATGGCACGCGGCGGACTGGAGAGGGGTGAGGCATGGGACTGCTCCGTAGCCTGCTGGGCGACGTCCTTCGGCAGCGACGACTGCGCCAGGGCCGGACGCTGCGCGATGTGTCAGGCGCCGCTCGGGTCAGCCTGGGCTACATCTCCGAGATAGAGCGCGGTCAGAAGGAGGCCTCCTCCGAGTTGCTCGCCGCCATCTGCGCGGCACTCGATGTGCCGCTGTCCGAGGTTCTCAGCGAGGTCAGTATCGAGCTTGCGCGTGAAGAGGCCGCACTGGCCGCCGCCGTCGACGACGCGGTGATGGGCGACGTGGTCGCAGCCGCCTAGTGCTGCCGGGCACCACCGCAACTCCCGCGATCCGACACTTATGTCACGCGATCCGACACTTGTTGATGCGCGATCCGACAACCTGGCACGCCGATAGGGCGTCGGCATGACCGCACCGACGTTTTGCGCGGTCGATGGTCACCGGCCCACTCAACAGTGACCAACCACTGCGCAATTCTTGGCATTGGCCCGGGGGGCCAGGCGCCGGGCACCCACGGCTAGCCCTCCGGCTCCGGTTGGCACGAGGGACACCAGTACGCCACGCGCTCGCGGAGCGGCTCACCCTGGAGTGCCGACGCGATAGCCGTGCCGCAGCGTCGGCACGGCTTGCCCGACCGCTCGTACACCCATGTGGTCTGCCCGCGCCGGGTGTCGCCGGTGGTCGTCTGCGCCGATCTGGTGGTGTTTGCCTGCAGAAGCTTCTGGCCGCGGTCGAGCATCCGATTCAGGTCGGAAACCTTGTCGATCGGGGTGCGCGGGTGCACGCCGACCAGGAAGCACAGCTCGGCCATGTACAGGTTTCCGATGCCGGCCAGGTTGCGTTGGTCCAGCAATGCCTCCCCGACGGGACGCTGGGGCATCGACAGCAGCCTGCGAGCAGCCTCATCGACTGCCCAGTCGCCTCCGAGCAGGTCCGGTCCGAGGTGTCCCACCAGCGTTGCCTCGTCGGACGTGGAGACCAGGTCGACCGCGCCGAGGCGGAAGCCCACCGCGACCCAGTCGCTGTTGGCCAGGACGACGCGGATCTGATGATCGGGACCTCGCCACCGGCTCCCGTGACGGTAGAGGTGCCACGACCCCTCCATCCTCAGGTGGGTGTGGAGCGTGACGCCCGCCGTGGTGCGCGTCAGCAGATGCTTGCCCCGGGCGCGCACCTCCGTCACCGTCGACCCGCTCAGATCGACCGTCGCGTGCGCCGGGACCCGGAAGTCGGTGCTGGTCAGCACCCGGCCGGCGAGTGCCCGGTTCAGGCGGTGGGCGGTGCGCCGAACCGTGTCCCCCTCAGGCATCGCGCTCAGGCATCGCGGTGGGTCATCGGCGCAGTCTCAGCCCGCGCGGTGTCGCATGGAAGCCGGCCTGCTCGAGCGCTGCCGCCAGCGGTGACCCGTGAATGTGTTCACCGTCGGCCCGCTCCACCGTGAGTCTGCCGAGCGCGCCGTCGTGTACGGCCAACGCCAGCGCGTCGACGCCCGGTTGCAGCCGTTCGGCGTCGCTGCTGAACGTCAGCAGGGTACGGCCGCCGCGCTCGACGTAGAGCACCAGTTCACCGTCGACCAGGACGACGATCGCACCGGCCTTGCGGCCCGGCCGGTGAGCGGTGGCGCCCGGCTCCTCCACGGCCCGGTCCGGCCATCGCAACGCCGCGCCGTAAGGGTTCGCGGGATCGGTCGCCGCGAGCGCGAGCGCACGCACCGGGCGGTCGGCCGCCGCGGTGTCGGCGAACCCACGCAGCCTGTCGACGGCGCCGTTCACCCCGAACTGGGCGGCACCCAGCCCCGCGACGAAGTAGCCGCGACGACATCGTCCCGCCTCCTCGAAGGCCGACAGCACCTTGTAGACCCCGGCGAAGCCACCGGAGACCCCTTCGCTGGTCGCCGAGCCACGGGTGACGACTCCATGTCGCTCGAGCATCGACTCAGCGACGGCGTGGGCCCGGCGGGTGGGATCGGCCTCCCGGGCGGGGAGCATCGACCACCGGCCGGCCGCGATGGGTGGGCCGGTGCGGCGAGGGAGTGGCGGCCTGGGGACGGAGCCGGTCCGGTGCAGCCGTGACCGTGGCGCCGCGCGTCGCGGCCGATGCGCGGCGGTGCCCCCTGACACCAGCGTGCGCAGCGGCAGCAGTGTGTCGTTGGTCAGGTGTCCGGCCCACACCAGATCCCAGAGCGCCGCGGTCAGCGCCTGGTCATCGGTGCTGGCGACGGCGTCGGAGAGCTGGCGGAAGAAGAATGCACCGCCGCCGGCGAGCGCATCGTGGATGCTGCGGTGCAGCGGACTCGACTCGACCATCTCAGGGTCGACGTCCGGCAGCGTCAGGTGCGCGCCGTCGGCCGGGTGCACGGAGACCCACCCGTCGGTGCCGGGCAGGGCTCCGCTGCCGGCCCACAGAACCTCGCCCGCCGCGGTCAGCTCGTCGAGCATGGCCGGCGTGTAGTCCATCACCCGCGAGCTGAGCACGAAGGGCTCGAGGGCCGACGCGGGCACCGCGCAGCCGGCCAGCTGTTCGACCACCGTCAGCACGCCGTCGACGCCGCGCAGCCGGCCGCCGACGTGTTGCCACGCCGGCAGGAACCGGCCGAGTGTCGCGGGTTCGACCGGCTCGACCTCGTGGCGCAGCGCCGCCAGCGAACGCCTCCGGAGCCGTCTGAGCACCTCCGCGTCGCACCATTCGGGTCCATGCCCGCCGGGCTGGAACTCACCGTCGGTGACCCGCCCGGCAGCCGCGAGCCGCCGGAGCGTGTCGGTCACCACGGCCGGTCCGAGCCCGAAGCGGGCCGCGACCGCGGCCGTGGTGAACGGTCCATGGGTGCGGGCGTACCGGCTCACCAGGTCGGCGAGCGGATCGGGCACCGGCTCGGCGAAGGCGTCGGCGACGCCGGGCGGCACGGGGACACCCAGCGCATCGCGCAGCCGCGAGACGTCCTCGACCACAGTCCAGCGTTCGATGCCGGCGACCCGGACGCGGACCGCCCGTCGTGCGGACTCCAGCTCGTGCAGTGCCGGCGCCACCTGCACGTCGGACCGGCACCGGTCCCGTACCTCGTCAGTGCTCAGCGGGCCGAGCATCCGCAGCAGGTCGGCGATGCCCTCGACGTCCTTGACCCGTCGGTCGTCGGACAGCCGCTGCAGGTCACGCTCGACCTCGATCAGCACCTGAGCGTCCAACAGCTCGCGCAGCTCGGTCCGGCCGAGCAGCTCCGACAGCAGCGACTGGTCCAGGGAGAGTGCCGCCGCGCGGCGTTCGGCGAGCGGTGAGTCGCCTTCGTAGACGAATGCCGCGACGTAGCCGAACAGCAGCGAACGCGCGAACGGTGACGGTTGCTGTGTCTCGACGTCGACCACCTTGATCTTGCGTGCGGCGATGTCGCGCATCAGCGAGACGAGGCCCGGTACGTCGTAGACGTCCTGCAGACACTCACGCACGGTTTCGAGCACGATCGGGAACGAGCCGTACCGGCTGGCGACCGCCAGCAGGGCCGCCGATCGCTGCCGCTGCTGCCACAACGGGCTGCGCCTGCCGGGATCACGACGTGGCAGCAGCAGCGCGCGCGCCGCGCACTCGCGGAACCGGGACGCGAACAGCGCCGAGCCGCCCACCTCAGTGGTCACGAGGTCCTCGACCTCGTCCGGATCGAGCACGAACAGGTCGGCGCCCGGCGGGTCGGTGTCGGTGTCGGGTACGCGTAGCACGATCCCGTCGTCGGTCGACAGCGCCTGTGCGTCGATGCCGTGCCGCTCCCGCATACGGGCACCGATGGCCAGCGCCCACGGTGCGTGCAGCCGCCCGCCGAACGGTGAGTGGATCACGATCCGCCAGTCGCCGAGCTCGTCGCGGAAGCGCTCGACGACGAGGTTGCGGTCGTGGGGGAGCTGAGCGATCGCCTCCCTCTGCTCGGCGAGGTAGCTCACCAGGTTGCCGGCCGCCCACGCGTCGAGACCGGCCTCGCGCGCTCTCGCGACCGACTGGGCCGGGTCGAGCCTGGCCAGCTCGCGGGTGAACCCGCCGATCGCCCGGCCCAGCTCCGCCGGGCGTCCCAGCGTGTCGCCCTTCCAGAACGGCAGCCGACCCGGCTGGCCGGGTGCCGGGCTGACCAGGACCTGGTCGTGGGTGATGTCCTCGATGCGCCAGCTGCTGGCTCCCAGGGCGAAGACGTCACCCACCCGGGACTCGTACACCATCTCCTCGTCGAGCTCCCCGACCCGGGACCGGCTCGGGGATCCGCTTTCGGAGGCCGCGCCGACGAGGAAGACCCCGAACAGGCCGCGGTCGGGGATGGTGCCGCCGGAGGTCACCGCCAGCCGCTGCGCACCGGGACGCGCCGTGAGCTGACCGGTGACACGGTCCCAAACGATCCGGGGCCGCAGCTCGGCGAACTCGTCGGACGGGTATCGGCCGGCCAGCAGATCCAGGGTGGCGTCGAAGGCCGAGCGCGGGAGCGCCGTGAACGGGGCCGCCCGCCGCGCCATCGCGAACAGCTCGTCGGCGTCCCACGCGTCAACGGCCAGCGTGGCCACGATCTGCTGCGCGAGCACGTCGAGGGGGTTCTGTGCCATGGTCAGCGCCTCGATGCCGCCGTCGCGCATGCGCTCCACCACGACCGCGGTCTGCAGCAGGTCGCCGCGGTGCTTGGGGAACAGCACCCCACGTGACACCTCGCCGACCTGATGTCCCGCACGCCCGACGCGCTGAAGTCCGCTGGCGACACTGGGCGGCGACTCGACCTGGATCACCAGGTCGACCGCACCCATGTCGATGCCGAGCTCGAGACTGCTGGTCGCCACGACACACGGGAGCCGGCCGGCCTTGAGGTCGTCCTCGATCAGCGCTCGTTGCTCCTTGCTCACCGAGCCGTGATGGGCCCGCGCCAGCAGGCCGGGGGCACCCCTGCTCGCGCCGGACTGCGCCATCAGCTGCGCCGGGCTGGCGCCGGCCGGCAGCGCTTCATTCTCCCGTCGTTCGACCCAGATCTCGTTCAGCCGGGCGGTCAGCCGCTCGGCGAGCCGCCGTGAGTTGGCGAACACGATCGTCGAGCGGTGCGCCGCGATGAGGTCGACGATGCTGCTCTCCACGTGCGGCCAGATCGACGCGCGTGCGGGCCCCCCGGCCGCGGGGCCCTCGCCGTCGTCGGTCACCCCGCCGAGCTCGGACATGTCCTCGACCGGGACCACGACGTCGAGCTCGAAGAGCTTCGTCGCGGGTGGGGCGACGACCTCCACCGGATGTGGCCCCCCCAGAAACCTGGCGACCTCCTCGACCGGACGGACCGTCGCCGACAGCCCGATCCGCTGGGCCGGTTGGTCGAGCAGGGCGTCGAGGCGCTCGAGGCTGAGGGCGAGGTGGGCTCCGCGCTTGGTGCCCGCCACCGCATGGACCTCGTCGATGATGACCGTCTGCACTCCGCGCAGCGACTCGCGCACCCGCGAGGTGAGGAGGAGGAACAGGGACTCGGGTGTAGTGATCATGATGTCGGCCGGGTGCGTCCCGAACCGGCGTCGTTCAGCCGGTGGTGTGTCGCCGGACCTCGTGGTGACATGGACGTCCGGCACCACCGTCCCCTGCCGCCGGGCGGTCTCGCGGATGCCGGCCAGCGGCGCCCGCAGGTTGCGTTCGACGTCGACCGCGAGCGCCTTCAACGGGCTCACGTACAACACGCGGCAACGTCGTGACCGGTCCGCGGGGGGTCCCTCGGTCATCAGTTGGTCGAGCGCGGCGAGGAACGCTGCCAGTGTCTTGCCGGACCCGGTGGGCGCCACCACCAGCGCGTTACGGCCCGCGCCGATCGTGTGCCAGGCACCCACCTGGGCGGCGGTGGGCGCCTCGAAGGCTCCGGTGAACCAGGCTCGGGTCGCGGGCGTGAACCGGGCGAGAACCTCGTCAGCGCTGGGGGGTGCCGTTGTTCGTGTCACGGGTACATCTTGTCCGAGCCCGCCGACAGCCGCCCCGGTTACCCGGCAGGCTCGACGTCGACCTGGCTCCAGCTCGCCCCACCCGCGTCGGTGCGGAGCAGGTAGCCGTTGTCGAAGACGACGTACCCGGTGTCAGGATCGGTGAAGCCGGCGTACACCGGGCTGGTCGCCCCGTGGGAGTCGACCGGAACCGCCTGCACCCGGCCGTCGGGCGAGATCGCCGACACCTCGGTCGAGGAGGCCACGACGGCGTGTCCGGCGTCGCGCGCGGCGATGACGTTGGCGGCCGGCAGGCGCCCAGCCGCACGAGTCCAGGTCGCTCCGGCGTCGACGGAGGAGTAGGCGGTGGGGGAGGTTCCCCCGCACAACAGCCACAGCGAGTCGAAGGTGGCCGAGATACGCGGTGTACGCGCCGAGCAGGGTTTCGGCAGTGCCCGGTCGGCCCAGTGTCCGTTGACACCGCTGACCAGAGAGGTGCCGCCGGATCCGGCATCGGCCAGGAACGTCACGATGCCGTCGGACAGCGCCATCCCGCCGGCTGCGTCACTGGTGCGCAGTCCCGTGTCGACGACCCGCCAGCTGTCGTCGGCCACGCCGGAGCGCAGCAGGTCGACCGTGCCGTCCGGATGGCGCAGCAGGGCGTACGCCGACGATGCCCACACCTCCAGTGCCACGATCTGGTCGGCCCGATGGAGGGCGACGGGCTGCCACGACTGTCCTGCGTCGTGCGTGGACCACAGGCTCCCGCCGTACGCCCAGCCGTCGACGCCGTCATGGTCGAACCGCAGGTTGCTGATGGACCCGGTAGTCGCCGATCGTGTCACGGTGGCTCCGGAGGGGACGGTCAGTGGCGTGAAGGTCCTTCCGGCGGTGTCCGTGCGCTGGATGGTGGCGCAGTGGGTGGCCGGGCAACCGGTCGTTCCGAGCACCCAGAACGTGTCTGGCGAGTTGGCAGTCACCGAGAGTACGGCCACTGCGGGTGTCGGCGCGGTCGTGGTAGCCGTCGTACCCCCGGACGCAGGCAACGACGTCGACGGCCCGGCGACGTGAGTGCCGCCGTGCGCCAGGTCGGTGGGTTGCACGGCCCATGCCACACCGGTGACGACCGTCAGCACCGCCACCGCGCCGAACGCCATCCGGGAGCGTCGTCTGCGGCCGGCGCCGGCATGCACCCGACCGAGGACCCCCTCGGTGTCCACCTCCGGCGGCGGAAGCTCGCGCAGGGCGTGCCGCAGGCTGTGCTCGAGCTGGTCCATCAGACGTCCCCTGCCACCGTCAACCGGGCCGGCAGGGCGGTCCGAAGCTTGGCGAGTGCCTTCGACGTCTGGCTCTTCACGGTGCCTGGCGAGCAGGACATCAGCTCGGCGACCTCGGCCTCGGACCTGTCCTCGTAGTACCGGAGCACGATGACTGTGCGCTGTCTGGCCGGAAGCACCTTCAGTGCGGCCCAGAGCTCGTCGTCGCGGTGATGGTCCTCGACCCCGGCGCCCCGGATGTCGCCGACGAGTGTCTCGCGGCGGAGCTTGCGCCAGATGCTGATGTTGCGGTTCACCATGATTCGCCGCACGTACCCCTCCGGCTCGTGTCGGGACTCGACCCGCGACCAGGCCAGCAGAGTGCGCTCGAGCGCGTCCTGAACAAGGTCGGCGGCCGCATGCTGGCTTCCGGTCAGCGCCTGTCCGAACCTGAGCAGGTCGGGCAGCCGGGCGCGTACGAACGTGTCGAACTCATCGCGCTCATCCGCTCGCATGCCCCACCCCCTCCGGCCGGCGACGGCCCGTCGCGGAAAGGACGCACGGGGAGCGGATTCGGTTGCCCGGGCCGTCACCCGGCGTTCGCCCGACATGCCGCAACGGCAGCCTCGGGGGTCGTGTCACCTTCGGTTGCAGACTAACTCGGAGGCGCCTGGTCGGTCCCTGCTCATACAGTGGCGGGTGTGGCAGAGCCGGACGTCCGATCACAGCGGACCAAGCATCCCGAGGCACCGGGCGCGTCCGGTGGCGCGATGGTCGATGCCCGAGGGCTGGTCAAGAGGTACGGCGAGCTCACCGCGGTCCGGGGCATCGACGTCCAGGTCGAGCGAGGGGAGTCGTTCGGTTTCCTCGGACCCAACGGCGCCGGCAAGTCGTCCGCGATGCGGATGATCGCCGCCGTCTCTCCGGTGACCGACGGCTACCTTCGCGTCCTGGGCATGGACCCCGCCACCGACGGGTCGCGGATCCGCGCCAGGTTGGGTGTCTGCCCCCAGGAGAACACGCTGGACATGGAAATCAGCGTCCGCGAGAACCTCACGGTCTACGGCCGCTACTTCGGCATGTCCCGCAAGCTGTGCGCGGAACGTGCCGACGAACTGCTGGATTTCGTCCAGCTGAGCGACAAGGCCCGCGCGAAGGTCGAGGATCTCTCCGGTGGCATGAAGCGCCGGCTGACGATCGCCCGGTCGCTGGTCAACAAGCCCGATCTGCTGCTGCTCGACGAGCCGACCACTGGTCTAGACCCGCAGGCGCGCCACTCGCTGTGGGACAGGCTTTTCCGGCTCAAGCGGGAAGGCGTGACCCTCGTGCTCACGACCCACTACATGGACGAGGCCGAGCAGCTGTGCGATCGGCTCGTGGTGATGGACGGCGGCGTGATCGTCGCCCATGGGTCCCCGCGGCAGCTGATCGACGAGCACTCGAGTCGTGAGGTGACCGAGCTGCGGTTCGCCACCGACGACTCGCAGGCGCCGGCCGACCAACTGGCCGATCTCGCCGATCGGATGGAGGTGTTGCCTGACCGGCTGCTGCTCTATTCCGACGACGGCGAGGCGGTCGCGGCGGCGGTCCACCAACGTGGCCTGGCGCCCCGCTCGGTGCTCGTACGCCGCTCGAGCCTGGAGGATGTGTTCCTCCGCCTGACCGGCCGCTCCCTGGTCGACTGAAGGCTCACCGTGGAACTCGTCCTGCGCCAGGTCGACTACTGGACGACCGTCTACAGGCGCACCTGGCGCGGCTCGGTGGTCTCGTCGTTCCTGTTGCCGCTGCTGTACCTGACGGCGATGGGCGTGGGTCTCGGCGGCTATGTCGACGACGCCGCCCGCTCCGACGCCCTGGGCGGGCTGACCTACCTCGACTACATCGCGCCGGGGCTTCTCGCCGCAACCGCGATGCAGACCGCGGTCGGCGAGGGGATGTGGCCGGTGATGACGGCGTTCAAGTGGCAGAAGACCTACCACGCGATGGTGGCGACGCCGCTGCGCCCCCGCGACATCCTGAGCGCCCATCTCGGCTTCGTGGCGTTCCGGCTGCTCACGACGTGCGGAGTCTTTCTCGTCGTGCTTGCCGCCTTCGGCGCGATCGTCTCCTGGCAGGGTGCGCTCGCCGCCCTACTGGTGTCGGTGCTCGTCGGGATGGCCCACGCGACACCGCTCTTCGCGTTCGCCGCCAAGGCCGAGTCGCCGGACGGGTTCGCGGTGCTCTACCGGCTGGGCATCATGCCGATGTTCCTGTTCTCCGGGGCGTTCTTCCCCGTCAGCCAGCTTCCGGAAGTCATCGCCTGGCTGGCCTACCTCACTCCGCTCTGGAACGGTGTCGAGCTGACCAGAATGGTCAGCACCGGCAACGTCTCGGCCCTTCCTGCGCTCGGCCATCTGGCGTACCTCTCGCTCTGGCTGCTCGCCGGTTGGTGGGCGGCCGCGCGGCTGTTCCGTCGCCGCCTGGTCGAGCGGGGCTGAGATGGCCACCGACACGACGAGACAGACCCGGGGGGGCCGGCGCGTCCTCTCACTGCCCCGCGGATCGGCGTGGTGGCGACTCGTGGAGCGCAACTTCATGGTCTACCGGCGCAGCTGGCTGGTGTTCCTCGTCGGGTTCCTCGAGCCGGTGTTCTACCTGTTCTCGATCGGGGTCGGCGTGGCCGGACTCGTCGGCGACTTCACGCTCGACGACGGCACCGTCATCGGCTACACCGCGTTCGTGGCGCCCGCGATGCTCGCCGCCTCGGCGATGAACGGAGCGCTGTACGACGCGACGTACAGCATCTTCTTCAAGATGAAGTACGCCAAGCTCTACGACGCCATCCTGTCGACGCCGCTGCGGCCGTGGGATGTGGCGGTGGGCGAGATCGCCTGGGCGCTCCTGCGCGGCACGTGCTACTCGGCCATGTTCATCGTGGTCATGGTGGCTATGGGTCTGACGAGCTCGCCCTGGGCTGTGCTCGCGCTACCTGCCGCGATGCTGGTGAGTCTCGCCTTCGGCGGTGTGGGGATGGCGCTGACGACGTGGATGCGCAGCTGGCAGGACTTCGAGTTCGTCACGTTGGCGATGTTGCCGATGTTCCTGTTCTCGGCGACGTTCTACCCGCTCTCGACGTACCCGTCGGCGGTGCAATGGCTGGTCGAGGTGACGCCGCTCTACCAGGGGGTGGCTCTGATGCGCGATCTGACCACCGGCGCCGTCGGCCCGGCAGATCTCGCGCACGTCGGCTACCTCGCGGTCATCGGCGGCGCCGGTCTCCTGGTGGCGTCGCGCCGCCTCGGGCAGCTGCTGCTGAAGTAGCGGCGTCGAGCGCGACGCGCAGCTCCGCGGTCTCCGCCTCGAGCTCGAGCACGTGCCGGATGCCGGCCAGGTTGAGCCCAGCCTCGAGCAGGACGCTGATGCGGCGCACGCGGTCGAGGTCGTTCGCACTGTACCGACGGGTTCCTCCGGCGGTCCGCGCCGGCGCGAGCAGGCCCCTGGTCTCGTAGACCCGGAGGGCCTGCGGTTGCACACCCGTGAGCTCGGCGGCCAGGGAGATGCCGCAGACGCCCTGGTCGGGCAGGAAGTCGCTCATCTCGGCGGCTGCCCGTCATCGCGTGGCGACAGCGGCTCCACCCGGACTGGGCCGGCCGTCAGCGGGAACCGCGGCAGCCGCTGAGGTGGTTGCCTCGTACCGACCACGTAGAACGGCGCGGGGCTGTCCTCCACCCGGAACCTGATTGGTGCCGGCGGTTCCGGCGGGAGGCCCAAGCCTGTGGTCACGATGTCCGCGCCGTTCGGGTCGTGCGGTGCTCGTCGCATCGGGTCGCTGAGCTCCCGATAGGCGTCGGCCACCTGCGCGAACCGGTGCGCCGCCTCGGTGTCGCCAGGCGCGATATCGGGATGCAGCTCTCGAGCGCGCTGGTGATAGGCCCGCGTGACCTGCTCGGGAGATGCGTTCCGGTCCACCTGCAGCAGCACGTAGGGATCCGGCGTCCGGCCGTCAGTTCGGCGACGTCCTTTCGGCATCTGCACCTCCGAGGATCTGGTGTCAACATGGTACTTGACATCTTCCTGTTGATGTAGAAAATCTAACGTAGAAAAGTCAGATCCGAAGCACGGATCGCTCGAGATCTGCCGAACATCGATCGGAGCAAGGAGGAACCACCATGCTGATGAGGACTGACCCCTTCCGAGAGCTCGACCGCTTTACCGACGCGGTCTTCGGCGCCACCGGCCGGCCGTTGGTCATGCCGATCGACGCCTACCGCGAGGGTGACAGCTTCTACGTCCACTTCGACCTTCCCGGCGTCGACATCGACTCGATCGACCTCACGGTCGAGCAGCACGTACTCACGGTGCGCGCCGAGCGTCGACCCAAGGGGGAAGCGGCCGAGCGGCTGGTCACCGAGCGGCCCCAGGGTGTCTTCACGCGTCAGCTGTTCCTTGGGGACACCTTGGACGTCGACAGCCTCAACGCCGACTACGAGGCCGGAGTCCTGACCGTGGAGATACCGGTGGCCGAGCAGGCCAAGCCTCGGCGAGTAGTCGTCGGCGGTGGCTCCGACCGGCGTGAGATCAACGCCTGACCCCGCCGGTGCAGCCGCACAGACGGCGACGCGCCCGTTGCGGGTGCGTCGCCGCCTGTCGCCGCAGGTCGGGGACCCGATCCGGCCAACGGCGCGGCTGACGCCGACCGTTCACAATGTGTGGGTGCGGATGACGGAGTTCTGGGCGCGCATGGAGCGCCATCTCGGTGCGGCGTACGCGCGCACCTGGGCCCGAGAGCATGTGCTCCTGGAGCTCGATGACCGCACCGTGGTCCAGGCGTTCGACGCCGGTGAGGACGCGAAGACCGTCTGGCGAGCCGTCTGGCGTGCGCTGCAGCTGCCCGCGTCCGAACGCTGACCCGCCCCGTGGTCTCACCAGCCTGCGGTGGCCTCGCTGGCCAGCTGCCAGAGCCTGCGTCGGTCATCGGCTGCGTCGCGCACCCACGGCAGGTAGGAGGTTGCCCGCGGACGACGGTCGTGCCAGAACAGCCCGGTGGTCCGGCCGGCCTGCGCGGCGGCGGCCAGCCACACCGCGGTGTCCGCGCCCTGTGCGGCGTCACGGAGCGCGGGTCGGGTCAGGCGCCGGAACCCGGGCAGGGAGTCCTGGATCCCGGGGGTGTCCGCCCAGCCGGGGTGCATGCTGTGGACCGCAACGTGCTCCGGAACCAGCTCGTCGGCCCACAGCTCGGCGAGCACGACCTGCATCCGCTTGGTCCGTGCGTAGGCAACCGGTCCGGAGTAGCTGCCGGCGAGATACTCGGGATCGCCCACCCGGAGCCGATGCGCGTACATCCCTCCCGATGAGACGAACACCACTCGGGCGTCGCCGTCCCGGCGCAGCAGCGGCCGCAACCGCTCGGTCATCAGATGGGGTCCGAGGATGTGGGTGGCGAACGCCAACTCGTGACCCTGCGGAGTCTCGGTCCGGCCGGGCGGCATCACCCCGGCGTTGTGCACGAGAGCGTGCAGCCGCTCTGTCCGGGCGGCCAGATCGTGGGTGAAGCCGGCGACCGCCGCCAGGTCGCTGAGATCGCAGACCTCGGCGACCACCTCGGCCCCGGGTGCTGAGGCGAGCACGCCGGCTCGCGCGTTCTCCACCCGCTCCGGGTTCCGGCCGAGGACGTGCACGGCGGCGCCGAGCCCGGCCAGGCCGACCGCGGTGGCCATGCCCAGCCCGGAGGTGGCCCCGGTGACGAGGACGCGGGTCCCGGCAAGTGCGCCGGGCGCCGGGTCCGCGGGCCACCAGTGCCGGCGGATCGAGTAGCCCAGGCGTGAGTAGCCGGGTGCGATCGACTTGTCCAGGAGCCAGTCCAGTGCTCCGGTGACCGCCTGAGCGGGCCGAGACGTTGCGGTCGACTGCAGGGGGCGGCTCACGGCGCCCACCCTAGGCCGCCGCGCCGTTCCCTGCGTCATGCGTCCTGAGGGTCCTGACCCTCGAAATGCATGACGCGAGCCAGAAAGCGGATGCTCGGGAGCCCGGCGTGTCACGCCGGGTCGAACACGTGTTCGGGGTAGCGTCGGTGTCCACAAGTCCACGACGGGTGGAACCTTTTCCACCGCTGGCCCGAGGGTGCCAGGCAGTGTCGATGGCCGGATCTAGAGTCGGTGGCGATGATCAAGAACTCACCGGGTCGTGCGACCCGACCAACCATGGAACGGGTGACCCAGATGGCTGCTCAAGACCGTGACAAGGCGCTCGACACCGCGTTGGCCAACATCGAGCGCCAGCACGGCAAGGGCTCGATCATGAGACTCGGTGAGGAGGGCCGGGTCCCCGTCGAGGTCATTCCGACGGGGTCGATCGCCCTCGACGTCGCGCTCGGCATCGGCGGGCTGCCGCGCGGCCGCATCGTGGAGATCTACGGACCCGAGTCCTCCGGCAAGACGACCGTGGCGCTGCACGCCGTGGCCAGCGCGCAGCGGCTCGGCGGGATCGCCGCCTTCATCGACGCCGAGCACGCGCTCGACCCGGAGTACGCACAGAAGCTCGGCGTCGACACCGACGCCCTGCTGGTCTCTCAGCCCGACAGCGGCGAGCAGGCTCTGGAGATCGCCGACATGCTGATCCGGTCAGGCGCGCTCGACATCATCGTCATCGACTCCGTTGCGGCGCTGGTGCCACGCGCCGAGATCGAGGGTGAGATGGGCGACAGCCACGTCGGCCTGCAGGCCCGGTTGATGAGCCAGGCGCTGCGCAAGATCACCGGCGCGCTGAGCCAGTCCGGCACGACGGCGGTGTTCATCAACCAGCTGCGCGAGAAGATCGGGGTCATGTTCGGCAGCCCGGAGACGACGACCGGTGGTCGCGCGCTGAAGTTCTACGCATCGGTCCGGCTCGACGTGCGACGCATCGAGACGCTCAAGGACGGCACCGAGATGGTCGGCAACCGGACCCGGTGCAAGGTGGTGAAGAACAAGGTCGCGCCGCCGTTCAAGCAGGCGGAGTTCGACATCATGTACGGCCAGGGCATCAGCCGCGAGGGCGGCCTGATCGACGTCGGGGTCGAGGCCGGTCTGGTCCGCAAGGCCGGGGCTTGGTACACCTACGAGGGAGACCAGCTCGGGCAGGGCAAGGAAAACTCCCGGGCGTTCCTGCGCGACAATCCCGACCTGGCCAACGAGCTGGAGAAGAAGATCCTCGAGAAGCTCGGCGTCGGCCCGACGGTCGACGAGGCCGTACCCGAACCCACCGGCATCGACTTCTGACAGCGGACCCGTGCAACGCGACCGGCCGGCACGCTCGTCGGGATCCTCGCCGTGACACGCGCCGCCGACGCCGACCCCGAGCATGACCTCGAGGCGGATCCCGAGGCCGTCGCCCGCCAGATCCTGCTGCGCAGCCTGTCCGCCCAGCCACGCACCCGGGCCGAGCTCGCCGCCAGGCTGGCGCAGCGACGCGTCCCTGCCTCCGTGGCGGAGCGGGTGCTCGATCGCTTCGAAGAGGTGGGGCTGGTCGACGATGCCGCGTTCGCCAACGCGTGGGTCGAGTCCCGGCACCGGGGCAAGGGACTGTCCCGGCAAGCGTTGGCACGCGAGCTGCGTCAGCGGGGCGTCGCCGACGAGACCATCGGAGCGGCGCTGGACTCCCTCGATCCCGAGTTCGAGCTGCGCTCGGCGCACGCCCTCGTACGCCGCAAGCTCAACAGCACGGCAGGGCTGGAACCCCGGGCGCGCCTGCGGCGTCTGGCGGGGTTGCTGGCGCGCAAGGGATATCCGCCCGGATTGGCGATGGCCGTCGTCCGGGACGAGATGGACGCTCAAGGCGACCGGACAGCCGGCCTCTCCGACTCGCTGGATTGAGGCGTCGATCGGGCAGGTTTCTTGACCGTTCTCCGGCCTGGATCTAATCTCGACATCATCGAAGGATCTACCCGCGATAGCGGTGCACCATATGTGAGCAGTACCTGACACGCCAAGATTTCATCGAACCGGTACAGATCGACCTTTGCACGACGGCGGTGCCCGGCACCTGCTGAGCACCACACCACGAGTACGACGGGCCACGGTCCGTCAGCATTCCGCGTACCCCGTGACCCCGGGAACACGCGGCGTTTCGCCTACCCGCGGGCGATTCCTTCGTCGAACGGCCAAGTCCGGCCCGGCCCGGCATGATGAAGGGAGCCCTCGGTGGATGCCTCGACAGTGCTGATTGCGGCGTTCGGTGCCCTCATCCTCGGTGTGCTCCTGGTCATGCTCCGCCTGCTGCTGCGATCCGGGCGGGGGCACTCCGCCGCGGGCACGCGGGGCCATGGGTCGCCGCTGACCGCAGGGAGCGCAGCGTCCCAGGCGACCTCCGACGCCGATGCGGCGATGCTCCGCCAGGCCGAGCTGCACGCCGAGTCGCTGCGTGCGACCGCACAGCTGGCCGCGGACGAGATGCGCGAGCGCGCCGACCTGTCCGCGGAGCATGCTCGCAGCCTGCAGGCCCAGGCGGAGACCGAGGTGCAGGCGGTCCGGGAGCAACGTGCCGACCTCGAACGGCGAGAGCGCCGGCTCGGCGAACGAGAGGAGAGACTGGACACCGAGGCACGTGCGCTCGAGGACCGGGCACTCGAGCTCGGTGAGCTCGAGCAAGAGCTGGACCGGAAGAAGGCCGAGCTGCTCGACATCGAGGCAGATCGTCGGGCGAGTCTGGAACGGGTGGCCGGCCTGACCGCTGAGCGAGCGCGGGCAGAGCTGATCGCGACCATCGAGAACGACGCCAAGCTCCGAGGGGCGATCATCGCTCGCGACATCGAGCGTGAGGCCCACGAGACCGGCGAGGCGCGTGCCAGGCGGATCCTGACGACCGTGATCCAGCGGCTCGCCTCCGAGCAGACAGCGGAGTCGGTGGTGTCGGTCCTGCATCTCCCGGGCGACGAGATGAAGGGGCGCATCATCGGGCGCGAAGGCCGCAACATCCGGGCGTTCGAGCAGATCACCGGCGTCAACCTCATCATCGACGACACCCCGGAGGCGGTGCTGCTCAGCTGCTTCGACCCGGTGCGCCGCGAAACCGCCCGCCTGGCGCTGCAGGAGCTGGTCTTCGACGGGCGGATCCATCCGAGTCGGATCGAGGAGGCGTACGAGCGCAGCACGGCCGAGGTGGAGCGACAGTGCAAGCGCGCCGGCGAGGATGCCCTGGTGGAGGTAGGCATCACCGAGATGCATCCGGAGCTGGTGCACACGCTGGGTCAGCTTCGCTACCGGACGTCGTACGGGCAGAACGTGCTGAAGCACCTGCTCGAGTCGTCGTTCATCGCCGGCATGATGGCCGACGAGCTCGGGCTCGACCGCGCGTTGTGCATGCGTGCGGCGCTGCTGCACGACGTCGGCAAGGCGATGACCCACCTGGCCGAGGGGTCCCACGCGATCGTGGGCGCCGAGCTGGCCCGCCGGCTCGGTGAGAGCGACGACGTGGTGCACGCGATCGAGGCCCACCACAACGAGGTGGAACCGCGCACGGTCGAGGCCGTCCTGACCCAGGCGGCGGACGCGATCAGCGGTGGCCGGCCGGGAGCCAGGCGCGAGTCCCTGGAGGCGTACGTCAAGCGCCTGGAGAGGCTCGAGGAGATCGCCATGGAGAAGTCCGGGGTCGAGAAGGTCTTCGCGATGCAGGCCGGGCGGGAGGTGCGCGTGATGGTGCTGCCCGACGCGGTCGACGACATCCAGGCACAGATTCTGGCCCGCGACATCGCCAAGCAGGTGGAGGAGGAGCTGACCTATCCGGGGCAGATCCGGGTCACCGTGATCCGGGAGTCACGCTCGACCGAGGTCGCCCGCTGAACGCTGACCGCTGACTCAACGGGTTAGCCCAAGGTGCTGGCACCAGCCACAGCCGAGGTGGTCGCGACCGGTTTGCCCTGCTGACGCAGGCGGGCCTCGACCGCCTGGGCGACTTTTGACAGCGTGTAGTTGATAGTGATGAAGATCGCCGCCACCACGCAGAACGTGACCAGGTTGGCGTCGATGAAGAGCGCGATGATCTTGCCGGACCTGACCAGCTCGGGATAGCTGATGATGTAGCCGAGCGCGGTGTCCTTCAACACCACCACGCACTGGCTGATAATGGCGGGAAGCATGATCTTCACCGCCTGCGGCACGAGGATGAACCGCATCACCTGGTTCTTGCGCAGGCCGATCCCGTACGCCGCCTCCGACTGACCGCGAGGTACGGCGTTGATGCCCGAGCGGAACACCTCGGCCAGTACCGACCCGTTGTACAGCGTGAGCGCGGTGACCAGGCTGGCCAGGGTGCCGATCCTCTCACCGAATCCGATCGACATGAAGAGGATGAGCATCAGCAACGGGATCGCGCGGAAGACCTCGATGAAGGCGATGCACGGCCAGCGCAGCAGCCGGTGGTCGGAGAGCCGGCCGGCGGCCAGCAGACCGCCGAAGACCACCGAGCACACGATTGCCAGCACGGCGGCCTTGAGTGTGCCGACCAGGCCCTGTCCGAGCTCACGCAGGATGTTGGCTGCCGTGAACGGCTTCCACTTGTCCGACTCGAACTGGCCGGACTGGTACAGCTTGTAGAGAACGACGGCCGCCAGCAGCGCGACGGCGGCTGTTGCGCCGACCCCGGCAAGCCGCTGCCGCCGTTGAGCGACGGGCCCGGGGATGTCGAAGAGAATGCTGCTCACCGGGTCACCGCCTGGGACCGTTCGAGCAGATGGCTGATCGCGCTTATCACCCAGACGATGATGCAGTAGCCGAGGGCGAACCCGATGAAGAGAACATAAAGGTCGCTCGTATGCGCGTTGACGAGCTTGCGCATCTGGAACGTCGCCTCGGTCACCCCGGCGGCCAGCGCCAGACTCGTGTTCTTGGCCAAGGCGATGTAGACGTTGGCAAGTGGCGGGATCGCGGTCCGGAACGCCTGTGGCAGCACGATCAGGCCGAGCGTCTGGCCGAACGTCATCCCTATCGCGCGGGCCGCCTCTGCTTGACCCGCGTCGACAGCGTTCACACCGGAACGGAGCACTTCACACACGAACGCCGCTGTGTAGATGCTCAAGCCCATCACCGCGAACACGAAGAACGAGTTGAAGGTACGAAAGCCGAGATCGACATCGAAGCTGACGCCGATCTCGGGCATTCCGAACAGCATGATGAGCAGCACGAGCAGCAGCGGGGTGTTCCGGAACACGTTGACGTACGACGTACCGAAGGCGCGCAGCACCGGGATCGGGGACACCCGCATCGAGGCGAGAATCGTGCCGAGGATCGTCGCCAGCACACCGGAGAACACCAGCAACAGCAGGGTTTCCCGGAAGCCTTTCAAGACAGTGGGCAGGTTGTCTAGAAATGTGTCCATGCGCATGCATCACCGCTCGGTCATGAGACGGTCCAGCGGGTGTCCGGCGCGCCGCGCTAGGCCCGCGGCAGCGCCAGCCACGCCCCCCGACCTACTGGCAGGGATCCAGCTTGGGCGGCTGCGGCGTGTCCACTCCGGACTCCCCGAGCGTGGACTCGAAGGCCTTGGCCCACGTCCCGTCACTGATCGCCTGCTGGAGAGTGTCGGTGATGTATTGGCAGAACTCCGTGTCGCCTTTCTTGTATCCGACGCCGTAGCGCTCCTCGGAGAACGGCTTGCCCACGACCTTGAGCTCGTCGGGCGCCTCAGCCACGTAGCCGAGCAGGATGGCTCCGTCGGTCGTGACAGCGTCGACCTGGCCATTCTTGAGCTGGTCGACGCACTCGGAGTAGGTGTCCTGTGGGATCGGCGATGCACCGTACTCCGTCTCGGCCCGCTCCAGCGATGTCGATCCGCTCACGGAGCAGACCTTCTTGTCGGCGAGGTCATCGGGTCCGCTGATGCTGTCGTCGTCCTTGGCGACCAGCAGCTGTTGACCGGTCACGTAGTAGGGACCGGCTTGTCCGACGAGCTGGCGCCGCTCGTCGGTGATCGAGTACGAGGCGGTGACGATGTTGACCTTGCCGCTCTGCAGGTACGGCTCCCGGTTCTCCGACACCGACTCGATCCACTCGATGCTGCCGGGGTCGATGCCGAGGCCCGCGGCGATGATCTTGGCGATCTCGATGTCGAAACCGATGGGTGCGTCGGCCCCCGGCTCCTGGAATCCGATACCGGGCTGGTCGATCTTCACACCGACCTTCATCGCGCCGGCATCGGAGAGCTTGGCCATGGTGGTACCGGCGGCGAAGCTGGGTGCCGAGGCGACCGGGACGTCGGCGCTGCTGCCGGAATCGGAGTCGCCACCACAGGCGGTCATAGGGAGCGCAAGCGCGGCAACTGCCGCGAGCGCCTTGAGCTTGACGGAACGCATGTTGCCCCCTTCGTTCGGCACCGGTGACCCGGCGCCTCGTCAGTGCTTGAGGATCTTGCCGAGGAAGTCCTTGGCGCGATCCGATCGCGGGTTGTTGAAGAACTCCTCGGGCGCGGCCTCCTCGACGATCTCGCCCTGGTCCATGAACACGACCCGGTTGGCGGCCGTCCGGGCGAACCCCATCTCATGGGTGACCACGACCATGGTCATGCCCTGCTCGGCCAGGTTGACCATGACGTCGAGGACCTCCTTGATCATCTCCGGGTCGAGCGCCGAGGTAGGCTCGTCGAAGAGCATCACCTTCGGCTGCATGGCCAATGCGCGGGCGATCGCCACCCGCTGTTGCTGGCCTCCTGAGAGTTGAGCCGGGTACTTCCCGGCCTGCTCACCGACTCCGACCCGGTCAAGCAGCCGCGTGGCCGTGGCCCGGGCGTCGGTCTGTGACTGTCTGCGCACCTTCACCGGCCCGAGCGTCACGTTGTCGAGGATCGTCTTGTGCTGGAACAGGTTGAACGACTGGAAGACCATCCCGACCTCGGAGCGGAGCTTTGCCAGGGCCTTACCTTCGGCTGGCAGTGGCTGGCCGTCCAGGGTGATCGTCCCCTTGTCGATCGGCTCGAGTCGGTTGATCACCCGGCACAGCGTGGACTTGCCCGACCCCGACGGCCCGATGACCACGACGACTTCGCCGCGGCCGATGCTCAGGTTGATGTTCTTGAGCACGTGCAGCTCGCCGAACCACTTCTCCACCGCCGACATTGAGACGAGCGGGTCGTCCGCGTTCGACAGACGTGGGGACTCGGGGACCTTCTCGTCCATGGCGCCCAAACTAGCGACTCGGCCGCGTTCTGGGGGTCGGCTCGCTGCCGCAGAACGATAACGATGACGACAGCAGCGGTGTGCTCCCGCCCGCGAGCAACACCGTACGCTGGTCGCGACATGACCACCACGCAGACGACAGCCTCGGCCGGTGCGTCACCCGCCGCTGCGCGCACCTACGAGGTGCGGACCTACGGCTGCCAGATGAACGTGCACGACTCCGAGCGGCTGTCGGGCCTGCTCGAGAGCGCCGGGTACCTGCGGTCGCCGGCAGGTGAGCCCGCCGACGTCGTCGTCTTCAACACCTGCGCGGTCCGTGAGAACGCCGACAACCGGCTGTACGGCAACCTCGGCCACCTGGCTCCGGTCAAGGCCGGCCGGCCGGGCATGCAGATCGCCGTGGGCGGCTGCCTGGCGCAGAAGGACCGCTCCGAGATCACCCGCCGGGCGCCGTGGGTCGACGTCGTGTTCGGCACGCACAACCTCGGCTCGCTCCCGGTGCTGCTGGAGCGCGCCAGAGTTGCCCATCAGGCGCAGGTCGAGATCGCCGAGTCGCTCGAGGTGTTCCCGTCGACGCTGCCGGCCAGGCGCGAGGCGGCGTACTCCGCATGGGTGGCGATCTCGGTCGGCTGCAACAACACCTGCACGTTCTGCATCGTGCCGTCGCTGCGCGGCACGGAGCGCGACCGGCGCCCCGGTGACGTCCTCGCCGAGGTGCGGGCTCTGGTGGACGACGGAGTCGTCGAGGTCACCCTGCTCGGGCAGAACGTCAACTCCTACGGGGTGGAGTTCGGGGACAGGTACGCGTTCGGCAAGCTGCTGCGTGCCTGCGGACAGATCGACGGCCTGGAGCGCGTACGTTTCACCTCGCCGCACCCGCGGGACTTCACCGACGACGTGATCGACGCGATGGCCGAGACCCGCAACGTGATGCCGTCCCTGCACATGCCGCTGCAGTCGGGCTCGGACCGGATGCTGAAGACGATGCGCCGCTCCTACCGGCGCGACAGGTATCTGGCGATCCTCGACCGCGTTCGCCAGGCGATGCCCGAGGCCGCCATCACCACCGACATCATCGTCGGGTTTCCCGGCGAGACCGAGGCCGACTTCGCCGAGACGCTCCGGGTCGCGGAGCAGGCACGCTTCGCCGGCGCGTACACGTTCCAGTACTCCAAACGGCCCGGGACACCCGCGGCCGTACTCGCAGAACCAGGTCCCCAAGCCGGTCGTGCAGGAGCGGTACGAGCGTCTCGTCGATGTCGTCAACGACATCACCTGGGTGGAGAACAGACGGCTCGTCGGCCGTCAGGTCGAGTTGCTCGTCGCGCAGGGCGAGGGGCGCAAGGACTCGGCCACGGCTCGTTCCAGCGGTCGTGGTCCCGACAACCGTCTCGTCCACTTCACGCCCGGCGCCGAGCCCGGAGTGCGGCCCGGCAACTTCGTCACGGTCGAGATCACCTACGCCGCACCTCATCACCTGGTGTCGGATGCTCCGGTGCTGAGTGTGCGGCGCAGGCATGCCGACACAGGCACCGCGCCGACCAGCCCGAGCCCGGCCGTGCTGCTGGGCCTGCCCGTGGTCGGCCCACCCGATGCGTCAGCGCGATGACGCATCTCGACGAGGCGCTGCGCGAGTCGATCGTCAGGGTTTGCGGGGTTCCCGCCGACCAGATCCGCGACTCGTCGACCCTTGACGAGCTGGGAATCGACTCGCTGACCGTCGCCGAGCTGATCACCGACCTTGAGATCCGCCTCGGGCGGGACCTACCGATGGATGTGCTCCGGCGACTGAACCAGGTGGGTACGGTCGGCGAGGTGGCAGCCGAACTCCGCTCCGCTGCTGATGAGTCGCCGGCTCGCCCCGAGCAATGACGGCAGCGGACCGGCTGAAGGCGGCCGGGACATCGCCGGCCGCGATTCGGCATCACTACGACCTGTCGGACGAGTTCTTCGGTCTGTGGCTCGGTCCGGACATGGTCTATTCCTGTGCGCTGTGGGGTGCCGCCGACCGCGAGGACTCGCTCGACCGGGCGCAGCGCCGCAAGCTGGACCACTTCGCGACCCGCCTGCGGGTGCGCAACGGTCGGGTGCTCGACGTGGGCTGCGGTTGGGGCGCCCTCCTCGACCGCTTCGTCTCTGTCCATGGGGCCGCCGGTGGTGTCGGGCTCACCCTGAGCCCGGGACAGGCGGAGTACGCGTCGCGGCGGCGAGTCCCCGGTGTGGCATACGCCGTGCAGAGCTGGGTCGACCACGAGCCCGACGACGTGTATGACGCGATCACCTGCATCGAGGCCACCGAGCACTTCGCGTCGGATGCGCTGAACCCGGACGACAAGGTCGACGTGTACCAGGCCTTCTTCGAGCGCTGCGCGTCCTGGCTACGACCGGGCGGACGGCTCGGGTTGCAGCTGATCTGCCTCGACAACGTCGGCCACGCCGGGAGCCGGCCGGGGAGGGGTCCCTTCTCCGACCTGATCGGCACCGACATCTTCCCGGAGTCGATGCCGGGATCGCTGTCGGAGCTCGTTCTCGGTTGGGAGTCCAGCTTCGAGCTCGTGGAGTTCCTCGACCACACCGACCATTACCGCCGGACGTTCCGGGCCTGGGCACTGGCCGGGCGCGAACACGCGAACCGGGCACTGGCGCTCGTCGGGCCCGGACAGGCCCGGGTGTTCGCCCGCTACTTCGCCGCCGGCGAGGCGGCCTTCCGGCTGCGCGAGCACTCGCTGCATCGGGTGGTCCTCGCCCGGCGTGCCGAACCGAAGGTGTGGGTGACGCCGCCACGTCCTGACCGGCTCGACCGCGCCGACCCGCCGCCCGGCGCCTCGGCGGCGGCAGTCCGCTCCCACTACGACATCTCCAACGACTTCTACGCGCTGTGGCTCGGACCGTCGATGATGTACTCCTCGGGATTGTGGGACCCGGCCGACGACCCCGCGGCCATCGAGCAGGCACACCGCCGAAAGATCGACTTCTTCGCAGCGCGGGTACTGCCCGGACACCCCGCCCGTGTGCTCGACGTGGGCTGCGGCTGGGGCGGGAACCTGCGCCGGCTCGTCGACAGCCACGCGGTGTCGGAGGTGGTCGGCCTGACGATCAGCCCCGCGCAGTTCGACTTCTCGGCGCGGCGTCCGGTTCCCGGCGTCGCCGTTCGCCTGCAGGACTGGATCGACCATCACCCTGACGCTGCATACGACGCGATCGTCTCCTACGGCGCCTTCGAGCACTTCGCCAGGGACGGGACGAACGCCGCCGAACGGGTCGCGGTCTACCGGCGGTTCTTCGCCCGCTGTTTCGAGTGGCTGGCTCCCGACGGGCGGCTCGGACTCGAGACGATCGCGCACGACGGTGCACCGGACACCGATGCACCACTGGGCCGGGGACCGCTGGGCGACTTCGTGCTCGACCTGTTCCCGGAGTCGATCGCCCCCCACCTGTGCGAGCTGGTCCTCGGCTTCGAGCCGTACTTCGAGGTGGAGGTGCTGCGTTCGGATCCGGAGGACTTCGCCCGTACGTTCCGGGCGTGGCAGGTCGCCCTGCGCACCCGCGGGGCCGAGGCCGAGGCGATCGTGGGAGAGCCGTTGGTGCGCCGGTTCCGGCGCTATCTCGCTGCGTCAGAGATCCAGTTCCGAACCCGAATCCTCACAAACTACCGCGTGGTTCTCCATCGCCGGCCGGCATTTCGAGTCTGAGCGTGGACACGCGCCGATGCCGGTCGTAGCGTGAAACCGGTCCGGCTCACGGCCCGGCAGCCGAAGGTAGGAGGAGGGCTGACAGATGCCTGATGATCGCCAGCAGAGCCCCGATGCCGTGGGCGACGGTGCGCCACCCGGAACGGGGGGGAGCGTGTCCCGGCGTCGCCTGCTCAGCGCGGCCGCGGGAAGCGCTGTCGTCGGCGGGGTCGGCCTGGCGCACGCGGCTTCTCCCGCCGGCGCGGACGACAGCGCGACCCGCCGCCTGGCGGTGGGGGTCGGTCCGCAGGGAGCGACAACCGTGGAGTTCCGCGGCCGCATCGCGCAGACCGGTGCCTCCGGCGACCTCTTCACCAGCTACGGCTACCTGACGAGAGCGACCCACGCCAGGACGGCGCATCTGTTCCGCGGCACCCCGCACAATCAGTCGTCGGCCCTGCTCACCGCGTATGCGACGGGGAACCTCAGCGCTCGGATCCTCGACCAGTCGGTGCACGAGCTCGACATCGTGGGCACGCTGACCGTGTTCCAGCGCAAGCACCCAGGGGCGCACTTCAACGACCCCGCATCGTTCAAGGTGGGCAAGCCGGTCGCCCGGTTCGACCTGAGGCTGCAGGACATCCTCGCTGTGTACGCGCAAGGCAAAGGGATCCCGACGCTCACCGGCGACATGCGGCAGACGGCGGCCCACCGGCTCGTCGGCGGCCTCGCCGGTCACCGGTTCGGCCACAAGGGCCTGCGGCTGCGGATGTTCGCCACCGGCCTGGGAACCCTCACCGATCCGGTGACCCTCAACGCCGAGCTGGAGATCGCCGGCAACTGGTCCGTCGAGTAGCCGACCATCGGACGACCAGCGAGCCCAGGACCCGCAGCCCGCCGAGAGGCGTCGGACATCATGGTGCCACCCGGCGACAGCGCCCCGGTCGCGATCGTCGGCGCCGGCGTGAAGACACCCGCCGGAAACAGTGTCGCCGAGCTCTGGGCGTCGCTGTGCGCCGGTCGCTCCTTCGCCACCGTCTTCCGCGACGACCGGCTGCCACCGGGTGCCGACATGCTGGTCGGCACGGTGACCGGCTTCGACCCGGCCGACTACCTGTCGCCGATCGAGGTCCGGCGACTCGACCGGACCCACGCACTGGCGTTCGGTGCGGCGCACGACGCGGTCGACCAGTGCAGCGGCCGGCTGCCGCCCCCGGACCGGCGGGCGATCGTCTGCGGTGTCGGTCTGGGCGCCGAGACGACCTACGCCGAGCAGCTGGTCCGGTTGCTGACGAGCGGGGTCCGCGCCATGAGCCCGGTGACCGTCCCGCTGGTGATGTCGAGCTCGGTCGCCGCGCATCTGTCATTGCGGTTCGGCGTCGAAGGCCCGTGCCTGACCGTGTCCACGGCGTGCGCATCCGGTGCGTCGGCGATCGCCGAAGGCGTCGAGCTGCTGCGCCGGCGCTCGGCCGATCTCGTGCTTGCGGGAGGCGTCGAGTCGCTGCTCTCTTACTCCGCGATGTGCGCGTTCCTCCGGCTGGAGGCGATGAGCCGTAACGTCGCGTGCCCGGAACTGGCCTCGCGCCCGTTCGACGTGGATCGCGACGGCTTCGTGATGGCCGAGGGCGCCGGGTTCGTCGTCCTGCAGCGGCTCGACGACGCAGTAGCGACCGGACGGGACCCGCTCGGGCTGGTGCTCGGTCACGCGTCCGGTTCCGACGCGCACCACCTCGTCGCACCGACACCCGGTGGCGAGGGGGCCCTTCGCTGCATGCGCTCTGCGCTCGCGGATGCCGGTGCGGAACCCGCCGACGTCGCGCATGTCAACGCGCACGGTACGAGCACGCTGCTCAACGACGCCGCGGAAGCGGCCGCCCTCAGCAGGCTCTTCGGCGGCCCGACGCCGCCGGTGACCGCTGTCAAGGGCGCCACCGGCCACATGATCGCCGGGTCGGGCGCGGTCGAGGCGATCGTCACCGCGGTCTCGTTGCGGACCGGGCTGGTACCTCCGGTCGCGGGTCTGCGGACCCTCGATCCGCAGATCACGGTCGACGTCGTGCACGGCGCCGCTCGAGCGGTGTCGCCGGGCTTCGGACTGTCCAACTCGTTCGGTTTCGGCGGCGCCAACACCTCGCTGGTGCTGGCCGCCGGCTGACCGGCCGGCTCACCATCCCTGCCCCGGGCCGGTCCGTCAGGGCGCCGACACCGTTGCCAGGTCTGTCAGCAGCTCGAAGCGCACCGGCGAACGCGCTTCGTTCCAGTACTGGCGCTCCGGGCCGAGGATCTCCAGCTCTAGTCCCAGGTACCGGACCAGGGCGCAGGCGGGAGCCGACATCATCCCGCAAGCCACGGCGTAGCCATGCGCCCGCGTCTGGAGGTACAGGCGGCACATCAGTCCCAGAAATGCGGCGTGCTGCCTGCTCTGGTGGCTGCGGGCCACGCACATCCGACCGACGTCGACCACCCTGCCGCGCGGCTCGACCACGATTCCGCACGCCCTCTCGGTGGGAAGCGCGGGCGGAAACACCAGGCGTCCGGTGCACATGGGTTGGTCGCCGTCCCAGCCGATCACCTGGACGGCACCGCTGTCGTACTCGTCACGCTCCTGACCGTCGGGCAGGTCCTCCGGTGAGGCCCAGCCCTGGTCCAGGACCGTCCGCCCGCGCAGCTGGTATGCCAGCGCGCGCTCGGAGTCGTCCGCGGCGACCCGGTAGTCGAACGGCGACATCGCCAGCAGCCGCGTCACCAGGCCGTCGAGCGCGACGCCCTCCACCCAGCCGAGCGTGCCGTGCGGCGCCTGGCGCGTCAAGCGACGTCGAACCCGAACGTCAGGATCGCCGGCACGCGTCCGCCGAGCAGATGCGCCAGCACCAGGGCCTCGTGCGGCGCGGTCGGGTCCGGGAGGTGCCGCAGCGGCCACCATCGCAGCGCCGCTGCCTTGGCCGGCTCGCGAAGCGAGGGCTCGCCGCTCCACGTCCAGGTCTGGAAGAAGAAGTCGGCACGCTCGTCGATCCACTCATGGTTGCCATGCGTACGGTGCATCGCGCACACCGGCTCGAGGTCCTCCGCCCGGATCTCGACACCCACCTCCTCGCGCGCCTCGCGGACGGCGGCGTCGATGCACGACTCGCCGGCCTCCACGTGTCCGGCGACACCGGCCCAGTGCCCGTCCAGGTAGCCGGTGCCCTCCCGCAGCAGCAGCAGCACCTCGCCCGGGCCTACCCGGGCTCCCCGGTCTCCCAGGGCTCCCGGGTTCGCCCTGCCGCCGACTGGGCGGATGCGGCGCAGGAAGACGTAGGACGCCGGCACGACCTGGAATCGTCCGTGGTCGCCGGGGTCCGGCGTACCCGCGGTGCTAGGCGACGGGGCCGTCGGTGTCTCCCCGCTTGCCGAGGGTGTCCTCGATCTTGCGCTCCCCGGACTTGATCGTGTCCTCGTACTTCCCGCCGGTTCGCTTGTTGATCGTCTCCCCTGCCTTGGCGATGCCCTTGGCGATCTTGTCGCCGTGCCTGTCGACGGCCTTGTCGGTCAGCTCCTTGGCCCTGTCGAGAAATCCCACGGTCGCTCCTGCTGAAATCGGGTGCGGTCGATGCCGAGTATCCCATCGGCCCGGCTCAGGTCACCGCACGGACCTGGGCCGCGGTCAGGCGCCTGGGAGACTGTCCGGGTGCCGCTGCATGACGTCGTCGCGGTGGTCGGGCCCACCTCCGCCGGGAAGTCCGACCTGGCGTTGGCGTTGGCGCGCTCCCTGGGGGCTGAGGTGGTCAGCGCCGACTCGATGCAGCTGTACCGGGGGATGGACATCGGCACCGCCAAGGTCCCGGTCGCCGAGCGCCGGGGCGTACCACACCACCTGCTCGACGTACTCGACATCGATCAGCGGTCGACGGTTGCCGAGTTCCAGCGCCGGGCCCGCGCCGCGATCGCCGACTGCCGCCGTCGGGGGGTTCCGGCGGTGCTGGTGGGGGGGTCGGCGCTCTATGTCCGCGCGGTGCTCGACCGCTTCGAGTTCCCCGGTACCGATCCCGCTGTCCGCGCCCGGCTCGAGTCCGAGCTCGCGACCGCCGGAGCCGCGAACCTGCACGCCCGCCTCGCCGCGGTCGACCCCGCGTCCGCGACGACCATCGACGCCACCAACGGGCGTCGGATCGTCCGGGCCCTGGAGGTCGTGGAGATCACCGGGCTGCCCTACCGGGCCAGCCTTCCAGGACATGAGTACGCGTACGACCACGTCGTCGCCATCGGCCTGGACGTCCCGCGGCCCGAGCTCGATCGTCGGATCGCTGCCCGCGTCGACGCGATGTGGCGGGCGGGCCTCATCGACGAGGTGCGTGCCCTGGAGGCCGCCGGGCTGCGGACGGCACCGACGGCCAGCCGCGCCCTCGGATACGCGCAGGTGCTGAGACTCCTGGCCGGTGAGCTCACCGAGCGGGAGGCGCTGGAGGACACCGTCACCGCGACCAGGCGGTTCGCCCGCCGGCAGGACTCGTGGTTCCGTCGTGATCCGCGCATCAGCTGGCTCGCCTTCGACGACTCCGACCTGTGTGACAAGGCCCACCGGATGGTTGAGTCGGTCGCTACGGGGTAGTGGAACGGGAAGTACGACCGGCAAAGCGACGGGGATGCCCGACCCAGGAGGATCCATGGCCGATCTCCGCGCTCGACCACACCGACGCAGCCGCGTCGCAGCCCTGTCGGCGGTGGCCGCTCTGGCTTCCATCGGACCGCTGGGCGGGCTCGTGGGGACGCACGGTGCCGCCTCGCCCGGCCCCAGTCACCGGGATGGTCACCAGGATCCGCCGCAGCACCGAGCGGTGGCCCGCGGCACCGGGGGCGCCGTCAGCTCCGTCGATCCCGATGCCACCCGGATCGGGATCCGGGTCCTGCGCAGCGGTGGCAACGCGGTGGATGCAGCGGTCGCCACGGCAGCCGCCCTCGGGGTGACCGAGCCGTACAGCTCCGGCGTCGGCGGGGGCGGCTTCTTCGTCTACTACGACGCGGCCACCGGGCGGGTCTCAACGATCGACGGCCGCGAGACCGCCCCGGCCGCGATGCCCCACGACGCGTTCATCAACCCTGCCTCCGGCAAGCCGTACCCGTTCACACCGCAGCTGGTCACCAGCGGCGTCTCGGTGGGTGTTCCCGGGACCCCCGCGACGTGGCAGACCGCCCTCGACACCTGGGGGAGCCGGACGCTGCGTCAGGTGCTGGCCCCCGCCACCCGGCTGGCGACGCGGGGGTTCGTCGTCGACCGGACGTTCCATGAGCAGACCACCGACAACCGTGAGCGCTTCGCGGCGATCGTGCCGACCGCCAGGCTGTTCCTGGCCGACGGCAAGGCGCCGGCCGTCGGCTCGGTGTTCCGCAACCCCGACCTCGCGGCGACGTACCGACTCCTGGCCCGGAAGGGACCCGACGCCATCTACCGCGGCCCGGTCGCGGACCAGATCGTGCATCTCGTACGGCACCCGCCGACGACGGCGCACACCACGCTGCCGGTGCCCCCGGGGTTCATGGCGCCGGCTGACCTCCGGGCGTACCGGGTGCGCACACCCGCGCCGACCCACGTCGCCTACCGGGGTCTCGACGTCTACGGCATGGGCCCGCCGTCCAGCGGTGGCTCGACCGTCGGGGAGGCGCTCAACATCCTCCAGCGCTACGACCTGTCGTCGATGCCGCAGGCTCGGGTGCTGCACCTGTACCTCGAGGCGTCGGCCCTGGCGTTCGCGGACCGCGACGCATACGTGGGCGACCCTCGTTATGTCGACGTACCGCTGCGCCAGCTGCTGTCCGACGGCTTCGCCGCCGAGCGCTCCTGCCAGATCGACCCGCAGGAGGCCGCAACCAGACCGGTGGCACCCGGGAAACCCGACGGCGACTACTCGCACTGCGGTCACGCCGCCGGGCGGAGCGCGCGGGTCCCCGACACCGAGGGGTTGTCCACCACGCACCTCTCGGTCACCGACCGCTGGGGCAACATCGTCGCCTACACCCTCACTATCGAGCAGACCGGCGGCAGCGCGATCACCGTGCCCGGTCGGGGGTTCCTGCTGAACAACGAGCTGACCGACTTCACCGCGGTGTACGACCCGGCCGACCCGAACCGCATCGAGCCGGGAAAGCGCCCGCGGTCGTCGATGTCACCGACGATCGTGCTGCGCCACGGCACCCCGTTCCTCACCCTCGGCTCGCCGGGCGGATCGACCATCATCACCACCGTGCTCCAGACCCTGGTCAACCGGATCGACCTCGGGATGACGCTGCCGCAGGCCATCGCGGCGCCGCGGGCCTCGGACTCCAACGCGTCGGAGGTCACGGCCGAACCACGCTTCATCCGCAGATGGGGCGATGTTCTCGAGGGGTACGGTCACACGTTCGTGACACCCGGCGCACCGGGAACGTTGGCCGCCGAGATCGGCGCAGCCACCGGGATCGAGTTCCTCCCGGACGGACGTCTGCTCGCCGCGGCAGAGCCGGTCCGCCGGGGCGGCGGTGACGCCCGGGTGGTGCATCCGGGCTGAGCCGGGTGCTCGCCGCCGTACGCTGATCGGGTGAGCTTCGAGTTCTGGAAGGGCCACGGCACGGAGAACGACTTCGTGCTGCTGCCCGACCGCGACGGGGACGTGCACGGTGACCTCGACGCCGACCTCGTTCGCCGGCTGTGCGACCGGCGAGCCGGACTGGGCGCCGACGGCGTCCTGCGGGTGATCCGCACGGCTGCGGTTCACGACCGACACGACCGGCAGCTCGGCGGGTCTGCCGAGTGGTTCATGGACCACCGCAACGCCGACGGCTCGCTGACGCAGATGTGCGGGAACGGGATCCGGGTCTTCGCCCGTTACCTGCGCTACGCCGGCCTCGTCGACGCTGCCGGCCCGATCCGGGTCGGAACGCGGGCGGGTGAGAAGACCGTCACGTTCCACGACGACACCATCACCGTCGACATGGGGACCCCGGCGGTCGTCGGCGAGACGAAGATCTCGGTCGGCGCCGGCAGCTGGACGGCGCTGAACGTCGACATGGGCAACCCGCACGCGGTGGCGTTCGTGGAGTCACTCGCCGACGCCGGGGAGCTTGACGAGCCGCCGTCGTTCGACCGGGGCGACTACCCGGAGGGCGTCAACGTCGAGTTCGTGGAGCGGGTGGACGATCGGCACCTCGCGATGCGGGTGTTCGAGCGGGGCGCCGGAGAGACGCGCTCCTGCGGCACCGGGGCGTCCGCCGTGATGGTCGCTTCCGCCCTGGCCGACGGGATCAGCCGGCCCTGCACCTACCGGGTCGACGTACCGGGTGGGCGTCTTCGGGTCAGCTGGCGCGAGGACGGCCGCGTGGAGCTCACAGGTCCGGCGGTGCTCGTCGCGGTGGGGACGTGGCTGGGCTGAGCCAGCCCCGAGCGATCCGAAATCAGGTGCCTGCCGCCCTCTGATCGTGCGACCATCGAAGATGTCCCGGCCCCGCGGGTCGGTCATCGGCCGCGGAGAGGCCCGGGAATGTCGACGATACGAGGACGGTTGGACGTCATTACATGACTGTTGAACATGACGCGTACGACGAGAACCAGTACGACGACTCCACCGGGACCGAAGGGCTCGAGCTCGAGGAACGTCTCGCGCTGCGGCGGGTGGCGGGACTGTCCACCGAGCTGGACGACGTCTCCGAGGTCGAGTATCGCCAGCTTCGTCTCGAGCGGGTCGTACTGGTCGGGGTCTGGACCGAGGGCGGCATCGAGGACGCCGAGAACTCGCTGACCGAGCTGGCGTTGCTGGCCGAGACGGCAGGCTCGCAGGTCCTGGACGCCCTGATCCAGCGGCGGCAGCGGCCCGACACCGCGACGTACATCGGGCGGGGCAAGGTCGAGGCGCTGCACCTCGCGGTGCTGGCCAGCGGCGCCGACACGGTCATCTGCGACGGCGAGCTGACACCGTCGCAGCTGCGCAACCTCGAGGACCGGGTGAAGGTCAAGGTCGTCGACCGAACCGCGCTGATCCTCGACATCTTCGCCCAGCATGCCAAATCGCGGGAAGGACAGGCCCAGGTCGAGCTGGCCCAGCTCCAGTACATGAAGCAGCGGCTGCGCGGCTGGGGCGGCAACCTCTCCCGCCAGGCCGGCGGCCGGGTCGGCAGCCAGGGCGGCGGCATCGGCGGTCGCGGCCCGGGTGAGACGAAGATCGAGACGGACCGGCGCCGGATCAACACCAAGATCGCCAAGCTGCGCCGCGAGCTCGCCCACATGCGCACGACGCGTGACAACAAGCGTTCGGGACGCCTTCGCCGGGAGATCCCGTCGGTGGCGATCGCGGGCTACACCAACGCCGGGAAGTCCTCGCTGCTCAACCGCCTGACCAGCGCAGGCGTGCTCGTAGACGACGCGCTCTTCGCCACCCTCGACCCCACCACCAGACGCAGCACCACCGCCGACGGCAGGATCTACACGCTCTCCGACACCGTCGGGTTCGTGCGCCACCTGCCGCACCAGCTGGTTGAGGCGTTCCGCTCCACCCTGGAGGAGGTCGCCGACTCCGACCTGATCCTGCACGTGGTCGACGGGTCCCACAACGACCCCGAGGGTCAGATCGGCGCCGTCCGCGAGGTGCTCGCCGAGATCGGTGCCGACTCGGTGCCCGAGCTCATCGTCATCAACAAGGCCGATGTGGCCGACCCGATGGTGGTGAGCCGGCTGCAGGCCCGCGAGCCGCACAGCGTCGTGGTGTCGGCCCGTACCGGCGAGGGGGTGGCCGATGTCCTGGCCGCTCTCGAGTACGACCTGCCGCATCCCGGCGTCGAGATAGAGGCGCTCGTCCCGTACTCCCGCGGCGACCTGATGAACCGGGTGCACGAGTACGGCGAGGTGCTCGGGCTCGAGCACACCGGCGAGGGCACCGTGATCAAGGCCCGCGTCAACGCCGACCTCGCCGGAGACCTCGGCCCCTTCCTCGTCGCCTGAGGCCTCCGGCCCCCCGGGGCAGTCCGAGCCTGCGGGTAGCCTCGGCGGATGGTCGAGGTCCCCGCGGTGGCGTCCGGGCCGTCCGTCGAGGAGGTGCTCGCCGCGGCGGTCGACGGCATCGGCGGCGAGGAGCGCCCCGGTCAGATCGCCATGGCGCGGGCGGTGCGCGCGGCGTTCGAGTCTGAGGAGCACCTGGTCGTCCAGGCCGGCACCGGCACCGGAAAGAGCCTGGGATATCTCGTGCCGAGCCTGCTGCACGACGGCCGGGTCGTGGTCGCCACGGCCACTCTCGCGCTGCAGCACCAGCTGGTGGAGCGCGACCTGCCGGCCCTGCTCGACGCGGCCGAGCCGCTGCTGGGTTCCCGCCCGCGATACGCCGTACTCAAGGGTCGCAGCAACTACGCCTGCCTGCACCGACTCCGCGACGGCGTCCCCGACGACCAGGGCGTCCTGGTCGACGCGCCGGCCGGGCCGCTGGGCGAACAGGTACTGGCGCTGCGCGCGTGGTCGGATGAGGAGCTCGAGCGCCGTGGCAGCGGTGATCGCGACGCCGCGCCGGCCCACACCGATCGGGCCTGGGCGCAGGTGTCCGTCTCGGCCCGGGAGTGCCTGGGCGCGAACCGCTGCCCCTACGGCGTCGAGTGCTTCGCCGAGCGAGCCCGAGACGAGGCGATGTCAGCCGACATCGTCGTCACCAACCATGCGCTGCTCGCCATCGACGCTCTCGAGGGCATTCCGGTGCTGCCCCCGCATGACTGCGTCATCGTCGACGAGGCCCATGAGCTGGCGGCGCGGGTCACCGGCGCCGCCTCGGCAGAGCTCTCGGCAGCGCTCATCGAGCGAGCGGCCAAACGTGCCAGGTCGTTCGTGGACGGCACCGAAGCCGACGACCTGGGCGACGCCGGTGAGCTGTTCAAGTCCGCGGTGGACGCGGCGTCGCCGGGGCGGGTGCAGACCCTCGGCGATGCCCTCGCCGCCGCCGTCGCCCGGGTACGGGACACGGCACGGGCCGCATGGTCGGCGTTCCCGTCCCAGTCCTCGGGAGACTCCGACGAGGAGGCTCCCCGACGGCAGGCCCGAAGCCAGGTCGAGCAGGTGCGCGACATCGCCGACCGGATCGCGATCGCATCCCCGTTCGACGTGACCTGGGTGGCCGAGCGCGACCGGTTGCGCTTCGGCAACCAGCTGCGGGTCGCGCCGTTGTCGGTCTCCGGCCTGCTCCGCGAGAAGCTGATGGCCGAACGGACGGTGGTTCTCACCAGCGCGACGCTGAAGCTCGGCGGCGAGTTCGACGCCCTGGCCCGGTCGGTGGGACTGCGGCCGGTCGACCGGCTCCCCCACGACGCCGCAGCCGAGCAGCAGCCGGTCAACGGTGGCGATGCAGGTCCGCAGGTGGGCGAACCCGGTGGCCGGACACCTGGTGACGCGGTGCAGCCGCTGCCCTGGCGGGGCATCGATGTGGGATCGCCGTTCTCGTACGGCACCCAGGGGATCCTCTATGTGGCGCGCGCGCTGCCGCCTCCCGGTCGCGACGGCCTGGGACCGCGGCAGATCGAGGAGATCTGCGCGCTGGTCCGGGCCGCGGGTGGCCGTACCCTCGGCCTCTTCTCCTCACGACGGGCCGCCGAGACCGCCGCGGAGGCCGTCCGCGACGAGCTGCCCGACCTCCCCGTCCTCTGCCAGGGCGACGGCCAGCTCGGCGAGCTGGCGCGCCAGTTCGTCGCCGACCATCAGACCTCGCTGTTCGGCACGCTCTCGCTGTGGCAGGGCCTCGACCTGCCGGGTGACACCTGCCAGCTGGTCGTGATCGACCGGATCCCGTTCCCGCGGCCCGACGACCCGTTGATGAGCGCCCGGCAGCGCGCTGTCGACGAGGCCGGCGGCAACGGCTTCATGGCGGTTGCCGCCACCCATGCCGGGCTGTTGCTCGCGCAGGGCTCCGGACGGCTGATCCGAACGATGACCGACCGGGGAGTGGTCGCGATCCTCGACCCTCGCCTGGTGACCGCCCGTTACGGCGGATTCCTGCGCGCGTCGCTGCCGCCTATGTGGCCCACCAGCGACCGGGCCACGGTTGTCGCCGCACTGCGCCGACTGGCTGCCGCCGCGGACGGCGCACCAACCGCGGATGCCGCACCACCCGCGCAGGCCGGACCAGCCGCGGACGCCGGACCACCCGCGGATGCCGGACCAGCCGCGGACGCCGGAGACGCCCGCGACGCCCTCCCGGCCTAACGGGGTATCTAGGCGTTGCGAAGAGCCTCGATGTCGAGCTTCTTCATCCCCAGCAATGCCGCCACCGCGCGCTGCGCCTTCTCCTGGTCGACATCTGTGAGCAGCTCGCCGAGCATCGACGGCACGATCTGCCAGGACAGCCCGTACTGGTCCTTCAACCAGCCACACTGACCTTCCTCCCCGCCCTCGGAGAGACTGTTCCAGAAGTAGTCGATCTCGTCCTGCGACTCGCAGTTCACCTGGAACGAAACGGCCTCGGTGAACTTGAACTCCGGGCCGCCGTTGAGCGCGGTGAACCGTTGTCCGTCGAGCTCGAACAGCACGGTCATGACAGTTCCCTCGGGTCCAGGGCCTGCCTCTGCGTAGCGTGAGATCTGGAGGATGCTCGAGTTCTTGAAGATCGACGTGTAGAAGTTCGCCGCCTCCTCGCCCTCGGTGTCGAACCACAGACAGGGGTTGATCTTCTGCATTGCGTGATCCTTTCGTTCGATGCTCGGGGACGCTACGGCGTTGGGCGTCTGTCCTCCAGACCGGGTGGATCGGGGAAAGTCATCGCTCGCCGACGTCGGTGACGTGATCAAGTGTCGGCTCGCTGGCACAAGCTCCGTCGGATGCCGCTTCTGGACGGCGGCGGCGGCCGTGCTCGCAGTCTCGGGTTCGCCCGGGCCGCCGCCGGGATTTGCGCAGTTGTTGTCCACGGTTGAGGGGCCGGTGACCATCTAGCGCGAAGGTCGGTCCGGTCATGCCGACGCACCCATCGGCATGCGACAAGTGCCGGATGACGTGTCAACAACTGTCGGATCACTGGGAATAAGTGTCGGATGGCGTGACATAAGTGTCGGATCCCACGTCAGTGGTAGGCCTCGGCCTGGATGGAGTAGAGCTCGGCGTACGGGCCACCCGCACGCATGAGCCCCTCGTGGCTGCCGACCTGGCGGACGCGTGAGCCCTGAAGCACCACGATGAGGTTCGCCATCCGCACGGTGCTGAAGCGGTGTGACACCAGGATCGTGATCCCGCCGCGGGAACCCGCCCGGGCGGCTTCGGCGTAGCGGCCGAACAGTTCGTGCTCGGTCTCCGCGTCGAGAGCCGCCGTCGGCTCGTCCAGCACGAGCAGCAGCGGGTCCTGGCGCATGAACGCGCGTGCCAGTGCGAGCTTCTGCCACTGTCCGAAGCTCACATCGACGCCGTCCGGCCAGGTCGGACCGAGCTGGGTGTCCAGACCGGACTCCAGCCGCTCGAGCACGTCGTCGGCTCCCGCCTTCGTGACCGCGCCGCGGATGGCGCCGTCGTCGTCCACCGCAGGGAGGTCGCCGAGTCCGACACTGGTGCGGGCGGGGAACTCGAATCGGTAGAAGTCCTGGAACGCGCCGGACACCTTGGCCCTCCACGCGTCGGTGTCGATGCGCCGCAGCGGCTGGTCGTCGAGCAGGATCTCTCCGGACGTGGGTTCGTACATCTTGCAGAGCAGCTTGACCAGCGTGGACTTGCCGGCGCCGTTCTCACCGACCACCGCCACCACGGCGCCCGCGGGCAGGTGCAGCGTCACATCATCGAGGACGAGCGTGCCCGTACCGGGATAGGCGAAGGAGACGTGATCGAAACGGATGCCGTCGGCCAACCGGTCGGGCGCCGGCTGGTCGGCGTCGACCGTCATCGCGGCGGCATAGTCCTCCAGCCAGGCCAGTCGTCGGGAGCCGTCCAGCCAGACGCCACGCAGGAAGCCGATCTCGGACATGGTCGCGGCGACATAGGCCGACAGCCGGCCCCCGGCGGCCAGCACCAGCAGCACCTGCCCCGGCGTGCCGTGCAGTCCCGAGGCCACGAAGACGACCGCGCCCACGAAGCCGGCGCCGAACACCGCCCATGCCAGCGAGTGCCAGGCGGCGCTGGACCAGCGCGCCCTGGAGACGGTGGCATACCAGGTGTCCCACTCGGTACGGCGGCGGCTGACGAGCTTCGGGCCGATCCCGGTGACCCGCACCTCCTTGCCGGCGGCGGCGGTCGTCGCCGTGTTGAAGAGGTGGGCCGCCAGGCGGGTGTGCTCGGCAGAACGCTCCTCCGCCTCACGCTCGACCGCGGGGCGCCACGACGCACTCACCACGGTCGGCGCCGCGAAGACGAGGAGTAGGGCCAGCGCCGGGTCGATCGAGCTCAGCAATACCACGGTGAGCCCCAGCCGGACCAGCCAGCCGCAGGTGGAGAACACTGACATGTACATGTGGTCGAGTACGAACACCTGGTTGCGCAGGACCGACAGCCGGTCGAGGTAGTCGCGGCGTTCGTGGTGCTCGATCGCGGACACCGATGCCTGGAGGCCCGCCACATGGGTCTCGAGTGCGATCGTCACCTTGTCGCGGAAGCGCCGCGTGACGCGAGAGGTGACGACCCGCATCAGCCAGGTGAGGGTGACCGAGACGGCCATCCCGACCACCGCGAAGACCACCAGCCGGCTGTTGTCGTCCAGGACGCCGTCGGCCAGGAACTTCAGCCACAGCGCGAGCAGTGCGTCCGGAACCGCGGCCAGCACCGAGGCGACCAGCGCGAAGACCAGCAGGCCGGGCTCGTGCGAGTATCCGAGCTTGCACAGCCGCCACATCGAGGCAAGGGCCGGCGGTGGAGGTATGTCCTCAGGCGAGGACGTCATAGTCGACACCCTCCTCGTCGGTGGTCGCGCCGAAGCGGCTGGCCTGCAGGTCGAACATCGTCCGGTAGCGTCCGTTCACGCGCATCAGCTCGTGATGGCTGCCGAGCTCGATGACCTGCCCGTGCTCGAGTACCGCGATCCGGTCGGCGTGGCGCACCGTGGAGAACCGGTGCGAGATGAGGATGGTCGTGACGTCGCGTGTCGCCTCCAGGATCCGGTCGAAGATCGCCGCCTCACCCCGCACGTCGAGCTGGGCCGTGGGTTCGTCGAGCAGGACCAGGCCGGCCCCGCGTCGTACGGCGCACAGCGCGCGTGCCAGCGCGACCCGCTGCCATTGGCCGCCGGACAGGTCGGTACCGCCTTCGTAGCCCTTGGCCAAGGGGGTGTCGAGGTCGGCCAGATCGTCAGCGCCGGCGTCGCGCAGCGCGGCCAGCACGTCCTCGTCGGGCGCACCCCCCGGTGCGACGTTGTCGCGCAGGGACAGGTCGAAGCGCACGAAGTCCTGGAAGACCGCGGTCACCTGCGAGCGCCACGAGTCGATGTCGAGGTTGCGCAGGTCGACACCGTCCACCTCGATGGACCCGGAGTCGGGGTCGTAGAGCCGGCAGAGCAGCTTGGCCAGGGTGGTCTTGCCGGCGCCGTTCTGGCCGACGATGGCCAGTGACGACCCGGCCGGCACCACAAGGTCAAGACCGTCGTAGATCGGCCGCTCGGTCCGCGGGTAGCTGAAGCGCAGGTCACGGATCGCCAGCTGCGTTCGCGGTGAGCGCGGGGCAGCCGGCCGGTCGCCCGGGGGCAGCGCGCCGGCGGGTGCCATCGCCGGCCTGAGCCGCAGCACGGCGGCCACCGGTGCGGCGGCCCCGTCAAGGGCCCAGTTGAAGGCGCCGAACGCCACCGCGCTCACGCCGACCGCGACCTGCGCGAAGACCACGAGCCGTGAGAGGGCGATGTCGCCCGAGATCGCTCCGGCGCCGAGAGCCGAGAAGACGAGACCGTTGGCGACCACGACGACGGTCAACGAGAGCAGGACAGACTTCTGTCGTAGCCGGGTCGCTTCGTACTGCAGCTCGAACAGTCGCCGGCGCCGGGCGCGGAAACGGTCGATCGTCCACCCCTGCAGGCCGAAGAGCCGGAGCTCCTTCGCCGGCGGCGGGTCGACGGCGAGGCGGTACGCGTAGTCGGAGTGCCGCTGCGCCGACCGCACCACGTCGGTGTTCCTGTCCCTCCAGATCGAGCTCTCCCGAAGCAGCCAGTGGGTGCTGGACCAGGCGACCAGCAGGAGCACCGGCGCCCACAGCGAGAAGCCGAGCAGCACGATCGCCGAGGCGACGCCGCTGACCATCTCGACCAGGCCGGAGGCGATGAAGCCGACGTTGAGGAACATCGGCGGACCCGTCATCCCGAGGTCGAAATCCCGGGCTGTCGTCAGGTCGCTGGTCAGCTCGGGATCCTCGAGGTGGCCGATGCCCGGGGGTTGGACACAGCTCGTGGTCAGCTCGTCGTAGAGCCAGGCCGCCACCTTCGACCCGAGATTGGCGCTCATCGCCTCGTGCACGGGTGACAGGACCTGGAGCAGGACGAACGTCACACCCATCAGGACGAGTGGACCGTTCAGCGAGCGGCCGTCCTGCACTGCCCCCACCAGAATGCCCATCGAGATCGCGAAGACGGCTGGAAGCACACCGCGGGCGACCAGCAACAGCCACCAGCAGACCGCCAACGGTAGGTCGGCCTTGGGAAGCGCCGCGAAGAACTTCCACTCCTGTCGCTGCCGGGGCGACGTCATACGACCTGGCCGGTGGGGTCGGCAGACCGCTTCGGACGAGAGTGGACCATGCGGCCATCCTGTCAGCACACGCCGACCGACCGCCGCGCCGGATCGGCCCCAGCGCGGGCTCGAATCGCACCGTCGGACCGGTCTCGGCCATTCTGCCGAGACCGGCCCCGGGCACCTCGGAGCCCGGCTCTGCAGAATGGGCGGATGGCATCGTATTCGGTCAACCCCGCCGCAGTGTCAAAGGCACGCGCGCTCATCGACGGCCGCCAGTACGTCCTCGACAGCGACTGGGGAGAAGCGCAGCCGGATGCTGCCGCCCAGAACGCCTTCCTGGAGACGCACTCCTGGGAGGAGTACGCCCAGTGGCATCTCGGCCTGACGGAGGGCGCCGGTGACCAGACGAAGGCCCGTCATGCCTTCGTGTACGGCGACTTCCGAAGGGTCCACCGGACTGCACTCATCGCGTGCGTGTACCGCGCATCGGAGTGGCGCCACAAGGACGTGGAGCTAGCCGCCCACGACCTGCTTCAATACCTCGACAAGGTCTCCGGTTGACGCTCGCAGGGTCAGCCGGCTAGGGACTCGGCACCGCTTGCGACATTTGCCGCCTATCGGAAAGGGTCGCAGAGTGTCGAACCCCGCGTCATGGGAATGCCGCTTTTGCGGATACCGTCGTTCAACCAGGCGACCAGCCGCCCGGTCAGATACCGGTGGCCTTGACAAGAGCACGCGGCGCCTGGCAGCGCCAGGCATCGGTGATCAGCTCCTCCAGCTCGTCAACGTCGATGGCCGGGAGGCGGACCAGCACCGCGGGAAAGCCGTTGTAATGGGGTTCGGTGAAGTACGCGTCGCTGCCGGCGGCGAGCAGCAGCTGCTTGTCAGCCTGGCTGGCTACCCGTACTGCGACCACGTCGGATCGCGGAACCCGGGGCTTGCTGGGTTCGACGCGTTCCATCCAGGCCCAGACCATGCCCTTCGGTTTGCCCTTGTTGAGCACACTGAAGGCGAATCCGTCCTCGGCCGCCACGGTTTCGGGAAGCGCCATGGCGATCCGGCGGACGTCAGCCTGGTCAGCCATTCTGAGCCAGTCCTCCTGTTCGGTTCGGCGGGGCTGGGCTCACTACCCGCCCGACCCTAGCCGTCGAGAACCGCGGGCTCGACACCAGTCCGCACAACCGACCCGTACCTATCATCGAGACATGCCCACCTCTCGCGTGCTGGTCGTCGATGACGACCCGACCGTGGCGGAGGTCGTCGTCGCCTACCTTCGCGAAGCCGGCTTCGCCGTCGCTCATGCGGCCGATGGTGAGGCAGCACTCAAGTGGTACGAGTTGGAGCCGCCCGATCTGGTGGTCCTCGATCTGATGCTCCCGGGCATCGACGGTCTCGAGGTGTGCCGCAGGATGCTTGCGATCCGGCCGACACCGGTGATCATGCTGACCGCCCTGGGTGACGAGGCTGACCGTGTGGTCGGTCTCGAACAGGGCGCCGACGACTACGTGACCAAGCCGTTCAGCCCGCGCGAGCTCGTCCTCCGCGTCCAGTCGGTCCTTCGGCGGGCCAACCCCGGCCCCGAGCCAGGCGAACCCACGGCGATCAGCGACGGTGAGCTGATGCTCGACGCCAGGGCTCGCCGGCTCACCCGCAGTCGGGTTGACGTTCCGCTGACAGCGCGTGAGTTCGACCTGCTCGCGTTCCTGATGACCCATCCGGGGACCGCGTTCACGCGCGGGCAGCTGCTCGAGCGGGTGTGGGGCTGGACGTTCGGTGACCAGTCCACGGTGACCGTGCACGTGCGCCGGCTGCGCGAGAAGGTCGAGCCGGATGCCAGCGAGCCGACCCGGCTGGTGACGGTGTGGGGCATCGGCTACCGCTGGGAGGCGGCCGAGTGACCCATGACCAGCTGGTCATCGTCGCGATCGCCGTCGCCTGGTCGGCCGGTGTCGGGCTGCTCGGCATCCTCGGCTCGCCGCTGCTGCGCAAGGGCACCTTCCGTCAGCGGTTCGCCGCCGTCGCGGTGGTCGCAGTGCTGTGCTTCGTTTCCGGCGTCATCGGCACCGCGAACGCGATGTTCCTGTCCAGCCATGACTTTCACGTGGTGCTGCTGGTGTCTTGTGTAGCCGGAGCGGTGAGTATCGGCTTCGCTCTGCTGCTCGCCGACCAGGTCGTACGAGGCACGAAAGCGGTGGGCGAGGCCGTCCTCGGCCTCGGTGACGAGGGAGCGTACCTGCCGCCCGAATCGACGCCGACCGCGGAGCTGACGGCGCTGTCGAGGCAGCTGGAGGAGACGAGTCGAAAGCTGGTGGGGTCGCGGGAGCGCGAGCGCTCCCTGGAAGACTCGCGCCGTGAGCTGGTCGCGTGGGTGTCCCACGATCTGCGCACGCCGCTGGCCGGTCTCCGGGCGATGGCCGAGGCCCTGGAGGACGGGCTTGCGCCGGATCCGGCGCGATATCACAAGCAGATAAGGGTCGACGTCGACCGGATGAGCCGGATGGTCGACGACCTCTTCGAGCTGTCCCGGATCCATGCCGGGACGCTGAACCTGGTTGCCGAGCGGGTATCTCTCACCGACCTGATCAGCGACGCACTGGCCGCGGCCGATCCCATCGCTCGTGTCAAGGACATCGAGCTGACCGGCTCGGCCGCGCCCGCCCTTGACGTGCGAGGAGACGGCCGCGAGCTGGCCCGGGCGATCGGCAACCTGCTGAACAACGCCATCGAGCAGTCGCCACGATCGAGCGCGGTGCACGTCGAGGCGGGGCGCGACAAGGGCAGTGTCGTGATCAGGGTCACCGATCGCTGCGGCGGCATCGCCGACGACGAACTCGACCGTGTCTTCGACGTCGCCTGGCGCGGCACCGCCGCCCGGACACCGGACTCCGACGTGGGGGCCGGGCTCGGGCTGGCCATCGTCCGCGGCATCGTCGACGCGCACAACGGCTCGGTCGCGGTGAGCAACGCCGACGGCGGGTGCGCGTTCGTCGTACGTCTCCCGGCCGGCGTTGGCTGACGAAGAGACCGGCTACACCCGGCGGAGCACCGCGGTGACCTTGCCCAGGATGACCGCGGCGTCGCCGTCGATCGGCTGGTACGCCGGGTTGTGCGGGAGCAGCCAGGCATGACCCGCCTTGCGCTGCAGAGTCTTGACCGTCGCCTCGCCGTCGATCATCGCGGCCACGATCTCGCCGTTCTCGGCGTCAGGCTGCTGGCGGATGACGACGTAGTCCCCATCGCAGATCGCGGCGTCGACCATCGAGTCGCCTTGCACCTCGAGCAGGAACAGCGTGCCGTCGCCGACCAGCGTCTTCGGCAGCGGAAAGACCTGCTCGATCCGCTCCTCCGCCAGGATCGGTCCGCCGGCGGCGATGCGGCCGACCACGGGGACGTAGACCGCGGCCGGCCGGACCTCACCGACATCGGTCTCGTCGATCTGAGCCGCGATGGGAGAGCCACCGTTGTCAGCGGGCTGCGGGTGCCGGGTCGCGAACTCCTCTGGCCGCAGCACCTCCACGGCCCTCGGCCGGTTGATGTCGCGCCGGATGAATCCGCGCTCCTCGAGCTTGCGCAGCTGGTGCGCGACGCTCGACGAGCTGGTCAGTCCGACCGACTCGCCGATCTCGCGCATGCTGGGCGGGTAGCCGCGGGCCCGCACCGATTCGCTGATGACGTCGAGCACACGTCGCTGCCTCGGCGTCAGGCCCTGCTCATCGGGAGGCCCGTCGGGGAGCTCCCGCACGTTGGCTTTGCCGCGTCGTCCCTTGCTCGCTGGCATCGCAGTCACCGCTTTCGTATGTCCTTGCCGGGCCCAGGAAACTGCAGGTGACGTTAGTAGGATTCTCACGCGGTTTCAAACATCTGTTCGATGCGTGTCGTGGCCGCGATCCACCGCGCAAGCATCGCCCACGCTACGGTGACCGGATGACGAACCCCTCCGACGGCGACGCGAAGCTGGATCTGCAGGCGCTCGGCGACGAACTGCTCGGGCAGGCCGCTGACTCCAACTCTCAGCGCGCCGGTCGTACCCTGCCGCACCCGGTGAACGGGCTCCGGCAGACGGTGGTCGCGCTGAGCGACGGGGCGCAGATGCACGAGCACAACAGTCCCGGGCCGGCCTCCCTGCTGGTCCTGCGGGGTCGCGCCAGGCTGGTGGCGGGCGACGACAGGCTCGACCTCGGCACCCTCGGCTACGCCGCCATCCCGCCGCAGCGGCACAGCGTCGAGGCCATCGGGGACGCGGTGGTCCTGCTGACCGTCGCCGTCATGGTGACTCCGCAACCGGCGCGACAGTCCTGAGCCTGCCCCGATCCCGGTCACATAGGAGGTCTGCTCATGGCTCAGTACCCCCGACTGCTGCACACCGTGCTGGACACGCCGGAGCCACGAAAGCTCGCCGACTTCTACCGAGAGCTCCTCGGGCTGCGATACCGACCCGGTGACGAACCGCCGACCGACGGAACACCCGATGACGCGGACTGGCTGGTGCTCGTGGACTCCGACGGGGATCGCAAACTCGCGTTCCAGCGGGTCGATCAGCTGCCAAGGACCACGTGGCCCAGGCATGACGTCCCGATGCAGTTGCACGTCGACTTCACCGTGCCGAGCCGTGCTGAGCTGGAGAGACAGCGTGAGCGCGCCGAGGCGCTGGGCGCGCAACTCCGTCTTGACCGGACCGATGATCCCGGCGAGCCGCTCTATGTCCTCGCCGATCTGTCCGGCCACCCGTTCTGCATCTTCGTTGCCTGACAATGCGCCTTGAGCACACTGCTCGACGCCGCGGCGCGCGTTGTGATGGCCTACACACTGCCGCCGGAACATGGTCCCCGCGCTGGGAACGCTCTTGCACGCCGCGACCACGGTGGTGTTGCTCGTGGTTGTGAACGTCCTCTACATCGCATCCGGGGTCCACGACCCGGCCTCGCTGTTGTACCAGTCGGAGCCGTCACCTAGAGTCCCGGTCCGGGGTCTCTCGACCTCGAGGACGTCCGGGAGCAACGCGTGATAGTCATCGGCGCTCCGTTCAACTCCGCCGGCCGCCCGGACGGGGTGGCCGCAGCCCCGCGGGCCCTGCGGGACGCGGGACTGATGGCCCGTCTGCCGCGTGCACAGGACGCCGGGGACGTCGACGTCGGCGTGCTCCGGCAGGTGCGGGAGCAGCGCAGCGGACTGCTGGCGCTGGACGGCCTGCACGCGATGACCGCTTCGTTGAGCCGGACGGTGGCCGCCCGTCTGCGCGATGGCGAGCAGCCGTTGGTCATCGGCGGTGACTGCCCGGTCCTGTTCGGGTGCCTGCGCGGCTGCACCGACACCGTCGGCGACGTCGGCCTGCTTTTCGTCGACGGACACGAGGATGCCTGGCCACCCGCGCGCAGCACCACCGGTGAGGCCGCCGACTGCGAGCTCGGACTCATTCTGGGGCTGAACCGCGAGGAGCTGCCGGACACCTTGACCCGGCTGCTGCCGACTCTCGACCCGCGTGGCGTCGTGGCCCTCGGTCCGCGCGACCTCGACGAGCTGACCGCGCACGCCGTTGACTCGCTGGCGGACGTCATCACGATCCACACCGCCGAGCGCATCGGGGCGGATGACGACGCGGCAACGGCCTGCGCGGTGGAGTCAACAGATCTCATCCTGAGCCGCGTCCGCCACTGGTGGCTGCACATCGACCTGGACGTCCTGTCGACCGAAGCGCTGCCCGCCGTCGACTACCCCCAGCCCGGCGGCCTGAGCTGGTCGGCGCTGGAGGCCGTCACCGCAGCCGCGCTGAATGCACCGGGGTGCCTCGGGATCACCGTGTGCATCTACAACCCCGACCTCGACCCGAACCGCGTGCACGCCGGCCGCATCGTGGAGTTCGTGGGACGGATGAGCGAACAGTGGCAGCTGCCGGCCTGACCGGTGCCGGCTTGCACGAGGTATCACACTGGAGCGTCGCTGGCCCCGCGCCTCGTAGCGGTGCGGAGCCTGCGATGGCTCAGTTCTTGCGGCGGTAGAGGTACACGGTCAGCGGAGCGAACACCGCGGTGAGCGCCGCGGCGCTCACCAGCACGCCGCCGACCTGCCCGACGGTCGCCGTTCCGTCCATCAGGCCACGCTCTGCCGTGACGAGATGCGAGATCGGGTTGACGTTGACGAACGTCTCGAGCCAGCCGGGCAGAGTCGTGGGTTCGACGAAGGTGTTGCTGAGGAACGTCAGTGGGAAGATCAACGTGAAACCGGTGTTCATCACCGCGTTCGGCGACCGCATCACCAGCCCCACCGTGGTGAAGACCCATGCCAGCCCGCAGGCGAACACGACCACGAGCAGCAGCGCCTCGGCCACCCCGAGGGCGCCGGCCACGGCCCGGTAGCCCAGCGCGAAGCCGAGCACCATGACCACGGACGCGGCGAGCAGGTAGCGGACGCTGTCTCCCAGCACCGCGCCGACCAGCGGCGCCGGTCTCGAGATCGGAAGAGAGCGGAAGCGGTCGACGACGCCCTTGGTGATGTCGGTGTTCAGCGCGACACCGGCGTACACGGTGGTGAACATAACCGTCATCACCAGGTTGCCGGGTAGGAAGAACTGCAGGTAGTCACCGGTCGAGCCGGCGACGGCACCGCCGAAGATGTAGGTGAACATCAGTGTGAACAGGACCGGAGTCACCGTCACGTCCAGCAGCTGTTCGGGGACGTGCTTGATCTTCAGCATCCCCCGCCAGCCGAACGTGAGGCAGGCCGACAGTGCGCTCGCGCGTGCCGGCCGCTGACCGGACGACAGGACGGCATGGATGGCCCCGCCAGCCGGACCGGGACGCACGGGCCGCACCGGCGTCGTCATACTGTCTCCTCCTCGGTCAGGGCGGAACCTTCGACACCGTCGTCCGCGTCGGACGCATCCCCAGCCTCGGCTGCCACGGCGGGGTGGCCGGTCAGCGCCAGGAAGACCTCGTCGAGGCTCGGCTGCCCGAGGGAGAAGTCGCCGATCGCTATGCCGGCGCGCGAAATCTCGCCGATAGCCTGCGCGGCTCTGCCGGTGTCGCTGCACGCCGCCGACAGCGCCGATGGGTCCTCCTCCAGGTGCACGTGGCCGTCGAGCACCCGCCCCAGCACCTGCTCGGCGTGGACCCGGCTGTCCGGGTCCAGCAGGCGCACGTGCAGGATCCCCTGCCCCACCGAGGCTTTCAGCTGGCTGGGGGTTCCCTCGGCGATGACCTTGCCGTGATCGATCACCGCGATCCCCTCGGCAAGCTGATCGGCCTCGTCGAGGTACTGCGTGCAGAGCAGCACCGTCGTCCCGTCGGCGACCAGGGCCCGGATGATGTCCCACACCTGGTTGCGGGAGCGCGGGTCGAGGCCGGTCGTCGGCTCGTCGAGAATCATCAGCTCGGGCGTGACGACGATGCTGGCGGCGAGGTCGAGCCGACGCCGCATTCCGCCGGAGTACCGCTTGACCAGGCGCCCCGACGCATCGCCGAGCCCGAAGGCCTCGAGGAGTTCGGCTGCCCTGGACCGGGCTCGCGGGCGTTTGAGGCCGAGAAGCCGGCCCAGGAGTACGAGGTTCTCCCTACCGGTGAGCTCCTCGTCGACCGATGCCAGTTGGCCGGTCAGACTGATGAGCTCCCGGACCGTTGCCGCCTCGCGGACGATGTCGTGGCCGAGCACCCGCGCCTCGCCGGCGTCGGGCCGCAGCAGTGTCGCCAGCATCCGGATCGTCGTGGTCTTGCCGGCCCCGTTGGGGCCGAGGACCCCGTACACCGCGCCGCGGGGAACCACGAGGTCGACTCCGTCGACCGCCCGGGTCGGCCCGAAGGCCTTGACGAGGCCGGAGGCCTCGACGGCGAGACCGGAGTTCGCGGACATGTGGCTCCTCGGATCGTCACCCCTCACGCTAGCGCCGCCGCCGGCTCCCGGCGGGGGCCGCGGATGAACGGCAGACGATTCCGGGTAGTTCCTGGGGTGGACAGCGCAGCGGCGAGTGGTGTAGGACTGTACATGTGTTCGATTCGAACAGGCATTCGATTCAGCGGCGGCCGAACGGTCCGGTGTCGGTGGAGGCCGGTAGACCTCTTCTGGACGAGCGAACACGACCCGCGTGGACTATCAGCAGGGGTCGAGCACTTCCCCAGGAGGTCAGACCATGAGCACAAGCGTTGCCTACCTTCCGGCAGCCGCCCCCGCCGACCCAGCGGTGGACCGCCGGCAGGACCCCGTCGACGTGCGGACGCCCGCAGGCGTCCGCCTGACGAGGCGGGGCCGGATCACTGTGCTGGGGGGCTTTGTCGCCGCCGCGTTCGCGGTCTTCATCGTCATCGGTGCTCAGTCGGCAGCGGTCCCGGCCGACGTGCGATTCGAACACGCCCGGATCGTGCATGTGCAGTCGGGTCAGACGCTCTGGGACATCGCGGGCACCGTGGCGCCCCAAGAGGATCCCCGGGCGGTTGTCCAGGCGATCGTGGACCTCAACGCGCTCGGTGACGCGGGCTCCATACAGGTAGGCGAAGAGCTCGCCATTCCCGACGTCCGTTGACGCGGCGACCCGGCGGCGTAGCGCCCGGAGTCAGCCGGCGTGTTGTGACGCGGCAGCCGATGCGCGCCCCGCACCGGTGCGCTCGGTCCTCGCGTCGCCGGTCGACAGGCGTCCGCTCACGCCCTCCAGATGGGCTCGGATGAACCAGTGGAAGAGCTCCAGAGCGCGGGTCTGGCCGATGAGCATGTCCTCGCTGATCGGGTCGATGTCGCCGGCGGTCTCGAGCGCCTCTCGGTGGTCCTTGATAAAGCCGTCATACACGACATCGAGGGCACCGAGATGCTCGTCGGTGGTGGCCCGGCCCAGGGAGTAGTCGTCCCAGCTTCGAGACTTGACCAGCGCGCCGGGCGTCCCGATCGGTGACAGCCCGAGCGTCGCGATGCGCTCTGCGGTCTCATCGATCATGTCGCGTACCGCGGTCACCTGTGGGTCGATCATCTCGTGCACCGCGATGAAGTGCGGGCCTACGACGTTCCAGTGCACGTGCTTGAGGGTCAGCGCAAGGTCGTTCAGTGCGTGCAGGCGGGCCTGGAGGGCCTGGGCGACCTTGTGGCCGTCCTTCACCTTCACGCCCGGAACGGTGTAGTTTCCGGCTCGGGGCCTGCCGGTGGTTGAGCCGTTGCTAGCGGATGTGCGGGTCGACTTCTTCGCAGTCGAGTTCTTGGTAGCCATGCTTCGACCGTACCCAGACTTCCGCGGCAGCACACCCTTCACCACCCAGCCGCCCGCCATCCCCCGCGGTCCGACAACGTGTCACGCCAGCATGACCGCACCGCACCGACCTTTTGCGCGGTAGGTGGTCACCGGCCGGCCGTGACCAACAACTGCGCAATTCCCGGCAGTGGCCCGGGGCTGGTGACAGTTCATGACGGCGATCCGACACGTCTCGTCCGCCGCATAGGCACGCCGGGGGGAGCCGGAGAATACGAAGTTCTCCTCATGTGGGGTGGGGGTCCTTAGGCGGAACGTGGAACGTGACGAACCTCTAACACCAAGGAGCCCACGATGAACACCATCCCGCTGGCCGTCTCGTCGGCTGTTGTCGACATCTTGGCAAAGGACCGCCTGCGCACCGCTGAAGCGGCCCGGAGGGCCGCCTCACTGAATGGCCGAGCCGCAGGCCGGGACCGTCGCCCGCGTCTTGCCTGGTTCCACCGCTCGACGGCGCCGGTGGCGGGCGCCTGACGAGGCTCCTGCCATGTCATTCCGCGGGTTCGATCTGTTCCAAGGATCGAACCCGCGGAATGAGTGACGGCGGCAGCCACAGACGACAGAGGCCCGCCGGCGCATGGACTCCCTCCCGGCCGGACGGGGGTCACGTCGGCTCCGTGACGTGCGCAATCGTCCCGGCGGAGACCAGGATCGAGGCTGCATCGGCTCTCGTCCAGAGTCGGCGGCCAGCTGGATGTCGGATCGCTTCAAAAAGCGTCGGATCGCGTGAAACAAGTGTCGGATGGCGGGGGAGAGGGTGCGACACGCCGGGGCGACGCGCGGGTCATGGCGGGTTCATGGTGCCTGACCTGGGCCGACGCAGATTGGCGGGCCTGCTGCGCGACAGCCCTTGCGCCAGGTCGGCGACCGACGTACGGTTACCCCCAGATATAGTAGTTACAGGGGTGTAAGTTCTCCACAGATAGTGGTAACGGACCCACAACTGGGCTGCGTTCATCCCCAGCTTGTCCACAGATCGGTCCCCAGACGGGGCCAACGATGTCGGTGGCGGCGGGTAGAAAGATCTGTAGTGCGAACGCTCGGACGGGCAGGGAGGCGGCAACGATGCACTGCCCGTACTGCCGGCATACCGACACCCGGGTGCTTGACTCGCGGGTGACAGACGACGGCGGCGCGATCCGGCGTCGGCGCACGTGTCCCGCCTGCCAGCGGCGTTTCTCCACCGTCGAGCAGATGCAGCTGACCGTGGTGAAGCGCTCCGGCGCTACCGAGCCGTTCAACCGCGACAAGGCGATCGCCGGGGTACGCAAGGCCTGCAAAGGCCGTCCGGTCACCGAACACGACCTGGCGCTGCTCGGTCAGAGCGTCGAGGACGCGCTGCGCGGCGGCGGCTGGGCCGAGGTGCCGGCCCACGAGGTGGGACTGGCCATCCTGGGCCCTCTTCGCGAGCTCGACGAGGTGGCGTACCTGCGCTTCGCATCCGTGTACCGCGCGTTCGAGAGCGCGGAGGACTTCGAGACCGAGATCGCCATGCTCCGGGCGGAGGCGCCCGCACCGGCGATCGCGGTCGAGCAGGCCGCGGACCAGGCGCACGAACACATCCGCGGCACGTCATACGAGGCGCCGGGCGAGACCACCGCATACCTGGAAACCTGAACGGCACAAGGCCGCACCGGGCACATCCATGTCCGGGCGGTTGTTGAGACAACAGAGATCGCAGGCAGTACGCACAACATGGCATGGCCCTCGGGAGCCACGGAACGGGAGAGGTCGATGACGGAGACGGTGAGCGGTCGGACGGGCAGCAGCAGGCGGGGCAAGGGGCTGACGTTCGAGCGGACGTTCAGCACCCAAGGCGTTCACCCGTACGACGAGGTGACGTGGGAACGGCGCGACGTTGTCCAGACGAACTGGAAGACCGGCGAGACCGTCTTCGAACAGCGCGGCGTCGAGTTCCCGGACTTCTGGAGCGTCAACGCCTCGACGATCGTGTCCACGAAGTACTTCCGTGGCGCACTCGGCACCGACGTGCGCGAGTGGAGTCTCAAGCAGCTCATCGACCGCGTGGTCAAGACCTATCGCAAGGCCGGTGAGGACCACGGTTACTTCAACGCACCTGCCGACGCCGAGCTCTTCGAGCACGAGCTCACCTGGATGCTGCTGCACCAGTACTTCGCGTTCAACTCTCCCGTGTGGTTCAACGTCGGCACGAAGTCACCGCAGCAGGTGAGTGCATGCCAGCCATACGACGCGCTCGTCAGCACCCCAGAGGGTCTCGTCCCTATCGGCAAGCTCGTCGAGGAGGACGCGATCGGCACCAAGGTCTACGACGCACACGGGCTGACGCAGGTCGTGGCTGTCAAGGCGAACGGGCACAAGCAGGTGCTCCGGCTGCACACGAAGGCTGGCTACAGCCTCGATGTCACTGCTGACCATTTGGTGTGGCGGAGCAGCGGCGACCGCGGCTCAGGAAGATTCGTGCAGGCGGGGACGCTTCGGCCGGGCGACAAGTTGGAGTGGCATCGACGCGAGTCACATGGGGATATGGAGATCAACCAACGAGATATCGCCGAAGCCGCACTCGCCGGATGGATGCAGTCCGACGGTTTCGTCGGCCAGTACAACGGCACCAACAAGTCTCTGACGCTCGAGGCGATGACGGTGACGCCTGCCGAGCTGGCGTGGGTGACGGATGCTCTCGACAGTGTGTTTCCCGGCGTACATCGTCATGAACGAAGCGTTGTGACTCAGGACTCAACACTCGACTGTCGTCGTACGCGCGTGTACGGGAATGTGCTCGAAGCGTTCGTCGATCGCTGGAACATCCGCCCCCGCGGGGTTGACATGGAGGTGCCGAGCCAGCTGTTCTCGGCGCCGCTGCCCGTCGTTGGCGCGTATCTGCGCAGCATTTTCCAGGCGGAGGGGTTCGTCTCCTCGCGGGATCGGTCCACTGTGGTCGAGGTGGACATGATTGGCGAAAAGCTGATCCGTGGGATGCAGTCTCTCCTGCTCCGATTCGGCATCTTCGCCCGCGTGGGTCACAAATCAGACGCAAGGGCGAACCGCAAGGGTTGTTGGACGCTGCGCATTCAGAACGCCGGAGATCGTCGCATTTTCGCTGACGAGATCGGCTTCATCGACGCGCGCAAGGCGGACAAGCTGGAGCGCTCATTCGATCTCCCCGGACGCGGTGCTTCCGGCATCAAGCGGCTCGAGATCGCTCGCGTCGAGCCGATTGGGTCAATGGAGGTCTATGACATCCAGACTGAGAGCGGCGAATATTTGTCAGGCAACCTGCGTGTGCACAACTGCTTCATCCTGTCCGTCGACGACTCGATGGACTCGATTCTCAACTGGTACAAGGAAGAGGGCTTCATCTTCAAGGGAGGTTCGGGCGCCGGCCTGAACCTGTCCCGCATCCGTTCGTCGAAGGAGCTGCTGTCCTCAGGCGGTACGGCGAGTGGTCCCGTGTCATTCATGCGCGGCGCCGACGCGTCCGCCGGCACGATCAAGTCGGGTGGAGCGACCCGTCGCGCGGCCAAGATGGTCGTTCTCGACGTCGACCATCCCGACATCGAGGAGTTCGTCGAGACCAAGGCGCGGGAGGAAGAGAAGATCCGGGCGCTGCGCGACGCCGGATTCGACATGGACCTCGGTGGCCGCGACATCACCTCCGTGCAGTACCAGAACGCCAACAACTCGGTCCGCGTCACCGACGAGTTCATGCGAGCGGTCGAAGAGGACACCGGGTTCGCACTCCGCGCGCGTACCGATGGCTCGGTGATCGAGACCGTGCAGGCTCGCGAGCTCTACGCCAAGATCGCCAAGGCCGCCTGGCTCTGCGCCGACCCGGGGATCCAGTACGACGACACCATCAACGACTGGCACACCAACCCCGAGACCGGCCGGATCACGGCATCGAATCCGTGCTGCTTCACAGGCGACACATTGGTGCAGACCGACGGCGGCTTGAGGGCCTTCGAGCAGCTGACCAAGTTGGTCCAGGCCGGCGAAACGGTGAGGGTTCTTGCCCATGAAGTCAACAATCAGCACCTCACGTTCACTGATGTCACTCATGCATGGATCGCCGGCGAGACCCGTGAGCTGGTTGATGTCGTCACGGCGAATGGGCTCCGCCTGCGAAGCACGCCTGAGCATCGCTACCTGGCGGACGGGAGGTGGGTCCAGGCGAACAGTCTCAAAGCTGGCCAGCTGCTCGTTTCGGAGACTGGTCTGGACACGGTTGCAGAGATTGTTCCCGTGCTTCTGGACGAGCCGCTCAGGGTCTACGACCTAGAGGCGAGGGGCACTCACAACTTCGTCGTAACTTCTGAGGGGAAGCCGGGTGTCGTCGTACACAATTCCGAGTACATGTCGCTGGACAACAGCTCGTGCAACCTGGCGTCGCTGAACCTGATGAAGTTCCTGCGCGACGACGACACCTTCGACGGCGAGCTGTTCGCCAAGGCGGTCGAGACCATCATCACCGCGATGGACATCTCGATCTGCTTTGCCGACTTTCCCACCGAGGCGATTGCCGAGACGACACGCGACTACCGCCAGCTCGGCATCGGGTACGCCAACCTCGGGGCGCTGTTGATGGCGATGGGGCTCGGCTACGACTCCGACGGCGGCCGTGCGCTGGCGGCATCGATCACGTCGCTGATGACCGGTGCCTCCTACCGTCGGTCCACCGAGATCGCCGCCGTCGTCGGCCCGTACGCCGGGTATGCCCGCAACGCCGATGCCCACAAGCGGGTGATGCGCAAGCACCAGGCGGCCAACGACACGATCCGCACCCTGCACGACAACGACAAGGCGGTGCAGCGGCTCGCCACCCGGGCCTGGGACGCGGTGGTGAAGCAGGGCGACAAGCACGGCTACCGCAACGCGCAGGCCTCGGTCATCGCACCCACCGGGACGATCGCGTTCATGCTCGACGCGGACACGACCGGCATCGAGCCGGACTTCTCCCTGGTCAAGTTCAAGAAGCTGGTCGGCGGCGGCTCGATGCAGATCGTCAACCAGACGGTCCCGCGGGCGCTGCGCAGGCTCGGGTACGCCGAGGAGACCATCGAGGCGATCGTCGAGTACATCGCCGAGCACGGCCATGTCATCGACGCTCCCGGTTTGCGCCCCGAGCACTACGAGGTGTTCGACACGGCGATGGGCACGCGGGCGATCGCGCCGATGGGGCACGTGCGGATGATGGCGGCCGCGCAGCCGTTCATCTCCGGAGCCATCAGCAAGACCGTCAACCTGCCGGAGACCTCCACCGTCGCGGAGATCGCGGACGTCTACACGCAGGGCTGGAAGCTCGGACTGAAGGCGCTGGCCGTCTACCGCGACAACTGCAAGGTCGGCCAGCCGCTCTCCGACGCGAAGGCGAAGGGCGCCGACAAGGCCTACGACGCGGCCGAGGTGGCGGCCGCTGCGGAGGCTGCGGTACGTGTCATCGAGCGGCCGATCCGCAAGCGGCTGCCGAAGTCCCGGCCGTCGCGAACCACGTCGTTCACCGTCGGCGGAGCCGAGGGCTACATGACGGCCGGCTCCTACCCCGACGACGGCCTCGGTGAGGTGTTCCTCAAGCTCGGCAAGCAGGGCTCGACCCTGGCAGGGGTGATGGACGCCTTCTCGATGGCGATCTCGATCTCGCTGCAGTACGGCGTGCCGCTGGAGACCTACGTCTCGAAGTTCACCAACATGAAGTTCGAGCCCGCGGGCCTCACCGACGACCCCGACATCCGGATGGCGCAGTCGATCATGGACTACATCTTCCGCCGGTTGGCTCTGGACCATCTGCCGTTCGAGACCCGGGCCGGGCTCGGGATCTACACCGCCGAGGAACGCCAGCGCCAGCTGGAGACCGGATCGTACGAGTCGCCAGACATCGAGGTCTCGGAGGCTGAGTCGTTGAAGTCCGTCCCACTCGGTGGAGCAATTCCTGACCGGGCCGAAGCCGACCCGTCGGTGGAGACGACCGAGGAGACAGCCACCGCGGCCAAGCCGGCACCGGCGGCGGCCCACACGTCGGCGGAGCTGCTCGAGGTCATCACCGGCTCATCGGTGGACGCACCCCTGTGCTTCACCTGCGGTACGAAGATGCGACCGGCGGGCTCGTGCTTCGTCTGCGAGGGGTGTGGCAGCACCAGCGGCTGCAGCTGACGACCGACCGCGTCAGGTCCAGAGCCAGGAGCAGTCGAGGTCCTCGTACCCGCGCTCGCACGGAGGGCCATCCGCGGCTCTGACGCGCTGCTGAGTCAGGTCGACGATGATGCTCGCCACGGTCATGATCTGCTCTGGTTCGGGCAGTGTTTCGTCGGGGTGACGGCAGACACTGTCGGGCTCATTGGTGTGGTCGGCCAACGCTGCCTCGAATCGCGCCGTCACGATCGGGCCCTCGGCTGCCGCGACGAACTCGGTGATGCGATCGAGCCTTTCCCGACTGGTCGACACCGAATAGTCCGCATAGTCGACCGAGTCGAAGTCGGGTGAGACGAAGTGGTTGGTGTGGAGGACCACCCCGCGGTCATCGGGCTCGATCCGGTGCAGGTCGGACACATCGCCGGGGCGTGCCTCCACGTCGACTACTGACCCGCTGCGATCCGCGAGCAGGTAGTTCGCCGACGAGGCCCTGGAGGTCGCTTCCAGGCGGTCCATGGCCTCCTCGGTGCTGCCACAGTCCAACAGTGCGCGCAGCATCACGTGGTAGGGCACACCGAGATCGCCGCGGTCCTCCTTGCAGGCAAGGGCGTTCGTCAGCACAGCGAGGCCCTCGGAGTTGACGCCGTACTTCGCCAGCAGGCCGGCCTCGACCACGGTCACAAACCCGGGACCCTCGTCGGGGAGGGCTTCGAGGACAACCACCGTGTCACGGGCGAAGGAGACCCAGTCCCAGTTCTGACCGACGATGATCGGCGCATCCCGGGCCACGCTTGCGAACGCCGTGCACTCCAACGGCGGAGCTGGCGCCATCGACCGGCGTACGCGAGCGGAGAACATGATCTCGGTCCGCACGTTGAGTGCGAGGATGTCGGACAGCGCGAGTCCCGCCCCGTCGGCGATCCCTGCCAGCTCCTTGACGTACTGCCCGCCTAGCTCCTCGATGGCGGGCAGAAAGCGGTCGGCCTCCGCGGTCGCCCGTGGCCAGTCCCAGCCCGCTTCATACTGGAACTGCCGGTAGTACGCGGCAACGGACCGATGGATCTGTTCACGAGCCTGTGTGCCGTACTGCCGCCCGCGCTCGTACGACCCACCCGCGACGGAGATCACCGGAAACATCGATGGACCCTCATGGCTGCAGCTGGCCAGGACATGACGACATGCTCTCACCCGCGCGCCGGGTGTCGGCGGCGTGCCACACACTGGAAGCGATGACGCCGCCACAGTCTGACCCCCCCGCGACACTGACACCCGAGCGACACGAGATCGCCACCCGCGTCATCGAGGCGCTGGCGGGCCCCGGGTCCGCGCTTCGCGATGACCAGGAACGCGCGGTCGCCGCCCTGTGCGAGCCGGCAGCCCGTGTCCTCGTCGTCCAGGCAACCGGATGGGGGAAGTCGGCGGTCTACTGGGCGGCCACGGCAATCCTGCGGGCCGAGGGAGCCGGCACGACCCTGGTCGTCTCCCCGCTGCTCAGCCTGATGCGCGACCAGGTGGCCGCCGCGGCGAAGTCCGGCCTGCGAGCGGCGACCCTGAACTCATCCAACATCGGCGATTGGGCCGAGATCGAGGCGGCCGTCAACGCCGACGAGCTCGACGTGCTGCTGGTGTCACCGGAGCGGCTGGCGAATCCCAAGTTCGGCGAGCGGGTCCTCTCCGCGCTCGCCGGCCACCTCGGTCTCCTGGTCATCGACGAGTGCCACGCGCTCAGCGACTGGGGCCACGACTTCCGTCCGGACTACCGCAGGCTGGCGGGGGTCCTGCAGACGTTGAACCCGCGGACGCCCGTGCTCGCGACCACCGCGACCGCGAACGACCGCGTCACCCGCGACGTCGCGGTGCAGCTCGGCGAGGCAGCGGTGGTTTTGCGCGGTCAGCTCGCCCGGACCAGCCTGCAGCTCGTCGTGGCCCCGCCGACGGATCCGCTGACACGGTACGCGTGGGTCGTCGACCATCTCGGGGTGCTCCCCGGCTCCGGCATCGTCTACTGCCTGACCGTCGCAGATGCGGAGCGACTCACCACCCTGCTCGCCGATCGCTACGGCGCGAAGGCGGTCGCGGTCTACACCGGACAGCTCGACGCCGCTACCCGCGAAGCGACAGAGGACCGGCTGCGCCGCAACGACCTCAAGGCAGTGGTGTCCACGTCCGCGCTGGGCATGGGCTTCGACAAGCCCGATCTCGGGTTCGTGGTCCATGTGGGCGCCACACCCTCGCCCGTCGCCTACTACCAGCAGATCGGGCGTGCAGGCCGTGGGCTGGACCATGCTCTCGTCGTACTCCTGCCCAGCCCGGCCGATGAACCCGTCTGGGAGTACTTCGCCACGGCGACCATCCCCGTCGCCGCGGACGTGCACACCCTGTTGGCCGCGATGCGCGAGGCGCAAGAACCGATGACAGTGCCGGCACTGGAGTCCACCACGGGCCTGCGCCGCAGCGGTGTCGAGCTGATGCTCAAGCAGCTCGCGGTCGACGGGGCGGTAGACCGCACCGCCGAGGGCTGGCTTGCCACCGGCAGGGACTGGACGTTCGATCAGGAGCACTACGACGGAGTGCTGGCCGGCCGGCGTCGCGAGGCGGCCATCATGCGCGACTACATCAGCGGTGCGACCTGTCTGATGGTTCTACTGCAGACGTCCCTCGACGATCCCGAAGCCACCGTGTGCGGACGCTGTTCGGTCTGTCTCGGCGCGCTGCCGGATCCGCTGTCGTCGAGCCCGGAGCCTTCCACCGTCGACGAGATCCGCAGGTTCCTGCGCGGCCGCGACTATGTCGTCGAACCTCGCAAGATGTGGCCGGGCGGAGCGTTCGGTACGAAGGGGCGGATTCCCGGCGAGCTCGCCGCAGCCGAAGGTCGAGCCGTCGTCTACGCGGATGCCCCCGAGTGGCGAGGGATCGTCGAGCTCGCCTTCGCGGGGCGAGCCGGCGACGAGGCCCCTGCGGACCTGGCCGACGCCTGTGTCCAGACCCTGATGCGCTGGAGGTCGAGCTGGCCGGCACGGCCTGAGCGGGTCGTCGGGCTGTCGGCGGCAGGCTATGTCGACCTTGTCGAGCAGCTGGCCCGCCACGTCGGCTCGGTGGGGCGGCTGCCGCACCGAGGCTGGCGGCCGTCCCGCGCGGTGAGGGAGCGGGAGCAGTCGGGTGCTGAAGAGGCGGCGTGCTGGCGTGAGGTTCTGGCAGTCGACGAGGAGCTGCGTTCCTTCGTCGACGGCCAGACCGTCCTGCTGCTCATCGACCGCACCGCCACCGGGTGGCCGACCACGATCGCGACCGCAGCCTTGCGCGAGTCCGGCGCCACGGTGGTGCTGCCGATGGTGGTGCACCGGGTCCCGTGAGCCTGGCCCGCAGACCGGCACTCAGGCCGACGGCCGCCGGCGCCCCCGGTTGCGCGACTTCAAGGTGCTGTCGGCCGACAGCAGCTTCGCGGCCCGGCTCCGGTTGCCGTAACGCGCTTCGTCAAGCATCCGCTCCAGCACGTCGCTCTCCTCGTGCAGGTCCGCCGACGCCGCGGCCGGCGCGCACGGGAGCGCACTCCCGATCGCGGACCGTGCCGCCAGCAGGTGTGCCACGGCCCCGGCGCTGTCTCCGGCGGTGAGGTCGATCGAGGCTGAGCGCTTGGCCTGCTGCGCCTGCTGGAATGCCAACTCGGTGACAACGGCGGGGTCCGGAAGGCGCCCGGCTGCTTCGTCACCCGGTACGACGTTGGCGTGCAGCGGCAGCTTGACCACCTGCTCACGAAGCAACGCCATGTCGACGAACCGGAGCTCCAGTGTCGCGACCTCCGCGAGGCCGAGCCCGGAGATGCCGGGAATGGAGAAGGTCATCAGCAGCTTGCGGACCTCGTCGGCGTAGAAGCCACCGAGCTCGATCAGCAGCCCGTCGTCCACCATCGCCGACGGCGTGTCGTTGACCACCCGGACTCCGCGCACGTGCGGTGACATCCGTACCAGCAACGACGCTGCCTGGATGCTCTGGCTGAGCAGTCCGTCGACTTCGCCGGCGATCAGCGCACCGGCGGCATCCGCGTCCTCGGCGAACAGCTCATTGCCACGGCCGCCGCGCGCGATCGCCGACAGCAACGTCTCGTCGTAGCCCAGCCCGAAGCCGAGCGCCGACGTGGAAACCCGCTCACCGGCTGCGGCGGCGGCGATGTCCGCGAGCTGGTCGGCGTCGGTCAGGCCGGCGTTGGCATGGCCGTCGCTGATCAGCAACACGGTCGCGCTGTTGTCACCGGCGACCCGCCGGGCCTCCTGGAGGCCCCGAAGATATCCGGCTGCCAGATCGGTGCAGCCGCCCGGACTGACCCGGTTGATGCGGCGGATCACCCCAGCCTTGTCACCGAGCCGACTCGCCGGCACGATCAGGTCGACCCCGGTGTCGAAGACGACGAGACCGAAGACGTCGTCCGGCCGCAACCGCGTCACCAGGGAGGTCAATGCCTGCTTCGCACCGTCCAGCCGGTCGCCTGCCATGGAGCCGCTGCGGTCGAGCACGACCACGAGCGCGCAGGGGGCGCGCTGCTCCTCGGCCTTCGCCGATGGCGCGGTGAGCTCCACCAGCGCAGTGAGCTCCTCGTCCTGTTGGACGGCGAGCAGGTTCACGTCGAGCGACACGTCGATCTTCATTCGGTTCTCCTCTGGTCTACGGTATGCTGCTCCTAGCATAATGCACTACGCATACTTACGCAAGGAGCATAGCCATGGATGACGAGACGGCCGGCCAGGACTTCGGTCGTGTCCTCAAGGCACGACGCGAAGAGCTCGGGCTGACTCGCCGGGAGCTCGTGGATGCGAGCGGACTCTCCTACCCGTATGTCTCACAGCTGGAGACGGGCTCGCGGCTGCCCTCCCACCGGTCGTTGGCAAGGCTGGCTCGCGCCTTGCAGCTGGAACCGACCGACTTGGCGGCCGCGATCACGTTCGACGAGGAGTCGATGCAGCGACCGCAGCCCGACCGGATGCAGCGGTCGCTGGCCGACGAGATGCCCCCGCCGGGTGGTGTCGGGTCGTCCGGGTGGCAGACGAATCCAGCCTTCCTCCGTTCATTGGTCGTGGGCAGCAGTGCGAGCAGACAGCGGCCCGACCCGGACGTCGTCGTCGCCCAACTGGTCGACCTGATCTCATCGCTGCCCCCCGGCGATCGCCTCGATGCGCTGGGACGCGCCCAGCGCCAGGTCGTGGACGAGCTCGTCGAGGAGCGGGTCCGGCGGGCGACCTCGGGCCGCCGCAGGAGCTGAGCCGGGTGAAGGGAGCCTTCGCGGCACGGGGCAGCCGAGCTCGCCGGGTGGAATACGTGGGAATGGCGGTCGCCGGCGACGGACATGTTGGACACTGAATGAGATGAACCGTGCGCGAGGCCAACGCCCACCCGACGGGAGCGGCGAGGTGTCGCCATGACGATCGCTGCTGGTGATGGGTACGCGTCCGACGCCGAGCGGGTGGTGGGACGGGAGCTCCGTGCCCATCTCAGTCCTGGTGCTCGACTGTGAGGACTTGGCGCGTATTTCATGCGAGTCACCAGGCTGGCGCCCCAAGGACATCGTGCTTCTGACGATCGGATCACGCCATCCAGAGCAGGTTCAGCGCCAAGCCGCAGGGCAGGACGAATACTGGAACTCATTCTGGGATGACGAGCAGGTGTTCTATGGCCACGTGCTCGGCTTCAAGGGGCTGGAGCGCAGTGTCGTGGTGCTCGCCCTCAACGAGGTGGTGCCGGGGGAACGTGCCAAGGAGCGCTTGTACGTCGGGCTCTCGCGGGCGTGCCACTGTCTCGTTGTCTGTGGCGATCCCGCATTCCTGCAACGGGTCGCTGGTGCTTCCGTGACAAGACGGCTGACCTCACCACCGGAAGCATCCGAGTAACGGGGGTTTCACCACGCTGTACTGGGACAGTGACCACTCCGGGAGCTTTCGCCACCGCTACGCCTGGGAGGTGGCCGCTGCCCGTCGAGACGGCTGTTAGGACGGACACTTGGTCGCCTTGCATACGGACGGGCGCTCTGCTTGGCTTCTACACCCTGCCAAGACCGATCATGTGTTCTGCGCAAAGGAGCATGGGTGTTTCGATCTCGCAGCTGGCGGCCTCGTCTCACCGTGGCCTCGGCCGCCGTCCTCGTTGCGAGTCCGCTCGCTGTGCCTCCAGACAGCCGGGCAGACTCGATCGCCTCGCCCGCCCGCCGCGGTTGGGTCACCGGCACCGTCCTAGACGGCAACGGGGAGCCTGTTGTCGGCGCCCTCGTCAACGCGATCGGCCCCCGAGAGGTTCCAGAAGCTGGCATCCTCGCCGCGACAACGCCGCGTCGTGCCTGGACGGACGCCAACGGCGCGTTCCGGGTACGGCAGGCGGCTCCCGGCTATCTGGTCCAGATCTGTGACCCCGAGCCTTCCGACAGGCGTGTCTGCCGGGAGACGGCACAAGGCGTCGACTTCCTGATCACGTACGTCGGTCCGCGGGCCCGGTCGGGTGCGAGACCTGAGATCAGCCGGCGCCAGAACCACAGGGTGACCGACAGCTGGGTACTGCAGACCGACCTGTTCGCGCCGACCGGGACTCCCCGGCGGCTGCACACGATAACCGTGAAACCTCAGAGCTACGTGCACGGGCGCGTACGGCGCGCGGCCAACCAGGTACTCGAACTTCAGCGGCTCAACGGCACAACGGCGTTCCGGACCGAGACCGACGCCAAAGGCAACTACCGGTTCCAGGGTCTCGCGCCGGGCCGATACACGGTGGCCGGCGGTGGAGCGGGTTCGCTCCCGTGGCAGTCACGAATCGTCCATCTCGGCTCCCAGCAGGACGTGGTGGTCAACGGCCTGCTACGCAAGGGCGCAACGATCCACGGCGTGCTCCGGTCAGCGGGCAACCCCGTTGCGTTCGTTGACGTTCTCGTGCGCAGAGCGCATGGCGATATCGTCGCCGCGGCGACGACCGGCCAGCGAGGTCGCTACCGGGTCGCCGGACTGCGACCGGGTAGATATCGAGTCGGCATTCTGTACGACGGGAGTGACTACCAGCGCCACGGAGTCGGGGTGTCGGTGCCCACACGGACGTCCTCGGTGGCCCGGAACATCAAGGTTCGCAGCGGAGCGGTCATCACCATCAGCGTCCGCCGAGGCGGAAAGCCGGCCCGCGGCATCGCCGACGAACTCCGCAACGGTGCCGGCCGGCCGGTGAACGGGTTCACCGCCGACAGCCGCGGGCATGTCCGCTACACCGGCCTCTCGCCGGGCACCTACACGTTCTTCGGGGCGACGGACAAGCGCTATGCCACGGCCAGGATCACGGTGACATCCATCAAGACCTACGACGTGGGACGGGTGCGCCTGCGCCATCCCACGTTGACGCTGTCGGGAACGACCGCCCCCGGTGCGGTCGTCGAGGCGATGACCGGCGACGAGTGCCCGGCTGACGCTCCGGTAAGACCGGGCACGTTCCACCAGATCGAGAAGGCGGACACCTCCGGCCACTTCGTCTTGCACGGGCTCGTCCCCGGCCGCTACATGCTGGGCTCCGACGGCTGGCCCGCCAACTACGCGCCCCGCTGCGTCAGCAACGTGAGGATCCGGCACGACCGATCCTTCGACCTCCCGCTCGCCGTCGGTGGAAAGGTGTCGGGACGGCTGGTCTACGCCAGGACCGGAACTCCCGTTATCACCACCCTGTCGTACGAGCTGAGCTACCCGGAGGGATCACCGGCCCAGCCGACCGACGAGCACCCGTCGCGGGCCCGGACCCGGGGCGCGAGTGGGCGATTCACCATCGACGCGCTCGGTGCCAACACCGTCACCGGCAGGCTCTCTCAAGGAGCCGATCTGGAGCAGATCAACGACGCGGAGTTCCTGGTCATCTTCCCCTTCCAGGATGGGACGCCGTACTACCTCACCAGCAGGCGACAGACCATTGCCGTAGCCCCAGGGGCCGGTCTCAACCTCGGGAGGATTCCGCTGCGTCTGCACCGATGAGGGCGGGTGACCTGGTAGCCCAGCCAGTTCAGACCGGCTCACCGTGGCCCCGCGGAGCGTGCTGGCCTCCTGGTGACTGCGGGTGTCGCGCCGACGATGGGTCCTGAGGGTGGCGGCCCGCACGCCTGCCACGCCGAGGCTCGGGCTCTGAGCCGTCCGTGGGTCGCGCATAGACGTTCTGGGCCAGCCTTCCGGCGGTTCCCCCAGCCACGAAAGCAGTGGCCAGTGCACCTCCCAGCGTGAGCCAGTCCTTGAAATTGCTGCCGTCCCACGTTTCGCTGTCGAGGTACTGGGCGCTCAGCGCCGCGGTCGCGGCGGTGAAGCCGGCCGCGATGGTGAGGATGCCAAGGCTTCCGGTGACGAACTTCCAGTAGCCGAAAACGAAATCAAACCCCCACCTCAGGACCGGCGTATCGTCGGTGGGCTCGTCGGGCGTCTTCTTCCGTCCCAGCTGGGGGCGCCGGAGAAAGTACACGTAGAGGCTGGCGAGTGCGCAGACGGCAAGTGCGAACACGTACACCGCCTCCCGATTCGTGTACTTGAGACTGAACGAGATCGGTATCTCGGTGGTCTTTACCCGCGGGTCACTCAGCGTCAGGCCGCCGCTGAAGGTGCCGGAGGGGAGGTCCTTGCGGATGTTCGGCTGAATACAGAAGACCACCGTTGCGGTCGTGCTGCCAGGCCCGGGGTATGACCAGGCCGTGATGTCGCCGCTCACCAGGTCCCGGCCCTCGTCGTCGCTGACGAACCGTGTCGGCGCGACGGCAAGAGGCCGTCCTCCTCGAATCGGCCGGTCCAGGTTGACCTCGATGCTTCGCTGGCCGCCGTCCAGAGCGTCACCGAGATCAAAGTGAGTTGGTGCGCTGGACGGAACCTTGACTCCAACGCGGGTGAGCGTCGCCACGCGTGCGCGGGCGGCTTTGGCATCGTCCCGGGCCCGAATCAGCGCCTGGCGGGCGGCCACGGTCTGAGCGCTGCCGGCCGCGCGGGCCAGTGACAGACGCGCGGCTTGGACACGATCCTCAGCCCGCCGCAGGGTCACCGCGGCGGCAGCCCTCGCCTTCTGCGTCGATGACGACGCCGTGGACCCGGGTGGCACGCAGCTGTTCTTCGTCGTGTCCTGGTCAAAATAGTGCGTCAGGGGCGGCACGCCCAACACAAGAAGGAGCACCACCAGGGCGAGGACGATCACATTCGTGCCGGCGATGAGCAGGCGCTTGGCCAGAGACCGGTTGGGCGGCTCCTCGGCGGGTGCGCCCTCGTCATCATCATCGGGCTCCGCCGGGTCGCCATCCTCGGGCTCCGCCCGAGCGCCATCCTCGGACTCCGCCGGAGCGCCATCCTGGGCATCCGGATACTCCGGTGTGGGGTGCTCCTCCAGCCGATCGGGCGGTGCGCCATCCTCAGCGTCGTCGTGCTCTGCCGGCCCATCGTTTCGGATATCGCTCACGTCGACCTCCGCCAGCGCTCGACTCAAACCGGCGAATACGTTACAAGGCGCGCGACCAGGCCACATCCCCGTCGGGGGAGACGCGTATCGACCGAAAGGCTGGTGAAAGCCAGCCGAAAGGCGCCCCGGTCTAGCCTCTGGTGCATCGCGTCGAGCGTCGATCCGCCTGGCGCCTCGACGCCAACCGACAGGAGATCATCACCATGACCAGCACCGCACAACTCACACCGGACCTCACCGCGGATGCCTTCGCCGAGCGGCTCTTCTCCTCGGCGCTCGCGACCATCGAGTGCCTCAGTGTGTACGTCGGGGACCGCCTCGGGTGGTACGAGTCTCTCGCGGCCGACGGACCCGCCACACCGGCCGAGCTCGCCAGGCGCACCGAGACCTCCGAGCGGTACGCGCGGGAGTGGCTCGAACAGCAGGCGGTCTACGGAATCCTGCTCACGGACCCGGCCGACCCGGACCGGCGATACGAGCTCCCGCCGGGTGTGCGCGAGGTTCTCACCGACGAGCACAGCCTCCTCTATGTTGGGCCGCTGCCGCGGATGTTCGCGGCCGTCGGCGCCCATCTGCCCAACCTGCTCGACGCGTACCGCACCGGTGGGGGCGTCAGCTGGGAGGAGCTCGGTGCCGATGCCCGGGAGTCACAGGCAGCCATCAACCGACCGTGGTTCGAACGGTCCCTGGCCGACGCCCTGCACGGCGTCGCCGACGTCGACGAGGTGTTGCGACGGCCGGGCGCGCGCATCGCCGACGTGGGCTGTGGAGCGGGCTGGTCCACACTCGCCCTCGCTCGCGCCTACCCGGAGGCCCGCGTCGACGGCATCGACGTCGACGCCCCGTCGGTGGAGATGGCGCGCGGAAACGCCGAGTCGGAGTCCGCGGAACTGGCCGCCCGCGTCACGTTCCGGCTTGCCGACGGTGCGACGCTGGCTGCGGACGTCGAGTACGACGCGGCGTTCGCCTTCGAGTGCCTGCATGACATGCCTCGTCCCGTCGAGGTGCTCGACGCGGTACGCCGTGCGGTTCGCCCGGACGGCCTCGTCGTGGTCATGGACGAAGCGGTCGCCGATGAGTTCACCGCGCCCGGCGATGACCTGGAGCGCTTCATGTACGGCGCGAGCCTGCTCATCTGCCTGCCCGACGGCATGTCGTCGCGGCCTTCCGCCGAGACCGGCACCGTGATGCGGCGAGCCACGCTCGAGCGGTACGCCGCACAGGCCGGATTCAAGCATGTCGAGCGTGCTGCCGATCGAGGGCTTCAGCTTCTTCCGCTTCTACCGCCTGCAGCACTGACCAGTTGAGCGAGCGCCCGGCGGGCGACGGCGACGACCTCGTCGTCGTCCATGGTGGCTCCCTGGTCGCGCAGCGCGCCGAACGCGTCGGAGCCCAGCCGCTCGGTCAGCATCTCGACCTCCGCCGCCATGCGTTCAGCGTCCGCGCCGAAGACCGCCGCCGAGGTCCGGCGGCTGCTGAGCGCTCCGAGCAGGACGGCTGCCGGCTGGTCGCGGTGCAGACGCACAAGAAGGTCCACGACGTTACGCAGGGTCGTCCACTGCTGCGTCCAGATACCGGAGTCGCGCCAGTGGTCGACGACCGCGAGCAAGAGCGGGGCTGCTTCCGCCGGGTCGCCGTGGCGGATTCTGACCGAGGCGGCCGCCACGAGTGCAACCCCTTGCAGATAACGGTCCCCCGACTCTCGCGCCCTTCGGAGGGCATCCTCCAAGAGCGCGCCCGCCCGCACGGGATCGGTGTCGATCAGGGCCTCGCCCTGCACATGCACCGCCCAGTTGGCGATGATCGTCTCACCACTGGCCTCGGCGTCGACCTGGATTCGCTCGGCCGCGGCCACCGCGGTCTGGGGGTCCCCGTCGTAGGCAACGACGAACTGCCAGGTGAGGCTGACGATCCTGGCGAGTGAGGTGAGGCCCTGGCGTTCGGCGAGAGCAAGCAGTTCACCCGACGTGTCGCGACGCGTCGTCGATGCGCCCGTCGAGAAGACTGACCTCAACCAACATGTAGCGCAGGTAACCCTCGGTGGCCGGTGGCGCGCCGCTAGCCAGACCCTCGGCGACCAGGCCCTCGGCCTCTGCCAGCGCGCCCTGGAAGCGTGCCGCAGCGGCGGCCACTCCGAGGACGCCGCTCAGCGCAGGCACCTTGGCTGCCGTCGCCGCTGCCAGAATCTGTTGCGCCCACTCCATCACCTCCGCCGACATGGTGTGCTCCACGTAGAGCGTCAACCCACCGACCAGCTCGGCGCCGACCGCGATGTCATGGGCGAGCCCCCAGCGGTAGGCCGCGCGCAGCTCGTCGAAATGCAGGTCGAGATCGCGCACATCGGCGAGGTGCTGCGGTCCGAAAAGGTCCCGCGCGGTGGACGCCACCAGCCTGGCGAACTGCTCAGCGTGCGCCCGCCGGAGCCGGTTCAGCCGCTGTCCGGTCAGTCGTTCGCGGCCGTACTCCCGCATCGTCTCCAGTAGCGCGTACTGTGTGACGCTCCCTGGGAGACGGACAATCATCGACCGGTCGACCAGCCTGAGTATGACGTCGGCCGCGTCGATCTCGTCAAGTGACATTTCCGGTGGCTCGACGGCCGCGACGAGCCGTTCGGCAGCCTGGAGGGTGAAACCCCCGGCGAACACCGACAGCACCTCGAACACGTGCTGCTCGAGCGGATCGAGCAGCTGGTACGACCAGTCGACGACGGACCTGAGCGTTCGATGCCGCTCCGTCGCGGTCCTGACGCCGCCGCGCAGCAGCCGGAACCGCCACGACAGCCGGGCCGCGAGGTCGGCAGGACTCATGGCGCGCATCCGGGTGGCGGCCAGCTCGATGGCCAGCGGCAGGCCGTCGAGCCGGCGACAGATCTCGGAGATGTCGGCGGAGTTGTCGTTGTCGAGTGCGAAGTCAGGGGCTTGGGCGCTGGCGCGCGTGACGAAAAGCTGCACTGCAGGGGAGCCGGCGATGCTGTCCGGGTCCGACGAGGAGGGGACCGGGAGCGGCCCGAGTGGCCACAGCTGCTCGTCTTCGACCTCGAGCGGAGTACGTGACGTGGCCAGCACTGCGAGACCCGGACACTGTCGATGCAGCTCATGCACCAGGGCTGCGACCGACTCGAGAAGATGCTCGCAGTTGTCGAGCACCAGTAGCACCTGTTTGTCGCTCAGGTAGGCGACCAACCGTCCGGTCGGGTCGACGTCTCTGCGGGCCGGAACGTCCAGGGCGGTAGCGAGAGCCGCCGCGGTCGCATCGGGGTCAGACACCGCAGCGAGCTCACACAACCACGCCCCGCTTGAGAAACGCGGCGCCAACCGCGAGGCGGCCCGGGTGGCCAGACTGGTCTTGCCGACCCCGCCGGGACCGGTCAGCGTCAGGACCGTGCCCGCTGAAAGACGGGCCGTCAGCCCGGCGAGATCCTCCTCCCGGCCGAACAAGTGTCCCGTTGTCCCGACGACGTTGCCCCTGGGCCAGGTGTCGTCGGTCGGCCGCGCGGTCGCGACGAGCGCCGCGGGTGGTGGACGCCAGTCGAGCGTGGGCGAGTGCCGCAGGATGTCGGACTGCAGCCGTCTCATCGGGGGGGACGGCTCGAGGCCCAGCTGCTCGTCGAGCCGGTCGCGAAACTCCCGGTAGAGCTCGAGTGCCTCGGCCTGGCGGCCGGCCCGGTAGTCGGCCAGCATCAGCTGCATGTGCAGGTTCTCTCGCAGCGGAGCGGCCGCGGTGAGTGACTCGAGCCGGGCGATGACGTCGATATCGCCGCCCAGCCGCAGGCTCGCCTCGACGCGATCCTCGACCGCGTTCGCCCGCAGCTCCTCCAGACGCGCCGCCTCGGGTCGGGCGAAGTCCTCCTGCGCGAACTCCGCGTAGGCCGGGCCACGCCACAGTGCCAGAGCCTCGTCGAGCAGCCGCATCGACTCGGCCGGGTCATCCTCGAGCCGTGACCGCGCCGGGACCGCCAGTCGCTCGAAGCGCAACGCATCGACGCTGTTCGGGTCGACCTCGAGGAGATACCCCGGAGCGCGAGTCACGAGCGTCAGTGGGGGACCCGATCCGCTCGACTCGAGAGACGCACGTGCCAGGACCGGGCGCAGCCGGGACACCAGAGTGTGCAGAGCGGCCCCGGTGTGGGTGGGAGGGACACTGCCCCAAACGACGTCGGCCAGCCAGTCGACAGACGCGACCGCGTTCGGGCGTGTGGCCAGAGCCGCGAGAAGCCGGCGCAGGCGGCTGGAACGCATCTCCGAAGACGCCAGCTCAAGTGGTCCGAGCACGCGCAGGGCGAGCCCGTTTCGCTCCGATCCCACCGAAAGTCCCCTTCGATCCATGAAAACTGAGCTGGCCGCGAGTATGAGGCGTGTTGCCGATGGGCCGGTCATGCCGTGCGACGATCACCTCCAATGTTGCCACGGCGCCCTGCTCGAGATGGCCGCGATCCTGCCCCGCATGTTGCGTCGCGAGCCGCGCTCGGTCCGGCAGGAGGACGATGGAACGTATGGGCGATTTCACGGTTCCGGCCGCCCTGGCCGAAGGTGCGGCCTCGGATGGATCCCCAAAGTTCCGGCATTGGGTCGAGTCTCTGCCAGAAGTCGTCAGCGGACTGGCACAGCGCTGGTCTCTGCGCCTCGGTGAGCCCTTCCATCCCGGCGGGCAGAACTCCTGGGTCGCCCCGGCACGTGACCGCGATGGCCGGGACCTGGTGCTCAAGGTCGGGTGGAGGCACTACGAGGCCAGGCACGAGGCAGATGCCCTGCGCGTGTGGTGCGGAGCGGGTGCCGTCATCGTCCATGCCGCCCACATGTTCGACCAGACCAGTGCCCTGCTGCTCGAACGTTGTAGACCGGGCATCGCGCTGAGCGACGTCGCCTCCGAGCCCGAGCAGGACATGGTGCTCGCCGGGCTGCTACGGCGGTTGTGGCAGGAGCCCCCACCCGGACATCCCTTCCGCGACCTGACGCTGATGTGCGCGCAGTGGGCCGACGAGTTCGAGAACAAGCGCGCAGCCGGAGCAGGCATCGACCCGGGTCTGGCCCGGCTCGGCATCGCGCTGTTCCGCGAGCTCCCGGCGACCACCGACCGGAGTGTGCTGCTCTGCACCGATCTGCACGCAGAGAACATTCTCGCCGCTGAGCGGGAGCCGTGGCTTGCCATCGATCCCAAGCCCTACGTTGGCGATCCCACCTACGACGCGCTGCAGCACATGCTGTGCTGCGATGGCCGGTTGTTCACCGACCCGGCTGGAATGGTCCGGCGTCTGGCCGACCTGCTGCACCTCGAGGCGGATCGCCTGTCACTGTGGTTGTTCGCCCGATGCGTGCAGGAATCCATCGACCGTCCGGCGCTGCAGCAGGTCGCCGTCCGGCTGGCGCCTGCATGATGAGAGGCCGGTGTCAGCGAACCAGTTGGGAGCGTGGTGTATGTGTCGTGAGGAGAGCCAGACCCTCAACCTGCCGGCGGAGGTGATCGAAGCCCTCGCACATTATCGGCGGCTCCAACAGGAGCCGGGCCGGCGACGCAGCGGGGCAGACTGAGGTCGTGACGACAGCCTGGGTCCTGCACGTGGACCTCGACCAGTTCATCGCCGCGGTCGAGATCCTCCGCCGTCCGGAGCTGGCCGGTCGACCGGTGGTGGTTGGCGGCCGCGGCGATCCAAGCGAGCGTGGAGTGGTGTCCACGGCGTCGTACGAGGCCCGGACGTTCGGCGTCGGCTCGGGGATGCCGCTGCGGCTCGCGCTCCGCAAGTGCCCGGAGGCGGTGTTCCTGCCCGTGGACGCCCCGGCCTACGAGGAGGCATCGACGGTGGTGATGGACACCCTGCGGTCGTTGGACGTCGTCGTCGAGGTGCTCGGGTGGGACGAGGCGTTCCTTGGTGTCGAGACGGAGGACCCGGAGGCGTTCGCACGCGAGGTTCAGGATGCCGTGTTCACCGCGACCGGCCTGCACTGCTCGGTCGGGATCGGCGACAACAAGCCGCGGGCGAAGATCGCCACCGAGTTCGGGAAGCCGCGTGGCATGTTTCGGCTCACCGAGGAGAACTGGTACGCGGTCATGGCCGACCGTCCGACCCAGGCGCTCTGGGGCATTGGCACCAAGACCGCGAAGCGGCTTGCCGGCCTGGGAATTCACACGGTGCGCGAGCTGGCCCGGGCCGACCCACACCACCTCGCGGCGGAGCTGGGGCCGACCATGGGCCCCTGGTACCGCCGGCTCGCCCGGGGAGTCGACCACTCGCCGGTCGACAGCACGCCATACATCCCCCGAGGGAGGGGTCGGGAGAAGACGTTCCAGCAGAACCTGACCGACGCATGGCAGATCGAGGAGGAGGTACGGCGACTGGCCCAGCAGGTGACCCATGACCTGCTCACCGAGGGCCGGCCGGCGATCCGGGTGGCGATCAAGGTCCGCTACGCGCCGTTCTTCACGCACACACGCAGCCTGACGCTGCCGGCGCCGACAACCGAGGCCGAGGTCATCACGGCGGCGGCGCTGGGTCTCACCGCGAAACTCGACCCCGGCCGGCCCGTACGCCTGCTGGGGGTGCGGGTGGAGATGCCCCGGCCGGAGTCCTGACCCTGCACGAGCGCTCGCTGCCCTCAGCCGATCGCGGTCGCCATTCGGGTCACGGCCGCATCGAGGATCTCCCCGCTGGTACCGAAGTTGAGCCTCACCCAACCGCTCCCGACCGACCCGAAGGTCGGCCCGGGCTCGAGCCCGACACGCCCCCGCTCGAGGAACAGGTCACACGGCTCTGACCCGGAGCCGTACGCCCGGCAGTCAAGCCAGGCGAGGAATGTGGCCTCCGGCGGCGACCAACGGACATCCGGAAGACGCTCGGTCAGCAGCGACCCGAGCTCGGTGCGTCGCTGGTCGAGAGTGGCGATGAGCGCATCCAGCCAGGGACCGCCGTCGGTGAACGCCGCGATCGCGGCCATCACGCCGAAGTGCCCGACCCGCCAGCGGGTGTCCTCGGGCCGGCGGTCGACGACCGCCCGCATCGCCGGCGAGGCTGAAACGATCAGACCGCACTTGAGGCCGGCCAGGTTCCACGCCTTGCTGGCGGAGACCAGACTCACCCCGATCTCGGCAGCGCCCGGCACTGTGAGGAGTGGCGTGAACTCCTGACCCGGCAGCACGAGCGGCCCGTGGATCTCGTCGCTGATGATCGTGACGCCGTGCTCGTGCGCGAGTCGGACGACCGCCGCCAGCTCGTCGGCCGAGTGCACGCGCCCGACCGGGTTCTGCGGGTTGCACAGGATGTATGCGGCCGGCCGCCGCGCGAACGCCTGCGCCAGTCCGTCCAGATCCAAAGCCCACGATCCGGCGAGATCCTGCCGAAGTGGTGCCTCGACCAGCTCGGAGCCGGACTCCTCGACCCAGTGGAAGAAGGGCGGGTAGACCGGTGGGCTGATCACGACCTCGGCCCCGGACGGGCAGAGGATGCGGAGCAGCTCGACGCAGGCCATCCCGACATCGGTTGCCGCCACCACCGCTTCGGGGTCGATCGCCCAGTCCCACCGCGCGGCGGCGAACCCGGCCAGAGCTTCGCCGAGCGCCGTCCCCGGGATCGCGTACCCCGTGTCAGACATCCGCACTGCCTCGGCCAGCACGCCGCTGATCGGGGGCGCGAGAGAGAAGTCCATCTCGGCCACCGGAAGGGGGAGGACATCGGCGGCAAATCTGTGCCACTTCGCGCTGCGACGGCGACGGAGCACGGCGAGGTCGTCGACCGGCAGGGGCACGGGGATCGCGGTCGGGTTCACGACCATGGCGTGTCCGCGCGCTGCTGACGGTCACGGTCCAGTACCCGCATGGCATCCCTCTCCCGGTGCTCGGACGCTCCAGCATCGCATCACGGTCTACCGTTCGCCCGGCACTCAGCGACCTTCCTGACGCGCGCGCAGCCGGCCGAACGTGCGCGCGACGTCGGGAGCGCACTGGCATGCTGCTCGCGTGAGCACACCTACGGCCATGTTGCTCGACACCCCGGCCGACGTCGAACGCCGGCGTGGGCTGCGCCGGATGCGCACGGTCGCGCTGGCGCTGCTGCTCGCCGCCGCCGCCATCTACCTCGCGACCCTGCACCAAGGCGGCGCGTGGGGCTATGTCCACGCAACCGCGGAGGCCTCGATGGTCGGCGCCATCGCCGACTGGTTCGCGGTCACGGCGCTCTTCCGCAGACCGCTGGGCCTGCCGATCCCGCACACAGCGATCATCCCGACCCGCAAGGACGCGTTGGCCCGCAGCCTCCAGGAGTTCTTCACGCAGAACTTCCTGGCCGAGTCGGTCGTACGGGATCGGGTGGCGACAGCCGAGGTGGGCCGCCGGATCGGAAGCTGGCTGGCCGACGAGAAGCACAGCACGAGGGTCGTGGACGAGACGACGAAGATGCTGCGCCGGCTGCTGGCGCGCGTCCGCGACGAGGATGTCACCGCGCTGGTCACCGACGAGCTCCTGCCCCGACTGGCCGAGGAACCGCTCAGCGAGGTCACCGGCCGGCTCCTGCAGGAGATCGTCGCGGCCAAGGCGCATCACGGACTCGTCGACCTCGCCGTGCTCGAGGCGCACCGATGGCTGGTCGAGAACCCGGAGACGGTGGTGCGTGTCGTCGGTGAGCGCGCACCGCTGTGGACCCCGCAGTGGCTCGACGACCGGGTGGCGCGGCGCGTGCACCGCGAGGTCGTGGAATGGATCACCGACGTGCGGGATCACCCGAACCACTCGGTCCGGCTGGCGCTGGACAACCTGCTCGCCGATCTGGCCGAGGACCTGCAGACCGACCCCGACACGATCGAGCAGGCCGAGCGGCTCAAGCGGCGCCTGCTCGCCTCGCCGCAGGTCGCGACCGCGATCACCTCGATATGGAACGCGGCGCGCCGTGCTCTCGTGGAGACGCTCGAGGATCCGGGTAGTCATACACGCCGGCGGGCGGTCTCCGCACTGGCGGAGTTCGGTCAGCGGCTGCTGGACGACGCGCCGCTGCGCGGCCGCCTCGACGGGTACGCCGCCGACATCGCTGCCTACATCGTCACGACGTACGGCGCGGAGATGACCACGGTGATCACGGAGACCATCGAGCGCTGGGACGGGCGGGAGGCGGCCCGCCGCATCGAGCTGCACGTCGGCCGCGACCTGCAGTTCATCCGCATCAACGGCACCCTGGTCGGTGGACTGGCCGGGCTGGTGATCTACGCGCTGGCCCAGCTGCTCTGATGCCCCGGTGCTCCGATCGGATCTCCAGGGATTGCGGCTGCTCGAGCCACCGCAGACCCTAGAGATCACCGGCGGGGCAGGCGGCTACTCGTAGACCAGCTTCTGCGGGCCGGGGTAGACATAGGACAGCCCGTCACGCAGCCTGTCCCGCCAGTTCTCCCAGCTGTGTCCGTCCCTCGCCTCGACGAACCGCACGTCCACGCCCGCGGACTCCAGGGTGAGCACCATCGAGCGATTGGGGACGATCAACGGCTCGTACACCCCGCAGCTGAGGAACGCGCGGTCGGCCACCCGCCGCGGCCTGGCACGGAACCGGTTGACGAACTTCACTACGGGGTCGAACACCGGGCCGCCCCCGTGATCGGTGGCGATGTCGGTGAACACGAACGAACCCGACATCAGCACCAGCGACCCGTACGTGTCGGGGGATCGGTTCGCCGCCGACAGGGCGGCGATCGCCCCGAAGCTGGATCCGAGCAGGCAGCGCCCCGACCGCTGGTGGACCAGTGGCAGCTCACGCTCGAGCTGCGGCAGGAGCTCGTTGGTGACGAAGCGGGAGTGGGCGGTGGAGTTGGCGTACTCCTTCAACCGGTCCACCGGATGCAGGAACGCCACGACCATCTCGGCGATGTCGAGCCGATGGATGAGGTTGTCGAGGACGGTCTTCGCCGCCGCGTACTGCAGGAAGTCGGCACCGTCGTGCACGACCAGCAGCGGGTACGTCGCCGTACGCCTGAAGCGCGCCGGTACGTACAGCGTCACCTCGCAGTCGCGGCCGAGGGCCTTGCTCGGGACGACCAACCCGGTGAGGTCGCCGGGTCGTGCGTCCGGATCCGGCAATGTCCATTCGGGGGTCTCGTAGCCGTAGGCGAAGCAGATCGAGGAGCTGCCCATCGGGCTGTGCGACAGGTGCGGGTTCAGCGGGTCGTTGAACCGCTCGTAGTGCTCGCCGCGCCGGACCTCGATCTGGTACTCGATCCTGGAGCCTTCGGGCAGCTCCAGCACCAGGTACCACAGGTCGGTTCCGCGCAGCCGCCGCAGTGGCAGCCGGTTCGGCAACCCGACGATGCGCTGCACGACGTGCACCTCGTCGGCCTCGCCCCGGAACAGGAACGTGCATCGGGCGCCCTCGACGACCGGGACGTCGTGCTCCTCGAGGAAGCGGTCCACGTCCGATGCGTGCAGCGGCATGCGCTCCTTGAGCCGGTTGATCGCGAGCCGCCCGACGGTCGCGGTCGCCGGCTGCGCGCTCACGCCTCCTCCAGCCGGATGATGTGCCCGTCGACCGCGACGACGCGCGCGCTCGGCGGCAGTGCGCCGTCTGGGGACAGATCCATCTGGGTCCCGTCGTCGAGCACCACGCACCTGGCCGGCGCGAACCTGCGCGCCAGGATCGCCATCCGGGTCAGGTCGTCGACGCGGAGCCGACGCCGGGCGTGCGGCAGCAGGACCATGTCGCGGATGAGCCCGAGCCCGTCGTCGTAGATCTCGGCGGGAGTCGGGCCGTGTGGCGCGCGGTCGTGAAAGAGCACCACGTGGTCCGTCAGGGCCATCGCGCCGGCGGACCAGGCCACGACCGCCGGCGGGATGCACGCCGCCACGTTGAACAGCGCGAGGGTGCGCACCAGAACGCCGACATGCCCGCCGGCGACGACCAACCCGGCCGCCTGCTCCAGGATCTGGCGCACCGAGGCGCGGTGCTCGGCGATGACCGGCCGCTCCTCGGCGGGATAGGCCGCGCTGAAGTCCTCGTGCGCGGCGCGGACCCGGGCGAGATGGCTGTCGTCGACCTGGCGGACGACCGCCTCGGCGTCGGCCAGCGCGGCCGCGATCGCCCGGGGTCGATCGCCGCTGCGACGGGCGAGCGTGTACATCGCGCCGAGCGCCGACTCGAGCTGAACCAGGTGGAGCTGGCGGAGCTCGTCGAGAACCGCGCGATGGTCGAGCTCGGCGGCCGCGTACTCCGGGTCGCGGTCGTGGACGTCGACCCAGCGGCCGTAGAGCCCGAGGTTGATGCCGCGTCCCGCCAGCAGGCGGTTCATCTCGGCGTCGTCCGGTTCGCGCTCCTCCCAGCCGGCGGTGACCGTCGCCAGCGGAGCGTGGCCGTCGATGTGGCCCACCACCTGGTCGACCGTGGGCCGCCGTTGTGGCCCCAGGAGGGTCACGCGCACGAGCGGCTCACTCGGCGTAGACGTGAACGGTGCGTCCGACGTCGTCGAGCATCGCCCGGAGTGCGTCGTAGTCGGGGTGGCGCATCCGTACGTACGCGTTTGCCATGTAGCCGGCCGCGACCGGCTGGGTCGGCGTGCCTGGGTTCGGCAGGTGTGCGTCGATCACCCATTCACCGTGCCGCGCCTGGATGTCCTCCACGCCCGAGTACCCACGGATCTGACCGTCCTGGTCCGGCCGGAGAGCCACGATGCCGCTCGCGTACCGGCGCGACGGCGACGCGGAAACCTTGCCGTGCACGATCGCGTTCGCCCATTCGCGGTAGACGTCGAGGTCGTTGCCTGCCGAGTACAGGTCCCAGGCGCCGACTCCCGGCGGCCGGCAGCCGATCTCGGAGAAGCGCAGGCCCTTCGGTCCGAAGAACCACTCCATGTGTGTGGCGCTGGTGCCGATGCCGAGCGCCTCGTTGACGCGCTGGCCCATCTCGCGGAGCATGCCGTACTCCTCGACCGAGTCGACACGGTTCGTCGAGACGAACTGAGGCGAGATCCACCGGGAGCGCATCGCCTCCAGCACGTTGGGGTAGTAGTGCGAGACGAAGTCCAGGGCAGGGTGCCCGTCGATGGACAGCGTGTCGTAGAAGCCCTCGTGCCCCTCGACGAACTCCTCGACCGCGATCGACGCGACACCCTGGCCGCCGAAGGACCCGAGCGCCGCCTCCAGCTCGGCCCGGTTGTCCGCGCGAGTCGTGTCGAGCGCCCCGGCGCCGCTTCGCGGCTTGAGGATCAGCGGGTAACCCACGGCGTCGGCGAAGCCGTAGACCTCGGCGGCGGTGTTGGCGGCGGTCGAGGCGGCCGTCGGCACCCCTGCCTCCCGCAGGGTCTCCTTCATCGACGGCTTGTCCCGGCACAGCCACGCAGTGCGTACGGACGTGCCGGGGATCGTGCAGTTCTCCCGGACCTGCGCGGTCGGCATGGTGTGCGCCTCGATCGTCGTCTCGAGCCGGTCGACCCAGACCTTGTCCTGTATCCAGCGGACCGTATCGGTCATCACGTCCACGTCGATGACGGTGGGCACCTGGTGATAGTGCGTCATCCAGCTCTTGAGCTGCTCGTCGAGCGTATCCGCCGGGTATTCACCGATGCCGATGACGTTGGCTCCCGCCTCGGCCAGGGCGCGAACGAACTCCCGTTGGTTGGGCGGGAAGAAGGGCTCCACGAAGACGACGTTCACGCCCGGAATGCTAGACCCTCGCCCCTGCGCGCGCCGACAACACAGCGGGCCTCCTGACGCCGCACGCCCGGCCCGGCCGGGCAAGGAGCGGGCCGAGACGGCGAGCCGGCCGAGCCCGGCGGCGCGTGGCCGGGACCGGTAACGTCCCAGCGTATGGTCGTCGCCGCGTTTGTTGCGCCATTCCTGCTCGAAGCCACGACCCGGTTCGTCGCGGCCGCCGCCCAGCTGCCGGGAGTACGCCTGGGGCTCATCACGACAGAGCCCTCGTCGAGCCTGCCGCCGCTGCTCCGCGAGCACCTCGCCGGCCACTGGCGGGTGGACGACGCTCTCGACCCCCGGCAGATCGCCGAGGCGGTCACCGGCCTGAGTGGCCAGATGGGGCGGATCGAACGTCTGGTCGCCGCCCTGGAGCAGCTCCAGGTCCCGCTGGCCCAGGTCCGGGAGGCGCTCGGGATTGCGGGCATGGACGAGCAGACCGCGGTCAACGTCAGGGACAAGGCCCGGATGAAGACCGTGCTCCGCGCCGCCGGCATCCCGTGCGCTCGTCACCAACTCGTCACCGGCGTGACCGAGGCGGTTGCCTTCGCCGAGGAGGTGGGCTTCCCATTGGTGGCCAAGCCACCGGCCGGGGCGGGAGCGCAGGCGACGTACCGGCTCGACAGCGTCGATGCGCTGCGTGGCTGGTTGCAGGTGGTCGCGCCGAGCGGGCCGGATCCGGGGCTTCTCGAGGAGTTCCTGACCGGTGAGGAGCACACCTTCGACAGCGTCACCCTCGGCGACCAGACGGTCTGGGGATCGATCGCGGACTACCTGCCGCCGCCGCTGGACGTGCTGCGCAACCCGTGGGTGCAGTGGACGGTGCTGCTGCCGCGCCAGATCGACGGTCCTCAGTACGCCAGCATCCATCGGATCGGGCCGGCGGCACTCCAGGCCCTCGGGGTCCGTGACTCGCTGACGCACATGGAGTGGTTCCGGCGGCCGGACGGCTCGGTGGCCGTCTCCGAGGTCGCCGCCCGGCCGCCCGGTGCGCAGATCACGTCGATGCTCGGATATGTGCACGACGTCGACTTCCACCGGGTGTGGGCCGAGCTGGTCGTGCTCGGCAGCTTCTCGCCACCCGAACGCCGGTACGCCGCGGGCACCGCCTATCTGCGCGGTCAGGGCAAGGGCCGGGTGCGTGCCGTGCACGGCGCGGACGCCCTGCAGAGGGAGCTGGGCCACCTCGTCGTCGAGGCGCGACTGCCGCAGCCCGGTCAGTCCGCGTCGTCCAGCTATGAGGGGGAGGGTTACGTCACGGTCCGTCATCCGGAGACCGGTGTCGTCCAGGATGCGCTGCAGCGGATCGTCAGCGGCATCCGGGTGGAGCTGGTGGAGGCGGAGTGAACGTCGTCATGCTCTCGCCGGGCTTCCCGTTGGAGATGTCGTACTTCACCCGGGGTCTCGCCGCGGCCGGAGCCACCGTCATCGGAGTCGGCGACCAGCCCCAGCACGCTTTGCCGACCGCCGCGCGGGAGGCTCTCGCACACTACGAGCATGTGTCGCTCTCCGACGAGGAGTCGGTGATCGGCGCGCTGCACGGACTGGCCCAGCACGTGCATCTGGACCAGGTCGAGTGCCTGTGGGAGCCGTACATGATCCTCGCGGCGCGCATCCGCGAGACGTTCGGGCTCCCAGGCATGACCGTCGATGAAACCGTTCCCTTTCGGGACAAGGAGCGGATGAAGCAGGTCCTCGACGCCGCCGGCATCCGAACCCCCCGGCACTCCAGCACCTCGACCGTCGCCGGCGCGTGGGACGCGGCGGAGCGGATCGGCTTCCCGCTGATCGTCAAGCCCATCGCCGGTGCGGGGTCGGCTGACACCTACCGGGTCGAGACGGTCGAGGACATGGCCACGGTGCTGCCGCTGCTGCGCCACGTGCCTGAGATCAGCGTCGAGGAGTTCGTGGAGGGCGAGGAGTTCACCTTCGACACGGTGTGTGCCGACGGCGACATCCTGTTCGAGAACGTCTGCTGGTATCGGCCCAGGCCACTGGAGGCACGCAGCCATGAGTGGATCAGCCCGATGACGGTGGCCTTGCGCGAGCTCGACGTACCCGACCTGCAGGGCGGCCGCACCATGGGCCGGCAGGTTCTCTCGGCGCTCGGCTTCCGGTCCGGGTTCACCCACATGGAGTGGTACCGCAAGGCCGACGGGGAGGTGGTGTTCGGCGAGATCGGCGCGCGACCCCCGGGGGACGCACGGTCGACGTGATGAACTACGTCACGAACGCCGATCTCTTCCGTGGCTGGGCGGAGGCGGTCGTGCACGGCCGGATCTCGCAGCCGCTGGAGCGCCAGTTCAACGCGGCGAGCATCTTCAAGCGCGCCCAGGGTTCCGGTCATATCACGCACATCGACGGCCTGGACCAGCTGATGGTCGAGCTCGGTGACTCGGTGGCGACGCTCGAGCTGCTGCCGGTCGGAGCACATCGGCGCGACTGGCGCGCCACTTTGATCTCCGACGGAATGGTGATCGTCCGCCACCCCGAGCTCGCACGGACGATCGAGATCGCGGACCGCTTCGCCGCCGAGCTGCAGATGTTTGCCAGATGACGGAAACCGAGCCGCTCGACCGCTGGCGCACCGCGGTCGAGCGGGTCCTCCCGTCAGTGCGTGCAGATCTCGAGCGTCTCGTGCGCATTCGGTCCGTGTCGGCCGATCCGTCCGCGTCGGCGGCCCTCGGTCAGAGTGCGGAGCTGATCGCGGGACTGCTGCGCGACCTGGGTCTGGCGGACACGGAGGTGCTCGCGGTCCACGGTGGGCAACCCGCGGTCATCGGGAGCCATCCGGCGACGGATGGGGCGCCGACGGTGCTGCTCTACGCCCACCACGACGTTCAGCCCGAGGGTGCCCGGGCCGACTGGGACTCCGACCCGTTCGAGCCGGTGGAGCGCAACGGGCGGCTGTACGGGCGCGGCGCGGCCGACGACAAGGCGGGCGTCGCGCTGCATCTGGCGGCCCTGCGGGCCCTGGGCGACGACCTTCGGGTGGGCGTCACCGTCATCGTGGAGGGCGAGGAGGAGCTCGGCTCGCCCACGCTGCCGCAGTTCCTCGACCAGTACCGCGAGCGGCTCGCCGCCGATGTGATCGTGCTGGCCGACTCGACGAACTGGCGAGTGGGGGTGCCGGCCCTGACGACCTCGTTGCGCGGCGGCGCGAATGTCGTCGTGGAGGTACGTACCTTGCAGCACGCCGTCCACAACGGCGTCTACGGCGGTCCTGTGCCGGACGCCTTGACCGTACTGTCACGGCTGATCGCGACGTTGCATGAGGAGAACGGGGACGTCGCCGTCGCCGGACTGTCGCGAGGCGAGGCGGACCCGCTCGATCTGACCGAGAGCCAGTTCCGAGCCGACGCGGGCATGCTCGACGGCGTCCAGCTGCTCGGCACCGGCACACTCACCTCACGGCTGTGGACCGGGCCGGCGGTGAGCGTCATCGGCATCGACGCACCTGCCGTTGACTCGGCCGCGATGACCATCGTCCCCAGCGCGCGCGCCAAGCTCACGCTCCGCGTCGGGCCCGGTGATGACGCCACCGCGGCAGCCACCGCTCTGGCAGACCATCTGCGTACGCATGTTCCTTGGGGAGCCAGCGCAACGGTGACCGCGACCAAAGCCGTCCGGCCGTTCGCCGCGTCGACGTCTGGCCCTGCCTATGCCATCGCCCGGGCGGCGTTCGCGGACGCCTGGGGCGTTGCGCCGGTCGAGATCGGCGTGGGCGGCTCGATCGACTTCATCCCAGCCTTCGCGCAGTGCTTCCCGGACGCTGAGATCCTCATCACCGGCGTCGAGGATCCGGATACGAGAGCACACGGTGCGAACGAGAGCCTGCACCTTGCCGACTTCGAGCGGGCGTGCCTGGCCGAGGTGTTGTTGTTGAGGGGGCTGGCGGCGCTCCCGCACAGCGACGGGGGCTGACTGTCGGCGGTCTGTCCCCCGCCGAGCCGCGGAGACTAGGACCCGTGTTCGCGCGCGCAAGAATTGTGCAGCTGATGAGCGAGGGCGGGGGTCGATGACTCCCATCGTCTGCACACTTTCGAGGGACACCCACACCAATGGCCCACGGCGGCCGCCGCCGACGACCCCTCACGGGGGCGGATGGCCTCGGCGGCCGTCGCGGCACTGCCCGGCGCGAGCAGCCTGTGGGGGATTGCCCAGCTTGTGGGGATTTACAAATCGACACGACTCCGGGACCCTGACGGTAATGGCTGCAGTGGTCAGAGTGAGCGCCCAGCGCTCGGCCGATTCGGCTGACCACGGCTTCTCGGGGGGTGCCGATTGGAACCGAGTCCGGGAGACAGTCCTGGGCGAGAACCCGCGCACCCGCGCCAGAAGTGAGCCGTAGTCGACTAGTTGACCCTCATGCTAGTTCGGCGTAGGAGGCCCCCGGGGTCCTGCAAACCGGGGGCTGTCCTACGTCCACGCGGGTCAGAGGTCGCCTGCGATGAGACGGAGCGCCCGGGCGATGGTGCGGAGCCCGACGGTGGGCCGGATCTCGTCCTCGGTGTCGAAGTCGGTCCAGTCGGGCCGGCCGGCGGCCATCTGCGCCGCTATCAGGTCGCCGAACACATTGAGCCCGTACGCGGCGCCTTCGGCGGAGTCGACGACGTAGAGGTCGGGAGGCAGCATCGTGGCGGGCGCGCGGTCTGGTCGGGGGTCGGTCATCGTCGGTCGGGCTTTCTTTAGCGGCAGGAACAGGGCCTATGCCTACATAGTAAACCTCTGTGACCATGTGTGCTCACCATCTCACTGACCGTGAGCGCCCGGCTCTCCTCGGCGGATCGTCCGGGAGGCGGGGCTGCGTCCGGTACACCGCGGGCGTGGGTCTGACGCACTACCGCCCGGCGACCTGAACCTGGCGGGGTTACTACGAGGTCTGGCTGGCTGACTCTTCGACTTTCCGAACCGTCGCCTCCAGCGACTCAGCAACGCGGATGCCGTGATGACGGATAACGGCGGCCAGGCCAGCGGCTTGTTTGAGGCTTAGGTGTGGCTCCCCGATCCAGCCGGGAATGTCCAGATCCACCTTCGCCTCTGAGTCGCCTTCAGCCATGAAGGCGAACGACTTGCTCAGGTCAGCGACGTCGATAAAAGCAGGCTCGAGCGCGCAGACCTCAACCCCGTCCTTTTGGGTGTGCGCCTCGCACCACGGCTCGTGCGTGACAGCAACGTCGGGCATGCCTACCTCCGAAGGTCGAATTTGGGGTCTGTCCGTAGCGTATTCTGACGTTGGGTCTGACGCCCTTGTACGTCGTAGCGGTCCTGGCGACCGACGTGAATCCCAATTCCCGCGATCACAATTCTTGTGTCGCTTCACGTCAGAGGCTGTCGCATGAAGGTGCGGCAACTCTGACACCTGCGGAAACGTGGTTCAGCCGTCAGGTCACCTCGTCGAGATACTGCGGCAGCATCCTGCACCAGGTCGGCCATTCGTGGTCCCACTCGTGTCCCCATGGGTCCACCCGGTTGGGGATGCCCTTGCTCCCGAGCACGTTCCCGGCGAGCCATGATTCGCTGACGTCCTCCCAGGCGCCCTGCCCGGACGCGAGGATCGCGAGCCGGGTCTGCAGCGTCTCCAGCTGCGGCCCCTCCAGGATGGGCAGGAAATGGATCGGCGACGCCACGTAGAGGTCGTGGTTGAACTCTCCCTCGAAGAACCGCTCGAGCTTGTACGTGCCGCTCATGCCGATGGCGACGCCGAAGGCTTGGGGATAGCGACACATCACCGCGAGGGCGTTGAACGCGCCGATCGACGCGCCGGCGGTCACGATCGGCGGCTGGTGTCCGCCGAGGTCGGAGTGGATGGCCGGAACCACCTCGTTCGCGATGCACTCGTGGAACTGGTTGAGCAACCACATGCGGTGGGCGGGTGAGCCGCTGCCCGCGACCATCGCCTTCCCGGCCACGCTGTCGCAGGAGTACAGCTTGATGCGTCCACTGTCGATGAGCTCGCCGCAGGCACCGACGAGGTGATGGCGCTCGATCTCCTCGGCGTCGCCGCCGGCGGTGGGAAAGACGAGCACCGGAGTGCCGAAGTCGCCCAACGGGCCAGCGTGATGGGTTGCTGCATCCGGTCGGAGAACCACTGGGTGGTCACCTTCATGTGAGTACTCCTGCCGCGATGTCGGGGGCGGGAGGCAGCCCGAGCCGCCACCACTCGCTCGTGCCGGTGGGAGATCCGGTCATGCGATCTCGGACGGCACTGGAACGTCGGTGGGGCGCGCGCCCCTTCGGTTGCTGGGGCTGCTCGGTGGTCTCTATCGCCGGCACCGGCAGGCGTACGGGCGTCTCGGCGATCGTGAGTGGCTCACCGTGATGTGACGACTCGAAGGGTTCGCCGGCCAGCAGGTGGTAGGTCGCGGCGTCACGCTCGACCTCGACGATGAAGCTGCTGCCTCGGAACGACATCCGGAACGCCAGCCTCGAGAGCGCCGACGGGAGTCGGGGTGCGAACGTCGAGCCGACCATCGTGGTCACGCATGCCGCCGAAGCCCGCCACGGCGACGATCCACGCACCGGCGAGCGAGGCGATGTGCAGACCGTTGCGCACGTTGTGGTGCAGGTCCTGGACATCTGCCAGGGCGGCCTCGGCGAAGTAGTCGTAGGCCAGGTCCAAGTGCCCGACCTCGGCGGCCAACACTGCCTGGGGGCACGCCGAGAGGGACGAGTCCCGCACGGTCAACGCTTCGTAGTAGGTGAAGTTCCGTGCCTTCGCGTCCGGGCTGAACGCGTCGCCCCGCAGATGCATGGCAAGCACGAGATCGGCCTGCTTGACGACCTGTTTCCGGTAGAGGTCAAAGTACGGGTAGTTGAGGAATAGTGGGTAGTTCTCGTCCGGAGTCGCCTCGAAGTTCCACCGGCCGTGGCGGGTGAAGCCGCTGGCCTGCGGATGCACGCCCAGCAGGTCGTCATAGGGCATCAGCATCGCCTCTGCGGCGGCGAGCCAACCGGCCGTCTCGGCGTCGTCCACCCCGAGGCGTTCGGCGACATCGGGTTGTCGCTCGCACACTGCGGCCGCCTCGCGGAAGTTCTTCTGTGCCATCAGGTTGGTATAGACGTTGTTGTCTGCGATCGAGGAGTACTCGTCCGGACCTGTGACACCGTCGATCCGGAACCCGCCGTGCTCGTCGTGGTGGCCGAGCGAGCCCCACAGTCGCGCCGTCTCGACGAGCAGCTCCGCCCCACAGGCCCGTTCGAAGTCCTCATCGTGGGTCGCCGCGAGGTAGCGCGCCACCGCGTCGGCGACGTCGGCCGAGACGTGGAAGGCGGCGGTGCCGGCGGGCCAGTAGGCGGAACACTCCGCACCGTTGATCGACCGCCACGGAAACGCGGCACCCTCCTGCCCGAGCTGGACCGCGCGTGCCTTGGCCTTGTCGATGGTGGCGTGGCGCCAGCGCAGCGCGTCCCGGGTGGACTCCGGCTGGGTGTACGTCAGCACCGGCAGCACGAACGTCTCGGTGTCCCAGAACGCGTGCCCGTCGTACCCGGGGCCGGTCAAACCCTTGGCCGCGATCGCCCTCGTCTCGCCACGTGCCCCGGCCTGCAGCACGTGGAACAGCGCGAAGCGCACCGCCTGCTGCAGCTCCGGATCGCCGTCGATCTCGACGTCAGAGGTCTCCCAGAAGGCATCGAGGTAGGCGCGCTGGTCGGCGAGCAGACCGTCCCAGCCGGTCTGCAACGCCCCGGTGAGGGCAGCGTCGACCTGGGCGCGCAGCGCGGGTACCGAACGCGTCGAGGACCACCCGTAGGCGATGAACTTCGTCAGACAGAGCCGCCCGCCGCTCGGCACCTGCACCGCGGCCGTCACCCTGGCCAGGTCCTCCTCGACGAGCAGGCTGGTATCCAGCGCGTCGGCGTTCTCGAACCAGTGATCCATGGCTGCGGCCATGTGCAGGTTGGACTTCTTGGTGTGATGGGCGAGCAGTGCCCGGCATCCGGCACCCGTCGCGAAGTCGGTCAGCAGCGGTTTCTTGAGCGTCAGCGCGACACGGGGGTCCTTGCCCTTCCCGCCGATCGGTTCGTTCGCGAGCAGGTCGGACTGCGCGACCAGCTGCAGTGGACCATCGATCGGCTCGACGACGTACCGGATGGCCGCAACGGCGCGCTGGGCGAACGACACCAGTCGCTCGGTTGTCAGCAGGATCCGGCGCCCGGTGGGGGAGACCCACACCGTCCGGCGACGCAGCGTCCCGGAGCGGAAGTCGAGCACCCGCACGTGCTCGGGTGCCTGCCCGTAGCGCATGTCCAGTGGCTCGTCCTCGACCAGCAGACGGATCACCTTGCCGTCGGTGACGTTCACGATCGTCTGACCGGCCTCCGGGTACCCGTACCCCGCCTCCGCGTACGGCAGGGCGTGCTGCTCGTAGAAGCCATTGAGGTAGGTGCCCGGAAGTCCTCGCGGCTCGCCCTCCTCCAACGTTCCACGCATACCCAGGTGGCCGTTGGACAGCGCGAACGCCGACTCGGTCCGAGCCAGCTGGTCGATGGCCAGGCCGTGCCACGCCAGCTGCCACGGATCGACCTTGTAACCGCGCTCTGGGATGTGTCCGGTGACCGGCTGGTCGGCGCCGGCCGAGATCTCGTACTCAGTCATGCTTCACCTGCCCCCGAGTCCGAGAAGCTCGGCCAGGTCCTCGACCACGACATCCGCCCCATGTTGCAGCAGCGCCTCGGCCTGGTGCGCCCGGTCGACGCCCACGACATACGCCGAAGTCACCGGCTCGCCCCGCCTCGACGCCGGACAACGCATCCTCGAACACGGCCGCGTCCGCCGTCGCGACACCCAGGCGCCTCGGCACCGGCGATGAACGAGTCGGGTGCCGGCTTGCCACGGAGCTTCCGCTCGACGATCTCGATGCCGTCGATGCGTGCCTCGACGAAACGGTCGAGCCCCGCCGCCTTGAGCACCGCCTCGCCGTTCGCAGAGGATGTCACGACGGCGATGGCGAGTCCTGCGTCCCGTACCGCCTCCAGGTAGCGAAGCGAGCCTGGATAGGCCGAGACGCCCTGTTCGTCGATGACGCGGAGCAGGAGCACGTTCTTGCGATTGCCCACCCCATTGACCGTGGCGGCGTCCGGCGGGTCATCCGGCTCGCCCTCGGGAAGCTCGATCCCGCGCGAGGTCAGAAACGTGCGGACGCCATCGGCACGTGGCCTGCCGTCGACATAGCGGATGTAGTCGCGGTCGGTGAACTCGGTGAAGTCGTCGCCGTCGCGTTCTCGGAGGAAGTCGTCGAAGGTCTGTTTCCAGGCCCGTTGATGCAGCACGGCGGTGCTCGTGAGCACGCCGTCGAGGTCGAAGAGGCAGGCGCGGATCGTGTCAGGCAGGCCGGTCACAAGACCTGAGGCTAACGTGCGGGCAGACTATTCGCCGTGATCAGTGTGGACCTCGCTCGACGTCTGTTCTCCGCGGGACTGGATTGGCGGCCCGCGGCGGGGGATCGCTTCATGGTTCCGGGCAGGGACATGGACGAGATGGTGTTCGTCATCAGTGACATGACCGTTGAGGTGCACGACTATCCGACCGGCCGCACCATCGGTTTCAACGGTACGACCGAGTGGGCACTGGACAGCATCGAGCAACACGAGGTGCTGTGGCTGCCGCGTGAGGACCAGCTTCGTCGCCGGCTCGACGACCGGTTCGTCCGCCTGGAGTCGGTCACCGGCGGATTCTGCGTGGTCGCACTCGACCACGACGGAGCGGAGGTTCGTCACGTGGACGCCGACGCCGAGTGTGCGTACGCCCGCGCGCTGGTGGCAGTCCTGAGAACCTGAGCCGTGCTCGTCAGGTGATGAAGCGCATGGTGAGCGGGTAACGGAACTCCTCGCCGTGTGACGCCCGCACCGAGGCGAGGATCACGCAGATCAGATAGAAGAGCCCGTAGAGCGGCAGCAGCACCAGGCCGATCAGGAAGATGATCAAGGATCCCGAAGACGACGGTGTAGACCAGCGCGTTGATCTGGAAGTTGAGCGACTCGACCGCGTGACGCCGGACGAACGCGGAGTCGTTGCTCTTCAACAGGAGCACGGCGAGCGGCGCGAGCAGTCCGAGCGCGACCCACGCGGCCAGGAAGCTGCCCAGGTGCGCGGCCACGGCCCAGTTGCGTTCCTCGTTGGTGAGCGCGGTCGAGTCCACCGGTCCCGGGGTCCACTGCCCCGGAGGCGGCGGTGGCGGCTGCCCCGGCAGCGACACCGGATCCGCCGGCTCGCCGTAGGGACGCCCGTAGGGGTCGCCGTGCGGATCGCCAGGTCTGTCGTCGCTCGTCGTCATGGCACCAGTGAACACCAAACGTCACCGGCCTTCTCCTCGCGTCATGCATGTGGAGGGTCATGACCCTCCACATGCATGACGCAAGGAGAAGGAGACGCGGGCGGCGCGCTACGTTTGACGCGATGGATGAGAATCGGGCCCGGCAGGTGGTCGACGCGCTGCGCGAACGTGGCGTCAACGCCCAGATGGCCAGGGCAGGCGTTTACCAGTTCGGCATCACCGTGGCGCTCCCGGACGGGCGAGAGGCGGTGTGGGACACCGACGGCACCGCCGGGCTCGAGGCCCAGGTGATGCGCGACGGCATGCTGGTCGGTTTCGTGCCGGTGATCGCAGGGTCGGAGGACTTCGACCAGGAGCAGACCATCGACGCGATAGTGCGCACCGACTACGACCAGCCCATTGCGGTACGACGAACGACGGCGCCGCCGCCGGCTCCGCCGTTGCCGCGACTGGGCGGCCTCTACCGGCGGTTCCGGGACGGCTTCAGGTATCGATGAGGGTGGCTGCGTTCTGACGGTCCGGCCCGACGGTCCGGTCCGGTCGGCGGAGCGTGGGTCTTCGCCGGTGCGGGTCCTCCTCGCCGCGAGCGGCGGCGCCGGCCACTTCGGCCCGCTCACGCCGATCATCGACGCGCTGGCCCGCCGCGGCGCGGACCAGCTCATCGTCGTACCGCCCGCGCTGTCCGCCTTCGCCGAGGCGACGGGACACCCCTACCGGCTCTGTGCCGAACCACCCGCCGGGGAGCTGGACGCTATCTGGGAACAGGTCCCCCTGTCAGACCGCCACCAGGCCGCGATTCTGGTCAACCGGCACATCTTCGGGCGGCTCAACACCGCGGCGATGCTGCCCGCGGTCGAATCGGCCTGCCGCGAGTGGCGCCCCGACCTCGTCCTGCACGAGGTCGCCGACTACGCGTCGGTGATCGCTGCCGAACGGTACGGGATCAGACACGCCCAGGTCGCGATCGGCCTGGCGAAGGTCGAGGAAGCGTCGCTCGCCATCGCGGCACCAGAGCTCGAAACGTACGCGACGGGCACCGTCGACCGGATCCGGACATCGCCGTACATCACGAGACTCCCCGCCTCGGTCGACCCGTCGCCCTACCCCGACACTCGTCGCTTCCGTGAAGTCGCTGCCGGCACCCACCCGCCCTGGCTGCTCCCCGACTGGTGGGAAGGAAGCGACGCCCCGCTGGTCTACGTCTCCTTCGGCACGGTCGTCGGTGACCTTCCCATCGGACCGGTGGCATACCGTGCCGCAGTCGAGGCCCTGACCGAGCTACCGGTACGCGCGCTGCTCTCGCTCGGCCGCACCCGGGATGTGTCAGAGCTCGGGCCGCTGCCGGCCAACGTCCACGTCGAGTCGTGGGTGCCTCAAGCCGAGGTACTGCGGCACGCCGTCGCGGTGGTCTGTCACGGCGGCGCGGGAACGACGTTCGGCGGGCTGGCGGTCGGAGCGCCGCTGGTCGTCGTGCCGGTCATGGCCGACCAGCCTGCGAACGCCCGGCTGGTGTCGAGCGCTGGCGCCGGGCTGGTCGTCGAGCCGGCGGACGGGTCGGTCGATGCGGTGGGGCTGCGCGACGCCATCGCGGCAGTGTTGGCCGATCCGTCATACCGCCGGGCCGCCGTGAGGATCGGCACCGAGATGCAGGCCATGCCGACTGTCGACGAGGCACTGGGCCCGCTGCTGGCCGACGGTCGGGCGATCGGCGACCCTCGATGAGACGGTGACACATGGCCGTGACGAGAGCGCCCGAGGTCTACGCCGACTTCCTGCTGCCCCATGTGACCCCGCACAGCCATCTCGTCGATGTCGGCTGCGGGTCCGGCGAGTTGTCGCCGGGCTCGCGGCGTACGTCGGACGCGTCACCGGGATCGATCTCGACGATGCCGAGATCGAAGCCGCTCGACGAGAAGGCAGCCGGCTCGGCGTCGCCAACGCCGAGATCAGGCGTGTACTCAAGCCGGGGGGGTGGCCGCGGTGGCGAGTGTCTAATACGGCGGTTCCCGCGTCATCCACCCTCGACGACGAGGTCCGCAGCGTCGGCCGGTCGCGCCATGCGCTCGTAGTAGTCCTCGGCGGCTGCCCAGCGTTCGATCCAGCCTGGGTCGTTCTCACCCCGCGCATGCAGCCTTCGTAGGCGAAGCTCTCGGGGTGCGTCGACGAAGACGGTCAGATCCCAGTACGCGCGCAGCCGGGCCCGGAGCAGGTACACCCCCTCGACGATCACCACTCCGGCCGGGTTGACCTCCACCCAGCCACCGAGGGAGTTGCTCGGCCAGTCGTAACGCTGAAAGCTCGCGACCCGGCCGGCGCGCAGTGGTCGCAGCAGCTGGCTCTCCAGGCGCCGGTGGTCGAAGTACCGCTCAAAGCCCTCGCGCGCCGTCCAGGAGCGCCAGTCACGTTCCTCCGGTCCGTAGAAGTCGTCCCCGTGCACGACGGTGACGTCGGGACGCTCCACGAGCAGAGCTTCCGCCAGCGTCGACTTGCCGGCGGCACCGAGACCGTCGATCCCCACCAGGGTCAGTGCCGCAGACTGCCGACTCGTCAGCCGAGCAAGCACGGGCTGCAAGGCATCCGGGCTGGTGAACGGCCCGCTGGGGCTCATCGAACGCATCCTCCTTCCGCTGGCTGACCTTCGTGATCGTCGCATCTTCATGTGGCGTTCATGATCGCCGCCACAATGAGGACATGCGCATCCTGGTCGTGGAGGACGAGCCCAAGATGGGTGAGCTGTTGAGTCGCGGGCTGCGTGAGGAGGGTTTCTACGCCGAGGTCGCGACGACCGGGCAGCACGCGCTCTGGCTCGCCGAGACCGGCGACTGGGACGCCTTGGTGCTCGACCTCATGCTGCCGGACCACAGCGGTATCGAGGTGTGCCGCCGTCTGCGCGCCTCCCGCAACTGGGTGCCGGTCCTGGTGTTGACCGCACGAGCCGAGGTACCCACGCGGGTCGAGGGCCTGGACGCGGGGGCCGACGACTATCTGGTGAAGCCGTTCGCGTTCGCCGAGCTGCTCGCTCGGCTGCGTGCGCTGCTGCGCCGCGGGGAGATCGAGCGCCCTGTCGTGCTGGAGGTTGCGGATCTTCGGCTCGACCCGGCGACAAGGCGCGTGTGGCGGGGCGAGCAGGAGGTGGTGCTCACGGCCAAGGAGTTCGATCTGCTGCATCTGTTCGTACGCCGTCCGGACCATGTTCTGACCCGGGATTGGCTCCTCGAGCATGCCTGGGACATCGCCTACGAGCGAGGCTCCAACGTCGTCGACGTCTGTGTCCGCTCGCTGAGGGACAAGGTCGACCGCCCCTTCGGATGCGAGACCTTGGAGACCGTGCGTGGTGTGGGATACCGCCTGCGGGCGACGAGTCGGGCGGCGAAGCCGGCCGGACGCCCGAAAGCGCGACGGTGAGCCGGCTGCCGATCCGGGTGCGCCTGGCGCTGGCGTTCGCGCTGGCGATGGTGGCCCTGCTCGGCACAGCGGGCACGTTCCTGTATCTCAAGCTGGCGTCGGACCTGTCGCAGGCGCTCGACCAGGAACTTCGCCAGCGGGCCGAGGACCTGGCTGTGCTCGTCCGTGATCCGGGTGCCCCGCTCGACGCGACCGCGAGCGCACCGCTGATCGAGTCCGGTGAGAGCTTCGCGCAGGTCGTCGATGGCCAGGGCAGGGTGCTGGACTCGACGGGCAGTCTCGGTTCCGACCCGCTGGTGACCAGAGCCGATGTCGCAGATGTCAGGCGGACAGGACCGGTGTTCGCAGACCGGCCAGCGGTCCCGGGTCTCGACGAGCCCGCCCGACTGCTCGAGATCCCGGTCCTGCGGCGCGGGCAGCCGGTCGTCCTCGTCGTCGGTGCCACGCTGGAGAACCGGGCCGAGACGCTGGCCAGGCTGCGCAACGAGCTGCTGCTCGGGGTACCGCTGACGGTGGCGGCCGCCTCCGTCGGCGGATACCTGTTGGCCGGCGCCGCTCTTCGTCCGGTGGAGGCGCTGCGTCGGAGGGCGGCCGCGATCTCGGCGCACTCACCCGGCCAGCGACTACCAGAGCTGACGGGTCGCGATGAGCTCGCCGCGCTGAGCACGACGCTCAACGCCATGTTGTCGCGGCTCGAGAACGCGCTGGACCGCGAGCGCCGCTTCGTCGCCGATGCCAGTCACGAGCTGCGGACGCCGCTGGCCTTGCTGAAGACGGAGCTCGAGCTCGCCCTGCGCCACCCGCGGTCGGCCGCGGAGCTGCGCGCCGCCATCGAGTCCGCGGCGGAGGAGACGGACGGCCTGACCCGGCTGGCCGAGGACCTGCTGCTCATCGCCCAGTCCGAGCAGGAGCGGCTTCCGGTGTGCCCGGTACCCGTCGACGTACGACAGGCGCTCGAGCGGAGCGCCGCCGGCCAGCAGCAGCGCGCGCGGGCGCAGGGTCGCCGAATCACCAGCCACTCCGACCCCGGGCTCACCGTTCTGGCCGACCCCGGGCGCCTCGAGCAGGCATTGCGCAACCTGGTCGACAACGCGCTCGGACACGGCGCCGGGACGGTGCGGATTGAAGGAACCGGAGGCGTCGACACCGTCGAGATCCATGTGAAGGACGCGGGCTCAGGATTCCCAGACGACTACCTCTCACACGTCTTCGAGAGGTTCAGCCGACCTCAGGCGTCGCGCAGCGGCGGCGGCACCGGGCTGGGGCTGTCGATCGTGGAGGCCATCGCCCGCGCGCACGGTGGCAGCGCCCACGCGGCCAACGGTCGCGACGGAGGAGCCGATATCTGGATCGTGCTCCCCGGGCCGCGGCCGAGTCATCCAGGAGCCGGGCCCGGCGGCTAGCCGGCTGTGTCCGCGCCGCCGAGCAGCACCCTGGTCATGGCGTTGCGTGTCTCGAGCAGCTCGTCGAGGGCGACGTTCAGGTCCGCCGTCGATACGGCCAGTGGTGCCTGCCCAGCGTCGTCCCGGGCCGCGGCGAGCAGAGCCGCCCGACGCATCAGTTCCTTGAGGAACGATGCCGTGACCCCCTCGGTACGTGTCAGGACCGTGTTCGAGTTCGCTGACGTCCACATCGAGCGTCCCGCGATAGAGGTCGAACAGCCGTCGGCGCGCCTCGTGGTCCGGGAGATTGAGCTCAACCGCCTGGTCGACTCGACCGGGTCGGGCGGCCAACGCCGGCTCGAGCAGGTCGACGCGGTTCGTCGTCAGCACGAACACGACGTCGGCGTCCTCGGCTAGCCCGTCCATCTCGTTGAGCAGCTGGAACAGCATCGGGTGCTCGCCGGGGTGCATTCCCCGGTCCTCCGCGATCAGGTCGACGTCCTCGACGACGAGCATCGCCGGGGCCAGGGCCCTCGCCACCGAGCAGGCTTCGGCGATCAGGTGCAGCGTTCGGCCCGTCAGCTCGATCACGGTGGTCTCGGTGAGGCTGGAGATCAGGTAACGCACGGTGTGCGTCTTGCCGACGCCTGGCGGTCCATACAGCAGCAGGCCTCGTTTCAGATGCTGCCCAGCGGCCAGCAGCCGATGCTTGTGACGGGCCACCTCGACGACCTGTTGACGCACAGCGGTCAGTGTCTGGTCGGGCAGGATCAACTGGTCGGCGTCCATGACCGGTCGACGGTGAAACTGCAGCAGGGTCTCGCCGTGGCCGAAGATCTCGCCACCGAAAGACAGCACCTGCCCTCGGAACACGTTGTGCACGTTGGCCAGCGCTCTGACCTCGGCCGCGATGCGCAGCGCGAACTCGTTGTCGGAGCTCATGACCTGCACCGTCACCTGGGAATGCTGTTCGCCGCCACGCAGCAACAGCGCCGCGCGTTGCTCGTCGACGGCGATCAGGTACAGCCCGCAGCGCACGCATGGGCGAACCTGGCCGTCTGGACCGCACGCCAGGTTGACGCGGGCCAGGTTGCCGGGCCTGAGCCCGTAGGCGTCAACTCCGCCGCCAATCATCTCCGCGAGTCCGAACTCGCGGTGCTGGAAACCCACCACGCCCACCACCTGGTGGCTCACGGCGGGCTCGGCGAGCCACGCGTCCAAGCCGGTCTGGACGTTGACGTGCTCGTACTGCGGCCACAGCTCCTCGACCACAGCGCTCTCGCCACTGTCATCGCCGAGATGCTCACGCAACAACCCGGACAGGGTTTCGCCTTCCCCGGCCCGCGCGGCACCGATCAGGCCCCGCACCGCGCGACGGGCCAGCCTGCCGACGTCAGCAAGCTCCGGTCTGGGCTCGTCGACGGTCGAGACCGGCACTTCCCGCGGCAGAGGCGCGTACGACGTCCAACCGGCGGAGACCTTGGCCATGGTGGATCAGTGCGCCCAGCGCAGCGCGTCGGCGATCTCCCCGTCGCTGGCGTCGGCGAACAGCTCGATCTCGCTGCGTCGCAGGGCCAGCAACGACGCCACCAGCTCCGGTCCGAATGCCGCGGTGACGGCTTCGTCGGCCGCGAAGGCCTCGACCGCGTCGTCGAGCCTCGTCGGGAGTCGCGCGATCCCGCGTTCGGCCAGGGTCTCCTCGCCCAATGCCGCCGGGTCGACATCGACCGGGTCGGGCAGCGTGGCATCCTCGTCCAGTCCGGCCGATCCGGCGGCCAGCAACGCCGCCAGCAACAGGTAGGGGTTGGCCAGCAGGTCGAAGCACTTGAACTCGACGTTGGCGGCCCACGGGCCGCTGCCCGCGGAGCCGGTGACCATCCGCATCGCGGCTTCTCGGTTCTCCAGCCCCCAGGCAGCGTAGGCACCCGCCCAGTGCGACGGCAGCAGGCGCAGGTAGCTCGCGGGGCTCGGACAACCGATCGCGAGCAGCGCGGGCAGCCGGCTCAGGATGCCGCCACAGAACGCCTGGGCCGTGTCGGTGAGCCCGAACTCGCCGGTGCCCGCCGCCATCAGGTTCTGGCCGTCCCGCCACAGGCTCAGGTGAACATGCCCGCCGTTTCCCACGCCGGGCACGGCGACCTTGGGGGAGAACGAGGTACGCAGTCCGTGCTCCTGACCGACTGCCCGGATCGTCTGCCGTACGAGCACGGAGGTGTCGGCGGCCTCCACCGGCCCCTCGGCGGCGACCGAGACCTCCAGCTGGCCGGCGGCGTACTCGGGGTGGAACTGCTCGACCTTGACCCGCTGATCGAGCAACGCGCTGATGACGCCGCGGCAGTAGCTCGACCGCTCGATCAGCCGCGTCATCCCGTAGCCGGGTCCACGCACACCGGGCACGAAGTCGTCGCCGTCGGCGGCGGAGATGACCCACTCGATCTCGAACGCCGACCTCACCGAGATGCCCGAGGCCGCCAGCTCGTCGGTGAGCCGGCGCAGCAACAGGCGCGAGCACTGCGGATGCGGGTCCCCGGACTGCTGGTAGCGGTCGGCCGGAGCCCAGGCCCAGCCGGGCTGGGCGACCAGTGGAATCGCCCGGCTCAGGTCGGCGATGACCCGGAGGTCCCCGACGGGCTCGACGCCGAGGCCCGCACCGGCGATGTGGTCGTCGAACCGGAACAGGTCGAAGCTGCTGGAGCTGCCGACTCCCCACGACGCCAGCGACGGCAGCCGATGCAGCGGCACCGTCTTGACCCTGGTGATCCCGCTGTTGTCGACGAACGTCGCCGCGACCCCGACGACTCCTCGACCACCCAGTGCATCCACCAGTCCGACAGCCTGCGCGCTGCGCCGTTCGCGCTCGGGAAGGTCCACCGCGATCACCTGCCTTCAGCAGAACCGTGCACTGGTCGTGTGCCCGGCCACAGTACGTGGCGGCATGTGCCGTGCCTCCAGTAGACACATAGCAGAGCTTGGATGCACAGTGAGACCTGCTCGGGGGACATCAGGGGCGTAGGCAGAGCGCGTTCATCGGGAGTCAACATGGCCGCACCTGAGCGGGACGTCGTTTCTTCAGAGCGCAGGTCGGGGCTGCGGCGTGGCCTGTCGGTCTGGCAGGCGGTGGGCATCTCCGTGGCGTTGATGGCGCCGAGCATGGCCGCGAACATCAACCCGCAGGGCACCGCCAGCCTGGTCGGACGGGCCACTCCGACGGCGTTCTTCCTGGCGGCCGTCGCGGTGCTGTTGATCGCGTACGTGTTCGTCCGCCTCTGTCAGTACTACCGGCATGCGGGCTCCGTCTACGTATTCGTCGGTTCGACGCTCGGCTCGCGGGCCGGTGCGGTCGCCGGGCTCGGCCTGATGGCGACGTACGTGTTCTACGGGCTCGTCACCGCGTCGGCGGCCGGCATCTTCGGTGCCGCCTTCCTCGACGACACCGGCCTGTGGAAGGACCAACCGTGGTGGGCGGCCTTCCCGGTCGGCGCGGTCGCGCTGGCGCTGGCGCTGTTCTTCACGATACTGCCGGCGCGGAACGCGACCAGCACGCTGCTCACGGTCGAGGGGGTCACGGTCCTGCTGATCCTGGTGATCGCCGGCATCGTGCTGGTCAAGCTGCTCGCCGGGACTGCCCCGGGCGATGCCGAGTTCACCCTCGACGTCTTCAAGGTCGAGCCTGGCACCCACAAGTCGGACCTCTTCCTCGGCATCGTGTTCGGCCTGTTGTCGTTTGCCGGGTTCGAGGCCGCGGCGACCCTGGGGGAGGAGGCCCGCAACCCGACCCGGGACATCCCACGGGCGATCCTCGGCACCGCGATCTTCGGCGGCATCTACTTCACCGTCGTCACCGCGATCGAGGTGATGGGCTTCGGCACCAGCCCGGCCGACCTCGAGCGATTCGTGGCATCGAGCGCACTGATGGGCGACCTGGGCAGCTCCTATGTGGACCCGTGGGTGGGTAACGTCATCGACCTCGGGGCCAGCATCAGCGCGTTCGGCTGCTGCCTCGCCTGCGTGGTCGGAGCATCGAGGCTGCTGTTCGCACTCACCCGAGACGTTGCGCCTGGATCGCCGTTGGCGCGCACAGGGTCGAACGGGACACCGGCAGCGGCGGCAGGCGCCATCACCGGGCTCATCCTGGTGATCGCGCTTGTCGACGCGGTGCTCTTCGGAGCCAAGCCCTTCGACACGTTCTTCTGGAGCGGGACGATCGGGACTCTCATCCTGATCGTCGTCTATGTGCTGGCCACCATCGGATGCATCCGGCTCGTCTTCATCGACCGCCTGCTGCCGGTTCCGATGTGGCAGGTCGTCATCCCCCTCCTGGCGCTGGTGATCCTGGGATACACGCTCTACCGCAACGTGTGGCCCTACCCGGACGAGGGACCTCCCCGGTGGTTCCCGGTCGTCGCGTTCGGCTGGCTGGCGCTGGTGACCATCGTGATGATCGTCTCGCCCGGCCTGGCGCGACGACTCAGTGCCGGGCTCGCCTCGGCGGACGCGGGCGACGGTGCCCGCGAAAACCGCCTCAATGCCTGAGGGTCGCCGGGCGCGGGCCGCCCGCAACATGCCTCGAACGCGGCCCGTCGTTCCGCCGATCCACCACTCGGTGACGTACTTCCTCGACGACGACGCGTACAAGGACATCCAGGCCGGCGGGCTGGACGAGATCTGGTACGGCCGCTTCCGCAACCCCACGGTGGATCTCACCGCCGACATGATCGCTGACCTCGAGTCGGCCGAGGCCGGGTTCATGACGTCGTCGGGCATGGGCGCGATCTCCACCGCTCTGCTGACCCTGCTGTCGGCAGGCGACCGCATCGTGGCGGCGAAGCAGGTCTACGGCGATACCCGGGACCTGCTGATTCGAGACCTGCCGGCCTGGGGCTTCGACGTGCAGCAGGTGGACGCCCTGGATCTCGACGCCTGGCGCGAGGCAGTCGCCGCCGGCCCCACGACGGTGATGTACGTCGAGTCGATGACCAATCCCCAGCTCGAGCTCGCCGACCTGCCGGCGCTCGCCCGGATCGCGCGCGACCACGGCGCCCGGCTGGTCGTCGACAACACGTTCGCGACGCCGTACTGCCTCCAGCCATTGACGCATGGCGCCGACCTCGTAGTCCACTCGGCGACCAAGTTCCTCAACGGGCACTCCGACGTCATCGCCGGCGTCGTGGTGGGACCGTACGACCTCCTGCGCGAGGTGCAGCGGCGCGTCATCACGCTCGGAACCTGCCTGGACCCGCACGCCGCGTACCTGGTCTGGCGCGGGCTGCAGACGTTCGACCTGCGCATCAGTCGGTCCAACCAGACGGCCGCGGCCGTCGCGAAGGCACTGACCGGCCACGCGGACGTGACCGAGGTCCGCCATGCGTCCCTGCTCGGCTCGGCGCAGGCGGACGTCGCGTCGCGCCTGTTGCGCCGCGACGCGGACGGCTCCCTGCGTGCCGGTGCATTGGTCGCCTTCACCGTCGCCGGCGGGGACGACCGCGCGCTGCAGGTGATGCGCAGACTCCGGGTGGCGTGTGAGGCGACCAGCCTCGGTGGGGTCGAGACACTGATCAGCACACCGTTCAACTCGTCCCATTTCTCGCTGTCCGCGCAGGAGCGACGGGAGGCCCGGATCGGCGACGGGATGCTGCGCCTGTCCTGTGGCGTGGAACCGGCGGCGGATATCATCGCCGACCTGTTCCAGGCGATCGACGCGACCAGTCAGGGCAGGGGATAGGAGTGCGATTCGTCAACGGACCGCTCGTCGACCACCACTGCCACGGCATCGCCGCGGGCGATCTGGACCGGGCGGCGTTCGAAGGGCTGCTCAACGAGTCGTCGGGGCCCAGCCCGCTGGCCACGACGGCGTTCGACTCGATGGTGGGGCTGGCGGTGCGCCGTTGGTGTGCGCCGCTGCTGGGTCTGGAACCGCTGGCGAGCGCCGAGGAGTACGTGCAACGGCGGAACGATCTCGGAGCGGCGGCGGTGAACCCACTGCTGATGGCGGCGACGGGCATCGGCGACCTGCTCGTGGACACCGGGCTGGTCCCGGAGATGCTGACCACTCCGCGGGAGCTCGGCGAGCAGGCCGGCGCGCGGGCTCACGAGGTCATCCGGCTGGAGCGGGTGGCGGAGGACCTGCTGGAGAGCTCGGTGCCGCCCCGCGACGTCGGTGAGCAGCTCCGCAGCCGACTCTCGTCGTCGGAGGCCGTCGGCGCCAAGAGCATCGCCGCCTACCGGGTCGGTCTCGCGCTCCCGGCGTCGAAGCCGACCGAGGACGCGCTGGCCAGCGCACTGACGCAGGTGCAGCCCGGTCCCGGTGGCTCGTACCGCATCGCACACCCGACCGTGCACGCCTACCTGGCCTGGACCGCGCTCGAGCTGGGGATGCCGCTGCAGTTCCACGTGGGGTACGGCGACAGCGACCTGAACCTCGGCGACTGCGATCCGTTGCTGCTCACGCCGTTCCTGCGGGCGACGCAGGACCGTGGTGTTCCGGTGCTGTTGCTGCACAACTACCCGTTCCACCGGCACGCCAGCTTCCTGGCCCAGGTGTTCGACCACGTGTTCATGGATGTCGGGCTCGCGGTGCACAACACCGGAGCGCTCTCCACTGCCGTCGTTCGCGAGTCTCTTGAGCTCGTCCCGTTCGGCAAGATGCTGTTCTCGTCCGACGCCTTCGGCCTGGCCGAGCTCTACTATCTCGGGACGATCCTGTTCCGTCGTGCCCTGTCCGGTGTCCTCGAGTCTCTCGTCGACGATGGTGACATGACCGAGGCGGACGCCGAGCACATCGCGACGCTGATCAGTCGCGACAACGCCCGTCGGGCGTATCGCCTGCCCTGACCCCTCCTGCTCGACCGTGACCAACAACTGCACAATTCCCGGCAGTGGCCCGGGCTGGTGACCTACAACTGCGCAGCCTCCGACGCAACGACCACCTCGCCAACACCTACCGCGCATGGCTCACCGCCGCTTGACGACCACAGGAGCATCAATTGCCCTCAGATGTTCGGAGAAGGTCGGGGAACCTTGGAGAAAATCGTTGCGTACTGTCGATTTCGGGATCCGACCGGCGTCGAAGGGTTGCCATGACACCAGACGAAGGGAATCGCCATGAAGTACGTCCTGATGTTCACCAGCCGCCCGGACCTCGATGCCGCGGTCGAGCCGGAACGCGCCAAGGCCGTCTACGGGCAGGTGTACGAGTGGTTCCGCGAGCACGGCGAGGCCGGGAGAATCGTTGACGGAGGAGCCGAGCTGCATCCCGTGACGACGGCGACGACGGTCAGGACCGGCGACGGCGGGGACGTTGTCGTCATCGACGGACCGTTCTCCGAGTCCAAGGAGGTCGTCGGCGGGTTCTGCATCATCGACGTACCCGACATGGATGCCGCGATCGCCATGACACGCGGCTGGCCGTCGTTGGGCCTGCCCGGAGTGGCCGTCGAGATCCGCCCGATGGTGGTGGACTATTCCCAATTCGAGTAGCCGGGCAGCGCCGACTGACGAAGCCGTCGCCGGCATCGTACGAGCTGAGTGCAGCCGGCTGGTGAGCTCGATGTACCGCCTCTTCGGCAACTTCGATGTGGCCGAGGAGGCGGTACAGCAGGCGGTCGTCGAGGCCCTCTACACCTGGCGACGTACGGGCCTACCGGAGCGGCCGGCCGCCTGGCTGCAGGTGGCGGCCCGCAACAACGGACTCGACCTGGTTCGGCGAGCATCGCGGGAGGCCCAGACGCTCAGTCGGCTGCCCCGGGGCGCTGACTCCGCGAACAACGCAGACCTCGAGGCACACGGGGGCAGCGACGACCGGCTTGCGCTGCTGTTCGCCTGCTGTCATCCCGCTCTCGCGGTCGAGGCAAGGCTGGCGCTCACGTTGCGCGCCGTCATCGGTCTGACCACGGCGCAGATATCCCGAGCGTTCCTGGTCCGTGAGTCGACGCTGGCGCAGCGCATCGTACGGGCCAAGCGCAAGATCGTCGACGCGTCGATCTCGTTGCGCGTGCCTGAGCCGGCCCTCCTCGATGCCCGGCTCGACGACGTTCTGACGGTCGTCTATCTGATGTACAACGAGGCCTTCGTGTCGACGGGCGCACAGGCACACGACCACGACCTGGGTGCCGATGCCGTGTGGCTCGCTGGCGTCATCGCGACAAGCCTGCCGGCCGCGGCCGAGGCGTGGGGGCTGGCCGCGCTGCTCACGTTCCAGCATGCGCGCTCGCCGGCACGCTTCGACAGCAGCGGCGAGCTGGTGCTGCTGCGGGACCAGGATCGTTCCCGGTGGGATCACCAGGCCATCGCCACCGGAGAGCTGTTGCTGGGCAAGGCTTCGGTGCTCCGGTCGCCCGGGCGCTACCAGTTCCAGGCGGCTATCGCCGCCGTCCATGCCTCCGCTCCCTGCTGGGAAGAGACCGACTGGCTACAGATCGCCACTCTGTACGACCTTCTGGCCAGCAGGGACCGGTCGCCGGTCGTCGCCCTCAACCGGGCCGTCGCCCACGCCAAACTCGGGAGGGTCGACGAGGCGCTGGCCGACGTCGACGCCCTTGCTTCCGCGCTGAGTGGCTACCACCTGTGGCACGCCACCCGGGCCGAGCTGCTGCGCGAGCTCGGACGCGACGAGGAGGCCGCCGTCGCGGACACGGCGGCGCTCGCACTCACCGACAACCCGGGGGAGCGGCGGCTGCTGCAGACGCGGCTGCGCAGATACCGACTGAGCGACGGAAGCTGACGCCGAAAGGCGCCGAACATCGGGGTAGGCGTACAACTGTCGGATCGCGTGAAACAACTGTCGGATCGCGTGAAACAAGTGTCGGATCGATCGCGGTCAGCGGTAGCCGCGGGCGACCGATCCAGTCTGCGACGGACCGGACGACCAGGGCGCGATCCAGGGCCCGGTCCCCTCCGAGACGTCGATCACGCCGTCCTCGATCCAGGTGTAGGCGCCGTCGAGGACCCGCTTGGCCACCCGCTGGTCGAGGTCGTCGGTGTTGCGCCACAGGCGCCCGAAGAGCTCCTCGATCCGTACCCGCGACTGCGCGCAGAACACCTCGGCCAGCTCGAACGCCGACTCGGCGTGCTCCGGCTCCTCGGTCAGGAGCATCTGCGCACGGGTGCATACCGCCGCCATCGCGAAGAGCTCCGCGCCGATGTCGACGATGCGGCCGAGGAACCCCTGCCGGTGCTCGAGCCTGGCCTGCCAGCGGCTCATGCCGTAGAACGTCTGCCGGGCCAGCCGGCGGGACGACCGTTCGACGAACCGCAGGTGCTTGGCCAGGGTGCCGAACTCGGCGTACGACGTCGGAACCGCGCCCTTCCCGGTCACCAGCTTGGGAAGCCACCTGGCATAGAAGCCGCTGGCCTTGACCGCGGCCCTGGCCTTGGCCGGGAGATCGGCCTCGAGCGAGGCCAGGTCGCCCGCGGCGGCCAGGTGGGCATCGACGGCCTCGCGGGCGATCAGCAGATGCATGATCTCCGTCGATCCCTCGAAGATGCGGTTGATCCGCATGTCGCGCAGGATCTGCTCGGCTGGAACGGCCCGCTCACCGCGCGCCGCCAGGGAGTCGGCGGTCTCGTACCCCCGACCGCCGCGGACCTGGATCAGCTCGTCCGCGATCGACCAGGCCATCTCGCTCGCCCAGAGCTTGGCCAGCGCGGCCTCGATCCGGATGTCCTTGGTACCGGCGTCGGCGAGCTGGGTGGACAGGTCGAGTACCGCCTCGAGCGCGAAGCTGGTGGCGGCCATGAACGCGATCTTCTGCGCGACAGCGGCGTGCTCACCGACCGGACGGCCCCACTGGATCCGTGCCGCGGACCACTCGCGGGCGATCTTCAGGCTCCACTTGGCCGCTCCGGCGCACATGGCCGGGATCGACAGGCGACCGGTGTTGAGCGTGGACAGGGCGATCTTCAGTCCCTCGCCCTCCCGCCCGAGCCGGTTCTCCGCCGGGATGCGGACCTGATGGAACCGGGTCAGGCCGTTCTCGATGCCTCTGAGCCCCATGAACACGTTGCGGTTCTCCACGGTGATGCCCGGTGAGTCGGCCTCGACCACGAACGCCGAGATGCCGCCGCGACCGCCGTCGTGCTCGGGCACCCGGGCCATCACGACCAGGAGCTCGGCGATCACGCCGTTGGTCGTCCACAGCTTGACGCCGTCGAGCACGTACGCCGAGCCGTCCTCGGTCGGGGTCGCGGTCGCAGCCAGCCGCGCCGGGTCCGATCCCACGTCGGGCTCGGTCAGCAGGAACGCGCTGATCGCGCCGTCCGCGCAGCGGGGCAGGAATGCCTCCTTCTGCTCACGCGTGCCGAACATCTTCACCGGTTCCGGCACGCCGATCGACTGGTGGGCCGACACCAGCGTGCCGATGCTCGGATGCACCGACCCGAGCAGCATCAGGCCGCGGCCGTAGTAGGCCATCGACAGTCCGAGGCCGCCGTACTCGGGTGGGATCTTCATCCCGAACACTCCGAGCTCGGTCATGCCCTTGATGTAGTCGTCGGGAATCCTGGACTCGCGCTCGATCAAGGCTCCGTCGAGCGTCTCGCAGTACGCCCGCAGGTCGGCCAGGAACTGCTCGCCCCTGGCCGTCTTCTCGGCGTCGCCGCGGGGATGCGGATGGATCAGCGAGAGGTCGAACCGGCCGAGGTAGAGCTCCTTGGCGAAGCTCGGCCGCACCCACTCGGTCTCCCGGGCGGCCTCCGCGGTGGCGCGCGCCTCCCGCTCGCTGACGTGCCGCTCCCCGGCGTGCGCTGGGGTGCCGGCGTGCGCTGGAACGGACGTGCGCGTGTGCTGCGACCGATCGGTGATGTTGTCGCTCACAACAGTCCCTTCGCCGGTGTGTCCGCGCTCTATGTTACTCGCAGGTAGCAAACTCGGCCGGGCTTCGACGAAGGTGTACGGTCGGTGTATGTCACGCACCAATATCGACATCGACGAGGAACTCGTCGCCGAGGCGATGCGTCGCTTCCGCGTCAAGACCAAGCGCGAGGCCGTCGACCTGGCCCTGCGCAGGCTGGTCGGCTCGTCGGTGACGCCCGCGTTCATGCTCAGCCTGGAAGGCATCGGCTGGGACGGAGATCTCGACGAGATGCGCTCGACCAGGGTGACCGGCGGGGGCGTTGCATGAACCTCGTCGACACCTCCGTCTGGATCGACTACCTGCGAGCCAGCGACACCCGCGCCCGGAAGGCACTGCGCAGGATGCTCTCGTCTGACGATCTGCCGGCGGTGACCGAGCCCGTGGTGATGGAGCTGATGGCTGGCGCCCTCGATGAGCGCGCCGTCGAACAGCTGGACCTGCTGACGTCGGCGTTGCCGATGCTCAGCGTGCAGCCCGTGCACGACTACCGCGACGCGACGCTCATCTACCGCGCCACCCGGCGGCGCGGCTTCACCGTGCGGCGGCTCACCGACTGCCTGATCGCCGCGGTGGCGCTGCGCCACGACGCCGTGCTCGTGCACAAGGATGCGGACTTCGACGCGATCGCCCGCGCCGTGCCACTACGGACGACACCGGTCCGCTGACGCTCGGTGAATCCGATCCGGTCAGGTCCGCGACGCGTACGATTCTGGCGTGTCGCTCACAGTTGTCGTCGCCGACGACGCGCTCCTGGTCCGCGAGGGCGTGCTACGGGTCATCGACCACGAGCCCGACCTGGACGTCGTCGGCCAGTGCGGGGACTACGACACGCTGCTTGCCCTCGTTGAGGAGCACAGTCCCGACGTGGTGGTGACCGACATCCGGATGCCGCCGACCGGCACCGACGAGGGGGTCCGGGCGGCCGTCGCGCTGCGCACCAGCCATCCACGGATCGGCGTCGTCGTGCTGTCCCAGTTCCGGGAGCCGGAGTACGCACTCTCGCTGCTGCAGAGCGGCTCCCAGGGGCGGGCCTACCTGCTGAAGGAGCGCGTGAGCGAACGAGACCAGCTGGTGACGGCCATCCGGGAAGTCGCCCGCGGTGGGTCGGTCATCGACCCCATGGTGGTGGAGTCGCTGGTCGCGGGCCGGCGCCAGTCGCAGCAGGACCCGCTGAACGGACTCACCCCGCGCGAGCGGGCCGTGCTGTCGCAGATCGCCCAGGGCCAGAGCAACGAGGCCGTGGCCAGGTCGCTCTCGGTGTCGGAGCGCGCGGTCGAGAAGCACATCAACGCGCTGTTCGCCAAGCTCGGCTTGAGCGAGCCCTCCCGGGCGGTCAACAAGCGGGTGACCGCGGTGCTGTTGTACCTGTCGTCGCAGAGCAGCGCCGGTGGGGGAGGCTAGCACCCTGCCGATCCACAGGCGGGCCTGCTGGCGTCGGCCGGTGGCATGGCGCACCCTGGTCACGTGAACCACAACGGGGCGGCCGAGATCGACGTTCTCATCGTCGACGACCAGGAGGCATTCCGGGCCGCGGCCCGTACCGTCGTCGCCGCGGCGCGTGGGTTCACGGTGGCAGCCGAGGCGGAGTCGGGCGAGCAGGCAATCGAGCTGACCGACTCGATCCACCCGGACATCATCTTGATGGACATCAACCTGCCGGGCATCGACGGTCTGCAGGCCACCAAGCGGATCGTGGCCGACCGGCCACAGGCCCGCGTGCTGTTGATGTCGACCTACCGAGTCGAGGATCTGCCGGCCGACGCCCGCGCATGTGGCGCCAGGGCGTACGTGCACAAGGAGGATCTCAGCCCCCGGCTGCTACGCGAGTTCGCTGACGGTGGGTACGTCGGCGGGTTCTGACGCCGCCGACGACTCCGAGGCCGCCGAAGTCGCCGACGGCTCAGGCGTGGGTGGCTGACCGATCGGCACCCGGCCGCGAACACTCGTGCCGTGACCGGGTGCGGACTCGACGATCAGCTCACCGCCGTACGCACCGAGCCGGTCGCTCATGTTGTCGAAGCCCTGCCCAGCGGCGCTGTGTCCCATCTCGAAGCCCACGCCGCTGTCGATGACGTCGAACGTCAGCGACGTACCCTCGACGCGCACGCTCAAGGTGATCGACGCATCGTCGCCGGCATGCTTGACGGCGTTGTTCACGGCCTCCAGACAGCAGAAGTAGACCGCCGCCTCGATGTCGGCCGGCGGCCGCTCCTCCAGCTGGACGTCCACCTCGACCGGCAGCGCCGAGCGCGCGCAGGCGTTGCGCAACGCCTCCTCCAGACCGCGGTCACGCAGCAGCGGTGGATAGATGCCGTGAGCCAGGGCGCGCAGCTCGGTCAGCGTGGCCTGGACCTCCTTCCGGAACTCGTCGAGCACCGGCCCGACCTGCTCCGGGTCCTCCTCGAGGATCGTGCGGGCCAGCCCTATCCGCACCGCCATCGCCACCAGGTGCTGCTGGGCGCCGTCGTGGAGATCCCGCTCGATCCGGCGCCTGCTCTGGTCCGCGGCCGCGACGATTCGCGCCCGGGAGGCCTGGAGCTCGGCGTTTCGGTGCCGCAGCTCCTCCAGCGAGGCCTGCAGGGCACCGTCCAGGCGGACATTGTGCAATGCCAGCCCGGTGTGCCGGGCCAGCTCGGCCAGGCTGGACTCCTCGTCCTCGGTGAAGGCCCGGGCGCCGGGCGGGCGGCGCACCACGAGCAGACCCAGCAGGTTGCCGAGGTGGCTGATGGGTGCCACGCGGACGACCTGGTCCTCCCTGCCGGTCAGCAGGCTCGGCGCCCACATCGCGGCCCAGGCGTTTCCGCTGACCCGGGCCCGCGCGACGACACGCTGCTCATCGGCGCCGAGCACGAGCCGCTCCTGGGGAAGGCTCGGTACGGCGATCGTGCGCACCAGAGCCTCGTCGGAGGCCACCCAGACCTCGGCTCCCGCCGGCGCAGTCGAGGCCTGCAGGCTCTCGGCCAGCTGCAACAGCAGCTCGTCCATCGGCACGGCCCGTGTCATCCGGGTGCTCAGGTTGTCCAGCGCCTCCTGCGGGCGTACGCCCATTCCGGGCACCAGGTGCTCGGCGAACCCCACCAGCCTGTTGCGCACCGGGACCGCCAGCGCGGCCACCGCCAGCGCCGCCACCATCGAGAGCCCCACCAGGCTGCGTTCCGCGGGCCTGGCCTGGCGATCGAGCCCGACCATCAGCACCGAGTAGATCAGGCACACGAAAACGACCAGGCCCGCGGCCACGATGCTCTCGCGCAGCACCCGCCGGCCCGCGGGACTCCATGACGGCACGAAGCCCAGCACGACGAAGGGCACGGCGGACAGCAGCGCGATTCCGAACAGCAACGGCACCGACCAGTGCAGATCGAGCAGCAGCCGTACGGTCAGCATGGCCAGCACCGCCGCGACCGCCACGCAGCCACCGGCCAGCGCCCAGTCGAGTCGGTCGCGTCCCTGGTGCATGTTCACTCCGCTCTCAGCACGGCGCCGATGCGCTGACGGACGGCCTTGTGCCCGGGGTAGGCCGCTAGGAGGTTGACCACAACCACCGACACCGGTACGACGAGCACCAGCGCGAGCACAGCGAGCGGCGGGACGTACTGGACCGGGGTGCGGTCGGCAACGACCCGCCACAGGGTGCGGGCAAGGGCGAGACCCAGCGGGATCCCGAACAGCAGACCGACGACCGCAAGCGTCGTCGCCTGCCAGGCGATCGTTGCCCGCACCTGTGGCCTGGTCAGCCCGAGAGCGCGCAACACGGCCATGTCGTGCCCGCGGCGGCGGACCGCCGTGGCCAGCGCGTGCCCGACTGCGCCGATCGCCAGCAGGGCCAGGAAGAGCCCCATCAGAGTCGGCAGCAACCGGACGGTGCGGAGGTTGAGGACGTCCGACGGTGGTGAGTCCGGCTCCAGTCCGAGGTGGGTGTCCTTGTTGATGGCACTGATCGCGGCCGCGGCGTCGGTCCCAGGCTGGAAGCGGACGAGGACCAGGTGGAACTTGAAGAAGCCGCTGGGGTAGAGCTTCCCCATCGTGTCAGCGGTCACCCAGGCCCCGTCGTCATAGGCATTGTGGATCGCCGCGGGGACGAAGGTGATGCCTGACACCCTCAGCGACAGATCCCGCTCACCCTTGACGGTCACCCGGTCGCCGACCTTCGCTCCGATCTGCTTCGCGGTGAATGGGGCGAGTGCGATCTCGTCGTCCGCCCTGGGCTCACGCCCGGACAGTGAGACCGGGGTGATGCCGCCGCCGACCGGGTCGAGCTCGAACACTGTCAGGGCGTCGTCGCCGATGGTCACCGGCACCAGCCGGGTGTCGTTGAGCCCGGCGACCTCGGGACGGTCGGATACCGCCTTCAGCCTCGACGTGATCTTCGCCTTGGAGGCGAAGTCGTGGCCGTTGAGGCCGAAGAAGCCGCCCGCCTGCCATACCTGCCCGTACCGTTCCGGGGTGTCGATGGCGTCGGACAACCCCGCCTGGAACGTCGCCGCGGCCACCAGTCCGAGCACTCCTGCCACGGCTCCGACCATTGCCGGACGCACGGGAACCGCGGTGCGGCCTCGCCCGGGCTCCAGGGCAAGCCTGGTGCCGAGCGTGGTGGGTACGGGAAGGCCGAGCCGGCTCGTCCAATTGGCGACGGTGGACCGGCGGTAGGAGCCTGTCGACGTGTTGCGCCTGAGTGCCTTGAGAGCGGTGACGCAGGCTATGGACGTGACGATCGCGACCAGCGCAAGCGCCCCAGGCGCCAGCACCGCCCAGTCGGCGTGCAGCCCGGGGTCCGGCTCGATCTTCGCGCCCACACCGATCGGGAACAGCGGCGACAGGAGATACGCACCGAGGAGGCAGCCGACAGCGGCCACTGCTGCTGCCAGCACCGGACCGCCGATGGATGCCAGCAGCGATTCACGCCGGGTCAGCCCGAGCGCACGTAACACGTCGAGGTCGGCCACCGCCGACGAGGTGTAGCGCACGATGGCCTGGCCGACGATGAGGATGGCGGCGATCGCGGCGCAGAATCCGAACAGGAACAGTGAGTCCCGCTCGAACGACGTCGCGTTCGTCACCCGCTTCGTCCCCTGAGTGAGGTCGGCGACCTCGATGTCGTTGCGGCCGGTGACCCGGGCGAGGTCGTTCTGGAACAACGGCAGGTCCGACTCGCCATGCCGCAGCCGCACCAACGCATTGGTGTAGTTGAACGGTCCCGGGATCAGCATGTCGTGTTGGTACTTGCGGAAGAACGCATACGACGTGATGACGCCCGCGCCGTCCTCACCCCCGAACGCGAAAACCCATGGCACCCGGATCACGCCGACGATCCGCAGGGTCTGAGTCGGACCCTTCGCCGTTCTTGGGTTCGGCGGATCGACGTCGTCTGAGTGGGCGCGGAGCTGCTGCGGCGTGAACATCCGGGCGGTGAGGGTGTCACCGACGGACAGGCCGTACTTGTCCACGAACGGCTGGTTGACGACTACCTCGTCGACCGCTGAGTTGTCGATTCGGCGGCCGGCCAGAACAGCTCCCCGCTCGACATTGACGTAGCCGTCCGCGCTGCCGTTGGGAAATCCGATGGCATTGGGGCTGATCCCCTCGATCCCGAAGCTCGCCCCGACCGGGAACTCCCCCACCGCGGCGACCTCCGGCAGCGCCTTGATCGCGTCCCAGTCAAACCCCGGGGTGTTGGGTAGCACAACGGCAGTTGCTGGCAGGCTCACCGCGCGCAGGCGTTCCATCGCGCTGCCGTCCCGGCGGGCGCCGGCGGTCACCGCGATGACCAGCGCGCCGGACAGCCCCAGCAGGACGCTCAGGACTGCCAAGGACCGCCACCGTCTGCGCCCGTCGAGGCGCAACCAGAGCAGGACGGCACCCATTGCCCTCACTCCGCTCTCAGGACTGCGCCGATACGCTGACGGACTGCCCGTTGCCCCGGGAACGCCGCCAGGACGTTGGCGACGAGTACCGAGAGCGGCACCACCAGGACGAGCGCGAGCAGCGCGAGCGGTGGGACGTACTGCACGGGGGTCCGCTCGGCGACCACGCGCCACAGCGTGCGGGCCAGTGCCAGACCGAGTGGGATGCCGAAGATCAGGCCCACGACTGCCAGGGTCGTCGCCTGCCAGGCGACGGTCGCACGTACCTGAGCGTGCGTCAGCCCGAGAGCGCGCAGCACCGCCATGTCGTGCTGGCGCCGCCGGACCGCGGTCGCGAGCGCGTGCCCGACGGCTCCGACCGCGAGCAGGGCCAGGAACGCACCCATCAGGGTCGGCAGGAGCCGGACGGTGCGCAGGTTGGTGACGTCAGCCGGCGGCGTGTTGGGATCGAACCCGATGCCGGTGTCCTTTCCGATGGCCTTGATGGCGGCCTTCACGTCGGTGCCTGGCTGGAACCGGGCGAGTAGCAGGTGGAACTTGAAGAAGCCGCTGGGATAGAGCTTTGCCATCGTGCCACCGGTCACCCAGGCTCCCTCGTCGTAGGCGTTGTGCAGGGCCGCGGGGACGAACGTGATGCCGGAGACTGTCAGCGGCAGGCTGCGCTCGCCCTTGACGTCCAGCTGGTCGCCGACGTGCGCGTCGAGCTGCTTGGCTGTCAGCGGACCGAGGGCGATCTCATCATCGGCTCTCGGCTCGCGCCCCGAGAGCGACACCGGGGTGATGCCACCCCCGATCGGGGTGAGCTCGAACATGGTCAGCGAGTGCGCGCCGATGGTGATCGGCACGACGCGGAGGTCGTTGAGCCCGGCTACCTCGGGACGGTCGGCCAGCGTGGTGAGCGTCGAGCTGAGCTGGTCCTCCTTGACGAAGTCATGACCGTTGAGGCCCAGGAAGCCTCCGGCCTGCCAGGACTGCCCGTACCGCTCCGGATTGCTGGTGGCGTCGGACAGCCCGGCATGGAATGTCGCCGCCGCGACCAGCCCGAGCACGCCCGCCACGGCTCCGACCATCGCCGGACGGACGGGCACGGCGGTGCGGCCACGGCCCGGCTCGAGGGCGAGCCTGGTCCCCAGCGTCAGTGGTACGGGAAGACCCAGCCGGCTGGTCCAGTTCGCCACGCCCGAGCGGCGGTAGGAGGCGGTCGACGCGCCACCCCGGAGCGCGTTCACGGCGGTGACGCAGGCGATGAGGGTGACGATGGCGAGCAGCGCCAGCGCGCCCGAGGCCAGGACCGTCCAGTCCGCGTTCAGACCGGGGTCCGGTTCGACCGTCGCGCCGACTCCGATGGGGAACAACGGCGATGCCACATAGGCACCGATGACGCAGACGACCGCGGCGACAGCCGCGGCCAGCACCGGTCCGCCGACGGCGGCCAACAACGACTCACCGCGGGTCAGCCCGAGTGAACGCAGGACATCGAGGTCGGCGACGGCCGATGACGTGTAGCGGACTATCGCCTGGCCCACGATGAGCATGGCAGCGATCGCGGCGCAGAAGGCGAACAGCAGCAGCGCGTCGTGCTCGAACGACGTCGCGTTCGTGACCCGCTTCGCCCCAGCGGTGAGGTCGGTGACCTCGATGTCGTTGCGGCCGGTGACCTGCGCCAGGTCCTTCTGGAACAGCGGCAGGTCCGACTCCCCATGTCGCAGCCGCACCAGCGCGTTGACGTAGCTGAACGGCCCAGGCGGGACCATGTAGCGCTCATACCTGTGAAAGAACCCGTAGGTCGTCAGCATCCCCGGGCTGTCATCGCTTCCGACGGCGAAGATCCAAGGGACGAGTCCCACCCCGACGATGCGCAGGGCTTGCGTCGGCCCCTTCGCGATCCGCGGGTTCGGTGGGTCGGCATCGTCGGCGTGCGCCCGAAGCTGCGCGGGGGTGAACATCCGGGCGGTCAGGGTGTCTCCGACTGAGAGGTGGTACTTGTCCACGAACGGCTGGTTGACGACCGCCTCGTCGACCGCGGAGTTGTCGAACATGCGGCCGTCCGTCATCGCGCCGCGCTCGAGGTCGACGTAGCCTTCCGCGCTGCCGTTGGGGAATCCGACCGCGTCGGGGTTGATGCCGTCGACCCCGAAGACCGCCCCTACCGGGAACTCCCCGACCGCCTCGACCTCGGGAAGTGCGCGGATGGCGTCCCAGTCGAACCCCGGCGTGTTGGGCAGCACCACGGCCGTTGCCGGCAGAGTCTGCGCGCGCAGGCGTTCCATCGCGCTGCCGTCCCGTCGCGCGCCGGCGGTCACCGCGAGCACCAGCGTGCCGGACATCCCGAGCAGGATTGCCAGCGTCGCGAGGGACCGCCATCGCCTGCGCCCGTCCAGGCGCAACCAGAGCAGGACAGCCCTCATCGCACCAGGTCCGCGGTGTCACTCTGCAGCCGGCCGTCCTGGAGTCGCACCACCCTCGACGCCCCGGCGGCAACATCGGCGGAGTGGGTGACCATCAGGATCGTCTGCCCGTCAGCGTGCAGCCGACGGAACAGCTCGAGCACCTCCTGTCCCCCGTCGGAGTCCAGCGCCCCGGTCGGCTCGTCGGCGAGCAGCAGCGAGGGCTCGTTGACGAGCGCCCGGGCGATCGCCAGTCGCTGCCGCTGGCCGCCGGAGAGCACCGCGGGGATCGCCGACGCCTTGTCCGCCAGGCCGAGCAGGTCCAGCAGATCCCGCGCCCGCGTCTCGGCGGCCCGTCGGCGCATCCCGCCGATCACCGCCGGCAAGACGATGTTGTCGAGCGCCGTCGTGCCGTCGATCAGGTTGAAGAACTGGAACACGATGCCGATGTGCCGGCGGCGGAAACGCGCCAGCCAGTTCTCGTCGCGCCCGGTCACGGTCTCGCCGTCGACCGTGATCGTCCCCTCGTCGACGACGTCCAGGCCGGCGACCACGTTGAGCAGCGTCGACTTCCCACATCCCGACGGGCCCATCACCGCGGCGAACTCCCCGCGGGCCAGGTCAAGATCGAGGCCGCGCAGCGCGCGGACCGGGGCCACCTCGGCCTGGAACGTCTTGCGCAGGCCCCGGACGCTGAGGAGGGGTTCGGCACGTGCGGTCGGCTCAGTCATCGGTCCTGACTCCTCGAGGCCCCGTTGTCCCGCCCGGTGAGCCGGTGCGCCCGTACCGGCGCCACCCGCCCCTTCACCTGGACCTCGCCCAACGACTCGAACTGCCATCCCGGGGCCTGCTCGACGGTGGCGGTGTTCGCCACGGTCGAGCCCGCGGGTCGGGCGAGGTCTTGAAGTCGCTGCGCGAGGTTGACCGTGTCCCCGACCAGCGTGTACTCCAGCCGCTCCTCGCTGCCCAGGAGGGCGGCCGCGACCTCACCGGTCGAGAGGCCGATGCCGAGGCCGAAGCCGTCGAGACCCTCATCCCGCCACCGCTCGTCGAGCAGCGCCTGCCGCGCGTGCATGGCCGTCGCGGCCGCCACGCTTCGGGCCGCATGGTCATCCTGCGCCAGCGGGGCGCCGAAGACAGCCATCACCGCGTCGCCGATGTACTGCATGACGGTGCCTCCCTCGTCGAGGATGGCGCCGTTCATCTCCTTGCGGTGCGCGTTGAGCTGCCGGGCCAGCACGGAGAGGTCCGAGCGCTCCGCGATGGCGGAGTAGCCACGCACGTCGGACATCAGGATCGTCACCGTCATCCGCTCGGTGCGATCGACGGCTCCCCTGTCCCGCCGGAGCCGTTCTGCCAGCCCGCTCGGGAGCAGCCTGCTGAGCGTCTCCCCCTGCTCCTCCCGCTCGACGATGGCGCTGTGCAGCATCTTCAGCTGTCGCAGCGCGCTGGCGCGCCCGGAACTGGCGTCGGTGGCCAGGTGCAGGAACAGTGCATCGACCCTCGCGTCGACGGCGGCGGGGGACGTGCCCAGGCTGGCTGCGATCGCCTTGACCGGCTTTCCCTCGGCGACGAGCTGCAGCATGGTCTCCTCATCCGGCGACAACCCCTCGACCGGTCGTGCCGGGGCGATCAGCGCCTGCACGATCTCCGGATCGAGCATCGAGCCGCCGGATGCGACCTCGTGCACCGCGCGTACGAGCCGGTTTCCGTCGGCGACGCGCTCCTTGAGCAGGTACGCGAATCCCGCCGCGCCCTCGGTCAGCAGCGCGACGGCGTACTCGGGGTCGTCGTACTGGGACAGCACCACGATCCCGGTCCCGGGATGCCGGGAGAGCACCTGCTTGGCGGCGGCGATGCCCTCGTCGGTGAAGGTCGGGGGCATCCGGATATCGGTGACGATCACGTCGGGTAGGTGCTCGTCGGCGGCCGTGACCAGGCCGTCGTAGTCCTCCGCCACCGCGACGACGTCAAGGCCGGGCCGCATCGTCAGCAGCGCCCGGACCCCCTCGCGGACGAGGATGTTGTCATCGGCGAGGAGCACACGAAGCACATCCGATCTCACGTCTCGGTGCTCCGGTGCGGTCGTCCAGCTCGAGGTCCACCCGCTCATTGGACCGCGCGGCCGCGTCGGACGCCAGGGCACTGGCACCGGTTTGTCTGGTGGTGGTGGCACAGGGGTGCTGGTATCCCGACGATGGCCGGCCGGTTCACTCGATCAGCTTGCCGACCGTGGAGACCTCCCCCATGAGGGCGCCGATGTCGGCGGGGATCGGCGGGATCGCCTGGCGGGTCACTGCGCTCCCGGGCTGCCAGACGAGGTTGACCTGGAGCTCAGGATCAAGGTCGGGGTAGTCGCTGCGGTTGTGGCATCCCCTTGTCTCCCGGCGCTCCAGCGCCGCCTCCAAGGTCGCGCGCGCCGCCAGGACGGCCGACTTGAGGTCGAAGGCGTGCGCCAGGTCCTGGAACCCGGCGATGTCGGGATGGACTCCGATGTCGGCCATCCGTCCGACGATCTGCTCGAGCTCGACCAGTCCTGAGCGCAGGCCATCCTCGTCGCGGACCACTCCCGCGCGCTCGGTCATGATGTTTCGGATGCCGCGCTGCAGGGCGCGGACGTTCTCGCGTCCATCGGCGGCCAGCAGTTCGTCGACCTCGCCGCTGGCCCGGGTCACGGCCGCCGCGGAGCGGCGCTGAACAGACAGCGCCGCCGAGTAGGCAGCCGCCGCCTGACCGACGATGCGCCCGAAGACGAGAAGCTCGATCAGTGAGTTTCCGCCCAGGCGGTTTGCCCCGTGCAGGCCGCTCGCTGCCTCGCCGATGGCGAACAGGCCGTCCACGTCAGTGCTGTGATCGTCGGGACGGACCCAGACGCCACCCATCGAGTAGTGGGCGGTCGGTGCGATCTCGATCGGGTCTCGGGTGATGTCGAGCATCTGCAGGTCGAGCATGGTCTGGTAGAGCCGGGGGAGCCGGGTCATGATCGCGTCGCGCGGAAGGTGTGAGACGTCGAGCCAGACTCCGCCGAGCGGCGTGCCGCGCCCCTCCTTGATCTCGGTGTAGCAGGCGAGCGCGACTCGATCGCGGGTCGAGAGTTCCATGCGTTCGGGGTCGTAGCGGGCCATGAACCGCTCGCCGGCGGCGTTGCGGAGGATGCCGCCCTCTCCGCGCGCCGCCTCACTCACGAGTGTGCCGGCGGCGTTCTCTGGTTCGAGTATCCCGGACGGGTGGAACTGCACCAGCTCCGGATCGCGAAGCCTGGCGCCTGCATCGACGGCGAGACGGAACGAGTCGCCGGTGTTCTCGTCGCGGCGCGAGGAGGTGCGTCTCCAGATGCGGGTGTGACCACCGGTGGCCAGGATGACCGCGTCCGCGTGGATGACGTAGCGGCTCCCGTCGACGAGATCGAAGCCGTAGGCGCCGAACACGACGCCGTCCTCCACCAGGAGGCGGGTGATGTAGACACGGTCGAGGATCGTGACGTCGAGCTGCGTCGCCCGGGAAGACAGCGCGCGCTGGATCTCGAGGCCGGTGTAGTCCCCGGCGAAGGCCGTGCGGCGGAACTTGTGAGCACCGAAGAACCGCTGTGAGATCCGACCGTCGGGCTGGCGGTCGAAATGCATGCCGTAGCGCTCCAGGTCGTGGATGCCCCGGGCCGCTTGCTCGGTCACGATCTGGACGGTGCGCGGATGGGCGAGCAGGTAGCTCTCCTTGAGGGTGTCGGCAGCATGCTGTTGCCAGCTGTCCGCTGGATCCATCGTCGCCAGGGCAGCGTTGATCCCGCCCGCCGCAAGCGATGTGTGCGCGTCCGCCGTTGGCCGCTTGCCCACGGCGAGCACACCGACGCCGGCGTCGGCGAGCTCGATTGCCGACCGCAGCCCGGACCCACCGGTTCCGACCACGAGGACGGCGGTGGCCAGGCGATGCTCTAACGGTGGCACGGATGCTCCGATCGGTCCGAACATCGCACCCGGTGCCCGCGGCGTTCAGTTGATGCCCGGTGCGATCGTCGACTCGAAGTCGGCGAGCACTTCCTGGTCACCGGATCGATCGACCCGCTGGACGCTCGGCCGGTGCCAGAGCCAGCAGTTCAGGTCAGCGGCGCTGCCGCTGATGGTGGCCGCGGCCGGCTCGCCGCCGTCGTTGTCGGAAACCCGCAGGTCCGGCTCGTCCTCGTAGCTGGTGTTGTTGTCGGGATCGACTCCGCCGAACCGACCGAGGGTGAGGAGCCAGGAGTCGCCGGTATCGGTCGTCATCACCCGGATGGTCCTGTGCTTGTCGGCGCTGAACCTGCCCCACGGCGGTGCTCCGCCGTACATGATGCGCAACACCTCGTCGACTCCGTTGGCGCTGAGGTTGGTGTCCATCGGGGTGCGGTTGCCCGAGGTCAACTCGGCGTCCAGCCGGTGGATGAGGGCCTCGTGCGCCTGGCGTCGCCTGATGAAGCCGACGGTCTGTTCGGTCGACCAGGTCCAGGCATGCGCCTGCGGGGACTTCGTCGCGAGTATGTCCTGAAGGTCTCGGCTGGCCTGCTGGTAGAAAGCCGACAGTGCGGCCCGGTCCGCCGGTCGCTCGGGTTTGAGCTCCTCGGCCCGCGACGGCTCGGTGAGCCCTTCGCGCACGATGGTCCCCCAGAACCACTGGACCTCTGCCAGGTGCCACAGCAGGTCGTCGGCATTCCAGTCCGGGCAGGTCGGAACGGAGGTGTCCGCCGACGCCTCACGCAACGCCTCCGCGAAGCGTGCGGACTCGCGTGACAGATGGTTGAGGTAGTCCAGGTCAGCGGTCATGACATGGACCGTACTACCCGATGCCGACGGCCACTTCGGTCGCCGCCGCCGGGTGCAGGAAGAGCAGCCGACCGCTGATCGTGGTCGTGCCACAGGCACGGGACAGAACGTTCAGGTATGCCTCGATCTGCGGTCGGTAGTAGAGCGTGCGTGCGGTGATCGCCGCGGCCGGGATCGCGTCGGTCTTGTAGTCGACGACGACCAGTGAGCCGTCGTCCTCGCGGTAGATGAGGTCGACGAAGCCCTCGAGGACGGTGCCGTCCTCCTGAACGGTGCCGACGTAGGACTCCCGCCAGTGCTGCCGGGTCGGCGGCGCGACGTACGACGTCGGAGGCCAGCGCCGACCGCACCAGGTCGCCGACCACACCGCGATGCTCGGTCACACCCTCGGCGAGGCACTGGGCGGCGACCGCCTCGTCGAGCCCCGCGCCGGTGGCCAGGTCGACCGATCTGCAGCACTCCGTGCACGGCTCGGCCGATCGCGGATCCGTAGCGGCCCTTCGACCACGGCGGCAGCTCGACGTCTCGCGGGCCCTTGGCGCGGCCGGCGCCCGCCTCGGACGGCTCGAGGACCACGTCGGGCTCGGTGCCCTCCAGACCGGAGGCGCTCACCGCCGCCGGGGTGCGACTCGACGTCATGGCCGACTGGTCGGTGATCCAGCCAGGCCTGCCATTGCGGTGGCGCGGAGTCGACGGCTGGTGCGGTGGGCGGCACGTCGACGCGGTCGAGCCGGCGAAAGGTTCGGCGAACCTGGTGTCGGCCGCCCCGGCCTCGGCGAGCAGTCTCGGCGTTGGTCGGCGTGCCATTGGTTCTGCTTGCGGTGCAGCGACACGACGAGGTGGTCGCGCGCACGGGTCGCCGCGACGTAGAGCAGCCGGATGCGCTCGTAGGTCGTCCATCTGCTCGTCGAGCGGGCTGCGCGCTGTCGAAGTCGTCGGTCTGCACGCCTCTGCCGAGCTTGACCTCGTAGCCGTCGTCCGGCTCCACAGCAGCTGCACGCCGCGCTCCGGTTGCGGGGCTGCGAGCGTCATGCCGGACAGCACGACGATCGGGAACTCCAGGCCCTTGGCGGCGTGGACGGTCATGACCCGCACGGCGTCGACGTCGGTCTCGGGCAGCACCGCCTCGGCGACCCGCGAGCGTCTCCTCGCCCTGCGCGGGCCGCCCAGGCGAGGTAGGCGCGCAGCCCGCCGTGCTCGACCTCGGACCAGGCCCGGGCCTGGTCGACGACGAACCGCAGCCGGCGCCACGCGTCGCGCGCGCGCGGCGCCGAACGCGGCGACCTCGAGCATCCGCCGGTCGGCGACGAGCCGCGCCGAGCACCTCGCTCGGTGTCATCCACCGCGAGCTCGTAGTGCAGCCGCCGCAGGTAGCCGAGGGCGCGCCCGACCGGGTGGTCGCGCCAGCGTCCTCGTCGACCGGCGCGAGCAGGCTGAACGCGCCCGCCGGCCCGCTTCCACGTCCACAGGTCGTCGTCGCCGCAGCCGAACAGCGGCGAGCGCAGCGCGGTCACGCAGCGCGAGCACGTCGCTCGGGTCGGCGATCGCGCGGGCGGCCGCGAGCAGGTCGCGCACCTCCGGCGCCTGGTAGACCAGCGAGCTCGACTCGGCGCGGTAGGCGACGCCGGCGCGGTCGAGCGCGTCCTCGAGGAAGGGCAGCGAGGTGCGCGCCGGGACCAGGATCGGCGATGTCGCCGAGCCTGCAGCGGCGCGCCACGCCGCGGTCCGCTCGTCGTCAGCACCGTGCCAGTCGCTCGGTCGCAGCCGCTCCTGCTGCGATGACCGCCGCGACGTCGGCGGCCTCGCGCTCGCGCAGCGTCGCGGCGTTCGGCCCGTCGTCGTGCGCCCGCGCGCCGAGCACGGCGACCGGGTCGCCGGCCGCTCGTCGGTCCGTCGCGGTGGTCGTCCAGCGCGACGGTAGGCCGGCTGCGCGCCCTCGGCGTCCTCGCGATCAGCGTGCGCGAACACCTCGTTGACCCAGTCGAGGACCGGGGCGACGGTGCGGAAGTTGGTCGTCAGCGTGACGTGTCTCGCCGAGGACCTCCTGCGCGCGCAGGTACATCGCGATGTCGGCCCGGCGGAACCGGTAGATCGACTGCTTGGGGTCGCCGACGACGAACAGCGAGCCGGGCGGGACGTCGACGTCCTCCCAGTCGCTCGTGCGCCGGCCGCGGCACCGCCGGCGATGCGCACCGCGATCTCGATCTGGATCGGGTCGGTGTCCTGGAACTCGTCGAGCAGCAGCCGCCGGTAGCGCGCCTGCAGCGCGGCGCGGACCTCGGCGTCGTGCGCGCAGCAGGTCGCGGGCGAGCACGAGCAGGTCGTGGAACTCCAGCCGGCCCTCCGCCGCGCGCTCGTGGGCCGCCTCCAGGACCCGCGTCGGCGATCCAGCGGGCGAGCGGCCGCAGGACGGCGTCCAGCACGTCCGCACGATCGTGCGGGCTCGCTGCCATTGCCGTGCAGGCACTCGCTCGAAGCTCGGTCGAGCTGGTCCGCCCCAGTTCTTCGCCTGGCCGTGGGCGAACGTCAGGTTGGCCGCGTCGACGCAGCGACCTGGCAGCCGCTGGCCGACGTCCTGAGCGGCGACGAGGCGGTCGCGCCCACTCGCCGAGCTCCACCAGGCGGGGCGAGGAACTTGTCGTCGGCGATCGGTGCAGCTCGTCGCGCGCTCGCGACCAGCCGCGTGGCCTCGTCGACGAGAGCCGTCAGGTCCGGCAACGCGACCGGCTCCGGCGCCGGCGAGGACAGCACCCGGTCATCGACCAGGTCCCAGTCGTTGCCGAAGGCCTTGGCCAGCTGACGCGCAGGTGCTCCAGCGTCGACGCCGGCCGCCATCGCCAGCAGGAACGTCTCGGCGAGTCGCGTCGTCGTCGAGCAGCCGGGCGCGCTGCGCGGCCCAGCGGTCCTCGAACGCCACCGAGGAGCCGACCTCGTCGAGCACCTCGACCAGCGGTGGCAGCCCGGCCTCGATGGGTGCTCGGTGAGGATCCGCTGCGCGAAGGAGTGCAGGGTGCCGATCGCCGCCGCGTCCAGGTCGTCGAGGGCGACCGCGGCGCGTTCACCCGCGCTCGCCCGTTTCGGGGCTCTGCTCGACCTTCTCGAACTCCGCGCGCAGCCGGTCACGCAGCTCGGCGCCGGCCTTCTCGGTGAAGGTGACGGCGGCGATCGTCCGCAACGGGACGCCGTCCTCGAGCACGAGCCGCATGACCCGGTCGATGAGCTTGCTGGTCTTGCCCGATCCGGCACCGGCGTCGACGAACAGCGTCCGTCCGGTGTCCTCGCGGATCGTCCGCCGGGCCTCTTCGTCCACCAAGGAGTCCGGCATCAGCCGGCCCCCTCGGTCGTCGAGGGCTTCGGGTTCGACGAGCGCGACGTACACCTTCAGCGCCGGGTCGGCGCGCTTGCGCTCCCACCGGGTCCTCGCCTCACCGTGCCCGAGCCCGTCGGGGTTGCAGTATCCGCACTGCACGTAGGACGAAGTCAGGGCTGTCCGGGGCGCGCCCGGGGAACAGTCCGGTCGCGATCGACGACACGATGACGTCGAGTGTCTGCGCGTACAGCGTCTCGACCCGGCTGGTCAGCGGAACGTCGACGCGTGTCCCACGGGACTTGCGGACGAACCAGTACGCCGCCTGCACCGGGGTGTCCGGTTCACCGAGCCGCTGACGCGCTGCATAGGCGTAGACCGGGAGCTGCAGCTTCGTCCCCGCGACCACAGGATCCTGCTCGGTGATCCCCGTGAACCGCTTCGAGCCACCGGTCTTGATGTCGGTCACATAGAGCGTGCCGTCGCGGGCACGGTCGACCTTGTCGGCTCTGCCGCGCAGCCGCACCCGGCCGCCGTCGGATCGGGACCACGACCGGGTCGTGGCCGTCTATGCCGAAGGCAAGCTCGCTGGTCAGGGCGCGCGCGTCGCGCTCCCGACGCCAGGAGTCGTCATCGTCGAGCATCCAGACGAGGTCGGCCAGGATGCGATCCCGCTCGTGCTGCCACAGCCGGGGATGCCCGGTGAGCCCCTCCGCCTCGAACTCGCGTGCCTTCGTCTCGGCGATCTCGGCGAAGCGGCGGCGGTGCTCCGGTGTCCATGGCTCGGCGAAGGCCGGCAGAGCGTCGGCGAACTCGGTCACCAGCGCGTCGAAGCTCTCGTGCATCAGGTTGCCGATCGTCAGCGGCGCTGATCGTGACGATCTCCTCGGGCTGCTCGACCGGTGTGACGCCCAGCATGTGCTCCATGAAGTACGCGTGCGGGCAGACCGCGTACGCCTCCAGCGACGTCGGTGAGACCGACTGCTCGTCGCGCGCGTAGTCGGGCAGACCGGGCACGCCGACGAGGTTGCCGTCGAAGCGGGTGAGCTGCTCCTGCGACCGGGCTCTGATCATCGCCATCGCGCGATCGACGACCTCGTCGTGAAGGGGGTGTCGCGCCGACGCGGTGCGTACCCTCCACTCCTGCTCACTCGCCGGCACGGGGGTCCGCATGATCGTCCCGGCGTAGGACGGTGACGAGGCGAGCCAGTCGTGCGGCTCGCTGTCCCAGTCGGTTGCCGGAAGGGTCGGGATTGTCCGAGAGCGCCCGGAAGCTGGGCAGCAGCCACCGGCTCGGCAGGCGGTGGCTGTGCCGTCGCAGGTCGCCGCGCGGGAAGGTCGCGACCACCCGCGGTGCGGCGGCGAACGCGGCCAGCAGGTGACGGTGCTTGGCGTCGAGTCGTTCCCGGTAGGAGGGGAGCTCGCCGCCGGTCTGGTCACGCACCCGCTCGGGCAGCAGGGCGTCCTCGTGCAGGCGGCCGGGAACGATGTCTTCGGCCAGCCCGATCACGTAGACGACGTCGAGGTCCAGGCCGACGGCGGCGGAGACCGGAGCGACCAGCACTCCGTCGCCGAAGCGACCGACCCGCGGGAGGGCGGACTCCAGCTCGAGCTCGAGTACCTCACGCAACGCTGTCAGTCCCGGCTGGGTGTCGACGGCATCGAGCGTGGCAAGGCTTCGCAACGTCTGTTGCACCGCCGCTGCGGCGTGCTGTTCGTCCGGCGGCAGCCGGCGGAGTTCCGCATCCGCACCGAAGAGGTCGCGGAACAACGCCAGAGCCCAGTCCGAGAGGCCGGCCCAGGTGCCGAGGTCTTCGGCGGCACGCATCCGTTCGCGCAGCGCCACGGCGAACCCGGAGAGGGCCGCCGCCGCCTCGACCTCGCGGGCCGCATGGCGCAGAACACCTGGCCGGGGATCGACATGCTGCTGCTCGGTTGCGACGGCCGCCCGGTGGCGGTCGATGTAGGTCGACAGCCGCTGCCGCCAGTCCTCGCCGGACACCACCCCGGCAGCGCGTGACACGCGCTCCCACCGGGAGACGGGGATGAGATCACCTGCCGTGGTGCGCGCAGGCGCCTCTGCCAGGGCACGGAAGAGGTCACCTCGGGGCATGTCGTGGTCGGAGAGCGCCAGGATGCCCAGAAGGCAGCGCGACACGGCGCGCTCGTGGACCGAACGGATGCCGGGACCGTTGACCTCGATGCCGGCCGCGGCCAGGTGCTCGTGCAGCAGCCGCCCGTAGGGGTACGTGTCGCCGTAGAGCACCGCGATCCGATGCGCCGGGTGCGTGGTCAGCGTCTCTGCCACGTCGCGGACGACGCAGCGGACCTCGTCGTCGGAGTCGGATGCGTCCAGCATCGAGGACGCGGTTGGAGGCGTGCTCGGCGCGGAGCCGGCAGGTAGCGCCAAACCGAGCCGCTGCACCGAGCGAAGTATTGCCTCGTCCGCGCGTCGATGTCCGGTGAGCCCGACGATGACATCCAGATCGGACCGTGCTGCCAGCGTGGAGGCGAAGGCCGACTCGGCGCGGGTCAGTGCCTGCGGCAGGTAGAGCACGATCGCGCCGAGGGCCTGGGACGTTGCCGGCCTGCCGGCGCAGAGTCCGGCGGCGGCGCGGAGGATGTCGGTCGTGTCGTACCACTCCCCGGTCAACCGATGGCGCACCGCGCGGTGCAGCCGGATCAGGTCGCGCCCGAGGTTGGAGGCTCCCGCGACCCCGTCGAGGGCGGCCTCGCTGAGATCTCGCAGCTCGCGGTGGCAACGGGTCAGCGCCCGGATTGTCGCGGGATGGTCAGCGACCGAATTGAAGATGCCCGGGTCCTCGGTGAGCGCTGCACGCCAGGCGGCGGCGACGATCGGCCGGGTGGCGGGCCGCCGCCCGGCGGCGGTCAGCGCCGGGGACGCGAGCTGCTCTGCCAGCCGGCCGATCGTGACCAGATGCAGTCCGGCGACGCCGGTCGTCCCACCGGTCAGGCCGGCGGCGAGATGACGTCGCGCGACGACGCCGGCGATGTTGTTGGGCAGGAGCAGCGTGACGGGCAGCATCGGGTCGTCATGCTTGACCCGCGCGACGGTCGACCGCAGCGCCTCGAGAGCTCCGCGGCCGTAGCCGGTGGCCATGACTGTCGCCAGCGGTCCCCCTCGATGTGCCGCGTCCCGTGTGCACGACGCTATAGAGGGACGCCGACATTTCGCTTCACCGACACGGCTGTCCTCGGCCGCCGAGACCTCCCATGTTCAGGGTCCGCCCCGGAGTAACTTCAACGGCATGAGCGGCCAGCGCTCCGGCATCGCTCACCGCGAGTCGCGATGGGTCGCCGCTGTGGCGATCCTGGGCGTCGTGGGGGTCCAGCTCCTACTGCCGTCGGACCTGACACTGCAACCGCGGTTTCTGCTCCCGGCGATCGAACTGGCGCTGCTGGTCGCGATCCTGGCGAGCAACCCCAACCGGCTGACTGCCGAGTCCCGCGACATGCGGCGGGTCTCCATCGCCCTGATCGGCGTGATCGGTGTGGCCAACGCCGTCTCGCTCGGGCACCTCGTCGACGCTCTGCTCACCGTAGGCCCGACTTCAGGCCGGCGACTGCTGCTCGCGGCGTTAGGCATCTGGCTGACCAACATCGTGGTGTTCGCCCTGGGCTATTGGGAGCTCGACCGGGGAGGACCGCACGCGCGAAGCGTCGGTGCACAGATGGACCCGGACCTCCTCTTCCCCCAGATGACGCTCGACCAGCCCAGGTTCGCGACCTGGCTGCCGACGTTCGACGACTACATGTACGTGAGCTTCACCAACTCCACGGCCTTCAGCCCGACCGACACGATGCCACTGACCGGGCGCATCAAGATGGCGATGCTGGTGCAGTCCCTGATGTCGCTGGTGACCATCGGCCTGGTGGGCGCCCGGGCGGTGAACATCCTTAGTTGACCCGGACCCGATCGCGCGGCGTTAGGGTTGGGAGATGCCCTCGAACCAGCACTGGCTCGCCGCCAGGTGGCCGTTCGTCCGGGACAATCTGCCGTCTCCACCGGCCACCGTGCTCGAGATCGGGTGCGGACCCCTCGGCGGCTTCGTCCCGGCGCTGGTCGCAGCGGGATACGACGCGGTGGGTGTCGACCCGGAGGCTCCCGACGCGCCCGGCTACCACAGGTCCACGTTCGAGCAGTATGAGTCACCTGGCGGGCTGGACGCGGTGGTCGCCTGCACGTCGCTTCACCACGTCGGTGATCTCAGCGAGGTGCTGAAACGAGTCGAGTCGCTGCTCCGGGATCGCGGGACTTTCGTCGTCGTCGAGTGGGCGTGGGAGCGGTTCGACGAAGCGACCGCGAGGTGGTGCTTCGCCCGCCTGCCGCCCGACGATCCGCACGAGGAGGATGGTTGGCTGCGTCGACATCGCGACAGCTGGCTCGCATCGGGCCTGACATGGGATGACCACGTTCAGGCGTGGGCGCAGGGGGAGGGCCTGCACACCGGCGGGCGGATTGCCGGGGAGCTCCAGGAACGGTTCGACCCGACCGTGTTGGTGACCTTCGGACCGTTCGCCTTCGGTGACCTGCCACCTGGCGCCGAGGCCGACGAGCGGCTGGCAATCGGACGGGGAGAGATCACGGCCACGGGCATCGAGTTCGTCGGCCTGCGTCGCTAGGCACTCAGTGAGACTTGGCGTCGTTGACGCGGCTTGACACCTTCTCCATCATCTCCTTGGCCTTGCGCTGGTTCTCCGGCTTGCCCGCCTCGCGTCGGATGATGTCGACCGCCTTCACCGCGATCGCTGTCTTGATGACGCCCTTGACGAATCTCATCGCATCCTCCGAGGTCTGTTTGTCGGTATCGAGGAGCATGCCGGAATCGGTCGCGCCACGCCACCGGCCCGGGGCAGGCCGGCGCCTCGTGAACAACTGCTGAACCTGCGGGCACGTGATACGTTCTGGCCCGTCCGCCGCCCGGGGGCGCGGGAGCACTCGCACATCGCCGCTCGACATCATGGGTGGTTCGGCCGTTCGACCGCCTGATGAGTGCGCCGTCGCGCCGCCGCGGAACGCGATGCAAGCCGGACACAGAACGTCGTCGGAGAGGAACGACCGCAGCTCCACCCGGCTGGTGACGCGCTTCGACCGGAGGCGCACGTGTGGCACCGCAACATGGGCGGGTGCCGTGGGGGGTCTGAGCAAGCGACCTCGAGAGGGAGATCCACGAAAATGCAACGTCGCCAGTTCTTGTCATGTCTGGGGTTGGGTATGGGCCTCGGTGCAGCCGCGGTAGCCGCACCCGCCGTGGGGGCGGTCACACGCGGAGCGGAGACCGACATTCGGCTCCCGTCGCCCCGTCAGGCCGCGGCCGCGGGCAAATGGCCGGGTCATCGCCCGGGCATGATCTACCTGGGCCTTTCCGCTGCCGGATCGGTCGACTCGGCCGAGAAGACGACCGGTCCGGTCGGCATCTTCCGGTCGTTCTCGCACTGGGGGTCCGCGTCGAAGGAAGTGGCAGAGATTCGCGGTAACCAGGCGGAGGGCCGGCTCACGTGGATCTCGTACGACCCGCCGGTGAGCACGTCGGGCATCTGGGCGAAGATCGGGTCCGGAGCCTACGACGCCGACATCCGGGCTCGCGCGCAGGTCTATGCGGGCCTGAGCGTACCGGCCATCGTGACCTTCAGCCACGAGCCGCAGGCGGATCTCCGGTGCGGGAGTCCGGCGAACTTCGCGGCCGCCTGGACGAGGATCTACGACGTGTGGAACGCCGAGACAGGGCTGAAGAACGCCGCGTTCGTGCCAATCATCGGGGACTGGGTGTTCAACCCCGTGAACCACAAGAACGGCCATCCCGACGAGTACCTCCCGTCTGGTGTCCTCAGCCGCATGGCCTTCCTGGGAACCGACCTGTATCAGAACCCCTCCGGCCAGGACTACTCGATCCGGCTGGCCCGGCTGATCAAGTTCCTCGACGACCGGGGACGCTCAGACAAGATGGTCGGCGTCGGGGAGACCGCCTGCTCGGACTTCTATCCGGGGGATGCCTCGGACTGGTGGAACCGGTCCTGGCAGTGGGCCGTCGCCCACAGCAGCCGAGTCGGGGCGATCTCGTACTTCCACTCGCAGAACAACTCCCGGCCCGGCGTGAACTGGTTGTTGACCGAGTCCGCCGCGAAGCTGAACGCCTACAAGGCGTCGCTGCAGTCGACGGTCTCCTGTGGGCTCGTCTGAACGGCAGTACGAGGTGGTCGGCAGCGAAGGGTGGCTCCGCTGTCGACCACGTGTGGTCGGGAGATCCAGCAGCACCGAATGGAACGAGTGTTCGGCGGGTAAGGACACGACATGACTGATCAGCCGCTCGAACCCGAGATCGCGGACATGGAAGGCGTCGATGAGGTCGACGTCGTCGAGGGACTCCGCCACGACCCTGACGACCGGGAGAACGAGAAGACGGTCGGCATGCCGCCCGAGGCCGGGTCTCCTCCCACCCCCGCTGATCGAGGCGCGGACGCGGCGCCACCTGACTAGCGCACGAGCCTTGCGTCATACGAACGGAGGGTCGAGAGGGTCGGGAGCCTCGAGTTGCATGACGCAAGCTGGGCCGTCCGGGCGCGCTACCGAGATACTGGCAAGGTGCCAGCCATCCGTGAGGTACTGAGGCGGACGACCGACGCCAGCCTCGACCGGCTGCGGAAACGCGGCAGAGCGTCGATCGCGTGGATGGTGCGGCTCACCGCGGCGGCCACCGCCAGCTACATCGTCGCCAGCCGCGTTTTTCCCCACAGCGCGCCTTTGATCGCACCGCTGACCGCTCTGCTTGTCGTCCAGCTGACGCCGGTGAGCATCCTGGCGAGCGGAATCGAGCGGGTGGCGAGTGTCGTGGCCGGCGTGAGTGTCGCGGTGGGCTTCTCGTCGGTGTTCGGGCTCCATTGGTGGAGCCTCGCGACGGTCATCGCCGTCTCGCTGCTGATCGGTCAACTGCTGCGCCTGGGAGCCAACCTGGTCGAGGTCCCGATCAGCGCGATGCTCGTGCTCGGGGTCGGCGCGAACACCGCTCAGGCGGCCGCCTGGCAACGGATCGCCGAGACACTGGTCGGCGCGGCCGTCGGCGTCCTGTCCAACCTGCTGTTCCCGCCGAAGCTGACCAGCGAGGACGCCGCCATGGCCATCGAGGGCCTCGCCGATGACCTGGCTGGTCTGCTCGACCGGGCCGCCCGCGACGTCGTTGGCGACGGGGTCACGACCGCCGCGCTGCTCGAGCGTGCCTGGCACTGGCTGGGCGAGGCTCGGCAGCTCACCTACGACATCCCGAACATCGGCATGGCGTTGTTGCGCGCCGAGGAGAGCCGGCGGCTCAATCTGCGTGCCCTGCGTACGGCGGACTCTGGGCCCGGCCTGCGCCACGGCTTGGAGGCGCTGGAACATTCGACGGTGGCGGTGCGCAGCATGTTCAGGTCGTTCGTCGATGCGGCGCAGGGCTATAACGCCGAGGGGCGTGAGCTGTCCAGCGACATCCGCGAGGCCGTGGCGCTGGTTCTGCACGACCTCGCGAAGGGGGTGCGCTCGTTCGGACAGCTCGTGTACGCGGAGGCGCATCCCAGCGAGCACCCTCCTGAGCTCGGCGAGCTCCGCGAGGCACTGGAGGGCCTGCAGGACGCCCGGGCCCGGGTCACCGACCTGCTGCTCGTCGATCCGCGCGGCGACACCGCGCTCGCAGAGCTCAACGTCTTCCTGCTGGCCACCGTGGAGCGCCTGCTCCGCGAGCTTGACCTCGATGAGCGTATCCGCCGTCATGTGGGCCGGTTGCCGACACTCCCGCGCCGCTTCGTCACGCTCCCGCAGCGGGAGGAGAGGAACGGCAGGCAGATCTTCCGTCGGGGGCGCGGCCCGGGAAAGGAATGAGGTGAAGGGTCGGTCCGTCGTCATGGCAGCATTCGTGCTGGCGGCTGCGGGTTGTGATGGCGCCGACACGCCCACGACCGAGCCGGCGGCCGGAGTGCCGGATGTCATCTCAGTGACCAGCGATGTCCTCGTCGACGGCGGGTCGATGCCGCGGCGCTTCACCTGTGATGGTGCCGGCGAGTCGCCGCCGCTGGCGTGGAGCGGTGTCCCACCAGAGGCTGGTGCGCTGGCGCTGGTGGTCGACGACCCGGATGCGCCGGGCGGCACCTTCGTGCACTGGCTGGTGCTCGACGTCCCGGTGGCCGATGACCACGTGAACGAGGGCGCAGGTCCGACGGCGGGGGTTCCGGTGCCGAACTCCGCGGGGAGCGACGCGTACGCCCCGCCCTGCCCGCCGAGCGGGACGCACCACTACCGGTTCACGGTGTACGCGCTGTCGGAGCCGACTCGGCTGAGCGGCAGTGTCGGTCTCGACGACGCGCTCGCCGCCATCGACGACGACGCGATCGGAAGGGGGCGACTGACCGCGACCTACACGCGCGCCGGCTGAGCCCTCCCGCGATCTTCAGGATCTGCGGTGGCTCGGGGTACCGCGCGCGCCAGACATCCGATCGGAGTAGCCCTGCATCAATGACGTACGGTCCGACTCCGCGAGGTAGCGCACCGCCTCCCGCAGCGTGACCCCGGACACACGGTCGACCCGGGGGGCCAGCCAGGTGGCCACGAGATCGGGTCTGGCCTTGCCCGCCTCGCGCAGCACCCACCCGATCGCCTTGCGGATGAAGAACTCGCGTTCGTCCAGCATGCTGTCGGCGATGTCGGTGAACCGCGACCACCCGTCGAAGCTGCCGCCTCGACGGAGGGTACGAAGATGCGCCAGCAGGGCGGACCTTCGCACCCAGAAGTCCACGTCGACGGCCAAGCGCCGCAGGAGCGAATCGACCAGCTCATCGCTGGGATGTCGCGCCACGATGCGGGCCGCGACGTCACCGGCGAGACCATCGATGAGCGCCCAGGTGTGCGAGTCACGTAGGAACGGCTCGATCCGGGTCAGCTCACCTGGACCCAGCCGGTCGGCGTACTGCTCGAGGAGCACCACGGCGACCATTCGACGTTCGTGCAACGGCACGGTCCAGAGCTCCCCGGCCAGCGCGAGGACCGCAGGAGCGTCGAGATCCGGGTGGTCCCGGCATACCCGCTTCGCGCTGGCGCGGATCGCAGGAAGCGGCGCCCCGGCATGCTCCAGCGAGCTCTTGAGGTACGCCTTCTCCCTGACCGCACGCTCTTGTGTGCCTGCGGCTCGGAGCTCGCGCTCCAGCTCGTCGGCGATCGCGCGGAGCGCCGGTCGAGTCACCGCCAGATGTGGATTCGGACAGTCGTCCCCCGGGCGGACGACCGGACCTGGACGAGGTTGCACAGCTGGTTGACCAGCCACAGTGTGCGGTCTCGGTCCTCGCCGATGGTTGCGAGCAGCCGCCCGACGAGCACGTCGACGACCGGGCCGCAGTCACTCACCTCGACGACGCAGCCGTGCGGGTCGTCCCAGTAGCGCAGGGTCCCGTAGCCGTCGCCGTACCGGACGCCGCTGATCGCCAGCTCGTGAGCTGCGAGCTCGAGGTCCGAGGCGCGGTCCTCCCCGATTCCGGCTTCGCTGGCGTGGCGGCGCACATGTCTGCGGACCCTGTCCACGCTGTCGAGGCGGAACGAGACCGCGATCGCGTCGTCGGGCGGATCCGGCAGCGGTGCGAGCAGCACGGCGCCTGCGTCCACGTCGAAATCGGCGCTCGCCCAGTGGCAGGACCCCTTGGTCAGGAGCGGATGCGAGCGCCGCGCAGCCGCTATGACGTCCTCGGGAAGCGCATCGATGTCGTAGGGGCACATCAGCTGCCAGCCCGGGCACTGGTCGAAAGCGACGTTCAGCAGGACCTCGTGCACCTGGCACTCGACGATCTCGGCTGGTCGGCGCCCCGCCCAGATCGGCTCTCCAAGCCCCCGAATGGCGCTGACACCCGGGCTGGAGTGGTCGTCGAGGAACTTCTGCCACACAGCGATGATCCGGGCAGGGTTGCGACCGACCTCGGACATGTCGACGAACTGGACATGGGCGGCGTCAGCCCCGAGGGCTTCCCGGAGGGCGGCGCACTTGTCGGGAACAACGGCGACGAGGACGGGCTCGGACGCCGCCAGTCCGTCGCGGATGAAGGGAACCGCACTCGCCACCAGCTGATCGACGCCCTTGTAGAACAGGGCACGATGACGGAACCGCCTCTCGGACCGGACCTGTTGCGAAGCGACGGTCACCTCAGGGCTCCAGCCGATATTGAAGAGGCGCTCTTGACCCCCGTCCCGTGCCAGAGTACCCGCGCCCCACCGCGCCGGCGCACGAAGCGGGAAATGTCAGTCGTTGCGCAGGTCTTGGTGATATCGGACCGGCAGGATAGGGGCATGACAGACACCTCGCTGGCGGAGCATCGCCGGCCCGAGCTGCCCACCGCCAAACGCTGGCTCCCCGGCGGCTAGGCGGTGGCCGAGGTGCGGATAGGAATCTCCGGGTGGAGATATCCGGGATGGCGCGGTGACTTCTATCCCGAGGGGCTGCCGCAGCGCGGCGAGCTGGGGTATGCCTCACGGCGGCTCAGCACGATCGAGATCAACGGCTCGTTCTATTCGCTGCAGCGGCCGTCGAGTTACCTGGCCTGGCGGGAGGAGACTCCCGATGACCACGTGTTCGCGGTCAAAGGCGGCCGCTTCATCACACACATGAAGAAGCTCGCCGGCATCGAGACCCCGCTGGCGAACTTCTTCGCGTCGGGCGTCCTGGCCCTCGGCCCCAAGCTCGGGCCGTTCCTCTGGCAGCTCCCGCCGAGGCTGGGCTTCGATGCCGAGCGGCTCAGCCGGTTCTTCGACCAGCTGCCCCGCACCACGTCGGCCGCGGCCGAGATCGCGGCGCGCCACGACGACAGACTGGGCGGCGACGGACGCGCGTACATGAGCGCGGAGGTCGAGATGCCGATCCGGCACGCTCTGGAGGTCAGACACGACAGCTACCGGACGGCGGCGTTCGTCGACCTGCTGCGTGACCACGACATCGCCGCGGTCGTCGCTGACACGGCGGGCAAGTGGCCCGTCATCGAGGAGGCCACCGCGGACTTCATGTACGTGCGGCTGCACGGCGCCGAGGAGCTCTACACGAGCGGCTACACCGACGAGGCGCTCGACTCGTGGGCCGCCAAGATCCGGCGCTGGAGCGGCGTCGACGGTCGGGATGTATTCGTCTACTTCGACAACGACGCGAAGGTCCGGGCACCCTACGACGCGATGACACTGATGTCGAAGCTCGGCCTGGCAGAGAGCGGCTAGCGGGTCGTCAGTCCGGCGCCGGATGTCCCGGGTCGGCCACGACACAGAACTCGTTGCCCTCCGGGTCCGTCATCACCTGCCACCACACGCCGGCCGACTCCAGCAGGTCGGTGACGGGCGGGCCCACGGGACGGCCGTTGAGCCGCTGGAGTGTCGCGACCAGGGCGGGCACTCCGATCTCGAGCGGCACATGGATATCGAGATGCAGGCGGTTCTTGCCCCGTCTGGCCTCCGGCACGCACTGCAGGATCAGCACCGGGCCGTCGGGCTCGCCCTCGTCGGCGACCAGCACCCGGTAGCCGTCCGGCGACGTCACCGGTCGGTAGTGCAGTGCAGCCGCCCAGAAGCCGACGAGAGCATCCGGATCGAGGCAGTCGATGACGACGGATACACGCACGCCGTACGACGGCTACTTGCCTGAGGGTTTGATGATCTGCGTCGAGGCGCTGCTGCCCGCGGGCGGCTTGGGCGGCCTGGCCTTCTTCGGCTTCTTCGCTTCTCGGCCCTGCTTGTTCTTGGACATGTCAGCCCCTCACGGTCTACCGGCGACACATCGACAGTAACCGCTCCGGCTGCGAAGGTCACGTGGTTTTGCCTATCGCGCACACGCAGAACTCGTTGCCCTCGGGGTCGAGCATGACCACGTAGTCGTCTCCCGGCTCGATGTGGTGGCGTACGACGCGTGCGCCGAGACCGGTGAGCCGCTCCACTTGTTCGCTCTGGTCGTCGGTGTAGAGGTCGAGGTGCATCTGGTCGCGTGCCGTTACCGGTGTCTCCGCGACCTGCAGCGACAGGTTGACACCTTCGCCGCGCAGAACACGGAAGTCGTCGTCCGGCTCGTCTGACGAGGGCACGAGACCGAGAGCCTCGGACCAGAAGGCGGTCATGACCGCGATATCCGCACAGTTGATCACGGTGCTGCCGACGCGAATCGTCATGCGGACAGTCTGCCGCGCCGTGGCAGCATCAGCTGGTGACGTCCTCCTCGGCCTCGGTGGGATCGAGAAAGACGTGCCGCACCTCGGGGTAGCGTCGGCGGATCCGGCGGTCGACGTCCGCGGCGAACCGCTCCAGTGCGTCCCCGGTCGCGGAGTCGTCGAGGTCGACCCTGGCGGCGACGAGCACCTCGTCAGGCGCGAGCCGCATGGTGAGCAACTCGACCACGTCGTCGACTCCGTCCGAACCGAGAATCTCCTCGCGGATGCCGTCCTGAAGCGCCTGGGGTACGGCCTGGCCGATCAGCATGTCCTTGTTCTCGCGCCCGAGCGCGAACGCCACCCCGATCAGCAGCACACCGATGGCGATTGACGCGGCCCCGTCCCAGAACCCCTGTCCGGTCACTACGTGCAGGGTCACACCGACTGCTGCCAGCACGATCCCGATCAGCGCGGCGGTGTCCTCGAACGCCACGGTCTTCGCTGCCGGATCCGTCGTCTCGCGCAGGTGTCGCACGGTGCTCCGCCCGGCCCGCTCGGCCTCGCCGTGCACCTGGCGCAGCGCCTTGAGCCATGAGACGGACTCGAACACGAACGACGTCCCGAGCACGACGTACGGGATCAGCAGACCGCTGACCTCCTCCGGCTCGAGAATCGCTCCGATGCCCTCGTAGATCGAGAACCCAGCCCCGAGAACGAAGATGCCGACCGCGGCGAGAAGAGACCAGAAGTACCGCTCCATTCCGTACCCGAACGGATGCTGGGCATCGGCGGGCTTGTGGCTCCTTCGGAGTGCGGTGAGCAGGAAGACCTGGTTGAGCGTGTCGGCGACCGAGTGTGCCGCTTCGGCGAGCATCGCCGTCGAGCCGGACACCAGACCGCCGACGGTCTTGGCGACCGCGATCAGCAGGTTGGCCCCGCCGGCCAGCAACACGGTCGAGGCGGACTCGTCGCCGTCCGCGGCCGGTCTTTCGCCGGACGACCCAGGTGCTTCGGACGACGCTTCGGACGACGCTTCGGACGACGCTTCGGAGGGCACCGTCCTTGCTTACCCGATGTCCGCGGTCGGTGCAGAGTGGAGGGGCTGGAATTGTGCCGATCGAGGGCTTGGAACTGCGCTGTAACTATGTAATCATCATTACATGATCACATCACACTCATCCGAAGAGCTGCGGGGCTGGCTGGCAGGCAGGCTGCCGCAGGACTGGTTCACCGAGGAGCCGACCGTGACGATCGACCGCGACGAGATCGTCATCGTCGGTCGGATCGGTGAGCCCAAGACCGCCGACGGCATCGCGCCGGACGAGAAGGCCGCCGCGGTGGCCGGGCGGATCAAGCAGTTCCGGGTCGACACTCGCGACGCCAGGATCCGCATCGCCCGAGAGGTCGAGCATGCCACCGCCCGAAAGGTCGCCTGGGGCGTGGTCTGCGCAGACACCACGCGCATCTTCACCTCGTTGGCCGCGCCGGTGATGACCAGGTTGAGGCAGCCGGAGCGGCAGATCCTCGACACGCTCGTGGACGCGGGCGTTGCCCGTTCGCGCAGCGACGCGCTCGGCTGGTGCGTCAAGCTGGTAGGGAGGAACGCCGACTCCTGGCTGAGCGACCTGCGTGCGGCGATGGACAGCGTCGCCAAGGTTCGCGAGGAAGGTCCCGGAGTCTGACGCGGCCGGCGCACTGCCGGCCGCGGAATCCACCATACGGCTTGCCGACGCCCGCTATCTGAGTCAGGCTCCTGTCGTGAGCGATGCCGGGTACGACTACGACCTGCTGGTCATCGGCAGCGGTCCGGGTGGCCAGCGGGCGGCGATAGCCGCTGCGAAGCTCGGGCGCCGCGTCGCCGTCGTCGATCGTCGCCACATGATCGGCGGTGTCTGCGTCAACACCGGCACGATCCCGTCCAAGACGTTGCGCGAGGCGGTCCTCTACCTCACCGGGTATGCCCAGCACGAGCTGTACGGCGCCAGCTACCGGGTCAAGACCGACATCACGATGGCGGACCTGACAGCCCGTACGCAGCACGTCGTCGGCCGCGAGGTCGAGGTGGTCCGCGCCCAGCTGATGCGCAACCACGTCGAGGTGCTCACCGGCACGGCCCACTTCATCGACGCGCACACCGTGGCGGTGGAAGGCGGCAGCCATGTGACCGTGCGGGCGGGCCACATCGTGCTCGCGCCGGGCACTTGCCCGGCACGCCCGAAGCAGGTGGAGTTCGACGACATCAGGGTGATGGACTCCGACGGCATCCTGAGGCTCGAGGACATTCCTTCGACCATGGTGGTCGTGGGTGCCGGGGTCATCGGCATCGAGTATGCCTCGATGTTCGCCGCGCTCGGAGTGCGGGTCACGGTGGTCGACCAGCGTCCGAGCATGCTGGACTTCTGCGACGAGGAGATCGTGGAGTCGCTTCGGTTCCATTTGCGGGACCTCGCGGTGTCGTTCAGGTTCGGCGAGCAGGTCGAGCAGGTCGAGGTCAACGACCGCGGGACCGTGACGACCCTGGCCAGCGGCAAGCGCATCGCCGCAGAGACGGTCGTCTACTCGGCCGGACGCCAGGGTGCGACCGACGAGCTCGACCTCGACGCGGCTGGGCTGAGCGCCGACAGCCGGGGACGGCTCGAGGTCGACGACCTCTTCCGTACCAAGGTCGACCACATCTACGCGGTCGGCGACGTGATCGGTTTCCCCGCGCTGGCCGCGACCAGCATGGAGCAGGGACGTCTCGCCGGCATGCACGCGATGGGGGAGCAGCCGCGCGAGATGACCGCCCTGCAGCCGATCGGCGTCTACACGATCCCCGAGATCTCCTACGTCGGCGCCACCGAGGCCCAGCTCACCGAGCAGCAGGTGCCTTACGAGGTAGGTCTCTCGCGCTACCGCGAGCTCGCCCGGGGACAGATCGTCGGCGACTCCTACGGCATGCTCAAGCTGTTGGTCCATACCAAGCACCGCACGCTGTTGGGCGTGCACGTCTTCGGCACGGGCGCCACGGACCTGGTGCACATCGGCCAGGCCGTGATGGGCTGCGGAGGCACGATCGACTACCTCGTCGACACCGTCTTCAACTACCCGACGCTGTCCGAGGCGTACAAGGTCGCCGCTCTGGACGCCACGAACAAGCTGCGCGCGCTCGACCGGTTCGCCGCGCCGAGCCTGCCACTGGCCTGACGTCCGGTCTCGGGTCAGCCGGCCAGCGAGCCCATCGGGTCCCACGCGGGCAGCACGATCGGATCCTCGTCAAGAGCCTTCTGCAGCTCCGGCGACAGGGCGTCCTTGCGTACGGCGATCTCGAACACGTGCTCGCCGAACCAGTTGTCGTTCATGGTGTGGAAGCCCTTGTCGGCCTTCTCGTCCCCCCAGCTGTTCTCCACGCGCCAGCGACGTGAGGACCCGTCGAGAACGTCGACCCCGGTGAACAGCATGGCGTGGGTCATCATCGTGTCGTGGAGGAGGAGCCGGTCATCCTTGTCCACCGACATCTCGGTGTCGTAGACGCCCTCGTAGTCGAACAGCCGGGCGTCCCAGATACCGAGCTCGCCATTCATCATCTGACCGACATCGCATCCGAACCAGACCGGCTCGCCGCCCACGATCGTGTCCATCGCCAGGCGCTTCATCAGATCCATCTCGACGTTGAGGTAGATGACCGGAGGCGAGTCCACCACGTTGCCGAGGAACTCCACGGTGAACGTGCGCCCGATCGGACTCGTCTCACGCGGATCGTGCACCAGGCAGACGAAGTCCTCGATCGGCAACGTGACGTACTTGGCCGCGAACTCCTGCGGCGTCAGCCAGCCGTCGCGGTGAAAGTCGCGGTCCTTGTCGCTCCACTGCCACAGGAAGCGCTCGGGAGGGGTGCCGAGATGCATCGAGAGGATCCGGTGGACGACCGTGAGCACCCGCTCCTTGGCCTCGCGCAGGTCGTCGGCGCTGTCCCCGGACTCCGCGGCGGCCCGCAGGTCACGGGCGGCGCGACGCAGCACCCGCGAAAGCGTGGCGTTCATCCGCGAGGTGTTCGACGAGGAGAAGGTCTCCGGCATGGTCACCTTGGGTACGAGACCGTGCTTGCGCACCAGAGCGACGAACATGTTCCACTGCCCGCCGTCCTCCGCGGGGTTGCCGAGCAGATGGGCGACGGTACGGTCGTCGATGGCCCGGTCGGCGGTGTCGATGATGGACTCGAGCCAGTGGTTCGCCTTCTCCAGCCGGTCCCAGAACATCACGTAGTTCTGGCTGAACTCGAACTCCTTCAGGCCCATCCGCTCGGCGGCCCCGACGCGGAGCAGGTTGAGTCCGGCGAACAGCCAGCACCTGCCGCTGCGCTTCTGGTTGGTCACCTGCCAGTCATCGAGCAGGTGGGAGACCGAGTGGTCGATCCCTGTCACGACCTCGCGGTCCAGCGCGACGTCGTCGATCGAGGCCTTCGTCACGGCGTTCTGCATCAGGCGGTACGTCGGGTCCGCGGCGAACTCCTTGGACAGTGCGTCGATCTGTGTCGTGCTCAGGCCGCGCTCCACAGTGGAACCTCCGGGACATGATGAGTCGGTATCGGTCTGGTTCGACGATACGGCACGCCAGGACCGTCGGATCGCACGGTCGCAGTCACCGTGCGGAGGCGGAAGCTGGCTGACAGTAGCCGAAGGTGGCTGACAGGTGCGCTGCCTGACCTCTATTGTGCGGCGCATGCATCCTGCGCCGCCTCCGTCGGGCAACTACCCGTCCGACCCACTGTTCCTCTCGGTCGACACCCTCGTGCGCGACGGGACGCTGAGCCCCGACCAGGCCAACCGGGTCTACCACACCGTCCGCGACTCCGCGGGCGCCACCATGCGCCTGCCCACACCGACCCGCGGACATCTCCTCCGGCCGGACCGGGTCGCGGTCGCGGGCGCGTGCATGCTGCTCGGTGGCGGTCTGGTGCTGAGCGGCGGCGTGGTGGCCGACATCCTCGCGACAAACCGCCACACCTTCAACTGGCGTGCGTTCATCGTCGTGCTCGGGGCGACGGTGGTGCTGCTGGCAGCGGCAGGCGCGGTCGACCTGCTCGACCGCGGCATGGCCGAGCGCACCCGGCTGGCCTCTGGACTGGCGGGACTCGGAGCCGTCGGGGCAGGGCTCAGCGTGGACGCCGGGTTCAGCGACCACGGCGGATCAGGCTACGTGGCGGGTCTGCTGATTCTCGCCGTCAGCGTGGCCGGCTACGTCGTGTTGCGCGGGTCGGCGCTGGCCGCCACCGCTGTGCTGGGCGGACTGGTCGCGCTTGCCACGGCTCTCCTCGACGGCTTCGACGGGCTCGGCTCCGGCACCGTCGACTGCATCGTCCTCGTGCTCTACGGAGCCGCGGTCGTGGCGGCGGGCTGGGTTCTGCCCTCCCGGAACGTGACCGGGGTTCTCGGCGGTGTCGTCGCGTTGGTGGGGGTGTTCGTAGGGCTGCTCACCGCCGGCCTCACGGTCGTCGTGTCCGGACTCGGGCTCGGTGGGGCGGCACCGCAGGACCGCGACAGGGACATCGCCATCGCGATGGTGATCGGATTCGTGGTGATTGCCGCGCTGTTCGGCCTGAACGCGGTCACCCGGCACGCCGGCTACGCCATCCTGGGGGTGTTCGGCGCGGTCACGATTCCGGTCGTGTCCCTGTTCTCCTTCGCCAGCGGCAGCGGGCTGCGATGGGGGACCATCGTCGCCGCGATCGGAACCGCGATTGTCGGCGGATCCATCCTGCTGGCGCGTCAGGCGGTCACCGCGAGCCGGTCGAGCAGCCAGCCGAATATCTCTGCCTCGTAGCGCAGTCGCGCATACCGGCCGGTGGGCCCGGCGTGCGCGCCGGCGCCGGTCTCGACACGGAACAGGCAGCTCGCGGACCACTCCGGATCGCTCTCGCGCAGCGCCGCGACCCATTTGGCCGGCTCCCAGACCATCACCCGCGCATCGTGAAGCGCGCCGGTGGCCAGCAGGTCGGGACGCCCTCCGGCCGGAGGAATGTTGTCGTAAGGGGAGTAGGACAGCATCCAGGCGAAGTCGGCCGGCCGCCTGGGGTCCCCCCACTCCTCCCACTCGCCGGAGGTCAGCGGGATGGACTCGTCGAGCATGGTTGTGACCACATCGACGAACGGGACCTCGGCGACCACGGCCCGCCAACGGTCTGGCCGCTGCGAGAACACCGCGCCCTGCAGCAGGCCGCCGGCCGAGATGCCCCGGGTGGCGATGCGGTCGCCGTCGACCAGCCCGTTGGCCAGGTGGTCCGCGACCGCGATCAGGTCGGAGAAGGTGTTCTGCTTGTGCTCCAGTCGCCCGTTCAGCCACCAGGTGCGCCCACCCTCACCGCCGCCGCGGATGTGCGCGTGTGCGAAGACGACGCCCCGGTCCAGCAGGCTCGGCAGAGCCGGGTCGAACTCGGGCTCGAAGCAGGCCTCGTAGGCTCCGTACCCGTAGACGAGGCAGGGTGCGCTGCCATCGAGTGGCGTATCGCGCCGGTGTGCCAGCGTCACCGGCACCAACGCCGCGTCCGCCCCGGGGCCTGGGGCGGGAACCAGGATCCGCTCGCTGACGTAGTCCGCCGGCTCGTACCCGGGCGCGGGGTGCCGGCGGAGCAGCTGCCGGGCCCCGGTGCCGAGGTCCACGGAGTACCAGGCGCGCGGTTCGGTGTAGGACTGCTCGACCACGTTGACGCTGGTCGTCGCGAACAGCTCGTTGTGATCGAGCGAGATCGTTCCCGCCGGGATGCCCGCCTGGATCTCGACGGAGCCGTCTCCTGAACCCATCCGGTCCAGCCGAACGGCCCGCAGCATCAGCGCCCCGTCACGCCGCAGGGTCAGTACGTAGTGGTCGACGAACGCGTCGATGCTGATCAACCGTTCCTGGGGATTCTCGGCGACGACCTCGGTCCAGGACTCGCGTGCGGGGGATGCCAGCGGCGCCTGCATGAGCCTGAACTCCGTCGCGCCGTCATCGGTGACGATGAGGAGCCGGTCGCCGTCCGGTGTCCGGGCGTGTTCGCAGGAGTACTCGACGCCCTCCCGTCTGGGTTCGACGCACCGCGCGGGGGCAGCCGGATCGTGTGCGTCGATCACCCACTCCTCGCTGCTGCCCGTCTTCTGCGTGGAGATGACGATCACGTCACCGCTCCGGCAGCCGCGGACATCGACCGCGAACCGCTCGTCGGCCTCAGCGAATACGAGCTCGTCCTGATCGGCCGCGGTCCCGAGGACATGCCGCCACACCTGGTAGGGCCGGTAGGCATCGTCGGGCACGGTGTAGAAGAAGCTCGTCGAGTCCGCACTCCATGCGCCGCCGTAGTAGGTGCGCGGCAGCAGGTCGGGAAGGTCGGCGCCGGTGTCGAGGTCTCGGAACCGCAGGACGTAGACCTCGTCGCCGGTGATGTCCGACGAGTACGCCAGCAGCCGCTCGTCCGGACTCACCAGGGTCAGCCCGAAGTCGAAATATGGTGAGTCGCCGACGAGCTCGATCGGGTCGAGCAGCACCTCCGGCGCGCTCCGGTCCGGCTCGGCGGAGATAAAACCACGACACAATTGTGCGTACTCCCTACCGGATGGCGTCAGGGTGTAGTAGGAAAACCGTACGCGCCTATAACTGATCGACGAGTCAGTTTCAGGCACCCGTGACGACATCTCCTCGGAGAGTGTCCTGACCTTGGGACCCAGATGATCAGTGGCCGCGTCGTAGAACGACCGTTCGGCGTTCAGGTGCGCCAGCACGGCGGGGCTCGATTTGTCCCGGAGCCAGTCGTAGGGGTCGGGGCGGCTGACCCCGTGCAGCTCGCGGACCACGACGTGCCGGTCCGGCGCGGGCGGGTCGGGCAGCGGATCTCTGAGTTCGTGCACGGTCGGCAACCTATCTCGGTACCGATGCCGACGAGTGGGGACCAGCGATGAGACGCGCGGCCGCCTGGTGTCTCGCAGTGGTGATGACCGTGGCCTGCGCATCGATAGGAGGAGCCGTCACGGTCGGCGGACCGGTCGCCGCTGCCGGTGACGACCAGGTCTTCCATGTCGGCGTGCTTCAGGACGTGGACAATCTGAACCCGTTCAAGGGCATCACTGCCGCGGCCTACGAGTGCTGGGGGTTGATGTACGACACATTGACCAACTACTCGGCCAAGGACTTCTCAGCCGAGCCCAGCCTGGCGGAGTCCTGGGAGCAGTCCAAGGACGGGCTCACCTGGACCTACCACATCCATCACGGGGTGAAGTTCAGCGACGGGGTTCCGCTCACGGCCAATGACGTCGCCTACACGTTCAACCGGATCATCGACGGCCAGGCCGAGAAGACGAACTACGGCAGCTATGTCACGCAGATCAAGACGGTGACGGCGACCGACGACTACACAGTCGTGATGCGACTGAAGAAACCCACGCTGCTCATGCTGCACCTCGAGGTCCCGATTCTGCCGGAGCACATCTGGTCACAGATCGACGAGACGGAGCTGAAGCAATACACGAACGAGCCAGACTCCGACCCGGCCGGAGGCGTCGGTAGCGGCCCCTTCATCCTCACCGAGGCGCGCGAGGGGCAGTACTACACGTTCAAGCGCAACGACGACTACTGGGGCGGTCCGGCCCACATCGCTGGAGTCGAGTTCCGCTTCTACCGCAACGCCGATGCCATGGTGCAGGCGCTCAAGAACGGCGAGATCGACTTCGCCGACGATTTGGACGGCAACGTCTTCGAGGCCCTGCAGAACATCGACAACATCACCGCCCGCAATTCCGTCTACTACGGCTTCAACTACCTGACGATGAACGGCGGAGCCGAGACCACCGATGGCAAGGCGATCGGCACCGGGCACCCGTCGCTGAAGGATCCGCGGGTGCGCCTGGCGATCCACTACGCCGTCGACCTCGACGCACTCGTCGAACGCTCCCTCGACGGCTACGGCGAGCCCGGCACGACGATCATTCCGCCGCTGTATCCGTACCACGCCGAGCCTCCCGATCCCGTGGCCTACGACCCGGACAAGGCGAACGAGATTCTGGATGCGGCGGGCTACAAACGCGGTTCCGATGGCATCCGCACGATGCCTGACGGCACGGATCCTCTGGTCTACAAGCTCTACGCCAGATCGAACTCGGAGACATCGCAGGTCACGGAAAAGTTCCTGCAGGGCTGGCTGAAGGACATCGGCATCGGCTCAACCGTGGAGACGGTGTCGGAGAGCCGTCTCTACGAGATCGCCGGTGAGGGGACCTACGACATGTACGACTGGGGCTGGATCGTCGAGCCGGACCCCGACTACCAGGTGTCCACGTTCACGTGCAGGCAGTTCAGCTACGAGGACAACGGCACGGTCTACGCCGGGCTCAACGACGCCTTCTGGTGCAACAAGAAGTACGACCGGCTGTACCAGAAGCAGTCGACGGAGACCGATCTCGACGCCCGCACCAAGATCGTCAAGAAGATGCAGCTGATGGCCTACGACGCCAACGCCTACATCGTGACCGAGTACTACGACTACCTGCAGGCGTACCGAAACGACAGGTTCACCGGCTTCGTGCCGCAGCCCGAGCCCGACGGCGCGATCCTGTTCCAGTACGGCATCTACTCCTACATGAACATCAGGCCCGTCACCGCTGATTCGTCAGGGGACGGTGGCTCCGGCGGGTCCTCGATGGGACCCGTGGTCGGCGGCGCCGCCGGTGTTGCCGTGCTCGCCGGGGTGGGCGCGTGGTTCGTCAGCCGGCGACGCCGGCAACACGAAGCCGACGTGGAGTAGCCGGTGGCATTCGAGGTCACTGCCGCCGCCGCCAGGGAGGGTGCCGATCAGGATCCGGTGCAGGAACGGCGGGCACGCGGATCGCGTGCAGGCGGAGGACTCGGCCGGTTCATCGGTTACCGCCTGGTGGCAGGGCTCGGCACGCTGGTCTTCGTCCTGCTCTTCAACTTCTTCCTGTTCCGCTTGCTTCCCGGCGACCCGGCCGCCCGTTACCGCGCGGTCAAGAGCATCAGTCCGAAGGATCTCGCCCGGATCCGCGACGAACTGACAGCACCGATGGGAGAGCAGTTCCTCACCTATCTGAAGGATCCGCTGGCGCTGAACGGCATCTCGTCATGGAAGGGGGAACCGGTCTGGGACCTTGTTCTCGGTCGGGCCTGGCCGACGGTGGTGTTGCTGGGCACAACGACGTTGCTCTCCACCGTGATAGGCATCTGGGTCGGCATCAAGGCCGGCTGGAGCCGCGGGAGCCGGTTCGACAAGGTCTCGACCGGGGTGACCCTGCTGTTCTACGCCACGCCCGAGTTCTGGCTGGGCCTGCTCCTGATCATGCTGTTCTCCAGCGGCATCGGGCCCTTCCCCGCCATGTTCCCCACCGGTGGCGTCATCGACGCCGGACTTGACCCTTTATCGCTCGCCGGCATCAAGAGCATTGCGGACCACACCGTCCTTCCTGCCGCGGCCCTGACGGCGGTCTATCTCGCCGACTACTCGCTGATCATGCGCGCATCGCTCGTGGACGAACTGGGACAGGACTACCTGACGACGGCCAGGGCGAAGGGCCTGATGGACCGCGCCGTGCGGCGCCACCATGCGGTGCCGAACGCCTCGCTACCCACCATCACGCTGATCTTCTTGAACATCGGCTTCATCATCGGTGGCGCGATCACGGTCGAGACCGTCTTCTCGTACCCGGGGCTCGGGCTGCTCACCTACGAGGCCATCCAGGAGCAGGACTTCGTGCTGATGCAGGCACTGTTCCTGGTCTTCACAGTGTCGGTGATCGTGTCCAACATCGTCGCCGACATCTGGATCGCCGTCGTCGACCCCAGGATCCGCAGGTGAGTAGTCGCGCGTTGGAGCCCGAGCGCGGACATGTGCCGAGGGCGCTGTCGTCGCGGGCAATCGCTCGTGCTCGGCGCCTGGCTACGCTGCAGCGGTTCGTCCGAGCGTTCGTCCGACAGCCCGCCGGTGTGACCGGCGTGGTGATCCTGCTCGTTTTCGTCTCGGTGGCCCTCCTCGCCCCGCTGTTGTTTCCCCGCGACATGCTCGACATCACCAAGACTCTGGGCAACGAGGCTCTCGCACCACCCGATCGTGAGTTCTGGCTCGGCACGGATGAGAACGGAAGGTCTGTTCTCGCGGTCCTGGTCTGGGGAGCGCGCACTTCGTTGACCGTCGGGTTCGCAGCGTCGCTGATCTCGATGCTGATGGGGACGTTGATCGGTATCGGCAGCGGGCACTACCGCGGCCTGTTCGGGAGTCTGCTGCAGCGGATCACCGACTTGTTCCTGGTGATCCCGTTCCTCCCGCTCGTCGTCGTGCTCGCGGCGGTCCTCGGTCAACGCGGTCTGGGTACGATCATCCTCGTCCTCGGTGTGACGTCGTGGCCGGGAACGGCACGTCTGGTCCGGGCGCAGACCCTGAGCGTCGAGGGACGTCCCTACCTGGAGCGGGCCAAGGTGCTTGGCGACAGCGACTGGCAGCAGATGACCAAGCACGTCCTCCCCAACGTGATGCCATTGGTGATCGCGAACACCACGCTGACGGTCGCGATCGTCATCCTGTCGGAGACCACGTTGTCCTTCCTCGGCCTTGGAGACCCGTTCCGCGACTCCTGGGGAAGCATGCTGGACAAGGCGACAAACGCGGGTGCGGCGTCGACGGGTGCGTGGTGGTATCTGTTGCCACCCGGCATCTGCGTGATCGTCATCGTCCTGGCGTTCACGCTGATCGGGCGAACGCTCGAGGTCGTCCTCAACCCGAGACTCGGAAGTGAGTGACGTGTCCCTGCTGGAGATGCGGGACGTCCACGTGACCTACTCGACATCCGACGGACCGGTCCCGGCGGTTCGAGGGGTCGACCTTGCGGTCGCGGCCGGTGAGGTCGTCGGAGTAGCGGGAGAGTCCGGATGCGGAAAGTCCACGCTCGCATCGACGGTGCTGCGCCTCTACCCGAAATCGGCGAAGGTCAGCGGTGAGGTGCTGCTGGACGATGAGGACATTCTGTCGATGTCATGGGGCCGATTGCGCGCGGCCAGGTGGGGCGAGGCGGCCGTGGTATTCCAGGGGGCCCTGCACTCTCTCAACCCGATCCAGCGGATCGGAAAGCAGCTCGCCGAGCCCATTCTGCTGCACGACAAGTCGGCCAACGCCAAGTCCGCTGCGAGCAAGGTGAAAGACCTGCTCGGCCAGGTGGGGCTTCCGGCCCGGCACGCCGACGCCTATCCGCACCAGCTGTCGGGCGGACAGAAGCAGCGGGTGATGATCGCGCTGGCCCTGTCGTGCGACCCGCGCGTCCTGATCGCCGACGAGCCCACGACCGCGCTCGACGTCATGGTGCAGGCCCAGATCCTCGACCTGCTCACCGGCATCGCGCAGGCCCGCTCGATGGCGGTGCTGGTCATCAGCCATGACCTGTCGGTGCTGGCCACGATCTGTGACCGGGTGGCGGTGATGTACGCCGGGCGGATCATCGAACACGGTCCGGCACGGGAAGTGTTCGACACTCCCGAACACCCGTATACCAGGGCCTTGACGGGCGCCTTTCCCACGATCGGCGACCAGACGTCGCGGTATGCGCCGTCGGGTCTGCCGGGTGACCCCCCGTTCCCCGGGGACCTGCCCAGCGGATGCCCCTTCCATCCCCGGTGCCCTTCCGCCCAGCCAGTCTGCCCCACGATCGACGTCAAGCTGCTACCCGCGGGTCCTGACCGTGCCGCGGCGTGCGTCCTGGTCAACCAGGAGGTGACTGCGCGATGAGCGCCGCCATGTCGCAGGACGACGCGCCGATCGAGCACCCGGTCCTGGAGGTCGAGGATCTTCACGTCGCCTTCCGCGGCCGCGGAGGCGGCACTGCCCGGGCGGTCGACGGGGTGAATCTCGCGGTCGCCAGGGGGGAGATCGTCGCGCTGGTGGGCGAGTCGGGTTGTGGCAAGACGACGCTGGCCAGGACGATCCTCGGACTCGAACGCCCCGCATCGGGCGAGGTGCGCTATCAGGGCAAGCCACTCGAATACGGCACGCGCGCCCTGAAGGCCTACCGGAACAACGTCCAGCTGGTGCTGCAGGACCCGACCGGCGCCCTCAATCCCCGTCACACCGTGTACGAGGCGGTGGCCGAGGGGCCCCGAGTGCACCGGATGCACGACGAACCCGGTCGAGTCGTCCGGGCGCTGGGCCAGGCCGGGCTGCGGCCGCCCGAGCGGTTCTTCCTCCGCTATCCGCACGAGCTGTCCGGCGGGTCAGCGGCAGCGCGTCGTGATCGCCGGCGCACTGGCGCTCGACCCGCAGGTCATCGTCGCCGACGAGCCGGTCAGCAGCCTGGACGCGTCCGTACGCGGCGAGATCCTGGCCCTGCTGCTGCGATTTGCGACGAGGAGCTCAGCCTGACGTTGCTGGTCGTCACGCACGACCTCGGCCTGGCCTGGAACATCGCCGACCGGGTCGTCGTGATGTACCTCGGACGGGTAGTGGAACAGGGCGTCACCGAGCAGGTGCTGAGCGAGCCGCAGCACCCGTACACCCGCGCGCTGCTGTCGGTGGTCCCTGAGATGGAGCAGATCGACCCGATCGTCCTCGCCGGTGAGACACCCGATCCCACCCGCATTCCTGAGGGCTGCCGCTTCCACCCTCGCTGTCCCGCGCTGCTGTCCGGGGAGGCGGAGCGGGCCGGGATCGTGGACAGCTGCCTGCACACACCGCTGCCGGTGTTGGCCGCTGCGGGACACCACGCGGCATGTTGGCTGGCTCGGCCACAACCCGCCGAGCAGCGTTCTTCGCATTGACCTGGCTGGACGCGCTCTGTTCGGCGTATGCTTACTGACTCACGAGTCAGTAACTTTCTTGGCAGGTGGGAGGCAGGATGTCCACGACGACTCAACCTGCCGCCGGCGGTCTGCAGCCCGCGCTCCCCAAGCCGATGTACGTCGACCAGGCGCACTGGCAGCGTGAACGGGAGCGGGTCCTCTTCGCGTCGTGGTTCTGCGTCGGACGGCTGGCCGACCTCGAGCTCGACCGGCCCGAACGTGTGACGGTCGTGGACGTCGCGGGGGAGTCGGTGCTGCTGACGACCGACCGCACCGGCGGGCTCCACGGCGCGTACAACGTCTGCCGGCACCGCGGCTCACAGCTCGTTCCGGTCCCTCCCGGCGAGCCACCGCCGGCGCCGTGTGCGATGCGCTCGTTGCGCTGTCCGTACCACTCCTGGACCTACGACCTGTCCGGGCGGCTGCTCAAGGCTCCGCACACCGAGGACGTCGCCGACTTCGACGCGAGCGCGTTCTCCCTCGCACCGGTCGGTGTCGAGTCGTGGGCAGGGTTCTGCTTCGTGCACCTGTCGCCGGGCCAGGCGCGGCCGCTTGCCGCCGAGATGGCCGAGTTCACCAACCGGCTGCAGCGGTACCCCCTCGCCGATCTGGTCGGTGCCCGCCGCTTCGTCTACGACGTCTCGGCGAACTACAAGGTGCTCGCCGAGAACTACAACGAGTGCTACCACTGCGGTCCCGTGCACCCGGAGCTCTCACGGCTGGTGCCGGCCTTCGCCGGTGGGGGCAGTGGTCTGGACTGGGAGGATGGCGTCCCGCACCGCGAGGGAGCATGGACGTTCACGATGAGCGGGACGAGCTCACGCCAGCCGTTCCCGGACCTGAACGAGTTCGAGCGGGTACGTCACAAGGGCGAGCTGATCTATCCCAACCTGTGGCTGTCCTGCTCGGCCGACCACGTGGCGGCCTACACCCTGTGGCCGCTCGCGGTGGACCGCACCAGGGTGGTCTGCGACCTGTTGTTCGCCCCCGACGAGGTGGCCCGTCCCGAGTTCGACCCCGACGACGCCGGTGACCTATGGGACCTGGTGAACCGGCAGGACTGGGCGGTCTGTGAGTCGGTCCAGCGCGGGATGAGCTCGCGTGCCTACACGCAGGGCTGGTTCGCACCCATGGAGGACCTGAGCGCCGACATCAGGCGCTGGCTGCTGCCGTTGCTCGACGTACCGAGCATCCCGACACGAGAGCCGGCCGATGGCTGAGCAGGTTGACTACGTAGTTGTAGGTCTCGGAGCGCTCGGGAGCGCCACCGCCTACGAGCTGGCCAAGCGTGGCTGTTCAGTGGTAGGGCTCGAGCGGTTCGCCCTCGGCCATGACCGTGGTGCGTCGCATGACACCTCCCGGATCCTGCGGCACAGCTACCACACTCCCGGATATGTCGAGCTCACCTTCGACGCATACCGCGACTGGGCCGCGCTGGAGACCGACAGCGGCGAGCAGCTGGTGACAGAGGTCGGCGGCCTCGACCTGTTCCCGCCGCGGGCGGCGATCCCGATGGACGACTACGTCGACTCGATGACCGCACTGGGTGTCGACTTCTCGGTGCTCGACCGTGACGCGGTCGTGCGCCGCTGGCCGCAGTTCTCGCTGCCCAGCGGGACCATCGCACTGTTCCAGGAGCGGGCCTCGATCGTTCCGGCGGGCCGGGGCACGAGCGTGCTGCAGGCGATGGCGCGCCGGCACGGGGCGACGCTTCGCGACCGGTCACCGGTGACGGGGCTGACGGATCTCGGCAGTCGAGGTATCGAGGTACGAAGCGGCGACGCGGTCTACAACTGCCGTCGGGCTGTCGTCTGCGCCGACGCATGGACGAACGAGGTCATCACCGGCCTTGACTGGCGGGTGCCGTTGACCGTGACCCTTGAGCAGGTGACGTACTTCCGGCCCCAGGAGCCGCAGCGGTTCATGCCGGGACGACTTCCGCTGTGGATCTGGATGGACGACCCGTCGTTCTACGGGTTCCCGTGCTACGGCGAGCAGACCGTCAAGGCCGCGCAGGACTGCGGCGGGGCAGAGGTCTCCGGAGACGACCGTGCGTTCGAGCCCGACGCTCAACGGCTGTCGATGCTCGCCGAGTTCATGAGCCGCACGCTGCCCGGAACGGGGGTGCCGGTCCGTTCCAAGACCTGCTTGTACACGCTCACGCCGGACCGGGACTTCGTCGTCGGCCCGATACCTGGCCACGAAGCCGTGCTGGTGGGTATGGGAGCCGCGCACGGCTTCAAGTTCGCGCCCACCATCGGGCGTCTCCTGGCCGATCTTGCCGTCGATGGTCGCACCGATGCCGACGTGACGCCGTTCCGGCTGGACCGGGCGGCGCTGACCGAGCCTTCGCAACCGGTGAGCTGGCTGGTGTGACATGACGCCAGCCGTCGTGCATGTCCGAGCGCGGTCAGGCCAGCGCGCGCGGGTCGATCCCGAGCTCGGCCGCCGTCGCCTCGCGTACCCAGGCGCGGAGCTGCGTGCGGGTGAGGCTGCGGTAGACCAGGACGGCGACGGACAGACCGTCGAGCAGACCTCCGATCCGCGCCACGGTTGCGGCCGGATCGGGGCAGTGGAACTCGCCCTTCGCGCGGCCGTCGGTGACGACGTCCTGGAGCGCCTGACGCCACCGGTCGTCCAGACGACGCAGAGCGGTCCGGATCGTGGGCTCACGCAGGGCGGTGGACCAGGCGTGGATCCACAGCGTCCAGCCCGGCGCGGAGCCGGTGGGGCCGTAGGCGGCGATCACCCGGCGAAGGCGGTCCACGGAGTCTTCCCCGCGAGCCAGCGTGCGGTCGAGTCGGGCCAGGTCGCGTTCGACCGCGAACTCGAGCGCCGCCACGAACAGCGCATCCTTGGTGTCGAAGTGGTAGAAGACGAGGCCGGTGCTGACTCCAAGGGCCCGCGCCACGTCCCCCACCCGCACCTGCGACATCCCGCGCGCCTCGATCTGATCAATCGTCGCGGTGAGGATCTCCTCACGGCGTACCTCGACCTTTCGGCGCACCATGCCGGCAGACACTACCTGTGGAGACGGCCATGACCATCGCACCTTCGCACGCTGACCTGACCCGGCGCGAGAGCCCGACGCTGGATCCGGCGCTGCTCGACCCGACCGGACTGCATCCGGACGGCCTTGAGCTGGCGATGCAGCCGTTCGGCCGCTCCCGGATGCTGCCGGCCGCCGCCTACACATCGCCGGAGGTGTTCGCCTGGGAACGTCGCCACCTGTTCGCGGGCACATGGACCTGCCTGGGGCGTGAGCAGGAGCTCCGCTCCTCCGGCGACACGACCGTGACGCAGCGGGCGGTCATGGTGGGTGACGTGTCCGTGCTGCTGACCTGGTCGGAGCTCGGACTGAAGGCGTTCGCGAACACCTGCCGGCACCGCGGTCACGAGCTGGTCGGTGATGGGCAGAGCAACACCAAGAGGTCCATCGTCTGCCCGTACCATGCCTGGTCCTACGACATGGCCGGGTCGGTGCGAGCGGCGCCCGGATATCGGGAGCTGCAGGACTTCGACCCGGTTGAGCACTCCCTGGTCGAGCTGCCGGTGGAGAACTGGCACGGTTGGGTGTTCGTGCACGCGCTGAACGACATCAAGCACGGCGCGCCGGTGAGCTTCGCGACGCACGTCGGCGCCCTGGAGGGTCTCATCGCGCCGTACCGGCCGGAGACGCTCGAGTTCGGCGAGAGCCACAGCTACGAGGTGGCGGCGAACTGGAAGGTGATCACGGAGAACTACCACGAGTGCTATCACTGCCCGCTGATCCACCCCGAGCTCTGCCAGGTCACGCCACCGGGCTCCGGCGAGAACTACGAGATGCCAGGAGCCTGGGTGGGTGGCTGGATGGATCTCCGCGACGGAATGGCGACGATGTCGATCACCGGGGACTCCGACGGTCAGCCGATCGAAGGGGTGGACCCACGGCGCGTGGAGTACCTGGGACTCTTCCCGAACCTGCTGATCTCGCCGCACCCGGACTATGTGATGACCCATCGGATGGTGCCGCTGGCCCCGGATCGCACCTGGGTCGAATGCTCCTGGTACTTCCCCGACGCCACGGTCGACCCGTCGTACGCGGTCAAGTTCTGGGACATCACCAACCGGCAGGACTGGTCCGCGTGCGAGTCGGTGCAGCGCGGACTCGCCTCGCCGCACTTCCGCCCGGGACTGTTGGGTCCGGACGAGGACGCCGTGCACCACTTCGTCACCATGGTTGGGCGCGGCTACCGCGGACTCCCCCTGCACGAGGTCTAGAAACCGCGATCCGACAGTTGTTTCACGCGATCCGACAGTTGTTGACGCGCCATCCGACACCTTGTCACGCCGATCGGCACGGGTTCCGGGAAGGGCTCGCGGCCGCGATCGCTTGAGTCCGCGGCCGACCGCAGCGGTTCTTGATTGCGCAGATTTGTGCGGGCGATGAGAGTTGTCGCACCCGTTTTACCCGCAACGAATGCACACTTCTTGCCGCGGCGGAACGGGCGGCCTCCCTGAGGTGGGTCGCATGTCCGCACCGCACCGACCTTTGCGCGGTAGATGGTCACCGGCCGGGGCTCAACCGTGACCATCAACTGCGCAATTTGATGGACCACACCCGAGTTGAGTGCGGCAGTGCCGAGGGGCGGTATGACCGCCGAGTCGTGCCGTGCTAGGGATCGGCTCGGTCACAACCTCGGGATGATCCGGTGCCAACGCCTCTCGCCCACAAGATCATCGCCCTCACGAGCCAGGAGCGAGATCGTCACGTCGTAGGAGAATCGGTCAGCGGTCAGATCAAGCGTGGCTTCCGTCGATACCGCCGCCTGGGGCCAGCGCAGGTCGAACCTGGCCTCCGCGTGCGCGCTCTGGGCGAACGTCACGCTGTTCACGCCGACCTTGCCTCGATAGCGCTCGGTCGCGGTGCCGTACGGCGCTCGGGAGGTCGCGCCGTGATCGATGACGCACGCGGTCTCCCGGGCCAGGACGTCGCGCTCCACGCGCCAGGTGACGACACCGCCGTTCTCAGTGGCCGTGGCATCGCCTGGTACGAGCTTCGGTGGCGCGTACGGCGACGGCCCGGTCAAGACCGGCAGTTGCAGTGCACCCCCGTGGACCGTCAAGGTGACCGGTTCGGGCGGAGCCACCGTGTTCGGCCAGTCGGCGCCGGCAACAGAGAGCCGGATCCGCTGACCGGGGTCGAAGGAGTAGGCGCACGCGTCTAGCTCGACTCCGACCTCGTACACCACACCCGGGCACAGCTCAGACGGCGCCGTGTGGCCGTCGCGGTGGGTCAGGTTGAGCGAGCCCCGGGAGACCAGCGTGGAGGTCCCGTCGGCGAAGACGTCGCACAGCTTGACAGAGCAGTACGCCACCGGAGCGTCGACGCTGATGCGCAGCCGCGCCATGGGCTGACCGATCATCGTGACGGCGTCGGCGTCCCATTCCCACGTCATCGAGGCGGCGTCGTCGAAGCGCTGGTCGAGGCTCTGTCCGTAGGGAAGGTGTCCGGCGCAGTCGATCCAGGCGTCGACTCCGACAGCCGGGGTAACCGCGTAGGGAGGGCGAGCATAGAGCTCCAGCTCCCGCAGGGCTGAACGCGTTGTCGGCCAGGACTCCCGGACCCAGGCCCCGGCCGATGTGTCGAGATCTGGCTGCGGTCGCGTCGAGGAGCGTACGAAACACGTGATGGCGGGTCGGTCGGGCGAGGTGCCATCGTCGACACCGTTGTCGACGCCACGCAGCCACCTGTCCCACCAGGCGACCATCTCGGGCACCAGATCGATCCTCGGACCGGGAAGCGCGGTGTCCGTGGCCGCGTGGGCCCAGGGGCCGGCCAGCAGGCGATGGGGCACGCCGGACCGGCGAAGGGCCTCCACCGTGCGGAACGAGTTGTTCCGGTAGCCGTCCGCCCAGCCCGCCACCAGCATCACCGGACACTGGATGCGGCCGTAGTCCGGTCGTACCGAGCCGTGCCGCCAGTAGTCCCCGTCGAGCTGCTGGTCGAGCCAGGTCAGCAACCAGGGCTCGCAGGTGTCGATCCGGCGCAGCCACTCGGCTCGCCAATCGTCCCCCCAAAGATCCGGAACCGGCGGCAGCGCGTTCATCGGGGTCATGTAGTGGCAGTAGTCGAGCAGGTCGAGAAGTCGCAATGCGCCGCCGCGGTAGTGCACGTCATCGGTGTAACGATCATCGGTCGCATAGATCGCGATGACCGCCTTGAGCCGGGGCGGCCGCTCGCACGCCATCTGCAGGGAGTTGAAGCCCGAGTACGACGTGCCGTACATGCCGATGTTGCCGTCGCACCATTGCCGGTCGGCCAGCCAGTCGATGACCGCCGCGAGGTCCTGCTGCTCGCGCGTCGGATACTCGTCGGTCGCGTCGCCGCCCGAGGAACCGGTCCCGCGAAGGTCGAGGCGGCAGACCGCGTACGCGTGCTCGTCCCGCAGCCGTACGTACTCCGGCCGGTAGGACGCGGTCAGGTCGTCCTTGCGGTAGGGCAGCGCCTCGAGCAGGCACGGCTGAGGCCCGTGGGACGCGTCGGGCACGTACAGGGTGGCAGCGAGCTCGATCCCGTCCTCCATCGGGATGCGGACGTCACTTCGTCGGCCCCCGCCGACCCGAGACATCTCAGAGCCGACCGTGATCGCCGAGCAGGCGTACGACTTGCTCCACCGGCAGACCCTCACTCACATGGCCACCTCGGCCCACGGTCGTGCGCGAGGCCAGCATCGAGTTGAGCACAGCCTCCTCACTTGCCTCCACGACGGCTTCGAACAACGGATCCAGAGCCCGCAAGGACATCGGACGTGTCGCCTCGTACTCACCTTGTCGGTCCAAGCGCAGACCGGTTGCGCAGCCCATGAAGATCTCGCCGCTGCCGTTGTGGGCGACGGATCCGGTCCGGGCCAGGCCGAGCCCGATTCGGCGGGCCAGTCGGGCGCAGCCGGCTCCGTCGACGGCGGCGTCGGTCACCGCAATGCCGATGCACGAGCCGGCAGGCGGACGCGGAGCAGGCTCCCCGGACACCGCCGGCAGCAGCCGGCCGACCGGGACCCCGTCGACCGTCAAGCGATGCCGCTCGCCGAAGTTGGTCATCAACAAGACAGCGACCGTGTGGCCCTCCCCAGTGATCCGGGACGCGGTGCCGATCCCGCCCTTGAACCCCAGACATGACATTCCCGTGCCCGACCCGACGCTGCCCTCCTCGGGTGGAGTGTCGCTGCCCCGAGACTCTCGGGCCTGCGCCCATGCTGACGCGACGTCGTCGCGGGTCACCTGCATCCGCCGGGCGTCGTTGAGGAATGAGTCGTCGCACTCGGCGACCACGGGGATGATGAAGTCCTCGGCGACTTCGGGATGCTCCTCGAGCATCAGCTCGCAGGCCGCGTCGTAGACGCGGCCGAGCTGCAGGGTCGACGTCAAGCAGATCGGTGTCTCGAGAATCCCGCACTCCGCCGCGGTGATGAATCCGGTGCACTCACCGGCGCCGTTGAGAACGGCTCCGCCGGCCGGGACCAGTCGCGCGAAGGCGTCATCGGCGATCATGAGCACCGTCACACCGGTACGGGCGACGCCGCGTCCATCCGGTGGGTCCGGCTCGTCGCGATGCACGGTGGCGTGCCCGAGACCCACACCGTTCACGTCCAGGACCGAGTTGGTCGGCCCGGAGGGCATCTGCCCGATCCTGATTCCCAAGTCAGTAGCGCGGGGCATACCGGCATCTTGCCGCATGCCTGACATTCTGACGACCATGGAGCAGACGACCATCGAGCCGGTGCCGGTGGTGTGGTCCCCGACAACGCTCGACCATGATCCTGAGCGCGAGATCTGGGTGGGAGTCGAGACCGCGGGCACGGAGGTGCCGGATCGGGTGACCTCGATCCGCGACCATCTCGTGGCGAACGGCCATCGGTTGGTCGCGGCCGCCGTGCATGATGATGCCGTACTCGAGCAGGTGCACGAACGGGCGTTTCTGGAGCATCTACGGACGGTCTATGCGACCTGGGTGTCTTCGGGGTTCGTCGACGACCCGGGGCAGGATCGGGTGGTGCCCTACGTGTTCCCCACGGAAGCGATGCTCGGACCGATTCCGGCGCACCGGGCAACCGCGATCCACGGCCGGGCAGGCCAGTTCTGCTACGACACGATGACCCTCGTCGGTCCAGGCACCTGGGAGGCGGCCCGCGCCGCGGTGGACTGCGCGCTCAGCGCCGTCGATCTGGTGAGCGCCGGTGCAGATGCTGCGTACGCCCTGTGCCGTCCTCCCGGCCACCACGTCACACGGAGCGCGTACGGCGGATCGTGCTATCTGAACAACGCGGCGGTGGCGGCCCAGGCGCTGATCGGCGCGGGGCATGGCCGGGTGGCGGTCGTCGACGTCGACGCCCACCACGGCAACGGAACGGCGGCCATCTTCTACGACCGGTCAGATGTCTTCTACGGGTCGATCCATGTCGACCCGGCCGCCGGCTGGTTTCCGCACTTCGTCGGGCACGCGGACGAAACCGGTGCCGGCCCGGGGGACGGGACCACGCTGAACATCCCACTGCGTCCGGGCACCGGCGACGCGGAGTTCCTCGCGGGCCTGGATCGAGTAATCGCGGCGGTCGTCGAGCACGGGTCGACGGCGCTGGTCGTGTCACTCGGCGTCGATGCAGCGGCCGACGACCCCGAAAGTCCGCTGCGGGTGACCGCCGCCGGTTATGCGCGGGCGGGCTCGCTGCTCATGCATGAGATGGGCCTGCCGGTCGTCGCGGTCCAGGAGGGCGGCTACCACCTGCCGACACTCGGCCCACTGGTCCAGGGCTTCTTGCGGTGAGAAAACCTGGTGCACCGCGTTGCCCGGGTCGGGCATCCTGACCGCCATGGACCTGCAGCTCCCACGTCCGTTCACCTGCCGGCCTTTGCGTTTCGAGGACGCGCAGGCCGTCACCGACGTGACGGCTCAGACCGAGAAACACGATCTCGGCGAGGTACTCGTGGAGCTGGAGGACATCCTCGGCCATTGGCAGCGACCGAGCTTGGACCTTGCCACCGACAGCCTGGGTGTGTTCGACGACCACTTGGTGGCGTACGGGGAGGTCTACAAGGGGCAGCGAGCCGAGGTCTGCGTACTCCCGAGCCATCGCGGTCTCGGCCTCGGGAGCGCATTGATGCGGTGGACCTGGGGCGTCGCAATCGCACACGGCCGCCCCTACGTTGGTCAGACCGTGAGTGCGGATCAGTCGGATGCCCGGGAGTTGTTCCGGGCGAACGGATACGACGAGCTCTACACGGCGTGGATCTTGGAGTTCCCCGAGGACGCAGAGATCGTGGCCAGCCCGCTGCCGGCGGGCACGACCATCCGACCGTACGTGCCCGGTCGCGAGGAGCATGCGGCGTACGAGGTGATCGACAACGCCTTCAACGAGTGGCCGAACCGCGATCCCTCCACGTATGAGGACTGGGCACCCACGGTGGTCGGCAGGCCGGGCTTCGAGCCCTGGCAGCTGCTGCTTGCCGTCGAGGATGATGGGCAGGTCGTCGGCGCCTGCTACGTCAGCCCGCTCGACGACGCTGGCTGGATCGACCAGATCGCCGTTCGGAGCGATCGGCGTGGCCAGGGGCTCGGCCGGGCGCTGCTGGTGGCGGCGTTCACCGAGGCCCGGACTCGCGGGGCAACCAAGTCGGTCCTGTCGACGGACTCCCGGACCGGCGCATTGAGCCTTTACGAGCACGTGGGAATGCGCATCAAGCAGTCGTTCGTGCACTGGGCCAAGCAGCTCGGCACCGAGTCAGCGGTCGCTTCCGGGAGCTAGTGGTCGCCTCCCGACTAGTGATGCTGGCCGGAGAGCGCGGGCGTGGCTTCGGCGACGTACAGCTGTGTCGTAGGACCGGGGATCGTGATCGTCTCTGGAATCGCCTGCCATGATCCGCCGGCGACCCGGAAACTGGCCGTATAGACGACGTCGACGCTTGGTCTCACCGTGACGTGTGCGTCGGTGAAGGGATGTGTGACATCACCGTCGGGATAGGGCGCCCCCGCCGTCGTCGTCGTCACACCTTGGCCGTCCCCGAAATGCCAGCCGTACTTGGTCGGTCGGGCCAGCACCTCGACCCGCTGGCCGAGCAGAGTGATCGTTGTGCTGAATCGCTCCGGTTTGGTGTAGAAGTACGTCGGCAGGTTTACCAGCGTCTTCGTGTCCGGTTGTACGCGGACCGTCAGGGCCGGCAAGCCGACCCGTCTGATGGCGCGCAGCACGACATCAGGCGTGACGATCGGCAGGTTGCTGACGACAGGAGGAGGCGGGCGCGACCAGCATGCGACGCCGGCGAGTGTCCATTCTCCAAAGCTCGCGGGGACACCACGGACTACGTGAACTTCACGAGAGTATTCGAACCACCTGGTCTCACCCGGTCGCAGGCACTGTTGTGCCCCTTCGCACGACGTGACCTGTCCCGTGGGGCTGTTGACGTCGGCGGCCGCGCAGGCCGGAATCCATTTCACCTCTTGGTACGTGTAGTTCTGATCGACGACTGAATCGATGATCCATTGGTGCTTCCGTCCTGGCAGTTCACCAAGCCGATCGAGGATTTCAGTATCGAGACGTCGACCTCCACCGTCGGCCGAATCGGGCAGCCAGCGCAGATGCCGGGGCAGGTTGGAGGCTTGAAGTCCGCAAGCACGAGCAACGATGGCGGCAAGCTTGGCGGCAAGTCGGTAGCCTCATTCCACTCGGTCGATTCTGTGCGTCACAAGGCCGCGCGCCGACCTGGCGAGCCAACATGAGAAGTTCGTAACTCCCGGCAGGCTTGTACTCGACGTTGGCACTCGCTCGTGGCTGAACAGCGGACCCTCTCGGAAGACGTTCGATTTCAAGGATGTCGCCACGGGTCGGATTCGATGCGCCAGAATCCACGAGCGTCAACGTGGAGTCACCGTCCAACCTGCGCGTCTTATGTACCCTCCGTTCGCATAGGTTCGTGCGATATTAGACTCGTCAATGTGCCGGCCACTGTACAGCCGATCGCTGAGCAAGGGCCTGCAGGTCGCACGACGTGTCGCCGGTGGTCGTGGCCGAGTTCAGCGCAGCAACCCAGGCGCGCACGAACTGTTTCGGCCCTTGAGGCGGTGTCGGGCTGCTGGACGTTGGAGACGGATCGGGGGTCGTGGCCGGCACGCTACTGATCGTGGCCGTCGGCGGCGAGGCAGGATCGGCAGCCGCGTTCGGATCGCCGCTACATGCGGCGAGCGAGATGATCACGGCCAGCCCGATGACCGAGGAGCCAATCGTCCGCATCGAAACTCCAGCAAGCGAGCAAGGATCAGCCGACACCGTACCCATGCATGAGCTGAACCGACAGTCCAAATCAGTGGTCTGTGGATTCAGTACCGACACGACGTCATCTTTGGTCACGACAGCCTCACCGATCCCATGAGTCACGCGGACAGGGTTCGTCGGTCAGGTTCGCCATCCCGGGTCGACCGGCCCACCAAGACCCGAACCACCATTAGTGACTTGATGACGAGCCATCCGACGGTTGTCACCCGATCTCGAGGGAACTGATCCATCCGGGCCACCGGAAGGAGTCGCTCGCTGGAGGCCGACGACGACCGCTTTCGTCGGGATTGCTCAGATGTGTGCGGTACCTGAGGGTTACCCGGGCCTACTACCCGCAACAACCGCACAATTCCTGCCGCTGCGGCACCGTCCGTGGTTGCGCCCGGAGACCGGACAGACCGTTATGCGCAGTACCTGGTCATCGGCCAGCCCCGGTGTCAGGTGGTCGTGGCAACAGCTGCGCAGTCCGCACAGCGCCGCCGGATTGCGCGGAACTGGTCTTTAACGCGAGGGCTTGGTGCTGGCAGGCGGGTTTGTGGAGGATGGTACGTCTGTGGTGACGAACATCCGCCACAGATACCTGCTACCCCGCGATCCGACACTGAAGAAGCTCCGCCGACGGGACTGCGCCCCGGCGGCGCCGACCGTGGATCGTCGGGGTTCGACGACCAACCTACGGTCTCCCCCTGGCCCATCTGCAACAGCGACTGCGCACCTTCCAACATCGAAAGGAGTCGGATGCCGGGGGTGGGGGCTCGCCATGCTGGACCGCGCCGGCCGGCCCACCGAGACTAGGTCTCAGCTGACGGAGGGCGCCTCATCCGCTTGATGTTGCTGCGTACCCGTTTCGCATCGAGACGGCGCTGTCGCGCGCCTCGGCTCGGCCTGGTGGGTTGTCGGCGGGGACCCGGGGGCGCGATGGCCTCGACCAGGGTCGTACGCATCCGGTTCAATGCCGCCTGCCGATTGCGCCATTGCGAACGGTGCTCCGATGCCACGACGGTCAGCACGCCCCGAACGAGTCGGCCCTCGAGGTTCGCCAGCGCACGTGCCCGCAGGTGGTCTGGGAGTGCTGTCGAGCTGGCGAGGTCGTACGAGAGTTCGACGCGAGAGTCAGTCGTATTGACCGACTGGCCACCCGGCCCGCCGGAGCGTGAGAAACGCCACTGCAACTCCGCGGCCGGTATCACGGCACCGGGGAGAGACAGGTCGTCCACGGCTCGATCCTTGCAGGTCTATCGAGGATGATCTCCAAGATTTCTGAGCGAAACTGCAGGTCGAGCAGTCAGCCAGCCCCGTTACGTTTTGGTTCCACCCCCTGACAAGATGGCGGATTGCGACGAGTATGAGAGAGCAAATCCCATCGGCCACGGTGGCTCGGTGGCCGAAAGGGGAACCGAATGAGAAGAGTGTTACTCGGCAGCCTGGCGACGTTCGCGCTGCTCAGCAGTGGGCTGGCCTCGCCAGCTCTGAGTTCTGTCGCGGTGGACCGTGGCGGTCACAGTCATCGTCATGCTGCGACGTCTCCAACCAAGGCAATGCCGGGAAACCACATCTGGCGGGATCCCGAGATGCTCACGCCCAAGGAGGCAGCCGCGCTCCATAGGCGACAGGAGCAGATCCTCGCCCACAGCGGTCTCAAGGTCAGTGCACGGCCGAACGCTTCCGTGACCATCCCGATCGACTTTCACGGGATCACCGATCGCAAGGGTCACGGCTTCGTATCCAAGGCGCGCATCCACCGGCAGATCAGGGTGCTCAACCGGGCGTACGGCGGACGGACGAGTCGACACGCGGCTGACACGCCGTTCCGTTTCCGGCTCAACTCCATCACTCGCACCAAGAACGACCGCTGGTTCAACGCGAGTGGGCTCACGAAGAAGGGCAACACCCGGTTGCGTCACATGCAGCGGGCGCTGCACGTGGGTAACACCCGTCACTTGAACTTGTACACCGTCGGGCCCGGATTCCAACTACTCGGGTTCGCCTATCTGCCGGCGACGTCACCGCTGAAGCTCGACGGAGTCGTGGTCTGGGGCGCTTCGCTGCCCGGTGGCAACGCCAACCTCGGTAAGGGAGAGGTGTACAACCAGGGCGACACCGCGACCCACGAGGTCGGTCACTGGCTCAACCTTCAACACACGTTCCAGGGAAGTTGCAGCGGTCTCAACGACTACGTCACCGACACACCGCGGCAGATGGCTGGAGACAACATCTTTGAGGACGCCACGTTCAACACCTGCGGCACACCCAACGGTCCGAGCGACCCGGGGCACAACTTCATGAACTACGCCGACGACCCGTACCTCAACCAGTTCACAGTGGGTCAACGAGACCGCATGAACACCGCCTGGTACATCAGGGAGGCCCTAGCGCTCTCCTGATCGGTTAGCACAGCAAACAAAGGCAGGCTGCCCGGACGGGCAGCCTGCCTTTGGCCTGAGGCCGGTCAGCTGGTGGCGAACGTCTTGACCAGAGTCGCATTGAACGCAGGCAGGTCGTCCGGCTTGCGTGACGTAATGAGGGAACCGTCGACGACGACCTCCTCGTCCACCCAGGACGCCCCGGCATTGCGCAGGTCGGTCTGCAGGCTGGGCCACGACGTCAGCGTGCGGCCCCGTACCACGTCTGCCTCGACCAACGTCCACGGCGCGTGACAGATCGCGGCGACCGGCTTGCCCGCGTCGAAGAACGCCCGGATGAAGCCGACCGCCTTGTCGTCCATCCGCAGCCGATCGGGGTTGGCAACACCGCCTGGCAGCACGAGTGCGTCATAGTCTCTTGCATCGGAGTCGGCGAAGGTCGCGTCGACCTCGAAGGTGTCGGCCTTTTCCAGGTGGTTGGCCGCCTGCACCTTCCCGGATTCGAGCGAGATGAGTTTCGGGGTCCTCCGGCCTGCTCGATGGCCCGCCAAGGTTCCGTCAGCTCCACCTGCTCGATGCCCTCGTTTGCTACGGCGAAGGCGATGGTCTTGCCTCTGAGTTCGTCGGACACGTACTCCTCCTCGCTGTCTAGGTGCTTTCTCCCCACGCTAGGCGAGGCCGAGGAAGCCCGCCGGTCGACCACGAACAGTCACGACGCATGGTCACGCCAAGCCCGCCATCCCCAGGTGGCGGGTGGCCTCCGGGCCACTGCCGGGAATTGCGCAGTTGTTGGTCACGGTTGAGCGGCGGCAACTCTCATCGCCTGCACAATTCTGCGAAGTCAAGTAGCGCAGCGGTCGAGACGCCGGGCTCGAGCAACCGCGGCTGCCAGCCCTGGCGGCCGGAATCCGTGCCTATCGACGCCACAAGTTGTCGGAGGCGTGCAACAACTGTCGGATGGCAGGAAACAACTGTCGGATGGCGCGAAATAAGTGTCGGATCGCGAGGTGGTCAGGTGGTGAGGGGGTCAGGTGGTCAGGTCTCGGCGTACCGCGCCCAGGCGAAGCAGTAGGCGCCGAAGCTGGCGATTCCGAGGGCGACGATGGTGAGGAGCCACCGGCCGTACGGCTGGTCGAGCAGCGTCTTCAGCGCCACATCGAGGCCACCGGCCTTCTTGGGGTCGTACGTGACTGCCGCCGAGATGAACAGTCCGCCGATGATGGCGAGCGCGACTCCCTTCGCCAGGTAGCCGGCTTGGCCAAGGCGTATCACCACCTTGCCACTGTCGCCGGAGGTCGCCGCCGGCTGCAGGTCTTTCTCGAACGAGCGACGAATCGCCTTGCGGGCCAGATAGACACCGATGGCGATCAGGGCGGCGCCGAGGGCGCCGACGAGGAACCGGCCCAATGGCAGGTCCATGAGCCGAGCGGTCATCTGGTCCTTGTTGCTGCCGGTCTTGTCGCCGATTGCCACTTGGACTGCGGTGTACGCGAGCGAGGCGTAGACGATCGCCCGCCCCACCGAACTGACCCGTTTGAAGGTGCGCTTCTTGCCTTCTTCGCGGACATGTCCCCAGATCGCCTCTGTCATCTGCCAGAGCGTGAGGGCGACGAACCCGACGGCGATGAGCCATAGCAGCAGGGGGCCGTACGACTGGTCTGAGAGCTGCCTCATCGCACCGGAGCTGTTGGCCTTGCCCTGACTGGTGCCGAATGCGATCTGGAGAGCCAGCCAGGCGATCAACAGATGCACGACGCCGTACGCAGCCAGCCCGACCCGGACGGCCACGTCCAGGCTCTTGCTGTTCTTGGCCTGCCGACCGGCGGCAGCCGGAGAGTAGGTGTCCACCGCGGGTCCTTCCCTGCACGTCGCTGGACAGCGTGCCACGTGCAGAGCCTTCCGGCAGCAGAACCGGTCAAGACGCACGTCCAGGGGACCGGAAGAGTTTGGTGCGTCGGACCGGGAGCGCCTCACGGCGCGTGGCCGCTCGTAGCGGCTTGTTGTTGGGACCCGGGGCTGCCGCGGCCCGACGCGCTGGTAAGCCTACCGCCTACCCGAGCGAACCGGCACGTTCAAGCCGTGCTGCCGTCTCCAGCTGGTCCGCCAGTCTGACGAGCCGCACCGCGGTGACTGCTCGTGCGGTTCCCTGATCGACGGGGGCCTGCCCGGAGAGCTCACCGCGTCCGGCAGCGGTGACACGCGCGAACGCGGCCGCTCGATCCAGGGTCGTCGCGAAGTCCCCGGTGACGACACCGCGCATCACCAGGTCGGCGAGCTCGCGTACCTCGTCGGCCCCTGGGGGCTGGACGACACCGGCGATGACCTCGTGCACCTCCGCGTGCTTGCGACCGGCGTCGAACTCACGCGCAGCGCCGGCGGGATCGGCCTGTACCCAGGCCCGGAGCAGGTAGAGCCGCCACAGAACTCCTGGCAGGGTGTCGGCGGGGGAGTCGGCCCACAGGTCGGCAACGGTGTCGAGTCCCTGGTCGTCGGCCAGGTGCACGATTCGGGTGATGAGCTCCTCGTCAGCCGCGTTCCGGGCCCCTCGTACGAGCAGCGAGGCCGTGCGATGCGCCGCCTCTGTGCGCTCGGCGGGGTCGACGCCGCCGGGCATCGCGTCGAAGAGCGTCGCTCCCGGCATCGATGGCCGGCGGGGATGCTGCTGCTGGCTCATAACGGCCAGTATGCGCGCAACGGCGGGCGGTCGCTCGTTCGGGGCGAAGGTCCCGTCCCTGCTGCTCCGCTACGGCAACCGCGGTTGGTCCTTCGGCAGTAACGGGATCGCCGCGGTCGCCTCATCGATGTCCATCCCGGTCAGCTGGAGCAGGTCGACGACGATGGAACGCACCTGGGCGAGCACCACCTCGGCCGAGAGCCACCGGCTGCGCTCGACCTCGGTGCTGTCGTGGGCGACTTCGAGCAGCGGCTGCCGGGCTGCCACCGGCATTCGATCGGCGGCGAGCTCGTCGGCGATCACGTCGGTAGCTGCCGCCAGTTCCTCGACGAGACGCACGTGGTCCTCGGGTATCGGCTCATCGTGTAGGGCGGCGACCACGACCCGGCGGACCAGGACACGCGCATTGCGGATGGCCCGGTCCAGCGGCTGCACCAGGTCCGATATCAGCCGCACCGACCTCGCATGACGACGCCGGAACGGGGACGAGCGAACGACCTCCAGCCCCTCGTCGGCGGCCGCGCTCAGGTCGCGGATGATCGAGTCGGTCTCCCGGGCCCGCTCGAGCGTTGACGACGCGGCTTCCACGTCACCCGTGCTCGCGGCCTCGGCGGCAGCGCGCAGCAGCAGTGCAAGCTCCCGAACCGCCGCGGCCGTCTGCTCCCGTGGCTTGCGCAGCGCCGCCCGGGGGACCAGTGTCGCGGCGACCAGCGCCACCCCGCCACCGACGACGGCATCGAGCCACCGGCTGAGACCGGCATCGGGCTGCGGGAGCAGGGTGGTGACGATGATCGCCTGGACGCCGGCCTGGGTCACGATGATCGCGCCCGCGTCGAGGAACACCGCGACCGACATCGCCAAAGACACGACCAGCGCGATCTGCCAGGCGCCTGTGCCTGCGAGCGACACGAACAGGTCGCCCACGCCGACGCCGAGCGCCACGCCGATCGTCACCTCACCGACCCGGCGGAGCCGCTGGCCGTAACTGATGCCCAGGCTGACCACGGCTGCCACCGGCGCGAAGAAAGGCGCGGGATGTCCGAGGAGATGCTGGGCGACCAGCCAGGCTGCGGCGGCGGCGAGCGAGCACTGCGCGATCTGCCACAGGCGCGACCGCAGCCGACGTATCCGTGCACGGACCGACAGCCTGCTCACCTCGACGGCGTGCACGCCGAACTCGTGGCTCCTGTCGCGGACCTCAGCCACGGATCGGGCGGCATTCGAACGGCGACGGTCGACCACGTGATGATCATCGCGCATCGGGACGTGCAGTTCAGCGCGGACAGGTTCGGGACCGGCAGGTTCTGGGGTAAGCGAAGATGGGTACGGGAAGCGCCTGACGTGACGGAGGCTGCGGATGCAACAACGACGAATAGGTGACGCGCGGGTCGGCGCGATAGGGCTCGGTGCGATGCCGATGTCCTTCGACGACGGCCCGGACGAACAACAGTCGATGCGGACCGTGCACGCGGCGCTCGACCGCGATGTGACTCTGATCGACACCGCGGACGCCTACACGCCGAGCGACCAGCCGTTGGGGCACAACGAGCTGCTGATCGCGAAGGCACTGGTGACGTATGGACAGAGCACCGACCACGTCCTCGTGGCGACCAAGGGGGGCCACACCCGCGACGGCACTCATTGGGGTCTCAACGGACGGCCCGAGTACCTCCGGAAGGCCTGTGAGGCGTCCCTGACCCGGCTCGGCGTCGACTCGATCGGGCTTTACCAGCACCATCGACCCGACCCGCGGGTTCCCTACGCGGAGACGATCGGCGGGCTCAAGGAACTGCTCGACGCCGGTCTGATCCAGCGCGCAGGCATCTCCAACGCCAATCCCGACCAGATTCGGGAGGCCCACGACATCCTGGGTCGCGGGCTCGTCGCGGTCCAGAACGAGTTCTCGCCCAGGTTCCGCTCCAGTGCCCCTGAGCTGGCACTCTGCGAGGAGCTGGGGCTGGCATTCCTGCCGTGGAGCCCGTTGGGCGGCGCAGGAGAGGCGCACAAGCTGGGCTCTGCGTTCGCGCCGTTCGCCGAGGTCGGCGAGAGGCACGGGATCAGCGCGCAGCGGACCTGCCTGGCGTGGGAGCTGGCCCAGTCACCGGTCGTCGTGCCGATTCCGGGCGCCAGCCGACCGGAGTCGATCATCGACTCCTCCGCCGCCCCCGACGTGGTGCTCAGCCCCGAGGAGATCGCCCGGCTCGACGCGACCGAGCCGGGCTGACAGCATCGCCGGGCAGGCTCAGGATCCGGGTGCGACCGTCACGTCGTGCGCCGACGGGACCGAAGCCCGGCCGTAGGTCGGGTCGCCGACCTTCTCAGCCCGCTCCGAGTGCTGCTGCGCGTCTGAGGCGTCAAGCCCCAGTTGCGCTGAGCAGGCCGGCCACGCACCCCATCCCTGGCCGCGCAGCACCTTCTCGGCGATCGCGATCTGCTGGATGCGCGAGGCCAGGTCGGCACGAGGTGCGTACTTCCCGCCGCCATACCCGAGCCACGTCGAGCCGCTGAACTGGACACCGCCGTAGTAGCCGTTGCCGGTGTTGATGTGCCAGTTGCCGCCCGACTCGCACTGCGCGAGGCGGTCCCAGGTGCGGTAGGAGGCTGCGCTGGCACCCTCGCCCGTCGACACCCCCGACAGCACGAGGGCGCCACCGACGGCGAGCGTGCTCAGGGCGGTCAGGCGGCGGCCGCGCCGACGCGTGGACGCACGACGATGTCGTGGCTGATAAGCCATCAGTCAATCTCTCTCCGCCGCCTGCGAGGTGAGCTGTCGGGTTCGGGCGGAGAGTCTCGCCCGGCGGTCATGCAGCTGGAAGGCTGCTGACTGCTTCACCCCAAGGCGCTCGAAAGCGCCGATGTCACGTGGTTCCCCCGCTCCTGTCCGAGCCGGATCTGTTCTCGACGGAATCACCTCGGCGGTGGACAGGATTCGGCGTCCCGCCAAGGCGCCACCCCGAACGGGGTGACCCTGGGAGACTACGGACGTGCGGGACGATAGGCAACTCCGCTGCGTCGGCGTGTCACCGCTTCAGGTTCCCCGCGGAGGCGTCCAGAGCCCCCTCGATCGATGTCTGGGCAGTGTCGTGGTTGGAGCCACGGCCGACCTGGGTGATCACCACGAAGGCGATATGCCTCTCCCAGCGAACCAGCCCGTTCGTCTCGATGTGCACCGGCTTCCCGCTCCCCGCCGGGCGGTACGCGACCGTCCACCAGCCGGCTTGGCCCGCCGCGGTGTCCACCGGATGTCTGGTCCCCGGAGCACGCACGTCGGTGTCTCCGTGCGCCGTCGCGTACGCCCCGCAGCTGCTGTTCCACGCCGTCCAGACCATCTCTGCCCGGCCGGCGCTCTGCGCATCGGCGAACTGCGCGACGATGTTGGCGGCGCTGGACCGTCCGGGCCCGGCGAAGTCGCGGCGGACGACCTGAGTGACGCCGATACTCAGCCAAGGCGCCTGCTGGCACTCCGACGGCATGTCCTTGCCTTCGCCGTTGGTCGTGGACCGCAGGGTCCAGCCGGTTTCCGCGTCCAGATCCGGTAGTTGCTCCACGCTCAGCAGCAGGGAGCCGTTGTGATCGCCCGGTGGCGGCGTCGGACTGGTGGTCGGCGGTGTCGCGCCGCTCGGGCTCGGCGGTTGGCTGGACGGCTCCTTCGACGTCTGACTGGGCGGCTGACTGGACGTCTGACTGGGCTGCTGGTTCGCTGGGGCCGTCGTCTGCCGCGTGGCGGGGACGTCGCTTCGCGGCTCGGTGTCGTCGGTGCAAGCCGTCAGGCCGATCCCGGCGGCACAGCCGGCGGCGACCGCGGCCAGCCATCGCCTCCTGGTCGACCCGAACGTCATCGGGCGCGCGCGCCGCGTACCTCCAGGTGGTCCAGCAGGTGGGCAGTGGCCCGGGTCACGGCAGCCACGGCCTCGTCGAAGGCGGCGGCGTTGTGAGCGGCGGGCGCCCGGAAGCCGGATACCTTGCGGACGTACTGCAGGGCGGCGGCGTGGACGTCGTCCGGGGTCGCGTCGTCGACGAAGGGCGGGCGCAGGGTCTTGATGCTTCGGCACATGGTGCCAGCCTACGATTCCGCTCGCTCTGAGGCCTTTCCGGTCTCAGGGCGAGAGCGCGTCGGCGATGGCCGAGGCGGTCAGGTCGATCTGCCACGGACGCGCATGCAGGCCCGCCAGGACGTCCGCGACCGAACGGGCCGTCACCTCCTCCGGCGGCTCCCAGGCCAGGCGTCGGACATAGTCGGGAGCGAGCAGGTTCTCGGTCGGCAACCGGTGGGTCTGGGCGATCGCGGAAACCGCTTCTCGCGCCGCACTGAGTCGAGCCGCCGCGTCCGGGTCCTTCTCCGGCCAGGCGCGAGCCGGGGGCGGGCCGTCGTAGCGGGTGGAGATCTCGGGCAGGTCGGCGTCGGGCAGCCGCCGGGCGCTCTCCAGTGCGTCTGCCCACCGTGGGAGGTGCCGTCGGGCCGGCCTGCTCCTGAAGCTGGGAAGCGCGGCGAGCTCGTTTCGGCTCTTCGGGTTCGCCGTCGCAGCCTCGCAGATCGCGGCATCCTTGAGCAGCCGACCTGGCGCGATGTCACGCTCACGCGCCATCTCGTCCCGCGACTGCCACAGGGCCCGGACGCCCGCCAGCGCACGGCGACCGCGCACTCGGTGAATGCCCGACGTCCGCCGCCAGGGCTCGGTACGGGGCTTCGTCGGCGGCGCCGCGACCAGCCAGGCGAACTCCTCACGCGCCCAATCGAGCTTGCCCTCGTCGGCGAGCTGGGCGGCCAGGACGTCTCGCAGCTCGATCAGCATCTCGACGTCGAGCGCGGCGTAGACCAGCCACGACTGGGGCATGGGACGGATCGACCAGTCCACCGACGAGTGCTCCTTGCGCATCCGGAAGCCGAGCACCAGCTCCACCAGCGCGGCGAGCCCGACGCGTGGATAGTTCAGCAGCCGACCGGCGAGCTCGGTGTCGAACAGGACCCGGGGCTGCATCCCGACCTCGGCCAGGCAGGCCAGATCCTGGCTGGCGGCGTGCAGGATCCACTCCTCGTCGGCGATGGCGGTACCCAGGGCGCGGAGGTCTCCGAGCGGGATCGGGTCGATCAGCGCAGTGCCGGCGCCGGCTCGGCGCAGCTGCACGAGGTAGGCCCGCGGCGAATAGCGGTATCCGGATGCCCGCTCGGCGTCGACCGCTACCGGGCCGGTCGCCGCGCCGAACCTGCCCACAGTCTCCGACAGCGCCGTCGCGGACTCGACGACGAACGGCACCCCGTCGCGGAGCTCGAGAAGGGGGGCCGGGAGCGGAGCGGGAGGTTCTGGGACGTCGTCTGGCGCCGTCACATCAACGGCCACGCTGCCCGCGGCGACTCGGCATCACGACCACACCGGCGGGCACCGGCGGCAGTCCCGCTGCCATGCACAGCAGCTCGCCCCACGCATGCGCGTGCGGTCCGAGATCACCGGTCGGCGTCCACGACGCGCGGATCTCGATCTCGGCGCTCGGTGGTTCGTCGGCCATCCCGCCGAAACTCTCCGACGCGACCTTCGTCACGGTCCCGCTGGGTGCGCCGAACTGCGCACCATGGGCGTCGAGGGCGTCGGTCAGCCAGGTCCAGCCGACGGCAGCGAGCAACGGGTCGGTGACCATCTCGGGGTCGATCTGCGCACGGGCGTACGCGACACAGCGGAACGTGCCGTTCCAGGCGTCGTTTCCGGCGGGATCATGGAGCAGCACGAGTCGCCCGTCACCGACGTCCTCACCGCCGACGGTGACATCGCTGCTGATGGCCGCGGCGAACGGCGCGATCCGTTGCGGGGCCGCGATCTCCTCGCACAGCAACTCGGGACGCAGCCGGGCACCGCGCAACTGGTCGACCGCCACCCGGAAACTCTCAGGAGGCTCCTCCAGCTCCCTTGGCGCGGCCATACCGCGATCGTAACCCCGCCGTCACGACGTGTCGGACGCCACGCCGCCGGCCGTGCGAGGATCGGTGGGTGCCGACGACCGCCGATGCCCATCCGGTCGGCCCGCCCGAGCTGCACGACTCCGCGCTGCTGCAGGCGTTCCGGCGCGAAGTCGTGCCGTACACGCCGGTGTGGTTCATGCGCCAGGCCGGGCGATCGCTCCCGGAGTACCGCGCCCTGCGCGAGACGACCACGATGCTCGACGCCTGCACCCGGCCCGACCTGGTCGTGGAGATCACACTGCAACCCGTCCGCCGGTACGCCGTGGACGCGGCCATCCTGTTCTCCGACATCGTGCTACCGCTGCGCGCGGTGGGAGTGGCCCTCGACATCGTGGCCGGCGTCGGCCCGGTGATCGACTCGCCGGTGCGGACCATGGCCGACGTGCAGCGGTTGGGGTCATTGGGTCCCGAGGACGTCGGCTACATCACCTCCGCGGTCCAGACACTCGTCGGCGAGCTCGGGGCGACGCCGCTGATCGGGTTCGCCGGCGCGCCGTTCACACTCGCCTCCTACCTGATCGAGGGGGGCCCGTCCCGCGACCTGGTGAAGACGAAAGCGCTCATGCGCGGCGACCCCGACGTGTGGCACGCACTGCTGGAGCGGCTTTCCGACATCTCGGCCACGTTCCTCAGAGTCCAGGCGGACGCCGGTGCCGGTGCGCTTCAGCTGTTCGACTCCTGGGCGGGCGCCCTCGGCCCGGCCGACTACCGGCGCTTCGTGCTGCCTCACTCCCGGGCCGTCTTCGAGCGTACGGCCGGCCTCGGCGTTCCCCGGATCCACTTCGGCGTCATGACCGGCGAACTGCTGGCGTCGATGGCTGAAGCCGGCCCGGAAGTCGTGGGAGTCGACTGGCGCGTGCCGCTCGATGTCGCGATCGACCGCATCGGGCCCGGCCGAGCCGTTCAGGGCAACCTCGACCCCACTACTGTGTTCGCGCCCGTCGAGGTGATCGAGGCCGAGGCTGCCGACGTCCTACGCCGGGGTGCGTCGGCGCCCGGCCACGTCTTCAACCTCGGCCACGGTGTGCTTCCCGCCACCGACCCCGGCAAGCTGGCTCACCTGGTCGAGTTCGTGCATCGGACGAGCGGACGTATGCCCGGGTCGTCGGAGGGCAGCCGGGATTAGGCTGCGACCCGTGACGTGCGGGCACTGCGGCGAAGAGAACAAGGCGACGGCCAAGTTCTGTGCCGAGTGCGGCCACCCCCTGACCCGTACGTGTCCAACCTGTGCCACCAGCGTGCGGCCCGACCAGCGCTTCTGTGACGAATGCGGGACCCCGCTGACCGACGATGCTTCGAGCACAAGCACGAGCGCACCCGCAACCATCGGCGCGGTCGCCCAGGCCCCGGTGACGACGGCGGGGCCGGTCGCGGAGCGACGAGTCTGCTCGGTGCTGTTCTGCGACCTCGTGGGTTTCACGCCGTTGAGCGAGTCGCGGGACCCGGAGGAGGTCCGGGAGCTGCTGTCGCGGTACTTCGAGGTGGCCAGGATGGTGATCGGTCGCTACGGCGGGGTCGTGGAGAAGTTCATCGGCGACGCGGTGATGGCCGTCTGGGGAACTCCGGTAGCGACCGAGGAGGACGCGGAACGGGCGGTGACGGGCCGGCTTGGAGCTGCTCGACGCGATCTCGGAACTCGGCCGGAAGGCGGACGTCGAAGGGCTGGCCGCTCGGGCCGGGGTCGTGACGGGCTCGGTGGCGGTGACCGTGGGTGCCACCGGCGAGGGCATGGTTGCCGGGGATGCGGTCAACACCGCGGCACGGGTGCAGGCCGCCGCGAAGCCGGAGGCCGTGCTGGTGGACGATGGCACGTGGCGACGATCGCGTGCGGCGATCGACTTCTCTGCCGTCGGTGAGCACACGTTGAAAGGGAAGACGGAGCCGGTGCCGTTGTGGCAGGCCATCCGCGTATTGTCCGGGGTCGCCGGCGCACAGCGGATCGACGGGCTGGAGGCGCCGTTCGTCGGCCGTGATCCCGAACTCCGGATGGTGAAGGACTCCTTTCACGCCTGCGCGGACCGCAGGTCGCCGCGGTTGGTCAGCGTCACCGGAGTGGCCGGGTGCGGGAAAGTCGCGGCTGGGATGGGAGTTCGAGAAGTACATCGATGGGCTCGCGGACGTGGTGCGGTGGCATCGCGGGCGCTGCCTGTCGTACGGGGACGGCGTCGCCTTCTGGGCGCTGGCGGAGATGATCCGCCAACGCCTGCAGATCGCCGAGGAGGACTCATCAGCGATAGCGGCGCAGAAGCTCGTCGCGGGACTCGAGCCGTTGCTCACCGACCCGGGCGAGCGCGCCTATGTGACCGCCCGGGTGGGTCAGCTGCTCGGCGTGGATGTGGCGGCTCGCATCCAGTGCTGCCGCGCGAGGAGCTGTTCGCGGGCTGGCGGCTGTTCTTCGAACGGCTCGCGCTACAGGGACCGGTCGTGCTGCTGGTGGAGGATCTGCAGTACGCCGACCCGGGGCTGCTCGACTTCCTCGAGCATCTCCTCGACTGGGCGCGCGACGTACCGATCTTCGTGCTCACCCTGGCGCGACCGGAGCTTCAGGACCGCAGAGCGGGTTGGGGAACCGGTCGTCGCAACAGCACCACGCTGACTCTGGAGGGCCTTGACGAGGCCGCCATGGACAAGCTGCTGGACGGTTTGGTGCCCGGCATGCCAGTCCCGGCGAAGGCCGCCGTCGCGGTCCGGGCTCAGGGGATTCCGCTCTATGCGGTCGAGACGGTGCGGATGCTCATCGACCTCGACGTGGTGCAGCCCATCGACGGCGTCTACCGCCTGGTCGGCGACCTCGGGGAGCTCGGGGTACCCGCAACGCTTCAGTCGTTGTTGGCCGCACGACTCGACGCTTTGGAGCCGGACGCGCGACGGCTCGTGGCCGACGCGGCGGTGCTGGGCGGCAGCTTCCCGGCCGAGGCGCTCGTCGCGGTGTCGGACCAGCCCGAGCCGCGGGTGCGCGACCTGCTCGCCGAGCTGGTACGCCGTGAAGTGCTGGGGGTGCGCGCCGACGCCCTGTCACCCGAGCGCGGCCAGTACGCGTTCGTGCAGATGATGTTTCGCCAGGTCGCGTACGACACGCTCTCCCGTCGGGAACGTAAGGCCCGCCACCTCGTCGTGGCCGCACACCTGCAGACCGCCTTCGCCGACGGTGGGGAGGAGATCGCGGAGGTCGTCGCGGCGCACCTCCTCGACGCCATGTCTGCAGTCCCCGATGATCCGGATGTCGCAGACATCCGCACGCGGGCGGTGGAGACGCTCACCAGGGCCGGTGAACGAGGCGAGCGCACCGGAGCCCCGGCCGCGGCCGCGGCCGCCTACACCACTGCGGCTGAACTGCTCGAACAGGCCGGCAGCGCCTCGGAGCAGCTCGCCGCCGCCGGCCTTCGGGAGCGAGCCGGCATGGTGATCTACCTCGACGAACCCGACCGGGCATCGAGCATTATCGAGCGGCGGTCGAGATCTACCGCCGGCACGAGCGGATCCGCGACACGGCCCGGGCCAACACCCGGCTCGGCGCCACGCTCCGTCTTCTCGGACGGCTCGAGGATGCCCGAGCTCTGCTGAAGGAGTCACTCACCGTCCTCGAGGTGGAACCGGACGAGGACACCGTCTGAGGCGTTGTCGACGCTGGCCAGGTTGGAGGCGTTCGCGGGCAACCCGGACGAGGCGGATCGCATGTCGGCCTCGGCGCTCGCCGTGGCACAGACCCTCGACCTGTCGGACTCAATCCTGGCCGACCTGTTCACCACCCGTGGACTGGTCCATGTCTTCGCCAACCGACCCGCGCAGGCGGCGTCGGCCTACCGGGAGGCGATCCGTCGAGCCGACAATGCCCAAGCCAGTTCCGAGAGCGTGCGAGCACTGTTCAACCTGGCCGATCTACTGACGACAATCGACCCGCCCGCGGCGCGAGACATTGCTCGCTCCGCGATGGCCCACGGCCGGCGCGTCGGCAGCCGTCTTGCTCCTCGCGATCGCCCACAGCAACCTGCTGCAGGCGCTGCTTCTCACCGGAGAGTGGGACGAGGCGGAAGCAGACTACGAAACCGGCGCCGGCGCTGACGGGCTCGGGCAAGAGCCGGCCCTCGCCTACAGCGCGCTGGAGCTGCGTGCCTTCCGGGGCGACCTCCCAGGCGTACGAGCGTTGCTGCCCGTCCTGCAGCGATGGTCCGAGACCGAGGATCCACAGGAGATCGCCATTGCCGCAACGTGTCGCGCCGCAGCGGCCGCCGCGGAGGGGAACTCCGCCGCGGCGCATTCTGAGGCCAAGGACGCCCTCGGTCACGCCGAAGCCCTCGGGCTCTTCAGCGACGGCATCCGATGGGCCTGGCAGATCGCTGCCGACGCCGCTCTCGAGGTGGGTGATCGTCGACGAGGTGGCCCGGTTGCTCAGCTGGCTCGACGACCACCCCAAGGGCCATGTCCCGCCGGTGTTGCGGGCCGAGCGGCTGCGCATCCGAGGAAGACTGCTCGCCTCCGAAGGCAATTCTGAGGCCACCTCGGTGTTCCAGGTCGCGCTCACGGCCTTCCGTGAACTCGGGTCCCCCTACCACCTGGCACTCGGCTTGCTCGACTACGCGGAGCACCTTCAGGCGACGGGCGCCCCAGACGTCGGGCTGCCGGCGGCCGAAGCGGCGGCGATCGCCGCCCGCCTCGGCGCCAGACCGCTGGTCGACCGGGCTCAACGACTCACTGATTCACTTGGTGAGGCCGGACACGAAGGGAGGTCTCGTGCACTGCTCGACCTGCGGGGCGGACAACCCGGCTGACAACAAGTTCTGCGATGAGTGTGGAAACGCGCTGGTGCATGTCTGCCCCTCGTGCGGAGCCGTGGCCCGGCCGGGCAAGCCGTTCTGCGGGCAATGCGGTGCTCAACTCGACGAGTCGTCACTTCCGCACGCCGAGGCCGGCCGGGGTGTTCTCGCGGATTCGAACGGCGACCCGCTCACGCGGACGACGGTCGCGGAGCGACGGGTGTGTTCGGTGCTGTTCTGCAACCTGGTCGGCTTCACGCCGCTGAGCGAGATGCTGGATCCGGAGGAGGTCCGCGAGCTGCTGTCGCGGTACTTCGAGGTGGCGCGCACGGTGATCGACCGCTACGGCGGCGTGGTGGAGAAGTTCATCGGCGATGCGGTGATGGCGGTGTGGGGCACGCCGACGGCGACGGAGGAGGACGGTGAGCGAGCGGTACGCGCCGCCTTGGAGCTCGTCGACGCGGTGGCCGACCTCGGCCGGCAGGCGAACGCGGAGGGGTTGGCGGCTCGGGCAGGGGTGGTGACCGGACCGGTGGCGGTCACCGTCGGTGCCACCGGGGAGGGGATGGTAGCCGGGGACGCTGTCAACACCGCTGCTCGCGTCCAGGCGGCGGCCGAGCCGGGTGCGGTGCTGGTGGACGAGGGCACGTGGCACGTCGCCCGGGCAGCGGTGGGCTTCGGCCGGGCCACTGACCACATCCTGAAGGGCAAGTCGGAACCGATGGCACTGTGGCCGGCGAAGCGGGTGCTGTCGGGGGTGGGCGGCGCGCAGCGCGTGGATGGCCTGGAGGCGCCGTTCGTGGGTCGTGACCCCGAGCTTCGCCTGGTGAAGGAGCTCTTCCACGCCTGCGAGCAGCGCCGGACCCCTCGCCTCGTCAGCGTGACCGGCACGGCCGGTGTCGGCAAGTCCCGGCTTGCGTGGGAGTTCGAGAAGTATGTCGACGGGCTCGCGGACACGGTGCGGTGGCACCGCGGCCGGTGCCTGTCGTACGGCGACGGGGTGGCCTTCTGGGCACTCGCGGAGATGGTCCGCCAACGCCTGGGCATCGCCGAGGAGGATTCACCATCGGTCGCCGCGGGCAAGCTGGAGTCCGGTCTGGAGGAGCTGCTGACCGATCCGGGTGAGCGCGGGTATGTCGGGACACGGCTCGCCCAGCTGCTCGGCACGGAGCTCACCGGCACGACGGCTGACGGTAGTCGTCGGCTGGCACGTGAGGAGCTGTTCGCCGGGTGGCGGCTGTTCTTCGAGCGGCTGGCTGCACAGGGACCGGTCGTGCTGTTGGTGGAGGACGTGCAGCACGCGGACGCCGGGCTGCTGGACTTCCTCGAGCACCTGCTGGACTGGGCACCGGGGGTTCCGGTGTTCGTACTCACCCTGGCCCGGCCCGAGCTGGAGCAACGGCGGCCCGGTTGGGGCGCCGGACGTCGCAACAGCACAACGCTGAGTCTGGACGCTCTCGACGAGGCGGCGATGGACCGGCTGCTGGACGGGCTTGTTCCGGGAATTCCCCCGGCCGCGAAGTCGGCGATCTCAGCCCGCGCCGAGGGCATTCCGCTGTACGCCGTGGAGACGGTACGGATGCTCATCGATCGTGACGCCGTGCAACCCATCGAGGGCGTCTACCGGCTGGTCGGTGATGTGGGCGACCTGGGAGTGCCGGCGACATTGCAGTCGCTGCTGGCGGCTCGCCTCGACGCCCTGGAGCCGGATGCGAGGCGGCTGGTCGACGACGCCGCGGTTCACGGCGGCAGCTTCCCGCCCGAGGCCCTGGTGGCCATCAGCGGCCTGCCCGGACCGGAGGTGCTCCGGCTCCTGAGCGAGCTGGTCCGCCGCGGGGTGCTCGCGGTGAGAGCCGACCGCCTGTCACCGGAGCTTGGGCAGTACGGCTTCGTGCAGACGATGTTTCGCCAGGTTGCCTACGACACGCTGTCGCGCCGGGAACGCAAAGCCCGACATCTTGCCGTCGTCGCCTATCTCGAGACGGCATTCGCCGACGGCGGGGAGGAAGTGGCCGAGGTGATGGCCGCACATCTGCTCGACGCGTTGCATGCGGTTCCCGACGACCCGGACGTCGGACGACATACGCGAGCGCGCCGTGGCGACGCTCAGGCGAGCAGGTGAGCGGGCCGAACGCACCGGAGCCGCCACGGTCGCCGCGGGCTCCTATGCGGCGGCCGCGGAACTGCTGTCCGGGCTCGGCACCAGTGAGGCAGAACGACGCCGCCGCTGCGTTGGTCGAGCTCGCCGGCAGGAGCGCGTCCAATGCCGACGACAATTCCGCCGCCCTGACGTTCTATGAGCGCGCGGTGGAGACGTATTCACGATTGGACCTGCTCCGCGAGGCCGCCCGCGCCAGCACCGGCGCCGCTGGCGCCTTGCGTGGACTGGGCAGGCTCGACCAGTCACGCACGCTGCTGCGCGAGGCACTCGCGGCACTCGAGGCGGTGCCGGACGTGGCCATGGTGGAGGCGCTCGGCGAGCTCGCCACCCTGGAGGCCTTTGCGGGTCACGCCGCGGAGGCAGACCGGCTCTCGGCCGCGGCACTGGCGGAGGCGCAAGCGCTGGATTCGCCGTCGGTGAGGCTGTGGGAGCTCTTCACCATTCGCGGCATCGCGCACTTCATGGGAAACCGGTACGCACAGGCGGTGGCCAACGTGCGTGAGGCGGCAGTGCGGGCACAGGCTGCGCAGGACGGTCACGGCGAAGGCCGCGCACTTCTCAATCTCTCCAACGCGTTGTTGCACGTCGACCCGCGGACAGCTGCCGAAGCGGCGGCCGCTGCGGCGATGCACTGCCGGCGGGTGGGTGATGCGCGCATCTTGGCGGTGGCGACGGAGAACCTGATTCAAGCCCTGCTGCTGACGGGTGACTGGGATGAGGCCGAGCGGATCTGGACGAACGGAGAACCGCAGAGTCGCCGGAACTTTCCTCCCTTCTCCGCGCTGTTGTTGCGGGCTCTTCGCGGCGATCAGGATGGACTCGACGCCGTACTCTCCACCAGCGACACGTGGTTCGATACCCAGGATTCGCAGGACCTCGCGGCCGCGGCGGCCGGACTGGCCGTGGCGGCAGCACTTCATGAGGCTCACGACGACGCCCTTGTCCAGGCCAAGCGCTCGCTCGACCACAGCGGCGCCATCGGGCTGTTCGGCGACAGCTCTCGCTGGGCCTGGCCGGTGGCCGCGGATGCCGCCTTGGCGCTTCGCGACCGGTCAGAGGTCATCGGGCTGCTCGACTGGCTGGAAAGCCACCCACCGGGGCATGTGCCGCTGGTCCTGCGGGCGGAGCGGCTCCGCATCCGGGCTCGCCTGCTCGCGGCGGACAGAGACCCGGAGGCTGGACCCCTTTTCGAGTCCGCGGTCAAGGCGTTCAGGGACTTCGGCTCGCCATATCACGTCGCCGTAGCGCTGCTCGACCAGGCCGAGTACCTCCGGGTCGGCGATGACGACGGGGCAGCGGCGCCGCTCGCACTCGAGGCCCGGGCCATCGCCGAGAAGCTGGGGGCCAAGCCGCTGAGCGTGCGAGCCGCTGCCGTGAACCGTTCGGGGCAGGCAGCCGACGCCGACGCCGCCGTTGCCGGTTGACCGTATGGCTCAGCCGCCGGCCCCCGGCGTGGTCTCCGCGGGCACTGGCTGGCGCCGGCGACGCGCGGCGCGTACGACCAGCGCGAGCGGGATCCCGAGCAGCAGGACCAGTACCAGGAACGGCAGCAGCGCGCCGATCACGGTTGCCAGCGCGGTCGCCGCGGCTCCGAGCGCGTGCCAGCCCGAGCTGAGGCCGGCGAGGAATCCGTCCTGGTCGGGCTCCGACGGGGCCGGGGCATCGGGGGACAGCAGCGTCAGCGTGATCGTTGCCAGCGAGGTCTGGTCGGCGAAGTACGCCTGACGAGCCTCGAGGGACTCCAGGTCGGACTGGCGCGACGACAGCTCGCTCTCGAGGCGGATGACATCGCCGAGATCCTGGGCCCGCCCCAGCAGCAGCCGGATCCGGGCGAGGGCCTCCCGGGCGCTGCGGACGCGCGAGTTGACGTCGATGACCTGACTCGTCACGTCGTCGCTGCTGCGGTTCGACGACTCGAGCTTGCCGAGCCTGGAGAGCTCGCCGAGGGTGTCGTCGAAGCTCCGGGTCGGTACGCGCAGCTGGATCGTCGAGGTCTGCGGCGCGCCGGTCTTGTCCGCCTGCGTTCGCTCGTTGGCCACGAATCCCCCGACGCCCGTCGCTGCCGACTCGGCGGCGAGCAGCGCCTGGCCCACATCGTCAGCCCGGACCGTGAGCTCGGCACGTGAGATCACCTGACGGTCGAGGACGGCCGCAGGCAGGATGGTCGCCGCGGACCGGGACTTCGCGACGTCGGCGGCGGGCGCCGCGTGCGCCCCGCCACCTGCCAGATCGCGACTCTCCACAGCTTGGACTCCGTCGGACGGCGCGGCATCCCCGCTCTGTGAGCCCGCCGAGCAGGCGGTCACGCCGAGTGCGACGACGACTCCGAGCGCAGCCAGCACCTGCGCAGGTGAGGGTCGATGTGTTCGCGGCGTCGGATTCAGGCTGGATGTCAAGGGTGCTCCTCGGTCTCGGCGGGTGCACATGGGACGGCGCCGGACCGAGCGGCGTTCCAATCAACCCGCGATCAGGCCAACCCGCGATCAGGAGACTGCCGCCGCTTTGGCAGGCTGGCGTCATGCCCAGCGGCCTCCCACGGCACGTCGTGGTCGTCGGTGGCGGTATCGCCGGGTTGGCGGCGGCGCACCGACTGCGGGCACTGCGCCCAGGTCTCATCGTGACCGTGCTGGAGGGTTCCCCGCTGGTCGGGGCAAGCTGCGGGTCGGTGAGGTCGCCGGCGTCCCGGTCGACGAGGGAGCCGAGGCGATCCTCAACCGCCGTGACGAGGCCGTCGGACTCGCCCGCGACGTCGGGCTCGCGGACCAGCTCACGCATCCGGACCGGACCGACGCGGCGGTGTGGACTCGCGGCGCCCTCAGGCCGTTGCCAGCGACCCTGATGGGGATACCCGCGGACCTGCCCGCGCTTCGCAGCAGCGGGGTGCTGTCACTCGCCGGCCTGGCTCGAGCGCGGCTCGAGCCGTTGCTGCCGGCCATGGACATCGAGGACGACGTGTCGGTGGGCAACCTGGTCACCAGCCGGCTAGGTGGCGACGTCACGGCACGGCTGGTCGAGCCGCTGCTGGGCGGTGTCTACGCCGGGCACGCCGACGAGCTGTCCGTGCACGCTACCGTCCCGGCGCTGGCCGCCGGTCGCCATCGGTCGATCCTGGCCGCCGCCAGGGAGGCCCGGCTGGCGGGGCAGGGCTCCTCCGCACCGTTGTTCGCCGGCATCAGGGGTGGTGTCGGCCGGCTCGCCCCCGCCGTAGCGCGGGCATCCGGTGCCGAGATACGCACTAATGCGATGGTCCGCGAGCTGGTTCGGCTCGCGGGCGGCCGCTGGCGTGCGGTGGTCGGCCCGACACGTACGCCCGAGGTGATCGACGCGGACGCCGTGATCCTCGCTGTCCCCGCGACGGCGGCGGGCCGACTGCTCCACCAGGTCTCGCCGGCTGCGGCGCTCCAGCTCGGACGCATCGAGTACGCATCCGTCGCGATCGTGACGGTGGCCTTCGAGGCCGCCTCCCTGCCTTCACCCCTGCCTGGGTCGGGGTTCCTGGTGCCTCCGGTCGACGGGCGTTTGATCAAGGCAACGACGTACTCCTCCTACAAATGGGGCTGGCTGGCCGAACAGACATCCGGCACGGTCATCTGGCGATGCTCGGTCGGGCGCCACCGGGAGGAGTCGGATCTGCAGCGCAGCGACAGCGAGCTGGTGGCGCGGGTGCTCGCCGACCTGGGCGCGGCAACCGGGCTGCGGGGCACGCCGGTCGACCAGCTGGTCAGCCGTTGGGGCGGCGCGCTGCCGCAGTACGCGGTTGGCCACCGGGAACTGGTGGGACGAGTCCACGATCTGGTCGGCGAGCTGCCCGGGCTCGCGCTGTGCGGCGCGGCGTACGACGGACTCGGCATCCCGGCATGCATCGCCTCCGCCGACCGGGCGGCGACCCTGGTGCTGACGGACCTGAGCGCCCGGGAGAATGAGCCGCATGACTGAGCACGCGAAGCGACCCAACGCCGGCAAGGTCGCGCGCGACCTGAACTCCGCCATCCGCTACACGATGTGGTCAGTGTTCCGGCTGCGCCGGCCGCTCGGCGAGTTGACCCGCGAGAAGGTGACCGCCGAGCTCGAGGCGTTGGTCGACCGGCTGGCCGACCTCGATGTCACGGTTCGCGGGATGTACGACGTGGGCGGGCTGCGTGCCGATGCGGACCTGATGGTCTGGTGGCACGCCGCGACCAGCGACGCGCTGCAGGACGCGTACCACGAGTTCCGCCGCACCGAGCTGGGCGGCCGGCTCGAGCCGGTGTGGTCGCAGCTGGCGCTGCACCGGCCGGCCGAGTTCAACAAGAGCCACGTCCCGGCGTTCCTCGCCGACGAGCGGCCCCGGGCGTATCTGTGCGTGTACCCGTTCATCCGCTCCTACGACTGGTACCTGCTGCCGGACGAGGAACGCCGCTCGATGCTGGCTGAGCACGGACAGATGGCGCGCGACTTCGCCGACGTACGTGCGAACACTGTCGCGTCGTTCGCCCTCGGCGACTACGAGTGGATTCTGGCGTTCGAGGCCGACGAGCTCCACCGCATCGTCGATCTCATGCGGCACCTGCGCGGCAGCAGGGCTCGGCTGTACGTCCGCGAGGAGGTGCCGTTCTACAGCGGGCGCCGACGGACCGTCCAGCAACTCGTCGAAGCGCTGCCCTGACAGATAGCGATGCGGGTCAGCCGGCCTGCTGGCTGCGGCTCTCCGCCGGTTCGAGGGTGAGACTGACCGAGTTGATGCAGTAGCGCTGGTCGGTGGGGGTGTCGTACCCCTCGCCCTCGAACACGTGGCCGAGGTGGGAACCGCAGGTGGCGCACCGTACCTCGACCCGCTTCATTCCCATCGAGACGTCCTCGATGTACTCCACCCGGTCCTCCGCCAGGGGGGCGAAGAAGGACGGCCATCCGCAATGGGAGTCGAACTTCTCAGTGGACCGGAAGAGCTCGGCGTTGCAGGCCCGGCAGCGATAGACGCCCTCGGTCTTGGCGTCGGTGTACTCGCCGGTGAACGGTCGCTCGGTGCTGGCCCGGCGGAGCACTGCGTACTCCTCCTTGCTCAGCTGCGCTCGCCACTCCTCGTCGGTCTTCACCACGTCGTAGGTCATGCGCCCAGCCTACGGACGACTGGGCGTGCACCGAAACCCAGTCTGGTGACACTACGGTGTCAGCATGCCCTCACCAGCCACCGAGGTCGATGCCGGCGGCCGTGCCGTCCGGGTGTCCAACCCCGACCGGGTCACGTTCCCGGCCACGGCCGGCTCGGCCGCGGTGACCAAGCTCGACGTCGTCAGCTACTACCTGGCGGTCGGCGACGGAATTCTGCGCGCGCTGGCGCGGCGACCGACCACCCTGCAACGGCATCCCGACGGCATCGACGGAGAGGCCTTCTTCCAGAAGCGGATGCCCAAGGGCGCGCCATCCTGGGTGGAGTCCGCGCGGATCGCGTTCCCCAGCGGTCGCTTCGCCGACGAGGTGTGCCCGCTGGAGCTCGCAGTCGTGGCCTGGGCCGCGCAGATGGGCACGATCACGTTTCATCCGTGGCCGGTGCGACGCGAGCATGCCGATAACCCCGACGAGCTGCGCCTCGACCTCGATCCGCAGCCAGGCACCGACTTCGCCGACGCCGCCCTGGTCGCCGGTGAGGCGCGGGTGCTGCTCGACGACCTTGGGTACCGGGGTTTCCTCAAGACGTCAGGGAACAGAGGGCTGCACGTCTATGTCCGCATCGAGCCGCGCTGGTCGTTCACCGACGTACGCCACGGCGCGATCGCGTTCGGCCGGGAGCTCGAGCGTCGGATGCCGGACAGGGTCACGACGAACTGGTGGAAGGAGGAGCGCGGACAGCGGGTCTTCGTGGACTACAACCAGAACTGCAGGGACCGGACGATCGCCAGCGCGTACAGCCTCAGGCCGTTGCCCGGTGCCCCGGTGTCCACGCCGCTGCAGTGGGACGAGCTGGGCGCGGCCGACCCGCGTGACCTGACCATCCACAGCGTGCCCGGACGCTTTGCCGAGATAGGGGACCCGCACAGCGAGATCGACGACGTGGCGCACCCGCTCGAGCCGCTGCTGGAGATGTACGCGCGCGACGAGGCAGCCGGCTTGGGCGACATGCCGTACCCGCCGGAGTACCCGAAGATGCCCGGCGAGCCACCCAGGGTCCAGCCGAGCAAGAAGAACCCGCTCAACTGGGAGAACACCTAGACTCCCGGATCGCCCGAGGTGGTCCGGCGCCGGGTCGCGCTCAAGCCGATTGTTCGGCCGTGCCGGGGTCGCCTGCGCCGCACATCTGCGACAACGAGTCGGCCCGCAGACACAGCATCGCGACGACCAAGCCACCGACGTCGGTGCTGGTCATGTCGTCCAGGACGAACGTCTCGTCTCCGGCCCTGATGTGCATCTGTGTCCGTCCGGGCCGCTCGGCACTGTCGAGGCGGACCAGCTGCACGTAGCGCTCCGGCCGGTCAGACCAGCTCTCGGCCGCCGACCGGTGTGCGACTCCGGGCTGGCCCCCCTCCCGGGCGTACGAGCCGTGCGAGCGGCACCAGGGCGGGCAGGTCTGGGCCACGGTCTTCCCGGTCGTCGTCAGGGCATCTCCTTCGGGTGGGCGAAGACTAGCCGAGGCTCATCCGAGGTCCTCACCGAGGTGAGGACCTCCGTCCGAGAACGGACGCTTGATCCAGGCTGGCTAGCGTTCCACACGTCGGAGGCGGAAGGCCTTCACGACACAGATGATCGCGACGAGCAGTAGCACCAGGGTTATCGGCACAGTGTTGATGAGCACCAGCTGCAGAGCCGAGGTAGAGCCCTCCGATGACCGCGCAGACGGTTGAGTCCCTAGGCCGAGAGCGGCTGTTGAGCTGCCGGGAGTCACCCGTGGTTCGGTCCTGACTGACCCGACCACCGGGAACCTGGCTCCGGACTGGTTGCTGACATGAGCGCCTCACAACGGTTGTCGCCTCGAGTCGGGCTGGAAGGCCACCGGTCGGTGAACGAGACATCAATGGTGACCGCCCGGGCTAGTGCCGGGAATTGCGCGGTTGTTGGTCACGGTTGGTCGGCGGTCGGTCGGTGACCGTCTACCGCGCAAAAAGACGATGCTGTGCGGGTCATGCTGACGCACCACCCCAAGAGGCCCAGTGTTCGGCCGCGGCAAGAAGTGTGCGGTTGTTACGGGTAAACGGGTGCGACAACTCTCATCGCCTGCACACAAGTCTGCGGAGCACAGGACCGCTGCGGTCGGCCACGGACCCGAGCCATCGAGGCCGCGCGAACCCTCGCCGGAACCCGTGCCTACCGGCGTGAACGTTGTCGGATGGCGCGTCAACAGGTGCCGGATCGCGCGAGGAAACCGTCGGATCGCGTGAAATAAGCGTCGGATCGCGGTTGAGGGGGCTAGACGCCGGTGACGCCCTCGCCGGAGCCAGACTGCTCGGCGAAGGTCTCGTGCTCGAGGAGGTGGAGCACGGGCACGCCGAGATGCCGCCGGGCGCGCGAGGTCCAGTCGCGGTGGAAGAACCCCGCGACGACATGTGGCCGGGTGAGGATGATCGTCTCGCGCGCGCCGCTCTTCTTGACCTCGGCGATCAAGGCGTCGACCGGGTCGATCGTGGTCACCTCGCTGACGGCCTCGCGTCCCTTGGCTTTGAGAGCCGCGGCGCTGGCGGCGGCCGCGGCCCGGCTGCCCTCGACGATCTCGTGCTGCAACAGTTCGAGGTCGACATCCGGAGTCAGCGGGATGTTCGACAGCGTGTCGCTCGCCGCCAGGTTGCCGAGGGTGGCCTCGACCTGTCCGGAGGGGTCCTCGACCGGCAGCAGCACGTGGTAGACGACCTGTTCGTCGATGCCCTCGTGCAGGCTGGTTATCTGAGTGGCGTCGAGGTCCGACAGCTCCTGCTCGATGAGCAGCACGACGTGATACATCCAGACTCCTCGCCAGGCTCGATGTGGGACCAGCGTACGCCCCGCAGGTCAGCTCCCCAGGACCTCGTTGAGGTCGTACGACACGGGCTCCTGGAGCTGCTCGTACGTGCACGACGTCGGGTCGCGATCGGGACGCCACCGCCGGAACTGTGTCGTGTGCCGAAAGCGGCTGCCCTCCATGTGGTCGTAGGCCACCTCGGCGACCATGACGGGATCAAGCGGCACCCACGACTGATCCTTGCCGGCGTTCCACCGCGACTGTGCCCCGGGCATCCGGTCACCCGTCGCGGCCGTCGCCCACTCCGCCCATGGGTGACGGTCAGGTGGTACGACCAGGGGTTCGAGCTCGTCGACGAGCTCGGCGCGCCGGCTCGCCCCGAAGGCCGCGCTCACCCCGACGTGCTGCAGCCGTCCGTCATCGTCGAACAGGCCGAGCAGCAGCGACCCGAGCAGCGGTCGCTCGGGCTTGGACGTCTTGTGCAGCCGGTAGCCGGCGACCACGACGTCAGCGGTGCGTTCGTGCTTGACCTTGAGCATGGCTCGCACGCCGGGCTGGTATGTGGTGCTCAGCGGTTTGGCAACCACGCCGTCGAGGCCGGCCCCCTCGAAGCTCTCGAACCAGCTCTGCGCGATGGCATGGTCGCGGGTCGCGGGGGTGAGGTGGATCGGTGGCTCCGCCCCGGACATCGCCTGCTCGAGGCGTTCGCGCCGAGCGCCGAGAGGCTGCTCGACGAGCCTCTCGTCCCCGATCGCCAGCAGGTCGAAGGCGACGAAAGCGGCGGGTGTCTCCACGCTCAGCCTGACCACTCGAGAGTCCGCCGGGTGGATCCGTTCCAGCAGTCGCTCGAAGTCGAGCCGGTCGCCGGTCGCCACGAAGATCTCCCCGTCGACCACACACCGCTCGGGCAGCGACTTCTTGGCGGCGGCTACCACCTCCGGGAAGTACCGGGTCAGTGGTCTCTCGTTGCGGCTGCCCAGCAGCACCTCGCCGCCGTCACGAAAGACGATGCACCGGAAGCCGTCCCACTTGGGTTCGTACAGGAACCCGCCATCGACCTTCTCCGGAGCGGGCACACCCTTCACCGACTTCGCCAGCATCGGCGAGACGGGCGGGTTGACGGGCAGATCCATGGCATCCATCGTCTCAGTTCGGGGGCGGACGACGGGCGAACCGGCACAGCAGATTGTCGTCGTCGAGCAGCAGATGTTCCAGGGTGAACAGTGGCGGCGGTACGACGGCCTCCCCGTGGGTCAGCCGCAGGCCGTCGCCTCCCAGCACGGTGGGCGACACGGTGAGGCAGAGCTCGTCGAGCTGACCGGCGGCCGCCAGGTCGCGCGTCAGCGTGGGCCCGCCCTCGCACAGGATGCGGCGGTACCCGCGCATCTCGAGCTCGTCCAGGGCGACGCCGAGGTCCACCTGTTCGCGACCGGCGACGATCACGTCGGCGAGCTCGCGTACCTCGTCCAGCCGGGAGCTGGGAGCGTCGGCGATGGTGATGACGATGGTCGGGGCACGGCCACCGCGCAGCAGGTCGGGAGACAGGCCCAACGTCCGGGTGACGACCGCCAGTGGCGGCACCGGCGCCAGACCGTGCCGCTTGCGCAGCGCGGCACGCGTCTCACTGCTCTTGACCGGCATGTACACCTCGCTTCGGGCGGTGCCGGCTCCGACCAGGATCACGTCGCTGAGACTGCGCAGCAGCGCGAACACGCGTTTGTCTCCGGTGCTGGATATGCTGCGCGACCTGCTGTCGTGACCCTGTACCGAACCGTCGAGTGTGGCGACGAAGTTCGCGCGCACCCACCGGCGGTCCGCGGGGTAGGCGTAGAGGTTCTCGAGTTCGTCATCGCTGACAGTCGTGTCGCCGGAAGCCGCCGTCGCGGCAGCCGGTGACACGTCGGGAAAGAGGACACGCATGCGGGCGATCCTGCCATGTCTGAGTTCCGTCGCATCGAGATGCTTGCGGCTCCCGCTGACAGCCACGCCACAGTACGTGATACTGCCGCCATGCCCGCGCTCCAGCAGTCTCTGGCCCAGCGACTACGCGTCCCGGACGGGCCGGTCAACCTGACCGCGTTGGACACCCGGGCGACACCGGGCTTCAGCGGCGGCAAGCAAGAGGGCAAGGAGGCGCTCGGCGAGCTCGGCGAGCAGTTGTCGGAGTACCAGGAGCGGCTGTTCGCGGAGGGACGCACCGGCGGTGTGCACCGGATCCTTGTTGTCCTGCAGGGGATGGACACCTCCGGCAAGGGCGGCACCGTCCGCCACTGCGCGGGAATGCTGGATCCCCAGGGTCTGCACGTCGCGTCGTTCCAGGCGCCTACCCCGGCAGAGCGCAAGCGGGGGTTCCTCTGGCGAATCAGGCAGCAGACTCCACGGCCGGGCATGATCGGGTTCTTCGACCGCTCGCACTACGAGGACGTGCTCATCGCGCGGGTCCGCAAGCTCGCCTCCGCCTCGACGATCAACAACCGGTACGAGTCGATCAACAACTTCGAGGCGGACCTGGCCGAAGACGGCACCACCGTCATCAAGTGCTTCCTGCACATCTCCAAGGACGAGCAACGCGACCGATTGGCGGCACGGCTGGACGATCCGACGAAGCACTGGAAGTTCAACCCCGCCGACATCGACGAACGCCTGCTGTGGGACGACTACCAGCAGGCCTACGCGATCGCCCTGCAGAGATGCAGCACGAATGTCGCGCCCTGGCTGGTGATCCCGAGCGACCGGAAGTGGTATCGCAACTGGGCCGTCAGCGCGGTGTTGCTGGAACATCTCCAGGCGCTGAACCCACCCTGGCCCAAGGGCGACTTCGACGTCGACGAACAGCGAAAGCGGCTCGCCGCAACCTGACTTCCCCTCGCCGCAACCTGACCACCCCCTGCCCGCGATCCGACACTTGTCGCGGGCGATCCGACACTTCCTGCACGGCGATCCGGGGCCTACAGCTGGCTCGACCTCGGATCATGCTGGGATCGGCAGCATCTCCACGGCACCAACGAGGTAACGGGAAACGATGGTACGGACGACCTCCGGATCGGCTCCGAGCGGTTGCGCGACGGCGACCGCGCCCGCTTCGAGGGCGAGCTCCTCGGTACGGTCCGGGAGTGACCCCGGCGCGAGGAAGTAGGACCCGACGGCGATGTGCCGGCGCCCTTCCCGGCGAAACGCGCGCACCGCCTCGCCGGCACTGGGCGGGACCGCACAGGCGTACGCGGCCACCGCCGGCAGCTTGTGCCGGGCCCCCCAGAGCCGGGCCACCCGGGCCACGGCCTGGTTCGCCAGCGAGTCCGAGGAGCCGGCGCAGGCGAGGACCAGCGCATCGAGCTCGCGTACCCGTGCCGCGCTCAACGAGGTGCGCAGGCGCCGGTCGAGCGCATTCACCAGCCCAGCCTCGAAGCCGAGCACGGCGGCTGCGCGGACGAGCAGATCGGGATGTGAGTGGGTCGCGGCGTCCAACACGGCCGGCACGTCCACCCTTGCGTGGAACGCGTCGGTCAGGAGCAGGGGTACGACGACGACCTCCTCTACCCCGTCGCGGGCGAGACGGTCGAACACGGCGGCCGGGCGAGGCTCACAGTGGTCGAGGAACGCCACCTCGACCCGCAGGTCGGGGCGCAGTCGGGCGACGCGACAGCACAGGGCCTTCACCGTCGCGGCCGAGCGGGGGTCCCGGCTGCCGTGAGCCAGGGCCAGTAGGGCGGGAGCGGTCACGTGCCTTCTCCTCTCCGGTGGAGGACGTGCGGGGGTGGTGGTGCGGGAACGTCAGTGAATGCCGCACTCGGTCTTGCCCATGCCGGCCCAGCGGCCGCTTCGGGGGTCGTCGCCCGGCGCGACGCGCTGTGTGCACGGCCAGCAGCCGATCGAGGGATACCCGTCGTACTGCAGGGGGTTGACGAGCACGTCGTTGTCCCGCACGTAGAGCTCGACGTCCTCCTGGGTCCACCGCGCGAGCGGCGAGACCTTGACCTTCTTCTTCTTGTCGTCCCAGCCCACGACCGGCGCGATCGCGCGGTCGTGGGTCTCCTCGCGTCGCAGCCCGGTTGCCCAGGCGTCGTACGACTCGAGGGTGCGCGTCAGGGGCGCCACCTTGCGGAGCGCGCAGCACAGGTCGGGATCGCGAGCCCACAGGTCCTTGCCGTGCCGCTCGTCCTGCTCGGCGACGCTGAGCTCGGGACGCACGGTGAGCAGGTTGATGGGAATCGTGTGACCCACCGCGTCGGCGGTTCCGATCGTCTCGGTGAAGTGGTAGCCGGTGTCGAGGAACACCACGTCGATACCGGGCGCCACCGTGGACGCCAGATGGGCGAGGACGGCGTCGGCCATCGACGAGGCGACGCAGAAGCGGCTGCCGAACGTCTCGACAGCCCATTCGAGGATCACTCGCGCGGGAGCCAGCTCGAGCTCCGCGCCTGCGACCTTGGCGAGGTCACGCAACTGCTTCGCGGTTCTCTGCGTGCCTCGCGTCGTCGTTGCCGTCATGAGGCCGCTCCGGGAAGCGGTACGGCCGGCAGCAGACCCAGCATCTTGACCGAGAACGCGCGTCGGCAGCTCCGGCACTCCCAGGCGCCGTGAGTCGCCTCGTGCGGAAACAGGTTCTCATCGCCGCAGTACGGGCAATGGAACGGGACCGCGCGCTCGGTCATCGCAGGGCCTCCTCGTCTACGCGGGCGGACCACTCTGCGAAGCCTTCATGGTCATGCCGGTCGCCCAGATACCGACACACCACTCGTTCAATGTAGTCGGTCAACTCCGCGGACGTTACTTTGTGTGCACGGAGTTTACGGCCGAACCTCGGATCCAGCCCCAGCCCGCCGCCGAGATGCACCTGGAAGCCTTCTACCTGGTTCCCGTCGGCATCGACCACCAGTTGTCCCTTCAGCCCGATGTCCGCGACCTGGATCCTCGCGCATGAGTTGGGGCAGCCGTTGACGTTCACGGTTATCGGCGTGTCGAGCTCGGGCAGACGCTGCTCCAGCTCGTCGACCAGCCGGCGCGCACGCTCCTTGGTCTCCACGATCGCGAGCTTGCAGAACTCGATGCCGGTGCAGGCCATCGTGTTGCGTCGCCACTGGGAAGGGCGCGCCGAGAGCCCGATGCCATCCAGTGCCTCGACCAGCGAATCGACCCGGTTCTGGTTCGACATCGAGCAGAAGGAGCTTCTGGTACGGCGTCGTCCGCAGCCGCGTGACTCCGTGTGCCTCTGCCACGTCGGCCAGCTTCGCAAGCTGCGCTCCTCCGACCCGACCGACCGTCGGTGTCACCCCGACGAAGAAGCGGTCGTCCCGTTGAGGATGAACGCCGATGTGGTCACCGGAGCCGGTCGGCGCAGCCGGGGCGGGTCCGTCGATGAGTGAGCGTTGCAGGTACTCGTTCTCCAGGACAGTGCGAAACTTCTCCACACCCCAGTCGGCGAGGAGGAACTTCAGCCGGGCCCGGCTGCGCAGCCGTCGGTACCCATAGTCCCGGAAGACACTGATCACGCCCCACCAGACGTCGGGCACCTCCTCCAGCGGTACCCAGGCGCCCAGTCTCTTGGCCAGCATCGGGTTCGTCGAGAGTCCGCCTCCGACCCACACGTCGAAGCCGGGGCCGTGCTCGGGATGAACGACGCCGACGAACGAGATGTCATTGGTCTCGGGTGCCACGTCCTGGCTCGGGTGACCGGTCAGTGCGGTCTTGAACTTCCGCGGCAGGTTGGAGAACTCGGGACTGCCGATGTAGCGGTTGGAGATCTCCTCGACCGCCCACGTCGGATCGATGATCTCGTCGGCGGCGATGCCGGCGACCGGGCTGGCGATGATGACGCGGGGAGCGTCGCCGCAGGCTTCCTGGGTCGAGAGACCTACGGACTCCAGCCGGTCCCAGATCGCTGGGACGTCCTCGACGGCAATCCAGTGCAGCTGGATGTTCTGCCGATCGGTGATATCGGCGGTGTCGCGGGCATAGGTCGCCGACACGTCTGCGATCGCGCGCAGCTGGGCGGTGTCGAGCTGGCCACCGTCGATACGGACGCGGAGCATGAAGTACTTGTCGTCGAGCTCCTGGGGTTCGAGTGCGCCGGTCTTGCCCCCGTCGATCCCCGGCTTGCGCTGGGTGTACAGACCCCACCACCGGAACCGGTTGCGCAGGTCGATGCCGTCGATCGCGTCAAACCCGTGATGGGCATAGATGGTCTCGATCCGGGCGCGTACGTTCAGCGCGTCGTCGTCCTTCTTGGCCTGCTCGTTGGCGTTGAGCGGCTCGCGGTAGCCGAGGGCCCATTGACCCTCGCCTCGTTTCGGACGCGCCGCACGGGGCGGCGAAGGGGGCGTGACAACTGAGCTGGTCATGGAGTGCGTCCTCCGGTCGGGGGAGACGCACGACCGCGCGGACATCGAACCGGACTCAGGTCCGGGCACGACAAAGCCGACGCGACCGCGCGCCCGGCTTTCGCAAGCGGGCGGGGCTACGCCGGCATACAGATCATGCTCCGAGTGCGACCGAAATCGACGTGGCGTCGAGCCACGAGATCAGTGATCACAACCGAAGACACCCTATGATCTTCGGTCACACATCCGTGCGACACAACCCATTCGTCCGCATAGTGAGATTATGTCTCAAGACATGGGCGCCGTGCGGGATCTGCCACGGGGCGGATCGTCAACCCGGCCAACCGGGGATCGGGAAGGGCTTGACGAAGTCCGCGACCTCGCCTCTGATGCGCGTCAACGTTCCTTCCTCGCCGGACTTGGCCGCGGTGATGGCCTCGTCCATGCACCGGGCGACGAACGGCATGTGCTCCTCGGTCAACCCCCGCGTCGTGACCGAGGATGTGCCGAGCCGGATGCCGGACGGGTCGAAGGGTTTGCGCGTGTCGTAGGGCACCGTGTTGTAGTTGAGCTCGATTCCGGCCCGGTCCAGCGCCTGGGCAGCCGGCTTGCCGCCGATGTCCTTACCGGTCAGGTCGGCGAGTATCAGGTGGTTGTCGGTGCCACCCGACACCAGGTCGAACCCACGGCCGAGCAGCGCAGCGGCAAGGGCCTTGGCATTCGCGACGATCTGGTGTGCGTACGTCTTGAAGTCGTCGGTGGCGGCCTCCTTGAGTGCAACCGCGATGGCCGCGGTCGTGTGGTTGTGCGGGCCGCCCTGGAGGCCGGGGAAGACGGCGCGGTCGATCGCCTTGGCGTGCTGTTCGTCGCACATCAGCATGGCGCCGCGCGGGCCGCGGAGCGTCTTGTGCGTCGTCGTCGAGATGACGGGGGCGTGACCGACCGGCGACGGATGCGCGCCGCCGGCGATCAGGCCGGCGATGTGCGCGATATCGGCGGCGAGCACCGCGTCCACGTCACGGGCGATCTCGGCGAACCTGTCGAACTCGATGGTCCGGGGGATGGCCGTCCCGCCGCAGAAGATCAGCTTGGGGCGTTCGCGCTCGGCGATCTCACGCACCTCGTCGAAGTCGACGCGGCCGTCCTCCTTCCGCACGCCGTAGCGCACCGCACGGAACCACTTGCCGGTGGCGGACACGCCCCATCCATGAGTCAGGTGCCCACCCATCGGCAGTGCCATCCCCAGCACCGTGTCGCCAGGCTCTAGGAACGCCAGATAGATCGCCAGGTTCGCCGGAGAGCCGGAGTACGGCTGCACGTTCGCGTGGTCGACACCGAAAACCGCCTTGGCTCGGTCGACCGCTAACTGCTCGATCTCGTCGATCACTTGTTGGCCCTCGTAGTAGCGGCGACCGACGTACCCTTCGGAGTACTTGTTCGTGAGCAAGGTGCCGGCAGCCTCGAGTACCGCCTGCGAGACGTAGTTCTCGCTCGCGATCAGTCGTATCGACTCGCTCTGGCGCCGACCCTCGGCGTCCACGAGGCGGGCGACCTCAGGGTCGCTCGCGGCCAGGCTCGCCGTGAGTCGGCCGGTCAGGGTGTCCGTCATGGTTCCTCCTGCGTCGGTTGCGACCTGGTCGAGCCTAAACCCACATCAGGGCTGACCAGCGCGCGCGCAGCGTGCCCGTGGCGATGCACAATCCCCCGTGAGCGACCGATTCCGGCATTGCGACAGGCCGCCTTCGCCTGGCCGCCTGCTTTGGCCTTCCGTGAAGTTACCGTAGAGGTCATGGCAGCCCCGTCCATCGACGGCGAGGCCTCGGGGCCTTCGCGGGTCGAATCGACCCGAGGCTCGCTGTGGCATCTGGTGACGGCGACGGTGGGCGCCTGTTTCCGCTATCGCGTGACCGGGCTGGCTGCCGAGGCGGCCTTCTTCGCGGTCCTTTCACTGCCACCGTTGATCTTCGGTCTCGCCGGGAGCATCGGGTACGTGGTCGACCGCTTCAACATCGCCCAGGTCGAGACGATCCGGAAGTCCGTTATCGACCTCGCGTCGAGGGCACTCACGCCGGACTCCGTCCACACGGTGATCGTCCCGACTCTCAACGACGTGCTGTCGGGCGGTCGCGTCGACGCCATCTCCATCGGCTTCGTCCTCGCTCTGTGGTCCGGGTCCCGGGCCCTGAACGTGTTCGTCGACACCATCACGATCATGTACGGACTGGGTGGGCGCCGCGGCATCATCCGTACCCGGGCGCTCTCGTTCTCGCTCTATGTCATCGGGCTGATCGTGGGCATCGTGGTCCTGCCACTGGTGCTGGTGGGACCGGGTCTCGTCGACGCGATGATCTCCACGCGCTTCGACTTCATCAACACGCTCTACTGGCCGACGGTCATCGCCTTGAGCGTGCTGTTCCTCACCACGCTGTACCACCTGTCGGTACCGGTGCGCACGTCGTGGCGCTATGACGTCCCTGGCGCGACGCTGGCGTTGTCGATCTGGATCTTCGGCAGCTGGCTGCTGCGGGTGATCCTGCAGCATGCCGGTGACAGCACCTCCATCTACGGTCCGCTCGCCGCGCCGATCGCCGTCCTGTTGTGGCTCTACCTCACCTCGATCGCGGTACTGATCGGCGCGGCTCTCAACTCCGCCTTCGACCAGGTCTGGCCGGCGAAGGAGACCGCCCGCGCCCGGATGGAGCACGGCCGCCGGGGGCTGCGCCGGCGTCCGAACCCGCAACCTCGAGACATCGACGACGTCTGCTGAGCTCCGGACCCGGCGCTCGGCGGGAAAAACGGGATGCGCGGCTGGTAGCCGATCCCTACCCTGATCGTCACCAGACCGTCACGAACATGAGCAATCCGAGGAGGTGTCGACGTGACTGCACACCATTCCGGCTCTACGCACTCGACCCCCGCGGTCGCCCGATGACTCTGCTTCCTTTCGCCCGGCGCGTGGCACGTACGCGACCGTCTCCCGGAACAATCGCTGCCGCGGATCACCTGGAAGGCGTCTGAATGACCGACCATGCAGCGATCTCCCTGAGCCGGCTCGGGTGGAGTGATAGTGACCAGGACGCGTTCGCGCCCTATCTGTCGACCTGCCGACCCGGCCGTGTGGTGCGGGTCGACCGCGGTGTCTGCACAGTGATGGCACAGTCCGGTCCTCTTCGCGCCAGCCTGGGAGGCGACGTCCTCGACGCGATGTCGACCGATTCGACGCAGGGCCCCTGCGCGGGTGACTGGTGTGCGATCAGGGTCTGGCCGGATGGACCAACCACCGTCGAGGCCGTCCTACCCCGTCACACTGCGATCAGGCGAGCGGTCGCCAACCGCCGATCCGAAGCGCAGGTGCTGGCGGCAAATATCGACGTCGCCGCCGTCATGGACTCGCTGGTTCCCGCGCCGTCCCTGGGCAAACTGGAGCGGCTCCTTGCTCTCGCCTGGGAGAGCGGCGCCGTCCCGGTCGTACTTCTCAGCAAGGCCGACCTGGCTGCCGATGGTGAACAGATCGCGAGTGACGTACGCGCGGCTGCGCCTGGGGTCGACGTGATCTGCTGCAGTACGGTTACCGGGCTCGGGCTGGACCGGATCCGCGCGTTGCTCGACGCGACGAGAACGCTGGCTCTGGTGGGTTCGTCCGGCGTCGGCAAGTCAAGCCTTGTCAACGCCTTGGTCGGAACCACCGTGCTCGAGACCCGCGAAATCCGCGACGACGGCCGCGGGCGGCACACGTCGGTGCGCCGGGAGTTGGTTCTCCTGCCGGGTGGAGGCACGGTCATCGACATGCCCGGTCTGCGCGGCGTGGGTCTGATCGATGCCGATGACGGGATCGCGACGACCTTTGCCGACGTGGAGCGGCTCGTCGGATCCTGTCGATTTCACGACTGCGCACACTCCGGCGAACCCGGTTGCGCGGTCGCGGCCGCCCTGACCGAGGGAACACTGTCGGTCCGGCGCTTCGAGTCATGGCAGAAACTGCAACGGGAGATGGAGTGGATGCGCCGGCGCACGGACGCGAGACTGGCCGCTGAGCACGCGAAGAAGTGGCGGAAGCTCACCAAGGAGCGTCGGAACTATCAGCGGAACCTGCCTTGACGCCTGTACGTGACGACCGGGCTCAGCATCAGTTGGGACCGGCCTGCGATGGTGGTGCTGCGTGGTGGAGTTGACCTGGGGTGGTGTGGCCCGTACGGTCGTGTCGGTTGCAGTTTGTACTTCGGTTCGGTTGTTTTTACCTGCCCGCGAAGTCTGACAGCGGGTGTTTTTGTTCTTGGGCTTCCCCGGAGCGTGGCACCTGGTCGCGACCCGAGACGGTGATGTGCGGTCTCGTTTGACCCCCAAGAAGGAGCAGTTGCATGACGCAAGGCACGGTGAAGTGGTTCAACGCTGAGAAGGGGTTTGGTTTCATCGCCCCCGATGGTGACGGTCCGGACGTGTTCGTCCACTACTCGGCGATCGACGCGAGTGGGTACCGGAGCCTCGAAGAGGGCCAGCGGGTGGAGTTCTCCTCCACCCAGGGTCAGAAGGGTCCGCAGGCGGAGAACGTCCGCCCAGTCTAGCTACTCTGGCTAGTCCGTAGTACTCTGGCTAGTCACTCTTGCTGAAACCAGTACCGGAGTGGGCAACACGCTGTGTTGCCCACTCCGGGTCGTTAATCACCCGGATGTCGAGAAGGCTCTCGTTGGTCGGCGACAGAGTGTTACGGTTGGTAGTCTATTTACTACAGCGCGTCATCGGCGGGCGTACGTCCTCGCCCACTCGTCAAGCGGAAGTCGGGGCTCATGAGTCTCAGAGACACCCTCGCCAGGTCGTTCGGGGCCCATACCCAGCCATGCACGCAGACGCCAGGCACGCCGTCACTGTCACGTCGAGGGTTCCTCCGGGCGGCGTGGGAGGAGTCCGAGCGGCCACCGGCTTCCCCGGCGCAGGCCCGTGATCGGGACTTACCGACGAGATCTCGCGAGCAAACCGGCATCCCCGCATCGAGGGCGGCGCACGTATCGGCGCGGGCGACGGAGCCCCAGCTCGAGTCAACCGCCGCGGCTGTGGTGGCGTCAGCCGTGGCTGTTGCAGCCAACGCTTCGGTCGAGCGCGACATCGCCGAGGTGGTAATGGCGCTGCAGGCCGCAGCGGCAAACGAGAGTCGGCAGGTCAGATGCCAAGCCGAGTAGAGTTCCACGACGCGTTGGCCGAGAAGATGATCGCCGAGGCCCGCGGTTGGACGTCCCTGGAGTCAACCGACTTCGACCGGCTCACCGCCCTGGCGCGCCGCGCGCTGAGTCCGGAGATGTTGGCGACCTTCCTGGCCGTACGGGCGGCGGACGCTCTCGACGCCTCGGGACTGCCGGGAACCGGCGTGGACTTCTACCTCTGATATCGAAAGCACGGCTGCATTGGCGCTCCGTCGGAGCCCTACGGTGACTCGGCCCGCGATTCCTCGGTGGGGTCGTGTTGCCGTTCCTCAGCCGCCTCGCGGCGGTCGTCCGCCGCGGCCCAACGGTCGTTGGCAGCCTCCATTCGCCCGACGGCTGCGGACAGCCGGTCGCTGGCGGCGTCCTGTCGACGCTGCCCGGCGGTGTGGCGTGCATCGATGAGGTCCGAGCGGTCGGCGGCAGAGAGCTCCCGGTCCTCCCTGGAGTAGGCGCGGTCGGCACGTGACGATCGCACCAACCCCTCCACCGCGCTGAGGCCGACGTCGTCTCGCGACCGGTGGTGTGAGGCCGCCGGCCAGTTCGCGTTGGTCAGCGGTGAGGTCGCGCAGCTCGGCCAAGGCGTCGCGCTCCTCGGCGAGACCGACCAGCACCTCGGTGTCGACGTCCTGGTCTATGCCGTCGGCGTCCCGTGCATCGGCCTCGACGTCTCGACGAGCGGCGATCTCATCGCGAAGATCGGCTGCCGCGTCCCGTTGGCGCGCAGCACCGTCGCGCCGTCGAGCAGACTCCAGTTGATTACCTTCGGTACTCTCACGCTCGGCCACGTCGTCCCCTGACCCCTCAAGTGATCGCTGGATGCCAGCCACTATCTGTGATCAAATCAGTACATAGAGTGGAAAGGCTAGCCCAGCAGCGACGGGACCGCAATGGACCGACCAGCGCGATCCGGGAGGGCCCGGCGGGTCACGTGCATACGCAGTCCACGGAGCCGGCCGGTCCGGCTGCTAGCCGCCGAAGTGTCTCGTCACGCGGCGCTCGGCCCTGTTGGCGAGCGCTTTGCGTAGCCTCCCCAGGAGAATCCGCCCGGCGACAAGAGCCGCTGCGCAGGCGACGACGACACCCGCCAGCGCCGCCAGCGCGAGGTCCCAGCCGCCAGGGAGTGCCGTCGCCACGGCGAGCAGAACGATGGCGAGGACGACGGCTGCGACGCCGGGCCAGGGGCTCGCCAGCAGCGGCGTCGAGGTCGGCTCGAGCGTGACGCTGGGGGTCAGTCGCCGCCACAGCCATGTTCGGGCGGGTTCGGTCAGCCAGCGGGCCAGGCCTCGCACCACACCGGAGGACCCTCCCGCTGGAAGGGACCGCGCGGCGACGACGGGCGTCCAGTAGCCGGCGTGCCTGCCCAGCAGACCGGATACCGCGATGAGCCGGTCGACGACGCTGATGATCGTGGCTCGCCCCTGGGCGGTGGTGTTGAGGTCGTTGACCATGGACGCCATGGCCTTGGGTCCGGAGTTCGGGGGAAAATCCGCCAGCAGCTTGTCCAGCCGGTCCGCAAACTGTTCCATCGTCCAACCCTCCGCGGCCAGCACCTCTTTCTGGGTCTCGCCGACCCACTGCTCGGCATTCGCTTCCTCGTTGAGCAGCGCGCCCAGGTGTGAGACGGCATGCAGGCGGCCCATCAGCCAGTCCCACCGCCGCCAGTCCGCCGCGCCGAAAGCGCCGAAGTGAGAGACCTGGGTCCCATACAGGATCCGGTCACCGAGCTTCCTGGCGGTTTCCTCCGCGGTCGTGCCTTTCAGCATCGGCAGTCCGACGTCGGGTCCGAGCCGGACGAACTTGAACGGCGCACTGCGCTGGTCGGGGGCCCGGGCTGACGTGCATCGGGAGACCACCTCGACGGCGAGGGCGGTCTCGACCAGCTCCTTGCCGCCGGGGATGCCTGCCTGCAGACTCGCGATCTGCCCGCCGAGTGCCTTCTGCAGCTGCCATTCGTCGAACACGTCATTCACCGCCTTCGCCACGTCCGCGGCCCGGTCCCTCGCGGTGAGGTGTTTGTCCTTGATCGGTGCGGTCAGCGCGTCACGTACTGCCAGGATGTTCTGCAGTGTGTCGCTGGACGTCCGCAGCCAGCTCTCCAGCGCGGCGATCGAGGGGACGGAGGTCGCGTCCGCGTCGGCTGGCCTCTCATCGAGACGGCGGCGCAGCGATCGGAGGACGAGCCGGGTCACGCGCTCCGCCGGGCCGATCCCCCATGGCCAGAGCGGAGTGCCGTCGGGCCCCCCGGTGACTGGGATGACCGGCTCGTGCGATGCGGGCACCCAGGTCGGCTTGGTCGCGATGATGGCGTCGACGTCCTGCTCAGTCAGAGCCGCAGCCATGTCGAGCACCGTCGTCTGGTTCGACTGCGAGACCGTTATCGCCTCCCAGACGCCGCCCGCGGCCCTGCCTCGCACATACGTCGGTTGAAGGTACTCGGCCGCGCGGCCGACCCGTTCACGTTCGGCTGAGTCGGCAACGGCGCGGTCGAACAGCCGCTGGCTGTCGGACCAGGCCGCATCGGCTTCGAGGAGAAGCTGTTCGAGCTCCTCGACGTCGCCGCGAAAGTCGACCTCGCGGGGATATTGGAACGCCGACATCGTCGCCGTGCGCCAGTTGGGGGGAGCATCGTCCGAACTGACCGCGGTCGTCGACGACCCGATGCCCGACGAGGGCACGACGTAGACGACAAAGCGAGTCGCCCGGGTGCCGACCGGCCGTCTAGCGACGACGTCCAGGACCGGGCCGAACGGCGCGTTGTCCAGGACCCCGCCGTCAACCAGCCACGACGCCGGCTGATCGGTGCGCGGGCGCTCCCGTGGCGGCCGGCTCAGCATCTCCGGGCTCTCCCGCACGGGGGAGAAGGCAGCGGGGAACGACGCGGATGCCCGGGAGGCACGTGCCAGTGTGGCGGTGTCCGCGAACGGGTTGGACGCATCGGCCGAGGTGGAGAAGCGATTTCCGCCGCCTTCGTACACCCGCGGGTGCTCGTTGCTGAACTTGTAGAGGAAGCGGTGGTCGGCGACCTCGAACGGCTCGTCCGCCGCATCCCTGGCCAGGAACATCTGACGACCGAGCCCCGAGGCCGGTGTGAACAGGGTCACCGTGGACGCGGAGTCCGCGGAGCCGCTCTCGGCGAGAGTGTGGAGCAGCTCGCCGAGTTGATCGAGGAAATAGGCGCCGTTGAGCACCGACTCGGGCTTGGTCGACGTGTCATCGGCCGGGAGGAGCTTGCCGACGTCCAGTGCTCCGAGGACGGACCAACGCTGCCGCAGCCACGGTCCTCGAACCTCCGGCTGGTCGGATCCGGCAGCCGCCCCGTTGCCCGCATCGACCGGCGACGGTGCCGGATCCAGTGTCGTGCCGTTGGCGATGACGGTCGCGAGCATCGACCCGTTGAGTCCGCCGGCACTCGTGCCCGCGACGACGTCGATGACCAGTCGCCGCTGATCGACCCCGCCATCGGGCCGCATCAACGTCTTCCACCGCGCTGCTACGGGCTGGTCGTACTCCCGGGATGCTGGTCCGCCGCCACCCGCGGTGGCCCGGCGGATCAGGTCGAGCTCGTGGGTGACCCCGCCCATCCAGACGGCGAGGCTCACGCCGCCGTTCATGACGAGCGCGAACCTGATCTCATGCTCGGACACGGTGGCCTCCCCGGAGCGGCTTGCGATCTGACCCGTTCGCCGTCGCGCTCGGTCAGTGGTGTGATAAACGATCACAAAGCTTCAATGCATCCGCCACACTTGGTCTGGAAACAAGCAGTGCAGTGACGACGGGGGAGTCGTGAACCGAGTCTTGGAGCTCAGTAGCAGAGCCATCGCCTTGATCGCCGTGACGATAGTGGCGCCGGCAGTGGTCTCATCGCCGGCGCAGGCTTCGGTCGGCGTGTTCCACGACCCCACCGGCGATGTGCGCTCGCACGTTGACGTGACGCGAGTGAGCGTCCAGAACGCCCCGAGACGGCTGGTCCTCACCACCCGTTACGTCAACCTGTCCCGCAGCGTGGAGCAGTTCGTGGGGTACGGCATCGACGTCGGCGGTCCCCATCCCGGACCGGACTTCTCTGTCGGTGCCGGATTCGACGGTGCGGACGGGGAGTGGAACGTCTTTCGAGCTCGACACTGGCACGCCTACGGCGCTCCACTCGCCTGCAAGTCAAATCTCGTGACCCGGTTTGCACGGGACTTCACACGATTTACTGTCTCGCGAGGCTGCCTGGGCGGGAGTCGCTCCACCGTGCGCATTTCCATGGATGCTGGGGAGAACCGTGCGGACGGGTCGGTAGTCAATGACTACCTGCCGGCCTATCGGGAGCTCACCAACTGGATCCCCATCGGCTGAGTCGTGCCACTCACCGGAGCAGGTATCTGTGGTGGATTTTCGTCACCACAGACGTAACATCCTCCACAAACCCGCCTGTGCCCGGCTTCATGCTAAGTGGGCGATACTGGGTTCGAACCAGTTTCACTCCGACTATCGTGATACTGGCGCTGACCCACGCAATATAGGCGCGTCTGACCTGCGCCTTTAAGGTCCAGTACCACCCATTCCGAACAGACACTACCGCCCTAAATGGACTCAGATAGAGTCCTGATCTGGCACGTATCTGGCACGTATCTGGCACGGAAGGTGCTCCCCATGCCCCCCGGTGAGGCGTCCGGAGTCCTCGTTCGGCAGTCTGCGGACGCTCCCCTCCGGTCGGATCCAGGTCCAGTACACGGCCCGGACGGGCTGACCTATCAGGCGCCGGTCACGTTCGACACCCGCGGTGACGCCGACGCGTTCCTGGCGACGATCCGGGCGTCCGCCCAGGAGTTCGGCCTCACCCCGTCGTCGAGGACTGGTGTGCAGACGAGGCTGGCCAGCGACGACTCGCTCAACCCCTTCGGACCGCCGTACAACGACGCCGGCGGCCCAGGAACAGGATGATCAGGAGAGGCGCGACGATCGCGAGGAGGTAGCCGGTGGTGCTGTCGATGGTGAAGAAGCCGAACAGCGCCACCGGCGGCCACTCCAACGCGCACACCCCACGTCCGGGTCATGAGGTCACCCCGCACGATGATCTTGGCGTCACCGTCTGGGAGTAGTGGCCGGCGGTCGATGTGAGCGTGACGCTACACCCGGTGACCGAGGTGCGTGCGGGAAACGGCCAGACCAACACAACCCTTAGTCCAGCGGGTGGCCAGCGCCGCCCGGGTCAAACGGTGTCGCCGTCCGCGATGTCCGCTTCGCGTATCTGGTCGACCAGGCCGACGGGCGGAGGCTCAGCCTTGTCCCTGAAACGAATCGACGCCCGCACTTGGGGGGCATCGGCGAGGTTCAGGGAAGGCGACAGTGCGGCCGTCACCGCCTATGCCCTGGCGCGGTCCCTGCACGAGCGGTCGTACACGGAGCTGCTCGAGGACGGGCTGCAGGTGCAGGGCCGATCGTCTGCTGATCGTGGCCGCCAAGTGAAGCCGGCGTTCCAGCTGTGGCGCGACTCCGGTACGGCACTGCGGCATTGGGTCCCTGAGTTGGCTCTGAGTCCCGATAGTCGCGGCCGGACGGGGATCTCGGAGGACGGGGAGCCGGACGAGTCCAGCAACCCTTTCGCCGGCGTCGGCCCGTTCGGCTGATGCGTCGACGCCAACAATCCCTGATCAGGGCTGGGGAGTGGTCCATCTCTGGAATCCACACATCAGCCGCTGAGGTGGAACGTCAGAATCGCTTGGTTGTTGGAGATCTCGAAGCCGTGCAGCCAGCCCTGGGCGTGGTTGTAGGCACCAGATCCTCCCGTCACCGGCAGGTCGAAGTGCCGCGAGGAGTCCGCTACTAGTCCCTGCGCGCTGATGCTGCCCTTGGGCAGCACAAACGTGGCTTGACATCGGGACTCGTCCTTGGCGGTGATCGTGCAGAGTCCACGATCATGGCCCACCTGGTTGCCACCGCGCATCAGCCGGGCTCGGAAGAAGAGTTGATCACCGACGCTGGGACCAACCGGCCCGACGTCGATGATGTGATGTGCGACGGTGGCCTCGAACACTCGGATCGTCCGGTGGTGACGCCCGGCCGGATCACCGGCCGATCCGAGCGCGGGACTTACAGAGCCGACCGTCAAACACACACTTGCTGCGACACATGCCGCCACGCCGAGTCTCTGATTTCTCAATCTGGGCTCCAAAGAAATGGCCCACCAAAAAATGCGGTGGCCTGAAGTAACCACCACACACCACCCATGACCGACTGGCTATGGCCCAAACGGGTAGTTGACCGTTTGCGACAATACCGTTACAGATCGTGCGAATCTGTCGCGGTTTCGGGGCTATGGAAGTGCCGTAGGGCTGCGCTGAACAGCCGTATCAAGCCCCCGGTGAGGCCACATCGTCGCTCGGGTCTGGCACCGTCGGCCTGTCCGCTGCGCGTATCTCATCGACCAGGCCAATCGGTGTGCCGGCTCTGCGTTGTCCCGAAACCGAATGGACGCCCGTACTCGTGGCGGGTCTGCGTCGTCCATGGGCACTCCTGGTCAGAGTCCCCGCACGTTCGCTGTGTGACCGGCGCCCCCCGCCCCGCATAGGGATTGGGGCGGGGGCGCCGCGTGGCGAGCGCGGTGTTTGGGTCTCGGGTCCCAAACCGCTCGCATCCCGCAGTCTGGTGGCTAATCGCTCCGGCCGCTGGTGGACGTCGGCAAGCGCCCCGACTGCCTACGTTGCGTTCGCTTCCTGTTGCCACGCCACGTAGCCGCTTCGATCGGGCATTCCGTCATGGCGACGGCTTTCAATCGTCATCACCCATGCAAGCCCCAACGTGAGGAGCCGCTCCGATGCACATCGATTCCCAATTCATCTTCCTTCTCGTCGCGGTCGTGGCCGGAATCGTCACTCTCCTGGGCGGTGCGCTCGTATACGCCGCTTGTGCATTGGGGGCTCGTGCGGACAGGGACTACGAGGCCAAACGGGACTCGTACCTTTCCGGTATCTGGTAAACCTGGGGGAACATTCGTCCCCCTGACGCTTACCGAGGCCGCGGCCCCGGCGCGTTTCGGTTTCCCTCCGGAGCGCCGGGGCCGTCTCGTTTAGATAGCTAGCCATCGTGCCGGTGGATGCCAGCAAAGCACGCTTCTGTGGCTTACTAGCGGAGCGTTACGGTGATGAAGTCGGCGTGGACCATGGCGGATGGCGAGAGTGCCGTTTGCTCCTGCGTAGATTCCGGTTCCGCCGGTGACTGCAAAGACATCGGCGTTTCTGGGTGACGGTGCCTGTGGGAGTTTGCGATCGAGTCCCCCACCCTGGACGGTGATCTGACCCTTTCGGAGTACGAGCGTCATAGCACACTGCTGTCCCCTGAAACTCGTATCGTTGATCGTGCAGACCACCAGCGCCCGCCCGAACAGCTCACCGTTCCTGCGAAGGCTCACCGCCCCGACGTCGCTGTCACCCAACGAAAGGCCGTGCGGCGGCATGTCCAGTTGATGGTGGTCGCGCGTCGGGGGCGGGAGGCCCTGAACGTCAGCGTTCGACCGGGTTCGCGTTGGGCCGAGCCGACTTCGCCCTGTGCCGATCGGATCGCCATGGCGCTGAAGAGACCGGCAGTCACCACTGCGACGAGAAGAAGGTACCTGGCCCGCATCATGTTGCTCCTGACCCAGACCTACCTCCCATCGACGGATCAACCGGCGTCCGTCGCGGGGAGGGCAGGGAGATTCGAAAGTCTGACGCTCGGGCTCTATGGCACCAATCCACGGTTCCCGTGGAAGCCCTCCACCGCCATGCTGACCTACAGGCTCATCGGCACCACACAGGCATCGGGGTCGACCACGACGAACCCGATCAGTCTGCGTCACGGCCAACCCACCGGCAACAGCAAGCGGCGTCGAATCTTCGTGCACCATGGTGCGCCTCGAAGACGGCGCCGGGATGCTGACCTGCGGTCTTCTGGTGGGCGATACTGGGTTCGAACCAGTGACCTCTTCCGTGTCAGGGAAGCGCGCTACCGCTGCGCTAATCGCCCATGTCGGCCCGGCGGTTCCGAGCCATCGAGGTGGAGACGGGATTCGAACCCGTGTAGACGGATTTGCAATCCGTTGCCTCGCCTCTCGGCCACTCCACCGTGCCAGCCTGCCGAGACCCGCTCCCCTCCCGAGCGGACGACGGGATTCGAACCCGCGACCCTCACCTTGGCAAGGTGATGCTCTACCACTGAGCCACGTCCGCATGCCAACTCGAAGCGCGTACCCCGAGGTGCCACAGAACCTTAGCCGATCTGAGGGGTCCGAGAAACTCGGGTGAGCCCCGCAGGCGCCTATGGTGGTGACTGCGATGGCCGGTCATGCACAGCCCCGATGACCGTCTGACGACCTCGATTTCGTACCGGGAGCGCAAGATGCAGGCGTGGGTGAACGGCGTTCTGCTCGATGATCCGAGCCAGCCGGCGCTGTCGACGCTAGATCACGGAGTCACCGTCGGGGACGGCGTGTTCGAGACCGTGAAGGTCGTCTCGAACCAGCCGTTCGCGCTGACCAGGCACCTGGAGCGGTTGGACAGGTCGGCCGACGGCCTGGGCCTGCCGGTTCCCGACCGCGCCCGGATCCTGGACGCGGTGCAGCTGGTGCTGGCGCAGCAGGATTTCCCGCTCGGGCGGCTCCGAGTGACGTACACCGGTGGAATCTCCCCCCTGGGGTCGGCCCGGGGGAGTGGGCCGTGCACGCTCTCGGTTGTCGCCGACGTGGCGGAGCCTGCAGCGGCGACGGCGGCTGTCGTGACCGTGCCGTGGGTACGGAACGAGCGCGGCGCGGTCGCCGGTCTCAAGAACGACGTCCTACGCGGAGAACGTGGTCGCGCTGGCCCACGCCCATGCACGCGGAGCGAGCGAGGCCATCTTCGCCAACACCCGCGGAGACCTGTGTGAAGCAACCGGCTCCAACATCTTCCTGGTCATCGACGGCGACATCCTGACACCGCCACTCAGCTCGGGCGCTCTGGCCGGGGTGACTCGTGCGCTGGTCCTCGAGTGGTGCGGAGGGAAGGAGCGCGAACTCCCAGCCGATGCCCTGGAGCAGGCTGACGAGCTGTTTCTGGCCGGGACCACCCGCGACATCCAGCCGATCGACCGCTGCGACGACAGGGCGATAGCGGCGCCGGGTCCCGTGACCGCCGATGCGGTCCAGACCTGGGCCCGCAAGGCGGCCGAGCACCCGGACCCGTGACCGTCGCAGGACCACAGGTGGGGACGACCGGGAGCCCGCTAGCCGACGGCGGCGGCGCGTCGGCGCTCCCGGTAGGCCGCTACGTGCAGCCGGTTCCCGCAGGTGCGCGCGTCGCAGTACCGCTTGGAGCGGTTACGCGACAGGTCGACGAGGACCCGGTCGCAGTCCGGCGCATCGCAGACGCGCAGCCGCTCACGCTCCCCCGACGCGACCACGTGCGCCAGCGCCATCCCTCCGTCGACGGCGAGGTGCTCAGCCAGCGACGCTCCCGGGGAGAAATAGTGCATATGCCAGGCGTAGCCGTCGTGGTCGGTGAGCCGGGGCGTCATCCGCGCCATCGCTACCAGCCGGTTGACACGGGCGGCCGCCACCGCGTCGCTGGTGGAGCCGAAGGCCGACTTTATCCGGTCCCGGAGCCGACGCACGGCGACCAGGTCCGATTCTTCCAACGGTGGTACGCCGCTGACCGCGTGGCGTGCGACGAACTCGCGCAGCGCGCCGAGATCGGGCAGATGCTCGGCGCCGTCGGCGGCTGGTGCGGAGTTGACCAGGTCGACCATGCACAGCAAGGAGTTCTCAGTGTCGTGACTGAAGATCACGAGGCCTCTCTCGAAAAGGCGCGGTACGGCCGTCAAGGCAAGGGTAACCGCCACCGGAAGAGCCGAGGCTCTGAAACGGAGTCGTGCTCGTCGAGCTTCGCGCCGGTCGTGAGGGGCGTGCTCAGGCGGGATCCGCCAGCAGCCGCGTGACGAGCTCGTCGAGGTCGACGTGCGCCCCCTCGCTGCCATGGGGGACCAGGTCACGCGTGCTCCGCAGAAAATCGGCCACCTCGTCGGCACGTGCCTGCAGGAGCGCCTCGCCGTCGGGCGAGCAGAGCTCGAAGATGACGACCGCGCGGCCACGAACGTCCAGGCACGGCCACACGTGCACGTCGCCGTCACCCGCGGGCTCATAGAGCCCCGATGCCAGCAGGTCGCGGGCGAACACCCAGCCGACGCTCTCGGCGCCGGTCGAGAACTCGGCCGAGATCGCGTACGGGTCGTCGCTCTCATACCGCAGCTTCGCCTCCAGAGGCGTTGCGGCGCCGCTGGCGTCGATGAGGTCGAGCGTCATCGCGCGGGTCACGGTCAAAGGAGCACTGTCCATCATGGAGCCTTCCGATCCGAGTCACTTGTCTAACGAGCGTCGGCCGGAAAGATGACGGCTTTCTCGGCAACCAAATCCCGGGTGCGGAGTGGACGTGCTGCGCCGTCCGCGGTTCCTCCCCGTTTGTCTGGGCGTGGCCCGACGGAGCAGGCGCTCCGGAGGGCGTGCGCTAGTCTGTGGCGCCGTTAGATTCGGCGGCTCCGGGCGATTGGCTCAGTGGTAGAGCGCCTCGTTCACACCGAGGAGGTCACTGGTTCGAACCCAGTATCGCCCACCAGAAACGCGCAGATCAGAACCGCGTCGCGCAGGGTTCCCAGCACGTGCAGAGAAACCGGTTGGGTCAGCCCCACTCGACGGCGAAGCCGGTGCAGAGGCTCGGATCGACCGCCGGCGGGGTCGAGGGGTCGACCACTGCACAAGAAGTGTCGGGCGACGGCGGCGTTGTCGTGCCAGTCGTCTGACTCTCTGGCGCTCCCGAGTGATGGTGGGAGGCGCTGGCCGGGGGAGCGAACACGAGCACCGAAGCCGCCACCATCGTGACGATCACGGAGCCTCTGCGCCACCGCCAACCAGGTCGGGGAGCATCGGGCCCGTTCCCCAAGGGGGACAGCCTCGTCACGGGGACCCTACGCGCCACAACGTCTCCTAGCCGTGAGCCCCGTAGGTGTGACGCTAGGGCCACCGGAGAGGGGTGTCCAGACAGGTTCGATAAATCGCATGCTTCAGACGCGGAGCGTAGCGTTGGGATCCGAGAACACTCGCTCTGTGGTGGTTTCAGCCGCTCTTCACCCCTCTCAGCGGTTACGCGCAGTTTCTAGTGACTCCGACGCGTAGCACTCGAACGGGAGTACTGCGGCTCGGGTGCCCGCGGTGGCGGTACCCGGGAATGCGCGGGACCCTCGGCGTACCCCGGGTGGACCGCGCGCCGTTCCCGTGTCTGTGCGAGTGCGTCGATGAACCTTGCGCGGGCTGCCTGCTCGACGAAGACCATCACGGCTCCGGGCCGGTAGTCGTCGAATCGGTCGAAGACCATCCACTTGTTTCCAGGAGCCGCGTCCTTGGCGGCGACGACGTCAACGTGATTGTCCAGTTGGCTCACGGCAAACTTTCCGGTCGCAGTGACACCCAGGGTCTAGGGACGCTAACACCACGAATCTACGAGTTTCGGACGTCCGTTGGCTAGGGGTCGGGCCACATGGTCTAGGTCCACAGCGCAAAGGGTCTATGTCCACGCTACGGCTACGAGGCCGGCTGAAAAGCGGTACGGCGACCGCCGAGTGAGTCGATACGATCGCGGTGTCGCACCGCAGCCGGTCGCCGTGCCGGCCCGAAGAGTGGGGAGCCACACGTGCCCGAACTGACGGTCACCGTGATCAACGCCGGCGCGCGCGTCGAGCATTCGGTGACCACCGGGACGTGCGCATGGGAGCTCTTCCGCGACGATCCCGCGGTCATCGCGGCCCGGGTCGGGGAGCGACAGCTCGACCTTTCGTACGAGCTGAAGGACGGCGACGAGCTCGAGGGCATCGCGACCGGCTCCGAGGACGGACGCGCGATCCTCCGGCACTCCGCGGCGCACGTGATGGCACAGGCGGTGCAGGAGCTGTTCCCGCAGGCGCGGCTCGGCATCGGTCCGCCCATCGAGAACGGCTTCTACTACGACTTCGACGTCCCTGAGCCCTTCAAGCCCGAGGATGTCAACAGGGTCGAGTCCCGCATGCGCAAGATCGTCAAGGAGGGGCAGCGGTTCTCTCGCCGACCGGTGACAGCCGAGCAGGCCCGAGCCGAACTGGCTGGAGAGCCCTACAAGCTCGAGCTGATCGAGCTGAAGTCGGACGTCCAAGCGGTCACCTCGACCGAGGGGGCGGAGGCCGAGGTCGGTGGCGACGAGCTCACCATGTACGACAACATCAAGCGGGACGGGGCGCTTGCCTGGAAGGACCTCTGCCGCGGTCCCCATCTGCCGACCACGAAGCGGATACCGGCGTTCAGGCTGCTCCGCACGGCGGCTGCCTACTGGCGTGGCAACGAGAAGAACCCACAGCTGCAACGCATCTACGGGACGGCCTGGGAAAGCAGGGAGGCGCTGGAGGACCACCTCCATCAGCTCGAAGAGGCCGGCCGGCGCGACCATCGCCGGCTCGGCGCCGAGCTCGACCTGTTCAGCTTCCCCGACGAGATCGGCTCGGGGCTGGCCGTCTTCCACCCGAAGGGCGGCATCCTGCGCAAGGAGATGGAGGACTACTCGCGTGCGCAGCACGTGGCGGCCGGCTACGAGTTCGTGTACAGCCCGCACATCTCCAAGTCGACGCTGTTCGAGACCTCCGGGCATCTGGAGTGGTTCGCCGATGGGATGTACCCGCCGCTGCGCGTCGACGAGGAACGTGACGCCGACGGGACAGTACGCAAGCCGGGGCAGGACTATTACCTCAAGCCGATGAACTGTCCGTTCCATTGCTTGATCTTCCGTGCCCGTGGACGGTCCTACCGCGAGCTCCCGCTGCGGCTGTTCGAGTTCGGCTCCGTCTACCGGTATGAGAAGTCGGGCGTCGTCCACGGCCTCACCAGGGTCCGGGGGATGACGCAGGACGACGCGCATATCTTCGCCACCCGCGACCAGCTCGAGCCCGAGCTCACGAGTCTGCTCACCTTCGTCCTGGACCTGCTCAAGGACTACGGCATGGAGGACTTCTATCTCGAGCTGTCCACCAAGGATCCGGACAAGTACGTCGGAGCGGACGACATCTGGGACGAGGCCACCGAAATCCTGGCCCGGGTGGCGGACCAGTCCGGGCTCGATCTCGTCGCAGACCCCGGCGGAGCAGCCTTCTACGGCCCCAAGATCTCGGTGCAGGCGCGTGACGCGATCGGCAGGACGTGGCAGATGTCGACCGTCCAGCTCGATTTCAACGAGCCGGAGAGGTTCGAACTCGAGTACACGGCCGCCGACGGCACCCGGCAGCGACCGGTCATGATCCACCGCGCCCTGTTCGGCTCGATCGAACGCTTCATCGCTGTCCTGACCGAGCACTATGCCGGCGCCTTCCCGCCCTGGCTCGCACCGGTCCAGGTCGTTGCGATCCCCATCGCCGAGCGGCACGACGACTACCTGACCAAGCTCGCCGGCGAGCTCAGGCAGCGGGGCATCCGTGTCGAAGTCGACCGGTCCGGCGACCGCATGCAGAAGAAGATCCGCAACGCCCAGCTCCAGAAGGTCCCGTTCATGGTGATCGCGGGCGATCGCGACGTCGAGGACGGAGCGGTGTCCTTCCGCTACCGCAACGGTGACCAGGACAACGGCGTCCCCGTCGAGGAGGCGGTCGAGCGGATCCTCGACTCCGTGCGTCGCCGGGTCCAGGTATGACCGAGGAAGGCGTCGGGTCGGCAGTCAGCCAGGATGATGACCGCCGGGTGGTTGAACAGGGCGGTGCCGGTTCGGCCGACGCCTTCCAGCGGTTGTGGACACCGCACCGCATGGCCTACATCAAGGGCGAGAACAAACCGCGCGACGACGATGACGAGTGTCCCCTGTGCCGCATTCCGACCCTGCGTGACGAGGACGGTCTGGTCGTCGCGCGCACCGAGGCGGCGTTCGCCGTCCTCAACCTCTATCCCTACAACCCGGGTCACCTGATGCTGGTGCCGTACCGGCACGTCGCCGACTACACCGAGCTCGCCGCGAACGAGACCGCGGAGATCGCTGGGCTGACCGCAGCGGCGATGACCACCCTGCGCACAATTTCCGGGGCTCAGGGTTTCAACATCGGCATCAACCAGGGTGACATCGCAGGAGCCGGCATCGCCGCGCACCTGCACCAGCACGTGGTGCCTCGCTGGGGTGGCGACACCAACTTCATGCCGGTGGTGGGACGCACCCGGGTCCTTCCGCAGCTCCTGCAGGACACCCGGGCCCTGCTCGCCGAAGCGTGGCCTTCCACGGGGTGACCAGGGCGCCCTGAGCCGAGGCCTCAGCTCGACTTGGCCTCCTGCTTCACCGTGCTGGCAAGGTGCGAGGGCATGGGCTCGTAGCGCACGAACGTCCGCGAGAAGGTGCCGGTCCCGTGGCTCATCGACCGCAGGTCGATGGCGTACTTCACGATCTCCACCTGGGGCGCCTCGGCACGTACGATCGAGCGTCCGCCGCCGATGGGCTCGGTGCCGAGCACTCTCGCCCGGCGGCTCGACAGGTCGCCCATCACGGTGCCCACGAAGTCGTCGGCGACAATGACCTCGAGCAGGTCGAACGGCTCCAACAGCAGCACCTCGGACTGCTCCGCGGCATCCTTCAGAGCCAGCGCCCCGGCCATCTGGAATGCCATGTCAGAGGAGTCGACGCTGTGCGCCTTGCCGTCGATGAGAGTGGCCCGCAGGTCAACGGCCGGGTAACCCGCGACCAGGCCACGGTCCATCTGCGCGCGCAGGCCCTTCTCGACGCTGGGGATGAACTGGCGCGGTACGGCCCCTCCGACGACCTTGTCGACGAACGCGAAGCCGGCTCCCGACTCCAGCGGTTCGACCTCGACGTCGCAGACGGCGTACTGGCCATGTCCTCCGGACTGCTTGACGTGCCGCCCGTGTCCCTTGGCGTGAGCGGCGAGAGTCTCCCGGAACGGAACCCGCAGCGGCACCTGGTCGACCTGGATCCCGTACCGGTTGGCAAGGCGGTCGAGGACAACCGACGCGTGTGCCTCACCGAGGCACCAGAGGACCAGTTGATGGGTCTCGGAGTTGTGCTCGATCCGCAGCGTCGGGTCTTCGGCCGTCAACCTCGCCAGGCCCTGGGAGAGCTTGTCCTCATCGGCCTTCGCGTGCGCCACGACCGCGATCGGTAGGAGCGGCTCGGGCATGGCCCAGGGCTGCATCAGCAGCGGCTTCTCCCTGCTCGACAGCGTGTCGCCGGTCTCGGCGCGGCTCAGCTTCGCAACTGCGCTGATGTCGCCTGCCACACAGCGGCTGACGATGCGCTGCGCCTTGCCCAACGGCGACGAGAGGGCGCCGATCCGTTCGTCCTCGTCATGGTCCTCGTGCCCGTGTCCCTCGCCGAAGAACGCGCTTGAGTGCCCCGAGACGTGAACCGGCATGTCCGGTTGCAACGTGCCGGAGAACACCCGCACCAGGCTGATCCGCCCCACATAGGGGTCGGTGGTGGTCTTGACCACCTCGGCGAGCAGCTCGCCGGCCGGGTCACACGACAAGCCGCTGACCTGCTTGCCCATCGTCGTGAACACCTGCGGGAGCGGATGCTCTGCGGGGGCGGGAAACGCGCTCGACATGATCTCGAGCAGCTCAGTGAGGCCGTGGCCGGTCTCGGCACAGACAGGGATGACCGGGTAGAAGGAGGCCTGTGCGACGGCGGACTCGAGATCGTCGATCAGCAGTTGCAGCTCGATGTCCTCGCCGTTCATGTACCGGTCCATCAGGGTTTCGTCCTCGGACTCCTCGATGATGCCCTCGATGAGCCCGCCCCGGTTGTCGTCGATGACCCCTCGCTCCGCGTCCGAGGGCGCGCGCACGGTACGACCGGCTTGGCTGTCGGAGTGGTCGGCGACCGTCTGCGACAGCAGAGCCACCAGGTCGCCGATGGGGGAGCCGGGACGCCCGACGGGGACGTACAAGGGGAGCACCTTGTCGCCGAACGCGTCCTGCGCCTCGGTAAGGACGGTCTCGTAGTCGGCGCGCGGATGGTCGAGCTTGGTGATCACCACAGCCCGGGGCATGTCAACGCCGGCGCACTCCTGCCAGAGGGTCCTGGTCGCACCGTCCACCCCCTCGGCCGCGGACACGACGAACAGGGCACAGTCGGCCGCCCGCAGCCCGGCGCGAACCTCACCGACGTAGTCGGCGTAGCCAGGCGTGTCGAGCAGGTTGATCTTCACGGTCGCCGCCGATGACCGATCCCCCGCCGGAGTGAACAGGACAGGGGCCAGCGAAAGTCCCACCGACCGTTGCTGTCGTACCTCGGCCTCGTCGAAGTCGCTGACCGTGGTGCCGTCCTCGACCCGTCCCGGACGGTGGATCGTGCCGGTGGCTGCCAGCAGCGCCTCGACCAGCGTTGTCTTTCCAGATCCGGTCGGGCCGACCAACACGATATTTCTGATTGCCTCCGGTCGGTCGGCCGTCGGTCCCTGTCCGGCGGCTCCCGCGGCGCCGGACCCCTTGTCTGACCTCTTGTCTGACATGTGCGATCGCCTCCTCACCGCCACCCTTCACCGCGGCGGCGAAGCGCACAAGTGCTACGGCGGGTTCACAGCCGGTCGAGCAGCGGTCAGGGCTGCACGCCGTAGCATCATCCACACCGAATGTCCCCGGAAGAGTCAGGACCCGTCGCCGCAGATGCTCAATCGCTTCCGCCAGTTCTGGACGCACTTGTTCTCGCCGATCGCGCACTTTCTGCTGCGCCACGGTGTGAGCCCGGATGCCGTCACGCTGGTGGGCACGATCGGCGTCTGCGTCGGCGCGCTCGGTTTCTTCCCGCGCGGCCAGATCTGGCAGGGCGTCGTCGTCGTCACCGCGTTTGTCTTCTCCGACCTCATCGACGGCTACATGGCCCGGAGCTCCGGCCGCTCCTCGTCGTGGGGGGCTTTCCTGGACTCCACCCTGGACCGCATCGGTGACGCCGCGATCTTCGGCGGGTTCGTCCTCTATTTCGCCAACAGTGGCGACGACATGGTGATGATGGTCGTCTCGCTTTACGCGCTGGTGATGGGCTCGGTCACCTCCTACGCCCGGGCGAAGGCGGAGAGCCTCGGGATGCAGGCCAAGGGCGGGATCGCCGAACGCGCCGACCGGCTGGTCGCTGTGCTGGTGGTCGCGTTCTTCGCCGACGTCTTCGACGTGATCATCCTGCTCGACATCGTGCTGTGGCTGCTGGCGGTGGCCAGTACGGTCACCGTGGTCCAGCGGATGGTGCTGGTACGGCGCCAGGCTCTCGGGCTGTCCCAGCCCGCGCCGCATCCGCCGACGGCATGATCGAGGGCCTCACCGCCCTGCGTCGTGAAACGGTCGCGTACGCGTACGCGCTGGGCTGGGCCGCCACCAAGAGAGTGCCGGAGCCGGTGGCCAGAGCCACGTTCGACCAGCTCGCAGCGCAGATCTGGCGGCGTCACGGCAACGGCGTACGCCAGCTGGCCGCCAACCTCGCCCGGGCCGCACCCGATGCCGGCGCGAGCGAACTCGACGAGCTGACACGGCAGGCCGTGCGTTCCTACCTCCGCTACTGGCTGGAGACCTTCCGGCTGCCGGTCTGGTCCCACGTCGAGGTCGTCGGTCGGGTGCGCACGATCAACGAGACTCTTCTCAGGGATGCGTACGCCGGTGGCGGCGCGCTCGTCGCACTGCCGCACATGGCCAACTGGGACCACGCCGGAGCCTGGGCGTGCCTGACCGGTATGCCCGTGACGACAGTGGCCGAGCACCTGGAGCCGGAGCGGCTGTTCCGGCAGTTCGTCGGCTACCGGGAGAGTCTGGGGATGGAGGTCCTCGCGCTCTCCGCCGGTCAGGACGCCTTCAAGACGTTGATCTCCCGGCTGCGGACAGGTCACCTCGTGTGCCTCGTGGCCGACCGCGACCTGTCGGCGACGGGTCTGCCGGTGGAGCTGCTCGGGCACCAGGCCAGGCTCCCGGCCGGACCGGCGGCTCTGAGCCGGATGACCGGAGCGGCTCTGATCCCCGCCACGTTGTCCTACGACGGGCCTCATCTGGTGATCCGCTTACACCAGCGGATAGAGCACCAGCCGGGGCCCGCCGGTGTGCTCGCGATGACGCAGGGCCTCGCCGACGCGTTCAGCGCGGGGATCCGACAGCACCCCAGCGACTGGCACATGATGCAGCGGGTCTTCGTCTCCGACCTCGACGGCGGGCCGTTGCCCGCCACGAGGGGCGGCCCCGCATGAGGGTCGGGCCCGCATGAGGGTGGGGCTGGTCTGCCCGTACTCACTCGACGTGCCGGGGGGAGTGCAGAACCACGTCCGCGATCTGGCGGAGACCCTCACCGGTTGGGGACACCTGGCGTCGGTGCTGGCGCCCGGGGACGACGACGACTCGCTGCCGGCATACGTGGTCCCGGCCGGTCGGGCGGTCCCGGTGCGCTACAACGGCTCGGTGGCCCGGCTCGCGTTCGGGCCGCTGTCGGCGGCACGGACCCGGCGCTGGATCCGGGAGGGCGGGTTTGACGTGCTGCACATCCACGAGCCGATGACCCCCAGCGTCTCTGTGCTCGCCCTCTGGGCCGCCAGCGGCCCGATCGTGGCGACCTTTCACACCGCAACCGCCCGGTCGCGGGCGATGAGCGCCGCCTCGGGGCTGCTCCGCCCGTCGATGGAGAAGATCAGCGCCCGCATCGCGGTCTCGGAGCTGGCGCGCGAGACTCTGGTCCAGCACGTCGGCGGCGAGCCGATGGTCGTGCCGAACGGGCTGTTCGTCGACCGCTTCGCGTTGGCGCCGCCGCGACCGGAGTGGCTCAGCGACACCGGCACGATCGTCTTCCTCGGCCGCCTCGACGAGCCACGAAAGGGCTTGCACGTGCTGCTCGCCGCGTTTCCCGAGATCCTCCGACGGCGGCCCGGGACCAGGCTGCTGGTGGTGGGTCGGGGTGATGCCGAGGAGGGGCGTGCCATGTTGCCCGCCGACGTGCGCGACGCGGTGTCGTTCCTCGGCATGGTCGACGACCCGACGCGGGCACAGGCGCTGGCGTCCGCCGACCTGTATGTCGCCCCCCACACCGGCGGCGAGAGCTTCGGCATCACCCTCGTCGAAGCGATGGCCGCGGGTGCCCCAGTCCTCGCCAGTGATCTGCGGGCGTTCGCACTGGTGCTCCAGCAGGGTCGGCTGGGCACCCTGTTCCCGGTCAACGACCATGCCGCGCTCGTGGATCAGGCGGTGGCGCTGCTGGAGGACGATGCCCGCCGGCTGCGCATCCGTCACGCGGCGAGCCAGGACGTGCGCCGGTACGACTGGCGGACTGTCGCCCGCCAGATACTCGACGTCTACGAGATGGTCACGGCCGACGCGGCAACGGTGCGGGAGGACTCCTAGACATGGGTGTGCTCGGTGAGGCCGCGGCGGCCTGGATCCTGCTCGGTGTGGTGCTGCTCGGGCTGGCCACGATGCTGCTGTCGTGGACAGCGGGGCGGCTGGACCGGTTGCACACCCGGATCGAGAGCGCGCGGGCGGTGCTGGACGTCCAGCTGCTGCATCGTTCGGGCGCGACGCAGGAGCTGGCCACTCTCGGCGTACTGGATCCGGCCACTTCGCTGGTGCTCCTCGACGCCGCGCACACCGCCAGGGTTGCCACCGATGCCGACAAGGAGTCTGCGGAGTCCGACCTGACACGGGCGCTCGCGACCGCCTTCGCCGACCTCGAGGCGGTTGATGAGCTGCGGACGAACGAGGACGTCACCGACCTCGTCGACGAGCTCGCAGTCGCCTGCCGCAAGGTCGAGATGGCCCGCCGGATGCTCAACGACACCGTCGCGACGACGACATCGCTGCGCGGCAGGAGCCTGGTCCGGTGGGCTCGCCTGGCGGGAAATGCCCCGCCGCCACAGACGGTGGAGATGGTCGACCAGCCTCCGGTCGGCTTCCAGCAGGTGTCATCGTGGACGTACCATGGCAGTGCAGCGTCCGATGTGCGGACTGCCGACCATCGAACAGACGGTCGAACAGACGACGGCGCGGATCAGCCCGCGCAACCAACTTGAGGCCTTGATCGTGTCCGACGACGTTTCGCAGAGCCAGAGTCAGCCAGGCGCGCAGTCCGACCCTCAGACGGGGACCGCGAAGGTCAAGCGCGGCATGGCCGAGATGCTCAAGGGCGGCGTCATCATGGACGTCGTCACCGCCGAGCAGGCCAAGATTGCCGAGGACGCCGGCGCGGTTGCGGTGATGGCGCTCGAACGAGTGCCTGCCGACATTCGTGTCGAGGGTGGTGTCGCGCGGATGAGCGACCCCGACATGATCGACGGCATCATCGAGGCGGTGTCGATCCCGGTGATGGCCAAGGCCCGCATCGGGCATTTCGCGGAGGCCCAGGTCCTGCAGGCGATCGGCGTCGACTATGTCGACGAGTCCGAGGTGCTCACCCCGGCTGACGAGGCCCACCACATCGACAAGTGGGCGTTCACGGTGCCGTTCGTGTGTGGTGCGACGAACCTCGGCGAGGCGCTTCGCCGGCTGTCCGAGGGCGCCGCCATGATCCGCTCCAAGGGCGAGGCCGGGACCGGTAACGTCGTCGAGGCGACCCGGCACATGCGGCAGATCCGTGCCGACATCCGGCGGCTCTCCGTTCTGGACGAGGTTGAGCTGTTCGCGGCTGCCAAGGAGCTCCGCGCGCCCTACGACCTCGTCAGGCAGGTCGCAAACGACGGCAAGCTGCCGGTCGTCCTGTTCACCGCCGGCGGCATCGCGACGCCCGCCGATGCGGCGATGATGATGCAGCTGGGCGCGGAAGGCATCTTCGTCGGCTCAGGCATCTTCAAGTCAGGCGATCCCGCACGACGGGCCGAGGCGATCGTCAAGGCGACAACGTTCTTCGACGACCCCGACGTGATCGCCAAGGTCTCGCGCGGCCTCGGCGAAGCAATGGTCGGTCTCAACGTCTCGACGCTGCCCGAGAGCGAGCGGTACGCCGGCCGCGGCTGGTGAATGTGGCTGACAAGCTCTCGCCACTCGAACAGCTGCGCGACTTCACCCGGCTCCAGGTGCGGGCCGGTCTGCTCGACGATGCGGCGATCCACACGGAGATCTCCGAAGCGATCCGCGCAGAGCTGCCGCGGGAGAGTGATCCTGACTCCCTCGCCCGGCGGTGGATCGACGACAGTCGCGTCGAGCTGGCCAGCGAACAACAGGCCTGGCTGACGCCCACCGACCACGACCGGCTGCTGGCCTGCTTCGTGCACCTGCAAGGCATCGGAGTCATCGTGCTCCAGGCCGTCGACGACCACTGGTCGGCTACGGCGGAGCTTCGCCGCCGCGACCAGGAGGGTGGCCGGGCCCGCGGCATCGTCTGGTTCACCCAGCCGGACGTGTGGCACGCCATCGACCACGGCATGCTCGAGCTCAACGTCTGGCACGGCGACACGGCGAATGTGGCTCCCGGTGACCCGCTTCTCGACATCGTGATCGACAGCCTGCGCGCACAGGGACTGGCGGCTCATTTCGACGAGGGCCGCGTCGAGGTGGCAGCGTTCTGGCATCGCCGCCTGACCGCGGATGTCCCGTGACGGCCCAGGCGGACGGCCCCCGGATCGGTGTGCTGGCCTTCCAGGGCGACGTGCGCGAGCACCTGCGGATGCTGGAGCGCGCGGGAGCGGATGGCGTGCCGGTACGCCGGGCCGGCGAGCTCGACGCCCTCGACGGCATGGTCATACCGGGCGGCGAGTCGACCACGATGCACAAGCTGGCGGTGATCTTCGACGTCTTCGAACCCCTGCGCGAGCGGATCCGCGCCGGTCTGCCCGCGCTCGGCACGTGCGCGGGAATGATCATGCTCGCCGACCGGATCGAAGGGGGCGTTGTCGGGCAGGAGACCATCGGCGGGCTCGACGTCACGGTGCGGCGCAACGCCTTCGGCCGGCAGGTCGACTCGTTCGAAGCGGACCTCGACATCTCCGGCATCGACTCCGGGCACCCGCGCTTCCATGCGGTGTTCATCCGGGCGCCCTGGGTCGAGAAGCTCGGAGCGGACGTCCTGACGCTCGCCCGGGTCGCGACCGGACCGTCCGCCGATAGGATCGTCGCGGTCCGCCAGGGCAGCCTGGTCGCCACGTCGTTCCATCCGGAGATCACCGGAGACGACCGGATCCACCGACACTTCGTGGAGATCGTGCGTGCCGCCGCACGCTGACCCCGCCGACGCCGTACCCGCACAGGAGGATGCCCACCATGTCCGGCCACTCCAAGTGGGCGACCACCAAGCACAAGAAGGCGGTCGTCGACGCCCGTCGCGGCAAGCTCTTCGCCAAGCTGATCAAGAACATCGAGGTCGCTGCGCGCACCGGGGGCGGCGACCCCGTCGGCAACCCCACGCTGTACGACGCGATCGTCAAGGCGAAGAAGTCCTCGGTGCCGAACGACAACATCGACCGGGCGGTCAAGCGTGGGGCGGGGCTGGAGGCCGGCGGCGCCGACTACCAAACGGTCATGTACGAGGGCTACGCGCCTGGCGGCGTGGCGCTGCTCGTCGAGTGTCTGACGGACAATCGCAACCGGGCAGCCGGTGAGGTTCGCACCGCGATGAGCCGCAATGGTGGCTCGATGGCGGACGCGGGCTCGGTGTCGTACATGTTCGCGCGCAAGGGTGTGGTGATCGTGCCCAAGACGCAGGGCAGCCGCGAGATCGGCGAGGACGACGTGCTCGAGGTCGTTCTGGAACCCGGAGCCGAGGAGGTCAACGACCTCGGCGAGAGCCTGGAGGTCATCTCCGAGCCGACGGATCTGGTTGCCGTACGGACCAGCCTGCAGGGCGCCGGCCTGGACTATGAGTCGGCCGAGTCCTCCTTCATCCCCTCGGTGACGGTCGAGGTCGACAAGGGCGGCGCGCAGCGGGTCTTCCGGCTGATCGACGCGCTCGAGGACTCCGACGACGTGCAGAACGTGTTCGGCAACTACGACGTCCCGGACGAGGTGCTCGAGGAGCTCGAGGGGCTGGAATGACCGTGCGCCCGCCGGAGGGCAGGCAGGATGCGCCCTGGGCCCAGCCGTGGCCGTCGGCGCGTCGTGATCCGCTTGGTCCCGCCAGCCGCTAGCGTCATCCGAACAGGTGTTCGGAGGTCGGGCGACCGGAAGGCGGGCCGCGTGCGGGTTCTCGGCGTAGACCCAGGCTTGACCAGGTGCGGCCTGGGTGTGGTCGAGGGCGCGCCGGGGCGGGCCCTGTCGCTCATTGACGTCGACGTGGTGCGTACCGCCGCAGACATCCCGGTGGCGCTGCGCCTGTGCCGCATCCAGGCCGAGCTCGAGCACTGGCTCGACGTGCACGGCCCACAGGCGGTGGCGGTCGAGCGGGTCTTCGCCCAGCACAACGTGACGACCGTGATGGGGACGGCTCAGGTGAGCGGGCTGGCCCTGGTCGCGGCCGCACGGCGGGGGATACCCGTCGCCCTGCACACACCCAGCGAGGTGAAGGCGGCTGTCACCGGAAGCGGCCGGGCCGGCAAGGACCAGGTCACCGCGATGGTGACCCGGCTGCTCAATCTGTCCGCAAGGCCGGCGCCGGCCGACGCCGCCGATGCGCTCGCGCTGGCGATCTGCCATCTGTGGCGCGGTCCGGCGAACGCCCGGCTCGATGCCGCCGTGGCGGCGGCCGCTCGGCAGCGCCGATGATCGCCTCCGTACGCGGCAGCGTCGCCGCCGTCAACCTCGACTCGGCCGTGATCGAGGTCGGGGGTGTCGGCCTCCACATACAGTGCGCGCCGGCAACGCTGGCCGCACTGCACGTCGGCGAGGCGGCGCGACTGGCCACCTCGCTGGTCGTACGAGAAGACTCGCTCACGCTCTTCGGCTTCGCCAGCGACGACGAGCGGGAGGTGTTCCAGGTCCTGCTCACGGCGTCCGGTGTCGGACCCAAGATCGCGCTGGCGATGCTGGCGGTGCACTCACCCGACAGCGTGCGCCGGGCCATCTGCGGTGAGAACCTCGTCGCGCTGACCAGCGTGCCGGGGATCGGGCGCAAAGGAGCCCAGCGGATCGTGCTGGAGCTCAAGGACCGGATCGGCCCGCCGGTTGGCGACGGGGCCGGATCCGCCACCGCTGGCACTGCCGCCGACCCGGTCGGCTGGCGGGACCAGGTGCTCTCCGCGTTGGTCGGCCTCGGCTGGTCCGCGCGGGAGGCCGACGGCGCCGTCGATGCCGTGGCCGTCGAGGCGGGTGAGCAGCCGGACGTTCCGACCCTGTTGCGCGCGGCCCTGCGTACCCTGTCGAAAGCATGAGGGGGAGTCGATGACCGGACCGGACGAGCGGGTGTCCGAGATGACGGAGAGCTCCGATCTCGGGCGGGCGCTGGTGGCTGCGGCCGTCGGGGACGACGAGCGGGCAGTTGACGCGGCGCTCCGGCCCAGGTCCCTGGCGGATGTCATCGGCCAGGACCGGGTGCGGGCGCAGCTGTCCCTGATGCTCGAGGCGGCCAAGGTGCGTGGACGCTGTCCGGATCACGTGTTGCTGTGCGGGCCCCCCGGGCTGGGGAAGACGACCCTGGCGATGATCATCGCCCACGAGATGAGTGCTCCGCTCAGGGTGACCAGCGGGCCGGCGATCCAGCACGCCGGTGACCTGGCGGCGATCCTGTCCGGGTTGACCGAGGGGGACGTGCTGTTCCTCGACGAGATCCACCGGATGAGCCGGCCCGCCGAGGAGATGCTCTACATGGCGATGGAGGACTACCGGGTCGACGTGGTCGTCGGCAAGGGCCCCGGGGCGACCGCGATCCCGCTGGAGATCCCCCCGTTCACGCTCGTCGGCGCGACCACCCGGGCGGGTCTGCTGCCCGGACCGTTGCGAGACCGGTTCGGGTTCACTGCTCAGCTGGAGTTCTACGAGCCGGGAGAGCTCGAACTGATCGTGAACCGCTCGGCAGGCCTGCTCGAGGTGGAGATCAGGCCTCCCGGGGCAGCCGAGATCGCGTCACGCTCCCGCGGCACGCCGCGCATCGCCAACAGGTTGCTGCGCCGAGTCCGTGACTACGCGCAGGTGCGCGCCGACGGCGTCGTCGACCGGCTGGTCGCACGGGCGGCGCTGGAGCTCTACGAGGTCGACGACTGCGGACTCGACCGGCTGGACCGGGGTGTGCTCGACGCGTTGTGCCGCCGTTTCGGCGGGGGACCGGTCGGCCTCTCGACCCTGGCGGTCGCCGTCGGTGAGGAACGCGAAACGGTCGAGGAGGTCGCCGAGCCGTTCCTGGTGCGCAACGGGTTCCTGGCGCGGACTCCACGCGGCCGGGTCGCGACTGCGGCGGCGTGGCGTCACCTCGGTCTGGTCGTCCCGAAGTCCGCCGCGTTCGGCGAGCAGAGCAGCCTGTTCGACGACGACGGCGAGGACGCGTCGGAGTCGCGCTGACCGCGCGTGACGTGTCGCCCCGGGGTGCGCCAGGGCGCGCCGATAGACTCCTCCTTCGGCCCTCAATGTTTGCCGGGCCTCTCGAGCCGTGCCGGAAAATTCTGGCTTCATTGCCGCCAAGGAGCGCTTCGCGATGGAATCGTGGGTGAATCTCGTCCCGCTTGTCTTGATCGTGATCGTTTTCTGGCTGTTCGTGATCCGACCGGCACGCAGGCGTCAGGTCGCGACCAGCGCGATGCAGGCCCGTCTCCAGGTCGGCGCGGAGGTGCTGCTGACCAGTGGCATCTTCGGGCGGATCGAGGAGATCGAGGGTGAGTCGATGCGGCTCGCCATCGCTCCGGGTGTGACCGTACGCATCCACCGCCAGGCCGTGATGAGCGTTGTGGAGAGCGACGGGCAAGGCAGTCTGGATGACGTGGAGGAACAGAACCCGCACGGCCCTCACGATCCGCAGGGTCCGCAAGGAGACCGCTGACTGTGGCCACACGACCGTCCCGTCCGGGACGAACCCTGATCATCTTCTTCGCCGTCCTCGCCGTGATGTACGCCGCCGTGGCCGCGCTCGGGACCTGGGCGCCCAAACTGGGTCTCGACCTCCAGGGGGGACGCGCATCACGCTCTCGGCGAGCTCACAGAGTGGCACCGGCGGTGTCACGACGGACAAGATGAACCTGGCGGTCGACATCATCCGCAACCGCGTCAACGGCAGCGGTGTGGCGGAGGCGGAGGTCACCACCCAGGGCGGCCGCAACATCATCGTCGAGATCCCCGGCAAGCAGCGCAAGGACCTCGTCGACGAGATCGGCAAGACCGCGCAGCTGAGGTTCCGGCTGGTGGCCGCCGGCCCGGCGCCGGGAGCCGCGGTCGCCACTCCGTCGGCCGGCCCCACGGCACCCTCGGGCACATCCACCGGACCGACGACGCCTTCGACGACAACCCCCACCAGGTCGCCAACCAAGTCGCCCACGGCGACGCCGAAGGGCAGGGCAGCGGCTGGGCTTTCGTCACTGGACCAGGCAAAGCCGACGCCCACGCCGGGGGCCAGTCCCACGACCAACCCGCCGACGACGCCCTCGGGTACCCCGACGACTCCCACGGGGACCTCAACGACTCCCACGGGAACCCCGACGACTCCCACGGGGTCGCCAACCGGTCCGGTCACGCTGCCGCCGCACACCGAGATCAGCGACCCGATGACCTGGAAGCCGACCCCGGAGTGGCTGTCGGTGTTCGCCCAGTTCACCTGTCCGGCCGACGGCTCGACCTCGCCGCTGACCGTTGACACCCCGGACCAGCCGCTGCTGGCATGCGACGACCAGGGCCAGAAGTTCCTGCTCGGCCCGGCTCTGATCGAGGGGACTCAGCTCGACGACGCGAGCGCCGGGATCCCGGCGAATCAGGCCGCCTGGGTGGTCAACCTCGACTTCGACGGCAGCGCGACCAAGACGTTCTCCGACGTGACCAACATGCTGTTCAACAACGGCGGCCTGTTCGCGATCGTGCTCGACGGGCAGGTGCTCAGCTCTCCCGGCGTCAACGGCCCGATCCCGGACGGCCGGGCGGAGATCTCCGGCAGCTTCGACCAGCAGAGCGCCACGTCCCTGGCCAACTCGCTGAAGTACGGTGCGCTGCCGCTGACCTTCCAGACCGAGTCGGTGACCGAGGAGGGGCCTGAGCTCGCATCCGACCAACTGCGGGCCGGAATCATCGCGGGCATCGTCGGCCTGCTCCTGGTGATCGTCTACTGCCTGTTCTACTACCGCGGGCTCGGCCTGGTGGTGATCGCCTCGCTGATGGTCGCCGGCCTGACGACCTTCGCCTCCGTCCTGCTGCTGGGCCAGGCGATCAGCTTCACACTCACGCTGCCAGGCATCGCCGGGCTGATCGTTGCCGTCGGCATCACCGCTGACTCGTTCATCGTCTACTTCGAGCGCCTCAGGGACGAGGTGCGCGGCGGCAAGTCACTGCGTACTGCCGTGGAGGCCGGCTGGGTCAGGGCCCGGATGACGATCCTGGCCGCCGACACGGTGTCGTTCCTCGCGGCGCTCGTCCTCTTTATCTTCGCGATCGGGGTGGTGAAGGGGTTCGCGTTCGCCCTCGGTCTCACGACGATCATCGACGTGTTCATCGTGTTCTTCTTCACCAAACCGGTGGTGACGCTGCTCGCGCGCACTCGATTCTTCGGCGACGGGCACAAGCTGAGCGGGCTGGATCCCAAGCACCTGGGCGTCGACCGCCTGCCGCCGATGCGTGGCCGGCGTCGTCCGGCTGAAGGGGGCGCCTGATGTCCAGGCTCGGGACGATCGGCGCCCGGCTCTACCGCGGTGACATCTCGATCGACTTCGTCGGCCGGCGCAGGACGTGGTACCTCATCTCCGGCGCCATCGTCGCCGTCTCGGCTCTCGCGCTGCTCCTGCTCGGGCTCAACCTCGGCATCGAGTTCAAGGGCGGGGTCGAGTACCAGGTCAAGATCGCGCCCACCCAGGCCAACGTGCAGGTCATCCGCGAGGCGGTCGTCGGAACCGGCCTCGAGCCCGCCGCCCACCCGGTCGTCGTCACCTCCGGAACGGACGCGGTACGGGTCCAGACCGAGCCGCTCACCGAAGACCAGGTCACGGCCGTCGAGAACGCCATGAAGCGCGTCGGTGCGTCGGAGGTCAGCTCGTCGTCGGTCGGTCCCACCTGGGGCAGGCAGATCGCGCAGAAGGCGCTGACCGGGCTGCTGGTGTTCGTGGGCCTGGTGGTGGTGTTCATCTGGGCGTACTTCCGCGAGTGGCGAATGTCCGTCGCAGCCATCGTGGCGCTCGCGCACGACCTCATCATCACTGTCGGCGTCTACGCGCTGACCGGGTTCGAGGTGACCCCCGCGACGGTGACGGGGCTGCTCACGATCCTGGGATACTCGCTGTACGACACGGTTGTCGTCTTCGACAAGGTTCGTGAGAACACCAAGGGCATCACGGCGAGCACGTCGCGCACCTACGCCGAGGCGGCGAACCTGGCCGTCAACCAGACGCTCGTCCGGTCCATCAACACGTCGGTGACGGCGCTGCTGCCGGTCGCGGCGATCCTGTACGTGGGCGCCTTCCAGCTCGGCTCCGGGCCGTTGGAGGATCTGGCCCTGGCGCTCTTCGTGGGCATGGCCGCTGGCACATACTCCTCGATCTTCATCGCGACACCGCTTCTGGCGCAGCTGAAGATGCACGAGCCGGCCATGGTCGCCCAGGCGAAGCGGGTCTCCACTCGACGGAGCAAGGAGCGGGACTCCACGCTGGTGCCGGCTCCCGAGGCGGCAGGAGTGGCGGAGGCTCCGGCACCGCGGCCGCCGCGGCCGCCCACGGTGACCACGACGCGCCCACTCGGGGTCAGCTCGGCCAAGCGGGCCCAGCCGAAGCGCGGACCGAGATCCAAGCGCGGCAAGCGGTGACCTCGACGGGGACTGAGCTGCCGGAGAGGCTGCCGGAGAAGCTGGAGGACATGCTCAAGCGGCTGATCCGGGACGTTCCCGACTTCCCGAAACCCGGGGTGCTGTTCAAGGACATCTCGGGGCTGCTCGCCGACCACGAGGGGTTCAGCGCGACGGTCGACGCGCTGGCGTCGATCGGTCGCGGCGACGGTCGGGTCGTCGTCGACAAGGTGGTGGGCATCGAGGCGCGCGGCTTCCTGCTGGCCGCCCCGGTGGCACTGGCGCTGGGTGCTGGGTTCGTCCCGGTGCGGAAGGCGGGCAAGCTCCCCTCGGCGACATACGAAGTCACGTACGCCCTGGAATACGGTGAGGCGACCCTGCAACTGCACCGCGACGCCCTGCAGGCGGGGGAACGGGTGCTGATCGTCGACGACGTCCTCGCCACCGGGGGCACGATGGAGGCGTCCGTCGGGCTGATCGGTCGCACGGGCGCGGCGGTCACCGCGGTCGCGGTGCTGATCGAGCTGGAATTCCTGCACGGACGGGATCGGCTCGGCCACGTACCGTTGCACTCCCTGCTGCTTGGGTGACCCGCGGAGCGCCTGGCGTACACCGTAAAGCCGTTAGACTGGACGCTCGCGTGGACCAGGAGTGCCAGTGGCCGACGAACCCGTCTCCACCACCGCCGTCGAGCAAGTCGACACGGCGTCGGTCGAGGGTGTCCCGAGTACGACCCGGATGCGGACGCGGCTGGCACGTCTGGGCAGCCGGGCCCCCACGACCAACCCTGAGCTCGAGCCCCTCTTCCGGGTCGTCAGAACCACCCACCCCAAGGCCGACCTGCAGATCATCGAGCGGGCGTACCGCGTGGCCGAGGCGTTTCACCGCAACCAGACCCGGCTGAGCGGTGATCCGTTCATCACCCACCCGCTGGCCGTCGCAACCATCCTCGCCGAGCTCGGAATGACGCCGCCCACCCTGTGCGCCGCGCTGCTCCACGACACGGTCGAGGACACGTCGTACACGTTGGGGGCGCTCCGCGACGAGTTCGGCGACGAGGTCGCGCTACTGGTGGACGGGGTGACGAAGCTCGACAAGGTCAAGTACGGCGAGACCGCGCAGTCGGAGACGATCCGCAAGATGATCGTCGCGATGAGCAAGGACATCCGGGTCCTCGTCATCAAGCTCGCCGACCGGCTGCACAACATGCGCACGCTGCGCTACCTGGACCGGGCGAAGCAGGAGCGCAAGGCCCGCGAGACGCTCGACATCTTCGCGCCGCTCGCCCACCGGCTCGGAATGAACACGCTGAAGTGGGAGCTGGAGGATCTCGCGTTCGCCACCCTGCATCCGAAGGTCTACGACGAGATCGTCCGGTTGGTCGGCGAGCGCGCGCCGTCCCGCGACGAGTTCCTCACGCAGGTGGTCGAGAAGGTCCAGGCCGACCTGCGGTCGTCGAAGATCAAGGCGACGGTCACCGGGCGACCGAAGCACTTCTACTCGATCTACCAGAAGATGATCGTTCGCGGTCGCGAGTTCACCGATATCTACGACCTGGTCGGCATCCGGATCCTGGTCGAGTCGGTGCGTGACTGCTACGCCGTGCTCGGTGTGCTGCACGCGCGCTGGAACCCCGTCCCGGGCCGGTTCAAGGACTTCGTGGCGATGCCGAAGTTCAACATGTACCAGTCGCTGCATACGACCGTGATCGGTCCGGCGGGCAAGCCGGTCGAGCTGCAGATCCGCACCCTGAGCATGCACCGGCGGGCCGAGTACGGCGTCGCAGCGCACTGGAAGTACAAGGAGAACCCGAACGCCACCGTCGACAGCGACCGGCCGTCGGCGACGGACGCGCAGGGTGCGCAGACAGACCTGACCTGGCTGCGCCAGCTGCTGGACTGGCAGAACGAGACCCAGGATCCCGGCGAGTTCCTCGAGTCGCTGCGCTTCGAGATCACCTCCACCGAGGTCTACGTCTTCACGCCACGCGGTGATGTGATCGCGCTGCCGGCCAATGCCACACCGGTCGACTTCGCGTACGCGATCCACACCGAGGTCGGTCACCGGACCATCGGGGCCCGGGTCAACGGCCGGCTCGTACCGCTGGAGAGCCCGCTGGACAACGGCGACGTGGTCGAGGTCTTCACCTCCAAGGCGCCGGGGGCCTCACCGAGCCGTGACTGGCTGACCTTCGTCAAGAGCCCGCGGGCCCGCAACAAGATCAGGCAGTGGTACACCAAGGAGCGGCGCGAGGAGGCGATCGAGCAGGGCAAGGACGCGATCGCCAAGCTGATGCGCAAGGAGGGGCTGCCACTCCAGCGGCTGCTGACCCACGAGTCGCTGTCCGCCGTGGCCGGAGAGCTCCGGCATCCCGACGTCTCGTCGCTGTACGCGGCGGTCGGCGAGGGGAACATCGGAGCCAAGACCGTCGTACGCCGGATCATCGACCTGTTCGGCGGCGAAGAGGGGGCGGCCGAGGACCTCGCCGAGGCAGTACGCATCCCGACCGAGCGCGAGCGTCACAAGCGCGGTCCGCTCGGCGATGCCGGCGTCATCGTCAAGGACGTACCCGATGTCTGGGTCAAGCTGGCCCGCTGCTGCACTCCCGTACCCGGCGACGAGATCATCGGCTTCGTCACCCGGGGCGCCGGAGTGTCCGTGCACCGGGGAGACTGCACCAACATCAAGAGCCTGCTCGCCCAGCCGGACCGGATGGTCCAGGTCGAGTGGGCGCCGACGGCACAGAGCCTGTTCCTGGTCAACATGCAGGTCGAGGCGCTCGACCGGGCGCGACTGCTGTCGGACGTGACCCGGGCGCTGTCCGACCAGCACGTCAACATCCTGTCCGCGTCGGTGACGACGACGCGGGACCGGATCGCGATGAGCAGGTTCACGTTCGAGATGGGCGACCCCAAGCATCTGGGTCACGTGCTCAAGGCCGTACGCGGCGTCGACGGTGTCTTCGACGCCTACCGCGTCACCCAGTAGCCGCCCTCACCACGCCTCACCCCCGCGATCCGACACTTATTTCACGCGATCCGACACTTATTCGGCGTCATCCGACACCTGTCCATCGCGATCCGACACGTCGGGCGGATGTCGCATCACCATCGCCGGTCCAGCCATGGCGCCAGCCCGAGAAGCTCACCAACCCGCTCCTCGAGCCAGGGATCGGAGCCGAGCACGGCGGCCCGATCGCAGGTGATGACGTGCCAGCCGAACTCGCGTCTCAGTCTTTCGCGTCGGTAGATGTCGTGAGGGGCGTGGTCATCGGAGTGGAACTGCAGCCCGTCGTACTCGATGCCGACCCGCGACTGCCGATAGCCGTTGTCGAGCCGGTAGACCACGCGGTCGCGCTCGTCCAGCACCTCGATCTGGGGTTCCGGGCAGGGTAGCCGTGCGTCAACGAGGCGGAGCCTGGTCCATGACTCGCCGGGCGACTCGACCCGTCGGTCGATGAGTGGCGCGAGTTCCCGAGCCTGGCGAACTCCCGGGAATCCAGTGAGCTGCGAAACGCGGCGACGAACTCCGGACGCATCGATAAGACCGGCATGCGCCATCGCGTCGACCGCGGACAGGGCGAAAGGCCGACGTAGCCAGCGGAGGAGATCCGTAGCGGTGCGCTCTGGAGTGGTGACGCGGATGCCGTGCAGGTCGGCGACGTCACGCGCGTCGATACGTGCTTCGTACGTCTTCACGCTCGGTCGTCGTTGGCGTGACAGGTGATGGGGGACCACGCATTCCGGGGCCAGTGACGCGCGTCGCTCGGGTTCGTACGCCTCGACCCCCCACAGCCAGGCGGCAGTCGAGCGGCAGACGATGACATGAGGGGGTACGACCAGCGACAGGGCTGCGCACCGTACCTCACGAGAGTCGTCGATCGAGCCGTCGAGCAGTACCCCTCGGATCACCCTTCGGACGAGACCAGATTGAACCAGCCCGCGAAGCTCTCGGCCAGACAGACCCAGCCGGGGGACGGCAGGGGCAAGGAACGGGCGCCCATCATTGATGAGGTCAGGCATGAAGACAGCCTGCCGCTACTGGCACTGGGGGAGGGTGCGTAGTCCACAGGCTTCGACCCACCGGCCCGGAGGCTGTCGGATCGCGAGCACAAAAGTGTCGGATCGTGTGAAACAACTGTCGGATGACGTGAAATAAGTGTCGGATCGCGGGGGGTAGGGAGTTAGGGAGAGGGGTCGGTGGGGGAGAACTCGTCGAGGGCCTGGACGGCCTGCTGGAGCCATTCGCGCCTGGCCTCGAGGGCCGCCTCGGCTTCCTGCACCCTCCTCTGGTCGCCGATGGACGCCGCGGAGCTGCGCTGCTTCTCGAGATCGGAGATCAGCGTCCGCAGCTGCTCAACGGTCGCACGTGCCCGAGCCGCGGCTTCGGGGTTGCTTCGCCGCCAGCGCTCCTGCTCCGCGGAGCGCACGGTCTCGTCGACCTTGCGCAGCCGAGTCTCGAGCTCCTTGACCCGCTCACGCGGCACCTTGCCGATGGCATCCCATCGCTCGCTGATTCCGCGGAGCGCCTCACGGGCGGCGCGCGGATCAGTGACGGGCACCAGCTTCTCCGCCTCCTCCAGCAGCGCTGACTTCTGGGCGGCGTTGGCCTTGAACACCCGATCCTGCTCGGCATTGACCGCGTCGCGGGCGGTGAAGAACGTGTCCTGCGCCCCCCGGAACCGCGCCCACAAGTCATCCTCGACATCCTTCTGCGCCGGCCCGGCGGCCTTCCACTGCTGCATCAGGTCGCGATAGCGGGCCGACGTCGCTCCCCAGTCCGTCGAACCGGCCAGCGACTCGGCCTCCTGCACGAGTTTCTCCTTGACGGTCGTGGCCGCGTCCCGCCTGTCGTTGAGTTCGGCGAAATGCTGCTTGCGGCGACGTGTGTAGGTGGTACGAGCCGCCGAGAAACGATGCCACAGGCTGTCGTCGGTCGATTTGTCCAACCGTGGCAGGGCCTTCCACTCCTCGAGCAGCTCGCGCAGCCGGGCCGCACCCCCTCGCCAGTCGCTGCTGCTCGACAGCTTCTCCGCTACTGCTGCGATGCCCTCCTTCTGCGTGCGGGCCGCTGCGAGCTTCTCGGCGCGCTCGGCCTTCCGCTTCCGGCGTCCCTCGGCGATCAGCTCTCCAACCGCGTCCAGCGTTGCCGACAGTGCATCCAGGTCACCGACCGCGTGGGGGTCGACGATCTGGGCGCGGGCCTTCTTCACCGATGCGGATGCGTCCTCCATGCTGACGTGACCGGCACGTACGCGCTGCTCGAGCAGCTGCACCTCGGCCCGCAACGACTCGTAGCGTCTCGCGAAGAACGCCATGGCCTCGGCCGGGTCACCATCGGGCCACTGGCCGACGGCTCGCTCGCCGTCTTTGGTACGAACGAAGACGTTGCCCTCTTCGTCGACCCGACCCCACTCGTCCGCCCGCTCGCTCATGGCGTGGTTCCGCTCGACGGCCCAGCACTCGACGGCCCAGCACTCGACGGCCCAGCGCTCGATGGCCCGCCGGTGGACGGTGCGGGGGTGGTGGCTGAGACGGTCGGCACCTGGCCGTCGTCTCCGCCGACCGCCCGGCTGATCAGCCACGTGGCCCCTACCACCAGCGCGACCCCGAAGACCGCGGAGGCGATCACGGCTCGCCGGCGGGCTGCGACCTGGCGTGCCCTGCGGCGCGCCTGCTGGCGTTCCCACTTCTCGCGCGCCAGCTGGCGTTCGCGCTGCTGCCTCGTGACCACCTGAAGACGGTAACGGATTCGCGGCGAATCTCCGACGCTCGATAGTCTGCAGCCTCCGTACCTTCGAACACGTGACGAGCGCCGTCCGGCGCCCGACTGTTCCGCCGCCAACCACCGAAAGGGCCGTCGATGCTGATCGCCGCCTTCCCGGCCGGACCGTGGGCGACGAACTGCTACGTGGTGGCCGCGGGCAGCGGACAAGAGTGCGTTGTCATCGATCCCGGCAAGGACTCGACCGAAGGCGTCGCGGACATCGTCCGCGAGCAGCGGCTCAAGCCGGTGTCGATCCTGCTCACCCACGGCCACATCGACCACGTGTGGTGCGTCGTCCCCGTCGCGGGGGCCTACGAGTCACCGGCGTATCTGCACCCCGAGGACCGCCATCTGCTCACCGACCCGATGGCCGGGATCTCTCCCGAGTCCGCGGCCATGCTTCTGGGGGCGGGATACGCGTTCGCCGAACCCGAGGACGTGCGTGAGCTCACCGACGGCATCGCTGTGGAGCTGGCCGGCATCACCTTCGCGGTGGACCACACGCCGGGCCACACGCCCGGCTCGGTGGTCTTCCGCGCGCCGTACGGCGGGCCCGAGGACGTGCCGGAGCTGATGTTCTCCGGGGACCTTCTCTTCGCGGGCTCGATCGGGCGCACAGACCTTCCCGGAGGCGACCACCGCACGATGCTCCGCAGCCTCAGCCTGAAGGTCATGCCGCTCGACGACCGGATCATCGTGCTTCCGGGCCACGGTCCCCAGACGTCGGTCGGCCGTGAGCGGGCGACGAACCCCTACCTGGCGGATCTCGCGCCGATCGACGGCCCGGTACGAGGCAGCTGAGCGATGGCCAAGATCCACCCGATCAGCGGTTTTCCCGAATGGCTGCCCAGGGAACGCATCGTCGAACAGACGTTCCTCGACACGATCCGCCGTACCTTCGAGCTGCACGGCTTCGCGTCGGTCGAGACGCGATCGGTCGAGCCCGTCGACGTCCTGCTCGGCAAGAGTGAGGTCGACCACGAGATCTACGCACTGCGCCGTCTGCAGGCCGATGACGGGGACGACCCCGCCTCACTCGCCCTTCACTACGACCTGACCGTCCCCTTCGCCCGCTACGTGCTCGAGCACGCCGGGAAGCTCGAGTTCCCGTTCAGGCGGTACCAGATCCAGCGGTGCTGGCGTGGCGAACGACCCCAGGAGGGCCGCTACCGGGAGTTCGTGCAGGCCGACATCGACGTCGTGGCCCGTGACACCCTCTCGGCGGAGTACGAGATCGAGATGCCGCTGATCGCGGCCGAGGCCCTACGCGGCCTGCCGGTGCCAAATTCCGTGTGCAAGTCAGCAACAGGAAGATCCCCGAGGGTTTCTACCGCGGACTCGGACTCACCGACGTGGTGTCCGTACTCCGGATCGTCGACAAGCTCGACAAGGTCGGTCCCGACGTGGTCACCACGCTGCTGGTGGAGGAGGCGGGAGCCACCCCCGCGCAGGCACAGGCGTGCCTCGAGCTGGCCGGCATCAGCAGCACCGACGGCTCCTTCGCCGACCGGGTCCTCTCGCTGGGGGTCAGCGATGCGACGCTGCAGACCGGTCTGGACGAGCTGTCCGCAGTCATGGAGGCCGCGGTCGAGCATGCTCCCGGTCTGTTGGTGGCGGACCTGAGGATCGCACGAGGACTCGACTACTACACCGGCACGGTGTACGAGACCCAGCTCGCCGGTCACGAGTCACTCGGGTCGATCTGCTCCGGAGGCCGGTACGAGTCACTCGCCAGCGACGGCCGGGTCACGTACCCAGGCGTCGGGATCTCGATCGGTGTCTCCCGGCTGCTGGGGCGACTGCTCGGCCAGCGACTCCTGACCGCGACCAGATCGACGCCGACCTGCGTGCTGATCGCGCTACCCGATGCCGAGTCGCGCCGCGGCTGCATGCGTACCGCGGCCCGGCTCCGGTCGCGGGGGATACCCGCGGAGGTCTCGGCGACGGCCGCGAAGTACGGCCGGCAGATCAGGTTCGCCGAGCGACGCGGCATCCCGTTCGTCTGGTTCCCGCAGCAGGACGGCACCCACCAGGTGCGTGACATCCGCTCCGGGTCCCAGCACGACGCCGACCCGGATGCCTGGAGTCCGCCGGCCGAGGACCTCTACCCGAGAGTGATCGAGACCCCACCGGAGACCCTGCCATGATGCGCACCCACGATGCCGGGACGCTCAGCGCCGACGACGTCGGCAGCACGGTCACGCTGGCCGGCTGGGTCGCGCGCCGGCGCGACCACGGCGGGGTGGCGTTCCTCGACCTGCGGGACGCGAGCGGTGTCGTGCAGGTCGTCGTCCGCGACGAGGAGACCGCACGACCGCTGCGATCGGAGTTCTGCCTGCGGGTCGTCGGCGAGGTCTCCCGACGGCCCGAGGGCAATGCCAACCCCAAGCTGCCGACCGGCGACATCGAGGTCGTCGCGGCAGACGTCGATGTCCTCAGTGAGTCCGCGGCGCTGCCGTTCCCGGTCGAGGAACGCACCGCCAGCCCGGTGAACGAGGAGACGCGGCTGCACTACCGCTACCTCGATCTCCGTCGTGCGGAGATGGCGGCGAACCTGCGCCTGCGGGCCAACGTGACACGGATCATCCGCGAGGTGATGTCCGCCGAGGGCTTCCACGACGTGGAGACGCCGTACCTCACCCGGTCCACGCCGGAGGGCGCTCGCGACTTCGTGGTACCGGTGCGCCTGCAGCCGGGCTCGTGGTACGCCCTGCCCCAGTCACCCCAGTTGTTCAAGCAGCTCCTGATGGTCGCCGGACTGGAGCGCTACTACCAGATCGCCCGGTGCTTCCGCGACGAGGACTTCCGGGCCGACCGCCAGCCGGAGTTCACCCAGCTCGACATCGAGATGTCGTTCGCGGACTCCGACGACGTGATCGCTCTCACCGAACGTGTCCTCCTCCGCCTGTGGCGTGACATCGTTGGACACGAGCTGAGCAGCCCGATCGCCCGGATGACCTACGCCGAGGCGATGCGCCGCTACGGCACCGACCGTCCCGACCTGCGGTTCGACTGTGAGCTGGTCGACTTCACCGGCTACTTCGCCGACACCCCGTTCCGGCTCTTCCAGCCCAAGGGTGACGACTGGTACGTCGGTGCTGTCGTCATGCCGGGCGGCGCCTCACAGCCACGCAAGCAGCTCGACGCCTGGCAGGACTGGGCAAGGCAGCACGGCGCGAAGGGCCTGGCCTATGTGCTGGTCGGTGACAACGGTGAGCTCGGCGGACCGGTGGCGAAGAACCTCTCCGAGGACGAGAGGGCCGGTCTGGCCGCGCACGCCGGCGCCGAGCCCGGAGACTGCGTGTTCTTCGCCGCCGGCCCGATGTCGGACTCTCTCGGAGTGCTCGCGGCGGCGCGACTGGAGATCGGGGAACGCTGCGGTCTCGTCGACGACACACGCTGGGAGTTCGTGTGGGTCGTCCAGGCGCCGATGTTCGAGCGCACGGACACCGGCTGGACCGCGATCCACCATCCCTTCACCGCACCGACCGGGCAGTGGGCAGACAGCTTCCACACGATGCCCGCGCAGGCGCTGTCGCAGGCCTACGACATCGTCCTCAACGGGTCGGAGATCGGCGGCGGCTCGATCCGTATCCACCGAGCCGACATGCAAGAACGCGTCTTCGACGTCATCGGGGTGTCGCGGGCGGAAGCCGAGAGCCAGTTCGGGTTCCTGCTCGAGGCCTTGAGGTACGGACCGCCGCCGCACGGCGGCATCGCCCTGGGTCTGGACCGGCTCTGCGCCTTGTTGGCCGGCGCCGAGTCGATCCGCGACGTCATCGCGTTTCCCAAACAGCGTCGGGCAGTGACCCGCTGACGGGGGCACCCGCGCCGATCAGCCCTGCGCAGCGACGCGAAGCGGGGGTGGACTTCGATCCGTCGGCGGCGGCCCGACGCAACGTCACCGGGTGACCGATTCGGCCAGGCGACGGGCAGCCGACGGGCCTGACGGCTCGGCCGCACCCCCTGCTCCCGCCGGTAAGAGTTCTCATTTCGTTACCTGTTGGGCATCGAAGTGCCGTACCAGGTCGAATATGGTCCTGAATCACTGAGCGCCCCTCATGGGGCCAGGAGCCGCCGATGAGTTCGATCGTCGGCGTGCGCAACACCTAGGAAGGTGGGAAGTCTTCGATGCGATTGAAATCTGCGGCAGTAGCGACTGCGGTCGGGGCCCTGATGGCCCTGGCCGCCTGTGGCGGTGGTGACAGCAACAGCGGTTCTCCCAGCGCCGGACAGTCTTCGCCGGACATCAGCAAATCCGGTGCGGACGCCGGGCAGTTGCTCCCGAATGAGACAGGCCCTGCCCCAGCGGTCGAGGGCTCCCAAGAGGGCGGCACGATCACGGTGAGCTACAGTTCCGCGCCCGCCGCGGACGCCTTCGACCCCACCGAGAACTACTACCAGGACGCTCTGGCGATCGACAGCGACCTGATCATCCGGTCCCTGACGCAGTTCAGGTTCAATCCGAAGACCGGGCAGAACGACCTGGTGCCCGATATGGCCACCAACCTCGGCACGTCCAACAAGGCCCAGACGGAGTGGACCTTCGAGCTGCGTCCCGGGCTGAAGTACGAGAACGGCGACCCGGTCACGGCCGACGACGTTGCCTACGGCGTGATGCGGTCCTTCGCCAAGGAGGAGCTGCCCACCGGCCCGACGTACAACCAGTCGTACTTCCTGGACGGCGACACCTACAAGGGGCCCTACAAGGACGGCACCAACTACAAGGGCGTGAAGGTCAACGGCAACAAGATCACGATCATCTGCCGTAAGCCGTTCCCGGACATGCCCTACTACGCCTCGTACCCGATCGTGTCGGCCATTCCGCAGTCGGCCGACACCAACCCGACCCAGTACGGACGGCACCCGCTGTCCACCGGTCCCTACATGTTCGACACCTACAAGCCGGGCAACCAGCTGGTCCTCGTGAAGAACCCCAACTGGGATCCCGCGACCGACCCGGGCCGTCATCAGTTCGTCGACAAGTGGATCTTCAACTTCGGTGTCGACACGACCAAGGAAGACAACGAGCTGATCAACGACACCGGTGAGGCCCAGACGTCGCTGACCTACGACAACATCCTGGCGTCTGACTACCCGACGGCTGAGCAGGCCGGCGTCATCGACGACGGTAGGCTCGTGATCGGAACCCAGCCCTGTACACGGTTGTGGTATCTCGACATGCGCAAGATCACCGATCTCAAGGTCCGTCAGGCGATCGGCTGGGCCTATCCCTACGAGGCGGCCTGGAAGGCTGCCGGTTACATCAAGGGCCTGACGATCATTCCAGGCACCACCCTGCTGCCACCCGGCACGCCAGGTCGGCTCGAATTCGACCCGCTGGGCAACAAGGGCGAGATCACCGACACGGCAAAGGCCAAGCAGCTGCTGACCGATGCCAATGCACTCGGCTATGAGGTCAAGTGGTACTACCAGGCCGACGTCCCGGAGTCGGTGGCCGGCATGAAGGCGGTCAGCGCCAGTCTCAACGAAGCCGGGTTCAAGGCAAGCCCGATCGCATCGTCGAGCGACACGATCCGTGACGACCTGGAGAACCCGAACGCGCCGACGAACGTCGCTTCCGTCGGATGGTGCTCGGACTGGCCGTCAGGCTCGACCTGGTTCCCGCAGGTCTGGTACGGACCACTGATCAAGCAGAACCCGACCAGCGCTCCCAACAAGTCCTACCTCGACGACCCCACTGTCAACAAGAAGATCGACACGATCGTCGCGGAGCCGCTCGCGAAGTCGCTGCCGGCGTGGGGCGAGCTGGACAAGTACATCATGGAGAACATCTACCCGAACGTGGTCACCGGATACGAGGGAACGGCACTCCTCCGGGGCTCCAAGGTCGGTGGGTTCCTGGGCACGACCGACGGCATGCCGCCGTTCGCCAACCTCTACATCACCCAGTGAGGGAGCGCGCAGCGTAACGTCGACAGATAGATAGTTCCGACAGCCAGACGGCTGGTGGGAGTGGGCGGATGCCCGCTCCCACCAGCCGTTTGCGGTGTCGCGCCGAGGCACGCGGTTCACGAGCGCAGCGCGGCGCAGGCGGTTATGCTGCGCCCGTGAAGCGTTCCCGTTTCGTTACCGGATGGGGATCGTGAAGGCCGACCAGGTCCAATATCGTCCTGGTCACCGGACGCTCGCGGGGGCCGACCGGGACCCCGCGGATGCGGAAGAGAGGTCGCGATGACCATCACGATGTCGGGGCTGCCGAGCCCCGAGCACGCGGGTGACGAGCCCGAGCGCCCGACCGATGCCATCGCCGGCAAGTCACCCACTCGCATCGCGATGGAGCGTCTCCGGCAGGACAAGGTGGCGATGTTCTGCGCCTTCATCGTCTTGTTGTTCGTCATCATCGCGATCTTCGCGCCGCTGCTGTGCAAGCTGTTCGGTGTCGAGCTTCGCAAGGGCACGCCGGACATGACCGACACGTTCGGTTTCCCGTTGGAAGGTCCGAGCCTCGACCACCCCTTCGGCATCGAGCCCAGGTCCGGAAACGACCTGTTGGCCGAGTGGTTCTACGGCGCGCGCACGTCGATGATCGTCGCCACTGCCGCGACGGTGGGCTCCACCATGATCGGTGTGGTCATCGGGCTGCTGGCCGGTTTCAGCAGGGGCTGGCTCGACCGGATCCTCAGCTGGATCACCGACGTGTTCCTGTGCCTGCCACAGCTGCTGATGTTCGTCGCCGTCGGCGTCATCCTCATCCAGCGGTTCGGTCAGAGCGCCGACACGCTGGTCAGAGCGCAGTTCATCTCCCTCATCACGGTGCTCACCGTCCTCTCCTGGATGGGTCTCATGCGGCTGATCCGGGGCGAGGTGTTCTCGCTGCGTGAACGGGAGTTCGTACAGTCGGCCAGGGTGATCGGCGTCCCCACCCGGCAGGTGCTGTTCAAGGAGCTGCTGCCCAACATGCTGGCTCCGATCATCATCTCGATCTCGCTGGGGCTTCCGGCGTTCGTCTCGGCCGAAGCCGGACTGGCCTACCTGGGCGTCGGCATCACCGGCTATCCGTCCTGGGGCCAGACCGTCAACCGGGCGGTCGGCTACTTCCAGAGCGACCCGCTGTTCCTGTGGGAGCCGGTGCTCGGGATCACCGTGCTCGTCATCACCCTCAACCTGCTGGGCGACTCCATCCGGGACGCCTTCGACCCCAAGACCCGCCGATGACATCGAGGATCCCGAGCTACGGAGCGGCGCCTTAATACACAGAGGTTCAACGACACCGAGAGATTGCGAGCGGAGGCGGGATCGGCGGGCGACAGCCAGCGCGACCAGGCCACGCAGAAGCAGAGGAGAGTCAGGGATGGTCGGTTACGTCGTCCGCCGCACGATTTCAGGGTTCCTCACCCTGATCGCGATCAGCTTCATGACGTTCGCCCTGTTCACCTACGGTCCCAGCGACCCGGCAGAGGCGATGTGCACGTCCGCCCAGTGCACGCCGGCAAAGCTCGAACTGATCCGCGAGAACCTCGGCTTGAACGAGCCGTTCATGACGCAGTACACCACCTACATGAAGGGCATCGTGCAGGACCGGGAGATCTCGTCCGGCGAGCTTTCGGTGACCTGCTACGCGCCCTGCCTGGGCATCAGCTTCAAGCTCGGTGAACCCGTGCGTCCATACCTGATGGAGCGGCTGCCGGCAACTATCTCCGTGGCGGTCGGCGGCAGCCATGATCTTCCTGCCGCTCGGAGTGCTGATCGGGGTGATCGCCGCGCGATATCGAGGCACGTCGACGGACAAGCTCGTCGTCACATCCAGCCTGATCATCAGCGCGATCCCGTACTACCTGGTGGCCCTGCTCGCCTATCTCTTCCTCGTCAGCAAGTGGGGCATCTTCGGTGAGACCGGCTACTATCCGATCACCGAGAACCCGTTCAAGTGGTTCAGTGGACTGCTCCTGCCGTGGATCGTCATCGGTATCACCAGCTCGGTCACCTATGCACGGTTCAGCCGAGGGTCCATGGTCGAGTCACTGGGGGAGGACTATGTCCGGTCCGCGAGGGCCAAAGGGGTCGGGCAGAAGTCGGTCATCGTGCGGCACGCGCTCCGCTCCGCGCTCGTGCCCGTCATCACCATCTTCGGGCTGGAGTTCGCCACCCTGCTCTCGGGCACGGTCTTCACCGAGAAGATCTTCGCCATCGACGGCGTCGGAAAGGCGGCGATCGACGCGATCAGCGCCTCGGACCTGCCGTTGATCGAGGCGACGGTGCTGCTGGCGGCCTTCCTGATCGTCGCCGGGAACATCGTCGTGGACATGATGTACAGCTGGCTCGATCCGAGGGTGCGACTGTGATGAGGCAAGCATGAGCACATCGATGACGGACTCCTCCGAGCCGTTCCTGGTCGTGGACGACCTGACCGTCGCGTTCCCGACGGCAGACGGGCTCGTCCGCGCCGTGACCGAGCTGAGCTACCAGGTCGAGCTCGGCAAGACGTTGGGCATCGTCGGTGAGTCCGGCTCCGGCAAGAGCGTCTCGTCGATGGCGATCCTGGGCCTGCACGACCCCAAGCGCAGCCGGATGAGCGGCTCGATCCGCATCGACGGCTCGGAGATCCTGGGCATGAGCGAGGCCGACATGCGGGCCGTGCGCGGCAACCAGGCGGCCATGATCTTCCAGGACCCGCTCACCGCTCTGCATCCCTTCTACACGGTCGGCAAGCAGATCATCGAGGCCTACCGCTGCCACCACGACGCCAGCAAGTCGGTCTCGCGCAAGCGGGCGATCGAGATGCTCGACCTGGTAGGGATCCCGCAGCCGGACCAGCGGGTCGACGACTACCCGCACCAGTTCTCCGGCGGGATGCGCCAACGGGCCATGATCGCGATGTCGCTGGTCAACGACCCCAAGCTGCTCATTGCCGACGAGCCCACCACCGCGCTCGACGTCACCGTGCAGGCGCAGATCCTGGACCTGCTGCAGGACATGCAGCGGGAGTTCGGGTCCGCCATCATCCTGATCACCCACGACCTGGGGGTGGTCGCCGAGGTCGCCGACGACGTGCTGGTGATGTACGGCGGTCGTGCGGTGGAGTACGGCGCGACCAAGGAGATCCTCACGAACCCCGAGATGCCGTACACGTGGGGGCTGCTGGCCAGCATCCCCGACGTGGTCGGGGACACCTCGAAGCCACTCATCCCGATCCCGGGCACCCCGCCGAGCCTGCTTCGGCCGCCGCCGGGCTGTCCGTTCGAACCCCGCTGCCGGTTCGTCGAGTACGTCGAGGGCGACAAGTGTCGCGACGAACTGCCGCCGCTGGCGCCCGGTGGACGCGGGCTGGGACATCTCAAGCGCTGCCATCTGCGTGACCCGGACTCGTTGTTCCACGCCGAGATCGAGACTGTGATCGCTACCGAGGGACATGTGACCCATGAGTGACCACACAACGACCATGGCCGGCCCGCTGCTCGAGGTCACCGACCTGGTCAAGCACTTCCCGGTGAAGTCCGGAGGCGTGATCCGGCGCACGATCGGCCAGGTCCGGGCCGTCGACGGCATTTCGTTCACGCTCCAGCCGGGCACGTCGCTGGGGCTGGTCGGGGAGTCCGGATGCGGCAAGTCCACCACCGGACGACTCATCACCAGGCTGCTCGACCCGACGTCGGGCGAGATGAAGTTCGAGGGCCACGAGATCGGCGGGCTGTCCAACAAGCAGATGCTGCCCTACCGGCGCGACATCCAGCTGATCTTCCAGGACCCGTACTCCTCGCTGAACCCGCGGCACACCGTCGGCACGATCGTCGGGACTCCGCTCGAGGTGCACAAGGTCGTCCCGAAGAATCAGGTACTCACCCGGGTGCAGGAACTGCTCGAAACGGTAGGACTCAACCCGGAGCACTACAACCGCTATCCCAGCGAGTTCTCCGGAGGACAGCGGCAGCGGATCGGGATCGCCCGCGCGCTGGCGCTGCAGCCGAAGCTGCTGGTGGCGGACGAGCCGGTGTCCGCGCTGGACGTGTCCATTCAGGCCCAGGTGGTCAACCTGCTGCAGGACCTGCAGCGAGAGTTCAACATCGCCTTCCTGTTCATCGCCCACGACCTGGCCATCGTGCGGCACTTCTGCCCGGAGCTGGCGGTCATGTACCTGGGCAAGATCGTCGAGATCGGCGATCGGGACACGATTTACAACCGGCCGCATCATCCGTACACGCAGGCGCTGCTGTCGGCGGTGCCCGATGTCAAGCAGGCTGCGCTCGGCGGCCGGCGTGAGCGCATCCGGCTCGAGGGTGACGTTCCGAGCCCCATCAACCCACCGTCGGGGTGCCGGTTCCGCACCCGGTGCTGGAAGGCGCAGGACATCTGCGCGCAGCAGGAACCACCGCTCATCGAGTTCGGGAACGGTCACCGGGCAGCGTGCCACTTCGCCGCCCCGCCCGGGGAAGAGGTCACGGAACCGATCTCGACGCCGGTCAAGACCCCCGCGTAGCTCGCCACGGCGCCGGATCGTCCGGCTTGTCGTTCCAGCTGCGCTGGCAGGTAGGGTCCGAGCGTGGATGCCGAGGGACTCTTCGACGTACCCGCGGGACCGGTGAGCACGTCGGGTTCGGGCAGCCTGCGCGACGCGTCACACGCCGCCTCGCCGCTGGCGGTACGGATGCGCCCTCGGACGCTCGACGACCTCGTCGGTCAGCGGCTGCTGCTCGCCGAGGGCTCGCCGTTGCGCCAGCTGATCGAGGACGACCGGCCGATGTCGCTGCTCCTGTGGGGACCTCCGGGCACGGGCAAGACCACGATCGCCTCGATCCTCTCCCGGCAGACCGACCGCCGGTTCGTGGAGGTCTCCGCGGTCGCCGCCGGGGTCAAGGAGGTACGCGCGGTCATCGACGACGCCCGTCGCGAGCTCGTCCGTGGCGGCCGCGAGACCGTCCTGTTCGTCGACGAGGTACACCGGTTCACCAAGGCCCAGCAGGACGCGCTGCTGCCGGGTGTCGAGAACAGGTGGGTGACGCTGGTCGCCGCGACCACCGAGAACCCGTTCTTCTCGGTGATCTCCCCGCTGCTGTCACGCTCGTTGCTGCTGCGGCTCGAGACCCTCACCGACCAGGACGTGCGGTCAGTGGTGCAGCACGCCCTGGACAGCGAGCAGGGTCTGGCCGGCCGGTTCACGCTGGCCGACGACGCCGAGGACCACCTGGTGCGGCTGTCCGGCGGCGACGCCCGCCGGGCCCTGACCTATCTGGAGGCCGCGGCCGGGGCTGCGGACTCCAGATCCTCGACCCACATCGACCTGGTCACCGTCGAGACCGCGGTGGACCGGGCCGCGGTCCGCTACGACCGCGACGGCGACCAGCACTACGACGTGGCCAGCGCGCTGATCAAGTCGATCCGCGGGTCGGACGTCGACGCCGGCCTGCACTACCTGGCCCGGATGGTCGAGGCGGGGGAGGACCCGCGATTCATCGCCCGCCGGCTGATCATCCTGGCCAGCGAGGACGTCGGCCTCGCTGATCCCACCGCCCTCACCACGGCCGTAGCGGCGGCGCAGGCCGTCCAGCTGGTCGGGTTCCCCGAGGCGCAGCTCAACCTCGCCCAGGCCGTGATCGCCCTGGCTCTGGCTCCGAAGTCCAATGCCGTGACCACCGCGATAGGGGCGGCGCTCGCCGACGTCCGGGCGGGCCGCATCGGAGGCGTCCCCGCGCACCTTCGCGACGCGCACTACCCGAGCTCGGGTTCTCTGGGCCACGGGACCGGCTATCGCTACGCGCACGACGATGCGCGAGGAGTCGTCGCGCAGCAGCACGCCCCCGACGTGATCGCCGGCACCGACTACTATCGGCCGACCCAGCGTGGCGCCGAGGCGGACTACGCGGAGCGGGTCCAGCGGCTGCGCCGCATCCTGCGCGACGAGAGCTAGCGCCGGCGACGCAAGGGCAGAGCGCGCAGCGGAGTCGCGGCCGGACGCCGCGATAGGGTCAGCACCCATGGGCCAGACTGCGTGGATGTTGCTCACGGTCAACCTGGGCACGCTTGCCGCCGTCGCCTTCCTGGCGGGGTCCATGCGACGCAGCGACCGGGCGGTGCGGCTCGTGCACGACGAGCTGGCCGACGTTCGCACGCGACTCGACCGGTCGATGCAGAGTGGCGAGGCGTCGCACTCCGATCCCCTGGACGGCGGCGCGTGCCCGCACTGCGGCCACAGCGAGGAGGCGGTGGAACCGGGTGTTCCGGCTCCCTACGTCGTCGGGTCGCCGGCCGGTGCGGGTGATCCCGGTTCTGCCCCCCAGGTGACGAGGGTGACGCTCGGCGAACCGCTGATCAAGGTCGCGGCGTTCTCGTTCGGCGTCCGCCGGGCACTGACCGAGGAGAACCGCGCGCTGATCGCGTACCGGGTTCGCCGCGAGCTGAAGCGCCGACGCGGGATGCGTCGAGCCGACACCCGGCGGGCGGCGTGAGCCGGGTCTTCTGGTTCGCCGTGGGCGCTGGAAGCGGCGTCTACGCGGCTGTGAAGTCCCGCAGAGCCGCACGGCGCCTGACCCCGCAGGATCTGGGCGACCAGATCGGCGCCGCCGGGGTGGGACTGCGCCTGTTCGCCGACGAGGTGCGCGCGGGAATGGCCGACAAGGAAACCCAATTGCGCCAGCAGCTCGGTCTCCCCGACCCTGGTAACCCCAGGCCGGCCCTGGCCGTGAGTGCCGCGGAGCCGAGTGCCGGCAGGAATGGAGTGGCGTAGTGGATACCGCTGAGATCAGGCGGAGATTCCTCGCGCACTTCGAACGAGCCCGGCACACCGTGGTGCCGTCGTCGTCGCTGCTCGTCGACGACCCGACCCTGCTGTTCGTCAGCGCCGGCATGGTGCCGTTCAAGCCGTACTTCCTGGGCCACGAGACGCCCCCGTACCGCCGGGCGGTGAGCGTGCAGAAGTGCGCGCGTACGACCGACATCGAGGAGGTCGGCTGGACCACCAGGCACGGCACGTTCTTCCAGATGTGCGGCAACTTCTCGTTCGGCGACTACTTCAAGGAAACCGCCATCGAGCTCGCGTGGGACCTGGTGACCAGGAGCCAGGCCGACGGCGGGTACGGGTTCGACGAGTCGCGGCTCTGGGTCAGCGTGTTCCACGAGGATCTCGAGGCCATCGCCTTGTGGAAGCGCCTCGTCGGTCTGCCCGACGAACGGATCGTCCGGCTCGGCATGAAGGACAACTTCTGGTCGATGGGCGTGCCGGGGCCGTGCGGGCCGTGCTCTGAGATCCTGCTCGACCGCGGCCCGGAGTACGGGCCCGAGGGCGACATCGAGAAGGCCGGGGACCGGTACCTCGAGTTCTGGAACCTGGTGTTCATGCAGAACATCCGCGGCGAGGGAGGCGCCAAGGAGGGGTACGAGATCCTCGGCGACCTCCCGGCCAAGAACATCGACACCGGCATGGGCCTGGAGCGCGTCGCGTTCCTTCTCCAGGACGTGGGCAGCATCTACGAGATCGACGAGATCGCGCCGGTGATCACCCGGGCCACGCAGATGTCAGGACGTCGGTACGGCGCCGATCCCCTGGACGACATGCGCTTCCGAGTCGTGTCAGAACCACGTCCGCAGCGCGTTGATGCTCATCGGCGACGGTGTGAGGCCCGGCAACGAGGGCAGAGGCTACGTGCTGCGTCGACTCATCCGACGTGCCGTACGCTCCATGCGCCTGCTCGGCGTGGACGAGCCGACGCTGCCCGAGCTGCTCCCGTTGTCCCTGGACAAGATGAAGCTGTCCTACCCCGAGCTCGACAACGACTGGTCCCGGATCTCGCAGATCGCGTACGCCGAGGAGAACGCGTTCCGCCAGACGCTGCGGACCGGCACCCAGATCTTCGACGCGGCCGCCGGCGAGACCAAGAACGCCGGGCAGGTGCAGCTCTCCGGCGCCCGGGCCTTCCAGCTGCACGACACGTTCGGCTTCCCCATCGACCTGACCCTGGAGATGGCCGCCGAGCAGGGCCTGACCGTCGATGAGCTCGGGTTCCGCGACCTGATGAACGAGCAGCGCCAACGCGCCAAGGCCGACGCCCAGGCGAAGAAGGGCCAGCACGCGGACACCGGTTCCTACCGTGGGGTCGCAGACGAGCTGACCGCAGCGGTGACGTTCACCGGCTACGACGAAACCGTCTCGGAGTCCACGGTCGTCGCTCTGATCACCGGCGCCGGACAGGCTCGATCCGTGCAGGAGGGCGACGAGGTCGAGGTCGTACTGGACCGTACGCCGTTCTATGCCGAGAGCGGTGGCCAGCTCGCCGACCATGGCATCCTCGAGCTCGCCAACGGCGCCCGGGTCGAGGTGGTCGACGTGCAGACGCCGGTCACGGGCGTCATCGTGCATCGGGCCCGGGTGGTCGCGGGAGAGGTCTCCGTCGGTCTTGATGCGGTGGCGCGGGTCGACCTGGAGCGCCGGCGATCGATATCCCGTGCGCACACAGCCACCCACATGGTGCACAAGGCGTTTCGCGAGACGCTCGGTGAAACGGCCACCCAGGCGGGCTCGGAGAACGCCCCCGGGCGGTTCCGCTTCGACTTCTCCGCCAGCGGGCCGGTGCCGTCCAGTGCGCTGGCCGACGTCGAGGCCAGGGTCAATGACCTCGTGCTCGCCGATCTGTCCGTGCACGCCGAGATCATGAGTCAGGACCAGGCGCGGGCCGCCGGAGCGATGGCGCTGTTCGGTGAGAAGTACGGGACCGAGGTCAGGGTGATATCGGTCGGCGACTGGGCCCGCGAGCTGTGCGGCGGCACCCACGCCGGACGGTCGGGACACCTGGGGGTCATCAAGCTGCTCGGTGAGTCATCGATCGGCGCTGGGGTCCGTCGGGTGGAGGCGCTGGTCGGGGCCGACGCGTACCGGTTCCTCGCTCGCGAGCATGTGCTGGTGGCTCAACTCAGCGAGGCGCTCAAAGCCAGGCCCGAGGAGCTCCCGGAGCGCGTCAACGACCTCGTCGAAAGGCTGCGGACCGCGGAGAAGGAAATCGAGCGGGCCCGGCTGCAGCAGCTGCTGGGCGCCGGTGACCGACTGGCCGCGGCCGCCACCGATGTGGCCGGAGTGTCATTCGTCGGGCACCGGGTCGACGGCGCGGGTCCGGGCGACGTCCGCAAGCTGGCTCTCGACATCCGCGGCCGGATGGCGTCGGAGCAGCCGGCCGTCGTCGCGGTCGTCGGCTCCACGGACGGCAAGCCCGCGATCGTGGTGGCCACCAACGAGCGTGCCCGCCAGTCGGGGCTGTCCGCCCGGGAGCTGATCGCGGTCGCCGCGCCGGTGCTGGGCGGCAGCGGCGGCGGCAAGGACGACGTGGCCCAGGGCGGTGGGACGCAGATCTCGGGTATCGATGCGGCGTTGCAGGAGATCCGCCGGGCCGTGGGCCAACGCGTCGCTGGCGCTTGACGGTCGAGGACGTGGGCATGCGCCGTGGCGTACGCCTCGGGATAGACGCAGGCGCGGCGCGGATAGGCGTCGCCGAGTCCGACCCGGCGGGTCTCATCGCGACGCCGGTGGAAACCGTGCAACGGGGTAGCGGAGACCTGGCCCGGATCGCCGCGATCGCTGCGGACCGGACGGCGATCGAGGTCGTGGTCGGGCTGCCGCGTTCCCTGTCGGGACGCGAGGGCCCGTCCGCTGTCACCGTCCGGGCGTTCGCGGCCGAGCTCGCCGTGGCTCTGGCGCCGGTCCCGGTGCGACTCGTCGACGAGCGGTTGACTACTGTCACCGCAGAACGCGTACTGCGAGACCGGGGGAGGAAGGGACCCAGGCGCCGAGCCGTGGTGGACCAGGCGGCGGCGGTGGTCATCCTCCAACACGCCCTGGACGCGGAACGAGCATCCGGATCCGCGCCCGGGGAGCCCCTCGACCTAGGACATCCGTGAGCGACGTCGGACTCGAGCCCGAGCCAGCCCCCCGGCCCCACGCCAGGCGGACCCTGGGTTGCGTCGCGGTGCTGATCGCACTGGCCATTCTGGCCGGCGGTGCGGCGTTCGCGCTGCTCAAGGGCCGGGCTTGGATCGCCGACCTGGTGTCGCCGCCGGAGGACTACACCGGATCGGGCACGACACCGACTGTCGTCGTCGAGGTTCACAAGGGCGACACGTCCACCGACATCGCCAACAGCCTGTTCGACAAGGATGTGGTCAAGAGCCCGGAGGCGTTCACCGACGTGGCCCGGGAGGACTCCGACTCCAAGCTCATCCAGGTCGGACGCTATCGGCTGCGCCAGCACCTTCCCGCGCAGACGGCGCTGGCCGCGCTGCTCGACGACGACAACCGGCTGGTGGGGCAACCGGTCACCCTGCCCGAGGGACTGACCGTCAAGGAGATCGTGCAGCGGATCGCCGACCGCACCCGTTTCTCCGAGGATTCGCTCACCTCGGCGCTGAGCCGGATCAAGCTCCCGCCCTACGCGAACGGCAACCCCGAGGGCTACCTGTTCCCCGCCACCTACAACGTCACGCGCTCTACGACGCCCACCGGCCTGTTCAAGGCGATGGTCACCCGATTCGAGCAGGAAGCGGCGGATGTACACCTGGCCGCGAAGGCTGACGCGATGGGGCGTACGCCCGGGGAGATCATCACGGTCGCCAGCCTGGTCCAGGCGGAGGCTCGGCGACAGCAGGACTTCGCGAAGGTCGCACGAGTCGTCTACAACCGTCTGGGGCAGGGCATGCCGCTCGAGCTGGACTCCACCGTGCACTACGCCGTGGGCAAGGACGGCTCGGTCAGCACGACGCCCGAGGACCGTCGGGTCGACTCGGCGTACAACACATACACGCATGTCGGCCTGCCGCCGAGTCCGATCAACGCCCCCGGTGACCAGGCAATCAAGGCGGCGCTGAATCCCGCCCCGGGCAACTGGCGCTACTTCGTGACCGTCAACACCAACACCGGTGAGACCAAGTTCGCCACCACCTACCGGCAGCACCGGCGAAACGTTGCGGAGTTCCGGCAGTTCTGCAAGTCCAGTCCGGACTGTTGATGCGCTGCGCCGTGCTGGGGAGCCCGATCGACCACTCCCTGTCGCCGGTGCTGCATCGCGCGGCCTACGCCGCCCTCGATCTCGACTGGAGCTACGACGCGTACGACGTGACCGAGCACACGCTGGCAGGGTTCGTGGGCGGGCTCGGACCGGACTGGCGCGGCCTCTCGCTGACCATGCCGCTGAAGCGCGCCGTCGTCCCGCTGCTGGACGAGCTTGACGCGACCGCAGCGATGGTGGGCGTCGTCAACACGGTGCTGCTCGAGGCCGACGGCTCCCGGCGCGGTCACAACACCGACGTGGAAGGGATGATCGCGTCCCTGAGCGCCGCCGGCGTCGACCGGGTGCAGACCGCTGCGGTCGTCGGTGGTGGGGCCACCGCGGCGTCCGCGCTGACGGCGCTGCGCCGCCTCCGCGCCCGGACAGTGACCTTGCTGGTCCGGGAGCCTGGTAGCGCCGACCTGCTGCAGGACCTGGCGCAACGGCTCGGGCTGGAGCTGGTCGTGCACTCTCTGGCCGAGGCCGCCCGCGTCCGCGCGGACCTCCTGCTGTCGACGGTGCCGGCCGGTGCCGGCGACCCCGCCGTGCTCGCGTCGGTGGCGCCGGTCACGTTCGACGTTGCCTACACGCCGTGGCCGACCGCGCTCGCGAGGAGCGCAGCTGGCCTCGATCGGCGGGTCATCGGCGGCCTGGACCTCCTGGTCAACCAGGCGGCTCTCCAGGTCGAACTGATGACAGGCGTCCGGCCGGCACCGCTGCAGGCGATGATGGAGGCCGGGCGGCAGGCACTGGCGGGGCCGCGGCGGGGCAACCAGACCGGCGGCTGAGGCGTCGTCGGACAGAGTGCAGACAGGACAGACAGAGTGCAGACAACGGGGAGGACCGCGGATGCCGGCAGCGTCGTCAGTCGATCGTCGTACCGTGCTGAGGGCCGGAGCGCTCGGCGCCGTCTCCCTGGGCGCCGTCGCCGCCGCGGGTGGCTGCGCGTGGCAGGGGGGCAGCACCGCGGCGCCGGTGGTGAGCCGGACGCTCAGGCCCACCCCGGCGGACTGGCGTGCCCTGGCCCACGGCCTGGCCGGTGACCTCGTCCGCCCGCATGACGCCGACTACGACAGCGCCCGGCGGCTGTACAACCCGCGGTTCGACCGGGTCAGGCCGGCGGCGGTGGTCGAGGCGGCCAACAGGCACGACGTCGCCGAGGCGATCCGCTTCTCCCGCCGGTTCGGGTTGGTCGCACGCCCCCGCTCCGGCGGTCACTCCTACGTGGGCGTCTCGACGGCGGCCGGCGGGCTCGTCGTGGACGTGGGACGGATCCGCGGGGTCGACTACGACGCCGCGTCACGGACCGCCCTGGTGCGCGCCGGATCGCGGCTGTTCGACGTACACGAGGCCCTCGAACCGCACGGGCGCTCGCTGCCGACCGGGACCTGCCCGACCGTGGGGGCCGCGGGTCTGACTCTCGGCGGCGGGGTCGGCGTCGAGGGACGGGCGCACGGGCTCACCTGCGATGCGGTCGCGGCGCTGACCGTGGTCACGGCGGCCGGCAGGACCCTGCAGGTCGACGCCAGTCACCACGCCGACCTGTTCTGGGCGCTGCGCGGCGGAGGCGGAGGCAACTTCGGCGTGGTCACCGCGATGCGGGTCCGCACGTTCCCCGCTCACGTCGTCGGCTTCTACTTCGTCTCGTGGGCGGCGTCCGACGCCGCGGCGGTGATCAGGGGCTGGCAGCACCGGGTGGGCCGGATGCCTCGGTCGGCGTGGGCCAACCTGCACCTGGAGGCGGGATCGGCCGGATCCGTCGCCATCCGCGTCGTTGGCGTGTCGCTCACCGGCGACGGCGCCGGCGAGGCGGCGGCGCTGCAGGCCGCGGTGGGGCGGCCCGCGACGAGTGTGTCGACCTTCAGCCGCAGCCACGCCGACGCGATCAAGCTGCTCGCCGGGTGCTCGACCCTCACCGACCAGCAGTGTCACCTGCGACCGCGCGGGTCGCTCTCGCGCGAGGCCTTCGCCGCCGGCAGCGACGTGCTCGGCGCGCCGATGAGCCACCAGGTCGCGACCGCGCTTGTCACGCTGGTCCGGCGCAGGGCGTCCGCCGGGCGGGGCGCGGCAGTGATCATCGATCCGCTCGGCGGGGCGGTGTCCGACCATCGTCCGGCGGCGACCGCATTCCGCTGGCGCCACGCGCTGGGCACGATCCAGTGGTACGTCGGCCTCCCCGACGCGCCGCGCCCCGCCGACGTCGCCGAGGCGTACCGATGGATCGGACGCGGGCACCGGGTGCTCGCTCCGGCGTCCATCGGCGGCTACGTCAACTACCTGGAGCCGGGCCGGGCGGTCGGCTCGTACTATGGCGCCAATCTCGCCCGGCTGCGGCAGGTGAAGGCGCGGTACGACCCGACCGGGTTCTTCCACTCCCACTACACGGTCTAGACCGGCGGGATCCACAGGTCGGCACCTGAGCGGGGATCCACGATGGACCCGATCCCTACACTGCCTGGTGTGCCCTACGATCTCGCGGTCGTGGCGGGCGCCGCCCTGTTCGGTGCTGCCGCCGGCGCCCTGCTGCCGGGCGTGCTCGCCCGGCTTCCCGAGCCCGAGCTCGATCCGGTGGACCCGGCGGGCGCGGCCGCGCCGGCCAAGGTCCCGTACGCCACGCTCGCCAGGACTCCGGGCCTGGGAGTCGGCGGTGCCGCCGCTGCGGCCGTCGCGTGTGCCGTGGTTGCGTGGCGGCTGGGCTGGTCGGCTCCGCTGCCGGCCTGGTTGTACCTCGCCGTGGTCGGGGTGCTGCTGGCCTGGATCGATGCGAGGACGCGTCTGCTGCCGACGCGCATCGTCGGCCCGTCGTACCTGGTCGTCGGTACCTTGCTCCTGGGGGCGTCGGCGGTCGAGGGGGACTGGCACGCACTGGCCCGGGCCGGTCTGGGCTGGGCGATCGCCGGTGGCTCGTTCCTCCTGCTGTGGGTCGTCCATCCCCGCGGGATGGGCTATGGCGACGTCCGGCTGGCCGGCCTCCTCGGCATGGCGCTGGGCTGGCTGGGGTGGCCCGAGTTCGGTGTCGGGATGTACGCCGGGTTCCTGCTCGGCGGCGTCATCGGGGCCGTTCTCGCGCTGCTGCACCTGGTGGACCGCAAGCGGTACCCGTTCGGACCGTTCATGCTCGCCGGGGCGCTGGTGGGGCTGGTCTGGGGGCCGGCCATCGTCGACTGGTACGCCGGGGCCCGTCGCTGAAGCTGCGACATCCATGGGGCAGCGCTCCGGCATGGGAGACTTTGCGGCATGCTGCGATGGCTGACGGCCGGTGAATCCCATGGTCAGGCGCTGGTCGCCGTCCTGGAGGGGCTGCCCGCCGGAGTCGAGATCACCACCGCGGACGTCGGGGCCGCGCTGGCCCGTCGCAGGCTGGGGTACGGGCGCGGCGCCCGCATGTCGTTCGAGCAGGACCGGGTGACGTTCCTGGCAGGTATCCGGCACGGCCGCACGCTCGGCAGCCCCATCGCGGTCCAGATCGCCAACACCGAGTGGCCCAAGTGGGAGCAGGTGATGGCGGCCGACCCGGTTGACGCCGACGCGTTGGCCGGGTTGGCCCGCAATGCCCCGCTGACACGCCCCAGACCAGGTCACGCCGACCTGGTGGGGATGCAGAAGTACGGCTTCGACGACGCCCGGCCGGTGCTCGAGCGAGCCAGTGCCCGGGAGACCGCGGCCCGGGTCGCCCTCGGCGCGATCGCTGAGGCGTTTCTGAGCCAGGCATACGGCATCGCCCTGGTCAGCCACGTCGTGTCCATCGGAGAGGCTCAGGCTCCGGCCGGGTCGGTTCCGAACGTGGCTGACGTCGCGCACCTCGACGCCGATCCGGTCAGGTGCCTCGACGCGGACGCCAGCAAGGCGATGGTCGCCGAGATCGACGCTGCACACGACGATGGGGACACGCTGGGGGGCCTCGTCGAGGTGGTCGTCCACGGGCTGCCCCCTGGTCTGGGCAGCCACGTGCACTGGGACCGCCGGCTCGACGCGCGGCTGGCCGGCGCGCTGATGGGGATCCAGGCGATCAAGGGCGTCGAGGTCGGCGACGGGTTCGAGCTCGCAAGGATCCGGGGGTCCCTGGCCCATGACGAGATCGTCAGAACGAAGGCGGGTCTGGGGCGGGCGTCGGGCCGGTCGGGGGGCACCGAGGGAGGCATGTCGACCGGTGCGGTGTTGCGGGTACGTGCCGCGATGAAGCCGATCTCCACCGTCCCGCGGGCGTTGCGTACCGTCGACCTTGCCACCGGGCAGGACGCCGTGGCGCACCATCAGCGTTCGGACGTCTGCGCCGTCCCGGCCGCCGGGGTGGTCGCCGAGGCCATGGTCGCCATGGTGGTCGCCGAGGCGGCGGTCGAGAAGTTCGGTGGGGACTCGGTGGCTGAGACCCGGCGCAACCACGAGGGGTATCTGGCCAGCCTGAGGTACCCGTGACTCCGGTGGTGGTGCTCGTCGGCCCACCGGGAGCCGGCAAAAGCACGGTCGGCGGTCTGCTGGCCGACCGGCTCGGGGTTCCGCTCCGCGACACAGACGAGGACGTCGAGTCCAGCGCCGGCAAGAGCGTCGCCGACATCTTCGTCGACGACGGCGAGCAGCGCTTCCGGGAGCTCGAGAGCGGGTCGGTCGCGGCCGCGCTCTGCGAGCATGACGGCGTGGTCAGTCTCGGCGGAGGCGCGGTGCTGGCCGAGTCGACGAGAAAGCTGCTGGCCGACCATCGGGTGGTGTTCCTCGACGTGGGCCTCGCTGAGGCGGCGTCGAGAGTCGGGCTCGGTTCCGCCCGACCACTGCTGCTCGGAAACGTCCGCGCGCAGCTCAAGGCCCTGCTCGACGAGCGCAGGCCGCTGTACCGCGAGGTCGCGTGCGTTGTCATCGACACGAACTCGCGGACACCGGAGGAAGTCGCCGACGAGGTGCTGGCGGCGCTGCCACGATGACGGGCGTGACGACGCGGATCGAGGTCGGCTCGGCCAGCCCGTACACCGTGGTCGTCGGCCACGGGCTGCTCGGCGAGCTGCGGGGGATGCTCGGCGCTGCCGTACGCCAGGTGGCGGTGATCTATCCCAGCCCCCTGACGCGCGCGGCCCGGGCACTGCAGGCCACGCTGACCGAGCAGGGCCGGGAGGTCATCGGGATCGAGGTACCGGACGCCGAGGAGGCGAAGTCGGCTCGCGTCGCCGAGCACTGCTGGAACGAGCTCGGCGCCGCCGGCTTCACCCGCTCCGACGCGGTGGTGAGCATGGGCGGCGGCTCCACGACGGACCTGGCCGGTTTCGTGGCCGCCGGCTGGCTGCGCGGGGTGGCCGTGGTGCACGTTCCGACCACGCTGCTGGCGATGGTCGACGCCGCCGTGGGTGGCAAGACGGGCATCAACACCGACGCCGGCAAGAACCTGGTGGGCGCGTTCCACCAGCCCGCCGGGGTGGTCTGCGACCTGTCGACGCTGACGACGCTGCCAGCGGCGGAGGTGGCCAGCGGCCTGGCCGAGATCATCAAGTGCGGCTTCATCGCCGACTCGGAGATCCTCAACCTGGTCCAGGCGGACCCCGCCGCCGCAGGGGCGGTCGGTGGACTGGTGCTGCGTGAGCTGATCGAGCGGGCGATCCGGGTCAAGGCGGCGGTCGTGGCGGCCGACCCCAGGGAGGACCGCTCCACCGCCTTGTGGGTCGGCCGCGAGGCGCTCAACTACGGGCACACGATGGGACACGCGATCGAACGCGCCGAGGGCTACCGCCGCCGGCACGGCGACGCAGTGGCCATCGGGATGGTGTACGTGGCCGAGCTCGCCCGGCTGACGGGGCGGCTCGATCGTCCGACCGCCGAGCGGCATCGAACGGTCCTGCAATCGGTCGGGCTGCCGACGACGTACCAGGGCAGCACCTGGGAGGAGCTGTTCGACGCCATGCGGGTGGACAAGAAGTCCCGCGGCGGGCGCCTCCGCTTCGTGGTCCTCGACGGCCTGGCCAGACCCGGCATCCTCGAGGCGCCCGACCCGGACCTGCTCATCCGCGCCCACCGGGCGATCGCGGGGTGAATCGCGGTGAGCCGGCGGCGACAAGTGTCGGATGGCGTGCAACAACTGTCGGATCGCGGGTTGGCGGTGTGGGTAGGCTCCGGACATGCGTGTGCTCGTACTCAACGGCCCGAATCTCGGCCGTTTGGGCGCCAGGGAGCCCGAGGTCTATGGGGCGATGTCGCACGACGCTCTGAGCCGGGCGTGCGTCGACGCCGGGTCCGCCCTCGGGCTCGAGGTCGAGGTACGCCAGAGCGACGACGAGCGTGAGCTGGTCCACTGGCTGCACGAGGCCGCCGACGACTCGACACCGGTGGTGCTCAACGCGGCGGCCTTCACGCACTACTCGTACTCACTGCGCGACGCATGTGCCCAGCTGACGGCGCCCCTGGTCGAGGTGCACATCTCCAACCCCGCCGCCCGCGAGGAGTTCCGGCACACCAGCGTGATCGGTTCCGTGGCCACGGGCACCATCGCCGGGTTCGGTACGGGCTCCTACCTGCTCGCGCTGCGCGCCATCGCCGGCCAGCCGTGAGCGCCGCGCCCCGCGAGCGGCAGCGTCGGGACGCACTACGCGGCCTGCTGCGCGAGTTGGACGTCCCGGCTGCCCTGATCAGCACGCTGGTCAACGTTCGCTACCTCACCGGGTTCACCGGATCGAACGCCGCACTGCTGGTCGGCGTCGACGGCCGGGACGTGTTCGTCACCGACGGCCGCTACACCGACCAGTCGGCGGCACAGCTGCCCGACGTCGAGCGGGTCACCGGTCGCTCGGTCGTCCAGGACCTGGTCACGGTCGCCAACGAGAAGTCCCTGTCGGGTCTGGCGCTGGAGACCCACACGCTCTCCGCGGACGACCGGGACACCGTCGGCAAGTCGTTCAGCGGCCGCATCAGGAAGCTGGGTGAGGCGGTCGAGCGGCTGCGCGTGGTCAAGGACGAGGCTGAGATCGATGCGCTGCGGTCGGCCTGCCGGATCTCGGTGGAGGCGCTGGAGCAGCTGCTGCAGGGCCCGTTCGTCGGGCGCACCGAGCGCGAGGTGGCCCGCGACCTCGAGTGGCGGATGTACGCCCTCGGGGCGGAGGCGATCGGGTTCGACACGATCGTCGCCGCCGGTCCGCACTCGGCGATTCCGCATCACGACCCCACGGACCGTCGGCTGCGCACCGGCGACCTGCTCAAGATCGACTTCGGCGCCCGCTACGCCGGCTACCACGCCGACTGCACCCGCACCATGGTCGTCGGTGACGAGCCGGTCGGCTGGCAGCGCGAGATCCACGACCTGGTGGCCAGGTCGCAGGCCGCGGGCAGGGAGGCGCTCGCCCCGGGCGTCGAGCGGGCGGCCGTCGACCGGGCGGCGCGGAGGGTCATCGAGGACGCGGGCCACGGTGATCACTTCACCCACGGGCTCGGGCACGGCGTCGGCCTGGAGATCCACGAGGAGCCGTACCTCGGTGCCCGCGCGACAGGTAAACTGCTGGCTCGCACTCCGGTCACGGTCGAGCCCGGTGTCTACCTGCCCGGCCGTGGCGGCGTCCGGATCGAAGACACGCTGGTGGTCGGGCCGGAGGCACCGGAGCTGCTCACCACCACGACCAGGGAGCTTCTCGTCGTGGGCTGACCGCCTGCCGGGACGACGTACGAAGAGATGGATCACCACCGATGGCCACGACCAACGACCTGAAGAACGGCACCGTGCTCAACCTGGACGGCCAGCTCTGGTCGGTCGTGTGGTTCCAGCACCACAAGCCGGGCAAGGGCGGCGCCGTCGTGCGCACCAAGCTGAAGAACGTCCTGTCGGGCAAGATCGTCGACAAGACGTTCAATGCCGACGTCCGGGTGGAGATGGCCAACGTCGACAAGCGCTCGATGACCTACCTGTACAACGACGGCTCCGCCTACATCTTCATGGACTCCCAGACCTACGAGCAGCTGCACGTGCCCGACGAGACGGTCGGTGAGGCGTCGCAGTTCATGCTCGAGAACCAGGAGGCGACCGTCGCCGTGCACGAGGGGCTGCCGCTCTACATCGAGCTGCCGGCGTCGGTCGAGCTCGCCGTCGAGTACACCGAGCCCGGCCTGCAGGGTGACCGGTCGACCGGCGGCACCAAGCCCGCGAGGCTGGAGACCGGGTACGAGATCTCCGTCCCGCTGTTCATCACGACCGGCGAGCGGGTCAAGGTCGATACCCGCGACGGCAGCTACCTCGGCCGCGTGTCGAGCTGATGGGAGCTCGGACCAAGGCGCGCAAGCGCGCGCTCGACATCCTGTTCGAGAGCGAGCTGCGATCCCTCCCGGTCGGTGGCACGCTCGGGGACCGGCAGAGCGACCCGGATCGCCCGCTCAACGACTACACGGTGACGCTCGTGCGGGGAGTCGGCGAGCACCATGAACGTCTCGACTCGCTGCTCGCGACGTACTCCCAGGACTGGACGCTCGACCGGATGCCGGTCGTCGACCGCAACATCCTGCGGATCGGGGCGTTCGAGCTGCTGTATGTCGAGGACGTCCCCGATGCGGTTGCCGTCAGCGAGGCGGTGAAGCTCGCCCGTGAGCTGTCCACGACCGAGTCACCGGGGTTCGTCAACGGACTGCTGGCCCGTATCCTCGAGCTCAAGCCGACCCTGGCGGGTTGACCAAGCTCAGTCGGCCAGGCTCAGCCGCAGGTACCGGGTCGGCTTGACCGCCTCGGTGTAGGACCCGGCGATCGGCCGCGCCTCGAAGTGCAGGTGGCACCCGTCCGGGGCACCGGCGTCGGATGCCAGCGCCATCAGCTGCCCGCGCGATACCCGGGCTCCCGGCCTGACAAACACCCGGCGCACGTGCCCGATCACGAAGTCCCGGCCCAGTCGGTGGCTGCGCAGCCGGAAGGCATGTGGGCCGTACGCCGGGCCGAGTGCGCCCGCCGAGTCCGGCCGGACCACGCGGCCGCGCACACCGGCGTACAGCCTGGTCCGGCAAGGCATCGCGATGTCGAGGCCGTGGTGGAAGCCACGGTCGTGCGTGCAGCGCGGGTCCGGTGGATAGTACGGCGCCCGGGTGCACCCGAACGGGACCATCTTGCGGTGCCGACCGGCGTACCACGGCGACCGGTAGTAGTGCTTGTCCCTTGCCCAGAACCGGCGGGCATCCGGCGCCGCCACCAGGTGCAGCGCAGCATCCCCCGGTCCAACGTGCGCGGAGGGACCACGTGCCTCGCGACCGATGGTCGAGAACGTCGACAGGAGCAGGACCGCGACCACTAGGAACCCGGCGAGGCGCAGGCTGCCGTCACGGTCTGGCACGGCGCCATCCTGGCACAGCGTCGACGCTCGAGGTGGGATCAGGCAGACGTGCTCGCGACGGCCTCGTCCGCGGCCATCACGTTGTGCTCGGCTCGGCGGACCAGCTCGTGGTCGAGTCTCCCGGCCTCGACGTTGATGCCCACCAGGGCGGCGGCGGACCGGACCGACGACTGTGCCAGCAGCAGGGCGGTGCGTGCGTCGCCGCGCAGATTCGGGTTCCCATGCTCGACCAGCGACGCGGCCAGCACGGTGATCTGTGCGCCGATCTCGGTCATCTCCAGCGGTATCTCGGTGGCGCCCTGCAGCGCCGAGCGGATCCGGTCGCGACGGGACTCGCGGTCCACCGCCGGTGACCGGGCATACGCCGCGATCACCGAGCCGTAGGCGGCCGCGTCGATGTCGGCCAGCTCGGCGGCGCGCAGCCGCAGGCGTTCCGCCTGGACGGCGACGGGCGGGTCGGGCTCGCCGGCGGTGGCCGTGAACCGCGCCGCCATCGTCACCAGTGCGGCCGCAAGCGACAGCGAAACGGCGGCGACGGCACCACCACCGGGGGCGGGTGCCCGGTCCGCGACCGAGTCGAGGAAGGTGCCGAGAGCCTCATCGAGATAGGAGGCTGCAGGCTCGTCCGGGGGGCTCATCGAGTCACCGCTCAGAACAGCCCGACCGTCTCTTCGTTGGCGTCGAGGTCCATGTGCGCGGCGGCCGGATCCGAGCCGAGCCCCGGCATCGTCCGCATCTCTCCACAGATCGGGTACACGAAGCCCGCACCGACCGAGGCCCGGACCTCACGGACCGGGAGCCGCCAGCCCGTGGGTGCGCCCTTCAGCGCCGGGTCGGACGACAGCGACAGGTGGGTCTTGGCCATGCAGATCGGCAGCCCGCCGAAGCCCGCCTTCTCATAGGTGTCCAGCGCGCGGGCGGCCGGAATCGAGTAGTCCACGCCGTCGGCGCCGTAGACCAGGGTGGCGATGGTCTCGATCTTCGCCCGCAGGCTGTCCTCGTCGGCGTAGAGCAGCCGGAACTCGCTGGGCTCCGCGGCGGCCTCGGCGACGGCCTCGGCCAGCTCGACGGCTCCCCTCCCGCCGTCGGCGAAGTGGGTGGAGACCGCGCAGCGGGCACCGGCCTGGGCGGCGACGTCGGCGATCGCGGCGTGCTCGCTTGGGTGGTCGGTGGGGAAGGGGTTGATCGCGACCACGCACGGGATGCCGTGCAGGCGGACGTTCGCGATCTGCTTCACCAGGTTGGCCGCGCCGGCATAGACGTCGTCCGGGTTCTCGGCGAGCAGGTCGTCGGGGAGGGGCCGGCCGGCCACGATGCGGTACTTGCCGGAGTGGGCCTTCAAGGCTCGTACGGTCGCGACGACAACCGCGGCATCCGGGGACTCCCCAGACGTCCGGCACTTGATGTTGAAGAAGCGCTCCGCACCCATGTCGGCCCCGAAGCCGGCCTCGGTGACGACGAAGTCGCCGCAGCGCAGTGCGATCAGGTCCGCGAGCACGGAGGAGTTGCCGGTGGCGATGTTGCCGAACGGGCCGGTGTGGACCAGAGCCGGGGTGTTCTCGATGGTCTGCAGCAGGTTGGGCTTGATGGCTTCCTTCAGCAGCACCGTCATCGCGCCGGCGGTGTCGAGCTGGTCGGCGGTGACCGGCTGCCCGTCCTTGGTGTAGCCGACCACGATCCTGCCCAGTCGCCTGCGCAGGTCGCGCAACGAGGTGGTCGACGACAGGGTCGCCATCACCTCCGAGGCCGCGGTGATGTCGAACCCTGTCTCGCGGGGCACACCGTCGGCGCGTCCGCCCAGGCCGGTGACGATGTTGCGCAGCGCGCGGTCGTTGACGTCGAGCACCCGACGCCAGGTGATGCTGTTGGGCTCGATGCCCAGGGCGTTGCCGCGGTAGAGGTGGTTGTCGAGCATCGCGCTGAGCAGGTTGTGTGCGGCGGTGACGGCGTGCATGTCGCCGGTCAGGTGCAGGTTGAGGCGCTCCATGGGGACCACCTGGCTGTAGCCGCCGCCGGCGGCTCCGCCCTTGATGCCGAGAGCCGGACCCATCGACGCCTGGCGGATCGTGATGACGGCCTGGCGCCCGATGTGCCGCATGCCCTGGCCGAGTCCGACCGTCGTCGTGGTCTTGCCCTCGCCGAGCGGCGTCGGCGTGATGGCGGTGACCACGACGTACTTGGCGCGTGGCCGGTCAGCGAGCTCCTCGACGGCCGCCAGGCTGATCTTCATCACGTCACGCCCGTACGGCTCGAGCAGATGGCTGCCGAGCCCCATCTCGTTGGCGATGTCCTCGATCGGCTTGAGTGCGGCGCTGCGGGCGATCTCGATGTTGCTCAGTGACACGGCAGTTCTCCTGTGAGTTCGGCGTCGGTACGACTCCGACCGCAGCCGAGAGTCGTGCCGGACCTGGTCGTTGCGGCTCCTCGTGCGGCGCGGTCCTGAGTCACGTTAGCCGGTGTGCGCAGCAAAGTGCACAAAAGAAACTGCGCGATGGATGGGAACCATCGAAAAGATGTTCCCCATCCATCGCGCAAATCCCGCAAGAACTGTCGGCGGTGTGGTCGTTGACGCTTACCGGCTGGTGTTGAGCACGCCCCAGGCGATGAACCGCTCCGCCAGCAGGCTGGGAGGCTCGTCGTAGATGACCGCGAGCGTGCGCAGGTCGTCCTGCCTGATCGAGAGCACCCGGCCGTTGTAGTCGCCGCGCTGGGCCTGGATCGTGGCGGTGTATCTCGCCAGTGGGGCGGCCTCGGTGCTGTCGATGCGGTGCAGCTGCTCCAGGTCGAGGATCAGCTTGGGCGGTGGCTCGGCCGATCCACCGAGCTGGCCGCCTCCGGGCAGCAACTCATGGACCGGCACGCTGTAGAACTCGGCCAGCTCGGACAGCTTCTGGACCGTGACGGCGCGGTCTCCGCGCTCGTACGAACCGACCACGACCGCCTTCCAGCGGCCCTGAGACTTCTGTTCGACTCCGTGTAGCGAGAGCCCCTGCTGCTGACGGATCGCCCGCAGCCGACCACCGAGAGCCTTGGCGTATTCCTTACTCATCTGTCTCGTACTCCCCCCGCTGCGACGCGCGCAGGCGTGGATGGTCTGTTTCCCGGGCCCAGCCCGCCATGAGGCGGTTTGAGTTACCAGAGGTCGATTACACAGAGTAACGTTACTCGGGAGTTAGGCGTGGGTCAAGCGTTACGCAATGTATTGGGTCCAAAATCTACAGGATTCAGTTACAGCGCGCCACCGATCACGCCTACACGACCATATCGGTACGTGCTGGTAGTCTCACCGCGACCGACATCCTTTAACGGTCCGTCCTGTGAGGCGGAGAAGGAGGTCCGGCAGATGACCTCTGCGCAGCCCCACCGTACCGCCGTTCCGAAGCCGTCCGGCGACCCCGACACCGCACCCCGCGTGGTGCTCGACGCCTCGGACATGGCCCGCGCGCTCTTCCGCATCTCGCACGAGATCCTCGAACGCAACAAGGGTGCCGACGGGCTGGTGCTGCTCGGGATCCCCACCCGCGGGGTGCCGCTGGCCCGCCGCATCGGTACGCGCATCGCCGAGATCGAGGGCGCCGAGGTCCCGGTCGGGTCGCTCGACGTGACCATGTACCGCGACGACCTGCGGCTGCGGCCGGCCAGGGCCCTCGAGCACACGCACATTCCTCCGGGCGGCCTCGAGGGGAAGGTCGTGGTTCTCGTCAACGATGTCCTGTTCTCCGGGCGCACGATCCGGGCCGCGCTCGACGCGATCCACGACGTCGGGCGACCGCGAGCGGTCCGACTCGCGGTGCTCGTGGACCGCGGGCACCGCGAGCTGCCCATCCGCCCGGACTTCGTGGGCAAGAACCTGCCGACCTCGTTGCGGGAAAGCGTGCTTGTCCAGGTCGAGGAGTACGACCGGCGCGACGCCGTCCTGATCGAGACGGCTGATGACTCCGGCGACGAAAGCACGGGCAGTGCCTGGACCCACGAAGGGGGCCACCGATGAAACGTCATCTGCTGAGCAGCGCCGACCTGACCCGCCAGGACGCGCTGCTGATCCTCGACACCGCCCAGGAGATGCGGTCGCTCGCCAACAGGCCGATCAAGAAGCTCCCGGTGCTGCGCGGCCGGACGGTCGTCAACCTGTTCTTCGAGGACTCGACCCGCACCCGGATCTCGTTCGAGGCCGCCGCCAAGCGCCTCTCCGCCGACGTCATCAACTTCTCGGCGAAGGGGTCCAGCGTGTCCAAGGGCGAAAGCCTCAAGGACACCGCGCTGACCCTGGAGGCGATGGGCGCCAACGCCGTCGTCATCCGGCACGCCGCCTCCGGCGCGCCACACCGGCTGGCGACCAGCGGGTGGGTTCGCAGCAGCGTCGTGAACGCCGGGGACGGCACCCACGAGCACCCGACGCAGGCACTCCTGGATGCGTTCACGATCCGCGACCACCTCGGGACCGTCGACGGCCGGCGGGTCACGATCGTCGGAGACGTCCTGCACAGTCGGGTCGCCCGGTCCAACGCCCTGCTGCTGTCCACGCTCGGCGCGGAGGTGACACTGGTCGCGCCGCCGACCCTGCTGCCGGTCGGTGTCGAGTCCTGGCCGGTCGCGTACTCCTACGACCTCGATGCGGCCCTGCCCAAGAGCGACGTGGTGATGATGCTGCGGGTCCAGCGCGAGCGGATGAACCTGTCCGGAGGCGGGTTCTTCCCCAGTGCGCGCGAGTACAGCCGCCGGTTCGGGCTCGACAAGCTCCGGTTCCGGCTGCTGCCCGACCACGCGCTGGTGATGCACCCCGGGCCGATGAATCGCGGGATGGAGATCGCCGCCGACGTCGCCGACTGCGACCGGTCGGTGATCGTCGAACAGGTCGCCAACGGAGTCGCGGTCAGGATGGCCGTTCTCTACCTGCTGCTCGGCGGCCAGGAGTCTGCCCTGCAGGGCGCGGCCGATCTCGTCGAGGCCAACGCGTGACCGGCTACCTGATCCAGGACGTCTCACTGCTCGGCGGCGGACGGACGTCGCTGCTGATCCGCGACGCGGTCATCGCCGACGCAGGGCCCGGTCTCGATGCGGGAGACGCCGACGTGGTGGCTGCCGACGGGCTCGTCGCCCTCCCCGGACTCGTCGACCTGCACACTCACCTGCGCGAGCCCGGACGCGAGGATGCCGAGACCGTCGAAACCGGCACCCGAGCCGCGGCCCGGGGCGGGTTCACCTGCGTGCACGCCATGGCCAACACCAACCCGGTCGCGGACACCGCCGGGGTGGTCGAGCAGGTGTGGCGGCTGGGACGCGAGGCCGGATACTGCGACGTGCGTCCGGTCGGGGCCGTCACCGTCGGCCTCGCCGGCGAGCGGCTGGCCGAGCTAGGGGCGATGGCCGACTCGGCGGCGCGGGTCCGGATGTTCTCCGACGACGGCAGCTGCGTCTCCGACGCGGTGCTGATGCGCCGGTCGCTGGAGTACGTCAAGGCGTTCGACGGGGTGATCGCCCAGCATGCCCAGGAGCCTCGCCTCACCGAGGGCGCGCAGATGAACGAGGGCGAGCTGTCCGGTGTGCTCGGCATGCGCGGCTGGCCCGCGGTCGCGGAGGAGGCGATCATCGCCCGTGACACGCTGCTGGCAGCGCACGTCGGGTCGCGCCTGCACGTCTGCCATGTCTCTACCTCGGGATCGGTGGAGATCATCCGGGCGGCCAAGGCCAAGGGCTGGAACGTCACCGCTGAGGTGACGCCTCATCACCTGCTCCTCACCGACGAGCTCGTGACCAGCTACGACCCCAGGTACAAGGTCAACCCGCCGCTGCGGACCCAGGCGGATGTCGACGCGCTCCGGATCGGCCTGGCGGACGGCACCATCGACGCGGTGGCGACCGACCACGCCCCGCATCCGTCGGAGGACAAGGAGTGCGAGTGGGACGCGGCTGCCTTCGGGATGCTCGGCCTGGAGACCGCGCTGTCGATCGTGCAGGAGGCGATGGTCGACACCGGCCTGCTCGACTGGGCCGCGGTGGCCGACCGGATGTCCTTCCGGCCCGCTCGTATCGGGCGGGTACGCGACCATGGCACACCCCTCACCGTCGGCTCACCGGCGAACCTGGTGCTCTACGACGCTTCGGCGCGCTACGCGGTCGACCCGGCCGAGTCGGAGTCGTTGTCGGCGAACACCCCGTACGCGGGGATGACCCTCCCAGGACGTGTGGTCGCGACATTCCTACGCGGGCGGCCCACGGTGATCGACGGGAAGCTGCGGTGAGCGCGGCGCTGTTGATGCTTGAGGACGGCCGCGCGTTCCGCGGCGAGTCCTTCGGTGCCGTCGGGGAGACATTCGGAGAGGCGGTTTTCGCGACCGGCATGACCGGATACCAGGAGACGCTGACCGACCCGTCGTACCACCGCCAGGTGGTGGTGATGACCGCCCCGCACATCGGCAACACCGGCGTCAACGACGAGGATCAGGAGTCCGACCGGATCCGGGTGGCCGGGTTCGTCGTGCGAGACCCGGCCAGGATGCCCTCCAACTGGCGCTCGGTCCGCAGCCTCGGCGACGCGCTGACCGCCCAGGGCGTCGTCGGGATCAGCGGGGTCGACACCCGCGCGCTGACCCGGCACCTTCGCGACCGTGGGGCCATGCGGGTCGGCATCACGACCACCGAACGGGACGCGGACGCCTTCCTGGCCAGAGTGCGCCGGACTCCGGCGATGGCAGGTGCCGACCTGGCCGGCGAAGTGTCGACCGCCGATGCCCGGGTCTACCCCGCCGTGGGGCCGCGGCGCCACACGGTCGTGGCGGTCGATCTCGGGATCAAGTCGATGAGCCTGGCGATGCTGGCCGGCCGCGGGATCGAGGTGCAGCTGCTCCCGGCGTCAGCGGGCATCGGCGAGGTGCTGGCGCGACAGCCGGACGGTGTCTTCTTCTCCAACGGGCCAGGAGATCCCGCCACCGCCGAGCCGGCGATCCGGCTGTTGCGAGAGGTGCTGTCGCGGCGGATCCCCTACTTCGGAATCTGCTTCGGTAACCAGCTGTTCGGCCGCGCCCTCGGCTTCGACACGTTCAAGCTCAAGTACGGCCACCGCGGCATCAACCAGCCGGTCATGGACCTCACCACCGGCAAGGTCGAGGTCACGGCACACAACCACGGGTTCGCCGTCGACGCGCCGGTCGGCGTCATCGTCGACACACCGTACGGCCCGGCCGAGGTCACGCACGTGTGTCTCAACGACGGCGTGGTCGAAGGCGTGCGCCTGGTCGACGCACCGGCGTTCAGCGTGCAGTACCACCCGGAGGCCGCGGCCGGGCCGCACGACGCCGGGTACCTGTTCGACCGGTTCGAGCGGATGCTCGCGAGCGGACAGCGCTGATGCCCAGGCGCACCGACATCGCCTCGGTCCTGGTGATCGGCTCCGGACCGATCGTCATCGGGCAGGCCTGCGAGTTCGACTACTCCGGGACACAGGCCTGCCGGGTGCTGCGCGCCGAGGGCCTGCGCGTCGTCCTGGTGAACTCCAACCCGGCGACGATCATGACCGATCCCGAGTTCGCCGACGCGACCTACATCGAGCCGATCACCGCCGAGTTCGTCACCAAGATCATCGACAAGGAGCGGCCCGACGCGCTGCTCGCGACGCTCGGCGGCCAGACCGCCCTCAACGTCGCGACGGAGCTATCCGAAAGGGGAGTTCTCGAAAGGTTCGGCGTCGAGCTCATCGGCGCGTCCATCGACGCGATCCGCGCCGGTGAGAACCGGCAGTCGTTCAAGTCCATCGTGCAGGCCCTGCCGGCCCACTGGCAGGCGACCGTCGCCGACAGCGTCATCTGCCACGACATGGCTGACTGCCTGGCCGCCGCCGCACAGCTGGGCTACCCGATCGTGGTCCGCCCGTCGTTCACGATGGGCGGCAGCGGCTCGGGAATGGCGTACCACGAGGACGACCTGCGCCGGATCGCCGGGGGCGGCCTGGCGGCGTCGCCGACGTCTGAGGTCCTGCTCGAGCAGTCGATCCTGGGCTGGAAGGAGTACGAGCTGGAGGTGATGCGCGACCGCCGCGACAACGTGGTCGTCGTGTGCTCGATCGAGAACCTCGACCCGATGGGCGTGCACACCGGCGACTCGATCACCGTCGCGCCGGCCATGACTCTCACCGACCGCGAGTACCAGCGGATGCGCGACATCGCGATCGCGGTGATCAGGGCGGTCGGTGTCGACACCGGTGGGTGCAACATCCAGTTCGCCGTCGATCCGCGCGACGGACGCATCGTGGTGGTCGAGATGAACCCACGGGTCTCGCGGTCATCCGCGCTGGCCTCGAAGGCGACCGGCTTCCCGATCGCCAAGATCGCCGCCCTGGTCGCGATCGGGTACTCGCTCGACGAGATCCCGAACGACATCACCGGTCGGACGCCGGCGAGCTTCGAGCCCAGCCTCGACTACGTCGTGGTCAAGGTGCCGCGGTTCGCGTTCGAGAAGTTCCCGCTGGCCGACCCGACCCTGACCACGCACATGAAGAGCGTCGGTGAGGTGATGGCGATCGGCCGCAACTTCTGCGAGGCGCTGCAGAAGGCACTTCGGTCGCTGGAGGACAAGGACGCGATCCTGTCCTGGACGGCTGAACCCGCCCCGGCGCGGCTGCTGCTGGAGCGGATGGCCACGCCGCACGACGGGCGGCTGCGCGCGCTGATGGACGGGCTGCGGGCGGGCCTCTCCATGGATCATGTGGTCGAGGCGACCGGCATCGACCCGTGGTTCGTCGACCAGCTGGTGCTGATCGACGAGATCGCGCAGCAGGTGCGGAAGGCGTCCCAGCTGAGCGTGGAGCTGCTGCGCACGGCCAAGCGGCACGGCTTCTCCGATGCGCAGATCGCCGGCCTGCGCGGGATCAAGGAGGAGGTTGTGCGGGAGGTCCGCTGGGCGTTGGGTCTGCGCCCGGTCTACAAGACGGTCGACACCTGCGCCGCGGAGTTCGAGGCTCGCACGCCGTACCACTACTCGTGCTACGACGAGGAGGACGAGGTACGCCGACGGGAGAAGCCGGCCGTGGTCATCCTTGGTAGCGGTCCGAACCGGATCGGCCAGGGCATCGAGTTCGACTACTCATGCGTGCACGCTTCGATGGCGCTCGCCGCCGCCGGCTACGAGACCGTGATGGTCAACTGCAACCCCGAGACCGTGTCGACCGACTACGACACCTCCGACCGGCTCTACTTCGAGCCGCTGACGCTGGAGGACGTGCTCGAGGTGTACGCCGCGGAGTGCCGGGCCGGAACGGTCGTCGGAGTCGTCGTCGCCCTGGGCGGCCAGACCCCACTGGGCCTGGCACAGGGTCTGCAGGACGCCGGCGTCCCGATCGTCGGGACGTCACCGGCCGCGATCCACCTGGCCGAGGATCGTGGCGCCTTCGGGCGGGTGCTCGCGGGAGCCGGCCTACCGGCGCCGCGACACGGCACGGCCACCTCCTTCGACCAGGCCAGGCAGATCGCGGACACCATCGGCTTCCCCGTGCTGGTCCGCCCGTCGTACGTGCTCGGCGGTCGCGGCATGGAGATCGTGTACGACGACGAGGCGCTGCGCTCCTACATCGACCGCGCGACGCAGATATCGCCGCTCCATCCCGTGCTGGTCGACCGGTTCCTCGACGACGCGGTGGAGATCGACGTCGATGCCATCTACGACGGCGACGAGCTGTTCCTCGGCGGGGTGATGGAGCACATCGAGGAGGCCGGCATCCACTCCGGTGACTCCGCCTGCGTGCTGCCCCCGATCACGTTGGGGCGCGAGGACATCGACCGGATCCGGCGGAGCACCCTGGCGATCGCCGAGGGCGTGGGCGTACGCGGTCTAGTCAACGTGCAGTACGCGCTGGGAGGTGACGTGCTCTACGTGCTCGAGGCCAACCCCCGCGCCTCACGGACGGTGCCGTTCGTCTCCAAGGCGACCGCGACGCCGCTGGCCAAGGCGGCGGCCCGGGTGATGCTGGGAGCCACGGTCGCCGAGCTGCGTGCCGAGGGCCTGCTGCCGGCCGGCGGTGACGGAGGGACCCTTCCCGTCGCGACCCCGATCGCGGTCAAGGAGGCTGTGATGCCGTTCAACCGGTTCCGTACCCCGGACGGGCGGACGGTTGACACGGTGCTCGGACCCGAGATGCGCTCGACCGGTGAGGTCATGGGCATCGACGCCGGGTTCGGAACCGCGTTCGCGAAGGCGCAGGAGGGCGCGTACGGAGGGCTCCCCGCCAAAGGACGGGTCTTCGTGTCGGTGGCCAACCGCGACAAGCGGCACATGATCTTCCCGGTCAAGCGGCTCGCGGACCTCGGGTTCGAGGTGCTCGCCACCCCCGGCACCGCCGAGGTGCTGCGCCGCAACGGCGTGATCGCGCAGGTGGTACGCAAGCACTCCGCGGGTCCCGGACCCGACGGCGAGCCGACCATCGTCGGTCGCATCCACGCCGGCGAGGTCGACCTCATCATCAACACGCCGTTCGGCTCGACCTCGGGCGGCTCCCCGCGGCTGGACGGATACGACATCCGCACCGCGGCGGTGTCGCGCAACATCCCGTGCATCACGACCATCCAGGGGCTGGCCGCGGCGGTCCAGGGCATCGAGTCGCTGCGCGCCGGGGACGTCGGCGTGCGATCTTTGCAGGACTGGGCGGGCGTGATCGGCGGCCCACGGTGAGCGGCGCGCGGGGACCGCTGCAGGTGGACGGCAAGGTGCTCGCGATCAAACGGGTCGGCGCCTACCAGCTCCTCACCGTGGCGGCTCCCGGGATCCCCGAGCGGACCGAACCGGGCAGCTTCGTCACCGTGGCTGTCGGGGGTGACCCGTCGGCGATGCTGCTTCGCCGCTCGTTCTCGATCTACCGGGTCCGCAGCAGCGGCGTCTACGGCGGGACCGTCGAGATCGTCTTCGCCGCGCACGGCAAGGGAACCCGGGCGATGACCCTGCTTCGGCCCGGTGACCCGATCAACGTTGTCGGCCCCCTCGGCAGGCCGTTCGCGGCTCCCCGTGAGCCGGTGCCGTGCGTGCTCGTCGGCGGCGGCTACGGCAGCGCGCCGCTGTTCATGCTGGCCGGCCGGCTGAGGGAGCGTGGCTGTGCGGTGCACATGGTGCTGGGTGCTGCCACCGAGCAGCGGCTGTTCGGCACCCTCGAGGCCAAGAGGGCGGCGGTGTCGGTCGTGGTGACGACGGAGGACGGCTCGATGGGTGTGCGGGGGCGGGTCACCGATGTGCTGCCCGGGCGCATCGACGCCACCGGGGCAGAGGTCGTCTACTCCTGCGGACCGATGCGGATGCTCGACGCGGTCACAGAGGTGGCGATGGCGCACGGTGCCTGGAGCCAGACCGCCGTGGAGGAGTCGATGGCGTGCGGGGTCGGGGTGTGCATGACGTGTGTGCTGCCGGTCGTCGGCGACGACGGCGTCACGCGGATGCAGCGCTCCTGCGTGGAGGGTCCGGTGTTCCGCGGTGAGCGGGTGCGGTGGAAGGACGTCGGAACCATCCCGGTCGGAACTCTCGGTGCACCCGCGGGCGGTGGCCACTGATGCACGCGCTGAGCGCCGGTGATGTCGACCTGAGCACGAGCCTTGCCGACATGACCCTGCCCAACCCGGTGATGACCGCATCCGGATGCGCGGCGGCCGGTCGTGAGCTCCACCAGTTCTTCGATGTGGCCGACCTCGGCGCCGTCGTCACGAAGTCGATCATGCGCGACCCCCGGTCCGGCCGGCCGACGCCGCGGATGGCCGAGACACCGTTCGGGCATGCTGAACTCGATAGGACTCCAGGGCCCGGGCGTCGACGCCTTCCTCGCCGTCGACCTACCGTGGCTGGTGCGGCGACGGGCCCGGCCGATCGTCTCGATCGCCGGTTCCACGTTGGTGGAGTACGCCGAGCTGGCCCGGCGCGTGGAACAGAGTCCGGGGGTCAGTGCCGTCGAGGTCAACATCTCCTGCCCCAATGTCGAGAACCGCGGCCTGGTGTTCGCCTGCGATCCGTACCAAGCCGCCAAGGTCATCTCGGTCGTGCGCCGGGAGACCCCGCCAGGTGTCCCGGTCCTCGCCAAGCTCTCGCCCGACGTCACCAGCATCGTGACCGTGGCGGAGTCGGTGATGGAGGCC
>CAVOHB010000007.1:0-8188 GCA_963695705.1 uncultured Actinomycetota bacterium
GGGTTCAGCCGCTATGCAGCAAACAGTGGTCGGGATCGAGGACCATCGCGGACCGATCTCGGAAACGGGACGTGGTCCACGGTGGTCCGCGGCTAAACCCACTGTTGCAGTGAATGTGCTGAACTTGGTCGTCCGCGGTTGCATCGATCCTTGACGCACCGGAGCGGCTGGCCAGCGGCGGCACGATGAGGATGACAGAGGGGAGTGCGGCAGATGCCAACGAAGCATGCAATGGCGTCCTGGAAGGCATGCCGAGCCGTTGAGCTGATGCTCAAGGGCCGCTCCTATGACCAAATCGCCCACGAGGTCGGATACGCCAACCGCGGCACCGCACATCGCGTCGTGGCCAAGGCCCTGGCACAGCGGCTGGCCGACCACATCGACCAGCTCCGCGAGCTCGAGCTGGCCCGGCTCGACGCCCTGCAGGCATCCCTGTGGGCCAAGGCCGAGAAGGGTGACCTGAGGGCCGTCAACGCCTGCGTACGGATCATCGACAAGCGCTGCCGACTTCTGGGCCTGTACGGGTTCAAGGAAGCGCAGGAGCCCCTACAGACCCTGGTGATCGACCACCAGGGCAACCCTGGGAAGGCAACCAGTGTAGTTGCCGGGGACACGCAGACCGTTGCCACGGGCAGACCATTGCATCACCGGAAGCCATCATCGGCGGCCTGACCGTCCGGCCATTACACGCACTTGATGCCCGCCGTCAGAATCCTGCCTGCAGCGCCGGCGCCGCGGTCCGTTTTCGGCAAGGGTCGGCGGGGGACTGGCGAACTGCCCGACGAGCGAGGACGATGAACCGGCCGGCACAGGCACTCGTACTGCGTCTCGGGCGGTGGGATTCGTGCTTGCGCTGTCGCGACAACCACTAGGGAGGCAGCATCGTGTCCACCGAGAGTCGCACCACTGAGGCGGAGCAGACGCCTACGGGACGGAAGTTCACGTTCCCGAGCGCCTTCACGGTGCTGTTCGTGGTGACCATCGCCGTCTGGCTGCTGGCGTTCATCATCCCGACCGGCACGTACGACCAGAAAGGTGGCGCCCCGGTTCCGGGGTCGTACCACCACGTCGATGCGGGCCTGTCCTTCATGGACCGGTTGATGGAGCTGTTCATCGCACCCGTCAACGGCCTGTACGGCGTCGAAAACCTGAAGACCGGCTTCATCGGACCGTATGAGACCGGTGAGCTGTTCGGCGCGGCCGGCGTGTTCATGTTCGTGATCGCGATCGGCATCTTCATCACGATGTGCATGAGGACCGGCGCGATTGATGCAGGAATCGCGCGCGTCGCGCACCGCTACTCGACGCGCGGGCCGGTGCTGATCATTGCGCTGATGGTGCTGTTCTCCATCGGCGGCACGACCGAGGGCATGGCCGAGGAGACGCTGGGCTTCTACGCGCTCGTGGTACCGCTGATGCTGAGCCTGGGCTACGACCGGATGGCAGCCGCCGCCACCATCCTGATCGGTGCCGGGGTCGGCGTGCTCGCCTCGACGGTGAACCCGTTCGCGACCGGCGTAGCCTCCGACGCTGCGGGCATCTCGATCGGTGCGGGCATCGGGCTGCGGTTCCTCATGTACATCGTGCTGGTGCCGATCTCGATCGTGTTCGTGCTCCGGTACGCACGCCGGGTCAAGGCGGATCCCGCCCGCTCGCGGACCGAGCCGCAGCCGGGCGACGACGAGATCGCGGCCGCCGGCATCGGCGACGTCGCGGACATCACCACCAAGCAGAAGGCCGTCTTGGCCATCGTCGGGTTCACGTTCGCGTTCATGATCTTCGCGATCGTCCCGTGGGCACAGGTCATCAACGGTCCGAACGCCGACAGCTACGCCTGGCAGCTCGACTGGTACTTCCCCGAGCTGGCCGCCCTGTTCCTCGCGATGTCGATCGTCGTCGGGCTGATCGGCGGCCTCGGCGAGAAGGGCCTGACCGACACCCTGGTGAGGGGCGCCGCCGACTTCGTGGGCGTCGGGCTCATCATTGTGATGGCGCGCGGGATCACGGTGATCATGAACAACTCACAGATCACCGACACCGTCCTGCACTCGATGGAGAACGCCGTCAGCGACACCTCGAACGGCGTGTTCGGCGCCCTGATGTTCTTCGTCAACATCCCACTGGCGTTCCTGGTCCCCTCCACGTCGGGACACGCCGCGCTCGCGATGCCCATCATGGCGCCGCTGGCGGACTTCGCGAGCGTTCCGCGGGCGATCGTCGTCACCGCGTTCCAGTCCGCATCCGGCCTGGTCAACCTGATCACCCCCACGTCCGCGGTTGTGATGGGCGGGCTCGCGCTCGCCAAGGTCCGCTACGACCATTACCTGCGCTTCATCGCGCCCCTGCTCGGCGTCCTGTTCGTGCTCTGCACGGCATTCCTGGCCATCGGCGCAGCCGTGTAGACGCGGCCAGCGGTCGTGGCCCGCAGCCGGACCTGTGCCGGTCTCCCCGACGTCATTGCCGATACGACGCGTCGTCGCGGTCGGCGCGTGTGGCTAGCGTCTGCGACGCTTCCAGGCGGTGTCGAGCCCTGGCGCCACGCAGGGCAGGATGATCATGGTCATTGCGCTCCTGCTTCACGCGCTCCGAGTTCGGGCGCGGCGGGGGGGTGCCTTCGGACGTGGCGTGAAGTGTGACCGCACGTGTGCAGGCTAGCGGCGATCGCTGTCTGCGAGCCGGGCCAGGACGCGCCGGACCACGTCGTAGAATCGCCCGACCGAGGCGACGTCCAACCGCTCCTTTGGACTGTGCGCGCCCTCGACCGTCGGGCCGATCGACACGGCCATCAGTCCCGGCAGGTGCGCGGAGATCTCTCCGGTTTCGAGTCCCGCGTGCACGACAGTGACCCGAGGTTCCTGTCCGTAGACGTCGAGGTGAGACGCACGGACGACACCGAGCAGGGCGCCCTGGAACTCTGGCGGCCAGGCGGGGTACTCAGAGGCGACGATCGCTTTCAGCCCCTCCACGGGGCACGGCGGTAGTGGACATGACCCAACTCCTCCGCGCCGGTCAGACTCGGCGTGAGTCACCGGCCCCCAGTGCTGCCACCAGCGTCCTCCCGCGCCGCGCCGAAGCACAAGGGCTAAGGTCCTGACGCCCCGGGTCGAGAAGCATCACTCAGCCGGCCGGCTCGACGTTCACAGAGCGGTGTCGATCGGCCGACCGGTGGCTTCCGCTCGTTGCTCAGAACGCCGGGTCGCGTTCGATGGGACAGGTCATGCAGTGGGAGCCGCCCCGGCCGCGGCCGAGCTCGAACCCCTCGATGGTGATGACCTCGATGCCGGCCTTGCGCAGCGCGGTGTTCGTGCCGGTGTTGCGCTCGTAAGCCACGACCACGCCCGGCTCGAGGGCGACGACGTTGTTGCCGTCGTCCCACTGCTCGCGCTCGGCTTCGAAGGAGTCACCACCGGTCTCGACCACACGCATCTTCTCGACCCCTAGGGCCTTGGCAATGATGTCGGGCAGGGTGCCCTGCTGCTCCTCGACGACCAGGTCCTCAGCGGACTCACCGGGTTGGACCGACCAGGTGCGGGCACCGTAGACGACCAGTGGGAACAAAGTGACCAGGTCGCGGTCGCACATCGTGATGACCGTGTCCAGGTGCATGTAGCTACGCGACATGGGCAGCTTCACCGCCAGCACCTGGCGGGCGGCCCCGGCACGGAACAGGGACCGGGCGATCCACAGCACCGCCTGCGGCGTGGTGCGCTCGCCCATCCCGATCATGACCGTGCCGTTGCCGATCGGCTGCACGTCCCCGCCCTCGACGTGGGCGCGGCCCCAGCTCTCCTCAGCGCCACCCAGCCAGATCGGGAACCGCTCCGCCGCGAACATCGGGTGGAATCGATAGATCGCCTCCATGATGAGGGTCTCGGGCTTGCGTGCCGGCTTCGTCATCGGGTTGAGCGTGACCCCGCCGAAGATCCAGCACGACGGGTCCCGCTGGAACAAGAAGTTCGGCAGCGGCGGCAGCAGCATGCTGGTCGGGTCGGTCGACTCCCAGGTCAGACCGACGTTCAAGGCGACATCGGCCTTGGTGATGCCGCCGATCAGGAAGTCCGCCACCTCGGCGGCGTTCGCGGTAGTCGCCCACTCCCGGGCCCGCGGCGCGGCGCTGATGCCCACCTCGAGCTCGTTGAGTACGTGGTCGCAGACCCACTCCCGAGCCTTGGCATCGGCGAGCGTCGCGACCAGCAGCTCCTCGGCCAGGAACACTTCCACGCCGCGTTCGCGCATCACCTCGCAGAACATGTCGTGCTCCGCCTTGGCACGGGTGACCCAGAGCACGTCGTCGAACAGCAGCTCAGCCGCCGTCGCCGGCGTCAGGCGGCTGTGCTCCAAGCCAGGCCGGTGCACGATCACCTTCCGCAGCTGGCCAACCTCGGAATGCACCCCGAACGTCATGTCTTCACCCTCTTTGTCCAAGCGACGCGTGGTTGCGTCTCATCGCCATGGTCCGACGGCCTGCCGGCAGGCACGAGAGTCGAAAGGCCCCCCTTTGATCCAGGGACAGAACCTCCATTGCTCTGCTTCCCTTTAACCTACCGGCTCCTGATACTCGAGTATCAGGAGGCAGCCACCCCCCGATGGACTCCCACGCACACTGCCCCCGTCACGTGCCGAGGGTCTGCAACAGGTGAACGCCGAAGCGACCGGATGTGCGGATACCAGCCCACGAGGGTGGGACGACCGTAGCGCTGCCTCGCTCGGCAGCACCTGACGGTCGCGATCGTGGACGAGGCGGCCCATGCGTTGAACTTCTGTCACCCCACGGAGCTGACCGGCGTGATCGGGGTGTGGCTGGACGATGCAGTCGGCGACGGCACGCGTCTCCCAGGACGGAGTGCGGGTGGTTGCTACCAAACAGCACTCTGCGTGGACGAGTCACTCACCGGTGAGGGGAGGTCCTCACATTGTTCTACCGCGCGCGCGGATCGGCGAAAGGCGATCGCAGACCCACCGTTCCGGGTCCTCACGGGGCGGACACCGTGAAGTAGGTCCCATGGACGAACCAGCGGTACCGCTGGGTGCGTCCCTTGACGTAGGAGACCGGCGTGGCGTGAAAGACCCGAGGGGCACGTACCGGAAAACCAGCCCAAGGTCTGACTCGCGCGTGAGCACGGCGAAGCTACGCAATGACCGCTCCGACCCCGGGGACGGCGATGATCATGGCCGGCATCATCGTGGGGGTCGGTGCCGGACTCACCGCGGGAGACGTGCTCGGAGTTGGTGTGTCCACGTTCGAGCCCGGTGCCGCCGGCTTCGCAGAGGTGGGAGCCACCGTGTGCGGCGCCGCCCTCGCCGCCGCGGGGTTCGCGTTCGCGTCGTACGCGCCCTTGCGCGCACTCGTCGCGGTGGCCCTGGTGGGCGCGCTCGGTGAGGGGGTGCTCCTCACCGTCGACAGCGCCGAGGTCGGTCGGACCTGGAGTTCGGCCGTTGCAGCTGTCACCATCGGAGCCGTCTGCTTTATCGCCGCCGGCCGCTTCCGCGTGCCGCCCTTGGTCGTCGTTGTCCCCTCGATCGTGCCGCTCCTGCCGGGACTCGACATCTACCGAGGGCTCGCCCTGCTTGCCGCCGGACGGGACGGTGTGCTCAAGCTTGCCTCCGCTCTCGCGACCGCCCTCGCGCTGGCAGCCGGCGTGATCCTGGGCCAATACCTCGCGCGCCCGCTCAAGCGGGAGGCCCACCGAATCGAGGCCCGACTCGCGGGCCCCCGCATGGTTGGTCCCTTCCAACGGCCAGGCGCCGACGACGACAAGCCGAGGTCGAGGTCCTAGACCTGGGTACGTCCACCGCGAACCGACCGCAGCGCCTCCACGTCGACCCACGAGCGGCACAGGCGCGCCACGTGGACCCGCACCGCGGCAGGGCTCAGCAAGAAGACGAATGCCTGAGCATGTCTCCCGAGACGTCCTCATGCAGCACGAGCGGCTGCTCCTAGTCGTCGGGACGGAGCGAGCGGATCACCGCGATCCTGGCGTCGGCCAGGAGGACGTCCGATGCCGGAGCGGACCAGTCAGGTGGGTGCACGGCGGTCAGGGTCGGGACCGGTCATGCCCGGGTCTTGCTCGGTCGTGCGCCGGTTCTTCCGTGACTCGACGCGTCGGCGGTGATGTTGGAGAGCTGGTGCAGGAGAAGCGTCTCGGCGAGGCAGACCCGTTCCCACTCGGCGAGGTGGAGTCCCTCGTTGGGGCTGTGGGCTCGGGTGTCCGGGTCCTCGACGCCGGTGACCAGGATGGCCGCGTGGGGGAACGCGCGGGCGAAGTCGTCGACGATCGGGATGGATCCACCTGTACCGATGGTCAGCAGGTCTGTTCCCTCCCAGGCCTCGCTGAATGCGGCCCGGGCGGCGTCGAACGCAGGCCCGGTCGCATCGATCTGCACCGGTCGGCCGGGCGGGTAGCCCGGAGTGATGGTCAGCTGGGCGCCCCAGGACACGTGCTGCTCCAGATGCCGGCGCACGGCCCCGAACGCAGGCTCCGGGTCATCTCCCGGAGCCAGCCTCACTGAGACCATGGCCTTGGCGGTCGGGGCAAGGGTGTTGCTGGCCGCCGCCGTGCCCACCGCATCCAGCCCGATCACCGTCACCGCGGGCCGCGTCCACAACCGCTCCACAACGGAGCCGTCGCCGATCAGGTCCACCCCGTCGAGCACGCCGCCCTCGTCCCGCAGCCGGGCCTCGTCGTAGTCCAAGTCCGGCGCAGGACCAGACACCAGGCCTTCAACGGCGACGTTGCCCCGATCATCGTGGAGACTGGCCAACAACCTGGTCAGCACCATGAGCGCATCGGGGACGACGCCACCCCACATGCCCGAGTGCAGCGCATGGTCGAGCGTGCGGACCTCGACGTAGAAGTCGAACACGCCCCGCAGCGACGTGGTGAGCGCCGGAGAACCCACGGCCCAGTTGCTGCTGTCCGCGATGACGATGACATCGGCACGCAGGTCGTCGTGATGTCGCTCGAGCAGCTGTCCGAGCGTCTCGGACCCGGACTCCTCCTCACCCTCGACGAACACGGTCACGCCGACCGGGAGCTGGTCGCCGTGGGCCCGGACGGCGGCCAGGTGGGCGGCGATGCCGGCCTTGTCGTCGGCGGCGCCCCTCCCGTAGAGGCGATCGCCACGCTCGGTCGGGATGAACGGAGGGCTGTCCCAGTCGGACTCGTCTCCCGCCGGCTGCACATCATGGTGCGCGTACAGGAGCACGGTTGGACATCCCACAGGCGCAGGCTTGCTCGCCAGCACGGCGGGCGCTGCGTCTCCGATCGCTACCAACCGGACATCGAAGCCTTCCTCGGCGAACAGGTCGGCAACTGCGGTCGCCGAGCGCCGCACGTCCGCAGCGTGCTCCGGGAGCAGGCTGACACTGGGAATCCTGACCAGGGACTCCAGGTCGGAGCGGACCGACGGAAGCAGCGCCCTGACGCGGCCCCGCAGGGCGGCCGAATCGATCTCCACGCCTCAGCGTACAACTCGTCGCCGAAACGGGAACCTCCCGTCATTCGGGCGAAGGCACCCAGCTCCCGCGGTCGGCATGGACTGGGCAGGTGACAACGCACCGGCCGCGGTCGACACTGATGACGTGGCATGAGCAGCCACGACAACCACCTAATCCTGCAAGGAAGACGGACGTGACGACGAAGAGCGAGTTCTCGGAGGAGGAATGGGCACGGATCGTCCGCGCACCGTTCGTGGCGGGGTTGGCGATCTCCCTGGCCGACCCGGGCGGTCCATTCGAGGCGGCGAAGGAGACGATGGCGACGATGAAGTCCGCCACCAATCCACCGAGTCGGGAACAACTCCTTGCCGAGGTGGCGCTCGAGGTCCAGGCGATGGCCCAGAACAGACAGCATCCGCTCAAGGGCTACCGGCCGACCAAGGGCGAACACCCCGGGAGGCAGGTGCTCGATGAGCTTCGCGAAGTCACCTCACTCGTGGCATCGAAGGCGACCGCCGACGAGGCTACGGCCTTCGGAGCCTGGTTGATCGCCAGTGCACAGGCCGCCGCCGAGGCGGCGAAGGATGGGGGCTTCATGGGTTTCGGAGCCAAGCAGGTCAGTGAGGGCGAACAAGCCATGCTCGACCAGGTCCGCGAGGCGGTCAGCCACTGATTCCCCCGGGTCCCGTCGCCCGCAGTCAGGGCTCGTGCGGAGCGTTCAAGTCGCCGCCTGCGTGCAATCTCTCAAGG
>CAVOHB010000008.1:0-14666 GCA_963695705.1 uncultured Actinomycetota bacterium
GTGCCAGCACCGGACAATAAATTTGTGATCGCTCGCGCAATTTGTGATCGCTCGCGATCAGGGCGTGAACCCTTAATCCTCGCCGAGGTAGACCTTGCGAACGTTCTCGTCGACGAGCAGCGCTTCGCCGGTGTTCTCCAGCACGATCTTGCCGACTTCGAGGACATAGCCGTAGTTGGCGAGCCGAGAGGGCCGCCTGTGCGTTCTGCTCAACGAGCAGGATGGTGACGCCCTCGGACTGCAATTCGACGATGGTTGACATGATGCGCTGCATCATCAGTGGTGACAGCCCCATTGATGGCTCATCGAGCATCAACAGCTTCGGCCGGTCATCATGGCTCGGCCAATGGCCAGCAGCTGGGATGCCGACACGCGCGCCTGCCGCCAGTACACCGACACCAACGACTACTACGTGGTCTACCGCGCGGCCGAGCCCACCGCGGTCAACGTGCCGACGGGGTCCTGCTCCGCCGGGTCGAACGGGTCTACTTCGACCGCGGCGCCGACGAGCCGGCGTACGCCCGGCACACCCTGGTGGCCCGCACCGGCCGGGTGGTCGCCACCGTGATCTACAGCTTCCTGACCTCCGAGTCCGACCCGGACGCCACCGACTTCACCGAAGCCACCAAGCTGCTGCAGACCCAGCTCGCCAAGGCCGCACACGCCTTCGCGAGGTAGCCACCTCAACAGCGCTCTTCGACAGGCGCATGCGCACTGTCCGTCAGACCAGAGCGCGGGTCCTCGCGCGCACCTGGCCCGTCCAGGCGAGAAGGAGTTCCCGGGCGTGGCTCATCTGCGCCTCCCAGTCCGGACGGATCATGTCGATCCGGTCGTCGAGCGCCTGCTCGGCTTCGAAGGCGGCGGCGAGGGAACCTTCCCAACCGTCCTCCCACAGCTGCACCATCGCCAGCGCGAGGCGGGACTGGATGGGATACAACATGATCTGCGGTCCCCGCGGCGCGGCCATGCCGATCAGGTAGAGCCGGTCGAGTCCGGCCGGCACGACTCCCCCGGCCGTCCGCAGCGGGACTCCGCCGCGCGTCTGCACCAGCGCCGGATCGAGGAACGGCACAGTGGGGTGGAAGCCGGTCGCCCAGATGATCGTGTCGAAGTCGCGGCTCGTGCCGTCGACGAAGTGCACCGTCCGGTCCTCGAACCGACCAAGCCCGGGAACGACACTGATCCGGCCGTGGTGGATCCAGTACAGCAGCAGGTCGTTGACCACCGGCGTGCCCTCCGCGAGCGTCCGGAACGGCGGCTCGGGCAGGCCGGGATAGTTCTGCCACGTCCCCTTCGACACGCGGATCAACAGCCGAGTGAGCAGGTCCTGCTCCTCGAAGGTGAACTCGTGCAGGAACGCCAGCTCCGCACGGGGGACGCCGAAAAACGTCTTGGGCTGGAAGAAGTGGCCGCGCCGCACGCAGATCGCCGTCGTGAGCCGGCTCTGCGCGGCGTCGACGGCGATGTCGCAGCCGGAGTTGCCGGAGCCGATCACCAGAACGCGGTCGCCGTCGATGTCGGAGGTGTTGCCGTACGAGCCGGAGTGGATCTGCTTGCCGGTGAAGGTACCGGGAACATGGGGAATGCGCTGGTCGTGCAGGTGCCCGTTGGCGACGAACACGCCGTCGTAGTACTGCGCCCGGCCGTCGGTGGTCGTGACGATCCAGCCGGCCGATCCGACCGACCCCGTCGTCGCGACCGGGACGACGGACGCGACGCTCGTCAGGAAGCGGATGTGCTGGCGGAGCGCGAAGTGGTCGGCGTACGCGTCGAGGTAGGCCAGTACCTGGTCGCGGGAGGGGAACAGCGGGTAGTCCGCGGGCATCGGAAAGCCCTCGTAGCCGGTGACGTCCCGCGAGGTGATCAAGTGCAGTGCGTCGTAGTCGGTGTTCCAGTGGCCGCCGACCCGGTCGGTCTGCTCGAAACAGTCGACCTCGCGGCCCGACTCGGCCAGGGTCTTCACGGCGGCCAGCCCGGCCGCGCCGGCGCCGATCACGCAGTAGCGGGTCATCGTCCCTCCGTACGGGTAGTGGTCATGATCATCGGATGAGGCTCCCGCCGCTGATCACCAAGGTCTCCCCTGTGACGTACGGGCCCTGGACGAGCTGGAACACCCAGTGGGCGATCTCGTCGGGCTGGGAGACGCGGCCGAGCGGGATGGTCGAGACGACCTCGGCCATCCGTCCGGTGGCGGCGTTGCCAGGGGTGTCGACCCAACCGGGAGCCACGCCGTTCACGGTGATGCCGTGCGGGGCGAGCTCCACCGCCAGGGAACGCGTGATCGACATGACCGCGGCCTTGGATGCGCTGTAGACGAGCTGACCCTTGGAGACCGCGAGTGCGTCGACCGACGCGAAGTTGACGATGGCGCCGCCGCCCGCCGCCGCAAGCCGAGGGGCGGTGACGGCGCAGACGTTGAGCGTGCCGAGCACATTGACATCGAAGATGCGCCGATAGGCAGCCTCGGTGAAGTCCGTGAGGGTGGTCGGCGGATAGATGCCAGCCCCGTTGACCACCGCCCGTAGCGGCGGATCGTCGCCGACTCGGTCGAGCGCAGTCTCCAGGGCCGCCCGGTCGGTGACGTCGACCGCCACGGTCAGCAGCCGGCCGGACGCCACGTCGGCCGCTGCGGCGTCTGCGCGGAGCGCAGCACCGGCCTCATCGAGTGCCGCTTCGGCCCGGTCGACCGCGACCACCGTCCAGCCCTCGGCGAGGAAGTGCCGGGCGGTGGCCAGGCCCATGCCGCTGGCGGCGCCGGTGATGACGGCGCGCGACGGTTCTCCCCAAGACATGACTCAAGGGTGCCAAGACGTCAGCCGGTGGTAAAGCCTTGTTTCGCGAGATCAGCTCAAGGATCAACCTTGATCAGATGGCCCTTGCCGCGTCCGGCGTCGGCCAGGTCCTGTAGGGCTCGGATGTGCTGCTCCGCCAACGCCATGAACGCGCGCGTTGCCGGGGATAGGGCGCCGCTACGACGAGTGACGAAGGCGAAGTGCTCCTCGAGGACCGGGTCGAGCGAGGCCCAGTGAAGACCTGAAGGGTAGCCCCGCCACTGCGTGACGAGGTACGACACCAGCGCGTCTCCGACCCCCTCGGCCGCCATTTCGACGGCGGCGGTCTGGAACTCCACCTCAAAGGCCGGATCCAGGGCGACGCCCGCGCGCTGGGCCCTCTCGGTCAGCGTGCGGCGCAGCGGGTCGTCGTGCGCCCAGTGCGCCTCGGACAAGATCAGCGGGGCTCGGCACAGCTGCTCCACGGTGACCGGGCTCGTGGTTCGGGCCGGGTCGGCGCTCACGTACACCACGGTGTCGGTCAGTACCGGTGCACTCACCCACAGTCCCTGGTCGTCGATGGGGAGCTGGACCAGTCCGGCCTCGAGGCTTCCGGCCCGTACGGCAGCGGCAACCTCGGAGGAGTTGAGGCCCTGCACCCGGATCTGGACGTCCGGATGCCGCACGTGGAACTCGGCGGTGAGCGCGGGCAGCAGGTAGAGATGGGCGCTGCTGAACGTCCCGAACGCGACCGTGCCGCCGGCGAGCTCACGGATGTCGCGGACGGCGCTCGTGAGCTCGTCGAGGTCGGCCAGCACTCGCTGAGCCCACGGGACGACCATCCGGCCGGCGTCGGTGAGCTGCAGCCGTCGGTTCGTCCGCGTGAAGAGCCGCACGCCCAGCACCGCCTCCAGCCGTCGGATCTGGTCCGACAGGCTGGGCTGCGCGATGTAGAGACTCTGCGCGGCGGCGGCGAACGAGCCATGCTGAACCGAGGCAAGGAAGTACGTCAGCTGCTGCACGCTAGGCTGCCGCTCCGGCACGTACTGCCCTTTCTCGAGTTCCTGCACCGGCATTGGTGACCCACACCCTGCCATGCCGACTCCGCCGACCCGAAGGACGAACCGTGATGACGTCGGGAGCAACCGGAAGGCTGACGGGAAAGACCGTCCTGATCACCGGCGGCGCGCGTGGCCAGGGGGCCGCGCACGCGGAGCGGCTCGCGCGGGAGCAGGCGACGGTGTTCGCGTGCGACGTGCTGCACGATGAGGGCGGCGCCCTCGCCGAACGGTTGCAAGGCGAGGGTCTGGACGTCACCTACCGAGGGCTGGACGTGACCGAGGCAGCCGCATGGCAGGCGCTCTGCCGGGAGATCGGCCGGGTCGACGTCTTGATCAACAACGCGGGGATCATCCATGTCGCACCCCTCGAGGAGCAGGCGCGCGGGGTGTGGGACAAAACGCTCGCCGTCAACCTGACTGGCGCGATGCTGGGCATCCAAGCCGTGGTGCCCGGGATGCGGAGCCCCATAGGATCGAGACAAGGTGGGTCGGTAATCAACATCGCATCGATCTTCGGTGCGGTGGGGGCTCCGGGGTATGCGGCCTACTGCGCCAGTAAGGCCGGACTCATCGCTCTGACCAAAGTCGCCGCCCTGGAACTCGCCGCGGACAACATCCGGGTCAACGCCATCGTCCCCGGCGGCGTCTCCACGCCGATGAACGAGCACGAGAAGGAGGGCGGAGTCATCCCGGACACACCGCTGCGGCGTCGCGCCCATCCGAGCGAGATCTCCGGTGCCGTCGTGTTCCTGGCCTCGGAGGACTCGAGCTTCGTCACCGGGTCAGAGCTGGTTGTCGACGGCGGCTACCTGGCGCGGTGAGCGTCAGGTCTGCCGGGGCGATGCTCACTCCGCCGCGGTCCGCACACCAGCTTTACTGCGCCGCCGCGGCCGAGCCCAGCCACGTTGGAAGCGTGGAGCCCGCGTCACCGGTGCAGGCGGCATCGACGCAGCCGGCCAGGCTACGGAGGTGGAACCCGCGTCCGACGGCCGCAGTGCCGTAGTGGGCGTACTTGGCCGAATTCGTCGTGATGGTCCGCGATGATGGCGTGACCACCGGCTCGCCGATCAGGCACCAGCAGGTGTCGTTGACCAGGCGGGCGCCGAACTGCTCGAGGCGGGCGACGAGGCCGGCCCGTTCGGCTTTCGCGTGGATGCTGCGGCTCGTCGTCACGACCAGCTCGACATCCGGGGATTTCGTGCGGCCGTCGCACAGATCGGCGAGCCGCGCGAATTCGGTGAGCGAGAAGTGCGGGTTGCCGAGGGCGACCATGTCGGTACGCGTGACGGTGGCGCTGTTCAGCTCTTCCCACGTCCGCGCCAGCTCGGCGGCGCCGACCCGCACCCGCCGGATCGGCTCCGCCGGATCGGTCACCGCGTCGAGGGTCGGCGCTTCCGGAGTCACGCCGACGATGTGGAACATGGCCGCGGCCGAGGTGGTGGCGAACGCCGCGCCGAACGCGCGGAGATCGTCGGCGGTCGGGGTAGCTCGTTCCAGTCCCGTGAGTACCGGGATGTCGTTGCAGGCGATCGTCCCGACGTGATAGCCCAGCGTCGGGTAGAACGCGTCGTCGAGTTGCTCGACCGGCACGTCGACTGCGATCTGCAAGGTCGCCCGCCGCCCTGCGTCAGTGTGCGCCCCGGCATTGGGGGCTCGGCCGATCAGTGCGATGAGAATGTCCAGATAGTCGGGGTACTTCATGGTCCGGGCGCCGATCACCGCATTGGCGAAGACGACCGCGTTGGATTCGGCCCAGGCGATCTGCTGGCCGCGGGCCGGCGGGTCGTCGAGCAGGTAGGGGGCGCAGGTGTAGGTCGGGGTCACTCCGAGCCGCAGGTACGCGTCGGCCAGAGCCTCGGACGGTTCGCCGAGTTCCGCGGGGACGCCCTGGTCCCGCCAGCGGCGCCGGTCGATGCACAGGGAGTTCATGCTCGTCGGCACCGCGACCTGGCCGCCCAGCTCGACCAACCGCTCGGCGAAGCGCAGACTCGCCGGACCCTGGTAGAAGCAGCCGTCGATGTGGCTGCGGTCGATGTCGATCAGGTCGTGCGCGCCCTCCAGCTGGGCGGCCCGAATGACCACCCGGATGGCCAGTCGGGCGGCCTCGCCGAAGGCTCCGGACAGCAACTGGCGGTCGTGGACAGACAGTCGGAAGTCGGTCAGGTCCAGGTCGGGTAGCGGGGTCGGCGCGGCCGGAGGGCCAGTCGCGTCGGTCACGGTCACCCTCCCGCCGCGGACCGACACCCGGGACGCCGAGCGCAGCTGCGCGAAGTCGGCCGGGCTGAGCCGGACGACCGGGATGCTGACCCCGAACACCTCGGCGGCCAGGATGACCCCGAGGGTGAGGATCGGCTCGTCCGCGCGGAAGATCAGCGCTACCGGGGCGTGCCGATTGACGAGCAGCTCGAACAGCGACGCGCTACCGGAGCAGGAGCCGCGGCCGCTGGGCAGCGCCAGCACCTTGCCGTCCACACTCTGCCCGTGCAGCGGATGGTGGGTGTCGATCACCCGCCCGGTCGACGAATCGACCCCGCCCATGAAGCTCAGCCCGACATCTGCGTGGAGCAGCTCGCCGTCCGCCGCGCCGGGCACCACGAGCGGCCGGCGTAGGCCTCGATTCTCATGGCGACGTCATTCGGCGGCGGTGTGGACCGGCGGCAGGTCGTCGATCTGGCGGAGCCAGCTGTCAGCGACGGTGAAGCCGCGCGGGAACGGGTCGGTCGGGTCCAGGCCGAACTGATAGAGCCCGGTGATCCAGGCCTGGCCGGCGACGGTGGAGATGACCGCGTCGTAAGGACCGACCTCAGTGGTGGAGAGGATCGAGCTGTCGAATCGGGTGCCGATCACTGACTCGTGGACGAACGCCTGACCGACCTGGAGCAGGCCGCGGGCGTGCAGCTGGGCCAGCCGGGCCGACGTGCCGGTGCCGCAGGGGGAACGGTCCAGCCGCCCAGGAGAGACCACGACGGCGTTCCGTGAGCGCAGGCCGTCAGCCTCGCGCAGCAGGGGGCCGGTGAACTCGACCTGGGTGATCCCGGGAATCTCCGGGTTGGTCGGGTGCACCGCCTCCAACTGTTCGGCCGCCGCCTTCTTGATCACCTGACCGAGTTCGCAGATCTTCCGGGCCTTGGCCGGGGTCAGCTCGAATCCCACCCGGTCCGCCTCGACCAGCACGTAGGTCATGCCGCCGTAGGCGACGTCCACGGTCAGCCGGCCAAGATCGGGCACCTCGATGTCGGCGTCGAGGTAGTAACAGAACGCCGGCTGGTTGACGAATCGCACCCGCTCGACCTTGCCGTCCCGACAGTCGCAGGTGACCGTGATCAAGCCGGCCGGGGACTCCAGCGTCAGCTCGGTCGTCGGTTCGGTCATCGGCAGGATGCCGGTCTCCAGCAGCACCGTGGCCACGCAGATCGTGTTCGAGCCCGACATCGCTGGATACTCGGTCGACTCCAGGATGATGTAGCCCATCGCCGCATCGGGGTGGTTTGACGGGACCAGGATGTTGGCGTTGTGGTTGATCGCGCCGCGCGGCTCGAACAAGATCAGCTTCCGCAGCTCGTCGCGATGATTCTGCAGATGGACCCGCTTGTCGAAAACGGTGTCGCCAGGGATGTCGCCAACACCGCCGACGATCACCTGGCCGCTCTCACCCTCGGCGTGGCAGTCGACGACCTGCAGGATCTTGTTCCAGCGCATGCAGTTTCCTCCCGTGGATGTGCGGCGATCGGCCAAGATAACGGACATCGTCGGCGCCGGAAAGCTCAGGAGAGCGGCCGGCGGTCCGCGGTGACCCTCGTTGGAGTTCGCAGGTCAGAAATCGCTGTGCCGATGCCGGGTCGTGGGGCCATAGTGCTCGTTGGAGCTGGACGCGCGGAAGGAGGTGAGCCATCGTGTTCGATGAACCGGAACTGCACGTGATCAAGTTCCCTTGGAATCCCGAGCGGGAGGCCGAACGCGAACGGCAGCACGCCCAAATGCTGTGTCGCTATCGCGGCCAGGTGGCGATGACGCTGATCGAACTGGGTTCAACTCCGGGGAAGTGACCGCTTGGAGTGAGTCCATCCTCGACCGCCTGTTCATCGTCCTCCCCCGTGAGGGCGGCGCGCCATGCCGCTGCTGTTGCCATCCTCGGCTGCCTGACTCGGACTTCCACGACTACGGCTTCTCTTACGCCTGCCGCCTCACCACGGAGGAGCGTCGTCGGCACACCGACGAACGGCGAGCCCACCTCGCGGCCCTCTGGAACTCCGCAGCGGAGCGCGCGCGACGGCAGGCTGAGGAGAACGAGCTGGCGAGTTGGTTGGCCGGTCAGCACGACTTCGTGATCAGCCCTCCGAAGACAACAGATCGAGGTCATCGCCGCCGAGCTCGCCGCCGCGTCTTCCGCTCGCCTCGTTCATCACTCGCGCCTTGTCGGCACCACCTGAGGACGTCGCCGGAGACGTCGCCGCGTGGCGGACCCAGTTCGACCAGGTCTACTTCACCACGGACAACCCCACCGTCCCACCGGTCAGCGCAAGCTGGTGAAGAATTCCGCGATGTCATTCGCCAACAGCTCTGGCTGTTCGGCCGCCGCGAAGTGTCCACCGCTCCGGTAGACGTTCCAGCGGCGGATTGCGTAGAGCCGCTCAAACCAGGATCGAGGCGGTTCCCCCTCCGAGACGAACTCGTTCGGAAAGAGCGCCATGGCCGTCGGGACGCGGACAAGGTCATCCGGCCTGAGCGGCGTCCCGTGCCATCGGTTGTCGTAGTAGTCGCGCATCGACGACGTGACGCAGCCAGTGACCCACCACACGGTCAGCAGCGTCAGCAGCGCCTCCCGGCCGAACGTCGCGTCCAGGTCGCCCCCGCTGTCGGACCATGACCGCCACTTGTCCAGCACCCACGCGGCCAGGCCCGCCGGGGAGTCCGCTAGGGCGTATCCGAGCGTCTGCGGACGGGTGGATTGCACAGAGCTGTAGCCGCGCTCGACGCGGTCCCAGGCAGCGACGCGGTCGAGGTATGCACGCTCGTCCAGCGAAAGGGGCGCCGCGCCGGGCCCGGTGTACGGCGTCATCTCGGCCGTGCTGAGGTGTATGCCGACAAGGCTGTCCGGATGGGACAGTGCCATGTGGGTGGCCACTCCGGCGCCGAAGTCGGCACCGTACGCGCCGTACCGCGGATAGCCCAGTCCGTCCATGAGCCGATGGCAGACCTCGGCGACGTACGCCCGGTCGACTCCTGTCCGCCGAGGCCGTGACGAAAACGCGTACCCCGGCAGCGAAGGCACCACCAGGTCGAACCGGTCGCCGAGTCGGTCAACCAAGGGCAGCATCTCGACGAAGCTGCTCGGCCAGCCGTGCAGCAGGATGAGCGGGAGCCGCTCTCCGTACCCGCGGTGGCCCACGAAGTGAAGCCGAATCCCGTCGATGTCGGCAATGCAGTGGTCGTAGCGGTTGAGCCGCTCCTCCTGTGCTCTCCAGTCGAACCCGTCGGCCCAGTAGGTCAACAGATTCTGCAGGAACTCCCGGTCCACACCCTGGCTCCACGCGTTCCCGGGCGCGGCGTCGGGCCATCTCGTGCTGCGGATCCGGCGGCGCAGATCATCGAGGACATCATCGGGCACCTCGATGATGAACGGTTCGACGAGCACCTCGCCATGCTAGGAGCGCCCTCGGCTTGGCCCGGCACCGCTGCGCGGAGGCATCCTCAGCCCTCGCGACGCTTGACCGATCGCGGGCTGAGGAAGCGGATCGAGCTCCAGACGGTCCCAATCTTGTCGTTGGTGCCCGACGCACGGGCTCCGCCGAACGGCTGCTGGCCCACCACGGCGCCGTTCGGCTTGTCGTTGATGGTCAGGTTGCCGGCCGTGTAGCGCAGCGCCTGGTCGGCCTCGACGATCGCCCGATCGTCGGTGCCGAAAACGGCACCGGTCAGGCCGTACGGTGTCGAGTCGTCGACGAGCTGCAATGTGGCCTCCCACTCGGCGTCGTCGTACACGTACACGGCCGTGACGGGCGCGAACAGCTCCTCGGTCATCGGCCACGACTTCGGATCCGCAACCTGCAGCACGGTCGGACGCACGAACCAGCCCACGCGGTGGTCGGTGCTGCCGCCCGTCAGCACCAGTCGATCAGCGCGCGCCCGGGCGAGGGCATCGGCGTATTTGGCGAACTGTCGCGATGTGATGACCGCGCCGAGATCGGTTCCTGGAACCGTCGGATCGCCCACGGTCAGGGCTTCCGTGCGCGCCACCAGCCGGTCGCGGAACGCGGGCCACACCGAACGCGGTACGTAGAGGCGACTCGCGGCCGAGCACTTCTGGCCCTGGTAGTTGTTCCGCGCTGATCCGCACAATCGTCGGCTGCCTTCGACAGTCGTCGAAGGCTAGATTGAACTGTGCCCGAGGATCCAGCGGACGGGCCCGAAGCCGACGGGCACGAAGAGGCCCAGGCGGCGGTCGACCAGCTGGCGGCCCGCCTCGATATGTCGGTGCTGGTCGAGGATCGCCGTCAGCGGCCGGTCTGGTGGGCGACGCGCGGTCCGGTCGACGCGACTCGGGTGCGCACCATCCTCAACCGGCGGGTGGATCCTCCGGTCGCTCGCGTGGTCAAGACGTTCGACCTCGCGAACGCCGTCGGACCCGTTCGGGTGCCGAGCATGCCCGAGCTCGACATGTGGGCGCGCTGGTGCGTGCCGCTGCGGGCCGAGGGCGAGCTGCTCGGGCTGCTCTGGGTGCTCGACCCCGACGACCGGGTGAGCTCAGGTGAGCTGCCGGCGATCGTCGAATGTGCGGCCCTGGCCGCCGATGTGCTGGCCCGCGCCGAGGTATCGCGCCGCGACGTCGCGCGGCGGCGTAACCGGCTCATCCGCGTTCTGTTGCGTGGCTCCGACTCGGCGGCGGCGTCGGAACTGATCACGGTCGAGCGGCTGCGCGTGGAGGCCCGTGTGCAGGTCGACAGTGGCGGGCGGCGGGGCGGCTGGCCGTTGCCCGGCGGGCTGCGGGCGCACATTGCCGGTGATCGGCCGCGGGCCGCGACCAGCGGAGCGCCCCTGCCCCTCGTCGAGCTCGCCGAGGCCGTTCGGCGAGCGCAGGCCACGCTGGCGGCCGTACGCGCCGGGGCGCAGCTCGACCCGGTGTCGTGGGACGCACTGGGCGCATGGCGCCTGGTCGTCGACGCGCCAGCCGACGTGACCGTCGCCCAGCTCCACCCGGCCGCCGAGACGCTGGCGGCCCTCCCCCGCGACGACCTGCTGACGACGGCGCGCACCGTTCTCGACCTCGGCGACGTCACCGCCGCCGCCGAGCGGCTGCACCTGCACCGCACGACGCTCTACTACCGCCTGGACCGGATCGCCGAGCTCACCGGGCGTCGACCTGCGCGACGGCCGCACGCCGTACGGATCTGCAGCTCGCGCTCTGGCTCGACGCCTATCGGCGCGCCGCGCCGCCGGCCCCGGCGTGATCATTCCGCGAGTAGTCCGGCGAGACGGTCGGCGGCGATGTTGCGGCCGGTGATGACGAACACGGTCGGTAGATCGGCGGGAATGTTGCCGGCCGCGGCCGCGGCGATGCCGACGGCGGCGGACCCCTCCGCGACGATGCCGTGTCGCAACGCGAGTTCTCGCACGGCCACGCGGATCGCGGCCTCGTCGGCCGCCGTGACATGGACACCGTGCTGGCTCAGGATCCGGGGGGTGATCGTGTCGGCGGCGATGTTGCCGGCCAGGCCGTCCGCGATCGTGGGCTCGACGTCGACGTCGATGACACGCCCGGCGCGCATGGACGCGGACACGGCGCGCGACGCCTGCGCCTCGACGCCGATGACGCTGGCCCGTGCGGGAGCACCGAGCGCCGTCCCGGCTGCGAGTCCGCCGCCACCGACCGGCACGACGATGCGGAACGGTCCGACGACCTGTTCGGCGACTTCGCCGACCACGGTGGCCTGTCCGGCGATGACGTCCGGGTGCGTGTACGCGGAGATGAACTCGGCGTTCGTCTGCTCCGCGATGCGGAGCGCGGCCTGCTCCGCCGCGTCGTAGCGGTCCCCGACCAGCAGCAGATCGATGTCGAAGCGGCGCAACGCCTCGACCTTGGCCGTCGAGGCGTTCTCCGGGACGACCACCGTGGCTCGAGCGTTCAGCCGCGTCGCGGCGAACGCGACACCGAGGCCGTGGTTCCCGGCGGAGGCCGTCACCACCGGGCGACCGTCGCGCACCGCCGTGGCCACGGCGGCCAGCGCCCCGCGCACCTTGAACGACCCGGTCGGCTGCAGCGACTCCAGCTTGAGGTACGTCGGGGGGTCGAAGCCGCCGAGGTCGACCCGAACGAGGGGCGTGCGATCAAGATGGGTCTGGACGACCGTTTGTGCCTCGGCCAGGCGCGTCGGCCAATCGATGTCCCTGCTGTTCGCCATGTCGTCTCCTTCGACAGAGGTCGAAAACTCCTACGGAAGGTTCCGCTCGGCGTCACTACCGACCCCTCCGCCGGGATCCCTAGCCTGACCAGGGAACACGAGAGGAGGATCCGGTGCCGACCTATGACTACATCGTGGTCGGGGCAGGGACGGCGGGCTGCGTCATGGCGAGCCGGCTCAGCGAGGACCCCGCCGTCTCGGTGCTGCTCATCGAGGCGGGAGGCAGCGATCGGACCCCGATGCTGATCATGCCGGCGGCCTTGCCCTTCGTCTACCAGAGCAAGCGGGTGCAGTGGGGCTACCGGTCCGGGCCCGAACCGGAGCTGGACGGCCGGGAAATCGACGAGAAGTCGGGCCGGGTCATGGGCGGGACGTCGTCGATCAACGCGATGATCTTCAACCGCGGCAACCCGCTCGACTACGACGGCTGGGCTGTCGACGGGCTGGTGGAGTGGGACTACGCCCACTGCCTGCCCTACTTCAAGCGGATGGAGACGTTTGCCGACGGACCCGACGAGTGGCGGGGAGGCTCCGGACCGATGCAGGTGAGCCGGTCGGAGGCGAAGCACAGGCTGTATGACGCGCTGCTGGAGAGCGGTGAGCAGTCCGGTTGGGGGGTGACGAGCGACCACAACGGCTACCGCCAGGAGGGCATGCACATCGCCCAGGCGTCGATCCACCGCGGTCTGCGCTGGAGCACCAGCCGGGCTTACGTCCGTCCCGCAGTCCGCCGGTCGAACCTGCACGTCCTCAGCAAGACCCACGCCACACGCATCGTGATCGACCACGGAACGGCGGTCGGGATCGAGGTTGCCGACGGGCCGGGCGTCACCCGGATCAGCGCGCGGCGGGAGGTCGTCCTGTGCGCCGGCGCCTTCGGCTCGCCGAAGCTGCTCATGCTGTCCGGTACCGGCCCGGCCGACGAGCTGCGCCGGCACGGGATCCCCGTCGTCGCCGACGTGGCCCAGGTCGGGCAGAACCTGCAGAACCACCCGGGCGTCGACGTGCAGTGGGCCGCCGACCACTCCGACTCGCTGACCGCGGCGATTGGGGTCATCGGACGCGCCCGGCTGGCGGCAGAGTGGGGTCTGTTGCGCCGCGGGCTGGGTGCGACGAACTTCTTCGAGGCCGGCGCTTTCCTTCGCACCAACGACCAGGTCGCGTTCCCCGACATGCAGTACGAGTTCCTCGCCCTCACCCGCAGGCTGGTCAACGGCAGGCTGGTGCCGGTGCCGGGTTTCCAGTTCTGGATGGACTTGTCCCGACCGCACAGTCGAGGGCACGTGACGCTGCGCTCGGCGGATCCCGCGGCACCGCCGCACATCGTGTTCAACCACCTCTCCGACCGACGCGACCTGACCGACCTGGTCGCCGGCATCCGGCTGATCCGCGAGATCGTCGCCCAACCGGCCTGGACGCGCTACAACCGGGGCGAGCTCACGCCCGGACCGGACGTCACCAGCGACGCCGAGCTCGAGGCCTTCGTCCGCCGCAAGCTCGGGACGTCGTACCACCCCTCCGGCACAGTCCGGATGGGAAGCGACGTTGAGGCTCCGGTCGACGCGGCGGGCCGGTTCCGCGCCGTCGCGGGGCTGCGGGTGGTCGACGCGTCGATCATGCCGAAGGTCGTCACGGCCAACCTCAACGCACCAGTGATGATGATGGCCGAGAAGATCGCCGACCAGATCCTGGGTCGACCAGCCCTGGCCGCCGATCACGTCGACGTCTACCGCAGAACCCAGCACCAGGACTCAAGGTGAGGGCGGTCGTCGTCATCGGCGGCGGCATCGTCGGGACCGCGACCGCGCTGCACCTCGCCGAGGCCGATGCCGGTCTCGACGTCGTGCTGGTCGAGGCCGACCCGACCTACACCAAGGCCGCGACCGGCAAGGGCACCGGCGGGATCCGGCAGCTGTTCACCCGGCCCGAGAACATCCTGCTGTCGCAGTACACGCTCGACGTCGTCGAGGACTGGGAAACCTGGGCCGGCACCGGCGGCGAACCGCCCGGCGATCTCGGTTGGCGGGCCAACGGCTACCTCTTCGTCGCTGGACCGGACGACGTCGACCAGCTGCGCCGAAACTTCGAAACCCAGCAGGCCCACGGCGTCGGCGCCGAGTGGCTGGAACCCGCCGAACTGGGCGCGCGGCACCCTGAGCTCCGCGTCGACGACCTCGCCGGGGCCGTGCTGTCGCCGCGGGACGGCTGGCTGAATCCGGCCGTATTCTTTGCCGGGGTCCGGGCGCGCGCCCGAGCTGCTGGAGTCCGGGTGGTCCACGACAGGGTCACCGAACTGGTGCTCGACCAGGGCCGAGTGACCGGCGTACGGCTCCAGACGGGTCGACCGCTCGCGGCCGATGCCGTTCTGGTCTGCGCCGGTACCTGGACCCCTGAGCTCGTTGCCCCCCTCGGCATGACGCTCCCCATCGAGCCGA